>NZ_BSOW01000007.1 GCF_030160715.1 Bradyrhizobium iriomotense
CACGCCGGGCCGCACAGGCCGCCGCCGCGCAGCCCGAGAAGCCCGGCCGTGGCGGCAAGGCCGCCGCCGGCGGCGCCAAGGACAAGAGCAAGGAAGGTTCGACCATCACCTCGAAGATCCGCTCGCTGCTGGTCGGCGCGAGCGTGGTCGTCATCGTGCTCGGCACCTTCAAGATGGCGATGAACCTGCTCGAAGGCGGCGGCAGCGCCCCACCGGCACCGGCGATGGAGAGCCCCGCAAGCGCGCCCGCATCGCAAGCGCCTGCGCCTGCCGAGAACAACGCAAAGCCCGCCGTGCCCGAGCAGGTCACGCCGTCGATGACCTCACCGACCCCGCTCGGTCGGCAATCCCTGAACAATGCCGCTCCCGTCAACTCCGGCAGCACCGCGTCCGTCGAGATCCCGCCGCCGCCGGCGATACCTGCGCTGCCGCCCGCCGCGGGCAATAACGACATCACCGGCACGATCCCGACGACGCCGTCGCGCACGCGGCTCGGCACCGTTCAGGTGCCGCCGAGCGAGCGGCTGGCCGACGGCATCGGCGGTCCGGTGCTGCGCGCCGCCGCGATGAAGGGTGATGCGACCGCGGCCTATGAGATCGGCCTGCGCTTCGCCGAAGGCAAAGGCGTGGCAGCGAATTACGAGGAAGCCGTCAAATGGTATGACCGCGCGGCGCAGGCCGGCGTGGTGCCCGCGACCTTCCGGCTCGGCACGCTCTATGAGAAGGGTCTCGGCGTGAAGAAGGACGCCGACATCGCCCGCCGCTACTACACGCAGGCCGCCGAGCGCGGCAACGCCAAGGCCATGCACAATCTCGCGGTGCTCGATGCCGACGGCGGCGGACGCGGCCCCAATTACAAGAGCGCGTCGCAGTGGTTCCGCAAGGCGGCCGATCGCGGCGTCGCCGACAGCCAGTACAATCTCGGCATCCTCTATGCCCGCGGCATCGGCGTCGAACAGAACCTTGCCGAATCCTACAAATGGTTCAGCCTCGCCGCTGCCCAGGGCGACTCGGATGCGGCGACCAAGCGCGACGACGTTGCCAAGCGCCTCGACCCGCAGTCGCTCGCCGCTGCCAAGCTCGCGATCCAGACGTTCAGCGCCGAGCCGCAGCCCGACGATGCCGTCAATGTCGCAGCGCCCGCCGGCGGCTGGGACAGCGCCCCGGCGCAGGCCAGCACCAAGCCCGCGCCCAAGCCTGTCGCGATCAAGCGCCAGGCGTTGGCCGCGCATTAGGACAAATCACGTCGCGACCTGCGGTTGCGTCGTCCTATGCCTCTCTGCTGAAGCCGTGTAGAACTGCGCATCGCCCGCGCGCGTGTCCAGCAGCACGAGGTTCCCTTGTCCGAGACTGATCGCCGGGAGAAAGGCTCCTTCCGCAGCTCTCCCACCGGTCCGCGGATCGCGCCTCCGCGCGCTGCGGCTCCTCGACCGGCAGTCGAGGGGCCGGTGCCCCTGCGGACGCACAGGCGGCTGTTCTGGTCGGTGGTCATCTTCCTGCTCCTGTCCTCAAGCGTCCTCGTTCGTGCTTACCGCGACCTGTCGCGGCCCGAGGCCTGGGCCTACTGGAAGGACCAGTATGTCTCGCCGAGCCTGAGCTCGGCCGTCATCGCCAATGCCGATCTCGGCGGCGCCGTGCGCGGCCGACGCGCACTCGCCATCAGCGGCGAGATCGGGCCGGCGGCCGCGAGCTGGCTGCGTGACCGGCTGGATGATGCGCATCTCGCCCCCGGCGATCTCGTCCTGCTGTCATCGCCGGGTGGCAATCTCAACCAGGCCGTCATCATGGGCGAGGCGATCCGCGCACGCGGGCTTTCGACCGCCGTTGGTGTCACCGATGCCTCGGATCGCGTGCGGCCGGCCTATTGCGCCAGCGCCTGCGTGCTGGTCTATGCCGGCGGCAAGATCCGCTATGGCGTCGCGGGATCGGCGCTCGGGGTCCATCGGTTCGTGAATACGGTCGCAGTCAGCGACCCCGTCGCCGACGCCCAGCGCACGGCCGGCGCCGTGCTCGGCTACGTGACGCGCATGGGCGTCTCGTCCTCGATCGTCGAGGCCATGTCGCAGACCAGGGAAGTGCGCTGGCTCGCGCCCGACCAGGCCCTGGCGATGAACCTGATCACCAATCCCGTCGGCAAGCCCTGAGGATCGAACTCTCGTTAATCTGAACGATTCACCACGCTGAGCGGTCCTGTTCGGATCACGGGCGAAAAACGCCGCACGCCGGAAAATTCCTGGTCCGTCGTCCGGCGAATTCGGCTAATGAGGGACGCGGCAATCGTTCCGCCTTCCCGCGAGCATTCCGCAATCCGATCCGTCTCGCCGGAACGCCGCACGATGCAGCTTTACCTCCCCATCGCTGATCTTCCGGTCAATGTGTTCCTGGTGCTCGCGATGGGCGCTGCGGTCGGTTTCGTCTCGGGCATGTTCGGGATCGGCGGCGGATTCCTGATGACGCCGCTCCTGATCTTCATCGGCATTGCGCCCGCGGTCGCGGTCGCGTCCGTCGCGAGCCACATCGCGGCCTCGTCCTTTTCCGGCGCGATCTCCTATTGGCGGCGGCGCGCGATCGATCCGGCGCTCGCAACCGTGCTGTTATGTGGCGGCGTGACGGGCACCGCGCTCGGGGTATGGACCTTCACGCAGCTTCGCGCGCTCGGCCAGCTCGACCTGATGATCGCGCTCTCCTACGTGGTGCTGCTCACGACCGTGGGCAGCCTGATGTTCTCGGAAGGCCTGCGCGCGATGATGCGGACGCGGCGCGGCGCCGTGCCGCCGCGGCGCACCCACAACTGGATCCACGGCCTGCCGCTGAAGATGCGCTTCAAGCGCTCGAAGATCTATCTGTCGGTGATCCCCGTCGTCGTGGTCGGCATCATCATCGGCTTCATCGGCGCCGTCATGGGCATCGGCGGCGGCTTCATCCTGGTGCCCGTCATGATCTATCTGTTGCGGGTGCCGACCTCGACGGTGATCGGGACGTCGATGATCCTGACGCTGGTCACCATGCTGTTCGCGACCATGCTGCATGCAATGACCAATCATCTGGTCGATGCGGTGCTGGCGCTGATCCTGATGGTCGGTGGCGTCACCGGCGCGCAGTTCGGCGCGCGCGCCGGACAGAAGATCCGCGGCGAGCAGCTGCGGCTGCTCCTAGGCCTGCTGATCCTCGCCGTCGGCCTGCGCTTCGCCGTCGAGCTCGTGATCCGCCCCGAAGACCTCTTCACCATCCGCGAGATCGGAGTGACGGGATGATCGCGCGTGCAATCATCGCTGCTCTCCTGATGCTGCAGCTCGGCGGCACTGCCTGGGCCGAGCGGCTGATCGTGTCGGTCTCGAATCATCGCGTCACCGTGACGCCGAACTATTCCGGCGAGGAGCTGGTGCTGTTCGGCTCGGTGGAGAGGGATGCGGCGACGCCGGCGAATCGCAACGCCTACGATCTCGTCGTCACCGTGCTGGGCCCGCGTGCGGACATGGTGACGCGGCGCAAGGAACGAAAGTTCGGCATCTGGATCAACACCGACTACCGGCAATTCCTGCAGGTGCCGAGCTATCTCGCGCTGTTCGCCAATCGCCCCTTCGACCAGATCACCTCGCCCGAGATCGCGCGGCGCCAGCAGATCGGGCTCAACAACGTGCTGCTGACCCAGCGCGTCGGCACCGATTATGCCGACGTCGTGCCGGACGATGCGTTCCGCAGCGCCTTCATCCGGCTGCGCACGCAGCGCGGGCTCTACCGCGAGGATCCGTCCGCGGTCACGTTCCTGACGCCGACGCTGTTCCGTACCGGCATTCCGCTGCCCGCCGAGGTGCCGATCGGGACCTATGAGGTCGAGATCAAGCTGTTCGCGAACGGTGCGCTCGTGACCAAGACCGAGACGGCGTTCGAGATCGTCAAGGTCGGCTTCGAGCAGTTCGTCGCCACCAGCGCGCGGCAGAACGGATTCATCTACGGCCTCGTCACCGCCGCCCTGGCGCTGACGTGCGGCTGGTCCGCGTCGATCGTGTTCAGGAAGGATTGAGGGGCGCTCGTTGTGGGCGCAGGCGGACAACAATATCTCCGAGTCGTCCTGGCGTTCGCCAGGACGACGTTGGGGAGCAGTTCGCCTTCGCTCCTCGCAATGACGGGGGTGGCAACTACGGCGCCTCGAGCACCGTGGGCACGCCGGGCTCGAGCAGGCGCAGGCGCGGGCCGAAGCCGAGGACGTCGAAGGTCTTGCGCAGATCCTCGCCGTTCTGGCGGAAATGCGCCCAGCCTTCGGTATGCACGGGCACGATCACCGCATCGGGAAAGGCGCGCGCGGTCTCGACCGTGTCGTTGGTATCCATGGTCAGATGGAACGGCCCGCGCGTCTGCGCTGCGCCGGCAAACGGCAGCACCACGCCGCAATCGAAACGGCGCGCCACTTCCGCAACGCCGTCGAACCAGGTGGTGTCGCCGCTGATATAGATCGAGCGGCTGTCCTTGTTGATGGAGGACACCACGAAGCCGATGACGTCACCCGACAGCGGCTCGATGCCGGCCGGACCGTGGCGCGCCGGCGTCGCGGTGACGGTCAGCGTGTTGCCGTCGCGATCTCTGACCTGCGCCGTGTCCCAGGGCGCAAGGCCTTCGACGTGACCGCCGAGCCGTTTTGCGCCGGCCTCCGTCGTCAGCACGCGTTTCACCTTGAACAGAAGCTCGCGACCGGAATTGTCGAGATTGTCCGAGTGCTGGTCGTGGCTGAGCAGCACCGCATCGACCGGGCCGATCGCATCGGCCTTCAGCGCGGGTCCGATCGTCTTCTCCAGCTTCACATGCGGCAGCTGATAGGCGCCCGGAGCATCGAAGGTCGGATCGGTGAGGAGCCGAAAACCGTCGATCTCGATCAGCGCAGTCGGGCCGCCGATCAGGGTGATGGAAATGGCCATGACGGACTCCTGTTACGAGACGGGCTTGATCGCAGCGGATTGCGCGGGACGCGTCACCAGATAGATGCCGATCGCCACCGGAACGATGCCGAGCAGATCGCGCGCCTCGACATGCTCCCCCAACACCAGAAACGCGAACAGCATGCCGAGCGGCGGCATCAGGAAATGATAGGCACTGGCCGCGGTCGCGCCACACACTTTCAGGAGATGGAACCAGAGCAGATAAGCGAGGATCGAGCCGCCGAGCACCAGGAAGGCGAAGGCACCGATGAGGCCGGGCGTGTACTGGATGGCGTGGACGTCCGCGAAGGTCAACGCAATCGGCGTGAGCACGATGCCCGCCGCCATGTTCTGGATGCCGTTGCCGATCCACAAGCTACCCTTCGGCGCGAACAGCTTGAACAAAATGGTGCCGGCGACGATCGAGGCGAGCGAGGCCAGCGTGAACATGATTCCGTGCAGGCTGTCGGTGCCGACCGCGAGGCGATGCCAGACGATGAAGGTGACCCCGAGGACACCGAGCAAGAGGCCCGCCGCCTTGCGCCAGGTCATGCCCTCGCCGAGCAGCAGCGCGGCGAGCGCTGCCGTGAACACCGGGTTGGCAGAGACGATCAATCCGCCGAGGCCGGCCGAGACCGATTGCAGGCCGGTATAGCCGAGGCCGAGATACAGCGCGTTGTTGGCGATGCCGAGCACGGCAAACATCGCGGCGTCGCGCCAAGTCATCTCCCAGGCATCGCGGCGCAGCGCCGAGATGCCGAGGATCAGGATGCCGGCGAGCGAGAAGCGCGCCGCGAGCAGGATCAGCGGCGGGCAGTCGGTGACGCCGATCTTGCCGGCGACGAAGGCAAAGCTCCAGAGCAGGCAGAACAGGCCGATGTAAAGCGGCAACGGGTTGAAGCGGCTGCGGGGGACGGCGATCGAGGGAGCGAGGGACATGGGACTTCTCCTTGCCTCTCGATCTAGGGAGGTCGCTTGCCATTTGGAAATTAAATGATTAACTTCTTGTCAGTGGATTTATGAATGGAGGCGGGCGATGCTCGATCTGGAGCTGTTGCGCAGCTTCGTCTCTGTGGTCGATGCCGGCGGTTTCACCCGCGCGAGCGAGCGCGTCCATCGCACGCAGTCGACGGTGAGCCAGCAAATCAAGCGGCTGGAAGAGGACGTCGGCCAGGTGCTGCTGCACCGTGACGGCAAGGACGTGCGACCGACGGAGGCCGGCGAACGGCTATTGTCCTACGCGCGACGCTTGCTGTCACTCGCCGAGGAGGCGCGCGACGTGCTCAGCCAGCCCGGCAGCGAAGGCGCGATCCGGCTCGGCATCCCCGAGGATTTTGCCGCCTATCGGCTGGCGAAACTGCTCGGCACGTTCTCGCGCTCGCATCCCACCCTGCGGCTCGATGTGCGCGCCGACCAGAGCATGAACCTGTCGCGCGACCTCGAGCGCGGCGAGCTCGATCTGGCGCTGTACAAGCGCGAGGCCGGCGAGAAGGGCGCGATCGCGGTGTGGCCGGAACGGGTGCACTGGGTCACCAGCAAGAGCCATCCGATTCAAGCCGAGGTGTCGTCCGTGCCGCTGATTGGATTTCCGCTCGGCTGCCTCTACCGCACCGGCGCCATCCACGCGCTGGAAAGCGCCGGCCGGCCCTGGCACATGGCCTATACGTCATCGAGCCTCGCCGGCATCCAGGCCGCCGTCGCCGCCGGCATGGGCCTCAGCATCTTGTCGGAGATGGCGATCCAGTCCGATCACCGCGTGCTGACCGCCAAGGACGGCTTTGCGCCGATCAACAGGACCGAAGTCGCGCTGATGGCGTCACCGGGTGCGAGCCCCGCGACATTGCGACTTGCGGATCGTTTGGCGGAGTTCTGCGATACGGTGCAGGCGAAGGCGGCTTAATAGCACCGCGACGCAGCGATGGCGTGGACGCGGCGGTCGCCGAGGAGGTGTGCCGTGAAGTGCCGCGCGCCAAAAACCTTTGCGAAGGCGGCGTCGCGGATGCTGAGGCCGCCGGCATAGGCGCCGAAGGCGGGCATCACGGCGCGCATCCCATCGGAGGCGAAGCAGCGCCGCTCCATCGAGCGGCCGCGTGCGGCGACGCGCGCCTTGGGATGGAGATGGCCGGCGATCTCGCCATGCGCGCCGGTCGGTTCGTGACGGAAAATGATCGGGCCGATCGCGACTTCGTCGGCGACGCTGCCGCCGAGATCGCGCGGCAGAAGCGGATCATGATTGCCCGAGATCCAGATCCAGTCGCGTCCGGTCTGGAGCGAGATCATGACCTCGCGATCCTCATTCGACAGTCGCTCATGGGCGCTGCGATCATGAAAGCTGTCGCCAAGCGCGATGACGGTTCGCGGATCGTGCCGCGCAATTACCGCCGCGAGCCGGCTGAGCGTCGCAACGGTGTCGTAAGGCGGCAGCAGCACGCCGCGCGTGGCGAAGCTCGAGCCTTTTTCCAGGTGCAGGTCGGAGACGACGAGCAGCCGCTGCTCGTCCCAGAACAGCGCGCCGGAGAGATCGGCAGCGAACGTCACATCTGCGATGGTGACCTTCGAAACGCGCATGTCCTCATCATCCCCCGAAACCTGCGCGCTTGCCGTCACCTTCGTCCTGCCGCTTATCCCATCGCCTCTTTGACGAGCTCGTCGGCGGCCTCCGCCAAAAGCTCGTCTGCAGCTTCGCCATAAACTGACTCGCGGCCGATTTCCAGCATCACGGGGACGGCGAGCGGGGAGACGTGGTCGAGTTCCCGGTGCGTGATGTGACCGTGGATGCGCGCGAGCATATCCCCTAGCCGGCGCAGGTCGAGCAGGCCGGTCGCGGCATCGGCGCGCGCGGCGCGCAGCAGCATGTGGTCGGCCTGGTGCTTGCGCAGGACGTCGTAGACGAGATCGGTCGAGAACAGCACCTGCCGCCGGCTCTTGTCCTCGTCGGTGAACCGGCGCTCGATCAGGCCGGAGATCAGCGCACAATTGCGGAACATGCGCTTCATCAGCGCGGACTCGGCGAGCCAGGCCTCGAGGTCGTCGCCGAGCATGTCAGAGTCGAACAACGCGTTGAGATCAAGCTGGCCGTTGCGGATCATGAAGGAGGCATCACCCAGCCCCCAGATCGCGACCGCATATTCATTGGCGACGAAGCCGAGCGGCCGGGCGCGGGCACGCTCCAGCCGGCGCGTCAGCAGCATGCCGAGCGTCTGGTGGGCGAGTCGCCCCTCGAAGGGATAGCAGATCAGGTAGTGCTTGTTGCCGCGCGGAAACGTCTCGACCAGGAGCTCGCGCACCGCCGGCACGCGCGAAAAATCCTTTTGCAGCGACAGCCAGTCGCGCACCTGCTCGGGCAGCGCACCCCATGCGCGCTTGTCGTCCAGCAGCCGGCGCACGCGCTCGGCCAGATAGGTCGACAGCGGAAATTTGCCGCCCATATAGGACGGCACCTTGGGATCCGCATCATGCGCGCGGGAGACATAGACCTGGTCCTCGGCCAGCGCCTCGTAGCGCACCACCTCGCCGCCGAACACGAAGGTGTCGCCGGGGCTCAGGCCTTCGATGAAATATTCCTCGATCTCGCCGAGCACGCGTCCGCCGCGCGCAATCGCACCCGTAGATCCGGTGCCGGTGGAGCGCGAGCGCACCAGCCTCACCTTGAGCATCGGCTCCTCGACGATGGTGCCGACGTTGAGGCGATAGCTCTGCCGCACCTTTGGATTGGCGACGCGCCAGCGCCCCTGCTTGTCCTGCTTGATGCGGGCAAAGCGCTCATAGGTTTTCAGCGCGTAGCCGCCGGTGGCGACGAAATCGACGACGTCGTCGAAATCCTGCCGCAACAGATCGGCGTAAGGCGCGGCCGTGCGCACCTCGTCATAGAGCTCGTGGCTGAGGAACGGCTCGCCGCAGGCGCAGCCCAGCACATGCTGGGCGAGCACGTCGAGCGCGCCGATGCGCAAGGGCGGGGTATCCTGCGCATTCTCCGCGATCGCATCGATGGCGGCGCGGCACTCCAGCACCTCGAAACGGTTGGCCGGCACCAGCACGGCGCGCGAGGCTTCATCGAGGCGGTGGTTGGCGCGGCCGATGCGCTGCATCAGGCGCGAGGCGCCCTTTGGTGCGCCGATATTGATGACGAGATCGACGTCGCCCCAGTCGACGCCGAGATCCAACGACGAAGTGCAGACCACGCCGCGCAATTTTCCCGCGGACATCGCGTCCTCGACCTTGCGCCGCTGCGCGACGTCGAGCGAGCCGTGATGCAGCGCGATCGCAAGGCCATCGTCGTTCATGCGCCAGAGATCCTGGAACAGCATCTCGGCCTGGCTGCGGGTGTTGACGAAGACGAGCGTCGTCTTGTTCGCCTTGATCAGCTCGTAGACCTCAGCGAGCGCATGGCGCGCGGTGTGGCCGGCCCAGGGCAGGCGCTCGCTCGTGTCGAGCATCTCGACGATCGGCGCCGCCGCGCCGCCAGCCATCACGATATCAGCGGCCGCTGCCTTGCCGCCCGGTTGTGGCATGAGGAATCGCGCCAGCGAGTCGGGCTCGGCCACCGTCGCCGACAGGCCGATCATGCGCATCGCGGGCGCGAGTCGCCACAGCCGCGCGAGCCCCAGCGAGAGCAGATCGCCGCGCTTGGATGTGACGAGCGCATGCAGCTCGTCGAGCACCACGCGCTTCAGCGAAGAGAACAGGAACGGCGCATCGTCGGAGGAGAGCAGCAATGCGAGCTGCTCCGGCGTCGTCAGCAGGATGTCCGGCGGATAGCGGCGCTGGCGCTGCCGCCGCGACACCGGCGTATCGCCGGTGCGGGTCTCAACCTTGATCGGGAGCCCCATCTCCGCAATCGGCCGCTCCAGGTTTCGCGCGATGTCGACGGCGAGCGCCTTCAACGGGGAGATGTAGAGGGTATGCAGGCCGCCGCTGCGCTGAACGGCGCGGCCGATGGAGATCAGGCTGGGACGCGTCGCGCCGGATGCCTGCTCCCGCCACCTCCCGCCACTCAACTCCACCAGCGTCGGCAGAAATCCCGCCAGCGTCTTGCCGGCGCCGGTTGGCGCGATCAACAGCGCGCTAGCGTCCTCGCGCGCCTTCTCCAGCAGCGCCAATTGATGCGCGCGCGGCGACCAGCCGCGGGCCGCGAACCACTCTTGGAAGCGGTCGGGCAACAGCGCGGCCGGCTCGGCCGATAGGTTGAGGATACGGGGCGGCACGGCGATAGAGGTAAGCCGTGGAGACGCGTTCGTCGAGAGGGCTCTGCCTCGCCCCGCTTGCGGGGAGAGGCATAGGCCGCCTTCGGCGGCCGTTCTGAAGAACGCCGAAGCGAAGCTTCGGCTGTGTCGCATCGCTAGATGCGATCCGGGTGAGGGGGAGCCTCCGCGAATCCAATTGCCACCGTGAACGCGGAGAGAGCCCCTCACCCGTAAGAGCGGGGAGAGGGAGAGGCAGCGCCCCGCTACTCCGTCACGGGCTTGTCGGAGACCTGCCAGTCCTTGCCGTTGAAGGTCGAGATGAAGAGCGTCTTCATCGGCGTGTAGTCGCCGGGCGTGTAGCTGTAGTCGACGCCGTCGAGGAAGAACGGCGAGTGGAAGCCGTTGAGGTTCGCGGCCTGCTTGAGCACGTTTTCGCGCGTAAGCTCGTCGCCACAACGGCGCAGGATCTCGCCCATGGTCACGGCCTGGCCGTAACCGGCATAGGCGATGGTGTTGTCCGGATCGACGTTCGGCAGATAATTCTTGCGCAGCGTGTCGAACGCCATCACGTCCTTGTCGTTCTCCCAGGGGCCGGGGCCGGCGTCCTTGGAGTAGCGGATCGCGACGATGCCGGATGCGTTCTCGAAGCCGGCGGCGTTGAGAATGGATTTGCCGGTCGAGCCTGCGGAGAGCAATTGCAGCGGCTTCCAGCCGAGCTCGGCGGCCTTGCGGATCGACTGCGACGACGCCTTGCCGGTGGAGATGTTGTAGAAGACGTCGGCGCCGGACTTGGAGAGATTGACGAGCTGGGAGTCGATCGTCGGATCGGTCAGGTCGTAGGTCTGCTCCAGGATCACCTGCGCGGCGCCGCCGGCATCGGCCAGGACCTTCTTGAAGGGCCCGAGGAAGTCGCGGCCGAAATCATCGTTCTGGTAGAGGATGCCGATCTTCGCGTTCGGCTTCACGCTGACGACGTGCTTGGCGAGGATGCGCGCTTCGGTCGGATAGAGAGGCAGGCCCGCCATCGTCCATTTGAACTCCTTCGGGTTGTTCCACTTCGACGCGCCGGTATTGAGCAGGAGCTGCGGCACGCCCTTGGAGTTGAGGTATTTGTGCACGGCGGTCTGCGGCGCGGTGCCAAGCGAGCCGTAGAGCGCGAGCACCTCCTCCTGCTCCACCAGCCTGCGCGTCGCCTCGACGCATTTCGGCGCGCTGTAGGCATCGTCCATGGTGAGGAATTTCACCTTGCGCCCGTTGATGCCGCCCTTCTCGTTCAGCATCTGGAAATAGGCTTCGCCAACGCGCCCCAAAACGCCATAGAGCGAGCCGGGGCCGGAATGCGGCACGGTCTGACCGATCTTGATCTCGGTGTCGCTCGCGCCCGCATCATATTTCTTCTCTGCCGCCCAGACGTAGGGCGCAGGCAAGGTGGAAGCTGCGATCGTGGCAAATGCGCCGGCGCTGAAATCGCGCCGCGATGGATTTTTTGTCATTGGCGTTGTCTCCCTAATGCCGCGCATTGTGCTGACATCAGGGCGCGCATCGCAAGTGGGAAGGCGGCGCGTTGCGGCGCAATGCCGCTCAATTCGGGGCGATCCTAGCGCCTAGACTCAAGTTTTCTCGGCGACGATGACGAGGCCGCGCACCGGCTCGTTGTTCTCGTTGCGCGGCGAGGCCGGCTCCAGCGTCAGGAGCTTGAGGCCGGCCTTCGCGATGACGCTGCGCGCATATTCCGCAGCATGGGCATAGCGCAGGCCCTCGCCCAGGACGACGCCGCTGCCGTCATGCGTCTCGAGCGTGAAGGCGAGCGTGCCGCCGGCTGCGAGCACGCGCCTTGCTTCCATCAGCACCGGCGCAAGATCGGACAGATATACGAACGCATCCGCAGCCACGATCAGATTGGCGCTCGCGTCCGGTTTGACGCGCAGGCCCTCGATCATGTCGACCACCTCGAGCTCGGCGTAGAGGCCGGTGGCACGCGCCTCCTTGATCATTCCGGGCGACAGGTCGATGCCGATGAACTGGTCGACCTGCTTGGCGAAGGCGCTGGCCGCGAGCCCCGTGCCACAGCCGAGATCGATCGCGCGCTGGAAGAACGCCGGCTTCTTCGCGGCGACGCGCGCCGCCAGCACGGCCTTGAAGATCAACGCTGGGGCGCGGTAGCCGAGATCATTGATCAGCGCATGCTCGAAGCGCGGCGCATATTGATCGAACAGCGCCTGCACATAGGCCTTCGGCATCTCCGACAATTGCTCATCACCGAGCCGCATCAGATGCAGGCCCGCGCCATGCTGATCGCTCGCGTCGGATCGGCGTGCTTCTCGAAACGCCGCGATCGCCTTGTCGCGTTGACCCAGCTGCTCGCGGATTTCACCGAGCGTGAACCAGGCCGAGGTGAAATTCGGCGCCAGCTCGATCGCCTGCTCCAGCAGATCGGCGGCGGCCGGCAAATCGCCCTTGAGCTGAAGGTCGCGCGCGAACTCGAAACGGCGGTCGGCCATCAGATCGCCGGAGGACAGGAACAGACGCAGGGGCATGGCGGAACCAGTGTTCGTCATTGCCGGGCTTGACCCGGCAATCCATCAAAAAGGGAACTGTTTAGGGAGATGGATGCGCGGGTCAAGCCCGCGCATGACGGGTGAACATTGGGGCAGCGGCGCCCTATATGACCACCATGCGCCCGCAAGACATCCTGTTGCCAACTGCTGCCGGCCTGTGCTGCAAGCCAGGCGGCTTCCACATTGATCCTATTCGCCCGGTCGAGCGCGCCGTGATCACCCACGGCCATTCCGACCATGCGCGCGCCGGCCATGGCGCCGTGCTGGCGACGCAGGAGACGCTGGACATGATGCGGCTGCGCTATGGCGAGAATTTTGCCGGCACGACGCAGGCGATCCGCTATGGCGAGGAGATCCGGCTCGGCGGCGTGACCGTGAAGTTTCACCCTGCAGGCCATGTGCTGGGCTCGGCACAGATTGCTGTGACCTGTAAGGACACCTGCATCGTCGCCTCCGGCGACTACAAGGATGCGCCGGATCCGACCTGCACGCCGTTCGAACTCGTGCCCTGCGATGTCTTCATCACCGAGGCGACGTTCGGCCTGCCGGTGTTTCGCCATGGCGATGCGGCGGACGAAGTGAAGAAGCTGCTCGCCTCCGTCGCGCTATTTCCGGAGCGCGCGCATCTCGTCGGCGCCTATTCGCTCGGCAAGGCGCAGCGCGTGATCGCGCTGCTCCGCGGGGCGGGCTACGACGCGCCGATCTACCTGCATGGCGCGATGGAGACGATCACGCACTATTATCAGAGCCGCGGCATCGCGCTCGGCGAGCTGCGCCCGGTGAAGGGCACGAAAAAGGCCGATCTCGCCGGCACCATTACGCTGGCCCCGCCCTCCGCCACCTCCGATATCTGGACGCGGCGGTTTCCCGATCCGGTCACCGCATTTGCTTCGGGCTGGATGCGGGTGCGCGCGCGGGCGCGGCAGGGCGGCGTGGAATTGCCGCTGGTGATTTCAGATCATGCCGATTGGGACGGCCTCACGGCGACCATTGCTGCGACCGGCGCGGGCGAGATCTGGGTCACCCATGGCCAGGAAGACGCGCTGGTGCATTGGTGCAAGACCAAGGGATTGCAGGCGCAGCCGCTCGATCTCGTTGGCTATGGTGACGAAGAGGAGAGCGAGACGCCAATTGCAGGCGAGGCCGAAGCATGAACCGCTTCGCCGAATTGCTGGACCGCCTCACCTACGAACCCGGCCGCAACAACAAGCTGCGGCTGATCACCGGCTATTTCCGCGAGGTCGGCGATCCCGACCGTGGCTACGCGCTCGCCGCGCTGACGGGCGCGCTCAGCTTCAAGCACGCGAAGCCGGGATTGATCCGCGACCTGATTGCAGCGCGCACCGATCCGGTGTTGTTCGGGCTGTCCTATGACTACGTCGGCGACCTCTCGGAGACGGTGGCGTTGATGTGGCCGAAGAGCGCCATCAAAGACGGTAGCCAAAGCCACAACAAGCCACCGCCCCCAACCCTCACCGACGTCGTCACCACGCTGCGCACGCTCGGCAAGACCGAGCTGCCGGGCCAGCTCGCGCGATGGCTCGACGAGCTCGACGAGACCGGCCGCTGGGCGCTGCTAAAGCTCGTCACCGGCGCGCTTCGCATCGGCATCTCGGCGCGGCTGGCAAAAACCGCGGCCGCCACGCTCGGCGACAAGGACCCGCATGAGATCGAGCTGATCTGGCCCGGCCTCGCCCCGCCCTATCTCGACCTGTTCGCCTGGCTCGAGGGCCGCGCGGAAAAACCCGTCAATCGCGATCCCGCGCCGTTCCGCCCGGTGATGCTGGCGCATGCGATCGAGGACTCGGATTTCCAAAGCCTCGATCCCGCGGACTACATCGCCGAGTGGAAATGGGATGGCATCCGCGTGCAGGCCGTCGCAGGCCGCGACGATCGCGGACACATCACCGTGCGGCTCTATTCGCGCACCGGCGAGGACATCACGGGGAGCTTTCCGGATCTCGTGCCGTCACTGCATCTGCCCGGCGCGGTCGACGGCGAGCTGTTGGTCGTGCGCGACGGCCGGGTGCAGAGCTTCAACGTCCTGCAACAACGCCTCAACCGCAAGGTCGTCTCGCCAAAACTGATCAAGGATTTTCCGATCCACCTGCGCGCCTATGACTTGCTCGGCGACGACGAGAACGATCTGCGCGAGCTGCCCTTCGCCGAGCGGCGCGAGCGGCTCGAAACCTTCATCAAGAAGCTCGGCGATGTCCGCATCGACTTGTCGCCGACCGTGCCATTCGAGAGCTGGGACGCGCTCACCGCCGCGCGCGCCGATCCCGCAAGCGCCGGCGCTGGCGAGGATGCCGAAGCCGTCGAAGGCGTGATGCTGAAGCGGCGCGATGCGCCTTACCTGCCGGGACGGCCGAAGGGACAGTGGTGGAAGTGGAAGCGCGACCCGCACATCATCGACGCCGTCTTGATGTACGCGCAGCGCGGCCATGGCAAGCGCTCGTCCTATTATTCCGACTATACGTTTGGCGTCTGGACCCAAGGCAATGACGGTGACGAGCTGGTGCCGGTCGGCAAGGCTTATTTCGGCTTCACCGACGAGGAGCTGCTCGAGATCGACCGCTTCGTCCGCCGCAACACCACGGAAAAGTTCGGCCCCGTGCGCCATGTCGTGCACGAGCCCGACAAGGGGCTGGTGCTGGAGGTCGCCTTCGAGGGGTTGCAGCGCTCGCCGCGGCACAAATCCGGCGTCGCCATGCGCTTTCCCCGCATCAGCCGCCTGCGCTGGGACAAGCCGCCGCGCGAGGCCGACCGGCTGGAGACGCTGGAAAGGATGCTGAAGGCGGAAGCGGTCGAGATTGAAGCTTGAAGAAGATCGGGCTCGATCGCCGCCACGACGGCGATGCGCCCCCTCGCCCGCTTGCGGGAGAGGGTTGGGGTGAGGGTGTCTCCGCAATGGGATTCCCCAAGAGGAGAGAGCTCTCACCCGCGCCTTCGGCGCGACCTCTCCCGCAAGCGGGAGAGGTTCGAGAGCCCGGCGCCAGCGGCGCACCCAAATCGAAGCTCTGGCGTGCGCCCGAATTAAAATGCGGTAAGCCAATTGACGGGGGGACGCGGGTTCCCCATCTGCCTCGCCGTGCCCTATAATGGGGATCTAATCCGCTGAGGAGTTTTTTTGCGATGGCCAACGACGTCAGAGATTTGCCGGCAAGCCATGACGGCCTGTACCGCTTTCTCGGTGGCTCGCCGCTGGCGGTCGCATTCCGCCTGATCCTGCTCTCAATCCTGGTCGGCGTCGTGCTGGCCGCGATCGGCTTCGATCCCTGGAATATCATCCACAGCATCCGCCTGTTGTTCCAGCGGCTGTGGGACCTCGGCTTCGACGCGGTCAACTGGCTGTGGCGCTACTTCCTGCTTGGCGCCGTCATCGTGATCCCCGTGTGGTTCCTGTCGCGCCTGTTCGGCGCGCCGCGCGGCCGGTAAGCCTTTGATGCGCGACCGGCACAATCACGCCATGTCGGCCGCGGTGGTGTATTCGATGCGGAGGTCAGGTACAGGCACCTGATCATGCACGCGCCCGTCCATCCCAGGGTCACCACAAGTCAGGTATTCGCCATCGCGGGCCCCGCGATGGTCGCGAACCTCACCACGCCGCTGATCGGCGTGATCTCGACCACCGCGATCGGGCGGCTGAATGACGCCGCGCTGCTCGGCGGCGTCGCCATGGCGTCGGTGATCTTCGACTGCCTGTTCTGGCTGTTCGGCTTCCTGCGCATGAGCACGCTCGCCTTCACCGCGCAATCGCTCGGCGCGGGCGAGACGCAGGAAATGAGCGCGATCCTCATGCGCGGCTTCATCGTGGCCGGCCTGATTGGCGTCGCGCTGATCGCGCTCCAGGTGCCGCTCGGCGCCGGACTGTTCAGCCTGATGGGCGGCAGCGAGGGCGTCACCCACGCCGCAAAGTCCTATTTCGCGATCCGCATCTGGTCCTCGCCGCTGGCCTTCGCGAACTATGTCGTGCTCGGCTGGCTGGTGGGACTGGCCCGCCCCAATCTGGCGCTGCTCCAGCAGATCGTGATCAACCTCATCAACGTGACGGCCACCGTGCTGCTGGTGCTGGTCTATGACACCGGCATTGTTGGTGCGGCAATCGCGGCCGTCATCGCGGAGGCCGCAGGCTTCCTGCTCAGCGTGATGGTGGCGCGGCGCCTCGCCCAAGGCGGCCTTGCCATTCCGCTCGCGAGGCTGTTCGACCGCGCCAAGCTGATCCGGATGCTCTCGGTGAACTCCGACATCATGGTGCGCACCGCCGCGCTGATCACCGTGTTCCTGTTCTTCACCGCCAAGGGCGCGCGGGCCGGCGACATCACGCTTGCGGCCAATGCGGTGCTGAACAACTTCCTGCTGGTCAGTGCCTTCTTCCTCGATGGCCTCGCCAACGCCGCGCAGCAGCTCTGCGGCCGCACCTTTGGCGCGCGCGACGCACGCGGCTTTGCCGATTCGACGCGGCTGGTGCTGCTCTGGGGCGTCGGCTTCTCGGTCGTCGTCGCGGTGCTGTTCGCGCTGTTCGGCCCCGCGCTGATCAACCTGATGACGGCGAGCGATGAGGTCCGCCGCAGCGCGCGGGATTTCCTCGTCTTCATCATCTTGGCGCCGCTGCCCGGCGTGTTCGCCTTCGGCTTCGACGGCATCTATGTCGGCGCGACCTGGGCGCGCGAGATGCGCAATCTGATGCTGGTCTCGCTCGCGATCTTCCTGGGGATCTGGTGGGCGCTGCAATCGTTCGGCAATGCCGGGCTATGGATCGCGCTGCTCGGCTTCTACGTCGCGCGCGGCGGCTTGCAAGGAATGCGCTATCCGGCGCTGTTCAGGGCGACGTTTTCTTCTCCTTCTCCCCGCTTGCGGGGAGAAGGTCGGGATGAGGGGGAGCTTCCGCAGGGACGGTGAGAGTCGCTCTCGTGGAGAGTCCCCCTCACCCGGATTGCATCTTCGATGCAATCCGACCTCTCCCCGCAAGCGGGGCGAGGTGAAGAGCACCTCACATCCCCGGCCAGTCCTCGGCCGTGAGCGTCGCGGCGTCGGCGCCGACGATCTCGGACAGCGAGTCGCGTCCCGTTCGCAGCAGCGTGGAAGAAAGATCGCGCTTGATCTCATCGACGAGGCCGAGGCCCTTGTAGACCAGCGACGAATAGAGCTGGATCAGGCTCGCGCCGGCGCGGATCTTGGTCAGCGCCGCGCCGCCGGAATCCACCCCGCCGACGCCGATCAGCGGGAATGCGCCCTCGACCCGCACATAGGTCTCCGCGACCATGCGCGTCGACAGGCGGAACAGCGGCCGGCCGGAGAGACCGCCCTGCTCCTTCGCGCGCATCTGCTCGCGCAGCGTGCTCGGCCGCGCAATCGTCGTGTTCGACACGATCATGCCGTCGACCTTGCGCGCGCGGGCGACCTGCACGACGTCGTCGAGCTGGGCAAGGCTCAAATCCGGTGCAATCTTCAGCAGCACCGGGGTGTCGCCGGCCTTCTCGCGCACCCGCTCGCGCGCGTCGATCACGTGTGCGAGGAGATCGTCGAGCAGCGCGCCCTCCTGGAGATTGCGCAGGCCCGGCGTGTTCGGCGAGGAGACATTGACGGTGAAATAGCTCGCGACCGGCGCAAAGGTCTCGATCAGCTTGACGTAATCGGCGACGCGGTCGGGCGAGTCCTTGTTCGCGCCGACATTGACGCCGACGATGCCGCCGTTCTCCGCGCGCGCGGCGAGCCGCCGCAGCGCGATGGCCGCGCCGTCATTGTTGAAGCCCATGCGGTTGATGACGGCTTCATCGTGCTCCAGCCGAAACAGCCGCGGCCGCGGATTGCCGCTCTGGGGGCGCGGCGTCACCGAACCGATCTCGACGAAACCAAAGCCGAGCCGCAGCAGCGCATCCGGCACTTCCGCGCTCTTGTCGAAGCCCGCCGCCATGCCGATCGGATTGGGAAAATTCAGACCGAAGGCCCGCACCGCCAGCTTCGGATCATCGGCGCGCGGCTTGGTCGGCGGCATGAAGCGCAGGCCCTGGATCGCCAGGCGATGCGCATCCTCCGGATCCAGCCAGCGCAGGACCGGCAGCGAGAGAGCATCGAACGCGCGGATCACGGGGCAAGCTCCGGAATGTCGTGATTGCCGTCGGAGCGCATGTTGAGATTGATGATCGAGATCACCGCGCCGAGATCGAGCTCGCCATAGAGATGCGGAAACAGCTCGTCGTTGCGCGAGGGCTCCCAGTGCAGGGCGTCGCCGAGCGCATCGCCGTCGACCTCGACCAGGAACAGCGCACGCTGCCCGAAAAAATGCTTCCGCGCGGTCTCGGGAACCTGGGCGGCGGTCGAGAAATGGATGAAGCCGTCGCGCGCATCGTCCGCGCTGCCGAGGTACACACCCTGCCGCTCAGCCTCCCGCCAGGCCGAAGCGGCACAAATTTTATAGATCTTGACCACCTGTTGCGGTGTCCTGCTTGCGCTTGCTCGTTGAGTCTCTTGGGGTTTTCGCTCCCAAGGGGCCAGAACCCGGGCGCGACCGTAAAGGCCACAACTTTCGAACTCAAGACTTGCCTGCCTCCTCTTGCACCGAAAACGGAAAACCGGTTGATTTGAGGCTAGTTTTCCTAGGCGGGCCGGATCGGGCATGATCAGACAGGCCAAGGCGCAGAGGATGCTGACCCATGAGCAGATCTGGGGCGCCCTGGATCGGCTCGCGGCGCGCGCTGGCCTGTCGCCGTCGGGGCTTGCCAAACGGGCCGGGCTCGATCCCACCACCTTCAACAAGTCCAAGCGCGTGACCTCCGACGGCCGGGAGCGCTGGCCCTCGACCGAATCGATCGCCAAGGCGCTCACTGCGGCCGGCTCCTCGATCGATATCTTCGTGCAGCTGATCGGCGACGGCGTACGCGACGGACGCTCGGTGCCGCTGCTCGGCTTCGCGCAGGCAGCCAGCAGCGGCCATTTCGACGAGCAGGGCCTTCCCTCCGGCAAAGGCTGGAGCGAAGTCGCGCTGCCCTCGGCGGAGGACGATCACAGCTTTGCGCTGGAGATCTCCGGCGATGCGCTCGCCCCCTATCGCGACGGCGATGTCCTCCTGGTGTCGCCGGGCACACCGATCCGCAAGGGCGACCGCGTGGTGGTGAAGACGAGGGCCGGCGAGATGCTGGTGAAGGCGCTGAAACGCCGCACCGCGAAGTTGTTGGAATTGCAGTCGCTCGACGGCGCGCAGGACGAGCGCACGCTCGCGGTCGCCGATGTCGCCTGGATCGCAAGGATCGTGTGGGCGAGCCAGTGAGGGGGCGGATGCTGTGGCCTCACTCTCGGTGTCGTCCCGGCGCAGGCCGGGACCCATAACCACAGGGAGAAGTTTGGCGGCGGATAGGAGTTGCCCGCTCTTCGCTACGAAGACCGCCATTCCTCGATAGATCACGCGGTATGGGTCCCTGCCTGCGCCGGGGTCGGGACAGATGGACGAAGACAACAGAGAACGGAAATCGGGAGGCGCGGCTACGCGCTCCTTGCCAGTGCGCCGTCGATCATGTTGACGGCGTTCTGGATACCATAGACTGCGACGAAGGAGCCGAAGCGCGGGCCTTTCTCCTGGCCGAGCAGGACCTGGTAGAGCATGTTGAACCAGTCCAGCGTCACGCCGGGACGGCCGTCCTTGCCCTTCTTGACCTGGTCGAGGAACGGCTCGCGGCGGCCGATCTCGTAGACGACGTTCTGGATATCTTCGGCCGAGGACTCCTGCGACAGTTGCGAGAGCGCATCGCGCAGGTCCTGCAACGCGGCGCGCTCGCTATCGGTCGGCTCGCGGAACTGCTTCGTCGGCGCGACGAAGTCGCGATAATAGTTGATGGCGTAGCCGACCATCGCATCCAGCTTCGGGTGCGTCTGCGGGCTCACGCCGGCGCGATAGCGGCCGATGAAGCCCCACAGCGTCTCGGCGTTCTCCGCGTTCGACGACGACACCAGCGTGAGCAGAAGCTGGAAGGTGACGGGCATATCGGCCTTCGGCGGATGGCCGTCATGGATATGCCAGACGGGATTGCCGAGCTGCTGCTTGGCATCCTGCCGCGGAAAGCCGTCGAGGAACTGCTGATAGTCGTCGACGTTGCGCGGGATGACGTCGAAATAAAGCCGCTTCGCCGCCTTCGGCTCGCGGTACATGAACAGCGACAGCGATTCCGGCGATGCGTAGCGCAGCCACTCGTCGATGGTGAGGCCGTTGCCCTTCGACTTCGAGATCTTCTGGCCCTGCTCGTCGAGGAAGAGCTCGTAGTTGAAGCCTTCCGGCGGCGTGCCGCCGAGCGCGCGGGCTATCTGGCCCGACAGCTTCACGGAGTCGATCAGGTCCTTGCCGGCCATTTCGTAGTCGACGCCGAGCGCGACCCATCGCAACGCCCAGTCCGCCTTCCACTGGCACTTCACGTTGCCACTGGTGACGGGGGTTTCGACCTCCTCGCCCGTATCAGGGTCGACGTAGGTGACGGTCCCGGCAGCGACGTCGCGGCGGATCATCGGCACCTGCAAGACGACGCCGGTGATCTTGCTGATGGGGAGGAACGGCGAATAGGTCGCGCGGCGGTCCGGCCCGAGCGTCGGCAGAATGATCGCCATCACCTTGTCGTAGGCCGCGAGCATCTTGAGCAGCGTCGCGTCGAAACGGCCTGATGTATAGTAGTCGGTCGAACTGGCGAACTCGTAGTCGAAGCCGAAATGGTCGAGGAACGCGCGCAGCCGCGCATTGTTGGCGGCGCCGAAAGAAGGATGCTCGTTGGAGAACGGGTCCGGCACGCGCGAGAGCGGCTTGCCGAGATGGGCCGCCATCATCTCACGATTGGGCACGTTGTCCGGCACCTTGCGCAGGCCGTCCATGTCGTCGGAGAACGCGAGCAGCCGCGTCTTGATCTTGTCCTCGGTGAGCACGCGGAACGCATGGCGCACCATCAAGGTGCGCGCCACCTCGCCGAAAGTGCCGATATGCGGCAGGCCGGACGGGCCGTAGCCGGTCTCGAACAGCACCTCGTCCTTCGGGCTCTTCTTCAGCCGCGCGACAAGCGCCTTGGCCTGCTCGAACGGCCAGGCGTTGGATTGTTCGGCGAGCGCACGCAGATCGCTCGGGCTGGCGGCAGGATCAACAACGGACATTCAGGGGCCTCCGGGCCGCGGAAAATAGCGATTTCCGGGCAGAATGCAATTTTGTGGGGCGATGGTGCCCACTGCGCCGTCATTGCGAGCGAAGCGAAGCAATCCAGAATCCTTCCGCGGAAACGCTCTGGATTGCTTCGTCGCTGCGCTCCTCGCAATGACGGCGAAGATGGCCGCGGCTGGACTAAAACGGGCTCACCGAAAAGTACCGCAGCCACAGATCGGTGTAGCGGCCTTTTTCCCAGACGCGGAACAGCGCCCAGTTCAGCGCCTGCCGCAACAGGTCGTTGCCCTTGCGCACGGCGATGCCGACGCCTTCGCCGAAGAAGCGGCTCTCGACGAAGGGGCCGCCCGAGAAGGCGCAGCAATCACCGGAATCCGTGCCGTTGATCCAGAACGCGAGCGAGATGGCGTCGCCGAAGATGAAGTCGACCTCGCCGCGGCGAAGCGCGCCGCGCAAGGCGTCGTCGTTGGGATAGCCGTGCAGTTCGGCGTCGGTGAACATCGCCTTGAGATACGCCTCATGCGCGGAGCCCGCGATGACGCCGACCTTCTTGCCCTCGAGATATTCGGGCCGGATCTCCGGCATCACCGCGTCCTTGCGCGAGGCGAAGCGCGCCGGCACGCGGTAATAGGGATCGGTGAAATCGGCGCGCGCGCGGAGCTGCGGGCTCACCGCCATGGACGCGATGATGGCATCGCCCCGGTTCGAGCTGAGCGCATCCACCAGCGTCTCGAAGCGGCGCATCTGCACCGTGCAGGTGACCTTGATCTCCTCGCAGAGCGCGCGGGCGAGATCGACGTTGAAGCCGGCCGGATTGCCGTCGGCGCCGGTGTAGTTGAACGGCGGATAGTCGGTCTCGGTCAGGAAGCGGATCACCGTCAGGCGCGACAGGTCCGGCCGTTCAGGGCGGCGCCGGGGGTCCCAGAAGCCGGGCACCGCCTGGGGGGCGGCTTGAGTTGCGGCTTGGGGCGCGCCGGGGGCCGGCTTGGCCGGGGTCTGCGCAAGGGCGCCGGGCACTGCCGAGAACAGGCAGGCACCGGCCGCCAGCCCGATCAGGAAGCGGCACACAGTTTTGAGCGATTTCGCCTGTTGCGACGGGGCCATCGGCTTGAGATTAACGGGATTTCGTTGGGATCGGAGGGCCTTATAGACCATTCGGCCCGGAACGCGAGCGCCGATTGCGGCTGGTCGGAGACCTCAAAGATACCGCTTGAGCTCGACCGCGGCCTCTTCGGGCGTGCGCTTCAGGTTGAACGGCGCGACGAACCTGCCGTCGCGGTCCATCAGGTAGATCAGCGCGGTGTGGTCCATGGTGTAGTCGCCGTCCTTGGTCGGGACCTTCTTGGCGTAGACCCGGTAGGACGTCAGCACCTTGGTGGTCTCGGCCGGATCGCCGCTGAGGCCTTCCAGATGCGGATCGAAGCTCGACAGATAGTCCTTCATCGTCGACGGCGTATCGCGCTCGGGATCGACCGAGATGAAATAGGCGTTGACCTTGTCGGCGTCCTTGCCCATCGCGCGCAGCACTTCCGAGATCTCGAACAGCGAGGTCGGGCAGACGTCCGGGCAATGGGTGTAGCCGAAGAAGATCAGGGTCGGCTTGCCCTTCAGGCTCTTGTCCGTGACGGTCTTGCCGTTCTGGTCGGTGAACGCGAACGGCCCGCCGATCGCGGCCGGCTGCGCCACCTTGCTGACGCCGCCCATGGCCCAGAACATCACGAGCAGTCCGACGACGAGGCTTGCGGCGAAGGCGGTCGCGATCACCAGCGGGCGGGCAGTCCGGCTCATCGTGGAGAGAATCCCGTTTTACGGATCAGAAGCAGGCGGACAGGCCGACCCTGATCGTTTCGAAGAACACCTGGGTGCCGTAGTGGAACCACAGCGCCAGCGTGGCGAGCACGGCAAGTCCGCCGAGCCCCGCGCCCGCAAATAGCAGCACGGACGGCGTCCTGCCGGCAGTGGGCGAATTGTCCGATACCGGATGTGCTGATTGCAGTGGTTGAGCCATGGCAATGACCGGGGCGATACGCGCCGGTTCCCTGCCCTTCAAATAGGCGCTGGCCCCTGCCCGGGCAAGCGCCACGGGCGGGCTAACGAAAGCCTGCCCCGGAATCAGGATGACATCAGTGAAGCAGCTGACCCCGGGCCGACTCCAGCTGGTCCGCTTGCGGGAGAGCCCGGCGCGACGGCCGGTTGGTCGAGGCCTGCGCGTCCATGTAGCAGGGCTTGTACATCGACTGGAGCTGCCTGCCCTTCAGGAAGATCATATGCGGGGTGAGACCGCCACGCAGCGAGATCCAGCGCCGCACCTGCGAGGGATACATGGAGTACAGCATCTGGGTTGCTTCGGGATTAGTGACGGCGCGGCCGTTGGTTCCGAAATCCCAGGCGGCGTGAAAACCGAGGGTTGCATGCGAGGTCACGCAGATCCGGTCGCGCGGGATGGCACCGAGGACGATGGTACAGGCTGAGGCGCAGAGCCCGTCAATGATCACGGTTTCGCCGGATTGCCGGAGGTCCTGATATCTGTCGACGTAGGTTCCGATCCGGCCGCCACGGTCATCGGCAATCCGAACCACCGCATGACTTGCCCCCATCCCCGCGATGAGCAGCACTGCCGCCAGCAACCCCGTCAGAAACTTCATGTCCCCCGCCCCAGCCCAATTCGAATCTGTGTGTCAGGTGGTGATGCGGCGCCAGCGTCCGTCGTAACCGCGGTTTTGTCTAGGCAGGCCGGCTCGCTCAAAACAAATTCAAATCCGGTGTTGCGCCCGCGCTGCACTTGACCGGTCTCTATCCCAAAGTGGAACAAGTTAACGGACTCTTACGCCTAGCGCCCTTGATCTCAGCGACAGCGGCTGGCTTCAATCCGGATGAATACAGGGGGGAACCAAAAATGGCTGAGCAGGCGGACGTCATCGTCGTCGGCGCCGGACTTGCAGGACTGGTCGCCGCAACCGAGATTGCCGACGCCGGCAAGCGCGTGATCGTCCTCGATCAGGAGGGCGAGCAATCGATCGGCGGTCAGGCGTTCTGGTCGTTTGGCGGATTGTTCCTGGTGGATTCGCCGGAGCAGCGCCGGCTCGGCATCAAGGATTCCTTCGAGCTCGCATTGCAGGACTGGCTCGGCACCGCGGGCTTCGACCGCGACGAGGATTTCTGGCCACGGAAATGGGCGGAGGCCTATGTGGCTTTCGCGACCGGCGAGAAGCGATCATGGCTGCGCGCGATGGGCCACCGCATCTTTCCGGTGGTCGGCTGGGCCGAGCGCGGCGGCTATGACGCGATGGGGCACGGCAATTCAGTGCCGCGCTTTCACGTCACCTGGGGCACGGGACCCGGCATCGTCGAGCCGTTCGAGCGCCGTGCGCGCGAGGCGGCCAGAAGCGGCCGGCTGACCTTCAAGTTCCGCCATCGCGTCGATGCATTGAATGTCACGAACGGTACGGTCGACGGCGTGAGCGGAAAAATCCTCGAGCCGACGAGTGTCGAGCGGGGCAAGAGCTCCTCGCGCAACGTGGTCGGCGACTTCGCGCTGAAGGCGCAGGCTGTGATCGTCGCCTCCGGCGGCATCGGCGGCGATCACGATCTGGTGCGGCAGAACTGGCCGAAGCGGCTTGGCGAGCCGCCGAAGTTCATGATCTCCGGCGTGCCCGAGCATGTCGACGGCCGCATGATCGGCATCACGGAAGGCATCGGCGCGCGGCTGATCAACCGAGACCGCATGTGGCATTATGTCGAGGGCATCCAGAACTGGTCACCGATCTGGCCGCGCCACGGCATCCGCATCCTGCCCGGCCCCTCCTCGATGTGGTTCGACGCCACGGGCACGCGGCTGCCGGCGCCGCTGTTTCCGGGCTCGGACACGCTCGGCCAGCTCAAATACATCATGGCGACCGGCCATGATTATTCCTGGTTCGTGCTGACGCAGAGCATCATCAAGAAGGAATTTGCGCTGTCGGGCTCCGAGCAGAATCCGGATCTCACGGGAAAAAGCTGGCGCATGACCCTGCGGCGCGCCACCAACAAGGGCGCGCCGGCGCCGGTTGAAGCGTTCAAGAGCCATGGTGTCGACTTCATCGTGCGCGACAAGCTCGAGGAGCTCGTGGCTGCCATGAACAAGCTCGCCGGCAACGATCTTCTCAGGCTCGACCATGTCAGGATGCAGATCGAGGCGCGCGACCGTGAGATCGCCAATCCCTTCGTCAAGGACGCGCAGGTGATGAACATCCACAATGCGCGCCGCTATATCGGCGACAAGTTGATCCGCACCGCCTCCCCCCATCGCATCCTCGATCCCGAGCACGGGCCGCTGATCGCGGTCAAGCTCAACATCCTGACGCGCAAAACGCTCGGCGGCTTCGAGACCGATCTGGACTCGCGCGTGTTCGGCGAGAGCGGACAGGTCATTCCAGGCCTCTACGCTGTGGGCGAAGCCGCCGGCTTCGGCGGCGGCGGCGTGCACGGCTACCGCTCACTGGAAGGCACGTTCCTCGGCGGCTGCCTGTTCTCCGGCCGCAACGCCGGGCGCGCGGCGGCGAAGGCTGCGGGGTAGCATCGTGCTGAGGCGGGTGGGCATCGGAGTTCTGGCTGCGGTCGTGCTGTTCGCCATGCCGGCGCAGGCCGACACGATCGACGTCAATGGTGTGACGCGCACGTTCATCATGATGCCGGCGCCGACCAAGCCGGCGCCGCTCGTCATCGTGCTGCACGGCAAGACCCAGCGCGGCGCCGACATGGTGACGCGGACATCTTGGCCGCTGATCGCCAGGCGCGACTCCTTTGCCGTGGTGTTTCCCGATGGACTCAACAACGCCTGGGCCGATGCGCGATCCGACGCGCGACGCGCCGGCCGCGGGCCGCCCGAGGGCACCGACGATGTCGCCTTCATCGCGGCTTTGGTCGACAGGTTCGTCAAGAACGGAACGGCGGACCCGCGCCGTATCTACATCACCGGCATCTCCAATGGCGGCGCCATGGCCATGACGCTGGCCTGCGCCCGTGCCGATCTGTTCGCAGCCGCCGCCAGCGTGATCATGAACCTCACCGACGAATCGGCCGCCGGCTGCCATCCGTCGCACCCACTGCCGATGCTGCTGATGAACGGCACGGTCGATCCGCTGATCCCCTATGACGGCGGCCGAGGCTCGAGCTATTTCGCGGCCGACGGCTTCTGGTCGACCGCGAAGACGCTGGCGTTCTGGCGCAGCATCGATGGCTGCGAAGCTGGCGACGTCGGTGCGACCGATCTGCCCGACAGGAATCCTCACGACGAGTCCACGGTGACGCAGATTACCTCGCGCTGCCCGAAAGGGCACGACGTCGTGCTCTATCGCGTCAATGGCGGCGGTCATCGCATGCCCGGGCATTTCCCCGACGCACATTTCCCAAAACTCGCGAACGGCCTGCTCGGCCCGCAGAACGGCGACATCGACGGCGCCGACACGATCTGGGCGTTCTTCAGCCGCTTTCCCTAAGCCGCGCATACATCGGCCGCGATGCATGCGTCACCGGCGACGCATGCGTCACCGGGGTGGCAGAGCACAAGGCGCTGGGCTAGACAGGGCCGCCATTCCAACAGGAGATCCACATGAGCATTGAGCGTTTTGAGGCCGGCCCGCGCATGAGCCAGGTCGTCGTGCACGGCAACACCGTCTATCTCGCCGGTGTCGTCGCCAGCAAGGCCGGCGGTGAAAGCGTGACGAAGCAGACCCAGGACATTCTGGCGACCATCGACGGCCATCTCGCCAAGGCCGGCACCGACAAGTCGAAGCTGCTGTCGGCAACGATCTACATCACCGACATGAAGACGTTCCAGGAGATGAACGCGGTGTGGGACGCGTGGGTGTCGCCTGGCAACACGCCGGCGCGCGCCACTGTGGAAGCCAAGCTCGCCGCCCCGCAATACACCGTCGAGATCATGGTGACCGCAGCGAAGTAATTTTCGCGCGAAGACTATGACGTGCGTCTGAAGCGCGATGAAAACATCATCGCGCTTCAGTTCCTTTTTGGCGCATGATCTCCGCGCAAACGCGTTTTGCGTTTGTCGCGAGGGGAAATCGCTTCACACTTCTCCGGATCATGCGCATGACCTCCGAGGTAATCGATTGGCGCGCGCAAACCTTCGATAGTCAGGGACAGCCGAACCATCCGGCGCTTTTCGAAGGAGGCCATCATGACCGACCACATCACCCTCGCCCGTCGCTATATCGATCTCTGGAACGAGCGCACACCGAGCCGGCGGCGCGAATTGCTCAGCGAGAACTGGACGGCGGATGCGAGCTACGTCGATCCTTTGATGCGCGGTGACGGCCGTGACGGCGTCGACGCGTTGATCGCCGACGTACAGCAGCGGTTTCCCGAGTTTAGGTTCAAGCTGATCGGCGAGCCCAATGGCTACGGCGACAACTTACGCTTTTCCTGGGGCCTCGGCCCCGACGGCGTCGACAGCCCGATCAAGGGCACCGATTTCGCCGTGCTGAAGGACGGCCGCATCAAAAGCATCACGGGATTTCTGGACCAGGTGCCCGCCGGCGCGTAAGGACGCGCACGCCGTCTTCCCCTCTTCCCTTGTGGAAGAGGGTGGCTCCGCGACGCGACGCCGGGTGAGGCAGTCTCACTGTCCTACAACTGCCCGTCAGGACAATGGTGCTTCTCGACACTCGGTGATCTCATGCCGGCGAGTCGGGAGAACCATCATGGCGGAAACCACCAAGCTCTCCGTTGAGAAGGCGCTGGAAAAGCTCCGCGAATCCGATCAGAAAACCAAAGACGCGCTGCACGGTGAAAAGATCGATGCACTCAACGAAGAGATCGAGCGCATGAGAGCCCAGAGGCGGCGCCTCGAGCGCGGGCAGAAGTAGGCGGTGGTTGAACCCGCTTCACGCCGATCCTGCCGATCAGGCTGGATCGAGTTTCCCGCATATCTCCCAAAGCGTGGCGCATCGATCGATGCGAGCCTTCGAAAGCCCTTGACCTATGTCAAGCCCGAAGGTGCTGGACCATCCTCACTTGCCTTTGGCCAGGCTTGCGAGCGACGAATGTCATAACCGCATCATCGACGTCATGACAACCGCGGTCGAAGCCCCTGGGCAAGGTCACTCTTGACGTCGTTCGACGAGAGAGCGGGAGAGACGCATGGCGGTGCTTGGCCTGATCACACATACCACCACCTACAAATATGCGAAGCCCGTCACCTTCGGCGCGCACCGAGCGATGTTCCTGCCGAGGCGTGGCTCGACCGCTCGCCTTCTCGGCTGGTCGGCTGAGACCAATATCCGCTCAAAGATACATTGGGTCAGTGATGCCCGCTCGAACGCCGTCACGGTGATCGCTCCCAGCGAACCAGGCAGCGAGTTGACATTTACCTTCAGGGTTCGCGGAGTCTATTTCGGCATAAGGGGCATCGAGGCTTTTCCGTTGGAGGCTCGGGCCGACGAGGTGCCGATCCAGTACACGCCTGATGAGTGGAACGATCTCGTAGGCTATTTGCGTCCTCACGCGGAAGATCCCGACGGTAGCCTGGCCACATGGACCAAGAGCTTCGTTGCCGGCGATCGGGATCAAACGGTGGATGTGCTGCGGCGGATGCTGGCCGCGTTCGGCAACCAATTCAGTTACCGTGCGAGGGAAACGGAAGGGACCCAGACGCCCGGTGAAACGCTTCGGACGAAATCCGGCACCTGCCGCGACTATGCCTGGCTCATGACGGAGGCGCTGCGCCGTCTCGGCTTTGCATCCCGCTTCGTCAGCGGTTACCTGTATGACAAGGCGCTGGACGGCGGCGAAGTGGGCATGACCGGCTCAGGCGCAACGCATGCATGGCTGCAGGTGTTTCTGCCGGGTGGAGGCTGGATGGACTATGATCCGACAAACCAGATCAATGCCGGCTTCGACTTGATCCCCGTTGCAGTTGCCCGGCATCCCGGCCAGGCAATCCCGCTGGAAGGCTCGTGGTTTGGGGACGCGAAGGACTATCTGGGCATGTCGGTCAGCGTCACGGTCAACAAGATCGGAGAGTTCGCCGATCCATCGGAGGGATAGGGCGCGAGCCCTCCGGCGCATTGCCAGACCTACGTGGAAACCAGTCGATATGCCCGCTGCGCGTTCGCTCCAAACGCCTTGTCACGTACGTGTGGACCAAGCTTCGCAAGACACTCCGCGAGCGCGCCCTTGATCTCAACGTAGCTTCCTGCAAGCAGGCACACCGGCCAGTCCGAGCCGAAGATCAGGCGATCCTCGCCGAAACACTTTGCTACGTGTTCGACATAGGGCAACAGCCGCTCGACGTCCCAGTCGTTCCATTTGGCCTCGGTCGCGAGACCCGAGACCTTGCACCAGACATTGCCGCAGGCCGCGAGCGCGGCGATGCGGTCGGCCCAGTCGCGGCTGAAGCCTTCGGCGATCGGCGGCTTGGCGGCGTGGTCGAGCACGAAACGCGCTTGCGGAAAGGCCTGCGCGGTCGCGATGGCAGCGAGCAGTTCGCGGGTGCGGACCAGAAGATCGTAGGTGAGACCGTGCGCGAATACCGCGGCCAGCCCGCGCTGCACGTCCTCGCGCAGCAGCCAGTCGGGATCAGCTTCGTCGTGGACCTGATGGCGAATGCCGACCAGCCTGTCGCCTACCGGCGCGGCGCGCAGCCGGTCGAGCGTTTCGCCGACCGCCCCATCGGTCAGATCGACCCAACCGACGACGCCGACGACGAAGGACGTCGCGGCAGCAATGCGCAGGAACTCCTCGGTCTCCGCGACCGAGGAGCGGCATTGCACCAAAATGCTCGCGTCGATGCCGTTCTGCTTCAGGAGCGGTGCGAGATCGGCGGGGCCGAAGGCGCGGCGGATCGGGGCGAGTTCGGCTGCTTCCATCCAGGAATAGTCGGCGCGGGCCGGGTCCCAGAAGTGCTGATGTGCGTCGATGATCATGTCTGGCACTCCGCACCGCGACAACGCCGATCCGCGCCTCGCACGCGTTTTATACTACGCTCCTCGTGCGCCGCTGACGACCCTTGAACTCTCCCGCTTGCGATATCCGCAAGCGGGAGAGGGTTTGCAGAAGTGTCGGGGCTGGACAACACTCCTACTTCAAGAGTTTCGCGACGTTGTCCTTCGTCACGAGGTCGAGGCCGGTGTAGATGATCTCCGGCACCTTCTCGCCCTTCTTGATCGCGAGCAGGGCGTCCATCGACTTCTCACCCATCTCGAACGGGCGCTGGCCGGTGAGCGCGTTGGAATAGCCGTCGCGCAACAGCTCAAGCTGCATCTTGAGCGTGTCGGCGACAACGAGCGTCAGCTTCCCGGAATCGATGTCTTTCTTGTTCTTGTTGACGAAGGCCTTGAAGCCTTCCGGCGCGAACATCGGCCAGCCGCCGACCGGCACGATCGCAGCGAGATCCGGCGTAGCGGTACGCAGGTCCGCCATCTGCTGGATCGCGAGCGTGGAATCGTCGTTGCAGAAGGTCGGCGAGCCCGCGACCTCGACCCATTTCGAGCCCTTGAGCGCTTCGCGCACGCCGTCAACGCGCTCGGCGAGATTCTTGGCGCCGGGGCCGCCGGAGACCATGGCGTATTTGCCGCCCTCGGGGCGGAGCTGGAGCAGCTGCTTGCCGAGCGCGAGACCGAAGTCCTTGTTGTTGGTGCCGATATAGGCGATGCGCTTGGAGCCCGGCGCGTCCGCGTCAAACGTGATGACGGGGATGCCCGCCGCGGTCGCCGCCTCGATCGACTTGGTCATCGCCGCGACGTCGGCGACCGAGATCGCCATCCCATCCACCTTCTGGGTGATGAAGTCCTGGATGATCTGCGCCTGCGTCGCCGGCTCGTGCTCGATCGGCCCCTTGTAGATGCATTCGACGTTACCGAGCTCCTTGGCGCGCTTGAGGCAGCCGTCGCGCGCGACGTCGAAGAACGGATTGTTCATCGCCTTGGGCACGACCGCGAACTTGTAGGTCTGGGCAAACGCCGGGGTCGCCATCATCGCGATGGCCATGCCGGCAAGTAGGATCTTCCTCATTACGTTCCCTCCGCTTTTGTGCCTATCCTTTTGAAAACCATGACTCCGGGAGGCGGATAGACCACACATTCTTGTCCCCCCGGAGTAACTCTTTCAGGCCATGCGCGAACGGATGCGATCGACCAGCACGGCCATGATGATGATCACGCCCACCAGCGTCTGCTGCCAGTAGGAGTTGACCTGCGCGAGCACGAGGCCGTTGCGGATCACCTCGAGCAGCACGCAGCCGACGATGGCACCGAGCGGGCCGCCGATGCCGCCTGCGAGATTGGCGCCGCCGATGACGGCGGCCGCGATCACGTTGAGTTCGTAGGACGTCGCCATGTTCGCCGGCGCCGATCCGAGCCAGCCGGAGATGATGATGCCCTGGAGCCCGGCGGCGAGCGCGCAGATGACGTAGACCTCGATCTTCACCCGCACGACCGAGATGCCGGTCAATTCGGCCGCCTTCTCGTTGCCGCCAAGCGCAAACACGTGGCGGCCGAAGGTCGTGTGGTGCAACACGACGGCCATCACCAGCGCGAGGATCACGAGGTAGATGAAGGGCGCGGGCACGCCAAGCACATCGCCCGAGGTGAGCGCGTAGAAATAATCGGCGTCGGGCCCGCCCGGGAAGCTGCCGCGGCCGTTCGAGACGACATAAGCGAGCCCGCGCACGATCGAGAGCATGCCGAGCGTGGTGACGAAAGGCGACAGTCCCAGCACCGCGATGCAGAAGCCGTTGACGAGCCCGACGATCAGCGCGACTCCGAGCCCGGCAAGCACCGACACCAGCAGGATCAGGCCCGGCACATTGGCGACCACGGTCTTGCCGTCAGCGGCCAGGTGGACGAACAGCGATCCGGGCGCCGACAGCTCGACCATGACCATCGAGGTGATCATCGCGGAAAAGCACATCATCGAGCCGACCGAGAGATCGATGCCGCCGGTGATGATGACGAAGGTGATGCCGAGGGTGGCGATGGCGATGAAGGAAAAGTTCTTCGCCACGTTCTGCATGTTGCCCTCGGTGAAGAAATAGGGGCTGGCAAAATGCATGATGGCGAGCAGCATCAGGAGCGCGAGCAGGACGTAGCCGGTCTGCGTCGCAAAGAGACCGCGCTGCCACCATCTTGCCTTGCCGACATTGGTGAAGGTGATCGGGGATTCGATCTGGATGGCCATCACGCAGCCTCCTTCGCGCCGGTAATGAGGGCGGTGACTTCCTCGGGGCTGGTATCGTGGATCGCCTTGTCGGCGCGCTTTTCGCCGCGGCGCATCACGACGACACGGTCGCACACCGCGAACACGTCGGGCATGCGGTGGGAGATCAGCATCACGGCGACGCCCTGCTCCTTCAGGCGGTGGATCAGGCTCAGAACCTGCTCGACCTGGCGCACCGAAATCGCCGCGGTCGGCTCGTCCATCATCACGAGTTTCGCATTGGACAGCCGCGTCCGCGCGATCGCGACCGCCTGGCGCTGGCCGCCCGACATCTGCTTGACGAGATCATGCGGCCTCGTCTCCGAGCGCAGCTCGCCGAACAATTCCAGCGCCCGCGCCGCCATCGCTCTGTGGTCGAGCAGGGACACGGGACCGAAATTGCGCTTGAGCTCGCGGCCGAGAAAGACGTTCGCCGCCGCCGTCAGATTGTCGGCGAGTGCGAGGTCCTGGTAGACCACCTCGATGCCGACGGCGCGGGCGTCGATCGGCCGGTGGAAGTGCACTGCGTTACCATCGAAGCGGATCTCGCCGTGGCTGGGACGAAAATTGCCGGCGATGATTTTCACCAGCGTCGACTTGCCGGCGCCGTTGTCGCCCATCAGGCCGACCACCTCGCCCGGATAGACCTGCATGTCGACGTCGTGCAGCGCGCGGATGGCGCCGAACTCCTTGCCGATCCCGGTCAGTTCGAGGACCGGCTGCCGTGTTGCTTCAACGCTTGTCATCAGCAGCCTCGCTCAGACGTACCGGTTGACCAGGGATTCCAGATATTCCTGACGGCCCGACCGCGGCTGCGGATCGAAGCCGGGGGCGAGCGCGCGATCGGCGAGATCGGCGAGCGAGCGCTGGCCGGCAAGGATGGCGCGGCCCTCGTTGCCGGCCCACCCCTGGTAGCGCTCGGCGAGCGGCGCCGTGAGCGCGCTGGTGTCGAGCATGTCGGCCGCCGCGAGGAAGGCCCGCGCGCAGGCATCCATCGAGCCGACATGGGCATGGATCAGATCGTCGGCGTCGATGGATTGCCGCCTGATCTTGGCATCGAAATTGAGACCGCCGGTGGTGAAACCGCCGCGGTTCAGGATCTCGTGAAACACCAGCGCAAGCTCGCCCACGTTCATCGCGAACTGATCGGTGTCCCAGCCGAGCAGATCATCGCCGCGGTTGATGTCGAGCGAGCCGAACACGCCGAGGGCTTCGGCGAGCGCAACCTCGTGGTGGAACGAATGGCCGGCGAGGATGGTGTGGTTCTGCTCGACGTTGAGCTTCACATCCTTGAGGAGGTCATAGCGCTGGAGGAAACCATAGCAGGTGGCGACGTCGAAATCGTATTGATGCTTGGTCGGCTCCCTCGGCTTGGGCTCGATCAGGATCGGGCCCTTGAAGCCGATCTTGTGCTTGTGCTCGACGACGAGCGAGACGAAGCGGCCGAGCTGGTCGAGCTCGCGGCCGATATCGGTGTTGAGCAGCGTCTCATAGCCCTCGCGGCCGCCCCACAGCACGTAATTCTGGCCGCCGAGCCGATGCGTGACCTCGAGCGCGGCGCGCACTTGTCCCGCGGCATAGGTGAAGATGTCAGGGTCGGGATTGGTCGCTGCGCCCGCCATGTAGCGTCGGTGCGTGAACAGATTGGCCGTGCCCCAGAGCAGGCGCACCTTGGCGGAGGCCATCTTCTGTTCGAACAGATCCGCAATCGCATTGAGATTGGCGACGGATTCGGCGAGCGAAGCGCCCTCGGGCGCTGCGTCGACGTCGTGGAAGGTGAAGAAGGGCACATCCAGCAGGCGGAACAGCTCGAAGGCGACATCGGCCTTGGCGCGCGCCATCGCCATGGCATCGCTGCCGTGATGCCAGGGCCGCAAGAATGTCTCACCGCCGAAGGGATCGCCGCCGGGCCAGCAGAACGAATGCCAGTAGCAGACGGCAAAGCGCAGATGATCCTCCAGCCTGCGGCCGTGGACGATACGGTCCTTGTCGTACCAGCGGAACGCGAGCGGGCTCTTGGCATTTGTGCCGCCATAGGCGACCGGCACGGTCGCACCGAAGAAATTTGGGGATGCGTTCACGGGGAGAACTCCTTCAGCGCAGGATACAGTTTTCGCCACTGATGATAGGCGTCGTCATAGGCAGCCGCAGCGGACGCGCGCGGCGCAAAGCTCGCGAGCCGCCGCGGACGTGTGCAGACCTGCGCGGGCTCCTCGCCGGTCGCGGCAAGGCGGCCGAGCCGCGCGGCGCCCAGCGCAGCCCCGACCTCGCCTTCCTCGACGCGGTGCACGGGAATGCCGAGCACGTCGGCGCAGATCTGCGCCCACAAGGCCGAGCGCGAGCCGCCGCCGACGAGATCGACCTCCGAAATCGCCGAGCTTGCGCTGCCGAGCGCGGCGAGATTGTCACGCGCGGCGAAGGCGACGCCTTCGAGCACCGCCTGCACGATCTGGTCGCGGCCGCTGGCGCCGCGCAAGCCGACGAAGGCGCCGCTCGCCGCGGCATCATTGTGCGGCGTGCGCTCACCATCGAGGTAGGGCAGGAATTTGATCGGGCTCGGCCCGTCGACGCCCTCGCCGAGCGGCGCGAGCAGCGCGGCCGTCGGCGTCGCCATCACGTTCGAAAGCCAGGCGAGCGAAGCGGCCGCCGAGAGCATCACGCCCATCTGGTGCCACAGGCCGGGCAGCGCGTGGCAGAAGGCGTGCACGGCCGAAGCTGGCGCCGGCGCGAACCGGTCGGTGACGCGGAAGATGACGCCGGAGGTGCCGAGCGACAGGAAGGCATCGCCGGGAGCAATCGCGCTGAGCCCGATCGCGCTCGCCGCGTTATCGCCGGCGCCGCCGGCAACCACCACGTTGTTCGCCATGCCCCAGCGCTGCGCGTATTCCGGCGCCAGCAACGCACTGACCTCGCTGCCCTCGACGAGGCGCGGCATGTGATGCAGATCGAGGCCCGTGGCATGCAGCAGCAGCGCGGACCAGCGGCGCTGGCCGACGTCGAGCCACAGGGTGCCGGCGGCATCAGACATGTCCTCGACCATCTCGCCCGTCAGGCGATAGCGGACATAGGCCTTCGGCAGCAGCACTTTTGCGACGCGCCTGAAGATCTCGGGCTCGTGCCCCGCCACCCACAGGAGTTTTGGCGCGGTGAAGCCGGGCATCGCCAGATTGCCCGCAATTGCGTGCAGCGACGGGCAGCGCCGCTCCAGCTTGACGCATTCGGCATGCGAGCGGCCGTCGTTCCAGAGGATGGCCGGGCGCAGCGGACGGCCGTCATCACCCAGCAGCGTCGCACCATGCATCTGGCCGGAGAGACCGATGCCACGAACTTGCGCGACCTCGGCTGGATGGCCGGCGGCGAGATCGTCGACCGCACCGATCGCGGCCTCGACCCAGGCGTCTGGATCCTGCTCGGACCACAGCGGCGCGGGATGCGACAGCGCAAGCTCGCGCGCGGCCGTCGCGACGATCGCGCCGGCTTCGCTCACGAGCACCGCCTTCACACCGGACGTGCCGACGTCCAATCCGAGAAACAATTTTCGTCCTCCCTTTCCGGCCCGGCTGGCGATCTCTGTCGCCTGTCCCGCACGGGCCGTCCTCACATCCGTTCTGCCTCTTAGGGCAGATTGTCCCGCATCACGATGTCGATGCGGATCTTCTCCTGTTCGCTCAAGATCGGCTCGCCGCGCGCCAGCGCCAGCAGCACGCGCACGGCGGCGCGCGCCTCGTGCCCGGGGTTCTGCGAGATCGCGGCATCCATCACGCCCTGCAGCAGCAGCTTGCGCGTCAGGACCGTGACGTCGTGTCCGACGAACACGATCTGCTTGTCGCGACCGGACTCCATCAGCGCCCTGGCCACGCCTTGCGTGCCGGCGCCGACGTTATAGAGGCCGACGATGTCAGGATGCTTGGCAAGCAGCCGCGCCAAGAGCTGCCAGGAGCGCTCGTCCTCGTCGCGCCCCTCCAACACCGGCAGCACGCTCAGCTCGACAAACTCCGAGGCCATCACCTGGTTGAAGCCGAAGATGCGCTCGGCATGGTCGCGCAGGCCCTGCGAGCCCGCGACGATCGCGACCTTGCCGGAGCTTAAATCAGACCTTGGCCCCACGAGCCGGCCGACCAGCGCACCCGCGGTGCGCCCGGCTGCGATGTTGTCGATGCCGACATAATGGTGACGCCGCGACGACGGCACGTCGGAGACCAGGGTCACCACCTTGGTGCCGCCATCGACGAGATCGTTGATCGCCGCCCGCACGCCGGGATGATCGAGCGCCACCACGGCGATGCCGTCATAGGTGCCGACGAGCTCTTCGAGCGAGGAGGCGAGCACGGAAGCGTCGAACACGTCGGTCGCGATCATCTCGACCGCGAGGCGACGGGCCGAAAGCCAGGCCGTCATCTCGCCGAGATAGGACTGGATCTGCTGCATGAACAGGTTCGGCCCGGACGGCATCACGAAGGCGAAGCGCCGGGCGCGGCCGCGGGCGAGCTCGGCGGCAGCAACATGCGGCTGGAAGGAATTGCGCTCGATCGCATCCTTGACGCGCCGGACCGTATCCGGCCGCACGCCGGGCCGGTTGTGCAGGACGCGGTCGACCGTCGCGAGGCTGACCCCAGCCTGGCGGGCGATGTCCCTCAATGTCAGCGCGGCGGGGGCGTCCTGCTTCATGGGCTGAAGGCTAGCAGAGGTTTTCTGAGGTGCGCAACTCATTTTGAGGACCGGGCTGGGGACGACCGGCCGCCCGATTGTGCGCCCGTCGCTTGCGCTGCGGACCTCAGCGCCCGGTCAGGTCGAGCGTCAGGAACAGGCTGTTGGGGTCCTCGACATAGCCCTCGAACGGTCCGCAATCGACGAAGCCATGCGCCCGGTAGAGGGCGTGCGCGGGCTTGAAATAATCCCACGATCCGGTTTCGAGGCTCAGCCGCGCCATGCCGCGGGCGCGGGCCTCTGCGATGATGTGACCGAGCATGAGTGCGCCAAAACCGCGCCGGCGCGCGGTCTGGAGCGTATGCATCGACTTGACCTCGCCATGGAAGGCGGAGAGCGACTTCAGCGCGCCGACGGCGACCAGCGTCTCGTCATCCCAGCCGGTCCAGAAGGCGACGTCGGGCGCACGCAAGCCGCTGAGATCGAGCGCATGCGCGCTGCCCGGCGCCGTCTGCGCGGCCGCGCTCGTCCTGTGATAGTCGAGCATCGCGATGACGCGCGGATCGTAGGTATCGCCGGTGCGGATCTGCATGTCGCTCCTCATCTCACGGCGCGATGTCGGTGGCGAGCCGCTTCTGCATGAACACGAGATCGAGCCAACGGCCGAACTTGCAGCCGACCTCTGGCATGCGCGCCACTTCGCTAAAGCCGAACGAGGCGTGGAGCGCGATCGAGCCCGCATTGGTGGCCTCGATCCCCGCGATCATCATGTGCTTGCGCATCGCGGTGGCGCGCTCGATCAGCGCTGCCATCAGGCTGCGACCGATGCCGCAGCGGTGATGGCGCACGTCGACATAAACCGAATTCTCCACCGTGTGGCGATAGCCGGGCCACGGGCGGAAGTCGCCGAAGGAGGCAAAGCCCACGACATCCGATCCACGCATCGCAACCAGCACGGGATAGCCGGCCTCGCCGCGGGCGCGGATCCAGTCGCGCCGCGACTCGAGATCCGACGGGCCGTCGGTCCACACTGCGGTGGTGTTCACCGCCGCGAAATTATAGATTGCCAAAATATCGGCGGCGTCTTCCAGCGTGGCATCGCGCACGATCAGCGGCATCAGGCTTTCCCTTGGGCTGTACCGCGCCGGATGACGATGACATAGCGCGCATCCTGCCGGCTTTCGTTCTCGAAGGTGACCGCGCGCATGACGTCGAAGTCGAGGCAATCGCCTTCGCGCAGGCGCAGCGTCTTGGCGTCGATGTGCACGGAGATCGCGCCCTGCAGCATCAGGAGCTGCTGGGTGAAGGCGGTGCGGCCCCAGGGGCTGTAGGGCACGCGCGCACCGGCCGGCAGGTCGACGACGATGATCTCGATGCCGCTCGCCGCATCCGTCGGCGAGGCGTGACGCCGGCGATAGCCGCTCTCGGGATCGCGCCATTGCGGCTGGTCGGCGAGCCGCACCAGGCGCTCCGGCGGCTTGTCGGCAAGCGCGACCACGCCGCTCAGCGACACGTCGAGCGCGGCGCAAAGCTTGTTGAGCAGCGACGCTGTCGCGCTGCTCTGCGCACGCTCGACCCGCCCGATCATCGCGCGGCTGACGCCCGAGCGTGCGGCGAGTTCATTCAGGGTCATGCCTGCCTGCATCCTCAGCGTCTTCAATCGGCGACCGATCGCACGGTCGAGCTTTTGCTGGTCCATTGTCTTGCCGGTCCTCGCCCTCATCCGAACATCGCCCGGCGGCTGGACCGCACCCGCCGAGGCAAGAAGAACTTAGCGCGGGGAGCGGTGAACGCCGGGATCGAGAGGCTAATATATTAGAATCTTTGCGCGCCTCGTACGCCCGGTTAGAATGCATCGACGGCACGGACAATGCGTGAGCGAGGCAATCACATGAGCCAGCCTACGCAGCGGATGATCCGGACCAACGGCCTCAACGTCGCCGAGCAGGGTGATGGGCCGCTCGTGCTGCTCTGCCACAGCTTTCCCGAGAGCTGGTACTCCTGGCGCCATCAGCTCGCGGCGCTGGCAGCTAGCGGTTTCCATGCGGTCGCGCCCAAAGCGCATATCGCCGATGGTCCGAGAAGGGCCATTAACGGACTCCTGCCGTGCAGCTGTTCAACAGCTTACTCGATCACCCTCGCCACCATACCCGTCGGAGCCGTCTCCACATCTCCCCAAATCTGCCCATCAATTTGCTCGAGCGCTCGAGGCTCATCAAGCATCGCCCTCTCCACGGTTCCGAGAATCAAAGATTTATCGCGGCATGGCCCTTCGCATCTCAACATATCCTCGCATTGTCGCCATCGTCGCAAATGTGGCCGGGCACGCCCCGGACCGACGGACCGAACCATATTGGAATGCCCTCCCAGACAATCCAGCAGCCGACGGGGCCGGTATTGAATATAAGACAGGGTGTGCCGTGTACTGTGATGCGCGTTCGCCTGGCTGCGAATTTCTCGCGAGCCACGGCGGTCGTTGTAAGCATGGTGATCGCGATCAATCCAGTCGCGAAGAGCTTGATTGTGGTCATTGAGCTTGTCCTTCTAACCCTTGATGCCGCCGAATTCGCCCGCAGCGGATTTCGCGGCCCCCTCAACTATTATCGCAACCTCGATCGCAACTGGAGATGATGGCCGCCTTCGAAGGCGTGAAGGTCACGGTGCCCACACTCTTCATGGCCGGCGACCACCACATGGTCATCGCATTCCCCGGTGCTGCTGAGCATCTCGCCAACACGAAACACTCCGTGCCGCTGCTCCGCGACATCCAGATGCTCCCCGGCTGGGGCCACTGGACCCAGCAGGAGCGGCCGACGGAGGTGAATGCGGCGATGATCGAGTTCCTGCGGAGCCTGCCGATCTAGCGGCAACGGACGCGCACGCCGACAGTCACGAACGTTCAGATTGGCTCGAAAAGCGAGAGCTTGGAGCGGGCGAAGGGAATCGAACCCTCGTATGCAGCTTGGGAAGCTGCCGTTCTACCATTGAACTACGCCCGCTTGATGCGTGGTCCGCGCTCTCCTGATTAGCCGAGACGGCGCCTCGCGCCAAGCGCTTTGGCGCGGTCGCCCTGACACTTCTTAACTTGTTGGCAAGATTCTGGGTGCGCCGGACTGTGGCGGTGTTATGATCCTTGGTGGGCAAGGACGTGCATGAATGGGGCGTGCACATGGTGGGGCGGTCTTACACGATATTCGATACGGCGATCGGCCGCTGCGGCATCGTCTGGAGCGGCGCCGGCATCGTGGCCGTGCAATTGCCGGAGGCGCGGGAGCTCGACACCCGCCGCCGGATTTTCCAGGTCCACCCTGAAGCCCGCGAGCAGCGGCCGTCTGGCAATACCGAGCTTGCGATCGAGGCCATCGCGGCCTTCCTGCATGGCGACGCCGCGGATGTCCCCGACATCAGCCTCGACATGAGCGGCGTGCCCGGCTTCAACCGGCGCGTCTACGACTTCACCCGCGCCATCCCGCGCGGGGCGACGCGCACCTATGGCGAGATCGCCAAGGCGCTGGGCGCCTCCGGCGCCTTGCATTCGGTGGCGCAGGCGATCGGCAAAAATCCATTCATGATCATCGTGCCCTGCCACCGCGTGCTCGAGGTCGGGAACTACGCCGACCGGATCTCGCCTTATGGCGGGGTGATCTCGAAACGCCGCCTGCTCTCGCTCGAGGGCGCCCATCCGGTCGCCAGCAAGACGCTATTCGAGGTGCTGCTGCCCGTTGCCCCGCCACGGGTGCAGACCTAGATAGAGCGGATGGAAGCGACCACGCTGAAGACGACGCCTTCGATGACGGTGTCGCGGTTTCGCTGCGATGCGGGACCGGACGACACGCCGTTTGCCGAATACCGCACCGGCCATTCGCTCGCCTATGTCCGCGAAGGCAGCTTTGGCTGCCACTGCCGGGCCGGCTTCTTCGAGCTGGTAGCAGGCTCGGTGCTGGTCGGCCATCCCGGCGACGAATACACCTGCACGCATGAGCATGTCAGTGGCGACGAGTGCCTGTCGTTCTTCATCGGCGAGGACCTCGTCGAAGCGCTGGGCGGACGGCGCGAGGTCTGGCGGGTCGGCGCCACGCCGCCACTGCCCGAGCTGATGGTGCTGGGCGAGCTGGCCCAGACGGCAGCAGATGGCAACAGCGACCTCGGCATCGACGAGATCGGCCAGATTTTTGCGGGCCGCTTCGTCGAGGTGGTCTCGGGCAAGGCGCGCAAACAGGTTGCGCCGACGGCACGCGACCGCCGCCGCGCGGTGGAGACCGCGCTGTGGATCGACGAGAATTCAGGAGAGGACATCGACCTCGACGACGCCGCGCGGCAGGCGGGCCTCAGTCCCTTCCACTTCCTGCGCCTGTTTTCAAACGTGCTCGGCGTCACCCCGCATCAATATCTGGTGCGCTCGCGGCTGCGGCACGCCGCGCGCCTCCTCAGCGATGATGACATCGCGGTCACCGACATCGCCTATGACGTCGGCTTCGGCGATCTTTCCAACTTCGTCCGCACCTTCCATCGCGCCGCCGGCGTGTCGCCGACCAAGTTCCGCCAGGCCTCGCGCGGGATGCGCAAGATTTTCCAAGAGCAGTTGGCCCTCAACTGACTAGGGTCGTCTCCGACAGCGCCGACACGCGTGCGCTTTTGGAATGGAGACGATCATGTACGACCACATCGGATTGCGCGTTGCCGACCTCGACGCCAGCACGAAATTCTACACCGCTGTGCTTGGCCCGCTCGGCCATGTCCTGTGCTCGAGCGGCGACGGCTATGCCGGCTTCGGACCGAAAGGCGAGCCGGCGCTCTGGCTGCATCTGAACAAGGGACGGAAAGCCGACGGCGCCCACATCGCCTTCCGCGCCAAGGACCACGACGCCGTCAAGAAATTCCACAGCGAAGGCCTGAAATCCGGCGGCCGCGACAATGGCGGCGCCGGCCCGCGCAAGGACTACAGCCCGACATACTACGCAGCGTTTTTGATCGATCCTGACGGCAACAATGTCGAGGCGGTGTGCACGTGAGCTCTTGTCGCTAATTCCGTCATTGCGAGGAGCGAAGCGACGAAGCAATCCAGACTGCCTCCGCGGATACATTCCTGGATTGCTTCGCTACGCTCGCAATGACGGTGCCTGCGGCAGCTACTTTCCCAATCAAGGACACCTCCCATGGCCTCCATCCACAATGACGTTCCTCTCAACGCCCCCGCGCGAAAGGTGTGGGACGCGGTGCGCGATTTCGGCGCCCTGCACGAACGCCTGGTGCCGGGCTTCGTCACCGCCTGCACGCTCGACGGCGATGCGCGCATCGTCACCTTCTCCAACGGCTCGGTGGCACGCGAAACACTGGTCGATTGCGACGAGGCGCGGCAGCGGCTGGTCTATGCGATCAACAATGAGCGGCTGAAGCACTACAGCGCCTCGGTTCAGGTGATCGCCGACGGCGAGGCGAGGTGCCGGCTGGTCTGGATCATCGACATGCTGCCAAACGAGCTCGCACCCTATGTGCAGGGTCAGACGAAGGAGGCCGTGCACGCCATGCACAAAGCATTCCCGGGCTAAAGCGCTATCGCGCTTTAGCTTCTTTTGCGCACGATCTTTTCGGAAAACCGCTGCACACTTTGCGCTAACGCGGCCCTTCGGGTCCGGATCGTGCTTTGGCGGTTCCTCTGTGAGAATTCTCACAGAGCCCTCCCCTCGCCGGCTGTAACCATGGCGCCATGTGTCCGTTTGGCTCCGCGCTCCCCGCGGCGCCACGCGTGCAGGGAGCAAGCCAAAGGAGCAGGCGATGAGAGGTGCTGACAAGGTAATCTGCCAGGCAGCCGCCGTGCTGCTGCTGTTTTCCATCACGAGCACGCCGGCCCGCGCACAGTTCGCAGGTCTCGGCGGCGGTAGCGGAGGCGCCGGCGGTCAGGACATGATGACCCAGATGGCGCCGATGCTGGAGATGATGAAGGCGAAGATGGGCAAGCGCCGCTTCGCCATGCTGATGCAGACCATGGGCCCGATGATGAGCCGCATGATGGAGAACGGCGGCGGTTTTGGCGGCATGATGGGCGGCAGCGGCCTGGGCGGCGGCATGCCGATGGGCAGCTATGGCGGCTACATGCCCCCGAACATGGGCGGCATGGGCATGGGTGGCATGGGCGGCGGCGACATGATGGGCATGCTCGGCGGTTCGGGCGCTGGCGACATGATGGCGATGATCCCGCAATTGATGCGGCTCGCGAATGTCGGCGGTGGCGGCCATCGCCGCCACAGACGTCACTAAAGCGCGATCTTTATCATCGCGCTTTAGCTTTTTGTTTGCGCACGATCTCTTCGGAGAACCGCTGCACACTTCTCCGGATCGTGCGTTAGTCCCCAGCGCCAGACAAGGCGGTACGGATATTCGGCTTGCTCGCGCGCGGTCCCCAGCGCGTCAGCACGACGCTGGAACACGAGAGCGTTCCGAGCACGACCATCGAGCTTGCCGCGAGCCAGAAGAAACTTTGCGCGGTCGCGTCATGCGTCGACAGCCACCAGCCGCAGATTGCGATGTAGATGAGCCGCGCGGTCTGCGCCAGCACCGGTCCCAGCACCTTGGCCGCGCCCTGCGATGAAAAATACATTGCCGTGGCGAGGCCCATGAAGGCGTAGAAGGGCGCGACGGTGGAGAGATATTGATGGCTCGTCGCGCGCACGGTCGCGCTGTCGGTAAAGATATTGACCCAGAGATCGGGGAAGATGGCAACGAGGCTCGCGGGCGTGCCGACGGCGAGAAACGCGGCCACGCCGGCCGTCCAGGCAATGCGGCGCGCGCGTGCGATCTTGCCGGCGCCGATCGCCATGCCGACCATCGGCACCGAGGCGATGCCGAACGCGAACGCGATCGAGATCAGCAAAAATTCGAGCCGCGCGCCGACGCCGTAGCCTGCGAGAATCGCGGTGCCGAATTTCGCCAGCATGTGGGTGAGGATCGACACGGTCAGCACCGATTGCAGCGGCGAGAAGCAGGCGATCGCACCGACTTTCAGGATATCGAAGAACATCGCCCACTGGACCTTCAAGCCGGCCAGCTTGGGCACGACGCGTGCGCGGCCGGAAAACAGATACCAGCTCATCACGCCGATGTTGATCGTGTAGGCGATCAGCGCACCGGCGGCGACGCCGCGCATGCCGAATTGCGGGATCGGCCCAAGCCCGAGACCCAACGTGCCGCCCAAGATGATCTGGCACACCGCCGAATTGAGCATTAGCAGCGACGGCAGTTTCATGTTACCGGTGCCACGCAGCACGCCGGCCAGGGTATTGAGCAGCCAGGCCAGCACCGCGCCGCCGAAAAACACCTGCGTGTAGGCAATCGCCTGCGCCAGCACATTGCCGCGGCCGCCGAGCAATTCGAGCAGATGCGGCCCGAAGATCAGCATGCCCAGCATGAAGACGAGGCCGAAGGTGATGCCGATCAGTAGCGCATGCGCGGCGAGCGTGCCGGCACGCTCGCGGTCGCCCGCACCCAGCGCACGCGCGATCGCGGAAGCCACGGCGCCGCCCATGGCGCCGCCGGACATCGTCATCATCAGGATCACGCAGGGAAACACCAGCGCCATCGCGGCGAGCGATTCCACGCCGAGGCGTCCGATATAGGAGGTCTCCGCGATCACCACACAGGTGCCCGCCGACAGCCCGATCACGTTCGGCCAGGCGAGATTGAGCAGCGTGCGCAGGATCGGCCCGTCGACCAGCGCGCTGCGTGGCGCGCCAGCCTTGGCCGGCCGCGACCGTGGCGGCTTGGGACGCTCCTCCTGATCGACCGGAATCTCGGCAACGCCGACGTCGGACATTTCCTCTCCGATAAAGACTTTTAAAGAGCGCTAGGGCGGTTTGGCCGGAGCGTCTGTCAATATGATCACGTTCACGGTCAATTGACTGATGCAACCCCTGAACGAACGCGATGAACGGCTCGTGTTAGCACGCCACGGGCGGATTCCTCCTGCGTCCGGCGCAATCGTGCCCCTGCGGCAGCGCATTTCAGGGGACAGAATTCGCTAACTGATCGTCCAGACCAGCGGAGGCTTGCCGCCCGCACCAGCCCTCAGGCCGACGCTGATGTGCCGCCCGCATCCCGCAGCGAGGCCATCGAACAGTCCCTCCAACACTTTTGCGCAGGCGCGGTGATAATCGGCGACATCGTCCATCAGCCTCCAGCTTTGCTGGTAGATCTCGAAGCCGCCTTCGGACTGCGCAAGATCGGCCGCATCGTCCTGCGCGGCGAGCAGCGCGTTCAGGAAGGATGCAAATTCCTTCGTGCGGCCGCGGCTCAGCCCCAGCGCCGCCGCTACCTCATCAAAATACTGCATGCCGATCAGCTTGCCCGTGAGGTGTAGCAGATAGCCGGCATCCTCCGGCCCGAACAACTGCACCATCACGGGTGCCGCCGTGCGGACATATTCCATCGCGTAGTTGCGATAGGCCTTTTCCAGCCGCGGCTTTGGCCAGCTCGCGACCGGCAATGCCGGAGCGGCTTTCGCATCGAACGGTGGTGCTTCGAGATGGCGCGCGAACACGAGGCGCTGATCGAGTTCGAGCGGATGGTCGTATTGGTAGTAATAGCCTTCGAGCCCGTCCTGGCCGTCGACGCTCTGCTTCGTGCAGACGAAGCCCAATCTGAGATCGCCGAGCGCGACGCCGTTGTTGGCGTGCCAGCCGCGCAGCATCGCGCGCGATACTTCGCCGGGAATGCCGCAGATCGCGGTGCCCTTCCAGATCCAGCGCGGCGGTGGATAGCGGATCCAGGCCTTGGCGTCGCTCTCGTACATGTATTCGACATGCACGCCGCCGATCCAGTTGGAGAGATAGTGATATTGCGCAGCCGCGACCGCCGGCGGCAGATGACTTAAGCCGAGCTTGTCGAGCCCGGGCAGGAAGCGCTCCTGCTGCTGGCGGCGAAACACGCGGAACACGAATTCAGCAGCGTCCGCCGTGCCGCGCCGCGTCACCACGGTCAGGATGAGGCCGGTGAAATAGGCGTGGTAGAGATCGGCGACCGCGCGCCAGCGTTTCCATTGGGCTTCCTGCGCGGAGTCTGCTGCGGTCACGGTCTCGCTCCCAATCTTGTTTTGGCGGAGTGTGTCATCGCAGGTGGAGCGGTGCAACCAGACACACACTCGCTGTCATCGCCCGGCGAAGACCGGGCGATCCAGTATTCCAGAGACGGCTATGATTGAATCGAGACGCCGCAGCGTACTGGATCCCCGCCTTCGCGGGGATGACGGCGGAGTACGACGCTACACTCGAAAATGCTTCGAGAGCTTCAGGCCCTGCGCCTGGTAGTTCGAGCCGATGCGCTGGCCGTACATGGCGTCGGGGCGTGCCAGCATCTTCTCGTAGACGAGGCGGCCCACGATCTGGCCGTGCTCGAGGATGAAGGGCACTTCGCGCGAGCGCACTTCGAGCACCGCGCGCGCTCCTTGCCCACCGGCGCCGGCATAGCCGAAACCGGGATCGAAGAAGCCGGCATAGTGCACGCGGAATTCGCCGACCAGGGGATCGAACGGCACCATCTCCGCGGCGTAGTCCGGCGGCACCTGCACGGCCTCTTTCGACGCGAGGATGTAGAACTCGCCGGGATCGAGAATGAGGCTGCCGTCGGGACGTGCGGAGATCGGCTCCCAGAAATCCTCGACCGCGTAGCCGGCGCGGCGATCGACATCGACCACGCCGGTGTGGCGCTTGGCGCGATAGCCGACGAAGCCGCCGCCCTTCTCGCCGGAGAGATCGACGGAGACGGCGACGCCGCCGGTGAGATCGGCCTCGTCGATGTCGACGAGACGCTCGGCCGCATGCAGCGCCTCGAGCTCATCGATGTTGAGGATGGCATCGCCGGTGCGGAAGCGCACCTGCGACAGCCGCGAGCCCTCGCTCACCAGCACCGGAAAGGTTTTTGGGCTGATCTCGGCATAGAGCGGACCGTGATAGCCGGCGCCGATCATGTCGAAGCGGCGGGTGCCGTCGGCGATCACGCGGGTGAAGACGTCGAGCCGGCCGGTCGAGCTTTTCGGATTGGCGGCCGCGACGATCTCCGGCGGCAGCGCGAGACTCTCGAGCAGCGGCACGATGTAGACGCAGTTGGTCTCCAGCACCGCGCCGTCGGCGAGGCTGAACTCGTGCAGCTTCAACTCGTCGATGCGTTCGGCGACGGTAGCGCCGGGTCCGGGCAGGAAGCTCGCGCGCACGCGATAGGCGATGTCGCCGAGGCGAAGATCGAGGCTCGCCGGCTGGATCTGGCTCTCGACGAAGTCGTAGGCGGGCAGGATGAGCCCGCCATCCGCCATCGCCGCGATCATGCGGTCGGGCAGGATACCATTGGCGTCGGCGGCGACCGTGAACGTCAACCGGTGGTCCTCATCTCGGGTCAAACGCATCCAAAAATGCGGAAAAACGAACCTTTTACCGCTATCCGATGGATGCCTTGACGAAAAGGGCATGGCGGAATATGAGCATGACTTATCCCGTGGTGATTTGAGCCGGCCGGCTTGCAGCCACGTTAAATAAATCGCTAAACAGGCCGGGGACCTCTGTGATCCCGGCCAGTGGAGATATCCAGGCCGGTTTTTTTGTGACCATTTCAGGTGGTCACGTTGGAGGTCCTATGTCGAAGTCCCCGGCGTCCGCCGCGCAATATCGTCCCGAAACCCGGCTGGTCCATTCCGGCACCCTGCGCTCGCAATATGGCGAGACGTCCGAGGCGCTGTTCCTCACCCAGGGTTACGTCTACGCGAGCGCCGAAGAATGCGAGGCGCGGTTCAAGGGCGAGGATCCCGGCTTCATCTATTCGCGCTACTCCAATCCGACCATTGCGATGTTCGAGCAGCGCATGATCGAGCTCGAGGGCGCGGAGGCAGCCCGCTCGGCGGCGACCGGCATGGCGGCGGTGACGACCGCGATCCTGGCGCCCTTGAAGACTGGTGATCACGTCGTGGCCTCGCGCGCGCTGTTCGGCTCGTGCCTCTACGTGGTGCAGGATCTGTTGCCGCGCTACGGCATCGAGACCACGCTGGTCGACGGCCTCGATCTCGACCAGTGGCAGCGCGCGGTCAAGCCCAACACCAAGACGTTCTTCCTGGAGAGCCCGACCAATCCGACGCTCGACGTGCTCGACATTCCCGCCATCGCCGAGATCGCCCACAAGGGCGGCGCGCGGCTCGTCGTCGACAACGTGTTCGCGACGCCGATCTGGCAGAGCCCGCTCGCGCTCGGTGCCGACGTCGTGGTCTATTCCGCGACCAAGCATATCGACGGCCAGGGCCGCTGCCTCGGCGGCATCATCCTGTCCTCGGAAGCCTTCATCGCCGAGCACATCCACAATTTCATGCGCCAGACCGGCCCGTCGATCTCGCCGTTCAACGCCTGGGTCCTGCTCAAGGGGCTGGAGACGCTCGGCGTGCGCGTGCGTGCCCAGACCGACACCGCGGCCCGCGTTGCCGAGGTGCTCGCGAGCCATCCCAAAATCTCGCGGCTGATTTATCCCGGCCGCGCCGATCATCCACAGGCCGCGCTGGTGAAGAAGCAGATGCGCGGCGGCTCGACGCTGATCGGCTTCGAGGTCAAGGGCGGCAAGCAGGCCGCATTCCGCGTGCTCAATGCGCTGAGGCTCGCCAGGATTTCCAACAATCTCGGCGACGCCAAGAGCCTGGTGACACATCCGGCCACCACGACGCATCAACGCCTGAAGCCGGAAGACCGCGCCGCACTCGGCATCAGCGAAGGTTTTATCCGCTTCTCCGCGGGGCTCGAGCATGCCGATGATCTGATCGAGGATCTCACCGCGGCGCTGGAGAAGGCGTGAGGCTGCGTTGAATCGTAGGGTGGGCTCGCGAAGCGTAACCCACCCCTTGCTTCAGCGAGGGTAGACCGTGGTGGGTTACGCCTTCGGCTAACCCACCCTACGGCAGCGGAGTTACATCGGCCGGTAGGTCCGCACGTCCGCGGGCACGTTGACCCCGAGCTTGATCTGGCCGACCGAGCGGATGATGTCGTCGCCGAGAAGCTGCGCGAAGCAGGCGTAGCCCCAATCATTCATGTGCAGGCCGTCGGAGATCACGAAACTCTCGACCGGAATGGCCTGCTTTTCGTGCCAGTCGCGCATCACCTCGAAGCGCGGGAAGATGCCGACATGGCGGAGCTCGGCGACGTGGCCGAGCAGCTTCACCATCTTGCTCGCGCTTTCGGGGCGCTCGGTGACGCGCGGCGAATATTGCGGGTCGACCAGCACGATGTCGGCATCGCCGACCGCCTGGATGCGCGTGATGCCCTCCTCGACGAGCTTGGCGGTGTCGGTGGGATCGAGGTTCCGCAGCACCGCGTTGGTCCCGACCTGCCAGATCACGAGATCCGGATGCACGTCGATCACCTCCTTCTGGAGGCGCTTCATCATCTCGGGCGCGTCCTCGCCGCCGACACCTGCGTTGACGACGGTGATGTCGGCGGTCGGGTATTGCCGGCGAAGCTGGCCGGCGAGGCGGTTCGGATAGTTGAAATCGGGCGAGCTCGCACCGAAGCCCGCCGTCGACGACGATCCGAACGCGACGATCACGACCGGCTTGCCCGCGACCAGCTTGCTCGCGACATGCGGCAGCGAACCCATCGGTTTCGCGCCGCCCTTGGGCGGCAGGCACGGCACGCGGCTGAAGATGTCGCCGGCCGATTTGGCGACCTGCTTGACCTTGTCGATGGCCCGCGCGGTGAGGCCGCGCTGGTCGGGAGATTCTTGCTGGCTGGTCGCGGCGGGCATGGTCTGCGGCGCTGGCGCCGGGTTAGCGGCCCGCGGCGCCGTCGGCGCGACAGCCACGGCCTGCGCGCGGGCAGGCGACAGTGACACCGGCATCAGCAGCGCGGCCGCCATGGGCGCAGCCAGCCATGCCGTCAGGCCAAAAGGGCGGAAAGAACTCATTTACGCTAAACCTCAATTTTGCTGCTGGGCCGGACCGAGATGGGCGGCATCGACGACGAACTGCGCCAGCGCCCGGCCAAGGCAATCATGGACCTGTTTCGCCAACTCGGGTCCGCGTGACGGATTGAACAGGTCGAACTGACCCTGATCATTCCATTGACGCATGATCGCGAAACGGTCGAACAGCGGGATTTCATGCTCCTGCGCCACCACGCGCATATTATCGAGATAGGGCGGTACCGAGATCATGGTTTCGGTCCGCGGGCTATACTGCAAGTTCATCAATATAACGTCGGCCCCCGCATTTTGCAGCGCAGTAACACCATCAGTGACGGCACCGCGGAACTCATCGGGATCGATAGATCGGATAGCATCCACGGTCCCGGTCTGCCAGATGACCAAAGTAGGCCTTTTCGCTTCCATGAGCTTAACGAAGCCGGCTGCGGCTTCTTCAGCCGTCTTTTTGCTCTGTAGTTCTACGGATACGTGCACGGGCTCCGACGGTAATTTCTCCTTCAGGATGGCCTGGAGGCGGGCCGGATAGGAGCTGTCCTCCGACGACGGGATGGTGGTCGAACGGCTGCCGATGACCAGGATTTCCAGCGGTTTTGCGTCCTTGATGGTGTCAGCGACCTTGTGCAGCTGACTCTCGGTGGCGAGCAGATAGGACGGCACCTCGCAGGCCGCAGGCCCTGTGGGAGCTTGAGGCGCAGCATTATCCTCCGCGCGCGCAGAAGGCGCAGCGAAAGCACTGCACAGCAGGACCAGGCTCAGGAGAACCTTCGCCTTCATCAGCCCCCTCCCGCCAGATCGGCGTTGCCGACGGCGTTTTTGGTTTTCGAACCGCTTTTGTCAGCCACCTGCTTGTACCACGAAATCACCCAGGCCATGGCCCACATGATCAGGATTCCGCAGAGACTAATCAGCGCATGCATGCCCGGGCCGCCGGACACCTCGGCCAGGATGAAATGGCCGGCAAAGGCCAGGAACACGCCGAGGCAGAAGATCTCCAGCGAATGCTGGCCGCAGAGGATCAGCGGCCTCAGGAGGGGCGATTTCAAGCCCGGCCAGTCCCGTGGCAGGAAGCGAACGGTGAGCGCGGCCAGCGCCAGGAAATGCGTGAAGCGCAGCACGTCCAGATCGGTCTTGTCGATCGGATACATCCATTGCTCGATCCGTTTCGGCATGAAGTGGGAGAGCTGCGGCACGTACCAGGTCAGCGTCACGTAGAACGCCGCGGCCAGATAAGCGATCGAGATCCACATCGTCACGGGTGATGCCAGGATCCGCGACATGCGCCTTGCCCCTCCGAGCGCGCACCAGGCGCCGAACACGAACAACAATTGCCAGGCGAGCGGGTTGAAGGCCCAGAAGCCGTTCGGGTAAGCCGAAAAATAGAGATCGAACTGCCAGGTCACCGCGTAGAGCGCGACCGACAGGCCGAGCGTGAGATCCGGCTTCCATTTCATCAGCCAGAGGATCAGCGGCAGCGCCAGCATCAACACGATATAGAGCGGCAGCACGTCCATGTTGACGGGCCGGAAGCGCAAGAGCAGCGCCTGCACGATGGTGACGTCGGGCTGCTTGAGGAAATCCATGATGCCCATCTCTTCCGTGTAGAGCGGGTTCTCGAAGCTGGTCGCGACGTAGGAGATTTCCGCGAGGAAGATCGTGAACAGGAAGACGTGGGCGACGTAGATCTGCCAGACCCGGCGCAGGATGCGCGCGGTGGCGATGACGACGCCGGAGTCCAGCATCGCGCGGCCGTAGACGAAGGCTGCGGTGTAGCCGGAGATGAAGATGAAGATCTCGGTGGCGTCGCTGAAGCCGTAGTTGCGGATGGTGAACCAGGTCAAAAGGTTCGGCGGCAGGTGGTCGATGAAGATCAGCCACAACGCCAACCCGCGGAACAGGTCGAGGCGAAGCTCACGCTCGCCGATGACGGGCAGCGTGATGGCGGGCGCCGCCGCGCGCGGCTTTGCCTCCAAGGCCTTAGCCTCCACGGGCTTAGCATCCGAGGACTTAGCATCCGAGGACTTGGCATCCAAGGACTTGGCATCCGCGGTTCCGGCGATCGGCAATCCCGTCACTTGGTCGGCAATGGTCATCGGGGCCAAAACCCTTGCGCAAATCGCGGCGTTTGAGGAGTGTACCGGGCGGCTGGCCTGCTCGCAAAGCGACCGGATCACATTGGAGTGTAACTACGGTACCAATTCGGGCGGCACGATGTCGCTGACGCTGCGGGCCACGATTGGTTCCCGGCAAGGTTTTCGTTATGATGGCAACCATGTACCGTGCCGTGACCCGCCAGATCGAAGTGACCGTCGAGCCGAACTTTGTCCCGGAGCAGTCGTCAGCCGAGCGCTCGCGCTACTTCTGGGCCTATACCATCGTGATCACCAATTCCGGCGACGAAACCGTGCAGCTGAAGACGCGGCACTGGATCATCACCGACGCGACGGGGCGGCAGCAGGAGGTCAAGGGCGAAGGCGTGATCGGCGAGCAGCCGATCCTCGCGCCCGGCGAGCGCTACGAATACACCTCCGGCGTCCCGCTCTCGACCGCCTCGGGCTTCATGACCGGCCGCTACCAGATGGTCAACGAAAGCGGCGAGCGCTTCGAGATCGATGTGCCAACGTTCTCGCTGGACAGCCCGGACGGCGGCAAGCGGGTGTTGAATTGACGCACGGTGCGCTGCCGTAGGGTGGGTTAGCCGAAGGCGTAACCCACCTCTTTGGTTTCCACGCGGATAGATTTTGGTGGGTTACGCTTCGCTAACCCACCCTACGATTTCCGAGTGTTTGGCTACGCGTTTTCCACGCCCGCCTCGTGCGGCGTGAATTGATACACCGAGCTGCAGAACTCGCAGGTCACGACGACCTTGTCGTCCTTGACCATCGCGGCGCGGTCGTCCGGCGTGAAGCTTTTCAGCATCGCCGCCACTGCGTCGCGCGAGCAGGAGCATTCCGCTTTCAGATTTTGCGGATTGAACACGCGCACGCCGCGCTCGTGGAAGAGGCGGTACAGCAGCCGCTCACCGGAGAGATCGGGATCGATCAGCTCGACGTCCTCGACCGTGCCGATCAGCGAGCGCGCTTCGACCCAGGCATCGTCCTCGGCGACCGTATGCGGCGTGGTGCCTTCGGGCGCGTCGCCGGGATGCAGGTCGGCCTGGCGCGCGCGCTCCGGCGCCTTCGGCAGGAACTGCATCAAGAGGCCGCCGGCGCGCCAGCGGTGCTTGCCACCGTCGCTCGAGCGCCATTCCTCGCCGACGGCGAGACGAACCTGGGTCGGGATCTGCTCGGAGCGCAGGAAGTACTCATGAGCGGCGTCTTCCAGGCTGCCGCCGTCGAGTGCAACGAGGCCCTGGTAGCGGCTCATGTCCGAGCCCTGGTCGATGGTCATGGCGAGATGGCCGCGGCCGAGCAGCGTGCCGGAGTCCTTGGTCTCGCCCAGGCGCGAGGCGTCGTAGCGAGCATAGGCGCGCAGGCGGTCGGGCGCCTTGAGGTCGACCACCAGGAACGACACCGGGCCGTCGGTCTGGGCCTGGAGGATGAAGCGGCCCTCGAATTTCAGCGCCGAGCCGAGCAGCGTCGTCAGCACGATGGCCTCGCCGAGCAGCTTGCCGACCGGCGCGGGGTAATCGTGCTTGGTGAGGATATCGTCGAGCGCTGGCCCGAGCCGGGTCAAGCGCCCGCGCACGTCGAGCGCATCGACCTCGAAGGGCAGCACGGCATCGTCGACGGGAACGGAAGACGGCGCACGAACCGGGCTTTCAGGCCCGGCTTTGATGTCAGGGGATTGGGAGACCATGGCGCTCTATCTGGGGTCGGAGGAGATGAAATGGAAGGGGGCGACGAGGCAGCGTGTTCCGGACGCGGATTGTGCCGCAAATTTCGGGGTCGTCCCGGCGCGCGCAGCGCGAGCCCGGGACCCATAATCACAGGAAGTCGCTTGGCGAAGACTCGGAGTTGTCATCTCGTGCCACCACGTAATCCTGTGGCTATGGGTCCCGGATCTGCGCTTCGCTTGTCCGAGACGACAGCGGTGTGTGAAGCGACAGCGACGCCTCACACTGCTCGTCGTTACTTCACCGCGTCAAAACACCAGGCCAGAATGCCCTTCTGCGCGTGCAGGCGGTTTTCGGCCTCGTCAAACACGACCGATTGCGGGCCATCGATCACCTCGTCGGTGACCTCCTCGCCGCGATGGGCGGGCAGGCAGTGCATGAACAGCGCGTCGGGTTTGGCGAACGACATCAGCTTGGCATTGACCTGATAGGGCTTGAGCACGTTGTGGCGGTGCTCGCCTTCCTTGTCGCCCATCGAGACCCAGGTGTCGGTGACGACGCAATCGGCGTCGCGCACCGCGGCTTCCGCATCGGTGCCGAGCATGATCGATGCGCCCGTCGCCTTGACCCAGTCGCGCATCGCCTTTTTCGGCGCGAGCTCCGGCGGGGTCGCGACATTGAGATTGAACTTGAAGCGCTCGGCGGCATGCGCCCAGGAGGCGAGCACGTTGTTGTCGTCGCCGGTCCAGGCCACCGTCTTGCCCTCGATCGGCCCGCGATGCTCCTCATAGGTCATGAGGTCGGCCATCACCTGGCAGGGATGCGAGCGCCGCGTCAGCCCGTTGATGACGGGCACGGTCGCGTTGGCCGCGAGCTCGAGCAGCGCATCGTGATTGAGGATGCGGATCATGATCGCATCGACATAGCGCGACAGCACGCGCGCGGTGTCGGCGATGGTCTCGCCGCGGCCGAGCTGCATCTCGGCACCGGTGAGCATGATGGGCTCGCCGCCGAGCTGGCGCATGGCGACATCGAACGACACCCGCGTCCGCGTCGACGGGCGCTCGAAGATCATCGCCAGCGTCTTGCCCTCGAGCGGCTTGACCGGCTGATGCGCCTTCTGCTTCGCCTTCATTGCGGAAGAGGCGGCGAGCATGCTCTTGAGCTCGGACAGCGGCAGCTCGTTGATGTCCAGGAAGTGCTTGGGCGCTTTGCTCATCAGCTTGCCGCCGGTGTCTTGAGACTGGATGCGAGCGCCGTGCAGGCGCGCTCGAGTCGCGCGACGCCTTCCTCGATCTCGCCTTCCGTGACGATCAAAGGCGGCAGGAAGCGCACGACATTATCGCCGGCGCCGACGGTGAGAAGCTTTTGGTCGCGCAAGGCCGAGACGAGGTCGCCCGAGGGCACCACGGCCTTGATGCCGATCAAGAGCCCCTCGCCGCGCACCTCGCTGACGATTTCGGGATGGCGGTCGATCACGGAGGCGAGCTTCTGCTTGAGCAGCAGCGACATCTTCTGCACGTGGTCGAAGAAGCCGGGCTGGAGCATGACGTCGAGCACGGCGTTCGCCGCGGAGACGGCGAGCGGATTGCCGCCGAAGGTCGAGCCGTGCGAGCCCGGCGTCATGCCGGAGGCTGCCTCGGCCGTCGCAAGGCAGGCGCCGATCGGAAAGCCGCCGCCGAGCGCTTTCGCAAGCGACATCACGTCAGGGGTCACGCCGAGACGGCGATGCGCGAACAGATCGCCGGTGCGGCCCATGCCGGTCTGCACCTCGTCGAAGGCAAGCAAAAGGCCATGCTCGTCGCAGAGCTGGCGCAGCGCGCGATAGAAGGCGGGAGGCGCCGAGCGCACGCCACCCTCGCCCTGGATCGGTTCGATCAGAATGCCCGCGGTCTGCGGGCCGATCGCCTTCTTGACGGCTTCGAGGTCGCCATGCGGCACCTGGTCGAACCCGTCCATGGGCGGACCAAAGCCTTCGAGATATTTTGCAGACCCGGTGGCGGCGAGCGTTGCCAGCGTGCGGCCATGGAAGGCGCCCTCGAAGGTGATCATGCGGTAGCGCTCGGGATGGCCCTTGGTGGCATGATAGCGGCGTACCACCTTGATCACGCATTCCATCGCCTCGGCGCCGGAATTGCAGAAGAACACGAAGTCCGCAAAGCTCTCGTTGCAGAGCCTGACCGCGAGCTTCTCGCCATCCGGGCTCTGAAACAGGTTCGACATGTGCCAGAGTTTCGTGGCCTGCTCCTGCAAGGCCTTGACCAAGGCAGGATGCGCATGTCCCAGCGCATTCACGGCGACACCCGAGGTGAAATCGAGATAGCGCTCGCCGTTGGTCGCGACCAGCCAGCAGCCTTCGCCGCGCTCGAAGCCGAGCTCGGCCCTGGCGAATACGGGAAGCAGATGCGTCGCGGCGCTTTTGGTCATGACGGTCACTTGGATGTTGAGGCTGGCTCACGAGACTGCGTTGCGCAGCGCATCATTGACCTGCCCGGAAAACGAAACGTGCCGCCTTTTAAGGGCGGCACGTGTCACTATTTTATGCCTGGAAAAACCGCTGTCAATGCCGCCAGAAGGCCCTGCAAGGCGTGCGACCCGTAGTCTTGCGGTGGCAATTTTGAGCTATTTTTGCGACGGAACATGTGGACGCGGAGCCGCAGACTCTTGCGCGGGAGTCACGCCATATTGTAGCGTTTCCCCTGTCAGATACGACATCTCGTGCAGCAGTTCTGATCCTCTAAGTCCTTATGTACCGGCGTAACGTTCGGGTGCCTCGATCGCGCCCGGCGAGCCTTAAGGGATTCTGGCGGCACGGGTTTTTCGAGGCTTAGACATCGTCACGCAGCCCCAAGGATTGGCAGGCGCGCGGCGAGGGGAAGGGTGCAATGACGGTTTTGACCTGGTCCGACGATCGCGTCGAGCAGTTGAAAAAGCTCTGGGAGGCCGGGCTTTCGGCCAGCCAGATCGCTGCCGAACTCGGCAACGTGACGCGGAATGCCGTAATCGGCAAGGTGCACCGGCTGGGCCTGTCCGGCCGCGCCAAGAGCCCGTCCTCGGCGGCTCCCCGGCCGCGCAAGGCGCGCCCCGCACAGCACATGATGCGGGTGAGCCGCCCGATTGCCCGCGGCAACACCGCACTCGCCCAGGCCTTCGAGGTCGAAGTCGAGCCCGATCCGATCACCTATGACAATGTCGTTCCGATGAGCCAGCGCCTGTCGCTGCTCGAGCTCAACGAGGCGACCTGCCACTGGCCGGTCGGCGATCCCTCGAGCCCGGACTTCTTCTTCTGCGGCGGCAAATCACTCTCGGGCCTGCCCTACTGCGCGCAGCACTCGCGCGTCGCCTACCAGCCGGCGGCGGATCGCCGGCGTGCACCGGCGAAACCCGGCACGCGGTGAGAGAGCTGATTTTAGTCGGCGATCAAGTTGTGGGCCGTCACACGATGACGGCTCACCTCACTAGGTGTCGCCCCGGCGAAGGCCGGGACAATTACCCCCAGGGCGCAGTTGCTGCGCGAGGTAGTAACCCAGAGTCCCCCTGACAACATCCGCCTGTGTTCATGGATCCCGGGCTCGCGCTTTGCACGCCCCGGGATGACGACTGAATTTGCGGCGCACGACTGAGCTTCTGGCGGCAGCCCACTAACCCGTTTGCTCGGCCTTCGCGAAACGATCATCCAGCGCGTAGCCGGCGCCGCGGACGGTGCGGATCGGGTCCTGCTCGCGGCCGAGATTGAGCAGCTTGCGCAGGCGTCCGATGTGGACGTCGACGGTGCGCTCGTCGATATAGATGTCGCGGCCCCACACACTGTCGAGCAGCTGCTCGCGCGAGAACACGCGGCCGGGATGCTCCAGGAAGAACTCCAGGAGGCGATATTCGGTCGGGCCGAGGTCGATCGGCCGTCCGGAGCGCGCAACGCGGCGCTTCTCGCGATCGAGCTCGATGTCGCCATAGGCGAGCACGGTCGCAAGCCGCTCCGGGCTTGCACGCCGCAGAAGACCCTTCACACGCGCCAGCAACTCGGGCACCGAAAACGGCTTGACGATGTAGTCGTCGGCGCCGGTGGCAAGCCCGCGCACACGCTCGCTCTCCTCGCCGCGTGCGGTGAGCATGATGATCGGCAGCCCCTTGGTCTCGGGCCGTGTACGAAGCCTGCGGCACAGCTCGATGCCGGACAGTCCCGGCAGCATCCAGTCCAGCACGATCAGATCGGGGATGTGCTCCTTGAGGCGGGTATCGGCGTCGTCGCCGCGCATCACCGTCTCGACATCGTAGCCGTCGCCTTCGAGGTTGTAGCGCAACAGCTCGGTCAGCGCTTCCTCGTCCTCAACAACCATAATGCGTGCGCCCATGGCGTCGTCGCTCCTTAAGTGTTCGGCAAGGTCGTGGCGAAGGTCGTCATGTCGCCCTTCGGACGCTTGTCCGCGATGGCCTGACCTTCGATCATGTAGAAGACGGTCTCGGCGATGTTGGTTGCGTGGTCGCCGATCCGCTCGATGTTCTTGGCGCAGAACATCAGGTGGATGCAGAACGAGATGTTGCGCGGATCCTCCATCATGTAGGTGAGGAGTTCGCGGAAAAGCGAGGTGCAGATCGCGTCGACCTCCTCGTCACCCTTCCACACCATCATCGCCGCCGGCAGGTCATGCGCCGCATAGGCGTCCAGCACCGACTTGACCTGCTGCTGCACGAGGTCGGTCATGTGCTCCAGGCCGCGGAACAGCTTGAGCGGATGGAAATCGGTCTCGAGCGCGGCGACGCGCTTGCCCATGTTCTTGGCGAGGTCGCCGATCCGCTCCAGGTCGGTCGCAACGCGCATCGCGCCGACGATCTCGCGCAGGTCGACCGCCATCGGCTGGCGGCGCGCGATCGTGAGCACGGCACGCTCCTCGATCTTCTTCTGGAGCGCGTCGATCTCGGCATCGGTCGCCACCACGCGCTGGCCGAGCGCAACGTCGCGGCGGATCAGCGCATCGACGGAATCGACGATCATGCGTTCGGCAAGGCCGCCCATCTCCGCAACGAGCCGCGTGAGCTCCTGGAGGTCGGTGTCGAAGGCCTTTGCGGTATGTTCAGAAGCCATTTCTTGTCTCCTCAGCCGAAGCGGCCGGTGATGTAGTCCTGGGTGCGCCGGTCGCTGGGCGACGTGAAGATCTTGCTGGTCTCGTCGAACTCGATCAGTTCGCCGAGATACATGAAAGCGGTCTTGTCGGAGACGCGCGCCGCCTGCTGCATGTTGTGCGTGACGATCGCGATTGTGTAGTCCTCGGCGAGCTCCTGGATCAGCTCCTCGACCTTGGCGGTCGAGATCGGATCGAGCGCCGAGCAGGGCTCGTCGAACAGGATCACCTCGGGACGCACCGCCACGGTGCGGGCGATGCAGAGGCGTTGCTGCTGGCCGCCGGAGAGCGACAGGCCGGACGCGTTGAGCTTGTCCTTGACCTCGTTCCACAGCGCGCCGCCGCGCAGCGCCTTCTCGACCCGGTCGTCCATCTCGGACTTCGAGATCTTCTCGTAGAGGCGGATGCCGAAGGCGATGTTCTCGTAGATCGTCATCGGGAACGGCGTCGGCTTCTGGAACACCATGCCGACCCGGGCCCGCAGCAGGTTGAGGTCGAGCCTGGGGTCGAGGATGTTGGTCTGGTCGAGCATGAGCTGACCGGTGGCGCGCTGGCCCGGATAGAGATCGTACATCCGGTTGAAGATGCGCAGCAGGGTCGACTTGCCACAGCCGGACGGGCCGATGAACGCCGTGACGCGGTTGGTACCGAGCGTCAGGTTGATGTTCTTCAGCGCGTGGTGCTCGCCGTAGTAGAAATTGAGGTTGCGCACCGTCACCTTCGCCGGCGCCTCAGGCAGTGTCGGCGACGCCGCGCGCCCGGTGGAACTTACGGAAACGGACAGATCGCTCATTTTGCAGTCCTCTCGGCGCCAAGAATGCGCGCGCCAATGTTCAGGGCAAGCACGGTCAGGGTGATCAGCAGCGCCCCGCTCCAGGCCAGCTGCTTCCAGTAGGCGTAGGGGCTCTGCACGAAATTGTTGATGGTCACCGGCAGGTTCGCCATCGTCTTGTTCAGGCTGAGGCTGAAGAACTGGTTCGACAAGGCGGTGAACAGCAGCGGCGCGGTCTCGCCGGCGACGCGGGCGGTCGCGAGCAGCACGCCCGTAATGAGGCCGGAGCGCGCCGCGCGGTAGGCGATCCGCTTGATCACCAGCGAGCGCGGCAGCCCAAGGGCGGAAGCCGCCTCGCGCAGCGCGTTCGGCACCAGCAGCAGCATGTCCTCGGTGGTGCGCAGCACGACTGGGATCACGATGACGGCCAGCGCGAGGCAGCCGGCGATCGCCGAGAAGCCGCGCATCGGCACCACCACTGCGCCATAGATGAACAGGCCGATGATGATCGAGGGCGCACTGAGCAGGATGTCGTTGATGAAGCGGATCACCGAGGTCAGCTTGTCGTTGCGGCCGTACTCGGCGAGATAGGTGCCGGCGAACAGACCGAGCGGCGCGCCGATGCCGACGCCGAGCACGGTCATGATCAGCGAGCCGATGATGGCGTTGCGCAGGCCGCCTTCGGTCGAGCCCGGGGGCGGAGTGTCCGCGACGAAGATCTCCAGGTTCAGACCGGCGAGGCCGTTGTAGAGCAGCGTGACCAGGATCAGCGCCAGCCAGGTGACGCCGAAGGCGGCGGCGGCAATGCAGAGCCCGCGGACGACGATGTCCTTGCGGCGACGGCGTACATAGATCGGGTTCATGACGTCACTTCCCCGCCTTCTTTTCCAGCCGCAGCAGCATCAGGCGCGCACCCGCCAGCACGAAGAACGTGAGGACGAACAGGAGCAGGCCGAGCAGGATCAGGCCGGACTGGTGCAGGCCGTCGCTCTCGGCGAACTCGGATGCGATCGCCGCCGAGATCGTGGTGCCAGGCGCGAAGATCGAGGACTGGATGCGGAAGGAGTTGCCGATGATGAAGGTCACCGCCATGGTCTCGCCGAGCGCGCGTCCCAGCGCCAGCATGACGCCGCCGATGATGCCGACGCGGGTGTAGGGGATCACCACGCTGCGCACGACCTCCCAGGTGGTGCAGCCGACACCGTAGGCGGCCTCCTTGAGCACCGGCGGCACGGTCTTGAACACGTCGACCGAGATCGAGGTGATGAAGGGCAGCACCATGATCGCGAGGATCAGCGCGGCGTTGAACAGGCTGAGATAAGACGGAGGCCCGGCGAAGACCGCGCCCAGCACGGGAACGCCGTCGAACAGCCTGATCATGAACGGCTGGAAGGTGTTGGCCAGGAACGGGCCCAGCACGAAGAAGCCCCACATGCCGTAGATGATCGAGGGAATGCCGGCGAGCAGCTCGACCGCCATGCCGATCGGGCGGCGCAGCCATTGCGGGCAGAGTTCGGTAAGGAAGATCGCAATGCCAATGCCAACGGGGATGGCGATCAGCATCGCGATGAAGGAGGTGACGAGCGTGCCGTACATCGGCCCGAGCGCGCCGAGCACCGGCGGATCGGCCGACGGCGCCCAGCGCTGCGTCCACAGGAACGACAGGCCATATTCTTTCATCGCCGGGAAAGCGCCGACGATCAGCGACAGGATGATGCCGCCGAGGATCAGGAGCACCGAGATCGCGCTGAGCCGGGTGATCCAGTAGAAGGTGAGGTCGCCGAGCTTGAACGCGCTCAGGGCCTTGGCGCGATCATACGGTCCGGCGTCGTCGACGATATCGCTCTGAACGGCCATCTCTGCCACGCCGATCCCCTGTGTCATTTACGCTATCTGCACGCCGCCGATGAAGGCGATCTTGTCGACGATCTGTCCCGCGTCATTCGGGATGGCCCCGGAGGACCAGACCCGGAATCCCTGGGGATTCCGGGGTCCATCTTTCACCCGCGCCCCGGAAGAAGTGCCGGAGCGCGAGCATCCACGCTGCGATCAGCTCTTGATCTCGGCAGCCCAGGTCTTCTCGATCAGCTGGACGACGCCGTCGGGCATCGGGATGTAGTCGAGTTCCTCGGCCGCCTTGCCGCCGTTCTTGAAGGCCCAGCGGAAGAACTTGATAGCTTCCTGCGAGGCCGCCTTGTCGGTCGCATCCTTGTGCATGAGGATGAAGGTCGCCGCCGTGATCGGCCAGGACTTCTCGCCGGGCTGGTCGGTCAGGATGACATAGTAGCCGGGAGCCTTGGCCCAGTCGGCGTTGGAGGCGGCCGCCTGGAAGGCTTCGACCGTCGGCTGCACCGGCTTGCCGGCCTTGTTGACGAGACCGGTGTAGGTCAGCTTGTTCTGCTTGGCATAGGCGTACTCGACATAGCCGATCGAGTTCTTGGTCTGGCTGATGTTGCCGGAGACGCCTTCGTTACCCTTGGCGCCGACGCCGACCGGCCACTCGACGGCCGTGCCCTCGCCGACCTTGCTCTTCCAGTCCGCGCTGGCCTTGGAGAGGTAGTTGGTGAAGTTGAAGGTGGTGCCCGAACCATCCGAACGGCGCACAACGGTGATCGCGTCGGAGGGCAGCTTGGCGTTGGGATTGAGCTTCTTGATGGCCGGATCATCCCACTTGGTGATCTTGCCGAGATAGATGCTGGCGAGCGTCTCGCCGTCGAACGTCAGCTCGCCGGCCTTCACACCCTCGATATTGACGACGGGAACGATCGCACCCATCACCATCGGCCACTGAACGAGGCCGTCCTTCTCGAGCTGCTCGGCCTTGAGCGGCGCGTCGCTGGCGCCGAAGGTCACGGTCTTGGCCTGGATCTGCTTGATGCCGCCGCCGGAGCCGATCGACTGGTAGTTCAGACCGTTGCCGGTCTCCTTCTTGTAGGCGTCAGCCCACTTCGAATAGATCGGGAACGGGAAGGTCGCGCCGGCGCCGGTGATATCGGCAGCGAAGGCCGACGTCGATGCGGCCACCAAGCCAGCAGCGACGATGGTTTTGATAAAATTCATGCTGGTCTCCAAAGGGGGAGCGAAGCGCCATGCGCGCCCGATCGCGCTCCCGCGCCGCCCCTTTAGGAGCGGTCGGTAGTGCTTTTACGAAGGTTTCGTGACAGTCGGATGACAGGCTTAAGCGACTGAAACAGCTTGCTTTTCAGCTCAGCGCCGGGGGCTTGGCCTGGGGAAAACAAGCGGTGAAAGTGGCACCGTGTTTGGGCACGCTTTCGATCAAAAGCCGGCCCCGGTGCCGGTTAACGATATGTTTCACCAGCGATAATCCGAGGCCGGTCCCGCCCTGTGAGCGGCTGTCGCCAACGTCAACCCGATAGAAGCGCTCGGTGAGCCGCGGCAGGTGTTCCGGGGCAATGCCGGGACCGAAGTCGCGCACCATGACGCGAATTTCCGGCGAGCCATCGGCCGCGGTGACCATGGTGAGGGAGACGATCACCCGCCCGCCCGAGGCACCGTATTTCAGTGCGTTCTCGATCAGGTTCTCGAACAGCCGCAACAGCTCCTCGCGGTCACCCGCGATCATCACCGCCGCTTCCGGCAGATCGATCTCGACGTCCACCTGCCGCTCGCGCGCCAGCGGTTCGAGCCCGTCGGCGACCTGGCGGATGATCGGCACGACATCAACCAGCGTGTCGGGGCGCACATGCGCCGACAATTCGACCCGCGACAGCGACAACAGATCGTCGATCAGGCGCGCCATGCGGGTCGCCTGGGTGTGCATGATGCCGAGGAAGCGCTCGCGCGCCTTGGGATCGTCCTTGGCCTGGCCCTGGAGCGTGTCGATGAAGCCGGAGAGCGCGGCGAGCGGCGTGCGCAACTCGTGGCTGGCATTGGCGACGAAATCGGCGCGCATCTCCTCGACCCGGCGCAGCGGCGTCTGGTCGTGGAAGGTCATCAGCATGCATTTGTCGGCGCCGCCGAACGAGGTCGGCACCGGCACCGGCGTGATGATCAGCTCCATCCAACGGTCGACCGGCACGTGGTCGAGATAGTCCGCACGGCGCGGCTCGGATGTAGCAATCGCCTCGCGCAGCGCGGTGATGATCTCGGGCGAGCGCAGTGCGAACTGGGCGAGCTCGTTCTTGCGCAGCGCCGGCGCAAGCTGGGCTGCTGCGGCATTGAGATGGATGACACGCCCGGCGCGGTCGAGCAGCACGGCCGGATCGGGCATGCCCGAGACCACCGCGGCCACCGACGCGCCTTCGACCGGGTTGATGCGGCGGACGTCGTCGCGCGAGGCGGCGGTATCGTGCAGCCGCCAGGGGACCAGCGCCGCCGCCGCGATGCAGAGGAACACCGCCACCGCACGCATTGCCGACAATTCCCCGAGCGAGACCACCACCGACAGCGCCAGCGCCGCGGCGATCAGGATGATCGCAGAATGCCGCAGCCGGTCGGACCAGGGCTGGACCGTGGGAGAAGGGTGGGCGTCGATCGCCATCGGGCAGGCCTCTCCTTAAAGATTGTCGGCCGGTCAGGCGCTCTTGTCGCTGCGCTCTCTCACATAAGCGGCTTCGCGCGCAGGGCCGGGATCGAGCTTGAGGGCCGCCTGCTGCAGCCGTTTCGATCGGGCGCCGATAATAACCTCTCGAAACGTCAGCAAGATTACAGATATGACAAAGGGCGAAAGATAATAGAGAACGCGGAACAGCAGCATCCCGCCGAGCAGCTCCTCGCGGTCCATCTGCCACAGCCCGACCAGCATGGCGGCGTCGAATACACCGAGCCCGCCGGGGGAGTGGCTGGCGAAGCCGAGCAGCGTGGCGGAGACGAAGATCACCGCGACCACGACGAAGCCGAGATTGGGCTCGTCCGGAACCAGCACGTACATCGCGAGCGCACAAAAGCCGAGATCGACGATGCCGATCGCGATCTGGAGCAGCGTCAGCGGGCCGCCCGGCAGCACCACAGTCCAGGGACCGCGACCGACCACGCGCGGCTGGGTCCACACCCAGACGACATAGGCGACCAGCGCGACGATGATGCCCAGGGCAACCAGTCGGTTGAGCCAGGGCGGCAGCTGGTCGATCGAGGCAGCAGCTTCGGGGTGATAGCTGATCCCGAGGCCGAGCACCGCGGCGTTGCCGAGCCAGAAGGTCAGGCCGGCGAGGAAACAGATCTTGGCGACGTCGATCGCGTTCAGCCCCCAGGCCGAGTAGATGCGATAGCGCACCGCGCCGCCGGTGAAGACGCTGGCGCCGACATTGTGGCCGATCGAGTAGCTGGTGAAGGCCGCGAGCGCGTTGATGCGGTAGGGCACATGGGCGTGACCGATCGCGCGCGTCGCAAACAGATCGTAGAAGGTCAGGGTGAAATAGCCGGCGGCTACGAACAGCGCCGCCATCGCGATCTGGCTCGGCTCGGTGCTCTTGATCGCCTCGACCACCTCGTTGAGGTCGATGCCGCGCAGCATGTGGTAGAGCACGTAGCAAGCGATGCCGATGACCGTCACGCTGATCACGACGCCAAGCTTATGCAGGATTTGCTTCTGGCGCAGAAACGTCATCGCCCTGCGTATGGCTTCCAGCATCTAGACCTCGAACTACGCTTCCGCGGCCGTGTCGGCCGACGAACTGGCGGACGTACGGATATTCAACATACCTTTGGCGCCAGCTCCAGCTTCGCGCATGCCCTCCGTCCCTCCAGTAGCGCGTTTTGAGCCGGAGTGGAATTCGCCAATACGCACAAAAACGCGTTTCTTCAATATTTTAGGCGGGCATCCGCGCTTGTCCTGCACCGTTTGGCTCTTTCCCGCCGCGGCCTCTGCCGAATCTCTATCGCGATCCTGCGTATGGGCCATGAAGCTTTGATGATTTCAGCCCTGTAATGTTCCACCGCGGCTTAAGCCGGCGTCAATCTTTGGGCCGGCGATCGGCGGTGGAAAGGCGGCCTGAAGGCAATTTTGGCCGGCGCCGGAGCGCCGCAGTCCTGCGCAGCGCCCAAGGCGCAGTCACCAGGGCAGTCAGCGCGCCTTGCGGATAGGCAGGCTGCAAGCGCAAAGCTCAGGCCGCGGGCGCGCTGCGCGAGACCACCCAGTCGCGCAGGCATGCGCCAATGGTGCAGCCGACGAGATAGCAGCCGAACATGGTCAGGCCGAGGTCGAGCCAGTAGCCGAAACGGCCGGGGATCACGCGGGCGAGCGAGACCGCGACCAGCACGGCCACGAGGACCGCGAGCCAGCGTGCCAGCACCTTCGAGGTGCCGCTGCCGCGCTGGACCACCGAGATCCAACCCATCGCCAGCCCGAGCAGCAGCGATCCGACCAGCCAGCCCCAATGGAACGACAGCAGAAAGGACATGTCACCTCACCAGAAATTCGATGCGGCGGTTTTGCGCCTTGCCTTCGTCGGTATCGTTGCCGGCGACCGGCTGCGTGCTGCCGTAGCCGACCGCGGTGAAGCGATCGGACGGCAGGCCCGCCTTGACGAGATAGTCGATCACCGCCTGGGCGCGCTTCTCCGACAGCGCTTGGTTGAAGGAATCTTCGCCGTCGGAATCGGTGTGGCCGGCGACCTCGATCATGGCGTTCGGGCAGCGCAGCGCCGTCTCGATGAGGTGATCGAGCAGGCCCGCGGAATCCGGGTCGATATTGGCCCGCTTCGGCTCGAAGCGGATCCTGCCCTTGGTCAGGAGCTCGGAGAACAGCTGCTGACAGACCGTGCCATCGACGGGACCAGCGGCGGGCTTCACGGTGATTTCCGGCTTGTACTGCCAGGTCTTGGGAAAATCCTTGCCGAGGCCGGCGCGGATATCGGCGGCCGCGCCCTCATAGAGCGCATCGCCCGACAGCTTGACCTCGCGGTCGGTCACCACCAGCGTGCCGGTCGAGAGCCGTGACAGAGCCCCAAGCGCGGCGACCACCGAATTGCCGAACGACGCGGGCGCGCCGATGCTGGCCTTGAGATTGTCGACGACCTTCTCGCCGAAGAATTTTCGTCCCGCCGCCGTGGCGATGGCCGCGTGGATCGTGTTGTCGGGGACGTACCCGGTCAGCGTCACGGTCGCGGCGACCGGGTCCTTGTAGGCCTGGAAGATGTAAGGCGGCGCCTTGATGTCGTTGGTTGCGACCGAAAAACCTTCGGGCAGGTTTTTCAGCGCCGCCGCAATGGCTTCCCGGCCGCCGAGCTCGCGCGCCATGCCGGACAGGCTGACACTGGTGTCGGAGACCGTGATCTTGCCGTCCTTGAGCTTGCCGACCTGGTCGAGCAGCAGCATCGCGGCATTCTCGAAGCGCGGCGGCGCGCCGCGCGCCAATCCCATCTGATCGGCGACCTCGATGCCGCCGAGATCCTTGCGGGCGACCTCCACGAGCCGGCCCTTGACCCCCGGCAGCGGCGCGCTGCCGGACAGGGTGACCCGAACGACGTCCCGTTCCGCGTTCCAGACGAAAGGCTTGGCCTCGGGAACCAGCCGGGTCAGGTCGTCGACCAGGCGCACGCCCGGCACGGTTTCGACCGCCGTGACGGCGTCGCGACGGCCCTCCTCCGAGAACGCCTCCGCGGCAAAGCTGACGTCGCGGCCGGCCACCGCGATCCGGGTCTTGTCCAGAACGGTATTCTTGAGCGCCGCGGCGGAGCGGGCGGACAGGTCGGCTTCCAGCGGCAAGGTGTTATTCCAGGCCGCAATTCCCCACATGACGGCCAAGGGGATCAACCCCGGCCACCATTTGCTGGCCCACCTGAAAAGCTTCTGCATTCGACGACCCGAACTCTGGAACCGGAGACAAAACAAACCCTTGGCGGGCTGTCAAACCGGAAATGGCGGCCTTGTGAAGGCCCTGGGTAAGCAACCGGACTAACTTTTTCTTCAAGGGTTCCCCCCTAGGTTGACCTTGGAATGCCGGGGGTCAACCAGCCTTCAATGAAACAACTGCGCAACAACGTCATCCGCGTCGGGCTGGAAGCACTCTATTTCAGCGGGGCGCACCACCTGCTGCGGCCGTTGCTCGCCGGCGTCGGCGCTATTTTCATGCTGCACCATGTGCGGCCGTCCCGGGAGGATGCGTTCCAACCCAACCGGCATCTCGAAGTCACGCCGGACTTCCTGCGCGCTACGCTGTGCCATTTGCGCTCGCATGACATCGACATCGTCTCGATGGACGAGCTGCATGAGCGGCTCGCGCAGGGCCGGTTCACCCGCCGCTTCGCTGCCTTCACGCTGGACGACGGCTACCGCGACAACCGGGATTTTGCGCTTCCCGTGCTGCGCGAATTCGACGCACCGGCGACCATCTATGTCGCGAGCGATTTCGCCGAGGGCACCGGACGTCTCTGGTGGATCGCGCTCGAGGCCATCATCGCCAAGGCGAGCCAGATCGACGTACAGATCGGCCGTGGCGCGCTCCGTCTCGATGCCACGACACCTGCGGCGAAACAGGCGGCGTTCGACCGTCTGCATGACTGGCTGCGCGCACTCCCGGGCGAGCACGACCTCGATCGCGAGATCAAGGCGCTCTGCGCGAAGTATGATGTCGACATGGCCGCGCTGTGCCGCGACCTCTGCCTGTCCTGGAACGAGCTGAAAGCGCTGGCTGCAGATCCGCTGGTGACGATCGGCGCCCACACCATCACCCATTGCAACCTCGCCAAGCAAAGTGAGGAGATCGTGGCGCAGGAGATGGCGGTGAGCCGCGTGCGGATCGAGCACGCGCTCGGCCGCCCCGTCCAGCACTTCGCCTATCCCTATGGCGATCGTCATGCCGCGGGCGATCGCGAATTCACACTTGCCGCAGCGAGCGGCTTCAAGACTGCGGTGACGACGCGCCCGGGCATGCTGTTTGCCGAGAATGCCGGCCAGCCGACCGCGCTGCCGCGCGTCTCGCTCAACGGCAATTACCAGGACGCCCGCATCCTGCCAGTGCTGACTTCAGGCGCCGCCACCGCAATGTGGAACGGCTTTCGCCGGTTTGCCGCGGCGTAGCCTCCCTCTCCGCTGTCGTCCCGGCGAAGGCCGGGACCCATACCGCAGAGTCTATCGATCGCTGTCGGTAGGAGTCCCGAACAACGAGTCTTCGCCAAACTTCTCCTGTGGTTATGGGTCCCGGCCCTCGCCGGGACGACAGGGATGGTGTGGCGCAGCCGTTGCGTCTCGCGAACAGCCTTATGACTCGATCTTCACGTACTCGAAATCGCCCGGCTTGTTGTCGATGCCGACTTTCGGCGGCGAGATCCAGGAGGCGAATTGGCCGATCTCGGTGACGGGCTTCATCAGCGAGGCGATGAAGTCGCCGTCGTTCGTTGACGGCAGCCAGTCGTCCTTGCGCTTGGCCCAGGTGGCGTCGTCGATCAGGATGCCCTCGGGCGTGGCATGCACGTCCTTGAACTCGCCGATGTGGCGGTGGAAGGTGACGTGCGGCACCGTCAGCTTGAAGTCGTAGCCGGCCGTCGAGATCACCTTGTTCCAGCGCAGCATGCCCTTGACGCAGTCCTGGGTGTAGTCGTCACGCAGCCGCATGTTGAGCGCCGTCAGCGCCGGCTCGTCGACCATCTTGATCTGGCCGTCGACGAACTTCATGACCGGGTAGGTCGCACTCTTGAGCTGGTGATCGTCCTCGATCGACGTTTCCTTGTAGCGGCCCTTGATGCCGGCGTTGAACGCGTTCGCAGCGTTGGTCGACACTTCCGAGCCGAACAGGTCGAGCGACAGCGAATAGTGCAGGTTCAGCTTCTTCTGGATGGTCGGCAGATCGATGACGCCGAGCGCACGCACCTTGGCGATGTCGGTGGGATCGGAGATGCCCGCCTCGCTCATCGCCTCGCAGGTCCGCTGCACCACGCGGGTGATGCCAGTCTCGCCGACGAACATGTGATGCGCTTCTTCGGTCAGCATGAAGCGGCAAGTGCGCGACAACGGATCGAAGCCCGACTGCGCGAGGCTGTGCAGCTGCATCTTGCCGTCGCGGTCGGTGAAATAGGTGAACATGAAGAAGGACAGCCAGTCCGGCGTCGCCTCGTTGAAGGCGCCCAGCATGCGCGGCGCGTCCGCATCGCCGGAGCGGCGGCGCAACAATTCGTCCGCCTCCTCGCGGCCGTCGCGGCCGAAATATTTTTGCAGCAGGTACACCATCGCCCAGAGGTGACGGCCTTCCTCGACATTGACCTGGAACAGGTTGCGCATATCGTAGAGCGACGGCGCGGTCTTGCCGAGATGACGCTGCTGCTCGACGGAAGCCGGCTCGGTGTCGCCCTGGATCACGATCAGGCGGCGCAGCATGGCGCGATGCTCGCCGGGCACCTCCTGCCAGGCCGGCTCACCATAATGCTCGCCGAACGGCACGACGCGGTTTTCCTCCTGCGGCGCAAGCAGGATGCCCCAGCGATAGTCGGGCATGCGCACATAGTCGAACTTGGCCCAGCCGCGCGGATCGACCGAATAGGCGGTGCGCAAGTAAACGAGCGATTCCTGGAAGCCTTCCGGGCCCATGTCGCTCCACCAGTCCATGTAGCCGGGATGCCAGCCTTCCAGCGCCTTCAACACCTGGCGGTCTTCGGCGAGATTCACGTTGTTGGGAATCTTGGTCGAGTAGTCGACGTTCATGATGTTCATGTTCATGGCCGTGCTCCTTGGTCTGTCTCGTGTCCCGGACGCTGCGCGGCGCGCTGCAGAGCCGGGACCCATTGTCCGGTCAATCTGGGTCCCGGTTCTGCGCAGCGTCACTTCGTGCCGCAGCGCGCCCGGGACGCGATAGCTACACCCGCGTCATATCGAATTTCGGCTTCTGGCCGCTGCCGTAGCGGCGCAGCGCGCCTTCCTCGCCGACCGCGTTCGGGCGCTGGAAGATCCAGTTCTGCCACGCGGTCAGGCGCGCGAAGATTTTTGACTCCATCGTCTCCGGACCGACGAAGCGCAGGCTCGCTTCCATGCCGGTGAGGCTGTCGGGTGAGAAGCTCGCCCGCTCCTCCAGGAACACGCGGACCTCGTCATCCCAGTCGATATCGTCGAGCGCGAAGGTGACGAGGCCGAGCTCCTCGGCCTCCTCGGCGTCGAGGCTGGTGCCGACGGTCGCTTCCGCGCGCTCCACATCGGACGGATCGGCCTGGAAGCGCGATTGCAGGCGGGTCAGCCCATGGCTCATCGGATAGGGGCCGAAGTTCATCGCGGAGAGTTCGATCGACGGCGGCGGACGATTGTCGCCCTGGCGCGTGCCGATCAGCATGTAGGAGCGGTCGGCGGCGAACACGAGCTCGGCGAGCGTGCCGGCAAAGCAGGAGCCGGGCTCGACCAGCGTCACCAGCGTGCGCGAGGTGACGTCGATGCGCTTGAGCACGCGCTTCCAGTAATGCCTGATTTCGTTGACCAGCCAGTGCGCCTTGTTGGCTTCGAGGAACGCGTCGCAGGCGAGCACATGGACGCGCTCGCCATGGCTCTTGAACACGAGCATCGCGATCTCGAGCTCGTTGATGCGCAGGTGCAGGATCGCATCGTCGAGCTCGCGCGCGACCTGGAGCGGCCAGAAGGAGGCGCCCTGCGCCAGCATGCCGTCGATATCGGCGGGAGGCGCAGCCTCCGGCGCCTTGATCGAGATGGTGGCGATGCGCGCGGCGCGATCGATATCGACGCTGACGAAGCCGTAGCGGATGCCGGTCTCGTCGATGATGCGCTTGAGCGGCGTCAGCGCCACGCCCTTGCCGCTGCCCTTGCGCTTGGATGACGCTGCGAATTCCTTGGCGCGCTCGGTGATCTTCGCCTCGAGCTTGGAGTTGGGCGCGATCTCGTCGACCAGGCGCCAGGCCACCGCGCGCTTGCCTTTCACGCCTTCCTCGATGGTGCAGAAGAAGTCGGCATGGTCGCGGCGCACCTTGCGCTTGTCGACGACGCGCGTGAGCCCGCCGGTGCCCGGCAGCACCGCGAGCAGCGGCACTTCGGGCAGAGCAACAGCAGACGAGCCGTCATCGGCGAGGATGATGTGGTCGGTTGCGAGCGCCAGCTCATAGCCGCCGCCGGCGGCCGAGCCGTTCACCACGGTGATGAAGCGCTGGCCGGAATTCTCCGAAGAGTCCTCCATGCCGTTGCGGGTCTCGTTGGTGAACTTGCAGAAGTTGACCTTGTGGGCGTGGGTCGAGCCGGCGAGCATGCGGATGTTGGCGCCGGCGCAGAACACGCGGTTCTTGGCCGAGCGCATCAGCACGACCTTCACCTCGGGGTGCTCGAAGCGCAGCCGCTGGATCGCGTCCGCCAGCTCGATGTCGACGCCGAGGTCGTAGGAATTGAGCTTGAGCAGATAGCCCTCGAACAGGCCGCCGTTCTCGTCGACGTCCATGGTCAGCGTCGCGACATCACCGTCGATCGCAAGCTTCCAGTGCCGGTAGCGCGACGGATCGGTCTGGAAATCGATGAATTTCGCTCCGCCTGCGAGGCGACGATCTTCCCCGGCCATGAGCCACCCTTGAGCTTGACTATGCGCGTTTGGTTTTAACCGTTACATGCACAATAGTGCATCTTTTAGAGCGCGTCTAGTCCTTTGCGGACCATACATGCATTTTGCTTCATGATGGCTCAGGAGCGTGGAATCGTCCCGAGCGGGACCCAATCGGCCTTGGACAGCTGCTGCCCGCCGAGCTTGGCCTGGAGAAGAGCGACCAACGCCTCGGTCGGAAAGCGGTCGACGAAGCCGTCGGCGCCTCCGGATGCCTTGCGTGTCCGCAACTCGCGCAGCTCCTCCAGCGCCTCGCCGAACAGGCACGAGGCCGAATGCGGCCTGACGATGCGCAGCCGCAGGTTCGCGTTGGCGACATAGATGCAGGCGCGCAGCAGGATGCGCTCGCGGCCGCGCTGGGGAGCTGCCGCCCACACCGCCTCCAGGATCTCCTGCGATTCCCAGAAGTAGCCGCGATCGTTGAGCGCGAGCCCGTAGCGCAGCGCCGGATGCCGTGCCGGCACGTGGCCGCGGAACGCCGCCGGCACCAGCGCCTTGGCCACGTCGAGCGTCTCGCAATCGGCGTCGAGGTCGGTTTCGCCGGGCACATAGGCCCATTGCGGCCATGGCAGGGAGCCGGTCACGGATGGTCGCGCGATCATCGGAGCGGAGCCCCCGATGATTCATGCGGCATGTCCCTCAAGACCCAGGTCGGCGCGCAACGCCGCCCGGGCAAATTCTGCAATAGCGTCAAGCGTCGCCCCCGGCGCTTCACGATGCGGGGAGTGCCCCGCCTCTGAAATGACTTTCAAATCTACCGGACAATAACACTCTTCCTGCGCAATCTCGACCTGTCGCATTGTCCCATACTGGTCATCCACACCTTGAACGACCAGGACGGGAACGCGGATATAGGCGAGGTACTCGGAAACATCCCAGCTGCGGAATTTTGGGTCGAGCCAGGCGCCGTTCCAGCCATAGAAGGCGTTGTCGACGTCCTTGTGCCAGCGCCCCAGCCTGGCCTTGAGATCCGTGGTCTCGTAAGCCGTCTTGATCTCGGCGATCGACTTCACCGAGATGTCCTCGACGATGAAATGCGGCGCGATCAGCGCAATGCCTTGCAGGCGATGATCCTGATGTGAACCGGCGTAAATAGTCGCGATCGAGGCACCATCGGAATGGCCGAGCAACAGGCCGCGCTTGAAGCCGATCGCGTCAAGCAGCTTCGGCAGTACGTCGAGCGCCTCGCGATGCATGTAGTCGAGCGGCCGCGGCAGCGTCACCGGGCTCGACTGGCCATAGCCCGCGCGCGAATAGAGGAAGATGCCGGCCCCGGTCGCCGCTTGCAGTTTTTCCGGAAAGTCGCCCCACAGGCCGACCGAGCCGAGCCCCTCATGCAGCATGACGATGGTGGGCGCATCTGCGGATTTCGGCGCAAGCCATTTGTATTCGAGGCTGGCGCCGCCGTTGGTGAGAAAGCCTGCGGGGGTGAGGTTGATCATGCTGTTGCTCTTCTCTCCATCGTCATGCCCGGGCTTGACCCGGGCATCCACGTCTATCCCTAGCCGCTGTGGCGCGTGGATGGCCGGGTCAAGCCCGGCCATGACGAGCTGCCGCTAATGCGCGCCTTCGCGCAGCTTGAAGCGCTGGATTTTGCCGATTGCCGTCTTCGGCAGCGACTCCACGACATCGATCCAGCGCGGATATTTCCAGGGGCCGATCTTCTGCTTGACGTGCTCCTTCAGCATCTCCTGGAGATCGCTCGTCTTGGCACCGGGACGCAGCACGACAAAGGCTTTCGGCTTCAACAGGCCTTCCGGATCGGCTTCTGGCACGACGGCTGCTTCCAGCACGGCCGGGTGCGTGATCAATGCGCTCTCGACCTCGAACGGCGAGACCCAGATGCCCGAGACCTTGAACATGTCGTCGGAGCGTCCGCAGAAGGTGTAGCGGCCATCGGCGTCGCGAACATATTTGTCGCCGGTGCGCGTCCACGGCCCCTCGAATGTGCGGCGGCTCTTGTGGCGCTGATTCCAGTAGCCCTCGCCGGCCGACGGCGCATCGACCAGGAGCTCGCCGACCTCGCCGTCAGGCACGTCCTGGCCGGCCTCGTTCACGAGCCGCACGGCATAGCCCGGCACCGGCTTGCCGGACGAGCCGTATTTGATGTCATCCGGCGCATTCGACAGGAAGATGTGCAACAGCTCGGTCGAGCCGACGCCGTCGAGGATGTCGACGCCGAAGCGTGCCTTCCAGGCGTTGCCCACCGACTCAGGCAGCGCCTCGCCGGCGGAGGTGCAGATGCGAAGCTTGTTGCCGCCGCGCTCCTGCTTACCGGCTTCGTCGTTGAGCATGGCCGCGAACAGCGTCGGCACGCCATAGAAGATGGTCGGGTTGTATCGGTTCATCAGCTCGAACATGCGCGCCGGCGTCGGCCGTTCGGTGTTCAGCACCGTGGTGGCGCCGACCGACATCGGAAAGGTCAGCGCATTGCCAAGGCCATAGGCGAAGAACAGCTTTGCCGCGGACAGACAGACGTCGTCCTCGCGAATGCCGAGCACCTGCTTGGCATAGGTGTCGGCGGTCGCCTGCAAGTTCGCATGCAGATGGCGCACGCCCTTGGGCATGCCGGTCGAGCCGGACGAATAGAGCCAGAACGCGGGCTCGTCCGGATGCGTCGCCACAGTTGCGAAATCATCGGTCTCTTGCGCGAGCTCTTCCGCGAGCTGCCTGTGGCCGTTCTGCTTCTTACCGGAGACGACGACATGCTCGAGATCCGGCATGCCGCCGACGACGTCCTTGATGACGGGATAGAGCGCCTCGGAGACGAACAGCACGCGCGCGCGGCAGTCGGCGAGAATGTAGGCGTATTGCTCCGCGGTCAGCAGCGTGTTCAGCGGCACCGGCACGATGCCGGCGCGGATCGCGCCGAGAAACACGATCGGGAAATCGATCGTGTCGAGCATGATCATCGCCACGCGCTCCTCGCGGCGGACGCCGAGACGGCGCAGCATGTTGGCGGCGCGACGCGTTTGTTGCTGGAGCTCGCCATAGGTCAGGCGGGAGACGGTGTCGTCGAAGACGAGCTTGTTGCCCCTGCCCTCCGCGACGTTACGGTCGAGCAGCCAGGTCACCGCGTTATAGGATGCCTCGCTCACGGACTTCTCCCCCGAATTTTGAATTATAATTCATAGAAAGACACTCCGTCGGCTTGCTGTCAATGCCATCAGGCATTATGTTTCCGACAAATGCGCCGCCGGACATCCGCTAAAGAAGGCAAATGACCGAAAGCCCCGACGCCGAATCCCAATTCCTCGAACAGCTTGGCCAGCGCGTGCGCACCACGCGCGCGCTGCGCGGCATGTCGCGAAAAGTCCTCGCCAAGGTGTCCGGCATTTCCGAACGCTACATCGCCCAGCTCGAGGGCGGCAAAGGCAATGTCTCGATCGTGCTGCTCAGGCGCGTGTCGAACGCGATGGGCGCGCATCTGGAAGACCTGCTGCCGACGATCGAGCCTGCGCCGGACTGGCAGATGTTCCGCGATCTCCTGCGCAAGGCAACGCCTGGCCAGATCGCACAGGCCAAGGACCTCCTCACTGGGGGCAGCGCGTCCGCTCCGCGGCGTGCGCCGTTCTGCGGCATCGCGCTGATCGGCCTGCGCGGCGCCGGTAAATCCACGCTCGGCAGGATGCTGGCGAAGAAGATCGGCTGGAGCTTCGTCGAGCTCAACAAGGCGATCGAGGAGCAGAACGGGCTGTCGATCGCCGAGATCATTGCGCTCTACGGCCAGGAAGGCTTTCGCCGCATGGAGCAGGCAGCGCTGCAACAGCTCCTCGCGCGCCACGAGCTGATGGTGCTCGCGACCGGCGGCGGCATCGTCTCGGAGCCGCTGACCTTCGACCAGATCCTGTCCTCGTTCTACACGATCTGGCTAAAGGCCGAGCCGGAAGAGCATATGGCCCGCGTGCGCCGCCAGGGCGACCTGCGCCCGATGGCCGATGATCGCTCCGCGATGACGGAGCTGCGCAACATCCTGCTCAGCCGCGAGCCGCTGTATTCGCGCGCGACGGCGGTGGTCGATACGGCGGGGCTGAGTGTCGACGCCGCCGCAGCGCGGCTGATCGACGCGGTGCGACCGGTGTTGCAGAACGAAGCGCGCAGCTTTGGGCTGCGAAGCGTGGCGCTCTAATCAATCCACCTCGAGATAATGCACGCCCGGCAGCTCGGGGAACGGCGCCGTCGGCAGCGTTTGGTACCAGAACGCGACCGACGCCACGTCGTCCTGCAAGGGCAGATATTTCGGCTCCTTCACGCCGGAGCGCCAGCCGAGCGCCTGCATCGTCACGCGCAAATCGCGTCGGAAGCGCACGGGGTCGGGAATGTGCCAGCGGTACATGCCAAAACGCTGCTGCGACTTGTAGACGCCGTCGGGGCGGATCACCTGCGGCAGGCCGGCATAGGGCGTCGTGAATTCGAGATAGCGCGACGCTGGCCCGCCGCTCGCGCCGGGATTGGCGAGCTGCCACGGCACGCGCGGATCGAAATTGTAGGCGCCGCCAAAATAATCCTCGGTGCCGGTGCCGCAGATGGTCGGAAACTCACCGTCGCCGTCGATGAAGAATTTGATCTCGCCCTCGCCCCACCAACCATTGTTGTTCGAGCCCCAGGCCATGTAAGTGCCGACATAGTGGCCGTGTCCGGTGACGCCATCGAGCAACGTGTGGACTTCCTTGTACGGCACCGGATTGGTGCGGCGGAACTGCGCGTGAAAATAGGCGCAATCTTCCGGCACGTCCGTCAGCGTGTAGTTGATCTGGTAGTAGATGGTCTGCGCCTCCTCGTTGCGATTCTCCAGCGTGACCCGCGCGCGCTTGCGGAACGGCATTTCCCAATAGCAATTGAAGCCGCGGCCCGGATTGACGCAGACCGCCAGCGAGGACACCTGCGCAAATTCCTCCCAGCCGCAGGCAAAGAAATCGCCGATCGGACATTCGACGCTGGGCAACGCCTGGTCATCCCAATAGATGCGCAGGATGAAACGGCGCAGACGGCCGCGCGAAATCGTCATCCAGATCTGCTGGATCGCGCCCGCACCTTCGATGTCGGCCAGCGTAAAGGTCGCGCCGGGCTCGATGACGACGTAAGGCGAGATCTTCCAGCCTCGTCCGAGGTCACGCGCCTGCGGTGCCGCCGGGCCATCGACGGCCATGCCGCCCTTGCCTTTTTCGCCGGTGAAATTTTCCGGACTGATCGAGCGCGACTGCGCGTTCGACAGGCGCGAGAGGTTGCCGAGATGGAGGCCTAGTCCGGAGAATGTCATTGTGTCTCACCTTGCGGTCACGATTCGAAAGCCTCCGTAGCCCGGATGAGCGAAGCGACATCCGGGACTCTGCGGCGCTTCCCCGGGTATCGCTACGCTCACCCGGGCTACAAGGCTAGGAGGCAGGAGCTTGGTCCAGGCAGGGATCGCAGGGTGGGTTAGCGAAGCGTAACCCACCACTTCTCTCGACATCCGGAGGGCAACGAGGTGGGTTACGCCGACGCCAACCCACCCGACGCAGCCACGCCGCTAGACCGACCAGTAGTTCGGATGCTGATAGGCTCGCGAGCGGTCGCCCCAGTCGAACTCCTCGCCGTCGAACTCGCAAGGGCCGGCGCTCAGCTCGTCCAGCGTCACCTCGACCTGGAAGGCCTGGCGGTGCGGATCGTATTTCAGCGCGCTCCACTGGACGGGATAATGGTGATGCGTGCCGAGCAGCCCGCCGGTCTTGATTACGGCATAGGCGACCGTTCCGCTCACCTTGTCGAGCATCAGCCGCTCGATCGTGCCGAGCTTCGTGCCGTCGCGCCCGAAGACGGCGACATGCTCCACGCGATCACTGGGAACCATGGTGTGCATGGCGTGCTCCCTGGGGTTCTTGCGTTTGCACGCATTATAGCCCTGTAGCCCGGATGAGCGAAGCGACATCCGGGAAGACCCCGGGTATCGCTGCGCTCACCCGGGCTACAAGGCTACAGCAACTGCGAGCGCACCGACACGGCACCCTCGCGCAGGAGCGGCAGGAAGCGGTCGATCAGCTCCTGCGTCGGCACGCGATCGACATGGGCGCCCATGTTTATGGCGGCAACGATGGTGTCGTCGTAGCGGCGGACGGGAACGGAGATCGAGCGGAAATGCGGCTCGGCCTCGCGATCGACCAGCGAGAAACCCCGGGCACGATCGGCGGCGATCTGCGCAAGGAGCAGCTTCGGATCGGTCGCCGTCCGCGGCGTCAGCGCCTCGCGCTTCATCTTTTTCAGGCGTGCGGCGAGCGCGGCATCGTCGAACTGGCCGAGCATGGCGCGGCCGACCGAGGTGCAAAAGGCCGGCAGGCGGTAGCCGATCTCGAGCCCGCCGGAGAACACCCGCATCGGACTGCCGCGCGCGATGAACACGACGTCGTCGCCGTCGAGCACCGCGAGGGAGGAGATCTCCTGCGCCGCGGTCGCGACACGGTCGAGCACCGGTTGCAGCACGGCGACGAGCTGGTTGGAGCGCAAATACGACGCCGCCAGCGTCAGCACATGCGGCGTCAGCGAGAACAGCTTGCCGTCGGTCGCGACGAAACCGCCGCGCTGGAGCGTGAACAGGATGCGCCGGGCGGTGGCGCGCGGCAGCTCGGCGGCGCGGGCAAGATCGCTGAGTGTCATCGGGCCGGCGGTCGTGCCGAACATCTGCAACAGCCGCAAGCCGCGATCGAGGCTCTCGACGAAATCCGTCGCGCGCTCCTCCGTCTCGTTCCGCTTCAGCTTGGGCATCGGATCCGCGCCTGCAAAATATTGCTTGCTGCCAAATCAAGGCATGTCATAATTCGCCCATTCGTTCAATAGGCGAACAACGCCACTCCGAGCAAGAGGACGCGACCCGCCATGATGAGCCAGGAGCAGAACGACCTGATCACCCGCACCGGGCCGAAAGACCCGTGCGGCAAGCTGATGCGGAGCTACTGGCAGCCGGCGGCGCTGGTGGATGAGCTGGAGGGCGCGCGTCCAATCCGCCCGGTCAAGCTGCTCGGCGAAAGCCTGGTGCTGTTCCGCGACGAGAGTGGCCGCTATGGCTTGATCGACCGGCACTGCGCGCATCGTGGCGCCGACCTCGCCTTCGGTCGGCTGGAGCATGGCGGCCTGCGCTGCGCCTTCCATGGCTGGCTGTTCGACGCGACGGGGCAGTGCATCGAGACGCCGGCCGAGCCACAGGATTCAAAGCTCTGCCAGAACATCCGGCAGCGCTCCTATCCCGTGGTGGAGAAGAGCGGCATCCTCTGGGCGTGGCTCGGCGAGGGCACCCCGCCCGCTTTTCCCGAGATCGACTGCTTCGTCGCGCCCGGCACGCATACTTTTGCATTCAAGGGCCACATGGCCTGCAACTGGCTCCAGGCGCTGGAGGTCGGCATCGATCCCGCGCACGCCTCCTATCTGCACCGCTTCTTCGAGGATGAGGACACCTCGACCGCCTACGGCAAGCAGTTCCGCGGCGCCTCCGCCGGAAGCGACCTGCCGATGACGAAGATTCTGCGAGAGTACGACCGCCCGATCATCAATGTCGAGCATACCGAATATGGTCTGCGACTGATCGCGCTGCGCGAGATCGACCAGGAGCGCACCCATGTGCGCGTCACCAACCAGCTCTTCCCGCACGGCTTCGTCATTCCCATGAGCACGGAGATGACGATCACGCAGTGGCACGTGCCGGTCGATGACGAGAACTGCTACTGGTACGCGATCTTCACCAGCTACACGAACCCCGTCGACAAGCAGAAGATGCGCGACCAGCGGCTCGAGCTCTACGAGCTGCCCGACTACATCTCGCGCAAGAACAAGGCCAACGATTACGGCTTCGATCCGCACGAGCAGCAGACCGCGACCTATACCGGCATGGGCACCGACATCAACGTCCACGACCAGTGGGCGGTGGAATCGATGGGCGCGATCCAGGATCGCACCAAGGAGCATCTCGGCCAGAGCGACAAGGCGATCGTGCAGTATCGCCGCCTGTTGCGGCAGGAGATCGAGAAAGTCTTGGGCGGCGAGAAGCCGATGCTGCATCTGGACGAGGGCAACGCACGCAGCATCCAGGGGCCGGCGACCATGGACGGCATCGGCCCGACCCAGGGCTGGGAGACCTACTGGATGGAAGTCGACGTCAAGCGGCGGCGCGGCGCCCCCTGGATGGCGCCGGTGCCGAAGGACATTGCCGATAACGTGCACCGGCTGACGGCGGCGGAGTGAATTGGAGTGAAGATCCCACCTTCGTCATTGCGAGCGAAGCGAAGCAATCCAGAAATGCATCTGCGGAAAGATTCTGGATTGCTTCGTCGCTTCGCTCCTCGCAATGACGGAGAATGTGGCGGACGCCACATGCTCCGCTGTCATGCCCCGCGAAGGCGGGGCATCCAGTACGCTGCGGCCTCTCGTGGACACACGACCGTCTCTGGAATACTGGATCGTCCGCCCCAGTGCGCAATTGCGCACAAGGCGGACGATGACAGAGTGGACTGAGGAGCAACCAAAGTGACTTTCGTCGCGCGTCATGGGCTTTGGTCGGCGGAGCAGAAGGACGCGGCGCCGCGCGTGCGGCGAATGGTCGAGGAGAAGAACCTCGAGGTCGTCCGCCTCGCCTTCCCCGACCAGCACGGCATTTTGCGCGGCAAGACCATCATCGCGGCCGAGGCGATCGCCTCGCTCGAGAGCGGTTGCTCCATCACCACGACCATGCTCGCCAAGGACTCTTCGCATCGGACCGTATTCCCGGTGTTCACCGCCGGCGGCGGCTTCGGCATGAAGGAGATGGAGGGCGCGGCCGACGTGCTGATGGTCGCCGACCCCACCACGTTCCGCGTGCTGCCCTGGGCGCCGACCAGCGGCTGGCTGCTGTGCGATCTCTACTTCAATGACGGACGGCCGGTGCCGTTCGCGACGCGTGGGATTTACAAGCGCGTGCTCGACGAGCTCGGCGCGCGCGGTCATGATTTCGTCGCCGGCCTCGAAGTCGAGTTCCACATCTTCAAGCTCGACGACGCGCAGATGCGCCCGGAGGATGCCGGTCAGCCCGGCACGCCGCCGTCGGTGAGCCTGCTCAGCCACGGCTATCAGTACCTCACCGAGCAGCGCTTCGATCAGATGGAGCCGGTTCTGGAGATCCTGCGCCGCGACATCGTCGCACTCGGGCTTCCCTTGCGCTCCGTCGAGGTCGAGTTCGGGCCGAGCCAGTGCGAATTCACGTTCCAGCCGCGGAAGGGCATCGAGCCCGCCGACAACATGGTGCTGTTTCGCTCTGCCGTGAAGCAGATCGCGCGCCGTCACGGCTATCACGCCACCTTCATGTGCCGGCCCAAACTGCCGAACGTGTTCGCGAGTGGCTGGCATCTGCACCAGTCGATCGTCTCGCGCGCGACGGCTGAGAATCTGTTCATGGCGAAAGAGGCCGGTCAGCCGCTCAGCGAATTCGGCCGCGCCTGGCTCGCGGGCCTGCTCGATCACGCCCGCGCCTCCGCCGTGTTCACGACACCGACCATCAACGGCTACAAGCGCTATCGTTCCTATTCGCTGGCGCCGGACCGCGCGATCTGGGGCCGTGACAATCGCGGCGTGATGATCCGCGTGCTCGGCGTCGCCAACGATCCGGCGACGCGCCTGGAGAACCGCATCGGCGAGCCCGCCGCCAACCCCTATCTCTACATGGCTTCGCAAATCCTCTCGGGGCTGGACGGCGTCGACCGCAAGCTCGATCCCGGCCCGTCGGCCGACGCACCCTACGAGACCAAGGCACCGCTGCTGCCAAAATCCTTGCGCGATGCCGTCGGCGCTCTGAAGGACGATCCATTCTTCCGCGAAAAGCTGGGGGCGGAATTCGTCGACTACTACACCCACATCAAGAATGCCGAGATCGACCGCTTCCTGGCCGAGGTGACCGACTGGGAGCATCGCGAATATTTCGAGATGTTCTGAGACCGGCTCTTGGAGGGTGGTGACGGCAACGCCGTACCGCGCCTCCCGCTCACGCCTCACACCGCTGTGAGGCGACTTCGTCCCACCTGTGCCGACGACATCAGATCGCTGTCCGACGAAGCCATTTTCCGCATCCCTCGAAAACCGCCGGAAAGACTAAGGCGCTAGGCTGGCACCATGTGATCAGACAATGGAGTTCGGTCATGTGGGGTCAATTGTTCAGCCTGATTTACCGCCTGTCCTGCCGGGCCACCTTGATGAAGATCGGCGTGCACCACTTGGCGCGTTGAGAGCGACTGATTGGTTTAGGTAAGACGGATTGACCAAATAACGGGGTTTCCGATGCGCAAGCTGATCCTGATCGTTGCGATGTCGTTGCTGGCCAGCCAAGCCTATGCCGGATCTCGGAGCCTCAGCCTCGCCGCAGCCAACGCAAGCGAAAAGGCGACCCAGCCAGCGACGCCGCAGGCGCCCGCAACGCCGCAAGCGCTGCAGGCTCCGGTGACGACGCCGGCCGCCACCACACAAACGCCCGTGACCACGCCGCAGCCGACCGTGACGGCAACGACCACCACGCCAACGGCAGCTCCGGTGACGACGCCATCCACGCCGCAGACCACCGCTCCCGTCGCGACAACCGAGCCGGCCAAGACGACGGTCGCAAGCAAGCCGAAGCGTCGCGAGCCTTCGGTCGAAGCCCGCGTGATCCGCGAACTGCACCGCCACGGGATTTATTGGTGATCTGGATGTCGTCCCGGCGAAGGCCGGGACCCATACCGCGTGATCCATCGATTGGGTCGGTGCTTATCCCGAACAACCAATCTTCGCAAAACTTTTCCCTGGGGTTATGGGCCCCGGCCTTCGCCGGGACGACGTCGGGTGCACGGCGCAAGCTCGCACCAAACACACCGCGCCAACCCTAAATTCCCAGATACCGATGCTGCAGCTCCGGTTCGGCCGTCAGCTGGTCCGAGGTGCCGCTCCACACCGTCTTGCCGCGCTCGATGATGTAGTGGCGGTCGCAGATGCGGGCGAGGTGGTCGACGTTCTTGTCGACGACCAGGATCGACTGCCCGCGCTTCTTGAGCAGCGACAGGCAATTCCAGATCTCCTCGCGGATCAGCGGGGCGAGGCCTTCGGTCGCTTCATCGAGGATCAGGAGCTTTGGATTGGTCATCAGCGCACGGCCGATGGCGAGCATCTGCTGTTCGCCGCCCGAGAGTTGGTTGCCCATGTTGGACGCGCGCTCGGCGAGGCGCGGGAACAGGACGTAGATCGCGGCGAGCGTCCAGGGATTGTCGCTGCCGAAGCGGTCGGCGGCCGCGGCGACGAGATTTTCGCGCACGGTGAGGTTCGGAAAGATCTGGCGCCCCTCGGGCACGAGGCCGACGCCGAGCTTTGCGATCCTGTAGGATGGAAGCTGTCGCACCTCCGAGCCCGCAAAGCGGATCGCGCCGGCGCGAGCCGGTGTCAGGCCCATGATGGAGCGGATGGTGGTCGTCTTGCCCATGCCGTTGCGGCCCATCAGCGAGACCATCTCGCCCGGCTTGATGGACAGCGACAGGCCGAACAGCACCTGGGAAAGGCCGTAGCAGGTCTCGATGCCGTCGACGTCGAGCAGCGTGTCAGCCATCCCGTCAGTCATGGCGCGTCACCACGTGCTGATCGCCGAGATAGGCGCGCTTGACCTCGTCGTTCCCGCGGATCGCGGCCGGATCGCCGGAGGCGATGACGCGGCCATAGACCAGCACCGAGATGCGGTCGGCGAGCGCGAATACCGCCGGCATGTCATGCTCGACCAGCACGATCGAGACTTCTTTCCGCAGATCCTGAAGCAGCTTCACCATGCGCTGGGATTCGGTGGCGCCAAGGCCGGCCATCGGCTCGTCCAGCAGCAGGATTTTTGGCTTGCTCGCCAGCGCGACCGCAAGCTCGAGCTCGCGCCGCTCGCCATGGCTGAGCCTGCTCACCACGACATCGGCGCGATGCGACAGGCCGACGCGATCGAGCGCGGCATGGGCGGCATCGCGCAGGCCCCTCTCCTTCCGCGCATCGGCGAAGAAGCGGAACGACGTGCCGGCATGCGCCTGTGCCGCCAGCGCGACATTGTCGGCGGCGGTGAAGTCGAGCAGCAGCGAGGTAATCTGGAACGAGCGCGCCAGCCCCAGCGCGCAGCGGCGATAGGCCGGCAGATAAGTGATATCGCGCCCGCCGAGCGAGACGCTGCCCGCATGCGGCGAGAGATGCCCGGTCAGCTGGCTGATCAGCGTGGTCTTGCCGGCGCCGTTTGGACCGATGATGGCGTGCAGCTCGCCGGCCGAAACATCGAGCGAGACGTGATCGGTCGCGGTGATGCCGCCGAAACGGCGCACCAGCTTTTCGACGCGGAGCAAGGGTTCAGCCACGATCGGCCCTCCCGAGCAGGCCCATGATGCCGCCGCGCCCGAACAGCACGATCAGCAGCAGAAGCGGGCCCATGATCAGCGCCCAATATTCGGTGATCTGCGACAGGAATTCTTCCAGCAGCAGATACACCACCGCACCCATGACCGGGCCGAACAGCGCACCCATGCCGCCGAGGATCACCATCACCATGAGGTCGCCGGAGCGCGTCCAGTACATCACCGCCGGGCTGACAAAGTCGGTGTTGTTGGCGAGCAGCGCGCCGGCGAGCCCGCACATGGTGCCCGAGATGACGAAGCAGACGAGCTGGTAGCGCTTTGCCGGAAAGCCGATCGCCTGCATGCGCTGCTCGTTGGAGCGCAGGCCCTGCACGACGAGACCGAAGCGCGAATTGACGATGCGCCAGATCAGGAAGACCACGCCGAACAGGCAGGCGAGGCAGAGATAGTAGAACTGCACACGGCTGGAGAGATCGATCAGCCCGAAAAAGTCGCTGCGCTTGTAGACGGTGAGACCGTCGTCGCCGCCGTAACGCGCGAGGCCCGAGGCGACGTAGTAGGCCATCTGCGCGAAAGCGAGCGTGATCATGATGAAATAGACGCCGCGGGTGCGCAAGGAGAGCGCGCCGATCACCAGCGCATAAAGCGCGGACGCCGCAAGCGCGACCGGGAACTGGATGAAGCCGGAGCCAACACCTTCCTGCGCCAGAATGCCCACCGCGTAGCCGCCGATGCCGAGATAGGCGGCGTGGCCAAAGCTCATCATGCCGCCATAGCCCATGATGAGGTTGAGGCTGGCGGCCGCAAGCGCCAGGATGACGATGCGGGTGAACAGTGTCAGGATGAAGATGTTGCCCGACAGCTGCGAATAGAGCGGCAGCAGCACGAGGCCTGCCAGCACCAGGGCCGTGACGGCCTTGCTCACGCTCAAAGCCTTCATCGACGATTGGCCGGAAACAGCCCCTCCGGCCGCACCACCAGCACGATCGCCATCAAGAGATAGATCAGCATCGAGGACAGCGCGGGCGCGGCGGTGGACGCCGCGGTTGAGCTCAGGATCTGGCGCAGCAGGTTCGGCAGGAAGGCGCGGCCGAGCGTATCGATCATGCCGACGAAAACCGCCGCGAGGAACGCGCCGCGAATCGAGCCGATGCCGCCGATCACGATGATGACGAAGGCGAGGATCAGGATGTTCTCGCCCATGCCGATCTGCACGGTGAGGATCGGCGCCTGCATCAGGCCGGCGAGTCCGGCAAGTGCGGCACCCAGGCCGAACACCAGCGTGTAGAGCAGCTTGATGTTGATGCCGAGCGCGCCGATCATCTCACGGTTGGAGGCGCCGGCCCGGATCAGCATGCCGATGCGCGTGCGCATCACGCCGAGGTAAAGGAGGAGCGCGACCAGCAGCGCGACCACGATGATCGCAAGCCGATAGGCCGGATAATAGATGCCGGGCAGGATCGGCACCGGAACGGTGAGCCAGGGCGGCAGCGGCAGCGCCAGGCCCGCCGGCCCCCAGATCAGCCGGACCGCTTCATTGAAGAACAGGATCAGGCCGAAGGTCGCGAGAACGTGGTCGAGATGATCACGGCCATAGAGATGCCTGAGCGCGACCACTTCGAGCACGATGCCGAGCACGAGCGTCGCGCCGAGCGCGAGCAGCGCTCCCAGCAGGAAATTGCCGGTCCAGGCGACGAAGGTCGCGGCGAAATAGGCACCCATCATGTAGAGCGAGCCGTGCGCGAGGTTGACGAGATCCATGATCCCGAACACCAGCGTCAGGCCGGCGGCCAGCAGGAAGAGAAGCAGCCCGAACTGCAATCCGTTGAGGAATTGTTCGACGACGAGCAGCATCGAGCTCTTTCAGCCACGCATCACGTTGCGCCGATGTTCGAACACGGTCGCCATCAGTGAAAGAGCTCCCCCTGCCTTTTCAAGGCCAAAATCGGTAATGGCAGTATCGTTCCGACGCAAGAGCGATTCTGCGCCCGACATGCACTTTGTTGCATCTCATCGAACAGGCGATGAGCGCGCGTTGCAAGAAGATTGGCGCGGAGGATGGGTCAACCTGCCGCACCTCTCATCAATTCAGACGAGGTGCCGGGCCGATGTTGAACGGGGAGGTTGTTGCCGGTGCTCGCCGGCGATCGTCTCACGCACTCACACACCCAACCCTCTCCCCGTAAGAGCGGGGAGAGGGAGAGATGGAGCAACGTCCCGCCGCACTCAGTGCGACGTCACCTGGTGAGGGAAATCGTGGCCGGTGCCGGCGGTGTCGGCGGTAGAAGCTTCCAGCGCCGCCATCCGGAACAGATAGGCGAGCGTGGCGTGGCCGCAATCATCCGCCATCTGCGCCAGTTCGAGCGCCATGTCGGACATGTAGCCGAGATTCTCTTCGTTCTTCTTCATCTTGAGCTTCGCAAGGAATTGGCTGTCTCGCATCATGTTCGACATCTCAGGCGGTCTTTCGTTGCGCGGCAGCAAGGCCGCAGGTGTTGGCACGGGCGATGGCATCGAGGCGCGGACCGTCCTGGCGCACGACCGTCGCCATGCCGATCCGCTCGCGCACGATATCGAGCGACTGCCGGCAAACGTCGATCGTGGCAGCCATGGTCCAGGAATCGTCGACCAGCGCGGGCAATCCCAGAGGCGTGACGACGAATCCGATGTCCTGGAAGCGCGGCAGCCACCAGGTCTCCATGACCAGGCAGAGACGCTCGATGCCCTGGTCGAGACAGAACTCCTGCGCTGAGGCCATCAATTGGAGATTGACGGTTCCGTCGCGGCGGTCACGCGCAACGAAGAAGCGAGACCACTCCCAGATCAGCGGGTCGGTCGGGCAGCCGCGCACCGCAGCGAGATGCGGAAAGATCTCGCTCATCATCGTCGGCTTGGTGGTCGGATACAGCCGGTAGCCGCCGATCACGCGGCGGCTCTCCAGCGCGAGCATGTAGATCGCGTCCTCGTCGTCGTAGACGTCGATCTCGCGGCCATCGGGCTTGCGCAGCGCCTCCCACTTGCGCTCGTCGACGAAGATCTCGTGCCGCAAGCGGAAGTGTTGTTCGACGACGTCCTCATACAGATGGCGGTTCGCGGATGAAATTGCGTGGATCATGAAAACCCCCGTTCCTCAAAACGGGGGCAGCCTCGTTGAAACGAGGCGGATTCGATATTGGGAAATTTCCCAGTGAGAGCTTATGGATTGATGATTTTGTGCCTGATGGCGATCGCAACTGCATGCGTACGGTTGACGGCACCGAGCTTGCGCGCAGCGGTTGCAAGATGCTCTTCCGCGGTCCGCTGCGTGATGTGCAGGATCTCGCCGATCTCCCAGGCGGACTTGCCTTGCGAGGCCCAGGCGATCACCTCGCGCTCGCGCGGCGTTAGCAGCGCCGGCGGCGTCGGACGCGGATCGAGCAGGCGGCGGATGCGGTCGAAACCGTACATCGCCATCAGGTGCAGCGCCGGCTTGCTTCGCGCGTTGAGATCGAGATGAACGCCGCCGAGCGAAACGCCGGCCTCATAACCGGTCAGCCCGTGGATCGGCACGACGAAGCCGCGCGACATGCGGAAATCGGTGGCGCGGTTCATCACCTCCACCGCACCGGGCTCGCGCTCGGCATCGTAAGGCGCTTCCGACCATTCGAAGGGATTCACCGACTGCCGGCACATCCGGATCACCGGATCGAAGCGGACGTAGTTCCTCTCGGTGTACATCCTGAACCATTCCGCCGGCCAGCGCTTCGCAAGCACCATCTGCTCGAAGTGCTGCTCCGGATTCGGCAATCCAGTGACGATGATGTGCTCGAAGCCGAAGCGGCCAAATGCCGCTTCAAGCGCGTCCATCGCATCCGGAACCTTGCTGTAGGCTTCCAGGCCTTCGATGAAGTCGAGTGCTTCGCGGCCATAGTCCACGGCGGACATCGGTTCGTTCCTGCCCCCTGGCTTCGTAGATTGCTTTGTAGCCTGACTCGGGCGTTGCCTCAATGCGCCGCCTCCGTAGTTTCACGGAACGCTCAGCTCTGAAGATTTAATCTACTTGTGGAAGAAGGGGGGTCAAGATACACCTGCATCGTCTGGAGCGGGAAAGCTACGATGGAAAACGAGAACATCGCCCTCAACAGCGTGCTCGGCCTGGAACTCAACCGCGTGTTCTTCGCTGTGCGCGAGACCGCGAACAAACAGAAGATCATCGAGTTCGCGCGCGAGGTGCTGGAAGGCGAACGCGCCGGGCTGCCCGACAGCGTTTCGCCGGAAGGGCCGCTGCGCTAGAGCGCAGTTGCAGCAACCGCGCGGATGCAACCGCTCGCGCAATCTGCGCCCGCTTTCAATTCGAACGCACTGATTTTAGTCGAAACAATCTGACCGCGAGTTTCGAAGTCCCCTCCTCCCCTCCCGCCCTATTCACGTTGACAGGCATTTGCGGCTGGATGACATGACGCCTGTCGTGAGATGATCGTCACTCACGGTCGTCCATCGGGGATTGTCCTAGAGCATGATGACGCTGCGCCAGGTTGAAGTGATCCGTGCCGTGATGGTGACGGGGACCATTGGCGGCGCGGCGAAGCTGTTGAACGTCTCGGCGCCCGGCATCAGCCGTCTCGTCAAATACACCGAACGCTCGCTCGGTATCCGCTTCTTCCAGCGCCAGAACGGACGCTACTTCCCGACGCCCGAGGCCGAGAACATTTTTGAGCAGATCAACGGCGTCTACAAGAAGGTCGACGATCTCTCCGAGATCATCTCCAAGATCGGCCGCGGCGGATTGTCGGAGCTGCGCATCGGCTCGGTGCCGAGCATCTCGCAGGTGATGGTGCCACGCGCGATCGAGCGCGTGCGGCGCCGCTATCCGGATCTCGGCATCGACATCAACATCCTCAAGCTCGAGGAAGCGATCGACTATCTCCTGCTCGGCCGCGGCGAGTGCGTCGCGATGAGCTACCGCCTCGAACATTCCGGCCTCGACTTCATGCCGCTCGCCTCCGGCGAGCTCTATTGCATCGTGCCGCCGGGCCACGAGCTCGCCGGCCGCAAGCAGGTCTCGGCGGCCGAGATCACGCGCTATCCGCTGATCGGCATCGATCCGAACGATCCTTACGGGCGGATCATGGCCGAGATCTTTGCCCGTCACCGGCTCGACTACAACATCACCATCCGCGCCCGCTTCGGCACCACGGTGTGCGCGCTGGTGAAGGCGGGCCTCGGGATCGCGATCATCGACCAGTTCACGGTCGCCCATGGCGGCTATCCCGGCATCGAGCTCTTGAAGATCACCGAGCCGACGCGGTTCGACACCTACATCGCGGTCAAGCGCGGCGCGCCGCTCTCGCTCCACGTCGAATATTTCATCGAGCAGCTCCGCGCCGAGATGCGTGCGGTCGAGCCCTCGCGCAACGGGGCGAAGGGCGTCGCGGCACGCGGACGCAAGAAATAACTTTATGTTAGGTTTGTAGGATAAATGGGTAATTGTGTTAGGCAAGGGACCAGCTATCGTCGGGCTTGAGCTTTGCCTTTTTCCGCGCAACACCGCGTGGCGAAACACACACACCAAGACCAATCCGGATCATGTCAACGCGCCGACCTGCCGCATCTCAGAAACTCCTCACCGGCCTGATCGGCGCGCCGATCGCGCATTCAGCCTCGCCTTCCATGCACGAGCGCGCCGCCGAGGCGCTGGGGCTGCGCGGCCACTACCAGCTCATCGAGGTCGCCGGCGCGGATTCTGCCGGCCTCAGCATGATGCTCGAGGGGGTGCGGCGGCTCGGCTTTGCCGGCGTCAACGTCACCTATCCCTACAAGGAAGCGGTGGTGCCGCTGCTCGACGAGCTTGCGCCTGGCGCAGCCGCCATGGGCGCGGTCAATACCGTCGTCGTCCGGGATGGCCGGCTGATCGGCCACAACACCGACACCACGGGATTTGCCCGCGCGGTGGCGCCGCTGCTGGCGCCCGCGGACAACGCGGTCGCCGTGATCGGCGCCGGCGGCGTCGGCAAGGCGATCGCCTTTGCACTGGCGAGCCAGAAGGTCTCCGACATCCGCATCGTCGACAGCGAGCCGGCGCGGGCCGAGAAACTCGCCTCGCTCCTGAACACGAACGGTACCAAGGTTGGCGCAAGGGTCGCTTCGAGCGTCGAGGATGCGCTCGAGGGCGCAACCGGCCTGATCAACGGCACGCCGGTCGGCATGCTGCCGAACCGGGACACGCCGGCGCCGCCAGCGCTGCTGCGTGCAAACCTCTGGGTCGCCGACGCCGTCTATTCACCGCTGATCACCCCGCTGCTCGCGGCCGCGCAGGCCAAGGGCGCGCGGATCATGACCGGCCGCGAGCTTGCGATCTACCAGGCCGCGGACGCGTTCGAACTGTTCACCGGCCTTGCCCCGTCGACCGAGATCATGGGAGAGGCTTTTGACGCCGTGATGGCGGCGCGTAGCGCCGCCTATCAGGCAGCCTGACCAAAGCGGCCGGAAACAAGGCCGCTTGCAAAACTGAAGAGAAACGGGAGGAGTGAGATGAAATCGACACTACTGGGCACACTGCTTGCAGTTGCCATGGCAACGAGCGCGTTCGCGCAGCCGATCAAGCTGGCCGACGTCGCCGAGCTGTCGGGCGGCGGCGCCACCGTCGGCACCAACTGGAAGAACGGCATCGATCTCGCGATCGAGGAGATCAACGCCAAGGGCGGCGTGCTCGGCCGCAAGCTCGAGGTCACCCATGCCGACTCGCAGTCCAATCCGGGCGTGGCCCGCGCGCAGGTGCAGAAGGCGCTCGACGCCGAGCCCTACGTGCTGCTCGGGCCCGGCTATTCCGGCTCGGTGAAGGTCACCGCGCCGCTCGCCGCCGAAGCCGGCATCGCGCAGATCATGGGCGGCGAAGCCGCCGAGCTGACGCAAGGAGGCAACAAGTTCTTGTTCCGCACCTCCTTCGGCCAGCAATCCTCGATGCCGAAGGTCGCCAAGTACATCCACGACGACATGAAGGCGAAAACGGTCGCGGTGGTCTGGGTCAACAATGATTTCGGCCGCGGCGGACGCGACGTCGTCGTCAAGGAGCTCGACCGCCTCGGCTCCAAGGTTGTCGCCGATCTCTCGACCGAAGCGGGACAAGCCGACTTCGCCGCCGACGTCGGCAAGATCAAGGCCGCCAATCCGGACGCTGTGTTCGTCTACCTCAACGAGGAAGAGAGCGCGCGCATCCTTAAAGAGCTGAAGCGCCAGGGCGTCACCGCGCCGCTGATGGGCGAGACCACGCTAATCGGCCAGAAGGTGATCGAGCTTGCCGGTGATGCCGCCAACGGTGCACGCGGCCATGTCGGCCTCACCACCGACGCGCCGGTCGACCTGATCAAGGGTTTCCGCGATCGGTTCTCCAAGAAGTACAACTACGTGCCCGACCATAACGGCCTGAAAGGCTATCTCGCCGTCTACATGGTGAAGGCCACCACCGAGAAGATGGGCAAGGTCGACCCGAAGGCGTTCGCCGACACGCTGCACGGGCTGACCATCAAGGCCGCTGACGAGCCGGGCATTTTGATGGACGTCACCTTCAGCGAGACCGGCGACATCGATCGCCAGAGCTTTCTGGTCGAGGTCGTGGAAGGTAAGCAGGTCGTAAAGCAGGTGCTGCCGAAGGTGAAGTGAGGTCTTCGCCTCTCCCCGCCTGCGGGGAGAGGCGAGCGCTCTTCTCCCTCTCCCCGTAAGAACGGGGAGAGGGAGAAGGGGGCTGAGCGGGGAGAGGGGAAAATGTCCAATCTGTTCGACCTTCTGGTCGCGGGACTTGCCACAGGCGCGATCTACGCGTTGGTGGCGGTCGGCTTCACGCTGCTCTGGCAGACCTCGCAGACCATCAATTTCGCACAAGGCGAGTTCGTGATGCTGCCGGCGTTCCTGATGCTGGCGGTGATGCATGTGGGGGCACCGTTCTGGCTCGCCATCATCCTCGGCATCCTCTTGTCGATGATCCTGCTCGGCCTCGCCTTCAAGATGCTGCTGGTCGATCCGATGATGCGCCACGGCGTGCTGCCGCTCGCGATCGCCACCATGGCGCTGGCGATCGGCATCAAGGAGGCCGTGAAGCAGTTCTTCAGCGCCGAAGCCTCGCCCTTTCCCTCGATCGTGCCGACCGGCGACATTTCGGTTCTCGGCCATGCCATCTCGCTGCAAAGCATCGGCGTGCTCGTCGTCGCCATTCTCGCCGTCGTCGGACTGACCACGCTCCTGAACCGCACTTCGCTCGGCCACCAGATGCAGGCGGCGGCGCAGAACCCGACGGTTGCGCGCATCATCGGCGTGCCGGTCGAGCGGATGATCCTGCTGACCTTCCTGATCAACGCCTTCCTGGTCGCGCTGGCTTCGCTACTGATCACACCGATCTATCTGGCAAAATTCTCCTCCGGCGAGGTGCTGGGCCAGGCCGCCTTCATCGCCGCGATCGTCGGTGGCTTCAACCAGGTGCGCGGCGCGATTGCCGGCGGCCTCCTGATCGGCGTGCTCGACAATCTCGCGGCCTCCTACGTCTCGACGCAATATCGCGCCGCAGTGCCGCTGCTCGTCCTGATCATCGTCATCCTGTTCCGTCCCCAGGGCCTGCTCGGCCGCGCCGAGGAGCGCACGGTATGACCGGATTTGCCAAACCCCTAAAGATCGCGCTTGGCCTCGCCGTCATCGCCGCGCTGATCGTCGTGCCCATGAACTTCAACCGCTATGGCCTGTTCATCCTGAGCCAGTGGGCCGTGATGACCATCGCCGCGATGGGGCTCAACCTCACGCTCGGCTATGCCGGCCAGGTGTCGCTGGCACAGGGCGCCTTCGTTGGCATCGGCGCCTATGCGGCCGCGATCATGACGACCCATGGCTGGCCGCTGCCCGCCGCGATCGCAGTCGCCATCGTGCTTAGCTTCGCGGTCGGCTGGGTGCTCGGTTATCCGGCGCTGCGCGTGCAGCACCACTACCTCGCCTTCGTCACGCTCGCCTTCTCCACCCTCGCTTTCCTGGTGTTCCGCAACGAGAGTTGGCTCACGGGGGGCATCTACGGCATCTCCAATATTCCGCGGCCCCATATTTTCGGCATCGCCACCAACAAGCCGCTGCCGTTCTACTATGTCTGCCTCGGCTCGCTTGCGATCGTATCGCTCGCGGTGTGGTGGCTGATCCGCTCGCCCTGGGGGCGTGCCTTCATCGCGCTGCGCGAGAATCCGCTGCGCGCGCAGTCGCTCGGCGTCGATACCCGCCGCTATACGCTGATGGCGTTCGCGATCGGCTCGGCGCTCGGCGGCGTCGCCGGCGCGCTCTATGCGCCGCTGACGCAATATATCGATCCGGTGCCGTTCAACCTGTCGCTCTCGCTGGATCTGTTGATGATGGTGATCGTCGGCGGCGCCGGCTTCTACCTCGGTCCCTTCCTCGGCGCGATGATCGCGGTGCTGCTGCCGGAATGGCTTCGCTTCACCGAGGGCTACTATCTGATGCTCTACGCGATCGCGGTGATGTTGCTGCTGATCTGGTCGCCGACGGGAATCCTGGGGATCCTCGATCGCTATATGGCCGCGCGGCGCACCAAGGCTGCGTCCGCGCTGCGTGCCGTCGCAAAATCTCGCCTGGAGACCGCGCAATGAGTGCGGTGCTCGAAGTCACGGACATCAAGAAGAACTTTGGCGGCATCAACGCGGTCGACGACGTCAGCTTCGACGTCCGCGAGGGCGAGATCCTCGGCCTGATCGGGCCGAACGGCTGCGGCAAGTCGACCCTGTTCAACTGCATCCTCGGCCAGCTCACGCCGAGCGGCGGCGAGGTCAAGCTCGACGGCAGGACCGTCACGGGCCTCCGCCCCTCCGAGCTCAACAAGCTCGGGGTCAGCCGCACCTTCCAGCTCTTGCAAGTGTTTCCAAAGCTCTCGGTGCGCGAGAACCTGATCCTTGCCGGGCAGGAGCACCAGGGCAACATGGCTTCGCGCCTCGTCGGCCGCTCCGACGCCGGGCTGACCGAGGCCGCCAACCAGATGATCGGCTTCTTCAAGCTCGACCATCTCGCTGCCGAGCCCGCCGGCGGCCTGTCCTACGGCCAGCAGAAGCTGCTCGACGCCGCGATGGCCTTCATGGGCGGACCGCGGCTGGTGCTGCTCGACGAGCCCGCCGGCGGCGTGAACCCGACGATGCTCGCGGACCTCAAGGAACGCCTGATCGCGATCAACCGCGAGAAGAACGCGACTTTCGTGGTGATCGAGCACAACATGGAATTCGTGATGTCGTTGTGCTCGCGCGTGATGGTGATGGCGGAAGGCAAGGTGCTGGCGATGGGGCGGCCGGACGAGGTCCGCAAGAACCCCGCCGTGATCGAAGCCTATCTCGGACATTGAGGAGCCTGCGGTGAGCGACACCATTCTCTCGGTTCACAATCTCGTCGGCGGCTACGGCAAGATGACCATCCTGAACGGCACGAGTTTCGCCGTGCCGCAGGCCACCATCACCACCATCATCGGTCCCAACGGCGCCGGCAAGTCGACCGTGTTCAAGGCAATCTTTGGTCTCTTGAAGCTGCGCGAGGGCAAGATCAGCTTTGCCGACCGCGACGTCACGAATTTGAGCCAGCGCGCGCTGCTCAATGCCGGTATCTGCTATGTCCCGCAGGGCCGCAACATCTTCCCCGAGCTGTCGGTACGCCACAATATCGAGCTCGGCGGCGTCGCAGCGGAGAAGGGCAACGATCTGCAGAGGCGTATCGAGGCCGCGCTCGACCTGTTCCCGGCGCTGCGGCGCAAGTCGGCGCAGCAGGCCTCGACGCTGTCGGGCGGCGAGCAGAAGCAGCTCGAGATCGCGCGCTCGCTGCTGCTCGAGCCAAAGCTCGTGCTGATCGACGAGCCATCGATCGGTCTGTCGCCGCTGATGGTGCAGCAGACTTTCGACATCCTCAAATCCCTGCGCGACCGCGGCGTGACGATCTTGATGATCGAGCAGAACGCGCGCTCGGCGCTGGAGATTTCTAATTTCGGCATCGTGCTCGAGCTCGGCCAGACCCGCATGTTCGACAAGGCCGAGCGGATTTTGAACGATCCCCGCATCGGGCAATTGTTCCTGGGCGGCGCCATGGAGGAAAGTGCGGCATGAACAAGCGCTCCATCGCAACGGTCTCCCTCTCAGGCGCGCTGGACGAAAAGCTCCGCGCCATCGCATCGGCCGGCTTCGATGCCGTCGAGATTTTCGAGAACGACCTGTTGTCGTTCGGCGCGAGCCCGCGCGAGGTGGCGCGCCTCTGCAAGGATCTCAATCTCGAGATCTGCGCATTCCAGCCGTTCCGCGATTTCGAGGGCATGCCCGAGCCGCAGCGCGCGCGCAACTTTGCCCGCGCCGAGCGCAAGTTCGATTTGATGCAGGAGCTCGGCACCAACCTCCTTCTGATATGCAGCAACGTCTCGCCGGCTTCGCTCGGCGGCATCGACCGTGCCGCGGACGATTTCCGCGAGCTCGGCGATCGCGCAGCCAAGCGCTCTTTGCGCGTCGGTTACGAGGCGCTAGCCTGGGGACGCCACGTCAACGACTACCGCGATGCCTGGGAGATCGTGCGCCGCGCCGACCATCCCGCAATCGGCGTCATCCTCGACAGCTTTCACGCGCTGGCGCCGGGCTTTCCGACGCGCGCGATGGCCTCGATCCCCGGCGACAAGATCTTTCTGGTGCAGCTTGCCGACGCGCCGAAGCTCGAGCTCGACATCCTCTCCTGGAGCCGGCACTTCCGCTCCTTCCCCGGCCAGGGCGACCTGCCGGTCGGCGAATTCATGCAGGCGATCGCGGCGACCGGCTATGCCGGACCGCTGTCGCTCGAAATCTTCAACGACCAGTTCCGCGCCGGCTCCGCTGCGCAGACGGCGACCGACGGCCTGCGCTCGCTGATCCTGTTGCAGGACCAGCTCGCGGCAAAATGGCCGAAGCTCGCCGACAAGCAACTCGCACCGAACGCGAAGACCAGTGGCACGGGCTTCGTCGAATTCGCGGTCAACGAGACCAAGGCGAGCGAGCTTGCCGGCCTGTTGTCGCAGCTCGGCTTCCGCAAGACCGGCAAGCATCGCAGCAAGGCGGTGGAGCGCTGGTCGCAGGGTAAGGTCGAGCTCGTGATCAATTGCGAGACCGACGGCTTTGCGCATTCGCACTATGTCACGCACGGTCCGGGCGTCTGCGCCATCGCGCTCGACGTCGACGATTCCAGCCGCGCCATGGCGCGCGCGGAAGCCCTGAAGGCGCGCACCTTCTATCAACCCGTCGGCCCGGGTGAGCTGGAGATCCCCGCGATCCACGGCGTCGGCGGCAGCCTGCTGTATTTCCTCGACCAGGCCGGCAAGAACTGGGACACCGATTTCGAAGAGGTCGCGAGCAATGCCGGCGCCGATCAGCTTCTCGCGGTCGACCACATCGCGCAGTCGATGCCCTATGACGAGATGCTGTCGTGGCTGTTGTTCTATACCGGCATCCTCGACCTGACCCGCCTGCCACAGATGGAGATTGCGGACCCCCGCGGCCTCGTGCAGAGCCAGGCGATCATCAATGGCGACCAGAGCCTGCGCTTCGTGCTCAACGGCTCCTCGGCCAACCGTACGCTGCCGGCGCGCTTCATCTCGGAATTCTTTGGCTCAGGCGTGCAGCATGTCGCCTTCTCCTGCCGGGATATCTTTGCGACGGTGGCCGCCATGCGTGAGCGCGGCGCGGAGTTTCTGGAAATCCCCGACAATTACTACGACGACATCGAAGCCAAATACGATCTCGCGCCCGAGGTGATGGCGCAGCTTCGCGAGAACCAGATTCTCTACGATCGCGAGGGCGACGGCGAGTTCTTCCAGGTCTATACGCACATCTTCGACGAGCGCTTCTTCTTCGAGATCGTCGAGCGTCGCGACTATCAGGGCTTTGGCGCAGCGAATGCCGCCATCCGCCTCGGCGCGCAAGCGCGCGAGGTGCGCCCCGCGAGCATGCCGCGAATCTGATCGGATGCAGCGCCGTTGACGCTACATCCGACGACGACGATAGCCAGCTCGATGCTCAAACAATCACCTAAAGCGCGATGACGATTCATTCCAATCTCATCGCGCTTTAGCCACCTGCCTTTCGGCGATCGCGGGTGGCGGGGTCCAGAGGCGCCAGCGCAGCATCCCACTCTCGACCGGACAGGTTTCCAAGCAATCTCGAGAGCTCGACTGCGAGCGCGCGAAGCCGTGCATTCTCCTCAAGGAGCCGCAGAACTTCATCTGACGGCGACTCATCGTCATCGAACTCTTCCAGAAGCTGTGGCGACAGGAGCTTGAGCGCATCACTGGACATGACATCGTCCAAGGTTGAAATGACTTCCTGTTTCTCATTGCACGACGAATATTCGCTACTCATGGCAACCCCTCAAGGACATGCCCCCGCCGGATCCGACAACTTCACTGAGTCGCCGGCGGATTTGAGTCTGAAATCGGACCGGCGCGAGATAGCGCTGCACCAAATTAACCAAAGAACGCCCAAATCAATCTTGGAGTTTTGCAAGATATGATGTGCAACCTGTAATCGACAAAACGCTTAATGAGCGCTTAATGCTTTTGCGCAACTAATGGGTCACCAGCGCGAAAGTACGTCTTAGTCATAGTGCAAGCCGAGCCCCGCCCCCAAGGAGGCGAATCGGATGGGACTGCTTTTCATTGGCGTGGTGGCCGGAATCTTGATCGGCTTTGGCTTCTTTGCCCCCTCCCAGAGTTACTTCCTGGGCTGCGGTTCGCAACCCTGTTTCGACAGAATGGCAGTGGCTCACCCGGCCCCGACGAAGCCGGCGGCACTCGGCCCAGATCCTCTGATTGCAAGAGTACGCCCTGCGACCCCGCCCGGGCCGGACAAGAAACTATCGGAGAAGAAGCGCAGCATCGTCCATCTCGCGAAAGCGGCACCACCGACGACGCGGATCAACGTCTCGCCGTCCAGCTCGGCCACGGAGGTTTCGGATCCCGTGTCGAATAAAGCAAGGATTTCAGTTGCCGCAAAGTTGGGGGATCCGAACTCCGCCGAATTCGGCGAGATGAAGCGGGCAACCAGGAAGAACACGTTCGGGCGCCCCGTGGATACGATTTGCGGCCGCGTCAAAGGGAGAGACGCGTCGGGCGGAGAGGCGAGAGAAATGTCCTTTCTCTATCTCGTCAAGGACGATGATGCCTACGTCGTCGACGGACCGACAAATTCGGCGTCAGCGATCGCATATCGCAATATCTGCAACTAGGGGTGAAAGCAGGACGAAAAGTCGCAGGCGCGTGCGCTCAATCGAAGACCAGAGTGTGCTCGCGACATCAATCGCGCGACTGAACGATTGAATTGCGTGGAAAGAATTTCCAAGCAGCTGAACTGAAACCAGCGGCCCGGCCCAAGTCGGGGTGCGCGGGCAAGACCATAAGATCGAGTCGTAGCATCGGTTTCCCCGATGTGCGATGCGGTCACGGAATTGGTGAGGTTGGCTTCCAGAATTCTTTGCATTCGAGGACATTATGCACGATCAGGTTTATTCCGCCGAGCGGCTCAACGAATCCCTGCAATCGCCTGTCCTGGCGCTCATCGAGCCGCTCACGCTTACGCGAACCTCCATTCTGAGCATTCTCAGGCAGGAATTGGCGTCGATCGAGATCGTCGACATGGCGACTACCCGAAGCCTGGACGACGTGTCCGCACGGGATGTTCGTCTGGTGGCGCTGAGCATCGGCGATAAGACGATCGATGATCCCGCCGTCGAAGACGACCTAGCGCTGGTCGCAGAGTACTGCCCCAACGCCTCCATCGCACTCATCTCCAATCGTGATGACGAGGCCACCGCGCTGGCAGCGATGCAGCGGGGGGTGCGTGGCTTCTTCCCGACCTCGCTTCCCATCGAGGTCGCTGTTGCTGGTCTGCGCCTTGTTCTGGCCGGTGGAGTCTACAGGCCTCTGCCGATCATCGAGTTGAGCAAGACGCCGGGGTTCGAACAGCCATATCCCCGCGCACTTGCGTCTGCATATTCCGCCAATGGCGACAGGAACGTGCCCGACAGGAATACGAGCGATTTCACGCCACGCGAGCAGCAGGTGCTGACGGAATTGGAGCTTGGTCTGCCCAACAAGCTGATCGCCGCCAAGCTGAACCTCTCCGAAAACACCGTCAAAATGCATATTCAGCACATCATGCGAAAATGCGCCGCACGCAATCGCACTGAAGCAGTTCTCCGCTGGAGCGGCCGATTGTCGGGAAACGGTCGCGACAACGGCACAAACGGTGCTTCAATTCCCGAGGCGTAGGTCGCGCCCGAGCGAACTCTCAATCCTCGCGGAACGCGCCGTGGAAACTGTCGAGCAAAGGCCGCAGCGCGTAGAGCGCCACTGTGCCGCGCCCTGTCGTGATGAACACCTGAACCGGCATTCCCGGGATAATCTGGATATCGTTTGCGGCGATCTGTGCGTCGTCGATGCGAATTTTCGTCGCGTAGTACGGCTGGTCGGTGCGCTTGTCGAGGAGCCGGTCGGCAGACACCTGCGTCACGATGCCCTTCAGCCGCGGGACGCGACGCTGATTGTACGGCACGAGATGCACCTCGGCATTCAGCCCGGGATGAACCACATCGATGTCCTCGGGCCGCAGCCGCGCAGTGACGATCAGGCGATCTTGCCGCGGCACCAGATCCATCAGTGGCGCCCCCGCTCCGATCACGCCACCCGGCGTGTGAATCCGCAGGTCAGTCACCACGCCATCCTCAGGCGCCTTGACCTCCGTTCGCGATAGCTGATCCCTGGCCGAGAGCAGCCTCTCCCGCAGCTGAAATATCTGGTTCTGTGCCTCTCGCAATGCCTGTGCGATCTCGTTTTGCCTGTCGCTCTCGAGCTTGAACAAGTTGGCCTGCGATTCGTTGATCACTTGCCCGGCACGTGAAATCTGCGCGGCGATCTCGCCGCGGCGCCCTTCGATGTCAGCCAGTTCTCGTTGGAGGTTCAGAAGACGCGGCCGCCGCTCTAGACCCTTGTTGACGAGGGTGGCAACCATGTCCAGTTCCTCTCGGGCAATATCGATGCGCTGCGCGACTGCGCCCTCCTGGGCCTTGAGGCCCTCGATCTCCTTCTCGACCTGCCCCCTCCTTTCCCTGACAACCGCAACCTGCGACTGATAGACCTTCCGCCGCGACATGAAGATCGTCTGCTGGGCCGATAGAATGGTGGCGGCGGCTACATTCGCGTCCGCTTCGCGCTCGAGATCGCTCGAAAACGAGAGCTTCTCATATCCCCGCTGCTCTGCATCCAGCCGAGTTTCACGCGCCATCGCGTCCCACATCTGGCCTTGAAGGCTTTGCACCTCGGCACGCGCCTTTGTGTCATCCAGCGCGATCAATGTCTGGCCACCGCGCACGACGTCACCGTCAGAAACCAGGATTTTCCCGACGATGCCGCCTTCCAGATGCTGGATCGTCTTGCGGCTCGACTCCGATTCGACGACGCCGGAGGCGATCGCCGCGCTCTCCAGGGGTGCGAGGCCGGACCACGTGCCGAGGCCCAGCATGAAACAGAGCACGAGCAGATTGCCTGCGAGCGTAACGCCGCGGAGCCTCACGCGTGGCGAGATCGGGGTTGGGACCGAGCACCATGGAAACTCGAGCGGCTCGAAATCGTCGATTGCGGTAATCACGATTCCAAACCGTCGCCCGACCGGTGGGGCGCTTCGGGGCACACGCCTTTGCTGCCTTGGGATCATGGGCGAACCGGCTGTGCCGGAATGTTGGCGGTTGCGGACGCGTTGCCGGGTGGTTCAACTTGCGATGCCACCTGGGGCCGGCTCAGATGCCGTTCAAATATTTCCTCGCTTTCGCCGAACGCGATCACCGCGCCGCCTTCCATGATGGCGATCTTGTCGGTGGCCGCGAGAATGCCCATTCGATGGGTGACGACGATCACCGTGGCGTTGGCCATCTTCATCTGCTCGATGGCGTCCAGAAGGACCCGCTCCCCTGCGTAGTCGAGGCTGGCATTCGGCTCGTCGAGAACGACGAGCCGCGGATTGCCGAAGAAGGCGCGGGCAAGGCCAAGGCGCTGCCGATAGCCGCGCGAAAAGACCAAACCCCCATTGGGAACCAAGGTGGCATAAGCCTGCGGCATCCGCATGATCGCATCGTGGATGCCAACCAGCCTGGCGGCCTCGACGACTTTCTGCGGATCGGCATCATCAAGTCGCGCAATGATGTCGTTGATCGTTTCGCCGAGGAGGTTGATGTCCTGCGGGAGGTATCCGAGACGATACCCGCTTCGTCCCAGCGATGCGTCGGTATTGTCGAGCAAGACGCGACCGTGTGTCGGGGCGGTGAGCCCGGCGATGACCTGACCGAGCAGTGACTTGCCGGAGCCGGAGGGACCGATGATGCCAAGGCATTCTCCGGGCGCGAGGCTGAACGAGACGCCCTTCAGCAGGAAATTGTTGGAGCCCGGCAGCTTCAGGCCGACGTTATCGACGACGAGGCCGCTCAGCGGCCGTTGGGACGCGACTTTTGCATTCGCTCGCGCGGGCGGCAGCACGGTGAGCACGGCGGCGAGCCGCCGATAGGCTTTCACTGCCATCGCAAGTGATTTCCAGCTGGCAATCGCGCTCTCCACCGGTGCGATGGCCCGGCCAGACATCAGCGTCGCCACAAAGATGATGGCCGGGCTCTTGCCGTAATCGAGGACAAGCCAGGCGGCCGCCCCCATCATCAGGACCTGTGACAGCGCACGCAGCGGCTTGGCGGCGAGCATGACGATCTCGTACCGCGAGAGCGCCAGATCGCTCTCTCTGCGCGCGTCCTGTGCGTCGTGGTGGATCAGGCGCGCCGTGCCGTCGAGCATCCCCATGGCGCGGATCAGGTGAATATTGCCGACCGCTGCCGCGAGGCGGCCGTAACTCCTGGACAACGCGGCGCCGGATTTCGCTGTCGCATCTTCCGTGACCAGGTCGCCCGCAATCGTGACGCCAAACAGCAGGACCACGCTGCACGCCCCCACCGCGCCAAGCAAGGGGTGAACGAGAAAGAGGACACATAGAAAGGAAGGCGTCCAGAGCGCATCAAACAACAATGGACATGCGCCGGATTCGACGAACTGGCGCAGAGCGGTCAGATCCCGATATGCCTCCGGCGACTGCGTCCCATCGCCACGAAAGGCAGATTCGAGACAGGCCGCAAGCACGGAAGGACGAAGTCGGTCTTCGAGCCATGCGCCAAGGCGCCCCAGCAAGGCGCGGCGCAATGCATCGAGCACTCCGCCGACGACGACCGTGAGCGCGACGATGAGGGTAAGCATCAGAAGCGTGTCACCGCTCCGGCTCGACAGGACCCGATCATAGATCTGAAGAAGGTAGATCGAAGGCGCAAACAGAAGCAAATTGTAGCTGCAACTGTATGCGAACACGAGGCCGAACGGGCCCGCGCAGGCCCAAAGCGCCGCCTCCAACGGAGTCCGGGCCGGCGGCAGGATCGATGTTCGCAAAGGCGCCATCAGCATTTTTCGTCACCGCCGGAGATTGGGCTTGGCCCCCACACTTGCCCGTCGATCCGACGGGACAACGGATCGACGGAGCATGGGCGGCATATCCTGGACCGGCGGCACGCGCCGCCGGTCTCCGCCGCGCAGACGAGCCGCTGGTCAGAGTACGTCGAAGTGGAAGTCCACCTCGCCGCCCAATGCGGCGTTGCCGTTTCCGCCACTGCCGCCGATGCCGGCCACGACGTCCTGGTGCTGGTCCACCCACAGCTTGTTGATCTGGGTGGCATCCGTGTTCGCATAGACCTTCGAGGTATCGTAGCCGCTGTACGATTTCTGATTCCCGTTCGACTCGGCTTCTCCCCCATGAGCCTTTGCGAACCACGAGGCCGTCGCGTTCGCGCCGCCGGCGTCCCAGTCCGCCGTTTGCTTGACGTGATCGCCGGTGTTGACGTGCACGTCGGCACCTTCCGCCTTGTTGGTTGGGTCGAAGGTGAGCGTCGGCTTGTTGATGATGGCTCCCTTGAAGGTGCCGTCACCGCCGTTTCCGACGTTCTGACCGCCGGTGTTGATCGATTTGAAGTCGATTGAGTCCGAGATGTGTATCGCCTTGGGCATCATTTGAGCCTCCGTCGTTCTGTTGCCTTGTCTGCATCATCCATCCCGATCAGACGGACGCGCTCGGCAAGTCTGATCCGCGCTTGCTCGACGATGATAGATGTCAAATCGAACACCATCCGGTTTGGTGGCCTACGTTAGAAAGTATGACCCGCGTCGTGAAATCGAGATGCTGCAAGGCGCGGGGGAGGAGCTGTCTGTTCGATCGCGCGGATGCGCAGAGTGGTCGCAAGGCGTGCCGCCTTGCGACCGCGCCGGCCGAGCACTGGAAAGCCTCGTTATGCCACCAGGTGAAGATCCGACAACAGATGCGCGGCAAGATCGCCACCCGATGCGAGATTACCGTGACCGCCGTCCCCGCCAACTCCGGCGATCTGGACTGCGCTCTGGTCGATGTGCACGTTGTTGATCTGATCTGCTTCGGCCGTCGAATGCGGACCGGCGATGGCGATGTTGATGGGAGCATAGATCGCGACGCTGACGTCGATCAGGCTTCCCGTGAAATGCCCGCTTCCACCATTGCCGGCACCGTTCGACCCGGTCGCAATCGCATCGGAGCCGCCCCACAAGCCGAGTGAGGCAAGGTTTCCGCTGCCGCCCATCGCAACGTTCCCGTTGCCGCCATGTCCCCCGATGCCGGCTAGCTGAAGGGCGGATTGATCCACATAGACGTTATTGGTCTGCACCGCGTAAGCGCTGGAATTATAACCCGCAACTGCGATGTTGATCGGGTCGTACAGCACAACGGACGTATGGACGAGGCTTCCCTGGAAGGAGCCGTCTCCGCCATTGCCGGCCTGGCTACCGCCCGTGTCGACCAGATGCCAGGCGCTTCCGCCGTTGCTTGATCCCCAGGCGGGATCGAGCGTGATGACGCTGCCGCCGACGGACACGTTGCCGTTTCCGCCATTGCCGCCAACGCCTGCAATCTGGACGGCCGACTGATCGATCTCGACCGAATTTGACTGATTTGCATAGGCGGTGCCGCCTGGGCCCGCCACCGCAATGTTGACCGGATGGTAGATCACGATGGGAGCATCTACCAGCGCGCCCGAGAAGTAGCCGCTGCCGCCATTGCCGGCGCCATTGCCGCCAGTCGAGATGACGTCGAAGCCCGGGGAAGCACTAACGCTTCCTCCCGATGCCATGTTGCCGTTGCCGCCGCTGCCGCCGACGCCGGCCATCTGAAAGGCGGATTGATCGACCGTCACGTCGTTGATTTGCTGCGCCAGGGCTACAGAGCCGTAACCTACCGCCACCGAGATATTGATCGGCTCATAGATCAGAATGGAGGCATGAATGACGCCTCCATAAGAATAGCCATTTCCACCATCACCGGCCGTGTTGTCCCCGCTCCCGATCGAGCCCGAACCGAGCAATGGATTGCTCGATCCTGCTTCGATTCCGCCCGATGGCGTGATGTGGTTGACGCTATCGGAGTGGGCGGGGGCAGTATCCAGCCGGCTTGAAATCTCGACTGGAGAATGCGCCTCTGGGGCTGCAAACGAGACGCGGCTATGAACGCCAGCTCCATCGTCGCCCCAAACCGGCATGGCGTGAGGCAAAGAATCCTTCAGTGCCCAGACAGGCCCGCTATGACCATCATGCCCAACATGGTCGTGGAACCGATCAAGCGGTACGATCGCGTCCGACGGGTAACGGAAATTCATGGCCGCCTCCCTCGTCGCAATCGCTCTGCACAATCCGACGGGCCTCTCCCCGACCTCAAGGAGAGTGTCGGCCTGGGAAGGCCAAAAGCCGAGTCGTCAATTCGGGTGCAGCGATTCGGATAATGGACGCCAGATCGGCTACACCCGTTTGGGAGCGGTCCCTCTCCCCGCGAAGAACGGGGAGAGGAGGAGACTCAAGCTCACTTCATCGGGCACTTGTCGTGGAAGCGGTCCTGGTCGTCCTTGACGATGGTGGCGACCGTCTTCAGCGCGAGCTGGCCATCGGCATCCTTGACCACGTCCTGCAAATAGAAATTCTGGATCGGGATGTGGTTGTTGCCGTATTTGAACGAGCCGCGCAGCGACTTGAAGTTGGCCTTCTCCATCTCGGCCTTCATCGCGTCCTTCTTGCTGGTGTCGCCCTTCACCGCCACGACCGCGCTGTTGACGAGCTGGGCCGCGTCATAGGCTTGCGCGCCGTAATAGGTCGGGCGCAGGTTGGTGTACTTCTTGCGATAGTCGGCGACGAAGCGCTTGTTCTCCTCGTTCGGGAGATCGTTGACCCATTCCTGCGCGCCGGGAATACCCAGCGCATTCTCTTTTTGAAGCGGCAGCGACAGCTCGTCGACGGTGAACACAGTGTAGAGCGGAATCTGGGTCTTCAGGCCCGCCTGCACATACTGATTGAGGAACTGCACGCCGGCCGCGCCTGGATAGAACACGAAGATCGAATCCGCGCCCGAGGCGCGGGCCTTCGACAGCTCGGCGGAGAAATCGAGCTGGCTCGGCCACACCGTATATTCCTCGCCCTTGATCTCGCCCTTGAAGGTGCTCTTGACGCCCGCGAGCATGTCCTTGCCCGCGGCGTAGTTCGGCCCGATCAGGAAGACGCTCTTGACGCCCTTCTGATTCATGTATTGGCCCATCGCCTGCGGCGTCTGGTCGTTCTGCCAGGAGGTCGAGAATACGTAAGGCGAGCAGAGCTCGCCGGCGAGCTGCGAGGGGCCGGCATTGGCCGAGATCAGGAAGGTCTTTGAATCCACCGCGGTCTTGAGCGAGGCGAGCAGCACGTTGGACCAGATGTAGCCGACGATGAAATCGACCTTGTCGGACTGCACGAGTTTTTCGGTCTTCTGCTTGCCGACGTCGGGCTTCTGCTGGTCGTCCTCGTAGATCACCTCGACCGGCTTGCCGTCCATCTTGCGGCCGAGATGGTCGAGCGCGAGCTCGAAGGAGTTACGCATGTCGTTGCCGATGACAGCGGTCGGGCCGCTGAAGGTCGAGACGAAGCCGATCTTGATGGTGTCGCCGGCCGATGCCGGGCTTGCCAGCGCGAGCGCAGCCGCACCCGCCAGCCAGAATGCTGTCCTCATAACCACTCCCCTCCTCATTTTCATTGCCCCGAAATGGCGGATGGCCCGCTTCCGGATCATTCTGTTTAGGACGCAAAATCGTGTGAGCCGTCAATGGCTCAGCGCCTGCTCCTGCACCATAATTCGCCCTAATCCCCGATGGCAAGAAATATAGTTCTACTCACTCTGATGGGGGTGCGGCGCATGTTCGCGCCCCCTTTCGATATACCGGCTCTATTCCTCAATTGAGGACGGCTATTGGACCGAGACCCCGTCCTCGCTCTTTAATGAGTGGTGCACACCCAGCGAATCGAGGGCCGCTTTCATGACTGCGAAACCCCACCGCGTCGTCATCGTCGGAGCCGGCTTTGGCGGGCTAGAGACGACCTATCGGCTCGCAGGCAGCCCGGTCGAGATCACGCTGATCGACCGCCGCAACCATCATCTGTTTCAGCCGCTGCTCTACCAGGTTGCGACCGCTTCGCTTGCGACCAGCGACATCGCCTGGCCGATCCGCCACCTCATGCGGGCGCGACGCGAGGTGACGACGCTGTTTGCGACCGTGAGCGGCGTCGATGCCGAGCGGCGCGCCGTGCTGCTCGATGATGGCAGCGAAGTTCCTTACGACACGCTGGTGCTGGCGACCGGCGTCCGCCACGCCTATTTCGGCCATGACGAATGGGAGCAGTTCGCGCCGGGCCTGAAGACGCTGGAGGACGCGACCACGCTGCGCCGTCACATCCTCGTCGCCTTCGAGCGCGCCGAGCGTGAGACCGATCCGGCGCGCCGCGCGGCTCGGCTGACCTTCGTCATCATCGGCGCCGGTCCGACCGGCGTCGAACTTGCCGGCACCATCGCCGAAATGGCGCATCACACGCTGCCGGGCGATTTTCGCAACATCGACACGCGCAAGGCGCGCGTCGTGCTGATCGAGGCGGGGCCGCGCGTGCTCGCCGGCTTTGCCGACGATCTCTCGGCATATGCACAGGCCTCGCTGGAAAAGATCGGCGTCGAGGTCGTGCTCGGCCAGCCCGTCACCGAGGTCGACCGCGATGGCGTGGTCCATGGCGGGCAGCGGCTCAACGCGAAGACAAGGATCTGGGCCGCAGGCGTGCGCGCCTCGCCCGCCGCCGAATGGCTGAATGCACCGGCCGACCGCGCCGGCCGCGTCGAGGTCGCAGACGACCTGACCGTGCCCGGCCATCCGGATGTGTTTGCCATCGGCGACACCGTCACGATCCCAGCGTGGGACGGCAAGCCGGTGCCCGGCATCGCACCGGCCGCGAAGCAGCAGGGGCGTTATGTTGCGAACCTCATCAAGGCACGACTGCGCGGCGAGAAGCTCGGCCCATTCCGCTACAAGCACGCCGGCAGCCTCGCACAGATCGGCAAGCGCCTCGCGGTGATCGATTTCGGCCGCGTCAAACTGCGCGGCGCGATCGCGTGGTGGATCTGGGGCATTGCCCACATCTACTTCCTGATCGGCCTGCGCCACCGCCTTGCCGTCGCGCTCACCTGGCTCTGGATCTACGTCCGCGACCAGCGCGCCGCACGCCTGATCACGCAAGGCTCAAGCAAGGTGGTGGGGTAGAATATCTAGTACTTTAGGACTGTCCTTGTTCCGTCGCCAATGACTTACGGTATCGGTCGAACGGCTCTCCTCTTGGCCGTTCTGAATGCGAGGTTCTGGATCGTTTCTTCCGGCTTCTCCCTGCCGGGCCTCGTGCCTTCTCGGCCGCCCCGGTTGGGCGGCCTCTTTTATTCGTCCTGCCTAGACCCTGCCCTTGATCTCATAGTGACCCGGCACGCATTTGTAGCGCTCGATATGCCAGTTTGAATGATAGATCGGATGCTCACCCATCCACTTCGCAAGTGGTGCTTGCGCACCTTTCATGCAGTCTTGAAACGTAATCTCCGGCGTCATGTTGCTGTCGGTAACGATTTCCTCGACGCAACTTCCCGCAGCGACGCCACCGAAGTGGCAGAGAACGGCAACGACCGTCACGAACATGCGTCGCCCCCTTCCCTACGGCAGATTGGCGGCGGCGAACTCCGCAAGCGGGTGTCGACCACCGGTACCATCCGGGTTGCGACCCCGTTCTCAAACGCGATGGGCTTTCTCTGCATGTTCCAGCCTCTGTTCTGACGAAGGAGATCCATCGTACAGAGGGCTGTCGACCTGTCATCTTACCTTGGTCCTATTGCGCCCATCGCGCATTGACGTCCTGTGTCCGACCGACGCGACCGCGCCGACCTCTCCCACCAGGCGAGAGCTGAGGAGATCGCTCGCGGCAACCCGTCAGCTACTTCACCAACACACACCCACCTTCCGCCAACGGCCGGAACGCCTGGTCCGCCGGGATCGTCGAGACCAGCTTGTAGTAGTCATACGGATATTTCGATTCCTCCGGCTTCTTCACCTCGAACAGGTACATCGGGTGCACGACGCGGCCGTCCTGACGGATCGCGGTGTCGCCGAACAGCTTGTCCTTTGCCTTGAACTTTTTCATCTCCGGCACGACATCCCCAGCGTTATCGCTGCCGGTAGCGGCGACCGCGTTGAGATAGGCGCGCGTCGAGGCATAGACGCCGGCCTGGTTGCCGCTCGGCATCTTGCCGTTCATGCCGGGGCGCGCGGCAAAGCGTTTTGCGAAAGCGCGGGTGTCGTCGTTCATGTCCCAGTAGAAGGCTTCCATAAGCTGGAGGCCCTGCGCGACCTTCAGGCCCATGCCGTGGACGTCGTTGATGAAGAGCAGGAAGGCGACGAGCTTCTGCCCGCTCTGCTGGATGCCGAACTCGGCCGCCTGCTTCACCGCGTTGATGGTATCGCCGCCGGCATTGGCCAGCCCTATCACCTGCGCCTTCGAGCCCTGCGCCTGCAACAGGAACGAGGCGAAGTCGGAGGTGCCGAGCGGATGCTTTGACGAGCCGATCACCTTGCCGCCATGCGCTTCGATGTATTTCTGCGCCTCCGCCTCGATGCCCTTGCCGAGCGCGAAGTCGACCGTGAGGAAGTACCACTCCTTGCCTCCGCGCGAGACCATCGCGGCCGCCGTGGTGTTGCCGGTCGCCCAGGTGTCGTTGACCCACTGGATGGTGTTGGGCGAGCAGGCCTTGCCGGTGAGATCGGCGCTTGCGGTGGACGATGCCAGAAACGTCATGCGACTGTCGCGCAGCAGCGTGTTGATGGAAAGGCCGACCGCCGAGTTCGGCACGTCGACGATCGCATCGACGCCCTCGACGTCAAGCCATTTGCGCGCGATCGCCGCGCCGACGTCGGCCTTGTTCTGGTGATCGGCGTAGACGATCTCGACCTTGATATTCTTGCCGCCGCCGTTGAAATCTTCGGCCGCCATGCGCGCGGCTTCCACCGAGCCCATGCCGTTGGTGTCCTGGAAGATACCGGAAATGTCGTTGAGCACGCCGATGCGCACGACATTGTCGGATATTTCGGCGCTGGCTGAGCCGGCAATCAGGCTTGCCGCGAGCGCCAGCGTCCACTTCAGGTGCTTCATCGTTCCCTCTCCTGTTGGCTTTTCGATCGCGCCACCGGTCGTTGCCGATGCCGATCAGAACTCAGACCTACCGCTTCAGACTTGCCGCTCCGGCAGGCGCAGCACGAGCCCATCGAGCTCGGGCGTGATCTTGATCTGGCAGGACAGCCGGCTGTTGGCCGTGCGTTCGGCGGCGGCGCCGTCGAGCAGCGCGTCCTCGTCGTCCGCCATCGCCGGCAGGCGCGCGAGCCAGCCGTCGTCGACATAGACATGGCAGGTCGCGCACATCGCGTTGCCGCCGCATTCGGCCAGAATTCCGTCGAGGCCATGGCGGGTCGCGGCCTGCATGGCGCTCTCGCCGTCGCTCGCCTCGATATGATCGGTGTTACCGCCGGAATGGATGAAGGTGATCGCGGGCATCAAAGATCCTCAGGCCGGAGTGATCGTGATCGGCAAGCTGTCGAGCCCGCGCAGCGTATTGTTGAAACGGCGCTTCGGCTCACCCGTGATCTCGATTCTCGCGATGCGCCGTGCCAGCGCCGACAGTATCACCTCGCCTTCGAGCCGCGCGACGAGCTGGCCGACGCACATGTGGATGCCCGAGCCGAACCCGACATGGCCGGAGGTACGACGCGTGATGTCGTAGGCATCAGGCTCGTCCCAGCGCCGCGGATCGCGATTGGCCGCGCCGAGGAACATCAGGACCTTTTCCCCCTCGCCGATGACAGCGCCACCGAGCTCGACCTCGCGCGTGGTGGTGCGGAAGAAGGTCTGCACCGGGCTTTCGAAGCGGACGGCCTCCTCGAAGGCATTGCGCGCCAGCGTCGGATCGTCGCGCAGGCGCTGCCATTGGTCGGGAAAGCGCGCGAGGCAGTAGACCGCCGCACCGATGCCGTTGACGGTGGTGTCGAGCCCCGCCGACAGCAGCGAGCGCACCAGAAGCGGCGCCTCCGTCGCGGTGATCTCGCCTTCGTCGACGCGAGCATGGATGCAGGCTCCGAAACCGCCGGGCGCGAGATTTTCGCGCTGGCATTGCGCGGCGATATAGGCCTGGTGCGGCGCTGAGCGCTCGATTGCGTCCTGGCGCAGCTGGTTCGGTGGGCCGAAGGCATTGAACACCAGGCTCGCATAGGGGATGAGATGCTCGCGGCCCTCAGGTTTCAAGCCCAGCGCATCCGGGAAGATGGAGAGCGGATAGGCTTCGGCGAGATCGGGGATGGCGTCAAAGCTGCGTTTCCCGAGCAGCACATCGACCCTCTCCTCTGCCGCCGCGGCAAAACGGTCGCGCACCTGCTTCATCACCGTCGGCGACAGCACGCGCGAGAGCACGGCGCGGGTGCGCGTATGCGCGGGCGGGTCGGCTTCCAGGATCAGGCTCTGCGGCCGCCACGGCTTCTCCTTCTTGAAGTCGCTGAGGCCCACGCCGCGGCTGGAGCAGAACGTCGCGGGATCGTTCAGCACCGCATGGACCTCGGCATAGCGCGCGACGCCATAGACATTCCATTTGTCGAGATAGACCACGGTACCGGCGTCCCGCAGCACGTCGTGCGTGGGGAAAGGATCGGTGAAGAACGCGACCGCAAAGGGATCGACATCGAGATGCGGGACGGCGGGCGGGCCGCCGGTCGAAGCGGAGCTGGCTGCACTCATTCACATCCTCCCAATTTTGCGCTTGTGGAGCGCGCGCGCATGTCCTTATTTCTGTTGCGCACGAAGCGAGCCCCGATGAGATGACCGCGCCCTCGACCAACAACCGCAAGACGCCCACCGAGGCGGGGCCAACGCTCGATCTCGAGCGTTACGTCCCGGCCTTCATCACCTTCATCGCCAACAAGCTCTCGAACAGCGCGACCGCGTTCTATCAACGCGAGTTCGGCGTCAACGTCACGGAGTGGCGCATCATGTCGCTGCTGGCGATCGAGCCGGGCATCCCGGCCTCGCGCATCTGCCACGTCATCGGTTTCGACAAGGGACCGGTGAGCCGGACATTGGCGAGCCTGGACAAGCGCGGGCTGGTGGCGATCCGCAGCGATCCGAATGACGGACGCACGCACTCGATCTCGCTGACCGCCAAGGGCCGCGCCACCCACGACAAGGTCATCGTCGCCGCCTTCGCGCGCGAGCGGCGACTGCTGTCGTGCCTGTCCAAGGACGAGCGGGAGGTGCTGATCGATCTGTTGCGCCGGCTGCACGAAAATCTCGGCGCAGTCACCGGCGGCGACACGTAAGGCCGCGCTTCGAGCGCGCGCCAGATCGCAGTCACCTGGCATGCGGCGGCGATTGCCGGCGGCACCATTCCTGCCGAACATGAATCCTCCCGTTCAGGCGCAGCGGTTTCCCCGCCATCATCCTCGCCTGCGCAGGACTCGCATAAATTAGTTGCTTAGGCAACAAAAAATTCAAACGATATTTCTGTCAGAAATGTTGGCCTAGTGGAAATGTCCATGGTCTCGTGTCCCGGACGCGGCGCGGCATTCCGGGCGACGCGAAGCATCGTCCCGTATGACGCGACGCAGAGCCGGGGACCTGGACTTGTGGGCCCCGGCTCTGCAGTGCAGCGCTGCGCGCCGCACTGCGTCTGGGGCATGAGACCGTTGGATTTCGCCGCGTTACGGCGCCTTGCAGACGAAGTTCGCGGCGTCCTCGATGTCGCCCTGCCCGGAGTAGGCCGCATACGAGGGATATGGGCAGAGCGGCCGGGTGCGGCTTGCGCTCCACGTCGCCGGAACTTCCTTGTTCGCCGGATTGATCGAGGCGACGATCCGCTCGGGCGCCTTGCCCTGCTCGACCCAGTCGGTCAGCGCGGTCAGCGCATCGAACTTGTCGAGCGTGACGCCGCCGCCGCAATGCGTGCCGCCGGGCATGGTGAAGAGACGCGCAAAGCCATTGGCGTTGCCCTGCACGTTCCTGTTCAGCCGATCGTACCAGCGGATGGTGTCGTTGACGGAGAACACCGGGTCGGCCTGGCCGTGATAGATCAGCATCTTACGGCCGGCCTTCTGCAAACCGGCAAGCTTGGGATCGTCGACGTCGGGCGGCGTCATGAAATCCATCGCCGACTCCGTGAACGTACCGTCCTTGGCAAAAATCTTCGGCGCGTCCTTGTCGAAGTCGTAAGCCTTCAGTGCGTCGATCAGCTTGTCGTTGCTGCCTTCCACCGCAACGGGCGGGGTCGAGAAGATGTAGTTCAGCGACGCCGCGCCCATCGTCGCGATGATCGGATAGTTGTTCCAGGGCGCGACCGGGCTCTCGACCTTCCAGGCACGCCAATTGCCGGTGCCGATGCCGCCATCGAGCGGCCAGTCCGAATAGAGCACTTCGCCTTTCGAGTTCTTCGGCCCGGCTAGGCTGGTCTTCAGCGCATCGACCTTGGCTTCCGACAGGCAGGCATTGGTCTGGCCCGGCGCGCAGACAAGACTCTTGAGATCAAATGCCCTGTGGCAGGCGGCGAGATTGGACGTGAGGCCGTCCTTGGCGCCGTCGAGCGCATCGCAGGCCTCGGTGATACGGGAGGCGACAAGTTGCGCGTCCTCTTTCGTGATCGACTTGCGGAGATCCGGATCGGCCTTCAGGAAGGCCTGCACGTCCCAGGCGTGCTGGACCGCGGCGCGCGGCAGATCGAAGCCCGGGTTGCCGACCAGGAAGCCGTCGTAATTCTCGGGCATGCGGGAGGCTGCGACCATCGCATGACGTCCGCCGTTCGAGCAGCCCGCCATGTAGGAACGATCCGGCTGGCGGCCGTAATGCAGCGCGATGATCTTCTTCGCGACAGGCGAGAGCGTCATGTCCGCGGCGTAGCCGTAGTCGCGTCGCGCCTGCGGATCGAGCCCGAACGCCACGCCTGCCGCGAGCCCGAGCGGCTTGTTGACGGGATCGGAGCCGGAATGCCCGCTGTCGGACGACAGCACCGCAAAACCACGCGCGAGCGGCACGGTGCCGCCCGAGGCCCAGCCGTCGGGCTTGTCGCCGAGCGCCGGCACCACGACACCATCACTGCCGCCGTTGACCTGATGCAGGAAGCGGCCGTTCCACTCGGCCGGCAGCCGCAGTTCGAACTGGATGGCATAGGACTTTCCGTCCGCACCGGTGCGCTGGTTGGCGAGGCCGGACACGATGCAATGCTTGGGCAGGCCGTTGCCGGCCTCCTGAAGTTTTGAGGCGACGATCTCGACGCCGGCGACGCCGAGCGAAGCCGTGGTGACCGGCGAGCAACCCTCGCCTTCGGCGCGGACAAGCGCGGTGGATCCAAGAAAGGCAGCCAGCGCGACTGCCGATATCAAGCCAGACCTCACGGCGACCTCCCTATTTGATTATATACTATAATTATTACACCAAGTCGATATATTGGCAAGCGGGACTTGTCTCGTGTCCCGGACGCGGCGCGGCATGAAATGACGTGCCGCTGAGCCGGGACCCATGGAGCCGCTCACAAAGAAATGGGCCCCGGCTCTGCAGTGCAGCGCTACGCGCCGCACTGCGTCCGGGGCACGAGATTGTCCCGTGCGGTTCAGTTCACCCGGTGCAGCCGATCCACTGCGCCGACGCATCATCGTTCAGCCGCGCCACTGCGTCGGCGCGGCGCGTCAGCACGGCGCTCTGGTTGATGTAGCCCTTGTCGGTGATCTCGCCGCCATCGACCGATGGCGGCTCCGCGAGCAGCAGCGCGCGCGTGGCATGGCCGGAGGAATTAGCGCTTTGCGCTTTCAGCTTTGCGAGCCCCTGCGCGATCGCGCTTTTCACCTTGTCGTGGCCGAGCACCTCGCTCACGGCGGCGGTATCCGGCAGTCCCGCATGCGCACGGCAGCCCGCGATGTTGGGGAATACCAGGAAGCGCACCTCGTCGCTACCGTGGCCGGTCACGACGATGTCCTGCGCCAGCGGCGCAAGGGCAGCGATGCCGGCGACCCGCAGCGTGCCGACGCTGACCCAGGTGCCGGAGTTGAGCTTGAAATCCTCCGCAACGCGGCCGTCGAAAAACAGGCCGCGCTCGGGATGCGCGCTGTCGGCGAATTTCACGGCGTCGCCGATGAGGTAAAAACCCTCCTCGTCGAAGGCCTGCCTGGTCAGCTCCGGCGCCCTCCAATAGCCGGGCGTCACGTTCGGGCCACGCACGCGCACCTCCAGCTTGTCGCCTGACGTGACGAGCTTGAGCTCGGTGCCGGGGATCGGCACGCCGATATTGCCGGAGCGCTCGGCGAGGAAGTGGCAATCGGTCGCGAGCGGCGAGGTTTCCGTCGAGCCCCAGGCCGACACCATCGGCAGCGCGCGACCGACGGTCCTGATCGAGAGCTCCTCGAGCGCATCCCAGAGATTCTGCGGCAACGCGGCGGCAGCGTAGAAGGCGAACTTGACCTTGCCGAAGAAGCGCCGGCGCAGCTCTTCGTCATCCCGCAGCGCCGAGATCAGCATATCGAAACCGCGCGGCACGTTGAAATAGACCGTCGGCGTCACGCTCTTGAGGTTCGCGAGCGAGGTCGCAAACAGACCCGGCGCCGGTTTGCCGCCGTCGATATAGAGCGAGCCGCCGTTACGCAGGACCATGTTGAAGTTGTGATTGGCACCGAAGGTGTGACTCCAGGGCAGCCAGTCGAGGATCACGAAATCATCTTGGCTGTCATCGAGGAAGGTCCAGGTCTGTGCTTTGGCCTGCTGGTTGGACGTCAGCATGCGCTGGGTGTTGATCACCGCCTTGGGCGTGCCGGTCGAACCCGAAGTGAACAGGAATTTTGCGATCGTGTCCGGCGTCACCGCAGCGAAGGCTTTGGCGACCTCGGCAGATTCCGGCGTCGCGGCGACCGCGCGGAAGGACAGCGCACCGCTGTCATCGGCGCCGCCGCTGACGATCTCCGCCCGATGCAGCGGCTTGATCGCCGCGAGCGCCGCGGCAAACGGCTTTGTGTCGCTGACATAGATCGCGCCGGGCTGGAGCAGGCTGATCATGCTCTTGAGCTTGTCGAAATCCCTGGACATCAGCGAGTAGGCCGGCGAGATCGCGGCGGAGGGCACGCCGACATGCTGGGCAGCCAGCGCGAGCAACGCGTGATCGACGCTGTTGTCGGAGAGGATGACGAAGGGACGCTCCAAGCTCAGGCCTTCCGCGAGAATCCATGAGGCCAGCGAGCGCACCTGTCGCAAGGCTTGCGCGTAGGTGACGGTGGTCCAGGGCGCGTCGGCTTTGCCGCGCTCCGCCAGGAAGATCTTGTCCGGCGCTTGCCGCGCCCATTGCTCCAGCCAGTCGCCTATGCAGCGCGCGGCCTCGCGCAAGGGCTCGGGCGAGCGCAACACGATGCTGCCGTCCGAGCGATGCTCGGCGGTCGTCCTGGGCGTTGCGAACAGGCTGGAAGCCTCCCCGCCTGCGGCCATCGTCATGGGTCGTCCTCCCGGGAGGCGGCCTCGTTGCGGGCCGCCTTGGCAATAATGTTGGGCAGAGCAATTGTTGTCGTCAACAACAATCTTTGCCGGAGCGTTGCGAGGCGCTACAGTTGCGCGACGCCGGAGAAAAGAACGTGACAGCCAGTGCAGGTCGAAATGAACTGCCAGCCCGCGCGCGGCGCAAGCGGGCCGGCAATGGCGCGGCGCGTCCTGATGACGCGGACGAGGTCGGTCTCGATGCGCTGGTCGGCCACGCCGGCTATGCAGTGCGGCGTTTCCAGATCTGGATCTTCCAGGACTTCGTCCGCACGCTGGCTGCCGTCGACATCCGGCCGACCCAATATTCGGTGATGACCGTGATCGGCGCCAATCCGGGCCTCTCCCAGATGGCGGTCGCAAAGCGCCTCGGCATCGAGCGGGCGCGGCTGGTGCATCTCCTCGACAGCCTCGAGCGGCGCAAGCTCGTCAAGCGGATCAAGTCGAAGACCGACCGCCGCTCGCACGCGCTGCATCTCACCGCACAGGGCGAGCTGTCGCTGACGAAGTTCAAGCAGCTCGCCGCCGAGCACGAGCGCCATGTCGAGGAGAAGATCGGCAAGGCGAACCGTGAGCGGCTGTTGCAGATCCTCGCTGGCTTCACCTGAGCCTGCCTTTCCTGCTCAAAAATTGAGCAGATGCACGCATCCGGGCGTTACCCCCGCACCGCCGGCGGTTGCCGATTGTTCTCGTAAGCTGATGATAGTTCGATACTATCCGGAGCAAGCGACCTGCCCGGATTCTGTACACAATGGCACATCGCTTGCTTCACGCCCGGTGAAGAATCGTTGCCGGAGTTTTTTGCGCCATGGGGGCCGACCAGCCTGAGACGATAGCCGCGATCGTGGCCGCGCATCGCGCGGGCACGCTGATGCCGGCGCAGACGATCGCGCGAACCTATCAGCGCATCCGTGACTACAACGATCCCGCGGTCTTCATCAGCCTGCGCGACGAGAAGGACGCCATCGCGGAGGCCGAGAAGCTTGCGGCGCGGAAGGATGCGGCAAGCCTGCCGCTCTACGGCGTGCCCGTCGCGGTGAAAGACAACATCGATGCGCTGGGCTTTCCGACCACGGCGGCCTGCCCGGCCTTCTCCTACACGCCGACGCATGACTCCACCGCCGTCGAGCGCCTGCGCGCGGCCGGCGCCATCATCATCGGCAAGACCAATCTCGACCAGTTCGCAACCGGTCTCGTCGGCGTGCGTTCGCCTTACGGCATTCCCAAAAATCCGATCCGCGAGGATCTCATTCCCGGCGGATCGAGCTCGGGCTCGGCGACTGCCGTCGGCGCGGGTCTCGTGCCGCTGTCGCTCGGCACCGACACCGCGGGCAGCGGCCGCGTGCCGGCGATGCTCAACAACATCGTGGGCTTGAAGCCGAGCCTCGGCATGATCTCGACGGCAGGGCTCGTGCCCGCATGCCGCACGCTCGATTGCATCTCGGTATTTGCCCTGACGGTCGACGATGCCGCGCTCGCGCTGTCCGCGATGGCGGGGCCGGACCAGGCCGATCCATTCTCGCGCGACCGGCCGCTTGGCGCGATCACGCCGTTCCCGGCCAACCTTCGCCTGGGCGTGCCGCGCAACGGGCAGCTGATCTTCTTCGGCGACAAGAAATCCGAGGCCGCCTACGGCGAGGCACTGAAGCGCTGGACGGCGCTCGGCGCGACGCTGGTCGAGTTCGACCTCGAGCCGTTCTACGAGACCGCGCGGCTGCTCTATGAGGGACCGTGGGTCGCCGAGCGCTATCTCGTGATCCGCAATCTCCTGGCCTCCGCGCCGGATGCAATCCATCCGGTGACGCGCGAGATCACCGCCGCCGGCGCGCGGCTTACCGCGGCCGAAACCTTCTCCGCACTCTACCGCCTGCAAGGCCTGCGCAAGATCGCCGAGCGCGCCTTCGCACATATCGACGCGCTGGTGCTGCCGACGGCGCCGACGGTCTACTCGACCGCGCAGGTGCGCGCCAATCCGATCGAGCTCAACAGCCGGCTCGGCACCTACACCAACTTCGTGAACCTGCTCGATCTCTGCGGCCTGGCGCTGCCGGCTTCGATGCGTGCCGACGGCGTGCCCTTCGGCATAACGCTGCTCGCGCCCGCCGGCCGCGATGGATACCTTGCGAGCATCGGCCGCGTCTTCCACGCTGACACCAAGCTCAGCATTGGTGCGAAGGGCGTTGCCCAGCCGCCGCTTGCGCCCCTGCCTGCAAGCAGCGCCGACGAGATTCCGATTGCCGTGGTCGGCGCGCATCTGTCCGGCATGGCACTGAACGGCGAGTTGAAGGCGCTGAACGCACGCCTGATCGAAGCCACGAAGACGGCGCCGGATTACAAACTCTATGCGCTCAACACGACGCCTCCGAAACCCGGCATGCTGCGCGTCGAGGCGGGCACGGGCGCGTCAATCGAGCTGGAGATCTGGTCCTTGTCGGCGTCCGCCTTCGGCAAGTTCGTCAACGCAATTCCTGCGCCGATGGCGATCGGCACGATCCGGCTTGCCGACGGCAGAAGTGTGAAGGGCTTTCTCGTCGAGCCGGAAGTGCTGGGCAAAGCCCGCGACATCACAAGCTATGGCGGCTGGCGCGCGTATATGGCGGAAGCTGCGACGGCATAGCTCGCAAACACTGAGAGCTCCCGTCAATGCTGTCGTCCCGGTCTTTCGCCGGGACGACGGCGAGTGTGTGGCAACTGTAGTACCCTACACTGACACTGCGTAGATCTCGTACTCCCCACGCACCAGTTCGATGTGCGCGCGCATGGCGGCGGCGGCGCCCTGCCTGTCGCCGCGCATGATGGCGACGACGACGCGGTCGTGCTCGGCCTGCGACTTGGCGAGCCGGCCGAGATTGCGGAACTGGGCGCGTCGGAACGGCTGCACGCGCACGCGGGTGGCGAGCGTGATCTCGGCGATGTAGCCGTTCTGCGAGCCGGCATAGATCGCGTTATGGAAGCGCTCGTTGACCTCGTGGAATCGCTCCGGATTGCCGGTGTAGCTCAGCACCCGCAGCTCCTCGTGAATGGCTTCCAGACCATGGCGCTCGGCCGCCGACATCCGCTCGGCGGCAAGGCCGGCGCACAGGGCTTCCAGCTCCGCCATCGCCTCGAACATGCTCGTCAGCCGCTCGATCGAAGGCTGCGCGACCACCGCGCCGCGATGCGCACGCGCCTCGACGAGGCCGCTCGCCACGAGCTGCCGCAGCGCCTCGCGCACCGGCGTACGCGAGACGTTGAAGCGCCGCGCGATGTCGGTCTCATCCAGAGGTGAACCAGGGGCTAAGGTTCCGCGCACGATCTCGTCCGCAAGCTGAAGCCGCAGCTCCTCGGCGCGCGTGACCTTCTGCACCGAGGGCAGCGGCCGGTCGACGCGCGGCACCACCGTCTCAGTCGGCAGGGCTCCGGGCGGAAGGTCGTCAAGCGTCATGCGATCAGGTCTCTTTCGGCTCGTCGATGATGCTGACATGGGCGGCGACGACGCGCCAGCCCTCGGGGAAGCGAACCCAGGTCTGCATCTGCCGGCCGACCTTACCCTGCATGGTGTCGCGATAGAACAGCGTGGAGGCGACCGCGGTGTCGCGGCCATAGCTGGTGATCACGGTTTTCGCGGTGCGGCGGATCAGCCCGACCGGCGAGCGCGCGGCGCGAAAGCCGGAGATCGCCTCATAGCCATAGAGGTTCTCGCCGATGCCGTAGCGCAGCGTCCGGGGATCGTTGCGGAAGAGCTCGCCGAGCACGGCGACGTCGTTGCTGACCAGCGCCGTCTCGTAACGCTCGAACGCGGCTTTGACTTCCGCGAGCACGTCGGGGAGATCGATCTCCATCTCAAAACCCTCTCGGCGACGGCGCAGATACCACGCCCATCCGTTCCAATGCGTGCGCAACGCGCAGCGCGATATCCTCGCGCCAGGGCGCGGCGATGATCTGCACGCCGATCGGCATCGGCTCGAGCGGCACGGGCACGGCAACCACGGGCAGACCGATGAAGGAGATCGGCTGGGTGTGGATGCCGATATTGGCGCGCACCGGCAACTCGACGCCGTCGAGCTTGAACGTCACCTGCCCGAGCTTTGGCGCCGTGCAGGGCGTCGCTGGCGCGAGCAGCACGTCGACCGACTTGAAGATCTCGACAAGTTGCGCGCGATACCAGCGGCGGAACTTCTGCGCGCGGTCGACCAGCGCCGCGGGCACCATGGCGCCTGCGATCAACCGGTCGCGCACGGCGGGATCAAAGTCGTTCGGACGCTTGCGCAGGCGATCGAGATGCAGCGAAGCGCCCTCGGTGGTGGTGATGACATAGGCGGCCGCGCGGGCGCGCGCGGCTTCGGGAATGTCGACCACTTGCGTTGCGCCGAGGGCCCTGGCAACGCGGCCAACGGCTTCGACAGCCTCGGGGAAGACGTTCTTCTGGAAATAGCCGCCGGCAATCGCGACGCGCAGGCCGGAGATTGATTCAGCGAGCAGCGGCGTCACCGGCTCGACACCACGCGTGGTGCAGGCGGCATCGTCCGCATCCGGTCCCTGCATCACATCATAGGCAAGCGCGAGGTCGGCGACGGAGCGTGCGAACGGGCCGAGATGATCGAGGCTCGCGACGAACGGGAAGGAGCGCGCGCGCGATAGCCGGCCATAGGTCGGTTTCAGGCCAAAGATACCGCAGAACGAGGACGGCACGCGGATCGAGCCGTTGGTATCCGAGCCCAGCGCAATCGGCACCAGCGCGCCGCCGACGGCGCTCCCGGAACCGCCCGACGAGCCGCCGCTCATCCGCGTCGTGTCATGCGGATTGCGCGAGGGGCCGTCATGGACGTTCTCGCCGGTGAAGTCGTAGGCGTATTCGCCCATGTTGAGCGCGCCGACCAGCACGGCGCCGGCGGCTTCCATCCGCTCGATCAGCGTCGAATCGCGCGTGGCAGGTGCGCGGTCGCGGTTGATCTTCGAGCCGGCGCGCGTCGGCAGGCCCGCGACGTCGAACAGGTTCTTCACCGCGAACGGGACACCCGCGAGCGGGCCGACCTTTTTGCCGGCTGCGATATCTGCATCGATCGCGCGCGCTTTCGCGCGAGCGCGCTCGGCAGTGACGTCGGTGAAGGAATTGAGAATCGTGTCGTGCTGCTTGATGCGGGTGAGTGCTGCGTCGATCGCATCGAGCGCGGACAACTTGCCGCCCACCACCGCCTTGGCGATCTCCGCAGCCGTCACTTCAGGAGCTGTCGTCATGGCAGCATCAGGCCGTGAACACGGGCGCCGGCTCGGATTCGTCCGGCAGCGCGAATTTGTCGACGAGGCGGGCGAGCCGCAGCGACACGTCGAGGTTGGCGCGAATGGCCGGCCTCCAGGCTTCCTCGATCGGCAGCGCCAGCGCTTTCGCAAGGGCGTCGATATAATCGTCCAGCGGTTCAGCCATCATGCTCTCAAGACTGCTTCAGTGCACCGGCAACGGCGGATGCGGGATCGCCGTCAACAGCTCCTTGGTGTAGTCGTTCTGCGGATCGCTGAGGACCTTTTCGGACGTCCCCTCTTCCACGATTCGACCCGTCCGCATAACAATGACACGATCGCACAGCAAGCGCACTACATTCAAATCATGCGAGACGAACAGGTAGCTCATCCCTAGCGATGTCTTGAGGTCCTGGAGAAGATTCAGCACGACAGCCTGGACCGAGACGTCGAGCGCCGCGGTCGGCTCGTCCAGGATGACGAGCTTTGGATGCAGCGCAATCGCCCGGGCGATGCCGACGCGGGCCTTCTGTCCCCCCGACAATTGATGCGGGAAGCGATCGAGCAGATTGTGCGGCAGGCCGACCATGGTCGCGAGTTCCTCGCAGCGGGCGCGGAGCGCATCGCGTCCCCTGATGTCACCCAGCTGCATGATCGGATCGACGACGGCGCGGGCCGCGGTGAAGCGCGGGTTGAGGCTGTCGGTCGGGTCCTGGAACACCATCTGGATGCGGCTGCGCAGCGGCAGGCGCGCAAAGGCGCTCGGCATGATGCTGCCGATCTCCTCTCCGTCGAACTGGATGCGGCCCGAGGTCTGGTCCAATAGCCGCATCACCATCATCGACGTGGTCGATTTGCCGCAGCCGGATTCGCCGACGAGGCCAACGCTCTCGCCATGGCCGATGGAGAAGCTGATGCCATCGACCGCGCGGAACACCTCCGGCTCCACCGGCGGCTTGCGGCCGAACAACTTGCCGAGCACGGCGGTCGCGCCCTGGCGCGGGTATTCCTTGACGAGCTTGTCGATGAGGAGGAGGGGTTTTGAATTCTCGTCACCCCCGGGCTTGACCCGGGGGTCCATCGACTGAGACGAGTCTTGCGAAGGGTGACGGATGGCCGGGTCAAGCCCGGCCATGACGGTTGCGGATTGGGAGGCGCCCTCTTCCTCCGGCAGCAGATCCCGCAAGCTCACGCCGAGCCGCGGCGTCGCACGCATCAGCTTTTTTGTGTAGGGGTGCTGCGGGTTGGCAAAGATGTCGGCGGCTTTCGCGGTCTCGACCACCCTGCCCTTCTCCATCACCACGACGCGGTCGCAATAGGCGGCTGCCAATCCCAGATCATGCGTGATCAGGATGGTCGACATCGCACGCCGCCTGGTCAGCTCGACGATCAGATCCATCACGGCCTTCTGAGTGGTGACGTCGAGGCCGGTGGTCGGCTCGTCCGCGATCAGGAGCTGCGGATTGCAGGCGAGCGCGAGCGCGATGACGACGCGCTGGCACATGCCGCCCGACAGCTCGAACGGATAGGCATGGTAGCGCTCGCGCGGGCGCGCGATCTTGACCTGCTCCAACGCCTCGATCGCCTTCTCGCCGTGATCGGCGACCTGCGCCTGCTGCACATGGGTGCGCAGCACGTCCTCGATCTGATCACCGACTTTGCGGATCGGATTCAGTGCCGCGCGCGGGTTCTGAAAGATCATCGAGACTTCGCGGCCGCGCAGGTCGCGCATCTGGTCCTCGCTCGCGGCCTTCACGTCGATGCCGGAGAACATCACCGAGCCCTCGGCGATACGGCCGGCACGGTCGAGGATGCGCATCACCGCATAAGACGTCACCGACTTGCCCGAGCCGGACTCGCCGACGATCGCCAGCGTCTCGCCCTTGGCGACGGAGATGTTGACGTGCTGCACCGCCTTCACGATGCCGCGGCGAGTGGTGAATTCGACCGTGAGGTCCTGGACGTCGAGCAGCGGCTGGGCGGTCATGACGGCCTCCCGCCACTTAAAAGGTCGAAAACAACCCCATGCACAGTAGAAAGGGGTTTGGAATCATTGGGGAATTTAGGCCGAAAATTTCCGCGTGAGGGAGGCACGAACCTCTCGCTCCCTCCCCCCTTGCGGGGGAAGGTTGGGGAGAGATGTGGCCCCGGGAGAGGTCGGAATTCGTGGCTACCCCTCTCCCTGCCCCTCCCCCGCAAGGGGGGAGGGAACGAGCGGGTGTTGCCCTCCTCACATGCGAGACGCACGTTGCTCGCCCTGCACTCGACATCAACCATCGCTTACGTCCTCCGCTGCGGGTCGACGATGTCGCGCAGGCCGTCGCCGAGGAGGTTGAAGCAGAACACGGCGAGCATCAGCGCAAGGCCAGGGAACAGTGCGATCCACCACTCCCCCGACACCATGAAGCCGGCGCCCTCGGCGACCATGATGCCCCACTCCGCCGTCGGCGGGCGGACACCGAGGCCGATGAAGGACAGGCCGGCGGCGTTGAGGATGGCGTAGCCCATGGTCAGCGACATCTGCACGATCATGATCGGCATGATGTTTGGCAGGATGTGCACCAGCAGGATGCGAAACTCGCCGTTGCCCGACAGCCGCGCCGCCTGCACGAAGCCGGCGTTGCGGCGGACGTTGGCTTCGGCACGCGCGACGCGGGCATAGAGCGGGAAGTTCACGATGGCGGTGGCCAGAATGATGTTCTGCACGGTGTTGCCGAGTGCGGCGACGATGCCCATCGCCAGTACGAACAGCGGGAAGGCCATGATGGTGTCGGCGATGCGGCCGACGATGCGATCGGTCCAGCCGCCGAAGTATCCGGCCGCGATGCCGGCGAGGCCGCCCATCAGAAACACCAGCACGACGGATGCGATCGCGATGAACGTATCGAGCCGGGTTGCCACGATGACGCGGCTGAAGATATCGCGGCCGAGCTGATCGGTACCGAACCAGTGCGCCATCGACGGCGGCTTCAGCGCTGCGGCGGTGTCGGAGGCGAGCGGATCATACGGCACCACATAGGGACCGAGGATCGCGGCAATCAGGATCAGGATCAGGAGCGCGAAGGCAAAGCCCGTGACCTTGTTCTCGCCGAGCACGTAGCGGGTTTGCTCGAGGATCGCGACGAGTCCCGACGTGCGGGCGGGACCGACGGGTTCAACAGCAGGCGCAACGGAGCTCATGGTCTCACCCCTAACCTTCAAGCCTGACGCGCGGATCGATCACGCCGTAGAGAATGTCGATGACGAGATTGAGCAGCACGTACATCACCGCCATGGTCAGCACGAAACCCTGCACCGGCGCGAAGTCCGACGAGATCAGCGCTTCCACCGCATAGGAGCCGATGCCGGGCCAGGCGAAGACCTTCTCCACCAGCACGTTGGCGCCCAGCAGGAAGGAGAACACCATGCTGAGCGTGGTGATGACCGGCAGCATGGCGTTGCGGAAGGCATAGGTGACGATGACGGTCGCCGGCGACAATCCGCTGGCGCGCGCGGTGCGGACGAATTCGGAGGCGAGCACCGCGAGCATCGAGGCGCGCGTCATGCGCGCAATCGGCGCCAGCGAGAAGATCGCAAGCGTCGTCGCAGGCAGGATGAGCTGACTCAATGCCGAGCGGAACGCCTCGAAGTCGCGCGCGATCAGCGTGTCGATCAAATAGAAGCCGGTGATCGTGGGCGGCGCGCTGTAGAACACATCCAGGCGGCCAAGCGGCGCCGGCGACCAGCCGAGCTGGAAATAGAAGACGTAGACCAGCACGAGGCCCGTGAAGAACACCGGCAGCGACACGCCGGCTGTCGTCGTGACGCGACAGAGATGATCGATCCAGGAGCCCGGCCGTGTTGCCGCGAGCACGCCGAGCGGAATGGCGATGGCAATGGAGACGATGAGGCCGAGTAGCGTCAGTTCGGCCGATGCCGGCAGGCGATTGCGGATCTCGGTCGCAACCGGCTGGCCGGTCGTCAGCGAGGTGCCGAAATCGCCATGGGCGAGATCGTTGGCGTAACGGAAGAACTGCTCGATCAGCGGCTTGTCGAAGCCGAGCTTCTTGCGAATCTGCTCGACTGCTTCCTTGGTTGCGGCGGGACCGGCGAAATAGGCCGCGGGATCACCGGGCAGCGCGCGCGTCAGCAGAAAGGTGACGATGACGACGCCGATCAGCGAGGGAATCGCGAACATCAGGCGCTTGCCGATCATGGTCAGCATGGGGCGCTCCAGAATGACAAGGCACTGCCGCTCGTTAGCGAGAGCGTCGCCACTCGCTCCGCTGCGTTCCCTCCCCCCTTGTGGGGGAGGGTTGGGGAGAGGGGTGGCCGCAAGCGAGGTCGGAGTTCGTGGCTACCCCTCTCCCTGCCCCTCCCCCGCAAGGGGGGAGGGAATGAGAGGACGGTGCCCACCTCACTCCAATTGAAACGACCAACAGATGCCGATGCGTCGCTGACGATCAGCATGACGCCTCACCCCTTGGCCATCGCGCGATAATCCAGGCGGCGGTGGAACCAGTATTGATAGCCGCTGATGTTCTTCTGCATCGCGACGTTGACGAAGGGCTGATACAGCGGGATGCGCGGGACCTCGGCGAAGGCGAGGTCGACGAAGCCCTTCACGTCGGCATCGTAGGCTGACTTGTCGCCGGTTGCGGCTGCGGTGCGCGCGCCGTCGATGAGCTTGTCCATCTCCGCCGACTTGTAGCTCATGGTGTTGAAGACGGAATTGTTGCCGTGATAGCACCAGTAGAAGAAGTACTCGGGGTAATCGAGCCAGCCCGAGAACACGTTGGTGAAGAGCGGCATCTCCTTCTTGTTGAGCTCGGTGCGCCAGTTGGCGCCGGGCACCTTGTTGATGGTGGCCTTGATGCCGAGCTGCGCGAGGCTCTCCTGCACCAGCACGCAGAGCGGCTCGTTGACGCCAGCAAAATTCAGGTCGAACGAGATCGTCGTCTCAAAACCGCTGGCGTAGCCGGCTTCTGCGAGCAGCGCCTTCGCCTTCTCCATGTCCGTGAAATATTGAGTCGCCTGCGGCCAGGCCACTTCGGTTGCCTTGTCCTTTGCCGCACCGAACATCGGATTGCCGAGACCGAACAGCACGGCGTCCATGATCTTCTGGTAGGGCATCGCATAGGCCATGGCCTGCCGGACCTTGGGATTGTCGAACGGCGGCTTGGTCACGTTCATGCCGATGTACTGGATGCCGTTGGAGAACGGCAGCGACACCACGTTGAGCTTGCCGTTCGCCTTCATCTCCTGAAAATCCTTGAACGGCAGCTCGTACGAGATGTCGGCGTCGCCACGCTCGAGCAGCGCTCGGCGGTTGCCGGCCTGCGGCACCATGCGCCAGATCACGCGCTTGATCTTCGGCAATGGACCGCCGACCCAATCCTCGTTGCGCTCCATCACCACTTCGGTGCCGGCAGTCCACTTCGTCACCTTGTAGGCGCCGGAGCCCGCGGTCTGCTGTTTCGTGTACTCGAGGCCCCAGGGATCCTTCTCGCTCGCGTTCTTCTTCACGAGCTCCGAATTGACGACGCAGGGCACGATGACCGCGAGATCGGGAATCGTCAGGCGATCCTTCTTGAGGAAATCCACGCGCACGGTGTAATCGTCGACCACGACGAACTGCTCGGGCTTGGTCAGCGAGCCCGCGCTCATCTGGAAGGTCGGGAAGCCGCCGACGCTGACGGCGCGGTCGAGCGACCACTTCACGTCCTTCGCGGTGACCGGTGTGCCGTCGTGGAATTTGGCGTTCTTCTTCAGCTTGAAGGTGACCGACATGTCGTCGATCTTCATGTCGTCGGCGAGCTCGCCCTTGAACTTGTCGCGATCGTAATAGGGCACCCCGCCGGGGCCGCTCTTCATCTCATGGCTGATCAGGCGGTCGTAGCAATTCCAGGACACTTCATAGCCGGGCACGTTGGTGCCGACGCCGTGGATGTCGAGATTGTTGGGGCCGCCTTCGGAGACGATCAGCAGCGTCTCCGAGCGCGCGTCGGCCTTGGCCGAGGAGATCACACCCGGCGCTGCCGGGAGCACCGCGCCGGCTGCCAATCCAGAGACGGACTTCAGGAAATCGCGGCGCTTCATGGCAATGCTCCAACGCAAATTTTTGGTTGGAACAGGATTCGCAAGGTTCGTGCCAAAGCTTAACGAGATGCTAAGGCGCGGCTAACCAACTGACGCAGCGATTAAAATGCCAAAACGTCGCAGCACGTGAGGCGGGTTTCTCGGCAGACCGATTGCATACAAAGAGCCTTCTTTGCTCACCGAATAGGCTGATATTGTGAGCGCATTCAGATTGAGCAGCGGCGCTACCGCTCCGGGCTGGCACGCTCGAACTGGCGGAGCAGCTTGTTGCCGCGCTCGGCTGCCGAATCCATTGCCGCCTGGGCGCCCTTCTTGCCGGCGAAGGCCTGCTCCAGCTCGTCCTCGATGACACCGCGGATCAGCACAAAGGAGCCGAGCCGGATGCCCTTCGAGTTCTCGGTCGGCTGATGCAGCGTGATCTCCTCGAAGGAAATCGCGCTGCCCGGGTTGCGCTCGTAAAAGCCCTGGGCGCGCGTCAGCTCATACGCGGCGCGGGTGATCGGCAGATAGCCTGTGTTCTGGTGCCAGGCTGCCTGCACGCCCGGCTGCGAGAGATAAGCGAAGAACCGCGCCACGCCCTTGTACTCGTTGCGCGGACGGTCGCGCAGCACCCACAACGTGGCGCCGCCGATGATCGAGTTCTGCGGCGCGCCCTTCACGTCCGGCCAATACGGCATCAAGCCGTAGCCGACCTCGAATTTCGAATTGGCCTTGATGTCGGCGCGCGTGCCTGACGAGCCGATGAAGATGCCGCATTCGCCGCTCTGGAAGCGTGGCTCGGCCGACTGGCCGCGGCCGCTATAGTCGAACACCTTGTCCTTCTGCCACTCGGCAAGCTGCGCGACGTGATGGACGATGACCGGATTGTTGATGCGCAATTCTGCGTCGAGCCCCGCAAAACCGTTCGCTTTGGTCGCCAGCGGCAGATCATGAAACGCCGAGAAATTCTCGACATGAATCCACGACGGCCAGGAGGTGGTGAAGCCGCACGCCGCGCCGCGCTCGCGCAGACGCTTGGCGGCAGCCCCGAGCTCCGGCCAGGTCTTCGGCGGCGTCTCCGGATCAAGGCCGGCATCACGGAACATGGCCTTGTTGTAGTAGAGGATCGGCGTCGAGGCGTTGAACGGGAACGACAGCAGATTGCCGGCCGCATCCGTGTAATAGCCGGACACGGCCGGCAGATACGCGCCGGGCGAGAACGGCTCGTTCTGATCCTTCATCAGGCTGAACACGGGATAGATCGCGCCCTTGGCCGCGGTCATGGTGGCCGTTGCCACCTCGTTGACCTGGACGATCGCCGGCTGGCCGCGCGAGCGGAAGGCGAAGATCGCCGCCGTCACCGTCTCGGTGTAGTTGCCCTTGTAGCTCGGCACGATCCGGTAGTCGGATTGCGAGGCGTTGAAGTCGGAGGCGAGCTTCTCCAACTGACGGCCAAGCTCGCCGGACATCGCGTGCCACAGCGCAATGTCGGTGGCGGCTCGCGCCGGAGAACTCAGCGCTAGCGCCGCGGCGACGGCAAGGGCTTGCAAGAGGCGCGAGGCGGATATCACGATTCGCTTATCCCGTCGGCTGCGAACAAAAGGGCGATTTTCGCTTGCACGTGCTTAAGGCCCGGCCTCCCTAGTTTCAACCGGGAATAAGTCTACGACGCACCGCACAATCGACCGCCGCGACGACCCGGGATAGCCTTCCCTCAACCATCTGCTAGATTGCATTGAACCTTTTCTTCCCGCCATAGACTCCATCACTGAGGGGTTGAGTGTGCCAGTGTTGAGCCGTGCCGAACTCTCGCGGACCGGGGTGGTTTTCGTCGTGCTCTTGTTCGCGATGTGCGCGACGGGGGCGTTTGCGCGCGAATTTCGCGCCGCCGACACCCAGACCGAGGATTATCCGACCGTCCAGGCGTTGCGTTACATGGGCGCCCTGATCGCGGAGCGCACCGGCGGCCGACATGAGGTCAAGGTGTTTCACTCCCGCCAGCTCGGCGAGGAGAAGGAGACGATCGAGCAGACCCGGGCTGGCGCGATCGACCTCAACCGGACCAACGTGGCGCTGATCGGCAACTTCGTCCCGGCGATGAATGTGCTCGCAATGCCGTTCCTGTTCCGCTCCATCGAACACATGCAGAAAGTGCTGGACGGACCGATCGGCAGTGAAATCCTCGGCAGCTTCGAGCCTTTCGGCTTCGTCGGCCTCGCCTTTTACGATTCCGGCGCGCGGTCGATCTACAACGGCGTCCGGCCGGTGAAGAGCGTGGCCGATCTCAGGGGATTGCGGATCCGCGTGCAGCAATCGGAGTTGATGTCTGCGATGATCCGCTCGCTGGGCGCCGAGCCGGTCGCACTACCCTATGGGCAGGTGCTCACGGGGCTTGCGACCCATCTGATCGACGGCGCAGAAAACAACTGGCCCTCCTTCGTGACCACGGACCACTACAAATATGCCGGCTACTACACGCTGACCGAGCACACGATGAGCCCGGAGGTGCTGGTGATCTCGCTGAAGGCGTGGCGGAGCCTGTCGGCGGAGGACCAGCAGATCTTCCGCGAGGCCGCGCTGCGCTCCAGCCGCTTCATGCGCGAGAAGTGGCGCGATCTGGAGGAGCAGTCGCAGCGCAAGGCAGAGGCGGCCGGCGTCACCATCGTCAGGGATATCGACCGCAAGCCGTTCGAGGAGGCGATGGCGGGCATCTACGCCAAGGCCGCAGAGGATCCCGCCGCGGCCGCGCTGATCGAACGCATTCGCAAGGTGGAGTGAGGCCTCTTGGCAGCGCTTGGACACAGCGACAAGGAAAGGCCGCCCGGCCCGGTCGGACGCTTGCGCGCCCGCCTCGTCGGCCTGCTGCGCGCCGTCCCGATCCGCTGGCGCATCCTGTCGATCGCGGCGCTGAACTCCGCCGTGGTCGTGGTGCTGGTGGCGATGATCTGGAACGGGGCGCAGGTGCTGGGCTCCGCCTGGGACGACGTCCGCCAGGTGCGCGAGTCCGACAAGATCCTGGCGCTGCTCGAAAGCGAGACCGGGCGCCTGCAAAACCTCATCCACCGCTACATCAACCAGCCGAGCCCGGACCTGTTCGCCGAGATCCTGCTGCTGCGCGAGGCCGTGCTGGGCACATTGACCAACCGCGCCGCCAAGGACCCGATGCTGTCGGGCTCGGTCGAGGAGCTCGAGCGCACCACCGAGCGTTTCCTCAACGGTTTTGGCGAATTGCGCAGCGTCCAGGCGACCATCGCCAAGACCTATGAGGACCAGGTGCTGGGACCCGCCAAGGACATGGCCGGGCTCTATTCCATCATCGAAGGCGCCACCGGCCATCGCGACGCGCTGATCTGGCCCTCGCTCGGCAAGTCACGTGAAGCCTTCACCGCGATGCTGGTCGCGGCAAACTCCTATTATCTTTCGCTCTCCGTCGCCGCCGCCGAGGACGCCCGGCGCAACACCGAGACGATCGAGAAGACCATCCCGGTGATGCAGGATCTCGCCGACAATGATCTCCAGCGCATGGCGCTGGAGCGGCTCGCCACCCGCACCGCCGCGCTGCGCGAGGGCTTTGCAAACCTTTCCGAGCAGCTCACGAGCCGCACCGAGCTGTTGCGCAACACCATCGACGCGAGCCAGGCCGAGGCGATCGGCGCCATCGACGACCTCTCGACCAAGATGCGCCAGCGCGAGCAGCGGGCGCAGGAGACCTTCGACCGCACGCTGTCGGACATTTCCCGCCGCGTCCTCTCGATCGCGGTGATCTTCCTCGGCATCATCCTGACCGTCGGCGTGCTGATCGCGCTGTCGATCCGGCTGCCCTTGCAGCAGATCATGACCGCGATGCGCGCGATCACGATCGGAGATCTCGACCGCGAGGTGCAGGGCATCAGGGCGCGCGACGAGGTCGGCGCCATGGCCCGCGCCGTGGAAGTGTTCCGCGAGAATGCGATCGCCAAGCGCCAGACCGAGGACGAGTTGCGCGCCGCGAAGGAGAAGGCCGAGAGCGCGCTCTTGGAGCTGAACGCCGCGCAGCAGAACCTGATCGACGCCGAGCGGCTTGCCGCGCTCGGCGGCCTCGTTGCCGGTGTCGCCCACGAGGTCAACAACCCCATCGGCATCAGCCTCACGGTTGCGTCCAGCTTTGCCCGGCGCAGCGAGATTTTCGAGGCGCAGCTCAAGGGCGACGGCGGCCTTCGCCGCTCGCAGCTCGAGGAGTTCGTGCAGTCCTCGCGCGACGCCTCGCAGCAGCTCGTCGCCAACCTGACGCGCGCCGGAGAATTGATCCAGTCGTTCAAGCAGGTCGCGGTCGACCGCTCCCATGCCGAGCGGCGGCAGTTCAGCTTAAGCGAGGCCACCGACCAGATCATCGCGAGCCTGCGCCCGGTGCTAAAGCGCTCGGCGATCACGCTCAACGTCGACGTGCCCGAGGGGCTGCTGCTCGACGGCTATCCCGGCTCCTATGGCCAGATCCTGACCAACCTGTTCCTCAACGCCGCCAACCACGCCTTCGCCGACGGCCGCGCCGGCACCATCTCGATCTCGGCACGGCCGCGCGGGTCTGACGACATCGAGATCAGCTTTGCCGACGACGGCGCCGGCATGACGCCGGACGTGCAGCGGCAGGCCTTTGACCCTTTCTTTACCACCCGGCGCAATGAAGGCGGCACGGGTCTCGGCCTGCATATCGTCTATAACCTGGTCACCCAGCAGCTCGGCGGGCGGATGATGCTGGAATCCAAGCTGGGACAAGGCACCACTTTTCGCATTATCATGCCCCGGGTCGCCAAGGGCGGCGCGCAAAGCACAGAGACTGACGGGACTTCTCAATGGCCGAACAGGACGATGTCCTCCACCTGATCGACGACACCGCCACCGCGGCGGAGGATACGACTGCGCGGAAATGGAAGATCGCCGTCATCGACGACGATCCCGCTGTGCATGACGGCACCCGCTTCGCGCTGTCCGACTACAGCCTGAACGGCCAGGGCCTCGAAATCCTCTCCGCCTATTCGGCGGCCGAGGGCCGCAAGCTGATGCGCGAGCACAACGACATCGCCGCCGTGCTGCTCGACGTCATCATGGAGACGGATGTCGCCGGGCTCGAGCTGGTCGAATTCATCCGCAACGAGGTCAGGAACGAGACCGTTCGCATCATCCTGCGCACGGGACAGCCGGGCCAGGCGCCGGAGCGGCGCGTCATCGTCCAGTACGACATCAACGACTACAAGGCGAAGACCGAGCTCACCGCCGACAAGCTGTTCACCTCGCTGACCGCGGCGCTGCGCTCCTATCAGCAGCTCGAGCGCATGGTGCAGACGAGGCGCGGGCTTGAGATCATCATCGACGCCGCCTCCACCCTCTACGACTTCAAGTCGATGCAGCGGCTCGCCGAGGGCGTGCTGACCCAGCTCGCCTCGCTGCTCAACGTCGACTGCGCCGGTATACTGGTGCTGCGCGACAATGGCGGATCGGCGGGCGCGGAGCTGTCGGTGCTGGCGGGAAGCGGCTGCTACAGCCGCTTCATCGGTACCACCACCTCGAAAGCGCTCGACCCCGATCTGCGCACACTCGTGGAAGCGGCCTTCCAGCGCCGCAAGAACGAATTCGCCGACCATCGCAGCGTGATCTATCTGCGCACCGGCAGCGGCCGCGAGGTCGTGGTGCTCTTGCAGGCCGAGCGCGACCTGTCGGAGACCGACCGCTCGCTGGTCGAGATCTTCTCCAGCCGGCTCTCGATCGCCTTCGACAACGTCATCCTCTATCAGCAGCTCCAGGACGCCAATACCCAGCTCGAGGACCGCGTCGCCCAGCGCACCCGGGCGCTGATGCAGGCCAATCGAAGGCTGTCCGCGCAGTGGCTCCGGCTCCAGCGCGCCAACGGCTTCAAGAACGAGATTCTGGGCACCGTCGCCCACGACCTGAAGAACCCGCTCGGCGTCATTCTCGGCCGCACCGAGATGCTGAAGGAGCTGATCACGACGGGCGCATCGACCGGCGGCGTCATCGCCCAGGTCGATCACATCCGCGACGCCACCAAGCGCCTGACCACGATGGTCGATCACCTGATCTCGGACGCGATGGCAGACGCTTTCGATATCACCATCCGCCGCGAACCGGTCGACGTCGCATCCCTGGTGCAGGAGGTCGCCGAGGCCAACCAGCCGCTCGCCGTCAACAAGCAGCAGACGATCAACGTCACCGCGCCGGCCAACATCGTCACCATGTGCGACACCGACCGCATCCGCGAGGCGATCGACAATTTGATGAGCAATGCCATCAAATACAGTCCGATCGGCGGCAAGATCGGCGTCACGGTGACGCATGAAGGCAACGACACCGTCATTCGCGTCAACGACGAGGGCGCGGGCCTGTCGCCGGAGGATCTCGGCCGCCTTTTCGGCCGGTTCCAGCGGCTTTCCGCCAAGCCGACCGCCGGCGAGAGCTCGACGGGCCTTGGGCTTTCCATCGTCAAGCGTATTATCGACATGCATGGCGGCGAGGTGACCGCCCAGAGCGACGGCCCCGGCAAGGGCTCGACCTTCACCATCACCCTACCCGCGACCGAATTGCCATGACCCAAAGCCAGCACATCATGATCGTCGACGACGAGGCGCCGGCCCGCGAAATGGTCGGCGATTACCTCAAGATGCACGGCTTCACCGTGACGCTGTGCGACGGCGGCAAGTCCTTACGCACCGCGATCCAGGGCAGCATGCCCGATCTCGTCGTGCTCGACCTCAACATGCCCGAGGAAGACGGCCTGTCGATCATCCGCGACCTCAAGAGCCGCATCAACGTGCCGGTGATCATGCTCACGGCCACCGCGAGCCCGATCGACCGCGTCGTGGGGCTCGAGCTCGGCGCCGATGATTATGTGGCAAAGCCGTGTGAGCTGCGCGAGTTGATGGCGCGCATCCGCTCGGTGCTGCGGCGAAGCGCGCCGGTGAAAGCCGTTGCGGCGGAAGCGGCGGCGGCGAAGTCGGACAAGGATCAGCTCGTGCGCTTCGGCACGAAATGGCTCGACCTCGAAGCGCAGGCGCTGCGCGACGACGAAGGCAATGAGCATCCGCTGACCGCATCCGAGTTCGGACTGCTCAAAGTGTTCGCGGCCAATCCAAAGCGCGTGCTGTCGCGCGAGCGTCTGCTCGAACTCGCCAATGCGCGCGATGCAGAAGCCTTCGACCGCGCCGTCGATCTGCGCATCATGCGCATCCGTCGCAAGATCGAGCCCGACCCGACCAAGCCCGCCGTGATCCGCACCATCAGAGGCGGCGGCTATCTGTTCTCGCCCGGCGGCGAGAAGGCGTAGGGTCAATCGATATAGACGAGGCTGTAGACGTAGGATTTCGCGCCCTTACGGCTGACCCAGTCGCCCTCCGGTGGACGATCACCCTGATCGTCGGGCAACACATTCCAAGGCCGCCCTGCGCAGGACTGGCTGGCCTCATCGAGCGCGATCCATCCCCAACCGGGCTTGCGGATGATCCAGTAATCGCCATCGCGGCGCTTGTAGCCGACGCTGCCGTCCGCCCGCGCGGCGCGGTCGAAGGTGTAGACGAGCGCATCGCTCTGCCGCCGCAGCTCAAATCGCGCCCATTGCTCTTCAGATTTGATCATGACGCGCACAACATAAGGAGCGGCGGCGAACGCGGAAGCCAAGATTCGTTCCCGCCTCCGCAAAGTCCACACCCCCGCAAATCCCGTATATTGAAATAATTGGCTTTTCTGCCCCGAATGTTTCGTCCGCCCGCCCGCGACGAAACAATTTGACGGCGCACGAAACCATTTTCCGCTTGTGGCGCAGACGTCCCGAAACGCTGGCTCTTTAACACTTTGATCCAAGGAAACGCCGCTCGGTTGCGGCGCTACGGGGAGCTAGTCATGCAGAACGTCGTCGCCATCAACGCCCAGGCAACCCAGGGCATCATTGCCGCTCAGGCGACCTCGGACGAAATGCTTCTGGAGAGCATTGCCGACGGCAATCGGACGGCCATGCACATGCTGTACTGCCGTCACAATGTGCGGGTGTACCGCTTCATCCTGCGCATCGTTCGCGACGCCACCACGGCCGAAGACCTCGTGAGCCAGGTCTTCCTCGACGTGTGGCGGACCGCCGGCCAATTCCAGGGCCGCTCGCAGGTCTCGACCTGGCTGCTCTCGATCGCCCGCTTCAAGGCGCTCACCGCGATGCGCCAGCGCCGCTTCGAGGACATCGACCAGGAGGACGTGCGCCAGATCCCGGACGAGCACGACACGCCGGAAACTGCGCTCGACCGCAACGATACCAGCGCGATCCTGCGCGCCTGCGTGGCAAAACTGTCGCCGGCGCACCGCGAGATCATCAACCTCGTCTACTACCACGAGAAATCGGTGGAGGAGGTCGGCCAGATCATCGGCATCCCCCAGAGCACGGTGAAGACCCGCATGTTCTACGCCCGCAAGCAACTCGCCGATTTGCTTAAGGGTGCCGGCATCGACCGCTTCGCGGCCTGAAGATTTGTAATTTCAAAGGGATAGGACTGGTCGACCGGCCCTATCCCGTCACACGAAAGCGTTACCGCCAACGAAACAATTGAAACGAACCACAACATCAGGCGGAAAAACTTCCCTCCTATAAAGCCTTCGTACGGTTTGCTTAAACCTCCCAACGACCTCCAACGACCCGGACGGTGTGCCCGCCTCCGGGTCGTTTTTTATTTGGGGCAAAGCCCTGGCCACGGTTCCTAGCCTCCCCCGCTTGCGGGGGAGGCCGACGTGCTCGGAGAGCGCGTCGGGTGGGGGTTCTCTCCACCGAGGGCTCTTCATTGCGGAGGCACCCTCTCCCCAACCCTCTCCCGCAAGCGGGAGAGGGGGCGCACCTGCATTGTGGCTGACACCGCCCGTCACGAACGCGTGACGCCGGGTAACGACCGGAGCATTCGGCTCGAAACTACCTCGTGATCCCATCCACGAGGGCTCGATGCTCGACCTGATCTTTGCTGTCCTTGCCGGCGTCCTCACCATCGCCGCGCCCTGCACGCTGCCGGTGCTGCCGATCCTGCTCGGCGCCTCGATCGGCCGCGCCGGACGCTTGCGGCCCGCGATGATTGCGCTGGGTTTCGTCGTTTCGTTCTCCGCAACCGCGCTGCTGCTCGGCGCGATCACGCGCCTGTTCGATTTCGACCCGAACGTGCTGCGTTCGGCGGCCGCGGTTCTGCTGCTCGGCTTCGGCCTGCTGATGCTGTGGCCGGCGCCGTTCGAGTGGCTGTCGATCCGGCTTCATGGCTGGCTCGATTTGGGCGGCTCAGAGAACGCGCAGCGCGAGGGCGCGCTTGGCGGGCTGGTGCTCGGCACCACCCTCGGCCTGGTCTGGACGCCCTGCGCAGGTCCCGTGCTCGGCTCGATCCTCACCCTGGTTGCGACCTCGAAGAACCTCACCTGGGCCGGCACGCTGCTGATCGCCTACGCGATCGGCGCGGCGCTGCCGATGCTCGCGATCGCCTATGGCGGACAGGCCGTGACCACACGCGTGCGCAGCATCGCGCGCGTCTCTCCCCGTTTGCAGCAGGCGTTTGGCGTCGTCGTGATCGCCTTCGCACTGGCCGCTTACTTCCAATACGACACGCTGATCGTGGCGTGGCTGACCGGTTTCTATCCCACGGGCCAGATCGGCCTGTGACCCCACATCGGAGGACGCTTCCATGACTCTCAAACTGCTCGCCGTATCTGCCGCGCTGCTCGGCTTTGGCGTGACCGGCGCCGTCATCCCCGGCATCTGCGACGAGGCCGCGCGCCCGGCGCCGACGGTCACTGCGGCCGCAAGCCAGCAGGTCGCGCCGGACTTCACCGGCATCAGCAACTGGTTCAACTCAAAGCCGCTGAGCCTCGCCGATCTTCGCGGCAAGGTGGTGCTGGTGGATTTCTGGACCTATGGCTGCGTCAACTGCGTCAACACGCTGCCGCATGTCACCGAGCTCTACGCCAAATACAAGGACAAGGGCCTCGTCGTGGTCGGCGTGCACACGCCGGAATTTCCGTTCGAGCGCTCGGCTTCCAACGTGCAGGCCGCGCTGAAGCGTCATGGCATCAGCTATCCGGTGGCGCAGGACAACGACTCCCGGACCTGGAATGCCTACCGCAACCAGTATTGGCCGGCGCAATACATCATCGACCAGTCCGGCCGCATCGTGTTCGAGCATGCCGGCGAGGGCCGCTATGACGAGATCGACCGCACGGTCGCTCGCCTGCTGAACGCCAATAGCTGATGCCGCACCGACGTCACGTGGCTGATTGCTTGACCGGTTTCTTGGCCGGTTTCACATGCCGCCGTTGTTGCTTGACTCCACGGATGCGTCCGTGGAGTTTCGTGCCGACGGAATCGGCCGCCCGACATGGACGACGCGACCACCAGCAACGACATCCGCCTTCGTGAAGGCTCCTCAATTGCGCAGCGGCTGGTGATCGCCGGCTTCGCGGCGATCGTTGCCCTGTGCTTCACGCCAGGCCTGTTCGCGCACGATGTCCTGGAACTGATCATCTCCGTGGTCGCGCTGCTGCTCGGAGCGGCGTTCATCGGCGGCGTCATGCTCACACCGGCGGTGGTGTGGATCATCACGCCGAATGAGATCCTGATCGGGCGACAGCGTCCGTTCGGACGGCTCCGCACCAGGATCGTCGCGAAAGATGACATCTCGCAACTCCAGGTCCAGGGACAGGGCCAAGGACAGGGCCAAGGACGCAAGGCTTCCACGACGCGTTTCCACCTGGCCTTCACGCTGGCGTCGGGGGAACGGCTGACGTCCCCGCCGATCTCCGATGTCACGCATGTCCGCGACACGGTTGCGCGGATCGCCGCGCAGTTCGGCGTTCCCAATGTCGAGGCCCCGGCCAATCCGCTCGATGCCGCCAATCCCGAGATGCATCTCGGCGAGCCCGTCGAGCCGTTCTCCAGCAGGGACATCAGGATCGTTGCATTGATCGTGGCCGGACTGTCCGCCGTGCCCTACGCCTACAAGCTGTGGCGTGGCCTGTCGCCCGGCCCGATCGACATCCTGCTGCTGCCGATCGGCGCGATCGCCGCGTTCGCCGTCCACAGATACGCCAATCTCGTCACCGGCGCCTTCTGGATCATCCGGCAAGGCGATATCAGCGTTGAACGCCTGTCGGGCGACGGCAAGCTGCGCGCGGACCATATCGAGGGACGCGACGTCGAGGCGATCACGGTCGAGCGCCGCGGCAGGTCCGAGGACGAGCACTGCATCGTCGCGATCAGATTGCTCTCAGGACAAAGGTTTCGCAGCCCCCGCATCGGCTCGCGGCAAGAGGCCCGCGCCGTGGCCACCGAGGTCGTCCGGCGGCTCGGGATCAAGCCTGAGAACAGTCAAATCTAGCCCGCCTCGACCCGCAATCGATGCCGCAGAAGCGGCTTTTCGCGCCATCCCCCCTGTTCGTGGCATTGATCCACGTCAAAAAACCAAAGCATTCTCGTGACATACCGGCCGGGGTCGCCCAAAACTTGCCATGAACTTGCCTCTGAGTTTTGATGCGTCCGATTGATTTGCGCTGTGGCAGCGGGGAGAGCTTGAAATGACGGATTTTCGTCGCCTGACCGGGATGTTGATCACCACATTCGGCCTGATCCTCTCGACCTCCTACGCCTCCGCCCAGCAGCCCGACCGCGGCGACGAGCCGGGCCTGATCGCGGACGACTCCTACCAGCTCGATCCGGAATGGCAGAAGACCGTCGTGTACTACCGCACGACCGAAGCGCCGGGCACCATCATCATCTCGACCTCGGAGCGTCACCTCTATCTGGTCCAGCCCGGCGGGCGCGCGATCCGCTACGGCATCGGCGTCGGCCGCGACGGCTTCCAGTGGCAGGGGCTGGTGAACATCACCAACAAGAAGGAGTGGCCGGACTGGACGCCGCCGCCGGAGATGATCCAGCGCCAGCCCTATCTGCCGCGCTTCATGGCCGGCGGCCCCGGCAACCCGTTAGGGGCCCGCGCCATGTATCTGGGCACCACGGTCTACCGCATCCACGGCACCAACCGGCCCGACACGATCGGCACCAAGGTGTCCTCGGGCTGCTTCCGTCTCGTCAACAATGACGTCGCCGATCTCTACGATCGCGTCCCGGTCGGGACCAAGGTGGTCATCCGGCAGAAGCCCGAACTCTAAATATCCCACCCTCGTCCAGATTCCTTTTCCCGATTATTTCGAGAGAGACAAATCATGCGCAGTTTTCGTGGCGGCCTGCTGATCGGGCTCGCGGTCGCCGTCCTGGTCGGCGCCTTGGCCGTTGTCTACGAGATGTACGACACCCGCACGCTGAAGCGCACGGTCCGGCGCGGCGAGGTCTTCTGCGGCGTCAACAAGGGCCTGCCGGGCTTCTCCATCCCCGACGACAAGGGCAACTGGACCGGCTTTGACGTCGATTTCTGCCGCGCGGTGGCAGCCGCCATCTTCAACGATCCGAGCAAGGCCAAGTTCATTCCGCTCGATGCCAACGAGCGTTTCAAGGAATTGCAGAGCCGGAAAGTCGACATCCTCTCGCGCAACTCGACCTGGAGCATGGCGCGCGAGCTCGACTACGACCTGTATTTCCCGGCCGTCGCCTATTACGACGGCGAAGGTTTCATGCTGCCCCGCTCCCGCAACAAGGAGACCGCGCTGGACCTGACCGGCAGCAAGGTCTGCGTACAGTCGGGCACGACGACGGCCCTCAACCTCGCCGACTACTTCCGCGCCAACAACATGAAGTATGAAGAGGTGAAGTTCGACAAGCTCGAGGACGTGGTGAAGGCGTACGACACCGGCAAGTGCGATACGCTCACCGCCGACGTCTCGCAGCTCTACGCGCTGCGGCTCAACCTTTCCAAGCCCGGCGACCACATGATCCTGCCGGACATGATCTCCAAGGAGCCGCTTGCACCCGTGGTGCGCCAGCGCGACGACGACTGGATGATGATCGTGAAGTGGACGCTCTACGCCATGATCAATGCCGAGGAGTTAGGGGTCACATCGGAGAACATCGACGAAGCCCTGAAGTCGAAGAAGCCCGAGGTGATGCGCCTGGTCGGCACCGAAGGCAATTACGGCGAGCAGCTCGGCCTCACCAAGGACTGGGCCGTGCGCATCATTCGCCACGTCGGCAATTACGGCGAGATGTACGAGCGCAATATCGGCGAGAAATCCAAGCTGAAGATCCCGCGCGGCATGAACCAGCTCTGGAACGCCGGCGGCGTGCAGTATGCACCGCCGATGCGGTAAAGAGCCCCGCGGCACTCTCCGGTGTCGTCCCGGCGAAGGCCGGGACCCATAACCCCAGGGAGGGGTTTGGCGAAGACTCGGAGTTGATAGCCTCTGCTACAATTTCCGCCGGTGGTTATGGGTCCCGGCCTTCGCCGGGACGACACCTACCAGTGAGGCAACAACGTGCCCCGCCTCAATACCCCCTCGCCCGCGCCAGCTGTTCGGCGTGGTAATTCGCATCACCGAACAATTCCTCGCAGACCCGGGCGCGCTTCATGAAGAAGCCGATGTCGAACTGGTCGGTCATGCCCATGCCGCCATGCATCTGCACGCCTTCCTGCACCGCACGGGTGGCGGTGGTGCCGGCGCGCGCCTTGGCGACCGCGACGGCTGACGCGGCCTTGGCGACGTCGGCATCGAGCGCCTGCATCGCCTTCATCACCGCGGCGCGGGTGATCTCGATGTCGACATAGAGCTCCGCAGCACGGTGCTGAAGCGCCTGGAATTCGCCGATCAGCTTGCCGAACTGCTTGCGCTGCTTCAGATACTCGACGGTGCGACCGAACACGTCTTCGCTCAGGCCCACCATTTCGGAGGCGACTGCGCCGCGGCCGATATCGAGCACGCCGTCGAGCAGGCCTGCGCCCTGATCGACCTCGCCGAGCACGCTGTCGGCATTGACCTCGACATTGTTGAACTCGATGCGCGCCGCATTATGCGCGTCGACCATGATGGTGCGCTCGACGGCAACGCCCTTGGCCGCGGGGTTGACCAGGAACAGCGTCAGCCCCTCGCGCTCGCCGGCGGAGCCCGCCGACCGCGCCGCAACGATCAGGAGGTCGGCGACATGGCCGTCGACGACCAGCGCCTTGGCGCCGCTGAGCTTGAAACCATTACCGGCGCGGACGGCCTGCAGATTGGTCTGGAGCGGCCGGTGCTTGGCGCCCTCGTCGATCGCAAGGCTCGCGAGCAGCGAGCCGTTCGAGATCTTCGGCAGATAGTCCGACTTCTGTGCCGCATTGCCACCACGCGTGAGCGCGGAGGCCGCGACCACGCTGGTCGCCAGAAACGGCGACGGCATCAGCGTGCGGCCGATCTCCTCCATGACGACACCGGCTTCGACGCAACCGAGACCGCTGCCGCCGAACTCTTCCGGCACCAAGAGGCCGGCGAAACCCATCTCGGCGAAGGATTGCCAGAACTCCTTGGAGAAACCGGTCGGGTCCTTGCTGTCGCGCAGGTGCCGCAGATGCGACACCGGCGCCTTGTCGCTGATCAGTCCGCGCGCAGAATCGCGGAGCATCGATTGTTCTTCGGTGAGGACGAGGGCCATGGTGGTGTTTCCGATTCGAAATCTATCTTTGGTTCGTCATTCCGGGATGGCCCGAAGGGCCAGGCCCGGAATCCATAACCACGATCGGGAGTATGGATTCCGGGCTCGCGCTTCGCGCGCCCCGGAATGACGCGTGGTTATAGTGTGCCTCACGCCCCCGGAAGATCGAGGATGCGTTTGGCGACGATGCCGAGCATCACTTCGGTGGTGCCGCCCTCGATCGAGTTGGCCTTGGTGCGCAGCCAGGCGCGCGGGCGGGCGCCTTGCCTGGAACGCTCGCTCTCCCATTCCAGCGCATCGACGCCGCCGGCCGACATCAGGATCTCGTAGCGGCGCTTGTTGAGCTCGGTGCCGTAATATTTCATCGCCGAGGAGAACGCCGGATGCGCCTGCCCCGCCTTGGCGAGATCGACCGCGCGCTCGGCGCAGGCCGCAAGCGCCGCTTCATCGACATCGAAGCTCGCGATCTGGCCGCGCAGCATCGCATCGTCGAGCTTGCCTTGCGCATCGGTGCCGATCGTATCAGCGGCGATCTGGCCGAGCGGGCGGCCGACGCCGCGCTCGCCCATGCCCGAGATCATCGCGCGCTCGTGCTGCAACAGATATTTTGCGACGTCCCAGCCGCGGTTGACGGTGCCGACGACATGCGATTTCGGCACGCGGACGTTGTCGAAGAAGGTCTCGCAGAACGGCGAGTAGCCGGAGATCAGCAGGATCGGCTTGGTCGACACGCCCTTCGAGGTCATGTCGAACAGGATGAAGCTGATGCCGTCGTGCTTCTTCGCCGCGGGATCGGTACGCACCAGGCAGAAGATCCAGTCGGCGTAGTTGGCGTAGGACGTCCAGATCTTCTGGCCGGTGATGACGAAGTCGTCGCCGTCGCTCTCGGCGCGGGTCTGGAGCGAAGCGAGATCCGAGCCGGCGTTCGGCTCGGAATAGCCCTGGCACCAGCGGATCAGGCCCGCCGCGATCTTTGGCAGATGCTCCTTCTTCTGCGCCTCGGTGCCGTATTTCAGCAGCGCCGGCCCGAGCATCCAGATGCCGAAGCTCGACAGCGGCGGCCGCGCACCCATCTTGGCCATCTCTGCGCGCAGCACCTTGTGCTCGGCAGCGCTGAGGCCGCCACCGCCATATTCCTTCGGCCAGTCCGGCACGGTCCAGCCCTTGTCGCGCATGCGCTCGAACCAGACGCGCTGCGGCTCGGACGAGAATTTCGCGTTACGCCCGCCCCAGAACACGTCGGCGTCCGAAGTTGCGGGCCTGCGCATCTCGGGCGGGCAGCTGGCCTCCAGCCAGGCACGCGTCTCGTTGCGGAATGTTTCGAGCTCGGCCGCCTCGGAATCGGGCGTCGTGGAATGAGTCATGGGTCGTTTCCATCAATTTTGATCGACTGTTGCGCGCGACTCTGGGCCATCGCATCGCGGAATTCAACCTATTCCGTAGGCCCCGGCTACTCACACTGTTCGTCATCGGGCTATAGTCACCGTCACTGCGAGGCTTGAAAACACAGAGGAAACGACAATGCGCCTGAAGCTACTTTCGCCTGGCGAAATGAGCGACGACCAGCGGCAGACCTATGACGAGTCGATTGCCGGGAAACGCGGCAAGCCGCCGGCGCCGATGATGGCCTGGCTCAACAGCCCGGAGATGGCCCGCCACGCCACGCGACTCGGCGAGGTCCTGCGCTTCAACACGGTATTTCCGGCAATGCTCTCGGAGATCGCGATTCTCGTGACGGCGCGGCACTGGACCGCGCATTACGAATGGTATGCGCATAAGCGGCTGGCGCTTCAGGGCGGCATGAAGGTAGAGATCATCGACGCGATCCGCGACCGCCGCACGCCGGAGTTCGACGATCCCAAGGCCAAGATGATCTACGACGTCGCGAAGTCGCTGCATGAGGGCCATGGGCTGGCGAAGGGCCTCTATGATGAAGCAATCAAGCTGCTCGGCGAGCGCGGGCTCGTCGAGGTGATCGGCCTGTGCGGCTACTACACGCTGGTGTCGATGACGCTGAACACGTTCGAGTTCGGCTTGCCGGAGGGCGAGGTGTCCGAGCTGAGCTAATTGCCGATCCGGAAACGCTGGGTTTCGGGTTAGGCCAGTACCGCTATCTTGCAGCAGCCATTATGTCGGGCGGACACACGGAGAGCAGCATGTCATCCAATCCCGCCGTCAATGCCGGCACCCGCATCGGCCATGTTCACCTCAAGGTCGCCGATCTCGATCGCGCGCTCGGCTTCTATTGCGGCGTGCTCGGCTTCGAACTGATGCAGCGCATGGGCTCTGGCGCCGCCTTCATCTCGGCCGGCGGCTATCATCATCATATCGGGCTCAACACCTGGGAGAGCAAAGGCGGCTCGCCGCCACCGCCGGGCACCACCGGGCTCTATCACACCGCGATCCTCTATCCGACACGGCCGGCGCTCGCCGATGCGCTGCATCGCGTGCTCTCGGCCGGTATCGCGCTGGATGGCGCGAGCGATCATGGCGTGTCCGAGGCGCTCTATTTGCGCGATCCCGACGAGAACGGCGTCGAGCTCTATTGGGACCGGCCGAAAGAACAATGGCCGCGCACGCCGGACGGCAAGCTCGCGATGTTCACGCAACGGCTGGATCTGGAGGATTTGCTGAAGCAGCGGGAGGCGTGAGCTCCGCTGTGGCGGCTCATCCCGTCATTGCGAGCGCAGCGAAGCAATCCAGAATCTTTCCGCGGGGACAGTCTGGATTGCTTCGCTTCGCTCGCAATGACGGAGACTGCTGAAGCGTCGTCACGTCCCTACGGTGTTCAAATCGCGTCGGGAAACTCGCCGATCGCGGCTTCCAGTCGCGCCTTGCGGCGGCGCGCATAGGAGGCGAACGAGAGGACAGCGAGGCCCAGCAGCACCGGCGGGAACACGACCATGTTGACCGCCGACCAGCCGTAGCTCGCGAGCAACTGTCCCGACGAGAACGAGCCGATCGCCATCATGCCGAAGACGAGGAAATCGTTGAAGGCCTGCACCTTGTTGCGTTCGTTCGGACGGTGCGTCTCCAGCACCAGCGCGGAGGCGCCGATGAAGGAGAAATTCCAGCCCACCCCGAGCACGACCAGCGTGGCCCAGAAATGCATCGCGGTGATGCCGGAGAGGCCGATCGCCGCGGCACCCGCCTCCAGCAACAGGCCGGTCGCGACGATTTTTGGCGCACCGAAGCGCGCGATCAGGGCGCCCGTGAAGAAGCTCGGGCCGTACATGGCAACGATGTGCCATTGGATGCCGAAATTGGAATCGCTGACGCTGAGGCCGCAGAGCTTCATGGCCAGCGGCGCCGAGGTCATCACCAGGTTCATCATGGGATAGGCGATGACGCCGCACAGCGCCGCCGCGATGAAGCGCGGCTGCCGCACGATGCGCAGCAGCGGCCGCCCGCCGTGCAGATCGGCCGCGGCCGGCTTCGGCATGTCGACGCCGGCAACGATGCCCATCGCGACCAGCGCCACCGCCGCCTGCACCACGAAGCTGAAGGCGAACAGATAGGGCGGCCAGACGTCCATGGTCCATTGCACGAGCTGCGGACCGAGCACGCCGGCGAACACGCCGCCCGCCATCACCCAGGACACCGCCTTGGGCCGGTAGGCGGCGCTGGCGCCGTCGGCGGCGGCGAAGCGATAGGATTGCGCGACCGAGCCGTAGAGGCCGCCGAGGAACGTCGCGACGCAAAACAGCGCGAACGAGCCATTGAGGATCGCGAACGAGCCGATAAGGCCGGTGAGCGTGCCGCAGGCCGTGCCGATGATGAAGGCCATGCGGCGGCCGAAGCGGCGCGAGATCGCGCCGGTCGGCAATGTGCCGGCGGCGAGGCCGAGCACATACATCGACAGCGGCACGGTCGCGAGCGACATGTCGGGCGCGAGCGTCGCGCCGACGATCGAGCCGGTGGCGAAGATCACGGCCGAATTGGCGCCGGTCAGCGCCTGCGCCGCCGCGAGGCGCACCACATTGGCACGCACGCGGGCGTCGTCGACAATCTCGTCGGCTGAAGTCACGTCCAACATCGGCATTTCCGCCCGAGGGGCTCTTTGATTCCCGGCACTATGGAGGGGCGGACAAGGCCGGACAACCGGCGCAAACGGGCGCAGGCCATGCCTCTGACGCAGTTGGACAGCACGTAGCAGGCGGCGCTATCAAAGCGCTTGCGCTCGATCAAGTTCGCTTCCCCCGCAAGCGGGGGAGGGAGCGCACCGTCTTCATGGCCTAGCGCGAAAACACCAGCGTGAGATTGTTGGCGGGCATGTCGATGAGATCGATCTGGCGCAGGCCCGCATGTTGCGCGAGCTTCTCGACGTCGCCGACATCGCGCACGCCCCATTCCGCATTGCCTTCGCGCAAGGACGTGTCGAACACCGCGTTGCTGAGCGCGGTGTGCTTGCCGTCGCGCTTGAAGGGACCGTAGAGGAACAGCGTGCCGCCCGGCCGCAAATAGCGGCCGGCGCCGGCGAACAGGCCCTCGGCCACGTTCCACGGCGCGATGTGGACGACGTTGGCGCAGAACACCGCCGCGAGGTCCTTCGGACCCTCGCCGCTCTTCATCTCCGGGCACCAGTCGGGATCGGACAGATCGATGCGCAGCGGCGGACGGATATTTGGCAGGCCGGAAAAGGCGCGCCAGGCCTCGATGCTCTTCAGATGCCGCTGGTTGAGGTCGCTCGGCCACCAGACGAGATCAGGCGAAAGGCGGGCGAAGTGGACCACGTGCTGGCCGGTTCCGCTGCCGACCTCGACCACGTCGCCGAGGCGGCCGGCCAGATGCTTCTGAAGCGCCGCCCAGATCGGCTCGTGATTGCGATGGAACGCCGGCGCATCGAGCCGCCCATCGGGCTCGACCCGCCCGCCGTCCTTGCCAAATTCGACGACATATTCAGCCAATTGAGGCCCCCGAAAAAACGAGAACGAGATAAAAACGGCACTGGACGCCAAGACGCCCCAAAATCACTGGCCCGTCAGGGCGTAATCTGCCGAACAAATAGTCTCTTTGGTTGCAACGCGGAAGACATTAACTCCAATTTGCGCCTTGCATAGTCGTGATTGTCAGGCGGTGTCCTTTGTGCTTTGAGCACTATATTTCGCGAACGCAATCATCGACATAACGCCTCGGATCGACGCCTTGACCGCCTTTCCCCGGAAGCCCGCTCTGGTCTTCATCCTGGCCGCCCTCGCCGCGATTACCGCCGCGCCGGCGCGCGCCCAATCCGCCGCCGCCGAGGGCCAGAAGCTCGCCTTCGACCGCAGCAAGGGCAATTGCCTGACCTGCCACGTGATCAGGGGCGGCGACCTGCCCGGCACGATCGGCCCGGAGCTGAAGGACATCAAGGCAAAGTACCCCGACCGCAACGAGCTGGTCGCAATCCTCTTCGACGAGACCAAGCGCAACCCGCAGACCATGATGCCGCCGTTCGGGCGGAACCGGATTCTGACCGAGCAGGAGATCAACGCGATCGTTGATTTCCTCCAGACCTTGTAACGGCGGGCACGCCAGGAGACTGAGATGAGTGCAACGACCGGCCTTCTCGCGACGCGGCGCCTGATCCTGCAAGGCGCGGCCTCCGTTGCGCTGATCGGCCTCGGCAACCTGCCGTTCGCAGCCACGCCTGCGCACGCCGCGACCAACGACAAATATCCGGAAGAGGCATTCAGGCAGAAGAGCGAGGCCGACGCGATCAAGGCGCTCTACGGCAAGACCGCCGAGCCGTCCGACAAGATCAAGCTCGATGCGCCGGAGATCGCCGAGAACGGCGGCGTGGTGCCGATCTCGGTGACGACGACGCTCGACAAGGTGACATCGATCTCGTTCTTCGTCGCCGAGAACCCGAACGCGCTGGCGGCAAGCTACAAGATCCCGGACGGCACGATCCCGAGCGTCGCCAACCGGCTGAAGATGGCGAAGACCACCAACGTGGTCGCGATCGTGGAGGCCGACGGCAAGCTCTTCAGCGCGACCAAAGAGGTCAAGGTCACCGTCGGCGGCTGCGGCGGGTAGGAGAAAATCCGATGGCATCGAGCATTCGCGTGCGCGCAACATCCAACGGCGACATCACCGAGGTGCAGGCGCTGATCCAGCACCCGATGGATTCCGGCTTCGTCAAGGACGCCAAGGGCGAATTGATCCCGGCGCATTTCATCCAGGAGCTGAAATTCGAGCACGACGGCAAGGACGTGTTCGTCGCCGATTGGGGCCCTGCGGTCTCCAAGGACCCCTACATCAAGTTCAGCTTCAAGGGGGCTAAGAAGGGCGACGACCTCAAGATCAGCTGGGTCGACAACAAGGGTGCGTCGGATACGACCACCGCGAAGATCTCGTGATGAAGACGCGCTCCGCAATCTGGCTCGGCTCCGCGCTCTTCGCGCTCACGGCGCTCGGCTTCACCGCGCAGCGCGTGATCGCTGCCGACAAGATCGATCCCGCCACTGAGGCCAAGGCGTTCCAGAACTTCTACTTCCAGAAGTTCCCGAACGTGAAGCACGAGGATTTCGTCAACGGTCCTTATTCCATGAACGAGGACATGAAGCGGCAGTGGCAGGAGAAGGAGGAGTTTCCGCCTTACGAGTTCGCGCTCGACGCCGGCAAGGAGATGTTTGCGACCCCGTTCAAGAACGGCAAGACCTACGCCGACTGCTTCCCGAACGGCGGTATCGGCATCCGCCAGAACTATCCTTATTTCGACGGGAAGGAAGGCAAGGTCGTCACGCTCGAGCTCGCGCTCAACCGCTGCCGCGCGGCCAATGGCGAAGAGCCCTATTCCTATGTCAAGGACGAGATGGCCTCGCTGACCGCCTACATGGCCTTTACCTCGCGCGGCAAGCTGATGGACATCAAGATCCCCGACGATCCGCGCGCGCTCGAGGCTTACGAGAACGGCAAGCGCTATTTCTACACGCGGCGCGGGCAGATGAACTTCTCCTGCGCGAGCTGCCATGTGCAGAGCCCGGGCGAGCGCATCCGCGCCGAGATCCTGGCGCCGGCGCTCGGCATTTTGAACGCGATGCCGATCTACCGTTCCGAATGGAGCGGCATGGGCACGACCAGCCGCCGCTTCATCACCTGCAACAGCCAGACCCGCGCGGTTCCACTGGAACCGCAGTCGGACGAATACCGCGACGTCGAGTATTTCCTGTCCTACGTCGCCAATGGCCTGCCGATTTCCGGCCCGGGAGCGCGGCCATGAGCACGACGATGATCGGAATGCGATCACTCGCACTCGTGTTGCTGCTAACGGCCGCCGCAGCACCGGCGCGCGCGGCGAGCGAGGCCGACTACAAGGCCGCCTATGCCGCGGCGGAAGCCGCAGCCAGGGAAGCGGCCGGCTTGCGCAACCAGTGGACCCCGACCGTTTCGACTCTCGCCGCCGCGAAGAAAGCCGGCGATGGCGGCGATTTCGACCGTGCGGTTGCCGCCGCCAAGGAGGCCGAAGCGCTGGCGAAGGCCTCGATCTTCCAGGCGACATCGGAAAAAGAAGCCTGGAAGGCGATGGAAATCCGCTAGACTGGCGTTGTGGAACCTTCCGACGATCGTCGTCTTCACGGGGCGCGGAGAACTTGAGATGGCCATCCGCCGCCGCGATTTCCTGAGAGCCGCAGGCGCTGCCGCCGTCACGGCCCGGCTGCCGCGGCTTGCGCGCGGCGCCGACACCACTGGCATCTACGACCTCGAACGCTTCGGCAATGCGCGCATCCTGCACATCACCGATACGCATGCGCAGCTCAACCCGGTCTATTTCCGCGAGCCCAGCGTCAACATCGGCATCGGCGAGATGGCGGGACGGCCGCCGCATCTGGTCGGCCGCGCCTTCCTCGAGCGTTTCGGCATCCGGCCGGACAGCGCGGACGCCTATGCCTTCACCTGCTTCGAGTTCGAAAAGTCCGCGGCCCGCTTCGGCAAGCTCGGCGGCTTTGCGCATCTGAAGACGCTGATCGACCGGCTGCGCAACGACGTCGGCGAGCAGCACTCGCTGCTGCTCGACGGCGGCGACCTCTGGCAGGGCACGGGGCTCGCCAACGTCGTGCAGGGCCGTGGCATGGTCGAGATCGCCAACCTGCTCGGCATCGAGGTGATGACAGGGCATTGGGAATTCACCTATGGCGAGCAGGTGCTGCGCGACAATCTCGAGCGCTTCAAGGGCGAGTTTCTGGCGCAGAACGTCTTCCTGACTGAGGAAGCCGCGTTCAACGACGCCCAGGCCTTCGACAAGGCCACGGGCCGGGTGTTCAAGCCCTCGACTATCAGGGAGCTCGGCGGCTATCGCGTCGCGATCATCGGCCAGGCTTTCCCCTACGTGCCGATCGCGCATCCCAAGCGCTTCACGCCGGACTGGACCTTTGGCATCCGCGAGGAGGAGCTGCAGAAACTCGTCGACGGCTTGCGCGGCAATGACAAGGTCGATGCGGTCATCCTGCTGTCGCACAACGGCATGGACGTCGATCTGAAGCTTGCGAGCCGCGTCACCGGCATCGACGTCATCCTCGGCGGCCATACCCACGACGCCGTGCCTCAGCCCGTTGCGGTGAAGAATGCGAGCGGCACGACGCTGGTCAGCAATGCCGGCTCGAACGGAAAATTTCTCGCCGTGCTCGATCTCCAGCTCGCCAAGGGCAAGGTCAGCGATATCAGGTACCATCTGCTGCCGGTCTATTCCGAGCTGTTGAAGCCGGATCCCGCGATGGCCGAGCTGATCGGCAAGGTGCGCGCGCCGCATGTCGCCGACTGGTCGGAGAAGATTGCAACGGCCGACCGCCTGCTCTATCGACGCGGTAATTTTTCCGGCCCCATGGATGAGCTCATCTGCTCGGCGCTGCGCCGCGAGCTCGATACCGAGATCGCGCTGTCGCCTGGATTCCGCTGGGGCGTCACCGCGCTCGCCGGCCAGCCGCTCACGTTCGAGGATGTGCTGGCGGAGACCGCGATCTCCTACCCCGAGACCTATGTGCAGGAGATGACCGGCGGCCAGATCAAGGACGTGCTGGAGGACATCTGCGACAACCTCTTCAATCCCGATCCCTACCACCAGCAGGGCGGCGACATGGTGCGCGCCGGCGGGCTCAATTACACCTGCACGCCGACGGCCGCGATCGGCAGCCGCATCTCCGCGCTCACGCTCGACGGCGGCAAGCCGCTCGAGGCGCAGCGGCGCTACAAGGTCGCGGGCTGGGCGTCGGTCAACGCCCAGCAAGGCGCGCCTGTCTGGGACGTGGTCGCAAAGTATCTGCGCTCGGGCCGGATGCCGGAGAACAGAGGCTCCGGCGTCACGCTCAGGGGCGTCGAGGATAATCCGGGAATTGCAGGACAGGGATGACGCGTTCGCCAGATTTTCGCGCGATGCTGTTGGCGCTGGTTGCCTGGGCTTGGGTGCCGCTCGCCATTGCGCAGCAAGTGCCCTTGCAGGACAAGCCGTTCGCCGAGCACAAGATCGTGCTCCAGCTCTCCGACGGAGACGCCGGGAAGCAGGCGCTGGTGCTCAGCGTCGCCAACAATCTCCTGAAGGCCTATGACCCCGACAAGGTCGCGATCGAGGTGGTGGCGTTCGGTCCGGGCATCGACCTCCTGCTCGGCGCCAACGACCACCGCAAGCAGGTCGAGAGCCTGATCGCCCAGGGCGTCCGCTTCGACATCTGCCTCAACACCGTCGACACGATCGAGCGCGAAACCGGCCGGCGGCCGGACTTCATCGCCTCCGCGACACCGGTGCAGGTCGGGGTCGGCCAGATCCTGTTCCTGACCGAGAATGGCTACACGCTGGTGCGGCCGTGACCCACCCAGGCATCATTCGGGGACGGTCCGCAAGACCGAACCGGAATTCGTGGCACGTCCCCGCAACTCACTCGCTGTCATCGCCCGCGAAGGCGGGCGATCCAGTATTCCAGAGACAGCGAGAGGTACGGAGGAGCCGCGGCGTACTGGATTCCCCGCTTTCGCGGGGAATGACAGCGGCAGGTTAGGCGGCGCTATAGCGTCCATAACCGCTCTGATTCCGGGTTCGGTCCAGCGGACCTACCCCGCAATCATAGTTACGTAAAATAATAATCCCTATTTTCCCCATCATGCAGTGAATTACTTCTCTTTCAGCCCGGCATCGTAGTATGATTTGTAATCACCTCGTGCCGGGGTCTGCCATGATCTTTCGCCAATTGTTCGACAGCGTTTCGGGGACCTACAGCTATTTGCTGGCCAGCCGCGCCGGCGGCGAGGCGCTGATCCTCGATCCCGTGCTGGAGAAGGTCGACCGCTACTGCCAATTGCTGCGCGAGCTCGACCTCAAGCTGGTCAAGGCCGTCGACACCCACCTGCATGCCGACCACGTCACCGGCCTCGGCGAGCTGCGCGACCGCACCCACTGCATGACCATCATGGGCGACCAGAGCAAAGCCGACGTGGTGGCGATGCGGGTCTCCGACGGCGACAAGGTGACGATCGAAGGCATGTCGCTCGACGTGATGTACACGCCCGGCCACACCGACGATTCCTACTCCTATCTCATGGGCGACCGCGTCTTCACCGGCGACACGCTGCTGATCCGCGGCACCGGCCGCACCGACTTCCAGAACGGCTCTTCGCGCGCACAATACGATTCGATCTTCAATCGCCTGCTCAAGCTGCCGGAGGAGACGCTGGTCTTCCCCGCGCATGACTACAAGGGCGACACCGTCTCCACCATCGGCGAGGAGAAGCGCTACAATCCGCGCCTCCAGGTGCGCTCGGTCGACGAATATATCGAGCTGATGGCCAATCTGAAGCTGCCCAATCCGAAGATGATGGATGTGGCAGTGCCAGCCAACATGCATGTCGGCCTGCATCAGGAGGAATTGGAGAAGGAAGGCCGCGCGCTGAGCGCCGTCGACGCCATCCGCGCACTCGGCCGGCCCGACATCCTGCTGGTCGATCTGCGCGAGACTAATGAGCGCGCCAAGCACGGCATGCTCGAGGGCGCGCTGCATGCGCCCTATCCGTCGATCGAGGAGAGCCTGAAGCCCGGCGGCATGTTGCGCGAGGTGGCGGCCGCCACCGGCCGCCGCGTCCTGTTCTTCTGCGCCTTCGGCGAGCGCTCGGCGATGGCGGTTGCGGCCGCGAAACAGGCCGGGCTCGCCAACACCGCGCATATCGCCGGCGGCATCGACGCCTGGAAGAAGGCGGGCGGGCCGGTGGTGCGGACCTGACGTCCTCGTCGCGGCTTGAGATACGTCAGAAACCGCCCACATGTTCCGGCTAGAGCATGATCCGGAAAAGTGCGAAGTGGTTTTCCGAAAAGATCATGCTCAAACCTAGACCTGGCGCGATGACGATTCGTCCCGATCTCATCGCGCTATGGGATCGATGACGCATCACCATCCGGATACAGCCATGGCCAAGACCGGCAAGACGATCGAACCGCCCAAGAAGGCCGACGACAAGGCGAAGAAGCCACCGCCGCCACGCGACACCGACAACGATGACGATGACGATGACGATGACGGCGACATCGCCACACCGAAGCGTGATCGCTACGGTAACGACGACGAACCGCTGTGAGCGGTGGAATGCTGTGCGGGCTTTGAACGCACGCGCTAGCAACGTTCTCCGCCGTCGTCCTGGCTTTCGCCAAAACCACATTGGGGAGGCATCACGCCTCCTTACCCACACCGCACTACCTGCCATGCGCCGGCATTCATGGACAAATAACCGCTCGCGCCGATAGTTTGCGCTCCCGCAAAGGGAGTGAAACGGAACTGCGATGGCCGACGTTCTCGCCGCACCGCAACAGGGGAAGACCGACAGCGCGCTGCGCACGCTGACGGGTATTTCGATCGCGCATTGGGTCAGCCATTTCCATCTGCTGGTCCTGCCGATGCTGTTTCCGTTCCTCAAAAGCCAGCTCGGCGTCGGCTATATCGAGCTCGGCTTCGCACTCACCGTATCTGCGGTGGTGTCCGGCCTGACGCAGGCGCCGACCGGCTACCTCGTCGACCATTTTGGCGCGCGAAAAATATTGCTGACGGGGCTTGTGATCGGCGGGCTGTCGCTGGTGCTGCTCGGCCTGCATCTGAGCTACGCCTCGCTGATCATCTGCGCGGTGCTGCTCGGGCTTGCCAACAGCGTCTATCATCCAGCCGATTACGCGATCCTCGCCGAGCACATGGACGAGGCGCGGATGGGCCGCGCCTTCTCGGTTCACACCTTCGCCGGCTATCTCGGTGGCGCAGTGGCACCGGCGATCGTCGCCGCTCTCGTCACGGTCTCGGGCGGCACCGGCGCGCTGATCGCATCGGGCGCGATCGGCGTGCTCTGCGCGCTTCTGCTCATCGTGATGAACATTCCCGACGCCGGCGCGCACAGGAAGAAGCCGGGAAACGAAACCGCACCAAAACAGGCGGTGATCACGCCGGCGCTGATCATGCTGACCGCGCTGTTCATGCTGCTCAACCTGTCGGCTGCCGGCATCAACAATTTCGGCGTGGTCGCGCTGATGAGCGGCTATGCCGCCTCCTACTCCACCGCCAATGTCGCGCTGACGGCATTTTTGGGGGCAGGCGCAGTCGGCGTGCTCGCGGGCGGCCTCCTCGCGGACCGCACCGAACGCCATGGCCAGCTCGCTGCCGCCTGTTTCGCCGCGAACGCCGCGATCGTTCTCCTGATTGCGCTCGTCGCACTGCCCGGCTTGCTGCTGACCGTTGCGATGACAATTGCCGGCTTCCTCTCCGGCGTGATCGCGCCTTCGCGCGACATGCTGGTGCGCAATGCGGCGCCTGCGGGCGCCGCGGGGCGTGCCTTCGGCATCGTCTCCACCGGCTTCAACCTCGGCGGCATCATCAGCCCGCTGCTGTTCGGCTGGATCATGGACCAGAATGCGCCGCACTGGGTGTTCGGCGCGTCGGTGGCGTTCATGGTCGCCACGGTGTTTCTGTCGCTGCTGACGGAGCGGCGGCCGGAAGGCAGCAAGTAGCGCATCTCCGACGTCGTCCTGGCAAAAGCCAGGACCATTACCCCGAATGTCAGTTGTTGAAGCACGCTGGGGCGACCAGCGTGCCAATTCCGTTGTCCTGTGGCTATGGGTCCTGGCCTTCGCCAGGACGACAACGGTGATTGAGGCGCGCGCCGACTACGTCGGCGACACCACGCCCTTCAGTGCGCCGGCCTGTGCGGCGGTGCCGCGGGTCAGCCTTGCCTTTTCCGTGTTCGGCCACAGCAGCAGCAGGCCGAGCACCCCGGAGCCGATCATGACCACGGCGTTGATGGTGAAGCCGGTCATGTAGCCGTCGATCGTCGAGCCGGCGCGCTGGATCACGCTGCCCATCACGACCGGGGCGATGATGCCGGCGAGCGTGTAGAGCGCGCCGTAGATCGCGATGACGGCGCCGCGCTGCGAAGCCGGAGTGAACTCACCGAGCATTGGCGGGCAGACGACGTAGATCGCCCCGCACAGGCCCGAGCCGACCACGAGCGCGGCGATCTGCAAGCCCGCACCTTGCACGTGCGACATCATCGCGAGGATCAGACCGCCGAGCACCAGTGGCACCGAGCCGAGAACGCCGCGGGCGATCCGCGTAGTCACCCCACGCGCCATCATCACCTGCGAGATCCAGCCGGTAAGAATGACGATGGTGGCGCCGAATACCCAGGGCAGGATCGAAACGAAGCCCGCATCGGTTTGCGAGAAGCCAAGCCCCTTGACGATGAAGGGCGTGAACCAGGTGAGCCCGAGCGACAGCGCCCAATAGGCGCCGAAGGTCGCCGCCACACAGCCGATGAAGGTGCGCGAGGTGAGAAGCTGGAGATAGGGGATCTTCGGCTCGCTGACTGCCAGCGCCTGCGTATCCTCCAGCGGCCCTTCCTTGCCGAGCGCGAGCCAGGCCGCGACCCAGATCAGGCCGACGACGCCGAGCGCGCCGAAGGCGTAGTGCCAGGAATGATTGACGATGACCCAGTTGAGCGCCGGCACCGCGAGGATGACGCCGAAGGCGGAGCCCTGCGTCAGGATCGCGGTCGGCAGCGCGCGCTTCTCGTCCGGGAACCATTTGTAGATCGCGTGGACTGCGACCGAGAAGGCCGGGCCCTCGCCCGCGCCGAGCACGATGCGGCAAATCAGGAGCGTGGTGAAGCTGACGGCGCCGACCATCGGAAATTGCGCCAGCGCCCAGATCACCGCCAGCGTCAAGAGCACCCAGCGCGTCGCCACCTTGTTGACGATGAAGCCGACCACGATGGCCGAGATCGAGAACAGGAAGAAGAAGCTTGATCCGAGCAGGCCGAACTGCTCCGGCTCGAGCTTCAGGTCGGTCATGATGGGCACGCCGGCGAGACCCACGACGATCTTGTCGGCGAAATTCACCACCATGAAGAGAAACAGGAGAAAGGTGACGGTCCAGGCGCCCTTTGGTGTTTCCTTGGGCGTTGCCTTGGCCGTCGTGCTGCCCGCCGCTTTGGGCGTTCCCTGAGCGCTCATATCTCTCCCCGTCTTGTCGTTTTTCGGCACTTTTGATTTGGCCGTCTTGTTTAGCCGTCTTGGGAGCTAACAACGGCTTGAACGGCAACGCAACCCCGCCATTTCCGCATCAACTGTGCTACGCAACATTCGAGTTAATTCCGTGCGGCGCCATTCATCGTGCTGAGCATTCAAAACCTCTCGAAAAGCTTCTCCTCGGCCGGCGAGCCGGTCCATGTGCTGCGCGGCGTCGATCTCGACGTGCGCGCTGGCGAACGCGTCGCGCTGACCGGCGAATCCGGGAGCGGCAAGAGCACGCTGCTGCACCTGATCGCGGGGCTGGATGGCGCCGACGGCGGCAAGATCATGCTCGAAAGCCTCGAGGTGACCGCGCTGCCGGATGCAGGGCGGGCGGCGCTGCGGCGCGACCGGCTGGGCCTGGTCTTCCAGCAGTTCAACCTGATCCCGAGCCTGTCGGTCGAGGATAATCTTTCGTTTCAGGCGCGGATCGCCGGCCGGCACGATGCCGCCTGGCACGGCGAGCTGATCGAGCGGCTCGGCCTCGGCAAGCTGTTGCGGCGCTACCCCGAGCAGCTCTCGGGCGGCCAGCAGCAGCGCGTCGCGATCGGCCGCGCGCTTGCGATCAAGCCGTCACTTCTGCTCGCGGACGAGCCGACCGGCAATCTCGATGAGGCGACTGCCGACGACGTCCTGGCCCTGACGCGCGATCTCGTGGCGCGCACCGGCTGCGGCTTTCTGATGGTGACGCACAGCCTGCGTCTGGCAGCCACGCTCGACCGCCACGTCACGCTGCATGCGGGGCGGATCACATGAGGCGCGCGCTATGGATCCTCGCCGTGCTACTCAGCCATTGGCGGCGGCATCCGATGCAGCTCGCGACGCTGCTGATCGGCCTGATCGCGGCGACCGCGCTGTGGAGCGGCGTGCAGGCGATCAACCAGCAGGCGCGCAACGCCTATGACCGCGCGGCGGCGATGTTCGGCGGCGTGCGCACGCCGATGCTGGTCGCGCCCGATGCTGCGACCTTCTCGCAAGACCTGTTCGTTGCGCTCAGCCGCGCCGGCTGGCCGGTCTCCCCGGTCGTGGAGGGCCGCGTCCAGATCAACGGACGCTCGTTCCGCCTCCTCGGCATCGAGCCGGTGACGCTGCCGGCCGAGGTCGGCAACGCGCCGCGGCTCGGCGCGTCCGATTTGCGCGCCTTCGTCGCCCCGCCCGGCCAGACACTGGTGGCGCCGGAGACGCTCGCCGATCTCGACGCGACCGAAGGCGCGGCACCGCAGATCAGCAGCGGCGCAAGATTGCCGCCGCTGCACGCGCAGCCGCAGCTCGTGCCCGACGTGCTGGTGGTCGATATCGGCGTCGCGCAGCGGCTACTTGGCAAGCAAGGCCAGCTCTCGCGGCTCCTGATCGGCAAGGCCAAGGGCAAGCCCGGGCCGCTCGCAAGCGTCGTCGGCGACCGCTTGCAGCGGGTCGAGCCGGGCGCGGAGACCGAGCTCGAACGCCTCACCGACAGCTTTCATCTCAACCTCACCGCCTTTGGCCTGCTATCGTTCTTCGTCGGCCTCTTCATCGTCAATTCGGCCGTGGGGCTCGCCTTCGAGCAGCGGTTGCCGATGCTGCGCACGCTTCGTGCCTGCGGCGCCTCGGCGCGGATGCTCAACACCGTGCTGGTGATCGAGCTGGTGGTGCTGGCGCTCGCCGCGGGGCTCGTGGGCCTTGTCTGCGGCTATGTCATCGCGGCGGCGCTGCTGCCGGATGTCGCGGCATCGCTGCGCGGCCTCTATGGCGCGCAGATCCCGGGACAGCTTTCGCTGCGCGGCGAATGGTGGCTCGCCGGCATCGGCATCAGCATCGTCGGCGCGCTGATTGCAGCCGCAACCAGCCTGGTCAAGGCAGTGCGGCTGCCACTGCTGGCGACCGCGCAGCCGCAGGCCTGGCAACAGGCGCAGCGGCGCTGGCTGGTCCTGCAGGGCGCGGCTGCGCTCGCCGTGTTCGCAATCGCGCTGCTGCTGTTGCGCTATGGCGATTCGCTGATCGCTGGGTTTGCCGTGCTGGCGGCGTTGATGCTGGGCGCGGCGCTTTTCCTCCCCGCACTGCTCGAGATCATCCTGCTCGTTGGCCAGCGCCGCGCGAAAGGCCCGCTGGCGCTGTGGTTCTGGGCCGACAGCCGACAGCAGCTCTCAGGCCTGTCGCTGGCACTGATGGCGCTGCTGCTCGCGCTCGCCGTCAATGTCGGCGTCTCCACGATGGTGGAAACGTTCAGCCGTACCTTCATCACCTGGCTGAACGGGCGCCTCGCCGCCGACGTCTACATCAGCGCGCCCGACAATGCGAAGGCGGTTGCAATCCGAAGCTGGCTGCGCGAGCGCAGCGAGGTGCAGGCGATCCTGAGCGGCGGACGGGCGGAGACGCAGCTGGAGGGACAACCGGTCGAGCTGCTCGGCCTGCCCGACCACGCGCTCTATCGCGAGCGCTGGCCGCTGCTCGAAGCCGCGCCGCGCGCCTGGACGCAGCTCGTACCCGGAAATGCTGCCTTCGTCAGCGAGCAATTGAGCCGGCGGCTGGGCTTGCGCGTCGGCGACGTCATCGAGATCCCCGCGCCGGGCGGCAGCTGGGTGCTCGACATCGCCGGCATCTATGCCGATTACGGTAACCCCAAGGCACAGCTCGCCGTGAACGTTGCGGCGCTGATCCGGCGCTTTCCGCAAACGCCGCAGACGCGGATCGGACTTATTGTTCCGAGAGACAACATACCCGGCCTGATCACAGCGGTGCAGAAGCAGTTTGCCCTCGACGATCGCAGCGTCGCCGACCAGGCGACGGTGAAGGCGGAGTCGATCCGCATCTTCAACCGCACCTTTGCAGTCACCGGCGCGCTGAACGCCTTTACTCTCGGTGTCGCCGGCATTGCGCTACTGACCAGCCTGCTGACGCTTGCCAACTCGCGCCTGCCGCAGCTCGCGCCGCTCTGGGCGATCGGCCTCACGCGGTCGCGCCTTGCCGCGATCGAACTGACCAAGACGCTGGCAGTTGCGCTGTTCACGGCGCTATTGGCATTGCCGCTGGGACTCATCGTGGCCTGGTGCCTGATTGCAATCGTCAACGTGAAAGCGTTCGGCTGGCGCCTGCCGTTCCACGTGTTTCCGCTGCAACTGGTGGAGCTCGTCGCGGTCGCGCTGCTCGCCTCGCTGCTCGCCGCGTTGCTGCCGGTAGCGCGGCTCGCGCGGATGCAGCCGGCGGATTTGGTGAAGGTATTTGCCAATGAGCGCTGACCGAATCTCGCGGCGCACATTTGCAGGCGGTCTCGCCGCGATGGCGCTGTCGCGCCGCGCCTTCGCACAAGGCTACGCCGGTCTCGGCGAGACCGCGGATGGGTTTGCGCCCGTCACGCCTGGAAAGGTGTTTTCCTTCCCCGCCGACCACGGGCCGCATCCGGACTTCCGCATCGAGTGGTGGTACCTCACGGCGAACCTCGTCGACGCCCGCGGCGCGGCTTGCGGCCTGCAATGGACGCTGTTTCGCCAGGCCACCGAGGCCGGCCCGCAGCGCGAGGGCTGGGCCAATCAGCAGCTCTGGATGGGGCATGCCGCGGTCACCCGCGCCGACACCCACCGCTTCAACGAGCTGTTCGCGCGCGGCGGCGTCGGGCAGGCGGGTGTGGACGCAAAGCCGTTCGCCGCTTGGATCGACGACTGGGAGATGAAGGGCGCTGACAGCACCGACGATCGCATGCTGGCGCCGCTGACGCTGAAGGCCTCGAGCACCGATTTCAACTATGCGCTGACGCTTCAGGCCGATCGTCCGGTGGTGTTGCAGGGCGATGCCGGCTTCAGCCGCAAGTCCGAGCGCGGCCAGGCGTCGTATTATTACAGCCAGCCATTCTTCCGTGCGCGCGGCAGTCTCGTCATCGACGACAAGACGGTCGATGTGTCGGGGCAAGCCTGGATGGACCGCGAATGGAGCAGTCAGCCGCTCGATCCTGATCAGACCGGCTGGGACTGGCTGTCGCTGCATCTTTCCTCCGGCGACAAGCTGATGCTGTATCGGCTGCGGCAAAAGGACGGTAAGGACGATCCGTTCGGCAACTGGATCTTGCCCGATGGCCGCGCGCAGCAGATCTTTGCCGCCGACATCCAGATGACGCCGAAAGGATGGGCGGAGGTCGCGGGGCGCAAGCTGCCGGTGGAATGGCAGATCGCGATCCCTTCGCGGTCGTTCACGATCACCTGCAAGCCGCTCAACCCCGCCGCCTGGATGGGTACCGGCTTTTCCTATTGGGAAGGCCCGATCAGCTTCTCCGGCAGCCATGACGGCGTTGGCTATCTCGAGCTGACGGGTTATTGAGCGTCCGGCAAATTCAGGGGACCTTGCGATGTATCATCTCACCGCGCTCGTCACGCTGCTGGCCGTGGCGTTCTGCTTCTTCACCAGCATCAACGTCGCGCGGTCGCGCGCGAAGACCGGCGTCAAGGTACCGGCGATGTCGGGCCATCCCGATTTCGAGCGCGCCTTCCGCATCCAGATGAACACGCTGGAATGGATACCGATCTTCTTGCCGTCGCTCTGGGTGTTCGCGATCTACATCAGTGACGCCATCGCGGCCGCGATCGGCGCGGTCTGGATCATCGGCCGCGTCGTCTATTTCATCGGCTATTCGAAGGAAGCCGCCAAGCGCGGCCGCGGCTTCGCCATCCAGGCCGTCGCCAGCTTCGCGCTGTGGATCGGCGCGCTGGTCGCGGTGCTGTGGCGGCTGGTGCTGTGAGGGGCGGTAGCGACCGCGATCACCATCGTCGTCCCGGCGCAGGCCGGGACCCATAACCACAGGATGTGGTTTGGCGAAGATCGGTAACTCCGATCTCGCGCCACAACATCTCCCTGTGGTTATGGGTCCCGGCCTTCGCCGGGACGACACCAGATTTGTGGCGGGAGCCTCACCTCACTTCGTCAGCGGGCAGCCGCTTTCCTTGGCGGTGAAGAAGGCCTTGTCGCCGGGGACGGTGGCGAGCAGCTTGTAGTAGTCAAAGGGCCGCTTCGATTCCGAGGGCTTCTTGACCTCGAACAGATACATGTCGTGGACCATGCGGCCGTTCTCGAGCACCTTGCCTTGCGCGAAGGCGTCGTCGACCGGCAGCTCCTTCAGCTTCTTGGCGACTGCATCCGGATCCTTGGTGCCGGCCGCCTTGACCGCCTTCAGATAGCTCAGCGTCGCCGAATAGGTGCCGGCGTGGATCATGCTCGGCATCCGCCCGGTGCGCTTGAAGAAGCGTTCGCCGAGGTTGCGCGTCTTGTCGTTGAGATCCCAGTAATAGCCCTCGGTGAGCACGAGGCCTTGCGCGGCCTGCAAGCCGAGGCCGTTGACCTCGGCGAGCGTCATCAGAAGGCCGGCCAGCTTCTGGCCGCCGGTGACGATGCCGAACTCGGCGGCCTGCTTGATCGAGTTGGTGGTGTCGAGGCCGGCATTGGCAAGGCCGACGATCTTGGCCTTGGAGCTCTGTGCCTGGAGCAGGAAGGAGGAGAAGTCCGACGAGTTAAGGGGCACGCGGACCGAGCCGACCACCTTGCCGCCATTGGCGGTGACGATCTCGCTGGTGTCCTTTTCCAGCGCGTAGCCGAAAGCGTAGTCGGCGGTGAGGAAGAACCAGGTGTCGCCGCCGGCCTTGGTCAGCGCACCGCCGGTGCCGACCGCGAGCGCGCGGGTGTCATAGGCCCAGTGGAAGCCATAGGGCTGGCAGGAATCGCCGGTGAGGCGCGAGGTCGCGGCGCCCACGACGATGTCGATCTTCTTCTTTTCCTTGGACAGCTCGTGGATCGCAAGCGCGACCGAGGAGGTCGTCAGCTCCGTGATCATGTCGACGTTCTCGACGTCGTACCAGCGCCGCGCGATGGAGGTGGCGAGATCCGGCTTGTTCTGGTGATCGGCGGTGACGAGCTCGATCTTGTGCCCCAGCACCTCGCCGCCAAAATCCTCGATCGCCATTTTCGCGGCTTCGACCGACCATTTGCCGCCATAGTCGGCATAGACGCCGGACTGATCGTTGAGGATGCCGATCTTGACGCCTTGATTGGCGTTTTCCGCGAAGGCGGGCGCCGCCAGCAACACGGACACAGCCGCGGCGGCCAAAAGTGCTGATTTCATATTTTAACTCCCGGCAGTTTTCTGTTTTGAAATCGCGCGGATACTAGTGAAGAACCCCGCCCCTGCCCATCCATTTCGGCCTCAGCCGTTAGTATGGGCGTGCTTCCTCAAACTGCACTCGTCGTCCCGGACAAGCGAGCGTAACGAGCGCCGATCCGGGACCCATAACCACAGGGAGAAGTTGTGGAGAAGACTCGTGGTTACCTATCTCGCGCCACAACTACTCCCTGTGGGGTCCCGGCCTTCGCCGGGACGACACTGTGATTGTTGATGCGCCGAGGGCAAATGACCAATGATCACGCCGCAGCCGCCGGCTTCTTCCCGCGCCCATCGGCCAGGTTGCGCACGATCACGTAGAAGATCGGAGTGAAGACGAGGCCGAACAGCGTGACGCCGAGCATGCCGAAGAACACGGCGACGCCGACGGCCTGGCGCATCTCCGAGCCCGAGCCGGTCGAGACCACCAGCGGCAGCACGCCGAGGATGAAGGCGAAGGACGTCATCAGGATCGGCCGCAAGCGCAGACGGCAGGCCTCGATCACCGCCTCCAGCCGCGGCTTGCCTTCGAGCTCGATGTCGCGCGCGAACTCGACGATCAGGATGGCGTTTTTGGCGGCAAGCCCCACCAACACGACGAAGCCGATTTGCGTGAGGATATTGACGTCCTGTCCCATGATGCGCACGCCGATGGTCGCGGCGAGCAGGCACATCGGCACGATCAGGATGACCGCGAACGGCAGCGACCAGCTGCCGTATTGCGCGGCGAGCACGAGATAGACGAACAGCACGCAGATCGGGAACACGTAGAGGCCCGCATTGCCGCCGGTGACCTGCTGGTACGACAGGTCCGTCCATTCGAAGGTGAAGCCGCTGGGCAAGGTCTCGTCCGCGAGCCTCTTGATGGCGTTGAGCGCGGTGGTGGAACTCGTGCCTGGGGCCGGCTCACCCTGCAATTCGGACGCGGCATAGAGATTATAGCGCGCGACACGGTCGGGACCGGAGACGTCGCGGAAATCGACCACGCTGCCGAGCATCACCATGTCGCCGGCGGCGTTGCGCGTGCGCAGCCGCGCGAGGTCGCTTGGTTCTTTCCGGAACGGGAAGTCGGCCTGCGCGGTGACGTGGTAGGTGCGGCCAAACAGGTTGAAGTCGTTGACATAGGTCGAACCGAAATAGGTTTCGATCGTGTCGTTGATGCTGGAGATGGGCACGCCGAGCTTCTGCGCCTTGGTGCGGTCGATGTCGACGAAGAGCTGCGGCGTGTTGGCCGTGAACGGCGAGAACACCGAGGTGAGATTCGGCGATTTGCGCGCAGCGGCGACGAGTTCGTCGGTCGCGGCTGCAAGCAGTTCAGCCCCGCGGCCCTGCCGGTCCTGGATGCGGATGGTAAAGCCGCCGCCGGTGCCGATGCCGGGCACGGCCGGCGGCGGGATGACGATAATGAAGGCGCCCTGGATCGCGGCAAGGCGCTTGCGCAGTTCGCCCGTGATCGCGCCTGCGGTCAGCCCCTTCTTCAGGCGCACCTCCGGCTCTTCGAATACGGGAAACAGCGCCGCCGCATTGCCGGCCTGCGTGCGCGTCGCCCCCGAGAAGCCGGCGAAGGCGGCAACGCGGACGATGCCGGGCGTATCGAGCGCAATGCGCTCGATCTCGCGCACGATCTCGGTGGTACGCGCCAGCGACGCCGCGCCCGGCAATTGCACGGAGACGATGACGTAGCCGCGATCCTGCGCGGGAATGAAGCCTTGCGGCGTGGTCGCGATCAGCCAGCCGGCACTGCCGATCAGCGCGACGTAGATCAGCAGCATCGCCAACGAATGCCGGATCACGAAATTGGCGACGCCGGCATAGCCATGCGACAGCCGGTCGAACACGCGGTTGAATACGCCGGTGAAGGCGCCCCAGGCGCGCGCAATGACATTCCAGGCGGCAGGCGGCCGCTTCTCCTCATGCGGCACCAGGATCTGGGAAGCCAGAGCGGGCGACAGCGTCAGCGAGCAGAAGCAGGAGATCGCAGTCGCAACCGCAATGGTCACCGCGAATTGCTGGAAGAATTGTCCGGAAATGCCGCCCAGGAACGCCGTCGGCACGAACACCGCGCACAGCACGAGCGCAATCGAGACCAGCGCGCCGCCGACTTCCTCCATGGTCTTGAGCGCAGCGTCGCGCCGGCTCAGGCCGTGCTCGAGATGACGCTCGACATTCTCGACCACCACGATGGCGTCATCGACCACGATACCGACGGCGAGCACGAGGCCGAACAGCGTGAGATTGTTGATGGAGAAGCCCAGCGCCGCCATCACCGCAAACGTGCCGACCAGCGAGACCGGGATCGCAATGATCGGGATGATCGCCGGCCGCCAACCCTGCAGGAACACCAATACCACGATGACCACGAGCAGCATGGCCTCGTAGATGGTCTTGATCAGCTCATGGACGGACTGCGCGATGAATTCAGTCGGGTTGTAGCCGATATTGTAGTCGAGGCCCTTCGGGAAGCTCTCCTTCAGCTTCGTCATGGTGTCGGAGATGCCCTTGGCGGTCGCGAGCGCGTTCGATCCCGGCCGTTGGGTGACCAGCATGCCAACCGCCGATTTGCGCAGGAGGAAGCTGTTGGTGCTGTAGGCCAACGCGCCGAGCTCGATGCGGGCGACGTCGCGCAAGCGCACGGTGCGGCCCTCCGATCCGGCCTTGATCAGGATGTCCTCGAACTGCCTGGGGTCCTTCAGGCGTCCCGTGAAGGTCAGGTTCGGCTGGAAGGCGCGGTCGGTGATCGGCGGCTCCGCGATCTGGCCGCCTGCGATCTGGATGTTCTGCGCACGGATTGCCGCCAGCACTTCAGTCGAGGTCAGGCCGAGATTGGCGATGCGGTCGGGATCGAGCCAGAGTCGCATCGAATAGTCGCGCGCGCCAAAGATCTGGATGTCGCCGACGCCGTCGAGCCGCAGGAGCTGGTCGCGGACCTGGAGCAGCGCGTAGTTGGAGATGTAGAGTTGGTCGAACGTGTCGTCGGGCGACAGCATGAACACGACCATCAGGATGTCGGGCGAGTTCTTGCGCGTAGTGACGCCGTTGCGTTGCACTTCCTCAGGAAGACGCGGCTGCGCGATCGCGACGCGGTTCTGCACCAGCACCTGGGCCTTGTCGAGATCGGTGCCCAGCTTGAAGGTGACGGTGATCGTGAGCTGGCCGTTCGAGGTCGCCTGGCTGTAGAGATACAGCATGTCCTCGACGCCGTTGATCTCTTGCTCAATGGGCGCCGCAACCGTGTCTGAGACGGTCTGCGCGGAGGCGCCGGGATATTGCGTGGTGACGACAACGGTCGGCGGCACCACCTGCGGATATTCGGAGACCGGCAGCGTGGTGTAGGCGAGCGCGCCGATGATCAGGAGCACGATCGACAGGACCATCGCCAGGATGGGCTGGTTGATGGAGAGACGGCCGAGGTTCATGACTTGCCACCAGTCGGCGCTTGCGCGAGAGACGGGGCGACCTTGGCGCCGACGCGAGCGCGCTGGATACCGTTGACGATGACGCGGTCCTCCGCCTTCAGCCCTTCGCGGATCACGCGCAGGCCTTCATCGAGCGGCCCGAGCACTACAGGACGTGCTTCCACAGTGTCGTCCGGCTTGACCACGAAGACGATCTTGCGGGACTGGTCGGTCGCGACCGCGACGTCCGGAATGAGCAGCGCCTCGTAGGGCGCACTGCCGATCAGCCGTACACGGCCGAACTGCCCGGGCAGAATCGAGAGATCGGTATTCTTGACGACGGCGCGGCTGCGCAGCGTGCCGGTCGAGACATCGAGGCGGTTGTCGAGGAAGTTGATGGTGCCGTCATGCGACGGCTTGGTCTCGCCGGCCAGCGTCACCTGCACCGGGTTTGCAGTGTCGCGCGAGCTCGGGCGCTTACCCTCGAACCACAGCTTGCTGTACTTGATGAAAGTTGCCTCATCCATGTCAAAATAGATGTAGATCGGATCGAGCGCGACGATCGACGTGAGCAGCGTCGAAGTGCCGGTGTCGCTGCCCTGCACGAGATTGCCGGGACTGACGAGATGGCGGCTGACGCGGCCGGTGAGCGGCGCGGCCACATGGGTGAACTCGATATTGAGCTTGGCGGCCTTCAGCGCGCCTTCGGCCTGCATTTCGGCGGCGTGCGCGGCCTGCAAGGCCTGGCGGCGCTGGTCGACGACCTGCTCGGAGACGGCGCTGGTCTGCACCAGGTTCAGGCCACGATCGAGCTCGCGCTTGGCAAGCTCCACCTTGGCGCGCGCGTCCGAGAGCTGGCCGTCGGCCTGCTCGGCCACCGCCTCGAACGGACGCGAGTCGATCACGTAGAGGAGATCGCCGGCATGCACGATCGCGCCATCCTGGAATTCGACCGAGGTGACGAAGCCGCCGACCCGCGGGCGCACCTGCACCTCCTCGACCGCCTCGAAGCGGCCGGTGAACTCGTCCCAGTCGGTGACGGTGCGCTTGACCGGCTGAGCGACAGTGACTGAGGGCGCCGGCGGTGCTGCCGCCTGCGAGGCCGGCTTGTCACAGCCTGCGAGGAGGCCGGCAGCCGTCAGCGCCAGAACCGAGAGGAAGGGACGTGGCCCGGATTGCCGCCGGACTGGATGCTGCCTCGGCTTCGGCTCGCTCATGTCTTGCCCCTTCCTTGGTGGCTGCGAGCAAACAGGGTACCCGCCTACCCGCAGGCGGCACAAGATGGTTTGCAATAATGAACTCTTCAAGACGAAGGACGGTCCAAATCTTTGGCGGCGCGCCCTAGCCAGGTGGCGGGGTTGCGGAGAGATGGTGGCGCGGGAGAAGGAGAACAATGCCAGCGTCTTCGCACATGACGGACGCCAGCCGCTCGGCTAGATTAATCGAACAAAAACAAGACGAATTGTCCGGGAGGGCAGGCGTGCATCAAGGGCGTGTCGTTTTCGGCGCGATCGAGGAAGTTGTGTTCGGCCATCCGGCCGCAGGCGCCATTCTGTCGCAGATGGATCGCTTGGGGTCGAACCACGCCTTCCTGATGGTCTCGGGTACGCTCAACCGACAGACCGACGAAATCCAGAAGATCACAAAGGCGCTGGGCGCGCGCTGTGCGGGCCTGTTCGACGCCATGCCGGCGCACACGCCCCGCGAAGCAGTGATTGCGGCCGCGAACATGGCGCGTGAGGTGAAGGCGGACCTGATCGTCACCGTCGGCGGCGGCTCGATCACCGACGGCGCCAAGGCGGTGCAGCTTTGCCTTGCCAACGGCATCGACGATGTCGACGGCATCGAGCGCATCCGCGTCCACAGGGGGGTTGACCCCGAGATGAATGCGCCCACCGTGCGGCAGATCAGCGTGCCCACCACGATCGCCGGCGGCGAGTTCAGCGCCATCGCGGGGGTCACCGACCGCAGCACTCATGTGAAGCAGATGCTGCGCCACCCGCTGGTGGTGCCGCGCGCAACGATCCTCGATCCCGCGATGACCGTGCACACGCCGGAATGGCTGTTCCTCTCGACCGGCATCCGTGCCGTCGACCATTGCGTCGAGGCGATCTGCTCGCGCGAGACGCATCCCTATGCCGACGCGCAATCGGTGAAGGGGCTCGCTATGCTCGCCGATGCGCTGCCGCGGGTGAAGGCCAACCCCGGGGATCTCGACGCGCGGATGGACGCGCAGCTCGGTACCTGGCTGTCGATGGGCGCGCTCGCCGCCGGCGTTCCCATGGGCGCGAGCCACGGCATCGGTTACGTGCTGGGCGCGGCCTTCGACGTGCCGCACGGCTACACCTCCTGCATCATGCTGCCGGCGGTGATGCGCTGGAATGCGCCCGACAATGCCGAGCGCCAGATGATCGTCGCGGCGGCAATGGGTTTTCCCGGCAAGAATGCCGCCGACGTGCTGGACGCCTTCATCCGCTCGCTGGGTATGCCGCGCAGCCTTTCCGAAATGCGCGTCTCGCCGGAGCATTTTGACGCCATCGCCGCGCAAGCGATGCGCACGCCCTGGGTGCCGCGCAACCCGCGCAGGATCGATGGTCCCGCCCAGATTCGTGAAATCCTGCTTCTCGCCGCCTGATCGCCCCTGGAGGATTGATGTACACAGGTACGCATGCCCATCTACGCCCGCTGCAACCCGCCTTCATCATGGCCGGCACGGGCGAGACCGTCACCTATCGCGAGCTCGATGCGCGCAGCAACCGCCTGGCGCATCTGTTTCGCAAGCACGGCTTGAAGCGGCTCGACCACTATTCGATCTTCATGGAGAACAATTCGCGCTATCTCGAAGCCTGCAGCGCGGGTGAGCGGTCCGGGCTCTATTTTACTTGCGTCAACTCGTTCCTCACCGCGGCCGAGCTCGCCTACATCCTGACCAACAGCCAGTCGCGCATCCTGATCACTTCGGTGGCCAAGCTCGACATCGCGCGCGACGCGCTGAAGGAATGTCCGAAGGTCGAGCTCTGCGTCGTCGCCGACGGACCCGGCGAGAGCGATCGCATCGTTGGGCTGGAGCAGGCGACGGCAGGCCTGCCGAAGACGCCGATCGCGGACGAATGGCTGGGCACGGCGATGCTCTATTCGTCGGGCACGACGGGACGGCCGAAGGGCATCTTGCGGCCGCTGCCGGAGGAGCCGCCGCGACACAACATGCCGCTGTTCGATTTTCTCATAAAGCTTTGGCACTACCGCGAGGGCATGGTCTATCTGTCGCCGGCGCCGCTCTATCACGCCGCGCCACAGGCCGCCGTCAATCTGACGATCCGCATGGGCGGCACCGTAATCATCATGGAGAGCTTTGATCCCGAGCGTTACCTCGAGCTCGTGGAAAAATGGGGCATCACCCACACCCAGCTCGTGCCGACGATGTTCTCGCGCATGCTGAAGCTGCCAGAGGAGGTGCGCACGCGCCACGACCTGTCCTCGCTCGAGATCGCGATCCATGCCGCGGCGCCCTGCCCGGCGCTGGTGAAGGAGGACATCATCAAGTGGTGGGGCCCGATCATCCACGAATATTACGGCGCGACCGAGGGTCTCGGTTTCACCGCCTGCAACACCGCAGAATGGCTCGCCCATCGCGGCACCGTCGGCAAGATCATGCTCGGCGATCTGCATATCCTCGACGAGAACATGAAGGAGTGCCCGACCGGTACCGCCGGCACGGTGTGGTTCAAGACCGCCTCGGCGTTCGAATATTTCAACGATCCCGAGAAGACAAACGAAGCCCGCTCGGCCGATGGCAGCATGAGCACGGTCGGCGACGTCGGCTATGTCGACAAGGACCGTTTCCTCTATCTCACCGACCGCGCCACTTTCATGATCATCTCGGGCGGCGTGAACATCTATCCGCAGGAATGCGAGAATCTGCTGATCACCCATCCGCAGGTCGCGGACGCCGCGGTGTTCGGCGTGCCCAATGCCGATCTCGGCGAGGAGGTGAAGGCCGTGGTGCAGCCGATGCCAGGTGTGGTGCCGGGGCCAGGGCTCGCCGAGGAGCTGATCGCGTTCTGCGCCAAATCCCTGTCGCGGCAAAAGGTGCCGCGCTCGGTCGATTTCGAAAAGGAGTTGCCGCGCCTGCCGACGGGCAAGCTCTACAAGCGCCTGCTGCGGGATCGCTATTGGGGGAACAAGACTTCAAGGATTGTGTGAGGACTTTCTCGCAAGCAGGCGCCACACACTCGGTGTCGTCCCGGCGAAGGCCGGGGACCCATAACCACAGGCAGTCGTTTGGCGAAGATAGGCATTCGATATGCCTACTTTCCGCGATTGACGGATCCCGCGGTATGGGTCCCGGCCTTCGCCGGGACGACGGTGGAGTTCGTGGCAGGCAGTTGACGCAGCCTCACCCCAGCATCTGCGTATCGCCGCAGATCGAGATGGCCTGGCCGGAGATCGTGCGGCCGCGAGGGCTTGCCATGAACAGGATCTGGTCGGCGATCTGCTCCGGCGTCACGTAGTCCTTGATCGAGGTGTAGGAGAACGCGATGCGCTCCATCTCGGTGTAGGAGATTCCGCGCTGCTGGGCCTTTGCTTCCAGCACGCGGCGCTGGCGGTCGCCGGCGACGAGACCGGGCAGAATGGCGTTGACGCGGATCTTGTCGGGGCCGAGCTCGATCGCCAGCGATTTGGTCAGGCCGATGACGCCCCACTTCGCCGCCGCATAGGGCGCACGCATGGCGAAGCCGACCTTTCCCGCCGCGGACGAGATGTTGACGATCGAGGCGTTCTTGCTCTCGCGGAGCAGCGGCACCGCGAGCCGGGTGCAGTTGAACTGGCCGGTGAGGCAGACCTCGACGCAGCGGTCCCAGTCCTCCGGATTCATCTCCTCGATTTTCGCGGTCGGGCCGGCGATGCCGGCGTTGTTGACGAGCACATCCAGCCCGCCGAGCACGCGGACCGCCTCGTCGAACATCGTCTTGACCGCGGCGCGATCAGAGACGTCGCACTGCGTGCGCGTGATGGCGGGATCGCTGTTCGCGACCGCCGCAAGCGCCATCTCGTCGACATCGCAGACATGCACCCTTGCGCCCTCGGCAAGGAAGCGGCGGGCGATAGCAAGCCCTATGCCGGCCGCCCCTGCGGTCACCAATACGCGCAACCCCTTGATGTCGAGATCCATGATGGCTCCGGTCGTGTCTTGATGCTAAGCGTGACGGTAGATCACAGCCGCCTCGGAGTTGCAAACCCATGGTTAGCAAAGTAACGGCCCGCAAAGTCATCATCACCTGCGCCGTCACCGGCGCGATCCACACGCCGTCGATGTCCCCTGCTCTGCCGGTGACGCCGCAGGAGATCGCGGACGCCGCGGTGGACGCCGCCGAAGCGGGGGCTGCAATCGTGCATCTGCACGCGCGCAACCCCGAGACAGGCCAGCCCGATCAATCGCCGGAAGCCTTTGCGCCGTTCCTCAAGATCATCAAGCAGCGTTCCAACGCCGTGATCAACCTCACCACCGGCGGCGCGCCGACCATGACGGTGGACGAGCGCGTGCGGCCAGCCGCAGTGTACAAGCCGGAAGTGGCCTCGTTGAACATGGGTTCGATGAATTTCGGCTTCTTCGGCATGCTCAATCGCTTCAAAACCTTCAAGCATGAATGGGAACGCAAGCATGTCGAGAACAAGGACATCGTGTTCCGCAACACGTTCCAGGACATCGAGTTCGTGTTGAAGACGCTGTCGGAAACCGGAACCCGCTTCGAGTTCGAGTGCTACGACACCGCGCATCTCTACAATCTCCAGTACTTCCTCGATCAGGGCCTGGTGAAGCCGCCGCTGTTCGTGCAGACCGTGTTCGGCCTGCAAGGCGGCATCGGCCCGCATCCCGAGGACGTGCTGCACATGAAGCGCACCGCGGAGCGGCTGTTCGGCGACAAGTTCATCTGGTCGGTGCTGGGCGCCGGACGGCATCAGCTCCCGATCGCGGCGATGGCCGCTGCCATGGGCGGCAATATCCGCGTCGGCCTCGAGGACTCGCTGTGGGCTGCGCCGGGCCGCATGGCCTCGTCGAATGCCGAGCAGGTGCGTCTCGCCCGCAAGATCATCGAGGGGCTTGGCCTGGAGGTCGCCACCTCCGACGAGGCACGCGAGATGTTGCACCTGAAGGGCGGCGACACGCTCAACGTGTGATCGCGAAGCTCTCTCAGTTTTGATGTCGCGGGGCTGCCGGCGCCGTCGTCTCTGCGTTCGCGGTCCTGTATGCTCAACAGGGTGCATCGACAGGGAGCCGTCATGCTCGCCTTGACCCTTTACGGCCTTCTGGTTGTTTACCTGCTCGTGATTTGCGGACGCTGCACTGCGAAATTCGCGGCGGAGAAGGGACGTTCACGGGGTGTCTGGTTCGTTCTGGGTGCCCTGTTCTTTCCGCTGCCCTCGATCGCCCTCGCGCTGCTGCCATCCCGCGCGCAAGCGCAGCCGTAGCGTCGATCCGGTTCCAACCACCGAAATGATGACCTCGGCTTCTCTCACATTGCGAGAGAGCGACGCTACGTGCGGCTTTACGTCATCCGAATTGCCAAGGCCGCAACGGGCCTTGGCCGTTGCCTGCCCTCGCCCACCTAGCTATCGTCGCCATCAAACAGGCTGCTTAAGGCCTTGAGGTTCGAGGGAGAGAAGCATGCGGAGCGTGGTTGCGCTCGCCGCGATGGCGGCGCTATCGGTGCTGACGGTCTCAACCACCACACTCGCCGGCGGACCCAAGCAGGGCGGCATTTTGCGGATGTATCACCGCGACAGCCCCGGCAATGCCTCGATCCATGAAGGCGCGACCTATTCACTGAACGTGCCCTTCATGCCCGTGTTCAACAACCTCGTCATCTACAAGCAGGACGTGGCGCAGAACAGCATGGACACCATCGTCCCCGATCTCGCCGAGAGCTGGGCCTGGGGCAACGACAACAAGACGCTGACCTTCAAGCTGCGCCAGGGCGTCAAATGGCACGACGGCAAGCCGTTCACATCGGCTGACGTCAAATGCACCTTCGACATGCTGATGGGCAAGTCGCAGCAGAAGTTCCGGCAGAATCCGCGCAAGACCTGGTACAACGAGGTCAATGATGTCTCGACCAACGGCGATTTCGAGGTCTCGTTCAACCTGAAGCGGCCGCAGCCCTCGCTGCTGGCGCTGCTGGCCTCGGGGTATACCCCGGTCTATCCCTGCCACGTCTCGCCGGGCGACATGCGCACCCATCCGATCGGCACCGGGCCGTTCAAGTTCGTCGAGTTCAAGGCCAATGAATCGATCAAGCTGACCCGCAATCCCGACTACTGGAAGGAGGGCCGGCCCTATCTCGACGGCATCGAGTTCACCATCATCCCCAATCGCTCGACCGCGATCCTCGCCTTCGTCGCCGGCAAGTTCGACATGACGTTCCCGACCGAGGTGACGATCCCGCTGGTGAAGGACGTCAAGTCGCAGGCGCCGAACGCGATCTGCGAGATCGCGCCGACCAACGTCGCGACCAACATCATCGTCAATTCGACGGCGCCGCCGTTCGACAATATCGACATCCGCCGCGCCATGGCGCTGGCGCTCGACCGCAAGGCGTTCATCTCGATCATGTTCGAGGGTCAGGGCGACGTCGGCGGCACCATGCTGCCGCCGCCGAACGGGCTGTGGGGCATGCCCAAGGAGATGCTGGAGACCATTCCCGGTTACGGCCCCGACGTGAGCGCCAACCGCGAGGAGGCGAAGAAGCTGATGCAGAAGGCGGGCTATGGACCCGACAAGCACCTCGCCGTGAAGGTCTCCACGCGCAACATCCCGGTTTATCGCGACCCCGCTGTGATCCTGATCGACCAGCTCAAGAGCATCTATATCGACGGCGAGCTCGACGTCGCGGAGACCGCGAACTGGTTCCCGAAGGTCGCGCGCAAGGATTACATGATCGGCCTCAACCTCACGGGCAATGCCGTGGATGATCCCGACCAGTCCTTCTACGAGAACTATTCCTGCGGCTCGGAGCGCAACTACACCAACTACTGCAACAAGGACATCGAGAAGCTGTTCGACGTGCAGTCGCAGGAGACCGACGCCAACAAGCGCAAGAAGCTGGTCTGGGACATCGACAAGAAGTTGCAGGAGGACGTCGCCCGCCCGATCATCTTCCACAGCCGGTTGGGCACCTGCTGGCAGCCCTATGTCAAGGGCGTGACGGTCATGAGCAACTCTTCCTATAATGGCTATCGGTACGAGGATCTGTGGCTGGACAAGTGACGCGGCGGGCGGGCAGCTGAGGGCTCGGCAGGAGGCGTTGGGATGTTTGCCTATCTGGTGCGCCGCCTGTTCCTGATGCTCGTGACCCTGTTCGGGATCTCGATCGTCATCTTCTTCCTGCTGCGCATCGTGCCCGGCAACATCGTCGACATCCTGTTCGCAGCAGCCGGCTATGTCGATCCCGCCGACAAGGCCAATCTGGAAAAGGAGCTTGGCATCGACCAGCCGCTGGTCGTGCAATATCTGCACTGGATCGGCGGCTTTCTGCGCGGCGATTTCGGCTACTCCTATGTCTCGGAGAAGCCGGCGCTCCAGGAGATCCTGCCGCGGATTCCGATCACGGCGCGGCTCGCGGGCCTCGCGCTATTGTTCTCGGCGTCGATCGGCATTCCGCTCGGCGTCATCAGCGCAGTGAAGCAGGGAACCAAGCTCGACTACGCGTTGCGTGTCGTCAGCCTCAGCGGCCTGTCGCTGCCCTCGTTCTGGCTCGGCCTTCTGATTCTGACGGCGTCGGTGGCGATGTTCGGCCAGATGCCGATCTTCAATCCCAATCCGCAGACCTGGCTGGAAGCATTTGCGACCTATGCGGTGCCGGCTGCGGCGGTCGGCTTCCGCAGCGCCGCGCTCACCATGCGCATCACGCGCTCCTCGATGCTGGAGGTGCTGCGGCAGGATTATATCCGTACCGCACGTGCAAAGGGCGCCTCCGACGCCGCAGTGAATTATCAGCACGCTCTGAAGAACGCGATTCTGCCCGTGATCACCGTGATCGGCATCGAGGCCGCATTCCTGATCGGCGGCCTCATCGTCACCGAGACCGTGTTCAACATCCCCGGCGTCGCGCGCTTCCTGGTCGAAGCGATCCGCTGGCGGGATTATCCGATCGTGCAGAACCTCGTGATGTTCATCGCCGTCGTCGTGGTGTTCGCGAATTTCACCGTCGACATGCTCTACGCCGTGTTCGACCCGCGCATCCGGTATACGGATTAGGAGATCTGCTTGGCCGCGATCGACTATGATCTCGAACTGAAGCGCGCCGGCGCGGGCGCGACCGGCGGCTGGCGGCGCGCGCTGTTCCTGGCGCAGCGGCATGTGCTGGGCGCGGCCGGGCTGATCATCATGATCGTGTTCGCGCTCACCGCGATCTTCGCCAATGTCCTCGCCCGCTTCGATCCCCTCACGGTCGATGCCGCGCATGCGCTGGCGCGCCCGAGCGCGCTGCACTGGATGGGCACGGACTCCTTCGGCCGCGACGTCTTCAGCCGCATCATCCACGGCGCGCGGATCTCGCTCGCGGTCGGGATCGGCTCGACCACGCTCGGCGCGTCCATCGGCGTCATCGTCGGGCTGACCTCCGGCTATCTCTCCGGCTGGGTCGATCTCGTGTTCCAGCGCGTCTCCGACGTCCTTCAGGCGCTGCCGCTTCTGGTGCTGGCGCTGGTGATGACGGCCGCGCTCGGGCCGTCGCTGCCGAACGTCATCATCGCCATCGCCATTCCGCTGATCCCGACGGTGGCGCGCGTGATCCGCGCCAACACGCTGGCGCTGCGCGAGCAGCCGTTCGTCGAAGCCGCGAAATCGATCGGCATGAGCGAGGTGCGGATCGCGCTCCGCCACGTGCTGCCGAACACGCTGGCGCCGCTGATCGTGCTCGCCACCGCCCAGCTCGGCTCGACCATTTTGACCGAAGCCTCGCTCTCCTTCCTCGGCCTCGGCATTCCCGAGCCCTACCCATCCTGGGGCCGCATGCTGTCGGAATCGGCGGCCGAATATGTCCGCACCGCACCGTGGCTCGTCATCTTCCCAGGCATTGCCATCAGCCTCGCCGTGTTCGGCACCAACCTGTTCGGCGACGCGCTGCGCGACATCCTCGATCCGAGGCAGCGCGGCTGATGAGCGACGCCTCCGATCTCGTGCTCGATGTCAAAAACCTGAAAACGGTGTTCTTCACCAATTCCGGGCTGTTCAAGGCGGTCGATGACGTCTCCTTCCACGTGCGGCGCGGCGAGACACTGGCGATCGTCGGCGAATCCGGCTGCGGCAAGAGCGTCACCGCGCTGTCCTTGATGCGGCTCGTGCCCGACCCGCCCGGCCGCATCGTCGGCGGCTCCGTCACGCTCGAGGGCACCGACCTGCTCGCGCTGGATGATGCGAAGATGCGCGCGATCCGGGGCAACCGCATCTCCATGATCTTCCAGGAGCCGATGACCTCGCTCAATCCCGTGATGCGGATCGGCGACCAGATCGTCGAGGCCGTGCGGCTGCACCGGAACCTGCCGGTGAGGGAAGCTAACGGCATCGCGGTCGAGATGTTGCGGCTGGTGCGTATTCCGGAAGCCGCGCGACGGGCCAGGGAATATCCGCATCAGCTCTCCGGCGGCATGCGCCAGCGCGCGATGATCGCGATGGCGCTGGCCTGCCGGCCGGCGCTCCTGATCGCGGACGAGCCGACCACCGCACTCGACGTCACCATCCAGGCACAGATCTTGGCGCTGATCCTCGACCTCCAGAAGGAACTCGGCACCGGCCTCGTGCTGATCACGCATGATCTCGGCGTCGTCGCGCAGACCGCGCAGCGCGTGATCGTGATGTATGCGGGGAAAAAGGTCGAGGAAGCGACAGTGGAAGCGCTGTTCGCTGCACCAAAGCATCCCTATACGCGCGGGCTGATGGCCTCGATCCCGGCGGTCCCGGCGTCCGGTGTGGCCGCGCAGGCGCGGCTGAACGAAATTCCTGGTACAGTGCCCTCGCTGGTACGGCTGCCCAAAGGCTGCGCCTTCGCGCCGCGCTGCAAGCTGGTGGTGAAGCGCTGCCAGGAGGAGTATCCGCCGCTCCAGGATTGGGGCGGCGGTCATCTCGCCGCCTGCTGGCGCGCGGCCGAGGTCGCGGAGGAGGTGGCATGAGCGAGGCTCTGCTCGAGGTCACCGATCTCATGAAGCACTATCCGGTGCGCGCCGGCGTGCTGCGGCGGCAGGTCGGCACCGTGCATGCGGTGGACGGCGTCAGCTTCTCGCTTCGAACGGGTGAGACGCTGGGCCTCGTCGGCGAATCCGGCTGCGGCAAGTCGACGGTGGCGCGCAGCGTACTGCGGCTGGTCGAGCCGACCTCGGGCCAGATTCGTCTCGACGGCGAGGACATCACGCATCTCTCCAAGACCGAGCTGCGGCCGCATCGCCGTTCGATGCAGATCGTATTCCAGGATCCCTTTGCCTCGCTCAATCCGCGCATGACCGCGGGCGACATCGTCGGCGAGCCGCTGGCGGTGCATGGCCTCGCGAGCGGCAAGGCGCTGGAGGCGCGCGTCGCAAAACTGTTCGAGCAGGTGGGCCTGCGGCCCGACCAGATGGGCAACTTCCCGCATCAATTCTCGGGCGGCCAGCGCCAGCGCATCTGCATCGCGCGGGCGCTCGCGCTCGAGCCGCGGCTGATCGTCTGCGACGAGCCGGTTTCCGCGCTAGACGTTTCGATCCAGGCGCAGGTGATCAACCTCCTGATCGACCTGCAACGGCAGCACGGCTTCTCCTATCTCTTCATCGCGCATGATCTCGCCGTGGTCGCCCATATCAGCCACCGCGTCGCCGTGATGTATCTCGGCCGCATCGTCGAGATCGCCGACAAGGACGAGCTGTTCAGAAATCCGCGCCATCCCTACACGCAGGCCCTGCTCGCCTCGGTCCCGATCGCCAACCCGCATGCGAAGCGGCTTACGCCGCTGGTCGACGGCGACGTGCCGAGCCCGGTCAATCCGCCCTCGGGATGCGCCTTCCACACTCGCTGCCGCTTTGCGATGGAGCGATGCAAGACGGAGCGGCCGGCGCTCGTGGAGGCCGCCAATGGGCACCAGGTGGCGTGCTTGCTCAATGAGGGGACGGGGCGGTCGGCCTGACGCCTTAGTTACATCGGCCGGCTGACGAGGGCAGGCTCATGCTCTCGCGTCACGCACGACGATCCTGACATTGGCAATCGCGATGCTTTGCGCATCAATGAAAATGACGTTCGTAGTCCCGAGTTTGAGCGCCTGGAAGATCACCGAGCGATCGTCCTGGATGCGAATACTGACGACATTTTCGTCATCAATGAGCACGGTTTCAAACGGCTGTTCAGGCGTGAACACCGATCCGGTGCCGAGCGCCAGCGTGATCGTCTGATCCGCCGCCTGGCTTGCCGGCACTGGAGCGAGGAGCAGCACCAGGCTCAGCATATAGGCACGCAACTGCGCGATCATAGTCCTCAAGCCACCATCTACCTCAATCACGTCTGAGCCTTGGCTGCCGAGATCGCAGGGTGCTTCTTGAAACTGGCGACGGCCGTTTCCGCGATGCCAAAATTGTTGGCCAGCAGGTGACGCGGCGCGCTGGTGAGCCAATCCGATAGCGAGCTCTCGCGGTAGCTTGCGCTATCCAGCACACCGACGATCTCGGCATCCTCCATCCCGATATTCTGAATCGAGTGGCCGCAATTGCGCGGAATATAAGCACATTCCCCGGCCGATAGCTCCGCAACGGCAAGGCGCTTGTCCGGCGCAAACAACGTCACGCGCGCACGCCCCTTGAGCACGTAGTGCCATTCGTTGGCGTCAGCATGCCAATGCGGCTCGTGCATCCCGCCGGGCCGCAATTGCAGCAGCATGCCGGTCATGGTGGTCGACATTGGAAATTCCCTTGCCGAGGCGACATAGAGCGAGCCGCCTGCGCCGCCGACGCGCGGCTTCTGCCCCGTCATGGAAAACCGGTGCGTTCGCGCCCGATTCAGTTCGCGTGCAGAGCGGGCCTGCGGGCCGTCCAGCGGGATCACGTCCCCCTGCATGATGTAGGTCTCGGCCTTGGGCGTGTCGGCAAATATGTCTGCGGACACACCAAAAACCTGCGCTAGCGTCGGACTATCGTAGCGACTCATCAAGTCGCTGATGCCGAATGTTCCATGCTCGGAATAAAGCCCGTCATCAAAGGCGAGGATTGCGTGGCAGGCAGTCGTTCCGAGCGTCTGGATCGCGTGACCATGCCCCTTCGGGAAGTACCAGAGATCACGCGGACCGAGGTTGACGACCTCCGCGACCCCCTCAGGGTCGACCACAGTGACCTGGCAATGACCGTCCACGACGTAGGCCCACTCCGCCGAGTTGTGCCAATGCATCTCGCGCGCACCGCCGGCATTGATGAACAGATGCGCGCCGGCGATAGCGGTCGCAATAGGCAATCCGCGGGTCGTAATCTCGCGCGCCCAGCCGCCCGAGGTCGCCTTGATCGGCGCCTTGTCGAGCGAGGCCGTGAAGGCAACCGGATCGCCGCTCTTGCGCGGGACCGTTTTCATGTATTCGGAAGCAGGCGAGACATCGTACCCTACGGCGTGACCATCATTGGCCGCAGCAAAGGATTGAGTAGTGGCGAGGGCTCCGGCACCTGCTGCAAACGACTGAATGAAAATGCGACGATTCGCTTGAAACATGACTTGCCCTCCAATTCCTCACTTCCGTGCGGCGCTCGATCGGAGACGGCTTTACGACGCTTGGCTTGATCCAGACCTGGCCAGACTCCGCTCAAGATAACGCAGGTCCGTGCCATCGAACGTGAGACAGTTCACAGGCCGACGCATTTCTCGGCCACGGTCTGCACGGATCGCATTCAAATCACTGATTGCGTTTCTGGACCCAGCGCGCGAGGGCATAATCGCTTCGCGATTTTCCGCGCCGAGCCGGCGATTGCGGAAGCCGTCTGTGATGACAGCCTCAGCTTACGCGCCCGGCCTCGATCTCCACCACGATCTTTCCCGCCGTCACCTGCTCGCCTTCGGCGACGTCGATCGCCGCGACCACGCCATCGATACCGGCCTTGTGGACGTGCTCCATCTTCATCGCCTCCAGCGTCATCACGGGCTGGCCGGTGGTGACGCGGTCGCCCTGCTTGACCAGCACGGCGACGACGCGGCCGTTCATGGCGGCGCGTACCTTGCCGTCGCCGCCGTTGGTTGCGGCGGCCTTCGGCGCAGCGAGGGTGAGATCGGTGACCGCAAGCGGGATGCCGCGGTGCTGGAGGTAGAGCCGATCGCCGTCGCGGAGGAATTTTGCAGTGTCCATGAGACCGTTGTGGCGGAAGCGAATCGTCTCCGAGTTGAGCTCATCGAGCTCAAACCTATGCTCCTGCCCATCGCTGGAGACCATGTACCTGCCATCGCGCTCGCGCGTGACTTCGAGCTCGTGCGCGTGACCGTCCACCTCGATCTTCGCCAGCAACCGAAACGTTGCCGCCAGGCTCCGTCCGGCGCGCCATGATGGCGCGTGCGGGTTGGTAACGTAGAGCAGCAGGCCTGCCAGCGCCGTGTCGAACGCGTCCTTGCGCAGCGCCAGCAATTCGTCGCGATGGGCGCCGATGAAGGCCGTCGTCGCCTCACCCCCGGCGAAACCGGGATGACGCAGGCACGACATCAGGAACGCCTGGTTGGTGGTGACGCCGAAAGCTGTGAGCTGCTCCAGGCCACAGATCAGCCGGCCCCTCGCCTCCTCGCGCGTCGCGCCATGACTGATGACCTTCGCGATCATGGAGTCGTAGAAGGGCGGTATCTCCGCGCCCGATTGCAGCGCGTGCTCGACGCGCACACCGTTCGGCACCTGCCAGCGCGCCATGCGGCCGGACTGAGGCATGAAATCGTGCCCGGCGTCCTCCGAGCACAGCCGCACCTCGATGGCATGCCCGCTGGACTTGATGTCCTGCTGCTTCACCGGCAGCGGCTCGCCGCGAGCGACGCGCAGTTGTAGCTCGACGAGATCGAGCCCGGTGATGGCTTCGGTCACGGGATGCTCCACCTGAAGGCGGGTGTTCATCTCCATGAAATAGAACCCGCCGCTAGCGTCGAGCAGGAATTCCAGCGTGCCGGCGCCCTCGTAGCGCAGCGCCTTCACCGCCGCGACAGCAACCTCGCCCATCTTCGCACGCAGCTCGGGCGAGACGGCCGGCGACGGCGCCTCCTCGATCAGCTTCTGGTGCCGCCGCTGCACGGAGCAATCGCGCTCGCCGAGGTGTATGGCGTTGCCATGGGCGTCGCCGAACACCTGGATCTCGATGTGCCTGGGATTCTGGATCGCGCGTTCGAGGATGACGGTGGCATCCCCGAAGGCGGCCTTCGCCTCCGAGCGCGCGCTCCGCAGCGCGTCGGGGAAGGATGCCGCCTCTGACACGAGCCGCATGCCGCGGCCGCCACCACCGCCGACCGCCTTGATCATCACGGGGAAGCCGATCTTCTCGGCTTCCACGAGCATCACCTCGTCGCTCTGATCGGCACCCTGATAGCCGGGCACGATGGGCACGCCGGCCTTCTTCATGATCTCCTTGGCGCCGGCCTTGTTGCCCATTGCCTCGATAGCCTGCGGCGACGGGCCGATGAAAACGAGGCCCGCATCCTTGCAGGCCCGCGCGAACACTCCGTTCTCGGCGAGGAAGCCATAGCCGGGATGCACGGCATCCGCGCCGCTCGCTTTCGCGGCGGCGATGATGGCTGATATGTTGAGATAGGATTGCGCGGGCAAGGCTTCACCGATCCGCACCGCCTGGTCGGCCTGCCGCACATGCAGGGTATCGCGATCCGCATCCGAATAGACCGCGACGACGCCCAAACCGAGCCGCCGCGCGCTGCGCATCACCCGCAGCGCGATCTCGCCGCGATTTGCGACCAACACCTTGAAGAACGGCCGGTGCTGCACTGATCCATTCCTCATGGGCGGGCCACCGAGAATTGCATGCGCTGGGGCATCCGGGCGTCGCCCTCGCGGCAAATCGCTAGCACTTCGGAGAGCACCGCGCGGGTGTCGCGCGGATCGATCACGCCGTCGTCGAGCACGCGCGCGCTGGTCGAGAACACGTCCATCTGGCCGTCGAACACGCCGATGATCTGCGCCTTCATGGCCTCGAGCTTGTCCTTCTCGACCGGCTTGCCGCGCCGCGCGGCGGCGGCCTCCGTCACGATCGCCATGGTCTCGGCCGCCTGCTCGCCGCCCATCACGGCGGTCTTGGCATTGGGCCAGGAGAAGCAGAAGCGCGGATGGAAGCCGCGGCCGCACATGCCATAATTGCCGGCGCCGAAGGAGGCGCCGCAATAGATCGTGATCTGCGGCACGGTCGCCGACGTCACCGCCTGGATCATCTTCGAGCCGTGCTTGATCATGCCAGCCTCTTCGTAGGATTTGCCAACCATGTAGCCGGTGGTGTTGTTGAGATAGAGCAGCGGCGTGCGGGTCTGGCAGCAGGCCTGGATGAAATGCGTCGCCTTGTTGGCGCCGGCCGGATCGAGCGGGCCGTTATTGGTGATGATGCCGATCGCCTGCCCCTCGATGCGGGCGTGGCCGCAGACGGTGGCAGGACCGTAGTTCGGCGCCATCTCGGTGAAATCGGAATCGTCGACGATGCGCGCGATAACCTGCTTCATGTCGACCGGACGCTTGTGATCCATCGGCATGACGCCGAGCAGCTCATCCTGGTCGTAGCGCGGCGGCTTGTACTGAGCGCTCGCCCCGCTCGGCCGCTCCCATTCCAGTGCCGCCATGATCTCGCGCGCGATGCGCAGGGCGTCGCGATCGTCCTCGGCGAGGTAGTCGCCGAGACCGGAGACTTGTGTATGCATCTCGGCGCCGCCGAGCTCTTCCTCCGTTGCGATCTCACCGGTTGCCGCCTTGAGCAGCGGCGGACCTGCAAGGAACGCACGGGTGCGGCCGCGCACCATGACGATGTAGTCGGAGAGCCCCGTCTGATAGGCGCCGCCCGCGGTCGACGAGCCATGCGTCACGGTGACGACCGGCAGGCCCGCCGCCGACAGCCGCGCGAGGTTGCGAAAGATGTTGCCGCCGCGGACGAAATCCTCGACGCGGTAACGCAAGAGATTGGCACCGGCGCTTTCGACGAGCTGCACGTAAGGCAGCTTGTTCTCCAGCGCGAGCTCCTGCACCCGCAGCGTCTTGTCGAGGCCGTAAGGCTGGAGCGCGCCGGCATCGATGCCGGCATCACTGGCGCTGACCATGCAGCGAATGCCCGAGACGAAGCCGATGCCGGCGATGACGCCGCCGCCGGGCACGCTCTTGTTGGGATCGGGCACGTCGAACATGTAGCCGGCGAGCGTGGAGAGCTCGATGAAGGGAGCACCGGGATCGAGCACCACCGCGACGCGCTCGCGCGGAAGCAGCTGCCCGCGCTTGTGGAAGCGGTCCTTCGCGGCGGCGGACAACGCGCGGGTGCGCTCTTCCAGCGCACGCATGCGATCGATCAGCGCCAGCATGCCGTCATGGTTGGCGCGGTAGGCAGCGCTGCCGGGGGATATGGTGTTTTCGATGATGGACATGAAGTCTATCCTGCTCGTCATTGCGAGGAGCGAAGCGACGAAGCAATCCGGACTGTTGCCGCGACGGGATTCTGGATTGCTTCGCTGTGCTCGCAATGACGGTTGGGGGTGATACCTACCGGTTTGTCCCAAAAATCTTCCGCGCCTCAGCCGGGCTCGCGATCTCGCGCCCCGTTCGCCGGGCACACGCCGCGACTGCTTCGATCAACTGCCCGTTCGACGTCACCTTCCTGCCGTCGGCGAGATAGAAGGTGTCCTCGAGGCCGGTTCGCAGGTGACCGCCGAGATCGGCGCAGCGCTGGTGCAGCGGCCAGATGTCTTCGCGGCCTATGGCCGTGACCTGCCAATGCGCCTCTGGGCGCTTCAGCTTCAATAGAATCGGCAGCAGCTCGGGATCGGCGGGCATGCCGGAGGCAACGCCCATGACGAAATTGTATTCGAGCGGCCCCTTGTACATGCCGACCTGGGTGTACATGCCGACGCAGCGGACGATGCCGACGTCAAAACATTCGAACTCGGGGATGGTGCCGACCGCGTTCATGACATCGAGATAATCCTTCACCTTCTCGACCGCGTTGTCGAACATCATCGGCGGCCAGGCCCAGCTGTTGTCGGCCTTGACCTTCAGATAATTCAGCGATCCGGCGTTGCACGCGGCGATCTCGGGGTTGGTCTCGCGGATGCAATCGAGCGCGCTGCTGTAGTTTGGCCCCGACACGCCCGAGGTGTGATTGATGATGACACCGGGGCAGGCCTCGCGGATCGCCTGCTGGATCTCGCGCGAAACGCTGACCTCCCAGGACGGCAGGTGCCCCTTGTTCGGCGCCTGCTGGCGCAGATGGATGTGCATGATGCTGGCGCCGGCGTCGAACGCAGCCCTGGCCTCGCGTGCCATCTCTTCGGGCGTCACCGGCACGTTGTGCTGCCGGGGGTCGGTGAGCACGCCGTTCAGCGCGCAGGTGATGACGGCCTTGTCGCTCATGCCTTGGGGTTCTCGCAGGTTGGGAATGCAACGCTGCGATCATGTGACGCGGCAGGTAGTGGCTTCTTGCGCGGAGAAGCTAGAGATCTGGCACGCTGCCGTGAGGGTGGGTCAGCCGAAGGCGTAACCCACCAAGTCCGTTTTCCCGGATACAGAAGTGCTGGGTTACGCTTCGCTAACCCACCCTACGACACTTGGCTAGCTTGCTTCCGCAAGCTTCACCGTCTCGCTGCTGCGATAGATCGCAAGATCGCGCGAGCCGACGAAGATGGCGCGCGGCTTCAGGCCATAGAAGCGACGGATCGAATGGCTGAAATGGGTGCTGTCGGGATAGCCGATGTCCTGCGCGAGATGGGCGAGGTTGAGGTCCTGGTTGGCGAAATGAAGGAGATACCGCGCGCGCTTCCAGGCGCGGAACGAGCGGAAGGAGATGCCGGTCTCTTCCTTGAACAGGTGCAGGAAGCGCGAGGCCGAGAGGCCCGCTTCCGCCGCGCAAGTATCCGCCGTCACCGGCTCGCCGGAGAAGCGCTCGATGCGCGCGATCGCCCGCGTCACGCGCGGGTCGAGCACGCGGCGCGGCAGCGCCTCGCCAAAACACATCTCGTCGAATTCGGCGGTGGCGACGTCACCATAGCGGCGCTGGCGCAGGAACGCGTAGGCGGCGAGGATCTTTCGCGCATAGACCGCCTTGTCCGGTCCGATCAAGCGCTGCTTCAGCGCCTCGATCACGCCGTCCGACATGCTCTCGGGCTCGAGCGTCACGCTGATGACGGTGCGGTAATCGCTCGCGATGGTGTGCCGCTGGTTCGGCAGCGTCACGACGAGGATATCGGTGGTATGGACGTCGTCGATGGTCAGATGCAGGCTGCCCTTGATCGCGACATAGACGTGGCAGCAACCGGCTGTTCGCCGGCGCGGCCGGCCAAGCAGCCCTGCGTAGAACACGCGTTCCGGCGTGATCAGCATCAAATGGTCGGATTCGCGACCGCTGTCTTTGATTTTTGGGCCTTCCATCGGCGGTCCTCCTCGCGCGGCTCTTCGGACCGCTGCGGACGGAGGCCACCTTAGCGGAATTTTGGGCGGTGTCACTGCGGGATAGCGCTGTCATGGAGACGCAAAACGTCGCCGTTCCGGGACGACCAAACCGCGAGCCCGGAACTCTTCAAAACCGTCGTCCCGACCTTCGCCGGGACGACAAAAAGCTACGCCCTCAACCTTGGCGCGACATTTTGCTCGATGCCGGCCTTGCGTTCCGCCGCCACCGCCCGCTTGAAACCATCACGCTGTTGCAGCCGCGTCCAATAGGCTGCGACATTTGGACCGAAATCCCGCGAAAGCCCGATGCTTTCTGCAAGCCGCAGGGCATACCCGATCACGATGTCGGCGGCGGTGAAGCGGCCGGCACACAACGCCCCGGCGTTGGCAGTCGCTGCCTCGACCGCGCGGAGGCGACCCAAGAACCATTTCGCATAGTCGCCGGCGACCTGCGGATTGCGCCGCTCCTCCGGCTCGAGCTGGCTGTAGCGCAACACCAACGTTTGCGGGAAGGTTAACGTCGCATCGCTGAAATACATCCAGTTCAGGAAGGCGCCGAAATCGGGATCATTGGCATCGACCATCAGCGGCGTCGGCCCATATCGGGTGCCGAGATAATGGCAGATGCCGGAGGACTCCGTCATCCGCGTCTCGCCGTCGATCAGATAGGGGATCGTTCCAAGCGGATTGATCGCAAGGTACTCCTTGGCGAAGACGCGCGGCGGGAACGGCAGCATCTTCAGCTCATAGGGCAGGCCCATCTCCTCCAGCATCCAGAGCGGGCGAAAGGAGCGCGCGGCGTCGCAGTGATAAAGCGTGATCATCAGTCGTTTCCCCTAGAACATGATCCGGACCCATAGGGCCGCGTTAGCGCAAAGTGTGCAGCGGTTTTCCGAAAAGATCGGCGCATCATAACCCCATCTGCCGGCTTGCCAGATCCTTCATGATCTCCTCCGTGCCGCCACCGATGGCGTTGACCTTGACCTCGCGGTAGATGCGCTCGGCCTTGATGCCGCGCATGAAGCCGGCGCCGCCAAAGATCTGCACTGCTTCCGAGGCACAGAACGCCATCGTCTGCGTCGCTTGGTTCTTCATCATGCAGATTTCGGCGACCGGGCTCTCGCCCTGCTCCAGCCGCCAGGCCAGCATCTCCAGCATCGCCTGGCTTGCTGCGACCTTCTGCGCCATGTCGACGATCTTGTGGCGGATCACCTGGTGCTGGGCGAGCGGCTTGCCGAACGTATTGCGTTCTTTCGCGTAGGCGATGGCCTCATCGAGGCAGACACGGGCAAAGGCCGTGCAGCCGGCCGCCATGCCCATGCGCTCGCTGTTGAAGTTTTGCATGATGATCTTGAAGCCCTGCCCTTCTTCGCCGATCAAATTCTCGGCCAGCACGCGGCACTCGTCGAAATGCAGCGTCGCGGTGTCGGAGGCCCACCAGCCCATCTTCTTCAGCTTGGTGCGCGACAGGCCGGGCGTATCGCCCTCGATCAGGAGCAGGCTGACGCCGCCGGCGCCCTCGCCGCCCGTGCGCACGGCAACGGTCAGATAGTCGGCGCGCATGCCCGAGGTGATGAAGGTCTTCTCGCCGCTCACGACGTAGTGATCGCCGTCGCGCCGCGCCTTGGTGCGGAGGTTCGCAACATCGGAGCCGCCGCTCGGCTCGGTGATCGCGAGCGCGGATATCTTTTCACCGGCGAGGACCTGCGGCAACACCCTGGCCTTGATCTCAGGCCGCGCCGCGCGCGCGATCGGCGGCGAGCCGATGGTGTGACTCATCAGCGACGCGCTGATGCCGCCGGCACCGGCGCGCGCCAGCTCCTGGGACGCCACGATCTTCATGAACTGGTCGGCGGGGATGCCACCAAATTCTTCGGGGAATCCAAGCCCCAAAAGGCCGATCTCCGCCGCCTTGCGATACAGCGTGCGCGGGAATTCGCCGGCCTCGTCCCATTCATGGGCGTGGGGCTCAATCTCCTTCTCGACGAAGCGGCGCATCACGGCGCGAAAGGCGTCGTGCTCGGCGGTATAGAACGGGCTTGCCATCGCATGGTCGCTTTCGCTGGCGGCGATTCCTGATGCCAACATGACCGGAACACCACCCGCTCACTTGCGTCGAGTAGCTGGCGCGGAGCACTCGACTTCGAGTCGATCCATGTTCCAAGAATTCAACGCTTCGGAAGTCGACAAGGCCGGAGTCGCGACCGCCCGAGCATCAAGCGTCGCGCGGCTGCGCGTCGCTCGCCACTTCGATCCCGACCACGGGCAAACCGAGGCGGCGCGGATCGCCCACGGCCGCAAAACTCGGACAGGTCCATGCCAGCGTGGCCGCGCCCGACGATGGCAGCTCAAGGCACAACTCGAAGCCGTCCTCATGGATCGCGATCGATCGGTCGGCGACACGCGCGCCGTCGAGATAGAAGCGGAGCCCGATTCGATCGACGGGTCCGCGGACGTTGAGGCATTGAACACGAACCACGTTGCGGCCGGGCCGTACGCTGATCCGGATGGCGGCTTCCGGCTCGCTCCAGCGGAATGCTCGGCCCTGCCAGATCTCCGCCGCATTGAAGCCGGCCTGCGCAAGCACCTGATCGCCCAAGCGCTGCAAGGGAACGCCTCTCGCGTTGCGAACGCGGTGGATGCAATCGAGCCGCTGAAAATCGATCAGGGCCGCAATGTAAAGCTTCATCCAGCGCGCGATGGTCTCGGGCGAGCCGGCACGCGCCAGAACGGTCAGGACGCAGCGGGCATAGGCTGCCACGAGCCGCGCTGCACCGCGCGCGAGGAGGTCGCCAAACAGCGCAGGTCCGACCCAGCGCCGAACTCCGCGCCATGTCTCTTGAGGCCAATTCAACCACGCACGACCATCAAGCACTAAGGCGCGAAGCGCGCTCCGCGCCAGCGCGGGATCGAAATTGTCCTGACGGCTCCATTCGACGGGAATTTCCAGAAGCTCGCTGCCGGGCTCGCGCCGTCCTTCGCTGAGGTAGCGGATCTCGCCCTCCACGAAATCGAGCGTAAACGTCTTCAGGTCGGACAGCCGTCCGATGTAGTAGTGATGGAAGCGCGCCTCCTGGAGATAGCCGATGACGCGGCCGCGCGCATGGTAGGCGGCCGCGAGCACCCATTCGGCGAAATGGCCGAGCTCCTCGCGCAAGCCGCCGCATTCCTCGTAGACATCGCGCCGCGTCACGAAACATTGGTCCAGCACCTTGCGCCAGGGATGCACCTTCATGCCGAAATCGATGTCGGCCTGGTACATCGCGGCCTCGGCTTCCGACAGGCGGTTGTGGCAGACCGGGATCGACTTGCAGGAAAAGCCCGACCATTCGGGACGATCCTCGAAGGCGCGGACACAGAGCGCGAGCACTTCGGGCTCCGGCCAGCAGTGCGATTCCGTGAAGAACAGATATTTGCCGCGCGCCCGTGCCGCGCCGATCGCGCAGAGGCCGATGTCATGGGCCGAATCGGCGAACTCGAGCCGCGCCTCGCCGCCGGCAAGCGCGGACAGATTCTCGCGCGGCGAGAAGTCCGGCGGCACCACCAGGATGATCTCGTAAAGCGAACGCGCGATGGTCTGCGACATCCAGCCCTGCCATGACTGCTCCCACTGCCCGCGGTGATATTCGAGTGGAATGATGACGGAGAACAGCGGATGCTCGGCGTCGGGCTCGGCTTGCGGACTGGGCATGAATGACACTGGCAAACGAATTCAATAAAGCAACGGTGGGATGAAAGAGCCGCTAGACCGGAAGGAACAGCGCGAATGATTCGTCCACCGTACGACGCAGATGGTCACGGTACAGGGCGTAATTGACGTTGTCGGGAGAAATCCGCCCCAAGGTCGGCGTCTTGACGTTTCGCGCCGGCACGAAGGCGATGGGCGCAGCGATCGGCGTCAGTTGCGAGCCCGGGCCGGCACGCAGCGTCGAGATGATGCCGTACATCTCGCCGGCGGTGGTCGGCCGCGACACCGTGATCACCCGATGCTGCCCGTGCCGGTTGATGACGAGATAGATGAAGCCGGACTGATGGGGAACGGCGACCTCGCCGGTGTGCTCATAGGCGGCGTCCGTGCGCTCGCCCTCGCGGAAGACCAGCGACGACACTTTCGGCTCCCAGGCGATCTCGGTGCGGTAGGCAAAGAGCGCGTCCTTGTCGCCGAATGACGGCCGCAGCGTGATGTAGACGTCCTCGAGCCAGGTCACCGCGCGGTGCGAATAGGAGCCGAGACTGTCGGGCGCGACATCGTTGCCTGCTACAGGCGACGGCGGCGCGGCGTGATTTTTCCGCAAGGAAACCCCCAGCGCCTGCTCCAGCCGCACCGTGGTCGCCAGCGTGAACGGGCGCCGGCCGCCGAGCACCTTTTCCAGCGTCGACAGGCTGAGCTTGGCCTGCTCGGCCAGCGCCTGCCGGGAGATGCGCCGTTTGGCGAGCTCCTCGCGGATCTTCTCCGCGACCTCGCGGCTTTGCTCGTCGGTAAGCTGCTTGTCCGGCGTCTGCATCGTTATTCCCTGCTCCAGGCGGACATTCTAGCAGGCCGGACAAATCAGCACAAAACCGCACAGGACCGCCTCGGCGGCGGCTGGCCCAGGTGGCCGGCGGCCGAACATTGCCGATCATTCTGCTCGCGAAATCAGGGCTCCGCGGCCGAAATAGAGGCCAGCCAAACGTGCTTCGGGAGCAGGTGAGATGAGCATCTATGACGAGACCGACAATGACGAGCACCCTATGCTGCGAAAGCTGATCAATCTGGGCTTGTTCCTGCTGGCGCAGGGCGTTGCCGTGATCCTGATCGCCTTCGTGGCTCTGCTCGTGAGCTTCGTGCCGAGCTGGTCGGCCACATCAGAGCAGGCAGGCCTGCTACAGCCCGGCGAGGCCCGCTCGGGGACGCTGTTTCTGAAGGACGACGGCGCCACCACAGAGGCCCTCCGCCTCGGCATCGACGTCGACATCACCGTCTCCGGCCCGACGCTGCGTGCGCGCGTCACCCAAGTGTTCAGGAATCCCACCAAGAACTGGGTCGAGGCGACCTATGTCTATCCGATGGCCACCAACGGCGCCGTCGACACGCTGAAGATGGTGGTCGGCGACCGCGTCATCGTCGGCGACATCAAGGAGCGGCAGCAGGCACGCGTGATCTACGAGCAGGCGCGCCGGGATGGCCAGAAGGCCGCGCTCACCGAACAGGAACGGCCGAACATCTTCACCAACTCGGTCGCCAATATCGGCCCGGGCGAAACCGTGCTGGTGCAGATCGAATACCAGGAGCCGGTGCACCAGTCCGGCAACGAATATTCGCTGCGCGTGCCGCTCGTGGTCGGGCCGCGCTACAATCCGGCGCCGATCGTGCAGAGCGTCGATTTCCGTCCCGACGGCTCCGGCTGGGGCGCGGCCAAGACCGACCCGGTGCCGGATCGCGACCGTATTTCGCCGCCGGTGCTGGATCCCGCCAAGAATCCGCCGGTCAATCCGACCAGCATCACGGTTCGCCTCCAGGGGGGCTTTGCGCTCGGCGAGGTGAAGAGCCATCACCACGCCGTCAAGATCGAGAGCCCCGACAATGCAACGCGGATCGTTCGCCTTGCCGACGACACCGTGCCTGCGGACCGCGATTTCGAGCTGACCTGGAAGCCCGCGGCCGAGAAGGCGCCGTCGGTCGGCCTGTTCCGCGAGCATGTCGGCGACGCCGATTACCTGCTTGCCTTCGTGACCCCGCCGTCGATCGAGCAGGCGACGCAAAAACCCTTGCCGCGCGAAGTCGTGTTCGTGATCGACAATTCCGGCTCGATGGGCGGCACGTCGATCATCCAGGCCAAGGCGAGCCTCAACTACGCCCTCGCGCGCCTCCAGCCGAACGATCGCTTCAACGTCATCCGCTTCGACGACACCATGGACGTGCTGTTCACGACGTCGGTGCCGGCCGACATCGAGCATGTCCGGCAGGCAACCGCCTTCGTGGACGCGCTTCAGGCCCGCGGCGGCACCGAGATGGTGCCGGCGATGCGCGCCGCGCTCACCGATAGTCTTGGCGACACCAGCATGGTCCGCCAGGTCGTATTCCTGACCGACGGTGCCATCGGCAACGAGCAGCAATTGTTCGAAACGATCACGGCGATGCGCGGCCGTTCGCGCATTTTCATGGTCGGCATCGGCTCTGCGCCCAACACCTATCTGATGACCCGCGCCTCCGAGCTCGGACGCGGCGCCTTCACCCATATCGGCTCGGTCGAGCAGGTCGAGGAGCGCATGCGCAGCCTGTTCGCCAAGCTGGAAAATCCGGCCGTGACCGGCCTCTCGGCCAGGTTCTCGGACGCCTCGGCCGATATCACGCCGGCGATCATTCCCGACGTCTATCGCGACGAGCCGCTGGTGCTCGCGGCAAAGCTCGACAAGCTTTCGGGCTCGCTCGAGATCAAGGGCCGCGTCGGTGACCGGCCGTGGTCGGTGACGCTGCCTTTGCAGAACGCCGCCGAGGGCAAGGGTCTCTCGAAGCTCTGGGCCAATCGCAAGATCGGCGACGCCGAGGTGGCGCGCACCATGCATCAGATGAACCCGGAAGATGCCGACAAGGCCATCTTGCGGCTGGCGCTGGAGCACCAGATCGTCACCCGGCTGACTAGCCTCGTCGCCGTCGACAAGACGCCGGGCCGCCCCGAAGGCGAGCCGCTCAAGCTCAGTGAGCTGCCGATCAACCTGCCGTCCGGTTGGGACTTTGAAAAGGTGTTCGGCGAACGGCCGCAGCAAGTGCCGACGCAGCTCCGCGAGCGCCATGCGGATGCGAGCGGCCAGCCGGCCGCGCGACGCCCGACGCCGGCGGCAGCCGACACGATCCGCCTGCCGAAGACGGCAACCTCGGCCGAGTTGAAGATGATCGCAGGGCTGATCGTGCTGCTGCTCAGCCTGGTCCTGTTCGTGTTCAACCGGCGGCAGCCTTTGCTCACTGACGCCGGATGAAAGAGGAGGTCTCAGCCACCTTCTCTCCTTCAGCGCGCGCGGCTGCCCGTCACCCGCCCCAAACAGCCGCGCGCGCTTTTTTTCAGATTTACCCTATCACCGCATTCGTCATTGCGAGCGAAGCGAAGCAATCCAGAACTGCACCCGCGGAGATAGTCTGGATTGCTTGGTCGCTTCGCTCCTCGCAATGACGGAGAATCCGGCAAGATGCCCCGCCTCGTCCATCCCCTCATTCTCGCGCTCGTCGGCGCCATCCTGTTCGGCGACGGCGCCTATATCCACGCCAAGGCATGGCTGGCACAGGTGCTGCTGGAACGCGCGTTCACAAAGAGCATCGCAAGCGGTCAGCCGACGAAGCCGTGGTCATGGGCGGATACTTGGCCGGTGGCACGGATCGAGGTGAAGCGGATCGGCGCCAGCGCCATCGTGCTCGCAGGCAGCAGCGGCCAGGCGCTCGCCTTCGGTCCCGGACATGTCGAGGAGACCGTGGACGCAGGCGAGCGCGGCGTCGCCGTCTACGCGGCACATCGCGACACGCATTTCCGTTTCTTGCAAGATGTTGCCGTTGGTGACGAGATCGAGGTCACGCGCGGCGACGGCAAGCACTTCCACTACCGGGCCGACGCCTCGGCCGTAGTGCGCTTCGACGCCTCGGGCATCGATCCCAATACACAAGGTTACGAGCTCGTGCTGTCGACCTGCTGGCCGTTCGATGCGCTCACCTCAGGCCCAGACCGCTACATCCTGCACGCGACGCTGATTGGAACCGGCGGCTAGGTTTGTCATCGCGGCCGTCCCGTGGGATGCTGGCGTGACGCGCCAGATCCAGCCGTGTGACCATGCATTCACAAGTTCAGTACCTGCCGATCACGCCGGGCCTGTTTTCCGTCCTGGTGCTCTTGTTCGCCGGGCTGATCATCCTGATCCAGCTCCGCATCCTGCGCTATGCCTATATGCGGCTCGGCGTCGGCCCGGGCGTTGCGCTGCTCTTGCTGTTCGGCTCGCTGGTCGGCAGCTATTTCAACATCCCGGTCACGGTGCTGCCGGGCAAGGCGGTGCGCTCAGGCGAGATCGTCGATTTCTTCGGGATGCGCTATGTGGTACCGCTGGTGACGCAATGGCCGGGCACGGTGCTTGCGGTGAACGTCGGCGGCGCCGTGATCCCGACATTGATGTCGAGCTATCTCGTGCTGCGCTACCAGCTCTGGCTGAAGGCTGCGATCGCGGTGATCGCGATCGCTTTCGTCATCCACATGATGGCGACACCGGTGCAGGGAGTCGGCATCGCGGTTCCCGTCTTCGCGCCGGTCGTGGTCACGGCGATCCTGGCCTTCCTGCTGTCGCGCGAATATGCCGCGCCGCTCGCCTATATCGGCGGCTCGATGGGCACCCTGATCGGTGCCGATTTGCTCAACCTCGACAAGATCGGCAATCTCGGCGCCCCCGTCGCCTCGATCGGTGGCGCCGGCACGTTCGACGGCATCTTCCTGACCGGCATCCTGGCCGTGCTGCTGGCTGGCATCGCCTCGCCCGCAAGACCCAGGGAGGTCTGGTGAGGGCTTCTCACGTCGCGCACAATTAACTATGGCTTCTAACCATGGCTTCCGGGCACCCGTTTCGAGCGGGGAACTGAACTGGCATCGCGGGCCGTAGACCTATAGAGACGGCTCGTAGCGAACGGCTTGGCCAGGCGCTTTTCATACTGCATTCCTGTTGCGGAACTTTATTGATGGACGACGAATTCAAGCAGAAAGTTTTGCAACAGCTCGATCAGATCGAAAGCCGCATCGCGCTTCTGGAGAGAAACCAGCATCTCATCGCGGCGGGACAACGACGTGAGTCGCTGCGCAGCCTCTGGCGACGACCGCCGATGTGGACGTTCGAGCAGTATCCGCCGCGCCTGCTCAATTTGAACAGCTTTCAGCCGACACCATCGCCACCTGCGAACGCACCGCGGATCGCGATGGTGACGCCGAGCTACAATCACGTGCACTATCTCGACGCCACCATCGACAGCATCCTCAACCAGAACTATCCGAACCTGCACTATCACGTGCAGGATGGTGCCTCGATCGATGGAACGGTTGAGCTGCTGAGCAAGCGTGGTAATGGCCTGAGCTGGCGCAGCGAGCCCGACAAGGGCCAGTCCAACGCCATCAATATCGGCTTTTCCGGCGTCGACTGCGAGATCATGGCCTACCTCAACAGCGACGACATGCTGCTGCCGGGCACGCTCGCCTATGTCGCCGACTACTTCATGTCCCATCCCGACATCGATATCGTCTACGGACACCGCGTCTTCGTCGATCGCGACGGGCTGGAGGTCGGCCGCGCCGTGCTGCCGCCCTATCACGGCAAGACGCTGCAGTATGCCGACTATATTCCGCAGGAGACCATGTTCTGGCGCAAGCGCGTGTGGGACAAGGTCGGGCCGATCGACGAGAGTTTCCATTTTGCGATGGACTGGGACTTCATCCTGCGCGCGCAGGCGGCGGGGTTCAAATTCGTTCGTCTGCCGCGCTTCCTGTCGTGCTTCCGCATCCACGATGCGCAGAAGACCGCGGCCACCTATGCGGTGGGCGTGAAGGAAATGGGAATTTTGCGGCGGCGCGTGCTGGGTTTCGATCCGACGCAGGCCGAGATCCGCCGTGTCATCGCGCCCTATCTCGCGCTCCAGATCGCCTATCACTACGGCTACAAGCTCGGCCTCCTGAAATACTGATTGCGGCACGCCCTATTTCCCGCGCGGCGGCATGCGGGCCGCGCGGTTGCCACTCGTGCGAACTCACCCTACAAAGCGGACGTGCCGACAAGAACGCACGCCAAGAAGAACAAGGTGAGGAACCATGGAAGCACAGGTGACCGCTGCAACCCCTCTACCATGGTCTCCAGCGCCCGATGCCAGCGACGTCGTGAAGGGCATCCACGCGATGCTGCATCCGCGCAACATCGTGCTCGTCGGCGCCACCGACAAGCCCGGCAACTATGCCGAGCGCATCTGGAACAACCTGATCAAATACAGATTCGCAGGCTCGCTGTTTCCGATCAACGCGAAGCGCGAAACGATCTGGGGCGTGACTTGCTACAAGGATTTTTCAAGCCTTCCCGAAACGCCCGATCACGTTCTGGTGCTGGTGCCGGCGCGCTTCGCCGTGCAGGTGATCCGCGATGCGGCTGCAGCCGGCGCACGCTCGGCCACCATCGTCACGTCGGGCTTCAGCGAGTTGCAGGATGAGGAGAGCCAGAAACTCGCCGGCGAGCTACAGCAGGCGATACGCGAGACTGGCCTCGCCGTCACCGGGCCAAACTGCCTCGGCAATTTGAGTGCCGGCGAAAAACTCTTCACCAATATCGACGACCGCGTCGTCACCATGGACCAGGGCGCGGTGGCAATCGCCGGACAATCCGGGGCCATCGTGATGGCGATACGCCAGGCGCTGGAGGATCGCGGCGTCGGTGTCGGTTACATGGTGACTACAGGCAACGAGGCCGGGCTCGAGACGCCCGATCTGATGCGCTATTTCGCCGAAGATCCGAGCATCCGCGTGATCGTCGTCTATCTCGAGGGCGTGCGCAACACCAGGGCATTTCGCGACGCCTGCAAGGCCGCGCGTGCCGCCAGCAAGCCGGTGATCGCGCTCAAGCTCGGCGCCTCCGAGGGCGGGCGGGCAGCGGCAATGGCGCATACCGGCGCGCTCGCGGGCTCTATCGAAACCTTCGACGCGGTCGCAACGCGCGAGGGCGTGATCCGCGTGCGCGGTCTCGACGAGTTGATCGAGACCACCGAATGTTTCGTGCACAGCACCGTCCCCAAAGGCAATCGCCTTGCGGCGGTGACGCTCTCGGGCGGCAAGCGCGGGCTCCTGATCGATGCCTTCCATGCGGCCGGGGTCGACTTTGCGCCGCTGAGCCCGCATGTCAGCGGCGAGCTCGCGAAGATGCTGGGTCCCGGCTCGATCGTCGGCAATCCGCTCGATGCCGGCTTTGCCGCGGTGGTCGATCCCTCCGTCTACATGAGATCGATCAAGCTGATGATCGACGATCCCGACATCGACATCGTCATCATCGATGCCGAGCTGCCGAAGGCGCCGCATGAGCTGCGCGAACGCAACTTGCGCATCGTCAACGAGATGGCGAGCCGCGCCGCAAAGCCGGTCATCTACATCAGCGCGATGTCGATCGGCTTCACCGAGTTCACAAAAACCCTGCGCAAATCGCTGCCGCATATCGCGGTGATGCAGGGCCTCGACCGCGCGGTAACCGCGATCAAGTCGCTGCTCGACTACGCAAAGCTCGCCAAGGAAGTGCCTGATGTCGTCGCAAGCTCGAAGCCCGCGGCGCGCAGCGTGCTGGAGAAGACGCTGAAGGCCGCCACCGGCGCCGCGCTTGACGAGGTCGCCTCGAAGAAGCTGTTGAAGGCCTATGGCATCCCGATCTCCAAGGAAGGAATCGCGCAGACGCCGGCGGAGGCCGTGAAGATCGCCAAGCAGATCGGTTTCCCCGTGGTCGCCAAGGTCGTCAGCGCTGAGATCCTGCACAAGTCCGACATCGGCGGCGTGGTTCTCAACCTCAACAGTGCAACCGAGGTGAAGCAGGCGTTCAACGACATCACCGCGCGGGTCAAGAAGCTGAAGGGCAAGCCCAGGCTCGACGGCATCCTGATCGCGCAACAGGTCAAGGCCGATCTCGAGCTCGTGGTCGGCGCATCGCTCGACGCCGAGATGGGACCGGTTGTGCTGTTCGGCACCGGCGGCATCGACATCGAGCTGATGAAGGACGTCGCCTTGGCCGGTGCGCCGCTCGATGCGGCCGAGGCACGGCAGTTGATCGGCCGCACCAAGGCCGGCATCAAGATGCGCGGCTATCGCGGCAAGCCGAAGCTGGATGAGGCCTCCGCCATGAAGGCCCTGGTCGGCCTCTCCAACCTGATCGCGGACGCCGGCGACCGGATCGCCTCGATCGACGTCAATCCGTTCCTGATCAATACCAGCACCGGTGTCGCCGTAGACGCACTGATCGTCCTCAACAACGCCGCCGCCCGGCGCGCGGCCGGGCATTGATCGGCTTCCACTGGCCGCGCTTTGCCCATAAAATCGGCGCGCGATTCCGCTGCTCTCGGCGGCGGGGCGCGAGCCGGAACGGATAATGGCGCGCAGAAGCAATTTGACGATCGGAACCGTGACGCTGCTGGCGATCGCCGTGGCGTTCGGCGGTTTGCTTGGCGTGCAGAAATACCGCGCCGCCCAGAGCCGCAGCCAGTTGCGCGTGGTGTTCGAGGGCGGCTCGGCCAGCGGCCTGCGCCGGGGCGGCCCGGTGAATTTCGATGGCGTGCCGGCCGGCCAGATCGTCTCGATCAAGCTCGACAATCCGCGCAAGATCGTCGCGCTCGTCATGCTCGACAACACGGCCCCGATCCGCAAGGACACCGTCGCCGGCATCGAATTCCAGGGCCTGACCGGCATCGCCGCGATCTCGCTGATCGGCGGCGCGCCCTCGGCGCCGCCCGTGCCGCTGGATGAGGACGGCGTCCCCGTGCTGACCGCCGATCTCAGCGACGCCGAGTCGATCGTCGAGACCCTGCATAATGTCGACCGCATGATCGTGAGCAACTCGGCCGCGATCAAGGACGGCCTGCGCACGTTCGAAAACTATACCGCCGACCTCAAGGGCAAGGGCGAAGAGATCGACGCCGTGATGGGCAAGGTCGACAAGGGCTTCGCGAGCTTCGACAATGCGGTGACCAAGATCGAAAACGTCGTGCCGGGCTTTGCCGACGGCAAGGCCGACGAGCTGTTCGAGAAGATGAAGGGATTGCGCGAGCTCGCCGACACCATGAAGAAGAAGTCGGCGAGCTTCATCGAGGACGGGCGCCGCGCCCTCCTCGACATCAGCGAGGCCGCCAACAAGATGAGCGGCACGCCCGTAGCCCCTCGCCCGCCGCGCAAACCCACGCAGCAGAAGCAGTGATTGCGTTCCAGGCGCATTCAGTCGAGGTTGTTGCGGCCACGTCGTAGCGCAATGCCTCAGTAATTGGTCCCCGTCAGGCCGTTCGGGATGCCCTCGATCGGGCATTCGTCGGTTCCAACCGTCGGGCGCGTCATCGCCTCGACCATCTCGCGCGTGCCCTCGGGATCCGCGATCCACGTCTTGTAGAAATCATAGGGGCAAGCGGCGACACCACGCGCGCTTTCGCCGGAATTGATCATGCCGGTGTAGCCGCGATGCAGCAGCTTGAAGAGGTGGTTCTGCGACTGGCCATTGCGGCGCGCGTCGCGGATCAGGCTCTTCGACAGTCCTGCGTACTGGATGCCGTATTCTTCCTCGCCGGTCTCGCCCAGCGTGCGGCCGTCGAAGCCGATGATCGCGGAGTGGCCGAAATAGGAATAGACGCCGTCAAAGCCGGCGGCGTTGGCGACCGCGACATAGACGTTGTTGGCCCAGGCCATCGCCTTGGAAATCAGGACCTGCTGTTCCTTCGCCGGATACATGTAGCCTTGGCAACGCACGATCAGCTCGGCGCCCTTCATGGCGCAGTCGCGCCAGATCTCCGGGAAGTTTCCGTCGTCGCAGATGATCAGGCTGATCTTCAGGCCTTTCGGACCATCGGAGACATAGGTGCAGTTGCCGGGATACCAGCCTTCGATCGGCACCCATGGCATGATCTTGCGGTACTTCTGGACGATCTCGCCCTTGTCGTTCATCAGGATCAGGGTGTTGTAGGGTGCCTTGTGCGGATGCTCCTCATGCCGCTCGCCGGTCAGCGAGAAGACGCCCCAGACCTTGGCCTTGCGGCAGGCGGCGGCGAAGATCTCCGTCTCCGCACCCGGGATCGACGAGGCGGTGTCGTACATCTCCTTGGAGTCGTACATGATGCCGTGCGTGGAATATTCCGGGAAGATCACGAGATCCATGCCGGGCAGGCCGAGCTTCATGCCGACGATCATGTCAGCGATCTTGCGGGCGTTATCGAGCACCTCGCCCTTGGTGTGCAGGCGCGGCATCTTGTAGTTGACGACTGCGACGCCGACCGTGTCGTTGCTGGAAGAAATGTCACCGTGAAGCATTGGCGATGCCTTCTGTTTTGGTTTCTGGTTTGAATTGACCGCCGATCAGACGACGGCGTGAACGTCAGTGGCTGATCATCCATGGCCGCGCGGTCGGAAATCCCTTCGCGCCACTTTTCGTCTTGGTCATCGGCCGTGCCGGTTTCTTCTTGCCCGTCGAGCAGCAGCCGCAACCGGGACCGTGCGAGGCCTTGTATTGCGCGAGCGTCTGCGGCGCATGCGTGCTGCGCTCGTTGACGGCGTGCGCCTTGCGCTTTTCGGCCGGCATGCAGAAGAAACTCGGCGCGGTGAGAATCACCCGCGGCGCGAGGACCTCGCATTGCGGACAGGTTTGCGGATCGTCGCACTCGGCCATCGGGCGTAGATCCTTGAAGGGACCACAGTCGTCACAGAGATATTCATAGACCGGCATCGCATCATCCCTACGCTGTTGCCTGTTCAAAACATCGCGCGGCGGATGCGGGGCGGCAAAGACGCGCCGTCCCGCACCCCGTCGCGCAGGGATTACTTGTCCGGCGAGATCGGCATCTGAATATCGCCCGTGATGTGCTTGACCGGTCCTGCCGCCGACGGCATGACGTCGAAGTCGAAAATCTCCGTCGGCAACCACAGCGTGGCGCAGGCATTGGGCACGTCGACAACGCCGGAGATGTGGCCCTGGCACGGCGCGGTGCCGAGGATCGAATAGGCTTGGGCGCCGGAGTAACCGAACTTCTTCAGATACTCGATCGCGTTGAGGCACGCCTGGCGATAGGCGATGTGGACGTCGAGATAGTGCTGCTTGCCGGCTTCGTCGACCGAGATGCCCTCGAAGATCAGGTAATCCTTGTAGTTCGGCGTGATTGGCGACGGCTTGAAGATCGGATTCTTGATGCCGTATTTCGCGACGCCATCCTTGATCACGTCGACCTTCAGATGCAGCCAGCCGGCCATTTCGATGGCGCCGCAGAAAGTGATCTCGCCGTCGCCCTGGCTGAAGTGCAGGTCGCCCATCGAGAGGCCCCCGCCCGGCACATAGACCGGGAAGTAGATCTTCGAGCCGCGCGAGAGATCCTTGATGTCGCAATTGCCGCCGTGTTCGCGCGGCGGCACGGTGCGCGCGCCCTCTGCACCGATCTTGGCCTTGGCATCGCCCTTGGCGCGGCCGCCATGAGCGGTCGGTGCGAACGGCGGATTGGCAAGGCCGGGCACGCGGGTCGGGTTGGTCGAGATCAGCTCGGCCTCGCGCTTGTTCCACATGTCCAGCATCTTCGGATCGGGCAGACAGCCGATCAGGCCGGGATGGATCAGGCCCGCAAAATTCACGCCGGGAACGTGACGCGACGACGTGTAGAGCCCCTTGATGTCCCAGATCGACTTCTGAGCCAGCGGGAAATGATCGGTGAGGAAGCCGCCGCCATTCTGCTTGGAGAAGAAGCCGTTGAAGCCCCAGAGGCTCTCCTTGAGCGGGCCGACGTCGAGCAGATCGACAACGAGCAGGTCGCCGGGCTCGGCGCCCTTGACGCCGATCGGGCCGGACAGGAAGTGCACGATCGAGAGATCGATGTCACGCACGTCATCGGCGGAATCGTTGTTCTTGATGAAGCCGCCGGTCCAGTCATAGGTCTCGATGATGAAATCGTCGCCGGGATTGACCCAGGCCACGATCGGGATGTCGGGGTGCCAGCGGTTGTGCACCATGTCATTTTCGTAAGCCGACTTGGTGAGATCGACCTTGATCAGTGTCTCTGGCATCGAGATGCTCCCCTTTTACACGGTTGGTTAGACGGACAGATATTTCGAGACCTGCGCGGCATCGACGCTGTCGCGCGGGTCGTCGCGCACGATCTCGCCGTTTTCGATGACCAGCACGCGATCGGCGATGTCGAGCGCAAAGCTGAGGACCTGCTCGGACACGACGATCGAGAGCCCCTTCTCGTCGCGAATGCGCTTCAGCGTGCGCGCAATGTCCTTGATGATCGAGGGCTGGATGCCTTCGGTCGGCTCGTCCAGCAACAGCACCTTCGGCTTGGTCGCAAGCGCGCGGGCGATCGCGAGCTGCTGCTGCTGGCCGCCGGAGAGATTGCCGCCGCGGCGGCCCTTCATCTCCAGCAGCACCGGAAAGAGCTCGTAGATATCGCCGGGCACCTCGGAGCCCCCGGAGACGACGAGACCCGTCTCGATGTTCTCCTTCACCGTCATGGTCGAGAAGATCATGCGGCCCTGCGGCACGTAGGCGAGGCCCTTGGCGACACGTTCATAGCTCGGCAGGCCGCCGAGCTCGGCGCCGTCCATGGTCACCGAGCCGCTCTTCGCCGGAAGGATGCCCATCAGCGACTTCATCAGCGTGGTCTTGCCCATGCCGTTCCGGCCCATGATCGCGACGATCTCGTTGGGCGCGACCTTGACGTTGAGACCGTGCAGTACTTCGCTCTGGCCGTAGGCGACGTGAAGATCGGAAATTGCAAGCATCAGCGCGCTCCTTAGTGGCCGAGGTACACTTCGATGACCTTGGGGTCGTTCTTCACCTTCTCCATGGTGCCCTCGGAGAGGATCTGGCCCTGGTGCAGCACGGTGACCTTGTGCGCGATGTCCTCGACGAACTTCATGTCGTGCTCGATCACCAGCACCGATCGGTTCTTGATGATGCGATTGAGGAGCTCCGCGGTCTTGGCGCGCTCGGACACGCTCATGCCGGCGACGGGCTCGTCGAGCATCAGGAGGTCCGGGTCCTGGATCAGCAGCATGCCGATCTCGAGCCACTGCTTCTGGCCGTGGCTGAGCAGATCGGCGTTCACGTTCAGCCGATCCTTCAGGAAGATCATTTCGGCGACTTCATGCACCCGGTCGCGCACCGCGGCGTCGCGGGTGAAGGTCAGCGCACCGAACACCGAGCGGCCACGCGGGTAGGAGATTTCCAAATTCTCGAACACGGTGAGATCGTCATAGATCGAGGGGTTCTGGAACTTGCGGCCGACCCCCGCCTTCACGATCTCGTTTTCCTTCATCCGGGTCAGCTCCTGGCTGCGGAACTGAATCGAGCCGGAGGTTGCTTTGGTCTTGCCGCAGATCAGGTCGAGCACGGTGGTCTTGCCGGCGCCATTGGGGCCGATGATGACGCGAATTTCGTTCTCGTCGACATAGAAGGAGAGATCGTTGACCGCCTTGAAGCCGTCGAAGGAAACGGTCAGGCCGGACACCGCGAGCCGGAAATCCTTGGGTTGGTGACCTATGAGCATGGTGATCTCCTCACTCCGCAGGCGCGCCGTCGGCGACCGAGCTGTCGGTCCAGCCGCCGTCGGGTTTCGATTTGCGCGACGAAATCAGGCGGTCGATGCGCGGCTGCACATAATCGCCCCAGATCCCGGCAAGACCGTTCGGAAAGGCAAGGACCACGGCGATGAACAGCCCGCCCAGTCCGAACAGCCACAATTCGGGAAAGGATTCCGACAGGCCAGTCTTGGCAAAATTGACCAGCAGCGTGCCGTAGATCGCACCGAGGATCGAAAGCCGGCCACCAACCGCGGTGTAAATCACCATTTCGATCGACGGCACGATGCCGACGAAGGACGGCGACATGAAGCCGACATTGAGCGCGAACATGGCGCCGCCGATCGCTGCGAACACGGCGGCGATGCAGAAGGCGAAGATCTTGAAGTTGGCGACGCTATAGCCGGAGAAGCGGACCCGGTCCTCCTTCTCCCGCATCGCCACCAGGATGCGTCCGAGCTTGGAGTGCCGGACGAACTGCGCGATCATGATGCAGACGAACAGGCATCCGACCTCGAAGAAATACAGCACGATCTTGGCGTGGTCGGGACGGATGTCCCATCCTTTCAGCGTGCGCAGATCGGTCATGCCGTTGATGCCGCCGGTGTAGCCCTGCTGGCCGACGATCAGGATGGTCAGGATCGCTGCGACGGCCTGCGTGATGATCGCGAAATAGGTGCCGCCGACACGGCGCTTGAACATTGCCGTGCCGATGATCAGGGCGAAGATGCCGGGCACCAGGATGATGGCGGCGATGGTGAAGGTGAGGCTGTTGAAGGGCTTCCAGAAGAACGGCAGCGCGGTGATCTGATTCCAGTCCATGAAATCAGGAATCCCCGGCGTCGACTGGATCTTGGTGTTCTCGACGCTCGATGCTTCGAGCTTGAGGAACATCGCCATGCAGTAGCCGCCGAGCCCGAAGAACACGCCCTGCCCGAGGCTGAGAATGCCGCCATAACCCCAGCAGATCACCAGGCCGAGCGCGACGAAGGCATAGGTCAGATATTTCGCGACCAGATTGAGCCTGAAGACGTCGAGCGTGAGCGGCAGGACCACCACCAGGAGGACCGCGAGCATCAGAATTCCGATCAGTTCCGATCGATTGAAGAAGCGATTGTCGGTCATTGCATCAGCCTCTGTTTCTCACTTGCGGACCTTGAGGGCGAACAGCCCCTGCGGCCGCAGCATCAGGATCCCGACAACGGCGAGCAGCGTCAGCACCTTGGCCATCGAGCCCGACATGAAGAACTCGAGGGTGGATTGCGTCTGTGAGATCGAGAAGGCCGAGGCGATGGTGCCGAGCAGGCTCGCGGCGCCGCCGAACACGACCACCAGGAACGTATCGACGATGTAGAGCTGTCCGGACGTCGGCCCGGTCGAGCCGATCATCGTGAAGGCGCTTCCGGCGACGCCCGCGATGCCGCAACCGAGACCGAAGGTGTAGCGATCGACCTTTTCGGTGTTGATGCCGACGGCACCGGCCATGATGCGGTTCTGCACGACGGCGCGCACCTGACGGCCCCAGCGCGACTTGTACATCACATAGGCGACACCGATGGTGATCAGCACGGTGAGACACATCACGAACACACCGTTGATCGGCACTTCGATGCTGCTGGTCACTTGCAGGGAGCCTAGCATCCATTGCGGCAGCTCGACGCCGACCTCGCGCGCGCCGAACACGGAGCGATAGGCCTGTTGCAACATCAGGCTGAGGCCCCAGGTGGCAAGCAGGGTGTCGAGCGGGCGCTTGTAGAGGTGCCGTATCAGCACCCATTCCACCAGCATTCCCAGTGCACCGGATGCGACGAAGGCCAGGATCATCGCGAGGAAGAAGTAGCCGGCAAACAAGCCTGGCAGGTAGGCCTGGAATAAATTCGAGGTCATCCAGGTGACGTAGGCGCCGAGGATCATGAACTCGCCATGGGCCATGTTGATGACGCCCATCTGGCCGAAGATGATCGCAAGACCCAGCGCCATCAGAACATAGACCGAGAACAGGATCAGTCCTGCAAAACCCTGCATGACGAAGATGGAGCCAAGGTCGCCAATCGAGTAGTCGCCGAACATCGATGTCCTCCGTCGGGGGATAGGGTCCCGCGTCGCGAGCAGCTTCGCGACGCGGGGGTCGTGGGCGCGGATTGCTGATCCACGCCAGGGAGCTGCTTGGTCTTGAGGAGAACCGCGGCCAGCGCCACGTGGCCCTTGTTACTGGTAGCCCTTGGGGAACGGATCCGGCTCGACCAGATCGGCGGTCTCGTAGATCAGCTCGAACTGGCCATCGAGCTTGGCGCGTCCCACCCGGGTCTTCGACCAGAGGTGATGATTTTCGTGGATGCGCACGTAGCCTTCCGGAGCACCCTTGAACTCGACGCCCGGCGAGGCCGCGGCGATCTTGTCGACGTCGAAGGAGCCGGCTTTCTCCACCGTCAGCTTCCACAGCCACGGGCCGAGATAGGCAGCCTGAGTGACGTCACCGATCACGGTCTTCTCGCCCCACATCTTCTTGAACGCCGGCACGAAGGCCTTGTTGTTGGCGTTGTCGAGCGACTGGAAGTACTTCATGCAGGCATAGGCACCCGCAATGTTCTCGCCGCCGATGCCGTCGATTTCGTCTTCCGTCACCGAGATCGTCAGCAGCGGCTGCTTGGCGAGGTCGATGCCGGCCGCCTTGAGCTGCTTGTAGAACGCGACGTTCGAGCCGCCGACGACGTCGGTGAAGATCACGTCGGGCTTGGTCAGCTTGATCTTGTTGATGACCGAGTTGAACTGGGTATTGCCGAGCGGATAATATTCCTCGCCGACGACCTTGCCCTTCAGCACGTTCTCGACGTGCTTGCGCGCAATCTTGTTCGAGGTGCGCGGCCAGATGTAGTCGGAGCCGATGAAGAAGAAGGTCTTCGCGCCCTTCTCCTTGGCGATCCAGTTCAGGCCGGCGAGAATCTGCTGGGTGGCTTCCTGGCCGGTATAGATCACGTTCTTGGACTGCTCGAGACCTTCATAGAAGGTCGGGTAGTAGAGCATGCCGTTGTACTGCTCGACGACCGGGAGCACCGCCTTGCGCGAGGCCGAGGTCCAGCAGCCCATGATCGCCGCGACCTTGTCGTTGACCAGCAGCTTCTTGGCCTTCTCCGCAAACGTCGGCCAATCGCTGGCGCCGTCTTCCTGGATGAACTTGATCTTGCGGCCGAGAACGCCGCCGGCGGCATTGATCTGCTCGATCGCGAGCTTTTCGGCCTCGATCGAGCCGGTTTCCGAAATCGCCATCGTGCCGGTAGCAGAGTGGAGGATGCCGACCGTTACCTCGGTGTCGGTGACGGCAAGACCCGTGGTGTTCACCGCCGCGGTCGCCGGAACGTCGGCAAAAGACTGCCGCGGCAGCATCGAAATGGCCGGCAAGGCCGCCATTCCCATCAATAATTTGCGCCGGAGCGGCGACAATAAGCCCTTGTTTGCTTGGTCTGACATGAGCACCCCACTTTTGTTCGAGGACACGCGATTGGTCCCGTGAGGATGGCTCGGATTTGTGCAGCGCAAGCATACGCAAGATCGCGTATATTGCACCGCAAAATCCCGACGTAGGCTTTTGGTACGGGATTTGCGAGGGCTCCGGCTGGTCCAGGAGTGGGGTAACGAGTGGCAGGGCGGCAGCGAATAGACCGCGTCAGGCGACAGTACAATCAGTGGGTCGCCAACCAGACGCTGGAAGACTACGCGCTGCGCTTCACCGCCAAGAGCGCGCGACGCTGGTCCGCGGCCCGCGTCGCCAACACCGCACTGGGCGCGATCTCGTTCCTGGCGATGGAAGCGATCGGCGGCACGATCACGCTGAACTATGGGGCGATGAACGCCTCGGCCGCAATTCTCGTCGTCAGCGTCATCATCTTTCTCTGCGGCCTGCCGATCGCCTATCACGCCGCCAAATGCGGCATCGACATCGACTTGCTGACGCGCGGCGCTGGCTTCGGCTACATCGGGTCGACCATCACCTCGCTGATCTACGCGTCCTTCACCTTCATCTTCTTTGCGATCGAAGCCGTGATCCTGGCGTCCGCGCTCGAGATGTGCTTCGGGATTCCGCGCCCTGTCGGCTATCTTATCAGCGCCGTTGTCATCATCCCGCTGGTGGCCTACGGCATCACGCTGATCAGCCGCTTCCAATTGTGGACACAGCCGCTGTGGATCGTGCTCCACATCATCCCGTTCGTGGCGATCGCCTGGCACAACCCGCACTCCTTTACGGAGTGGCGCAAATTTGCCGGCGAGCATGGCGATGCCGGCGGCCATCTCGACCTGTTGCTGTTCGGCACCGCAGCCTCGGTGGTTTTCTCGCTGGTGGCGCAGATCGGCGAACAGGTCGACTTCCTGCGCTTCCTGCCGCGCGACCGCCGTGCGTCGAAAGCCTCCTGGTGGATCGCGCTGATGAGCGCGGGGCCCGGCTGGATCGTGCTTGGCGCGCTGAAACTGCTGGCCGGCTCGTTCCTCGCCTTCTTTGCACTGAGCCACGGCGTGCCGCCCGAAGAGGCCGCCGAGCCGGCACATATGTATCTCGAAGCGTTCCGCTATGTGCTGTCGCAGCCTGACCTCGCGCTGGCGTTGACCGGCACTTTCGTGATCCTGTCGCAGGTCAAGATCAACGTCACCAACGCCTATGCAGGCTCGATCGCCTGGTCGAACTTCTTCTCGCGCCTGACCCACAGCCATCCCGGCCGCGTGGTCTGGCTGGTCTTCAACGTCATCGTGGCGCTGCTGTTGATGGAGATCGGCGTCTACAAGGCCCTGGAGCAGACGCTGGCGCTCTATTCCAACGTCGCGATCGCCTGGGTCGGCGCGCTGGTCGCCGATCTCGTCATCAACAAGCCGCTTGGATTGCGGCCACAGCAGATCGAATTCAAGCGCGCGCATCTCTACGACATCAATCCGGTCGGCGTCGGCGCGATGACGATCGCAACCATCATCTCCATCAGTGCTTTCTACGGCCTGTTCGGGCCCACCGCTAAGGCGCTGGCGGCCTTCATAGCGCTCGCGGTTGCCTTCCTCGCCGCCCCCCTGATCGCCTGGGCGACCGACGGCAAATACTACATAGCGCGTAAACCGAAGCGGAGCTGGCAGAACATCGAGGCGATCCAGTGCTGCATCTGCGAGCACTCGTTCGAGCCGGAAGACATGGCCTCCTGCCCCGCTTACGCCGGGCCGATCTGCTCCCTGTGCTGTTCGCTTGACGCCCGCTGCCATGATCTCTGCAAGCCGCATGCGCGGATCCACGCGCAGGTGTCGGAGACGCTGGGCAAGCTGATGCCGCAGCCGATTTACGCTCGCATCAACTCGCAGCTCGGCCACTATGTCGGCGTGTTCGTGGTCTCCGCCGGCCTCGTCGCGCTGGTGTTGGGGCTGATCTATCTCCAGACCTCGGCGAGCGTGCATGGCGAGAACATGCTCGTCTCCAACGTGCTCTGGAAGGTCTTCTTCTCGCTCAGCATCATCATCGGCGTGGTGGCCTGGCTGTTCGTGCTGGCGCAGCAGAGCCGCCGCGCGGCCGAGGCCGAGACGCGGCGACAGACTACGCTCCTGATCCAGGAGATCGACGCGCACAAGCGCACCGACGCTGAATTGCAACGCGCCAAGGAAGTCGCCGAGTCCGCCAACCTCGCCAAGAGCCGCTACGTGGTCGGCTTGAGCCACGAGCTGCGCTCGCCGCTCAACGCGATCAGCGGCTATGCGCAGCTCCTGGAGCAGGACTTAACGCTGCACGCCAAGCCGCGCGACCAGGTGCGCGTGGTTCGACGCAGCGCCGACCATCTCTCCGGGCTGATCGACGGCATCCTGGACATCTCCAAGATCGAGGCGGGGCGACTGTATCTGTCGCGCGACGAGGTTCGCCTCAGCGAATTCCTGGATCAGCTCGTCGGCATGTTCCGCCTCCAGGCCGCCGCCAAGGGCGTCGACTTCGTGTTCAAGCGGCCTCGCGCCCTGCCGGCGGTGGTCTATGCCGACGAGAAGCGGCTGCGCCAGGTCCTGATCAACCTGCTCTCCAACGCCATCAAGTTCACCCAGAACGGCAGCGTGCAGTTCGTGGTGCATTACCGCAGTCCGGTCGCCGAGTTCGAGGTGACCGACACCGGCCCGGGCATTCAGGCGGATGATCTCGAGCGCATCTTCGCACCTTTCGAGCGCGGCGCGCTCGGCGTCTCGCAGCCGCAGAGCGGCACCGGCCTGGGGTTGACCATCAGCCGCCTGCTCGCAGGCGTGATGGGTGGCGACATCAAGGTGACGAGCACGGTCGGCACCGGCAGCACGTTCAAGGTCAAGATCCTGCTGTCGGAGGTCACCAATCCACGCCGCACCGCGCCAGTGGAAGCGCCGGTCTCCGGCTATCTCGGCGCGCGCAAGACCATTTTGATCACCGACGACGACCCCGTTCATCGCGACCTCCTGCGCGAGGTGCTGACCCCGCTCGGCTTCATCCTGCTCAGCGCCACCGACGGGCCGGGCTGCCTCGCGCTGGCACAGCATTGCCGGCCGGACCTGTTCCTGCTCGACATCTCCATGCCCGGCATGGACGGCTGGATGGTGGCGGAGACCTTGCGCGCGAACGGCCATCACCAAGCGCGCATCCTGATGGTGTCTGCGAGCGCGCTCGAAGCCCACGGCACGCCGCTGGCGCAGCCCTTCCACGACGGCTACCTGATGAAGCCGATCGATATCCCGCGGCTGCTCGAGACGATCCGGCAACTCCTCAAGATCGAATGGCAGTATGGCTCGGACGAGATCGCCGTGCCGCTGTGGCGGCCGGAGAGCGGATCGCGGCCGCCTGTGCGGCATATCGAGGCGCTGATAGGGCTCGGGCAGATCGGTTACGTCAAGGGCATCCAGTTGAAGCTGGACGAGATCGGCAGCGAGCACCCTGAGCACGCCGATTTCGTCGCACAAATGCGCTCGCTGATCGACCGTTTCGATCTCGATCAGTACTTGGCCACATTGAAAGCATTGCATGCTTATGAGCACTGAGCCGAAAAAGCGCGACGTCGCCCTCGTCGTCGACGATTCCCCGGAAACGCTGCGGCTGCTCACCGATGCGCTCGACGGCGCGGGAATGACCGTGATGGTGGCGCTCGATGGCGCGGCTGCGATGCGCATCGTCGACCAGATTACGCCCGATATCGTGCTGCTCGACGCCGTGATGCCGGGCATCGACGGATTCGAGACCTGCCGCCGGCTGAAGCGCGACGCCGGGCTTGCCAACGTGCCCGTCATCTTCATGACGGGTCTCGCCGAAACCGAGCACATCGTGCGCGGGCTGGAGGCCGGCGGCGTCGACTATGTGACCAAGCCGATCGTCATCGAGGAGATGCTGGCGCGCATCCGCGTCCATCTCGGCAATGCGCGGCTGACGCAGAGCGCGCGCGCGGCGCTCGACGTCTCCGGCCGCTTCCTGTTCGCGGTCAGCCGGCAGGGCAAGATCCTGTGGGCGACGCCGCAGGCACAAAAGCTTCTCGCCGACCATCACGGCGCCAATGCAAGCGATGATGCGGGACTGCCGCCATCGCTGCTGCAATGGCTGGAGCAGGCGCGCAAGGGCAAGGCCGGCGCAAAATCGCAAGCCGCGTCACTGCCTGACAATCCACAGCTCCGCCTCTACTACATGGGCGAGCTCGCATCGAATGAGTTCTTGCTGCGACTCTCCAAGGAGGCCGGCACCACGCTGCCGCCGGAATTCACCAGCGAGCTCGGCCTCACCACCCGCGAGGGCGAGGTGCTGGCCTGGCTGAGCAAAGGCAAGACCAACCGCGACATCGCGCAGATCCTGGGATTGAGCCCCCGCACGGTCGACAAGCACCTGGAGCAGATCTACGCCAAGCTCGGCGTCGAAAACCGCACGGCGGCCGCAGCGATTGCGACCAACGCGACGCGAAGGAATTCGTAGCCGCACTGACATTCGCCGACACGACTGCGAATGAGTCGGGACGCCGGCAGCCCAGTGGATGCTGTCGTCCCGGCGACGGCCGGGACCCATAACCACAGCGAGGAGTTTGGCGAAGACTCATCGTCGCGGGACTACTACCGTCCGCGATCGATAGATTCCGCGGTATGGGTCCCGGCGTTCGCCGCGACGACACTGGAGATGGCCGCGGCGCGGGCCCCCTCACCCGTACACAAACGCCCCGTCGTCCAGATTCGTCTTCGGGATATCGTCCTTCTCGGTCCAGTAATCCTGGCTGTGCTGCCACTCCGGCTTGTCGCCGCGCTTCGGCAGCAGGTCCATATTGCGCATCATGTAGCCGGGGTTGAAGTTTTCTGGATCGATCCAGGGCAGGATCGGCATGTTGTGGTCTTCGGGCCTGAGCTTGACCTCGACTTTCTTGGCGCCCTTCTCTTTCATATGACCGAGAAGCCGGCAGACGAAATCGGCGACCAGATCGACGCGTAGCGTCCAGCTGGCGCGGAAATAGCCGAACACCCACACCATGTTCGGCACGCCCGTGAACATCATGCCGCGATAGGTGACGGTGTCGCCGAAGCCGAGCGGCTTGCCGTCGATCTCGAAGGCGATGTCGCCGAGCGCGGCCAGGTTGAAGCCGGTCGCGGTGACGATGACGTCGGCTTCGAGCAGCCTGCCGGACTTGAGCTGGATGCCGTTCTCGACAAAGCATTCGATCTCGTCGGTGACGACCGAGGCCTTGCCGCCGGCGATGCCCTTGAACAGATCGGCATCGGGCACGAAGGCGATGCGCTGCCGCCACGGCCGATATGTCGGCGTGAAATGCGTCTCGACGTCGTAGTCCGGACCGAGGATCGCGGAGATCTGTCCGATCAGCTCCTTCTTCACTTCTTCCGGCTTTGCCACGCAGAGCTTTGTGAATGCATCCTGCTCAAACAGAATCTTTCGCCGCACGATCTCGTGGATCCAGGCCTCATCGACCTGGAGCCTGCGCAACTCCTCGGCGATCTCGATGGCGTTGCGGCCGATGCGGAAATAGGTCGGCGAGCGCTGGAGCATGGTGGCGTGCGCACATTTGTCGGCGATGTTCGGCAGCAGCGTCGCAGCCGTCGCACCCGAACCGATCACCACGACCTTCTTGTCGGTGAGATCGATATCCTCAGGCCAGGTCTGCGGATGGACGATGCGGCCCTTGAACTTGTCCGTACCCTTCCATTCCGGGGTGTAGCCTTCGGAATGGCGATAGTAGCCCTGGCACATCCAGAGGAACTTCGCGGTAAAGGTCTTGGCCTCGCCGGTATCGGTCGTTACCGCCTCGATGGTCCAGAGATTCGTCTCGCTCGACCAGCTCGCGGAATTGATCTTGTGCTTGTAGCGGATGTGCTTGCCGAGATCGTTCTCCTCGATCACATCGTTCATATAGGCCAGGATCTCGTCGGCGGTCGCGATCGGCGGTCCCACCCAGGGCTTGAAGCGATAGCCGAAGGTGTGGAGATCGCTGTCGGATCGGATGCCGGGATAGCGATGCGTGATCCAGGTGCCGCCAAAGCTGTCCTTGGTTTCCAGGATGACGAAGCTCGTGCCCGGAAGCTGCTTTGTCAGATGATAGGCGCTGCCGATACCGGAGATGCCGGCGCCGACGATCAGGACATCGAAATGTTCAGTGGCTTGCTGCGTGGTGGGCTGAGTACGGACAGCGACATTCATTGTTGATTCTTTGCCTTTTGAGGTCGCCCTTGATCGAGCGACGCGTTTCCTCCGCAACGGGCTCATGGTCGCCCGCCGCGCTTCCGCTTCAAAATGACATAGATCAAATCGCAATCAAATCACAGCGCCGCACCCCAGCTCCGCGCTGTCTGCACAAGCCAGTCGCGGTAGAGCGTGAGCGGCGTGACGCCGGTCAAACCGCCGCAACCCGCACTGCCATTGGGCCCCGTCGACCAGCTGATGACGCCGATGACGACGGGACCGTTGGGCTTGTCCTCGAATGCCGGACCGCCGGAATCGCCGGTGCAGGCGCCGATTCCGGTGCGAACGCCGTTGGTTACGGGGTCCACAAGCCTGATTTGCAGCGTGCCGGGCTGGCCGGTCACGACGAGGCCCGCAACACGCGTCGTGCCACTGCTCTTGCCGTCGCCGGGCACCGTCACGCCGACGCCTGCAATGGTGAAGCGGCCGCCGACCACGATCGGAATTTGTGGCGTGCCGATCTGCGATGTTGATTTTCCTTTGAGTGGAATTTCGAGTTGCAGCAACGCCACGTCCGCGGTCGCGCGATGCGACTGCATGGCTTGCATGTTGAAGCTCGGATGGATCGCAACCGCACGCACGTTCTGCAATTGCGGTTTGCCGTCGGCGCCATAGTCGAGGATCTTGTACTCCGCGCCAGGTTGCACGCAGTGCGCCGCGGTGAGCACCAGCCTCGCTGCGATCAGGCTGCCGGTGCAGAAATTGCCGCGCGATCCGACAATCGTGACGATGGAGCGCGCGACGCCTTCGGACTGCGGCGTGCCGCCGCCGACGATGGCCTGGGCGGGTGCGGTGAAGAGCAACGCCACTGCTGCGAGCCGGATCGACGTCTTGTTCATGGGCAAGTTCATGGGCAAGTGTGGTAGCCGCTGGGACGCCTTTAGCCAAGAGCCCCTTGGAAGAGACCCTTCACGCTGGCCGTTGCAGCGGCAGCGTGCTAGCGGTTTTCACCTGATATCGACGAGGGCAGGACAGTGGCGATCGAAGCTGTGATCTTTGACTTTGGCGGCGTGTTGACAAGCTCGCCCTTCGAGGCCTTCACGCGCTTCGAACAGGAGCGCGGCCTGCCCGCCGACATCATCCGCCGCACCAATGCCGCTAATCATCTGGAAAACGCTTGGGCGAAGTTCGAACGCGCCGAGGTCGATATCGAAACATTTGACCGGCTGTTCGCCGCGGAATCGCTTGCGCTGGGCGCGGAGGTGCGCGGCCGCGACGTGCTGCCGCTGTTGCAAGGCAATCTGCGGCCCGAGATGGTCGAGGCGTTGAAGCGGATCAAGGCGAATTTCAAGACTGGCTGCATCACCAACAATCTTCCCGCCAACGCCATCGGCAGCATGACCGGACGCACGCTCTACGTCGCCGAGGTGATGGCGCTGTTCGATCACGTCATCGAGTCCGCCAAGATCGGCCTGCGCAAGCCCGATCCGCGGATCTACCAGATGATGGTCGAGGCGCTGAAGGTCGATCCGAGAGCTTGCGTCTATCTCGACGATCTCGGCGTCAACCTGAAGCCCGCGCGCGAGATGGGGATGACGACGATCAAGGTCGCGAGCGCTGCACAGGCAATCACGGAGCTGCAGAAGGCGACGGGGTTGAAGCTCGGATAGTCCATTCTCCGTCATTGCGAGGAGCGCAGCGACGAAGCAATCCAGAATGCATCCTTGGAAAGACACTGGATTGCTTCGCTTCGCTCGCAATGACGAGTGCGGCGGGATATCGCCCAACCAAACTACTCCGCCGCCGTCGCGATCCGCTCGGGGAAGGCGGCCGCGAGCGAAGCACGATCCGGCTTCAGCACGCCGCGCTCTGTAATGAGACCGGTGACGAGCCGCGCCGGCGTGACGTCGAACGCATAGTTGGCGACCGGCGAGCCCTCGGGCACGATCCGCACCGTCTCGAGCCGCCCGTCGGCGGTGCGGCCCGTCATGTCGGTGACCTCGACCCCGCTGCGCTGCTCGATCGGGATATCGCGGATGCCGTCATTGACCGCGAAGTCGATCGTCGGTGATGGCAGCGCGACATAGAACGGCACGTTGTTGTCGTGTGCGGCGAGCGCCTTCAGGTAAGTTCCGATCTTGTTGCAGACGTCGCCATTGGCCGCGACGCGATCGGTGCCGACGATCGCGAGATCGATCATGCCGTGCTGCATCAGATGCCCGCCGGTGTTGTCGGGGATCACCGTGTGCGCCACGCCGTGATGCCCGAGCTCCCAGGCGGTGAGCGAGGCGCCCTGGTTGCGCGGCCGTGTCTCGTCGACCCAGACATGGATCTTGAGGCCGCGGTCATGCGCCAGATAGATCGGCGCCGTCGCGGTGCCCCAGTCGACAGTGGCAAGCCAGCCGGCATTGCAATGGGTCAGCACGTTGATGGTCTCGCCCGGCTTTTTCTTCGCGGCGATCGCCTCGATCAGCTCCAGGCCATTGCGGGCGATGCCCCGGTTGATCTCGACATCCTGCTCCAAGATTTCGTCGGCGCGTGCGTAAGCCGCTTCCGCGCGCTCCAGGGGATCGATCGGTCCGAGCGTTGCGCGCATCTCGTCGAGTGCCCATTTGAGATTGATGGCGGTGGGGCGCGCCACCACCAGCGTCTCGTAGGCGCGCTTCAGTCCGGCGTCGGAACTGTCCTCGCGCATGGCGAGCGCCATGCCGAACGCGGCCGTGGCCCCGATCAGCGGCGCACCGCGCACCAGCATGGTGCGGATGGCGTCAGCGGCTTCTTCGCTCGTGGTGAGACGCGCGATGACGAATTCGTGCGGCAGCCGGCGCTGGTCGATGGCTCCGACCGACCAACCGTCGCGCTCGCGCCAGATGCTGCGAAAATGCTTGCCGTCAACCTTCATGGCGTTCTGCCTTTCGCCTTATGCGCGGAGCAAGCGCCCCGCGACGGCATCGAGCTTCCTCAGAAGCTCCGGATCACGCGCCTCGGGCGCGGTGATGAGCGCGGTATCGAGCGCGCGGTCCGAGCCGATCGGGCACGGCTCGTGCTCCCGCGGAAAATCCTTTGCCAGCCTGGCCACCAGCGACTTTGCCTTGTCGGCATTCGAGGTCAGCACACGGATGATATCCTGCACGGTGACGGCGTCGTGATCCGGATGCCAACAATCGAAATCCGTCACCATCGCAACGGTGGCGTAACAGATCTCCGCCTCGCGGGCGAGCTTGGCCTCGGGCATGTTGGTCATGCCGATCACGGAATAGCCCAGCGTCTTGTAGGTCATGCTTTCCGCAAGCGTCGAGAATTGCGGCCCCTCCATGCAGACATAGGTGCCACCGCGCGCGATTGCGATGCCTTCGGCTTCGGCCGCGGCGGCGAGATGGATACGCAGCCGCGGCGAGACCGGATGCGCCATCGAGACATGCGCGACGCAGCCCTTGCCGAAGAACGAGCTCTCGCGCTTGTGGGTGCGGTCCACGAACTGATCGATGAGCACGAAGGTGCCCGGCGGCATTTCCTCCTTGAAGGAACCGCAGGCCGAGAGCGACACCAGGTCGGTGACGCCGGCGCGCTTCAGGACGTCGATATTGGCGCGATAGTTGATGTCGGAGGGCGACAGGCGGTGGCCCTTGTCATGCCGCGGCAGGAACACGATCGGCAGACCGGCAATGGTGCCGCGCCTGACCGGCGCCGACGGCTCGCCCCAGGGGCTCCCGATCACCTCTTCGCGCGCCCCCTCGAGTCCCGGCAGGTCGTAGATGCCGGAGCCGCCGATGATGCCCAATACCGCCCGCGTCATGCCTGCTTCACCCCGTCCGCGATGTGCAACGTGGTTAAGCTATGCCAGTTTTGGGACGGATTTGGAACGGGGATGGTGGGACGGGTCGTGGCGTTGCGAGCGAGGCTTCGGCGCTCGCCACACATTCGATGTCGTCCCGGCGACGGCCGGGACCCATAACCAAAGGGCGTGGTTTGGCGAAGACCGTCGTTCGGTACTACGACCGTCCGCGATGGGATAGATTCCGCGGTATGGGCCTTCGCCGGGACGACGCGGGGAAACAGGTGTCGTTTTGGCTACGCCGCCTTCACCGGCTGCAACTGGCTCGCCACCATCCGCTCGAGCGTATCGACCGACTGGAAATTCTCCGGCGTGATTTCGGACTGCGGGATGGTGAAGTCGAACTCGGCTTCCACGCCGAGCATCAGGTTGACCATGTCCATCGAGGTCAGACCGATGTCGACGAGGCGCACACCCGGCGCGACGTTCGCGGCGAGCGAATTCTGTTCGAGGATGCCCTTCACCAGCTTGATGATGCGATCCCGCACATCGGTATCGAACGCCTGCATCTGCAATATCCCATACTCTGATAAGGTCCGGAGCACCGGCTACGATGGGCATGACCGGCCGATCCCGCAATGGGCGCGACTCTTAACTCGCGTTTCTTAGTAAACGATGACTCAGATTGACTAAAACTCGCGCCGTCCTCTCATCGTTAACGCGATCGCGGAAAATCCGCGGATGCAAAAAACCCTGCCTTAACTGCTCGTTCCGAATTAAGCCTTGTTTACCTTCAATTTCGTCGACGAATTTGAATTAAATCCGTAGCCTCCGCTCCAAGCAGACATGGTCGGATGATCGGCACGGCGTGCTCCGTGCTGATCTCGAACGACGTAACGGAGGCGGACAATCATGAACGTGCGTGAAGCGGCCCTTCAACCTGTCGACGACGCCCAGGCAAGCTTTCTCGAGCACAGCCCTTCTCTGGTGGAACGCGCCGCGTGCATGGCGACGGTGGCAGCCGGCGAAGCCGAGGGTGTCGATCGCGACGGCCGCTTTCCCCACAAGGCATTCGACGCCGCGCGCGAGCAAAAACTGCTCGGCGTGATGATCCCGGTCGAATTCGGCGGCTTCGGTGCCTCGATCTACGACGTCACCGACATCTGCTACACGCTCGGGCGTGCTTGCGCCTCGACTGCAATGATCTATGCGATGCATACGACCAAGGTCGCTTGCGTCATAAGGCACGGCCACGGCATTCCCTGGATGGAAACCATGATGCGCCGGGTCGGCCGCGACCAGTGGCTGCTCGCCTCCTCGACCACCGAAGGCCAGAACGGCGGCAATATCCGCGCGAGCGCGGCCGCGGTCGATCATGAAGGCGACATGATCGCGCTGACGCGCGATGCCACCGTGATCTCCTACGGCGCCGAGGCCGACGGCCTCGTCACCATCGCGCGCCGCGCGGGCGATGCAGCCGCCTCCGACCAGGTGCTGCTGGCGCTCGCCAAGGACGACTATTCGCTGAAGCGGACGCTGGGCTGGGAAACGCTCGGCATGCGCGGCACCTGCTCGACCGGCTTCGAGCTGAGGGTCGACTGCCCCGCCGACCGTGTATTCCCGGAATCCTATGACAAGATCCACGCACAGACGATGACGCCGTTTGCGCATCTGTGCTGGTCGTCGGCCTGGGCCGGCGTTGCGGCCGCCGCCGTGACGCGCGCGCAGGCGTTCGTCCGCAAGGCGGCGCGCGCCTCCGGCGGGCAGATGCCGCCGGCAGCGGCGCATTTCACCGCCGCGAAGATGTCGCTGGCAAAACTCCGCGCGCTGATCGCCTCCAATATCGACGCCTTCGCCCATCACGAGCATGACGAGCGCGCGCTGGGCTCGCTCGACTTCCAGTCCTCCATCACGCTGCTCAAGGTGCAAGCCTCCGAGCTGGCGGTCGAGACCGTGATGCACGCGATGCGCACGACCGGCCTTGCCGGCTATCGCAATGACGGCGATTTCACCATGGGCCGCCATCTGCGCGACGTGCTCTCCGCGCCGATCATGATCAATAATGACCGCATCCTCGCCAACGCCGCGACCTCGACCTTGATGAGCGGCGTGCCGGCAAGCCTTCGGGACTAACTAGCCTTCGAGACCGACGAGCCTACACGACCAACAAGAAGAATTGCAGATAACAGGAAGTTTTGGCCATGAACGTTGCCGTTCTCCCGACCTCGCCCGACACCGCGCCGCAAGCGGTTGATCCGCTCGACCATCTCACCGACGTTCTGTTTCACCGCATGGGCTCGGACGGCGTCTACGCCCGCACCGCGCTCTATGAGGATGTCGTGGAGCGGCTCGCCGCGCTGATCACGCGGCACCGTGAGGCCGGCACCGAGGTGATGCGCTTTCCGCCGGTGATGAGCCGCGCGCAGCTGGAAAAATCCGGCTACCTCAAGAGCTTCCCGAACCTGCTCGGCTGCGTCTGCGGCCTGCATGGCACCGAGCGCGAGATCAACGCCGCGGTCAGCCGCTTCGATGCCGGCGGCGACTGGACCACGTCGCTCTCGCCCGCCGATCTCGTGCTGTCGCCGGCGGCCTGCTATCCCGTTTATCCGATTGCAGCGAGCCGCGGACAGCTGCCGAAGGGCGGCCTGCGCTTCGACGTCGCCGCCGACTGCTTCCGCCGCGAGCCGTCGCGTCATCTCGACCGGCTGCAATCGTTCCGGATGCGCGAATATGTCTGCATCGGCAGCCCCGATGACGTCGCCGATTTTCGCGAGCGCTGGATGGTGCGCGCGCAGGCGATCGCCCACGACCTCGGCCTGACCTTCCGTGTCGACTATGCCAGCGATCCCTTCTTCGGCCGCGTCGGCCAGATGAAGGCGGTGAGCCAGAAGCAGCAGCAGCTCAAGTTCGAGCTTTTGATTCCGCTACGCTCGGAGGAGCAGCCGACGGCCTGCATGAGCTTCAACTATCATCGCGAGCATTTCGGCACGACCTGGGGTATCCAGGACGCCAATGGCGAGCCCGCCCACACCGGCTGCGTCGCGTTCGGCATGGACCGCCTCGCCGTCGCGATGTTCCACACCCACGGTGTCGACCTCTCCGTCTGGCCCGCCAAGGTGCGGGACATCCTGGGCCTGTCGCCGCACGTGGCAACTGACGCCCATGTCGAAGGCTGGCGCTAAGCGACGAGGCCGATCATTTCCACGGGCAAGACGAGCGTGATCCATACCAAGATCCGGTGCCGCGAGATCACAGAGTCCGATGTCGATGCCATCGCGGACCTGCTGACGCGCGGCTTCGTCGGCCGCTCGCGCGACTATTGGATTCAGGGCCTGCGCCGCCAGGCCTTCCGGCCCGTGCCCGAGGGCTATCCGCGCTTCGGCTACATGCTCGACAATGACGGCTCGCCGGTCGGCGTGCTGCTTCTGATCTACACGGCGCGCCAGGACGGCGAGACCATCGCCATCCAATGCAACCTGTCGAGCTGGTATGTCGAGCCGGCGTTCCGCAACTACGCGCCGTTCCTGACCAAGATCGCGCAGCGGCACAAGGACGTGACCTATCTCAACATCAGTCCCGCGGTGTGGACCTGGCCGACCATCGAGACCCAGGGATTCAGCGCGTATTGCCGCGGCCTGTTCTTCTCGGTGCCGGTGCTGTCGCGCGTGCCGCGCTGGACCAAGATCGAGGTGATCGCGCCGCACGCCAAGCGGATCGAGGGCCTCGGCGAGGCCGAGACCGAGCTTTTGACGCGGCATGCGCGCTACAACTGCCTGAGCCTCGTGGTCCGCACGCCGAAGGGCGTATTCCCCTTCATCCTGCAACCGGTGCGCATCCGCCGCGGCTGGATCGCGCCGCCTGCGATGCAACTGATCTATTGCCGCAGCGTCGCCGAATTCGTCGCCTGCGCCGGCCGCATCGGCCGCCTGCTGCTGCGGCTCGGCAAGATCTCGGTCATCGTCGATTCCAACGGCCCCATCCCCGGCCTCACCGGCATCTACACCGAGCGGCGCGGCCGAAAATACTTCAAGGGCCCACACCGGCCGGAGCTCGCCGACCTCACCGACACGGAGCTCGTGCTGTACGGGCCGTGAGGGCGTCCGTCGCAATCGACTTGCTGGCGGCACATTCTCCGCTATCACGCCCCGCGAAGGCGGGGCATCCAGTACGCCGCGGCTTCTCTGTTCTATTACAGACGTCTCGGAATACTGGATCACCCGCTTTCGCGGGTGATGGCACCGGAAATGTGGTAGTTTCCTCCGAACGACGGAAACCAATCCATGTCCGAGCGCAGCGCGCATTGGGAACGCGTCTACACGACCAAGGGCGAGCGTGAGGTGAGCTGGTTCGAGGACAGCCCGGCCATCTCGCTTCAAATGATCCACGCAGCGAATCCGGGCCGTGACGCCGCCATCGTCGATATCGGCGGCGGCGCGTCGCGGCTGGTCGATGCGCTGCTGCAGGAAGGCTACCGCTCCATTGCGGTGCTCGATCTCTCCGCCCATGCGCTTGACGCTGCAAAGACACGGATCGGCCCTGCCGCAGCCGGCGTCGACTGGATCGTTGCCGACGTCACGACATGGCGACCGGCTCGCTCATACGAGCTCTGGCACGACCGCGCCGCGTTTCATTTCCTGACCGAACCCTCCGATCGGACCGCTTATGTCGATCGCCTGCGATCGGCCGTGCGCGAGGGCGGTCATGTCATCATCGGCACCTTCGCGCTCGACGGTCCGGAGAAATGCAGCGGGCTGCCGGTGCAGCGCTATGATGGCAACAGTCTCGCCGCAGAGCTTAGCCAGGATTTCGAACTGGTGGAGACGCGGCACGATGTCCACCACACACCCTGGGATTCCACCCAGGCGTTTCAGTTCAGCCGCTTTCGCCGGCGCGGGTGAGCAGCCCTACGCCGCGAGCTTCACGGCGTGCGCGAAGTCCCAATAGAGCTTGCGCGCCTTGGTGTAGAACGGGCCCGGCTTCATCTCGCGATCGTCGATGCGGATGACGGGGGCGACCTTGGCGAAATTACCGCTCGAGAAGATCTCGTCGGCGGCAACGAAGTCGGCATAGCGCAAGGTCTTCTCGACCACGGTGACGCCGTCGGCCCGCAGCAGGCCGATCACGCGCTGGCGCGTGATGCCGTTCAGGAACGTGCCGTTCGGCGCCGGCGTGTAGACCACACCGTCTTTCGCCATGAACACGTTGGAATTGCCGAACTCCGCGACATTGCCGAGCATGTCGAGCATCAGGGCGTTCTGGAAGCCGCGGGAGGCGGCTTCGGCGAGCGCGCGCGAATTGTTCGGATAGAGGCAGGCCGCCTTTGCCTCGACCGGTGCGCATTCCGCCGTCGGTCTGCGGAACGGCGACAGTGTGATCGCGTTGCCGACCGGCTTTGGCATCGGCGCCTCGTAGATGCACAGGCACCAATTGGTGGTCTCGGGATCGAACAGCACACCGCCACCGGCGCCGTTCTGCGCCCAGTACATCGGACGGATGTAGAGCTCGGCGTTCGATGCAAAGCGCGCAATGCCTTCGCGCGCGAGCGTCATCCAGGTGTCGGTGTCGACCACCGGCCTGAGGCCAAAGTTGATCGCGGATTGATTGGCACGGGCGACGTGGCGATCGAGATCGGGCGCAACGCCTTCGAAGGCGCGGGCGCCATCGAACACGACGGATCCGAGCCAGGCGCCATGTGTGCGTGGCCCCATGATCGGCACGTTGCCCTCGTGCCACTTGCCTTCGAAGAAGGTCCAGCTCGGCGAGTATTCGATGAGTTTTGTGCTCTCGGCCATTGCCCAGCCTCCCCTTACCGTGATGCCGCAATATGCGTCACTATTAGCCGATTTTCTAAAAGATTTCCTGCATGGAACTTGACCGAAGGGGCTCAATTCTGGATTGCTGATCCACAGATTCAACGCAGCGATCCCGAGAGAGCCCCAATGCCGCTCGATCCGCTTGCAAAGCGCCTGTTGACCATGATGGCCGCGGCCGGGCCGGCAGTGCGGACCCGCCCGAGCGTCGAGGCGCGACGGCAGTCGCTGGCGAAGCTGATGCAGTTTGCGCGCGCAGAGGCTCCCGGCGTTACGACGTCCGACGGCATGCTGCCCGGCCCTAGCGGCGAGCTCGCTTACCGGCTCTATGCGCCGCAAAACGCCGCGCCGCGAGCGCCGGGCTTCGTGTTCTTTCACGGCGGCGGGCTCGTCGCCGGCAGCATCCAGACCCATGACCGCATCGCCGCCGGCATCGCGCACGAGACCGGTTGCCGCCTGGTGTCGGTCGACTACCGGCTCGCGCCCGAGCACAAATTCCCCGCTGCGGTCGATGACGCGATCGCCGCAACCGAATGGGTGGCGCGGAACGCTGATCTCCTCGGCATCGACGCAGAGCGGCTGGTGGTCGGCGGCGATTCAGCCGGCGCGACTCTGGCGGCCGTCGTGTGCCAGGAGGCGGCACAGAACGCCGGGCTCTCCATCGTCGCGCAATGCCTGATCTGCCCGGTGCTGGATTTCGAGGAGACCTCGCCCTCGCGCGAAGCCTTTGCCGAAAATCACCTGATCGATCGCGTCACGATCAACGCCGATCTTGCGGACTATCTGGCTGACGGCATCGATACGGCCGATCCCCGCATCTCGCCGCTTCGCGCCGCGCGGCTGACGGGCTTGCCGCCGGCGATCATCCACACGGCCGAGTTCGACCCGATGCGCGACGAGGGCAACGCCTACGCGCGCAGGCTGCTGGCGGCCGGCGGTGTCGTCGAGCATGTCTGCCACGACGGCATGGTTCACAATTTCCACGCCATGGGCGCGATCCTGCCGCAGGCGCAGCTCGTGCTGTCGCAGATCGGCGAACAGGTCCGGCGCGCGGTCGGAGAGTGAGGCGTACTCACCGCCCCCTCCCCCTCGAGGGCCCCATCGATACAGGTTGATTCAAATTTTAGCCAATTCCGCAGCAGTCGTTAGGGTTACTTCGTCGATCTCTAGACGAATTATTGCCCGCTTTACCACCCGCCTCTAACACGAGGACGACGGATAACGCACATCCCTTGACGTGCCAATAAGTGCGACCCGCTGAAATGCGGAGGTGAACGATGCGCAACGAAACGATCGCTATTCACGCCGGCTACGAACCAGAAGCGACCACGCATGCGGTCGCCGTGCCGATCTACCAGACCGCGGCCTATGCGTTCGACAGCGCCGATCACGGCGCAGCTCTCTTCAATCTCGAAGCTGAAGGCTATCGCTACAGCCGCATCGCCAATCCGACCACGGCGGTGCTGGAGAAGCGCATCAGCGAGCTAGAGGGCGGCGTCGGTGCATTGGCGGTCGCAACCGGACAGGCGGCGCTGCATTTCGCCTTCGTCAACGTCGCCGATCACGGCGGCAATATCGTTTCCGTGCCGCAGCTTTACGGCACCACGCACACCCTGCTCTCCCACATCCTGCCGCGCCAGGGCATCACGGGCCGCTTCGCCGAGAGCGACAAGCTAGATGCGATCGCAAAGCTGATCGATGAGAACACGCGCGCGGTGTTCGCCGAGAGCATCGGCAATCCCGCCGGCAACGTCTGCGACATCGAGGCGCTCGCGAAGATCGCGCATGCCCACGGCGTGCCGCTGATCGTCGACAACACGGTGGCGACGCCAATCCTGCTCAAGCCGTTCGATTACGGCGCCGATATCTCAGTGCATTCGCTGACGAAGTTTCTGGGCGGCCACGGCACCACGCTCGGTGGCGCGATCGTCGACTCCGGGCGTTTCCCCTGGGCGCAGCATGCCGCACGCTTCCCGGCCTTCAACACGCCCGATGCGTCCTATCACGGCCTCGTCTATGCCGAGCGCTTCGGCAATACCGCCTTCATCGAGCGCGCGCGCAGCATCTATCAGCGCACCATGGGTTCGGTGCTGTCGCCCTTCAACGCCTTCCTTTTGCTTCAGGGGATCGAGACCGTGGCACTGCGCATGGAGCGCCACGTCGAGAACGCGTGCAAGGTCGCGGAATTCCTGCGCACTGACCCGCGCGTTGCCTGGGTCAACTATGCGGGCTTCCCGGACAGCCCGTATTATCCGTTGGTGCAGAAATATCTCGCCGGCAATGGCTCGTCCCTGTTCACCTTCGGCATCAAGGGCGGCATGGAGGCCGGCAAGGCCTTCTATGACGCACTGAAGCTGATCACGCGGCTCGTCAACATCGGCGATGCAAAATCGCTCGCCTGCCATCCGGCCTCGACCACGCACCGGCAGATGTCGGCCGAGCAGCAGCGCGCCGCCGGCGTGCTGCCGGAGACGATCCGCCTCTCGGTCGGCATCGAGCATATCGCAGATATCATCGAAGACATCGACCAGGCGCTGGCAAAGGCGTGCCCGTCGGAACGGCTTCAGGCTGCGGAGTAGACGGCAGCGCCGATGACCGTCTTGATCGACAAGGATCAAGGTATTTTGAGCCCGGCCCTGGTGCCGGCGCTGGGCGACGCGCGCGGCGACGGTCGCGAGATCGCCATTGGGCTGATCAACAATATGCCGGATCCGGCATTGAAGGCGACCGAGCGGCAGTTCATAAAGCTGTTGCAAGCCGCTGCCGGCGGACGCCGCATCCGCTTCCAGTGTTTTTCGCTGCCCTCGGTCAAGCGCTCGCCGGAGGCGCGCTGGCATGTCGAGAGCGAATATTCCGATCTCTCCGATCTGAAGCGGCAAAGATTCGACGGGCTGATCGTGACCGGCGCCGAGCCGGTCGCGCCCGATCTCGACCAGGAGCCGTACTGGCGCGATCTCACCGACATCATCGACTGGGCGAGGACCAATACGCGCTCGACGATCTGGTCGTGCCTTGCCGCGCATGCGGCGGTGCTGCATCTCGACCGGATCGCGCGGCGGCCACTCACCGCTAAATGCCACGGCGTTTTCGACTGCGAGACGGTCGGCAGCGATCCGCTGACGCGGACAGCAACGGTGCCGTTGAAAGTTTCACACTCGCGGCTAAACGAGGTCGCAGAAGCCGACCTCACCAGGCATGGCTACCAGGTGCTGACGCGCTCGGCAAAGGCCGGCGTCGACGTTTTCGCCCGGCAATATGCCAGCCGTTTCGTGTTCTTCCAGGGCCATCCCGAATATGACGCGCTGTCGCTGCAGCGTGAATATCTGCGCGATCTCGGCCGCTTCCTCGCGCGCGAGCGCGAGACCTATCCAGGGCTGCCCGTGAGCTATTTTGATGCGGCGACCGAAGAGAAGCTCATCCGCTTCGAAAAGCGCGCCAGGCACCAGCGTCATCCGGCAATGGCAAGCGAGCTGCCTGCACTGAATTTGCGCAGCGATATCGCCGCCGGAAGCGCTGCGGCCGTACTTTTCAGGAACTGGCTCGATTTTCTCGCCGAGGATGCGGCCACGCCGCTGTCTCTGCGCTGAAGGGCCGAGCGGGCTCCCCCGTTAGGCATACCGAATCGTAAAGCTTGCGTCAGGCCGAGGGCGGATGGTTCATTGCTACCGCCCCGTTTGGAAATACAGGGAAACAACCCCGGTGTGGTCGGCGATCAACGGACGCGTGAGCAATCGGCTGGCCCGGCATTTCGCCGTCGCGCCGCACCGGCTGCCGGCGCATGCGCCGATGGTCAGCTTCACCTTCGATGATGCGCCCGACAGCGCCGCGAGCCACGGCGCCCCCATGCTGGAAGAGTATGGCGGACGCGCCACGTTCTATCTGGCCGGCAGCCAGATCGGGCAGTGGTCCGGTCACTGGCTCGGGTTGTCCAACGACGCGATTCTGCAACTCCATCATCGCGGCCACGAGATTGCCTGCCACACGTTCTCGCATCGCCGCGCGGCGGATCTCGACCAGGCCGCGCTCGCCCGCGAGATCGAGCAGAACCGCAGCTATTTTCACGCGCTCGACCCTTCGATCAGGCTCGAGAACTTCGCCTACCCTTATGGCCTCGCCTCGATCTGGCGCAAGCCGCAGCTCACCAAGAACTTCCGCTCGGCGCGCGGCATCCTTCCCGGCGTCAATCGCGACGTCATCGACCTGCAGCTGCTGCGTTCCACGCCTTTGATCGACAAGGACATCGATGCCGGCGGCATCGATCGTTATTTCGACGAGACCAACGCGAGCGGCGGCTGGCTGATCTTCTACGGCCACGACGTCGTCAACCAGCCGAGCCCCTATGGCTGCTCGCCGTCGCTGTTGCACCACGCATTGAAGGCGGCGCAGAGGCGCGACGTTCCGATCGTGACAGTCGCCGAAGCCCTGCGGCGAATCGGGGCGTAGTTTCGTCACCTCGCCCCGCTTGCAGGGAAAGGGACAAGATAGACTTGCCACAATCGCCCCGCCATGCGACTGCCGTGGTCCGAATCTCACGGTCCGGTCCGACACCCCATGTCCGCCTCCTCCACCGCTTCCCAACCCGCGCCGCCCGATCGCCGCGACGCGTTGGCGGTGCTGCATTCGGTGTTCGGGCTCTCCGGTTTCCGTGGCGCGCAGGGCGAAATCGTCCGCCATGTGACGGCGGGCGGCAATTGTCTGGTGCTGATGCCGACCGGCGGCGGCAAGTCGCTCTGCTACCAGTTGCCGTCGCTGCTGCGCGAGGGCTGCGGCATCGTGGTATCGCCCCTGATCGCGCTGATGCGCGACCAGGTCGCGGGTCTGATCGAATCCGGCGTCAACGCTGCCGCGTTGAACTCCTCGCTGACATCGCAAGAGGCGTCCGAGGTCGAACGCCGGCTGATTGCCGGCGATCTCGACCTGCTCTATGTCGCGCCCGAGCGGCTGGTCACGCCGCGCTGCCTGTCGCTGCTGGCACAGGCCAGGGTCGCACTGTTTGCGATCGACGAGGCGCACTGCGTTTCGCAATGGGGCCATGACTTTCGCCCTGAATATGTCGCGCTCTCGATCATCGCCGAGCGCTTTCCCGACGTGCCGCGGATCGCGCTCACCGCTACCGCCGACGAGCTGACGCGCAAGGAGATCGTCGAGCGACTGCAACTCACGGACGCGCCGCAATTCGTCTCCAGCTTCGACCGGCCGAACATCCGCTACGAGATCGTCGACAAGCGCAATTCGGTGGCGCAACTGAAGGAATTCATCCGGGAGCGCCATGCCGGCGACGCCGGCATCGTCTATTGCCTGTCGCGCAACCGGGTCGAGGAGGTCGCTGCTGCCTTGGGCGAAGCCGGCATTCCGGCGCTGCCCTATCATGCCGGGCTCGACGGCAGTGTGCGGTCGCGCAACCAGGATCGCTTCCTGAACGAGGACGGCATCGTCATCGTCGCGACCATCGCCTTCGGCATGGGAATCGACAAGCCGGACGTTCGCTTCGTCGCGCATCTCGACCTGCCCAAGAGCATCGAGGCCTATTACCAGGAAACGGGGCGCGCCGGCCGCGACGGCAATTCGTCCGCCGCCTGGATGGCCTACGGCCTTTCCGACATCGTGCAACAGCGTCGCATGATCGACGAGTCCGGTGCATCCGACGAGTTCAAGCGGGCGTCGATCGGCAAGCTCGACGCGTTGGTCGGGCTTGCCGAGACCGCGCATTGCCGGCGCCGGCGGCTGCTCGCCTATTTCGGCGAGACGGTCACGGCGGACAATTGCGGCAATTGCGACAACTGCCTGACGCCGCCGCAGATGCGCGACGGCAAGGTGCCGGCGCAGAAGCTCCTGTCCTGCGTCTACCGCACCGGACAGCGCTTCGGCGCCATGCACCTGATCGACGTGCTGGTGGGGCGCCTGACCGAGAAGGTGACGCAGTTCGGCCACGAGAAGCTGACGGTGTTCGGCATCGGCCGCGAGCTCAACGAGAAGCAGTGGCGCACGGTGCTCAGGCAATTGGTGGCGATGGGGCATTTGCAGAGCGACAGCGAGGCTTTTGGCGCGCTGAAGCTGACGGAATCCTCGCGCGGCGTTTTGCGCGGCGAGACGGAAGTCTGGCTGCGCGAGGAAGCCCCCGGCACGCGCCTTCGCGGCAGCCGCGCGAAATCCCGCCGCGGCGATCTTGCGCCAGCGGCGAGCGGGCCACAGGGCGACGTCGATCCCGAATTGCGCGCACGCCTGCGCGCCTGGCGATCCGAGGTCGCCCGCGAGCGCGGCGTGCCCGCCTATGTCGTGCTGCACGATGCGACGATCGACGGCATCGTCCGCGCCTGGCCGACGACGCTGGATGAACTGCGCAACGTCCCCGGCATCGGCGACAAGAAGCTCGAGCACTACGGCGAGGAGCTGCTGCGGCTGGTCAGGACGCGGTAGCTGACCGCGCAGCAGCGTTGGCGCGCTCAATTCCTCCACAGTCATCCCGGACAAGCGTAGCGCAGATCCGATCCATAACCCCAGGAGTAGTTTGGCGAAGACTCGGAGTTAGAATCTTCACGCCAATGAGCTGTCGTGGCTATGGGTCCCGCGCCCGCGACTTCGTCGCATCCCGGGACGACAATCTTGGTGGGGTACGCCGCTCGCGCTCCCTCACCCATTCCGGAACGCGTATGCGTAGCCGTTGAGCGCCGGCGCGCCGCCGAGATGCGCGTAGAGGATTTTTGCGCCCTTCTCGAAATGGCCCTTCTTCGCGAGGTCGATCAGGCCCTGCATCGACTTGCCCTCGTAGACGGGGTCGGTGATCATGCCTTCGAGACGCGCGGTGAGGCGGATGGCTTCCTTGGTCTCCTCCGACGGCACGCCGTAGGCGGGATAGGCGTAGTCCTCGATCAGCACGACGTCGTCTTCAACGAGCTCCTTGCCGAGCTCGACGAGTTTTGCGGTGTTCTGCGCGATCGAGAGCACCTGCGCCTTGGTTTGCGCCGGCGTGAAGGAGGCATCGATGCCGATCACCTTTCGTGCGCGGCCGTCCGCGGCGAAGCCGACCAGCATGCCGGCATGGGTCGAGCCGGTGACGGTGCAGACGACGATGTAGTCGAACTTGAATCCGAGTTCCTTCTCTTGGCTGCGAACCTCCTCGGCGAAGCCGACATAGCCGAGCCCGCCAAATTTGTGCACGGAGGCGCCGGCCGGAATCGCGTAGGGCTTGCCGCCTGCGGCCTTCACTTCCTCGATCGCCTGCTCCCAGCTCTTGCGGATACCGATGTCAAAGCCGTCCTCGACGAGGCGCACGTCGGCGCCCATCACGCGCGACAGCAGGATGTTGCCGACGCGGTCGTACACGGCGTCCTCGTGGGGCACCCAGGCTTCCTGCACCAGGCGACACTTCATGCCGATCTTGGCCGCGACGGCGGCGACCATGCGGGTGTGGTTGGACTGCACGCCGCCGATCGAGACCAGCGTGTCGGCGTTCGAAGCGATCGCATCGGGAATGATGTATTCGAGCTTGCGCAGCTTGTTGCCGCCATAGGCAAGACCGGAATTGCAGTCCTCGCGCTTGGCATAGATCTCGACATTGCCACCGAGATGCTTCGACAGCCGCTCCAGCTTCTCGATGGGGGTCGGCCCGAAGGTCAGCGGATAGCGCGCGAATTTTTCCAGCATCGTAAGGTCATCCCGATTGGCGTTGAGCTGGAAGGAGCGAGTAGCACTAGTCGAAGGAAATGTGCTCTCAAATAGGTCTAGATATGCGAGTTACTCTTGCACTATTATCGTCAGAATCGACATTTTCTTTCATATTATTTGTAATCTACGGAACTTTCTTCCATGGCTGCCCGGCTCGATCGAACCGACCTTAAGATATTGCGATTGCTACAGAATAATGGCCGACTCAGTAACGCCGAGCTGGCCGAAACGGTCGCCATCAGCCCCGCCACCTGTCATCGCCGCACCCAGCGCCTGTTCGAGGACGGTTTTATCGCCTCGGTGCGCGCGCTGGTCGCGCCGAAGAAGGTGGCCAAGGGCACGTTGGTGATGGTCGGCGTCGTGCTCGACCGCTCGACGCCGGAGAGTTTTGGGATCTTCGAACAGGCGGTGGCAAAGCTCAAATTCGTGCTCGACTGCCACCTCGTCGCCGGCGACTTCGATTATTTCCTCAAGATCCGCGTCGGCGACATGGAGGATTTCAACCGCATCCACGGTGAGCAACTCATCGCGCTGCCCGGCGTGCGGCAGACCCGCACCTTCTTCGTGATGAAAGAGGTCGTCGACAACGCGCCGCTGGAGTTTTGAGCGGCGCTATTGATGCGCGATACGCATCATGCGAGATTCAGCCGATGCCGATGCAACCACTCCCCTTCCGCCAGCAGGATCCGGCCGCGCCGGCCTACCGGCGGGGCTGGGTGGACGAGGCGGTCGCCGCGATCGAAGCGGACCAGTGCCGCACCGCCGACACCCACCTGATCCGGCTGATCGTGCCGGCGCTCGCCGGCATCGACATCTACCTGAAGGATGAATCGACCCATCCGACCGGCAGCCTGAAACATCGGCTCGCCCGATCGCTGTTCCTCTACGCGCTCTGCAACGGTCACATCCGCGAAGGCACGCCGGTGATCGAGGCCTCGTCAGGATCGACGGCGGTGTCGGAAGCCTATTTCGCGCAGATGATCGACGTACCCTTCTATGCGGTCATGCCGCGCACGACCTCGGCGGAGAAGATCGCCGCGATCGAGCATTATGGCGGCAACTGCCATCTGATCGACGATGGCCGCGCGCTCTATGCGGAGGCCGCCGCGCTCGCCGCGCGGCTGAACGGCCACTACATGGACCAGTTCACCTTTGCCGAGCGCGCCACCGACTGGCGCGGCAACAACAACATCGCCGAATCGATCTTCACCCAGCTCAAGGGCGAGCCGCGCCCGGTGCCGGACTGGATCGTGATGGGCGCGGGCACCGGCGGCACCTCGGCGACGATCGGGCGCTATCTGCGCTATCGGCAATATCCGACGCGGCTGTGCGTCGCCGATGTCGAGCATTCCGCCTTCTTCGACTGTTTCCGCAACCAGGATCGCACGCAGGTCTGCGAGCGGCCGTCGCTGATCGAGGGTGTTGGCCGTCCGCGCTGCGAGCCCTCCTTCGTGCCTGGTGTGGTCGACCGCATGATGAAGATCCCGGACGCTGCGACGATCGCCGCGATGAATTTGCTGACCCGCCGGCTGCGCCGCGCGGTCGGCGGCTCCACCGGCACCAATTTCCTCACGCTGTGCCGGCTTGCGAGCGAGATGCGCAATGCAGGCGAGACAGGATCGCTGGTGACACTGATCTGCGATTCCGGCGAGCGCTACCGCCAGACCTATTATGAGCCGCAATGGCTTGCCGCGCGCGGACTCGATCCCGCGCCGTATGAGGCCGAGTTGTCGGCCTTCCTGGAAACGGGCAAGCCGCTCAGCTTCACGATTGCGGATGTGGCAAACCCACAGAATTCCCGAGGTGACGGGTGACCGCGCTGATCGAAACGATGGCCGCCGTGCCCGAGGATCCCGGCTTGGCCAGGCGCTGAAAGCGCGTGCCGAGATTTTGCGGCTGAGCGAAGCCGCGCGTGACGCGGTGCTGGTGCCGCGCGAAGCCGGCGGGCTGAGCCACGGCCTGCGCGCGGCGCTGGCGGTGCGGATGTGCCGGCATGTCGGCGATGCCCCGCTGACCGCGCATTACGAATCATGGGCCAACCGGCTGATGCATACGCTGGGCGAGCCGCTGGCGTGGTTCCGCGACCGCCATTGTCGGCGATAAAGCACATCCCGATCCGGAACCGGCCAGCACGGTTCGGCCGTACCGAAATCTCATGGCTGTGCCGGCATCTCAATGCCATGTGATCGTCACGGCAACTTCACTTGCCTTGCGCCAGCGACCGGGCGACGGTCGCCGCTTCTCAACGAGGAGACCTGCCATGCGCCTTCCCATTCTCGATCCGAAGGACCTGAGCGCCGAGCAGAAGCCGCTCTATGAGGACATGCGAGCGGGCATCAAGGACCATTTCAAGGGCTTTGTGAACATGCGCGAGGACGGCGCGCTGCTCGGACCCTGGAATCCCTGGATCCGCGAGCCTCGCTTCGGCAAGCCGGTGTGGGAGCTGGTCAAGGCGATCGCGTCGAATCCGCTGCTGCCGGCGCCGGTGCGCGAGGTGGCGATCCTCGTCACCGGTTCGCACTTCCGCTCCGGCTATGAGCTCTATGCCCATGTGCTGGTCGCCGAACAGCGCGGCCTGTCGGACGAGAAGCTCGCGACAATCGTCGCCGGCCAGCGGCCGGTCGACCTCACCAAGCAGGAGGCCGTCGCCTACGACATGGCGTCCGCGCTGGTCAGCGGCGGCGTGCTGCCCGAGCTGACCTGGCGCGCGGCGGTGAAGGAATTCGGCGAGCATGGTGCGGCCGAATTGTCCTATCTCGTTGGCGTCTATTGCATGGTCTCGGTCACGCTGAACACGTTCGACGTGCCGGTACCGGATTAGACGCCGGCATCGTTTGCCCGATCACTCCGCCGCCTTGCTTGCGGGCGGCGGGGGCGACCAGGCGATGCAGCGATTGCGACCTTCGGCCTTGGCCTGATAGAGCGCGTGATCGGCCGCAGCCATCAGCGCGTCGATGCCCGACATGCTGACGCTGGCCTCGGCGATGCCGATGCTCACGGTGACGCCAAACTGGATCTTGTGGGCGGCGACATACGAGCTCATCACGCGCTTGCGGATGCGCTCGGCGACCGTTCTCGCGCGCGACAGGCTGGTCTCGGGCAGGAGAACCGCGAACTCCTCGCCGCCGAGGCGGCCGACGATGTCAGATTTTCGTTTGCCGTCGAGGCACGCGGCAGCGACCGTCTTGATCGCGGCGTCGCCGACCGCGTGACCATAGCGGTCGTTGACCGACTTGAAGTGATCGATGTCGAGCATCAACACCGAAACCGAACGATAATAGCGCTGGAAGCGGCTCCATTCCGCATCGAGGCTCTCGAGGAAATGGCGGCGGTTGAACAGGCCGGTGAGCGGATCGGTCGTTGCCAGCGTCTCCAGCATCTTGGCTTTTTGCGTGAGATCGGTGATATCGACATAGGTCAGCATGCGGCCGCCGTTCGACATCGTCGTGCAATGGGCGCGGATGCGCCGGCCGTCGGGGGTCTGAAGGTCGCGCACGTGATCGCCGGCTTTGACCTCTTCGACGCGCCTCGCCGGAAATCTTGCGAGCTCGCTCGGCGGGAGATCGGGCGCGCTGGCGCGATGCATGCGCCGCACCAGCGACGCGTAAGCCGGCCGGCCGGCCGCTTCCTCCTCGCTCACCTCCCAGAACCGCCGCATCCGCCGGTTCATGAAGCTCGCGTTCAAGTCGGAATCGAGAAGGAGAACGCCGTCCTGGACGTTCTCCAGCGCATCCCGCAGAACCCTGAGCTCATCGGAGAAGCGCACGATATCGGTGACAGGCGTGTAGGTCAGCATTCGCCCACCGTCCGGCAACGGCGTGCACTGCACGCGCACGACGTCGCCGTTGGTTCGGCGCAGATCGATCGGCGTGGGATCTCCTGCCTCGACCTGACGGGCGCGCATTGCGACGTGCGCATCGAGCTCGGGGTCCGGCACTTCGTAGGCCCCCGGTATCACGTCCATGATAGAGCAGTGTGAGGATGGAGGGATTGCTGTCGGCAACCTCGTCAGGCAGCCGCCACATTTCGCGGAATGACCGATTGATCAGGCGCGCCCTTAGCTGCGCGTCGAGCAGCACGATGCCGGTCGGCACGTGATCGAGCGCGGCGCGCAGCGCCAGCATCTGGCTGCGCATCAATGCGTCGCCGCGCCGAGCCGGCGCCGCCTCGGCCCTCGCCTCTCCGCCAGCCCTGCCGAGCGCCACACCGATCTCGCGGTCGGAACGCCAGACCACGCGGCATGCCAGCAACTCGTCGTCCGCAAGCTTCAACTGGAATTGGTCAGGCACGCCAAGGCCCGTCTCGAGCTGGAGCGTTGCCCCTTCCTCGGGCATGCGTCGCACCACGCAATCGAGCGACGATTGCCCAAAATTGAAGATGATCTTCCCGGCCAGGAACGTTCGTTCCGGCGTCAAACGGGGCATCGCAACCTCCTGGACGAAACCGGCTCCAGTCTGCCGCAATGCCCCTTGCGGCGGGATAACGCAGATCGCGATTTTGCGGGAAGGCTAACGATCTGTTGACGGGTGCAGCAAATTGGAAGGACGCGGGGCGCACGAAAAGCCGTTGCCCAACAGTTGCGCAGAGCGACGGCCGCGCACGGCCACCCGGACAGTTCCAGGACGTCCGCTTTACTGAAAATCCACCACGCCGGAAATCAGTTGCGCACGATGTAATGCGGCGCTCGCAGCGCCTATCCGATTGGGGCGCGATCGGTCGCTGCGTCAAACCATACCGGGCCATCTGTGGACTGTCCGGGCGCGCGACGTTACCCTGCCGCTATCGCAACGACACACTTGCCTGCCAAGCTCGGGCGACGAGCACGAGAGAGGATGAAAGCAATGAAGACATCACGCCGTGTGTTGCTGGCCGGAATGGCTGGACTCGTCGCAGCACCAAAGGGTGCAGCCAGCGCCCATCCTTCCGTCGGCGGCGCAGACATGACGGTCGCCGAAGAGCACTTCGCCAGGCTGATCGCCGCCGCGCACGCGCCCGACATCACCTGCGCACGGCAGGCCGAGCGTTACGCGGAAACGCATTGGCCGGAGTATGTGACGGCCGCACGAGCGGTGCTTGGCGCGAGAGGGTGAGGTAGACCCCTTCTCCCCTTGTGGGCGTGTTGCGGTTACGCGCGTGATTTCCGCAATCCCAAAGAATGATCGACGCCCGCTTCTCAAGCGTCGATGGTTCGATACGATTTTCCGTGAGCGTGCGACAAATTCTGCAACGCATCGGAAACGTCTCCACACGCATTTGGCAACCGAACCGCAAGCACCCGCGCCCCAGGTTGAGGCGTTCAGTTTTCGCTTGAGGGTGCGCCAAGTTGACGTTTGCTACCACGCGTTTCAGTCGCCTGCTTTCGCGCTTCATCTCCGACCGCCGCGGAAATATCGCGGTCATCTTTGCCATCGCGCTGTTGCCGGTGCTGGCCGCAGTCGGCGCCGCCGTCGACTATTCCCTCGCCGTGCGGGCGCGCACCAAGCTGATGGCGGCGCTCGATGACGCGGTGCTGGTCGCGACCGCCAAGAGCGAGATCACCAACACCGCTGCCACCGCACAGAGCAATGCGCTGAACACGTTCGCGGCGCAGATGTCGGCCTACAACATGGCGACCGGCTCGGTGACCATCACCGTGACCGACAGCCTGACCACGCGGACGGCGACAGGGACGGCGACGTCCTTTGTTTCAACCTATTTCATGGGGTTACTCGGCTACAAGACCATGACGGTGTCGGCGAGCTCGTCCTCGGCAGCCTCGCTGCCCACCTATATCGACTTCTACGTGCTTCTGGACAACTCGCCCTCGCAGGGGCTGGGCGCGACCTCCGCTGACATGACGGCGTTGCAGGCCGCGACCTCCGACAGTTGCGCCTTCGCCTGCCACGACACCTATACGTCGAGCTCGAAGAAGACCAAGCAGACCAACAGCTACTATTCGATCGCAAAGAAGCTCGGCATCACGATGCGCATCGACCTGGTGCGGGAGGCGACACAGTCGCTCACCGATACGGCAACGGCCAGCGAGCTCGTCAGCAACCAGTATCGCATGGCGGTCTACACGATGGGCAGCGATTGCAGCTCGATCGGCTTGGCGACGATCTCCTCGCTCACCTCGAGCCTGTCGGCGGTGAAAACGGCGGTCTCCTCCGTCGACCTGATGACGATCCCCTACACCAACTACAACAACGACATGTGCACCGACTTCGACGGCATCCTGTCGTCGATGAACAGCACGATTCCGACCTCCGGCACAGGCACCGCCTCCTCACCCGAGAAATGGCTGTTCTTCATCTCGGACGGTGTGGCCGACTACTACTATCCGTCGAGCTGCTCGCAGACCGTCATCACCTCGTCCGGGCGATGCCAGGAGCCGCTGACGACCACGATCTGCGACACCATCAAGAACCGCGGCATCAACATCGCCATTCTCTACACGACCTATCTCGCGATCACCAACAATAGCTGGTACACGACCTACATCGCGCCGTGGCGCAGCTCGATCGCGACCCAGATGAAGGCTTGCGCGACGTCGGGCTACTACTACGAGGTATCGAGTGACAGCAGCATCAGTGCCGCACTCACCGCGCTGTTCCAGAAGGCGGTTGCCTCCTCGCACCTGACGCAATAGCCGCAGGCAGGTTTCGCGCTAACCCAGAAGAGCAATGGCCAGGCAAACGCCTGCCGTTGAGCATTGCGGCCAGTCGTCAGCGGCGATCGGCCGGCACGAGCTGGTCGAGGTCCGGCAGCATCTCCTTCAGGCGCTTGTTGTACTCATCGTCGGAGAGCGGCGCGGCAGGCGCGCGCGAGGCGGCTTCCGGTGAAAGGCCGACGCGGGTCAATTGCGGCACGAGCAGGACAAGGAGCAGCAGCAGCCATTGCGCGGCCAGAAACGGCGCCAGTGCGCGCAGGAAGGGACGGAAGGCAACCTGCTCCCGCAGCACACCACGCACCATCATCAGCACATAGCCGAACGGCGGCAGCAGGAAGCTCGACTGCAAGGTGAGCAGGACCAGCACCGACACCCAGCGCGCATCCGCGACGCGGATCAGGAGCGGCGGAATCACGATCGGCACGATCACGAAGATGATCTCGAAGGCGTCGAGCACGAAGGCCGAGATCGCGATCACCGCAAGCACGGCGAGCACCGCCGCGATCTCGCCGCCTGGGATCGACGCGACCATCCTGCCGACGAGATCGGCGGTGCCGAGCAGCCGCAGGATCATCGTGAACGTGGTCGCCGCAAGCAGCAGCGCGAACAAGGCTCCGGTCAGCGCGATGGCGTCACTGAGCACCCTGTTCAGGACTTTCCAGGACAGCCGGCCGGTGAGGAGACCGGCGGCAAGCAACGCAAAGGCGCCCATCGCGGCGGCTTCGACCGCATAGAAATAGCCGACGGTGACGCCGCCGAGCAGCGTGAGCAGGAAGAGAAGCGCGATGACGGCGAGCCAGGCTTCGCCCGCGGTCAGGCGCTCCGGTTTCGGCGGCGTGGGTGCGACGCGGCCGGCGATCCAGGACAGCACCAGGCATAGTGCGATGAAGATGCCGCCCGGCACCAGCGCCGCGTGAAAGATATCCTGCGTGTTGACGACGCGGTCGCTGCGGCCGGTGGCCGTCACCGCCATGGTGTGGGCCGACAGCATGGCGTCGCTGAGCAGGATCAGCACCAGCGACGGCGGCACCAGCACGCCGAGCGTGGCCGCGACCGCGATCACAGCGTGACGCACCGGCGCCGCGATCCCCTCCGCGGCCAGCCGCGGCGAGACCACGCGCGAGAGCGCGAGCACGCTGGCGCCGACCGAGCCGTTCATCGGACCGAGCAAGGCGCCGAGCAGCATGCCCGAGACCAGCAGCGCGGCGGAGCTGCGCGGCAGCACCGCGTTGCCGGCGCGATAGAGCGCATCGGCGACCGGAAGGCGGTCGAGCAAGAGACCCATGGTCACGTAGAGCGGCAGCGCCTGGAGCAGGTCGTTTTCGAGAAGGTTGATCAGCCGGCTGGGCAGCGCACCCAGCGTCGCCAGATCGAATGCACCGGACACCACGCCGAGCACGGCGCCACAGGTCGCCATCGCGATCAGGATGACGGCCGCAGGCAGGCCGGTGGAGACGATCGCGATGCCGACCAGCACCAGGAGCGCGAGACCAAGCCATGCCATCAGTCACCCGCCCCCGCGCGGGCGGAAGATGTCGAGAAGCGCCTGGCCGAGAACGAGCACCGCCAGCAGCAAGAGCGCGATCTTGACCAGGAAGTAGCCGGGGTTGCCGGAGTCCTGGAATGCCTCGAGCTGTCGAACGCTTGAGAAGACGCTTCTATTGCCCGCGATCAGCACGAACAGCGCCCAGGGCAAGAGGCCGATCGCTGCGCCGAGCCGTATCAGCATCGCCCGCGTGCGCGGAGAATAGTGCCGCGCAAGCAGATCGGCCGAAAGATGCGTCCGCGCCCGCGTCGCCGCAGTGACGCTGGCCGCGACAAACAGCGCGAAGGCGATCTGCCCGAGATCATTGGCCTCGCGCGAATAGCGCTGAACGAAGTCGCGCAGCGGCCATTGCAGGAAGAGCAGGATGATCAACGGTAGCGCCAGCCATTTGGCCGCGGCGACGATGGCGCCGATCACACGATCGAGGCTGCGAAGGAAGATCGTCATGGCGCCACCCGATATCTCGACCAGAGTGGCCTGCCGCCTGACGCGGGACAAGAGCCAAAATTCAAGCCTAGATCACTGCTACATCGGTCTGATGCTGAACAGCTTCGATGCTGGCGGCGGAGGCGGTGGCTACGTCATCGGGTCGTTGAGCCTTATGGCTCTTGCAGCTTGTCGTAGCTGCCGAGTTCATTGTCCGCTCCATCCGCTCTTGGGTGGTGTATAGCCATTGCTGTTCCACCAACTCGTGGAACCGCTCGCAGGCGGTTGATAGCCGCTGTTGCTCCACGCGCTGGTAGGTGGTTGATAGTTATTCCACGCGCTCTGCGGCGGTTGATAGCCATCGCTGTTCCACGAGCTTTGGGGTAGCTGGTGCCGTGCGGCGTCTTTGCTCCACCAACTATTTGGCACTCGGCTCGGACGGCTCTGCTGGATGGAAAGTCGCTGCTGTGCGATTGATCCGGCACTCGGCATCTGGTGTTGCGCGCCACCAATGATGATGAGTTGGTCTTGGGCGTAGGATGGTGCAGCCAAGCCAATTGCCGTCGCAGCCGTGATGATTGCTTTGCGCATCAATTCGCCCTCCCGGTTAGATGGGGATGGGCGTTAACGATAGCTCCATTGGGCCGCGCCTTCTAGTGATTCCCGGGCCGAAGGCTAATTTGATGCGTCGTCCCAGTAAAAAAGCTCGCGCTGCCTATTTCCGAACCACTTTGCTCTTCTGAAATGCGGCGCGTTAGGGGTACTCCCTGGTTCACTCGCGCGAAGGAGCAGTAGGCTCGGGTATGTTCTTGGCCGATCGAGGTTGCGGAACGAGACGAGGGAATATGATCTTAAGCACCCACGCAGTAGTCGGCGGCGCCATCGCTAGCCTGTTCCCGTCGCACCCAATCCTCGTTGCGGTTGCGGCCTTCGCAAGCCACTTTGCGATCGACGCGATTCCGCATTGGGATTATCCGCTTCGAGCGATCAGGCTAAAGCCGGGCGCCGACAATCGCCGCCTGTTAGATCCGAGGTTTTTGCGCGATCTGGCCCTTATCGGCTTCGATGCTTGCGCGGGTCTATTGATAGCAACTTGGCTTTTCGCAACACCCGCAACGATTGGAGTGATCGTGCTCGGCGCCCTCGCGGGCATGATGCCTGACCCCCTGCGGGTCGTGCACAGGGTTCTTCCGAAGCAGCCTCTGACGACCCTACAGCGTTTGCATAGATGGACCCACACGAAGCGGAGGCTTCGTTGGCCGCTCGGCATCAGCTCGCAAGCACTCTTTGCCGCATCCGTATCCTGGATAGTTTTGACCGTTGGCTGAGGAAGCAACGTGCGATAAGGGGAGGAAGGACCGTGGATCACGACAAACTCAACGATCGCCTCACGCATCTAGAGGGGCAAGTGTCCCGATTGCTAATCGCCCTTTGCTGCGCGCTTAGCGTCATCCTCGTGTTCATTTTCTATGACCGACGACCCTATTTTTTCGATCAGGATGCGGGTGACGCCGTCGTAAGGATGATCGGTACCGTCGCATCATCTTTCGTTGTGGGCTGGCCAATCGTGAGATGGGTTGTCGGCAAAAAGTCGGAATAACGCTATCCGATGACGCACTTGGTACCGTCCTAATTTGAACACTCGCAAACCGCGATTAGGCCACTTCAAGTTCTGCTCATGGTCTAACGGGCGTTCAGCGTTTGTGACGCCGTCTAAAGGATACCGGCAACGGTTACACGACGATATGACCCGCGAGGGCAACAGCAGGTCGCTAGTTCTCCAGATGCGCATGCCATCTCGGAGGATTTTTGATGCTGCAATCACGACGTGGATTTCTGATCGGCGCCGGTGCCGTGCTGACGACGACATTCGTGAAGGACGCGCGCTCCTTCATTCAACGGACGAGCCAGCCACTGCTAGCGTCACCTTCGCACGTGGTCGAGACTATGTATTGGCATGAAATTCCCGACGAGGGCTATCAACTTACGCTCGGCCGTGGAGCATTGCGCCGCCCCCGCCGACGTGGAGAGAATTTTTCGTGAGCGAGGGCATCCCGCACCAAACAAGGTGAGCAGCAGCGACGGGGTATGAGTTATGGCGTCAACTGTCCTCCGTCGGCATGGTCCGGCGCCACCGAGTAATCTTGGCCGACAGCTTATGCCTAGCCTGATGGGCCAATCGCCCAAGTCTTGCGGGGATCAGAAAAGGCGTATTGGCGGCATAGGCGTGATATTCAGGAAACGCCAGCCTTAGAATGGCTTCTTCGTTGATCATTCGCCGACATTGAATGATCGCAACCACAACGGCGATGAGTACGGCAAGCGGTGAAAGCACCTGTAGTGTGACACCGACCAAGGCAACACCCTCACAGAGGTAGAGCGGATGCCGGACGATTCGATAAGGCCCTTCTGTCACCAAATGCCTTGCCTCCGCCAGAATGCTGAAGGATTTGCCCAACCAGCGGAGCACCACGAAAGCAAGCGAGGCACCCACCAGGATCAACGTCGTGGACAGAGCCGACCAAATAGGGCCCAGTTCTGCCTTCGGAAGAAAAGCGAGTGCTATGCTCAGGGACGCGCCTAGCAATGCCGAGATGCGCGGCTCGATGCCCTTCGACTTCCGTATCGGGACCAGCCGGGTAATCGTTGTCAGTGCTATCAGGGTGAGGACCAGGACGTTCGCAACGCAAGCCGCGATCAATAGCAGCTCATGGATGCTGTCCAACGGAAGCAGGCGAGGAATGCTGGCGACACTGATGAGAGCAAACCCGCCATAGATGACGACGATTGCTGCTCTTGAGGTCCAATCCAGCCAAAGATTGACACCGCAATCGGCTATCCCGTTCTCGCCCGTTGGGGCGTTCACCTGGGCGAGCTTTACGTCAGTCACAGTGCTGACCTCGCTCATTGAGGTTCGTCTTACTAGAGCACGATCCGGAAAAGTGTGCAGCGGTTTTCCGAAAAGATCGTGCTCAAACAAGGAGCTAAAGCGCGATGACGATTCAACCAAATTCATCGCGCTTTAGACGCTACGCCTCCGGGGAAATCAATTGGCCCAGCCAACCTCAGGGCAGCTGGTCCGATGCGTTTCGCATCTCCCGCCGGAGGCCCGCGGCCTCATGTCGCAGGCGGCAGAGGGCGGTCTTGGCGGCCCGGAACCCGGCGCGCAACCTTGCGAGCGAACCGTTGCAGGGCTGGTGCGACTAATAGATTGAGTTCCCGCGGCGGGACAAGCGCGGGCGTCGTGATCTCGATCACGACTCGTGACCTCAGTCGCGACTCGTGACCTTGCTCACAATACTGCGCGCGAGTTCCTGCTAAGGTGGCGATTGGACGGCGAATTCTTTCAGTTGTTGGCATCGTCATGCGCAGCCTGTTCAGATCTTGCCCGTTGCTCCTTGTCTTGGCGCTAGTTCTGGTCGCCCAACCCGCCTTTGCCGGAAAGCGCGTCGCGCTTGTAATCGCCAATTCCGCGTATCAGAACGCGCCACCACTTCCGAACCCCGTCAACGACGGCGCGCTGATCGCGAAGATGTTGCAGGATGCTGGTTTTGACGTGGTCGATTCCCGTTACGACCTGCCGGCGCTGGAGACGCGGCGCGCCTTGCGAGACTTCGCCAACGCGGTGCGCGATGCCGATATCGCGGTGGTCTATTACGCCGGGCACGGCATCGAGGTCGATGGTGCGAATTACTTGATTCCGGTCGACGCCAAGCTCGAGCGCGACGCCGACGTATACGATGAAACTCTTTCGCTGGATCGCGTCCTGGTCGCAGTCGATCCGGCAAAGCAGCTTCGTCTTGTGATCCTTGACGCCTGCCGCGACAATCCCTTCACCAGGTCCATGAAGCGCGCGCTGGCCTCGCGCGGCATCGGGAGAGGACTCGCCCAGATCGAGCCAAGCATTCCCAACACGCTGGTCGCCTATTCGGCGAAGGCCGGCTCCACGGCACAGGACGGCGACGGCAGCAACAGCCCGTTCACGATCGCGTTGTCGCAGCGTCTGACGACGCCAGGTCTCGACGTGCGCCGTGCCCTCGGTTTCGTGCGCGACGATGTGCTGAAAAGCACCGGCAACAGGCAGGAGCCGTTCGTCTACGGCTCGCTCGGCGGCGAGGATGTGCCGCTGGTCCCGGTCAAGGCCGCGCCGAGTGCGTCGTCCGCGCCCCCTCCGCAGGCCGAGATGCGGCACGATTATGAACTCGCGCTGCAGATCGGCAACAAGGAGGCATTCAACTTTTTTCTCGCCCAGTATCCAGACGGCTACTACGCAAATCTGGCAAAGCTTCAGCTGGCCAAAATTGCTGCGGAAGAGACGCGCGCCGCGGCGACCGAAAAAGCGCGTCTGGCCCAGCAGGAGCAGGCACGGCTCGCCTATGAGGGCGCTCAACAGTTGCAGCTGGCCAAGGCGGCCTCGGACCTGAGAGCAGCCGAAGATGCTCGTGTCGCCGCCGAGAAGGCCAAGGAAACAGCACAAGAGCAAGCCGCTCAGGCCGAGCAGAGGCGTGCCGCAGCCGATGCCGCTGCCGCCAAAAACGTCGCACCAGTCTCGCCAGACCGGCCGCGAGAGACGAAAGTGGATGCAAAAATCGCGGCATTGCCCGCTCCGGAAGCGCCAGCGCCGCCACCGCAGGCCGAAGTTGCAAAATTAGTACAGGCCGAGTTGCGCCGCGTCGGCTGCTTCACTGGATCAGCCAATGGGGAGTGGGATGCGGCGTCACGCCGTTCGCTTGAGCTGTTCAACCAGCACGCCGGCACCAAGTTCGATGTCAAGGCCGCCAGCGTCGACGTGCTTGATGCGATCAAGCTCAAGCCGGCGCGCGTTTGTCCGTTGATTTGCGCATCCGGCTTCAAACGCGACGGCGATCGCTGTGTCAGGATTGCCTGCGCCCCAGGTTACTTTGTCAATGACGACAATGAATGCGAGAAGCGTAAGGTGCGTCAATCCCCGTCCGCGAGGTATGATCGCAGCCCGTCCGCAAGGCAAGAGCGCAGGGAGGCTCCGGCAACGCCCAAGGCCGAGGCCAGCGCGGGCGACAAGCCGAAAGGCGGCGGAATGCCATTCATACCGTTCTTTTTGCCCTGAAGATCTTGTGCTCACCTTGCTTCAAGAGGTATGCGCGCCAGCGCCCACCGAGGGTGCGTGCATCAGCTCGAAACGCTCACTCGCTAGGAAAACCCGATCCTTATCAAAAAGCAGCTCGCCGATCGGCGCCCTGCAGACGGGCAGTGACAACAGCTCTTACAGGCCCGAGTCGTTCCGCAGTTCACCACCACCGCTCGGCGTCCAAGTTGCTAGGACCTTCGAAGTTTTTGCGCCTCCGTCCCTCTCGCTTGAGCGAGAGAGATCCAAACCGGCGCCCTAGTAAGCCATTGGTCTTGCGGGAATCCCGTACTAGACCAATTTTGCGGGTCCTAAGATTCGGAGAAAATTCGGTTCTCCAGATATATCCAGCTCACAGTTGGATGGATGATGGGAGTTCTCCGCCGATAAAAATGCAGGAAAGCGGCCGCATTTCTGGCCTGTCTCCAGATCGAATTACGAGATGATTTTGGTGGCGTGGCGGAGAGAGTGCCCGCCGAACCCACGGCGGATGTCAGCGTAGTTTCAATTACTTGGGTATGCGCTCGGGAGCGCCGCTGTACATTTTACTGTACGCTTCTGGAGCGGCGTTTTGCTGTTTTGCTCCCAAAGGAATGGGAGAGGCATAGGGGTCACAGGGGGTGTTTGTCTTTTTGCGAGGAAGAACAAACTGGATAAGTGACCCCTGTGCCCTCCCCTGTGACCCCCTGTGCCCCCTGTGCCGTGGAGGTACACACGCGCGGGTGTTTGGTACGGTTGACGCGAACACCGATTGCGTTTTGGTTTCACACCTATGTCAGGCGCGTTCGGCTTGCTCACTGATCAACATGCCACGCACTTCCCGCCCGATCGTCTCGTGGAGAACCGGGCGCGGCTCTGCTCGTTCGCGCTCCACCGTGCCGGCGCGTTCGCGGCCGACGGCGTCGTGACGGAGGTCAGGTGGGGTGACGGGGGCCGCCGCCTCGCCAGACAGGCGCCCGACATTTTGCTCGGCGACATCCGCATTGCCGTCGTGTGGGACGAACTGAAGCGGCCGTGGTTCCTGTGTCCGCGATGCCAGCGCCGATGTCGGCATCTCTATTTCGACGAGATCGCCTGCCGGACCTGTTGTGCAGGCGGTCTCGACTATGCCAGCCGTCACGTGCATCGCTCAACGCCCGGCGTCCACCGCATTGCGCGCTGGCGGCGACAGCTCGTCGGACTTGGCGTCGACGCGCGCCCGTTCGAGCCGCTGCCGATGAATTCGCGATCGACTCGCGTCCGTCGCCTCGTTGCGAAGATCATCGCCGAGGAGAACGCGCTGATTGGTCATCTCGGCGGCGTGAACCGCGACCTCCACCGCCGCGCCCGGCGTCGTGGTATGCTGCCGAAATGAACGAGATCATCACCATCGATGGCGAGGACATCGTGCAGGCCCGCGTGCGCGGCGAATCTGTGCGCAACATCGCCAAGCGGTTCGGCTGCTCGATTGCTGACGTCAACGACGTGCTTGATCGCTTCGCCGCCATGACGATCACAAACAAATTGCGCGTGCATACACTGGCTTTGGAGCTTGAAAGGCTCGACGAATTGCAGCGGGTGTTCGAGAGCCAGGCACGCGGCGGCGACGTGCAGTCGGCGTTGCTGGTGACCAAGATCATCGAGCGCCGCAGCGTGCTGCTCGGGCTTTCGATGCAGCCGCGATCCGATCCGCAGGTCATCGAGGGTCAGGTGCAGCCCGCTGAAAATTCGACTGAACGGGTCCGCGCCGCCATCGATCGCATTCGCGGCAAGCTGCCGAAGCCCGAGGGCGAGTAGCAGAGAAGAATTTTCCCCGCGCCGGTCCTTGCCGCCGGCCGTCCATAACATATCTCATGAACGTCTGAAGTGTTATAGGAACCGTCATGCGCGGCCGTTTCATCGCCTACTATCGGGTCTCGACCGACAAGCAGGGCAAGTCGGGCCTCGGCCTCGATGCCCAGCGCAAGGCCGTGCGCGACTATCTCGACGGCGGCAAGTGGGAGCTGGTCGGCGAGTTCACCGAGGTCGAGAGCGGCAAGCGCAACGACAGGCCCGAGCTGGAGAGGGCGCTCGCCGCCTGCAGGAAGCATAAGGCGAAGCTGGTCATCGCGAAGCTCGACAGGCTGTCGCGCAATCTCGCGTTCATCGCCACGCTCATGAACCGCAAGGTCGACTTCGTCTGCTGCGACAACCCGACCGCCACGAAGTTCACAATCCACATCCTCGCTGCAGTCGCCGAGCACGAGCGCGATGCGATCTCCGCCCGGACCAAGGCCGCGCTCGCCGCCGCCAAGGCCAAGGGCAGGAAGCTCGGCAACTATCGACGCATCGCCAAGGCCAAGCAGGAAGCCGCCACGGCCCGCGCTGAAGCTGTGCGGCCCGCGATCACGTCGACGCGTCACCTCTCGATGCAGGCGGCCGCCGACGAGCTGAACAGTCGCGGCATCAGGACCGCGACAGGCAAGCCATGGCATGCGATACAGGTCTCGCGCGTCCGTCAGCGCCTCGGCCTGCGATGATGCCGGGGGATTCGGATTCTCGGCGTGAAATTTTTTCGCCCGGGCTGGAGGTACCCCCTCTCCAGTCAATTCCCCGACCTTCACCCACACCTCCGCGTGTTGTAAACTGCACTGGCTAGGGGATGCTGCGATGCAGGACTATGAGCGTCATCTCGAAAAGCTGCGCCGCGACGCCGCCGAATGCGAGCTGATCGCGAACCTTGCGACCGACAAGAGCAAGCGCGAGCTGTTCACCCGCCTTGCCAAGCATCTCGCGACGCTCGCGGACGAGGTCGAGCGCGAGCTGGCCGCCAAGAAGCCTGCAGGCTGAACCTCCGACACATTGTCGCACCACACCCTCCAGTGTAAGCCTGTTGTGCCGGTCCATCCGGCAGGGGGACGAGGGGCTCGGTCAGGTGCGGACATGCCGGGCCCCTCCGAACCACCACTGCTCCATCGCCCGGCAACGCCGCCATCCCGCGCCGCGCCGTGCCGCCCGCGCGTTGAACCCACCACCCGCTCCCTCAACAGCGCCCGAGGCAAATCCCTCTCAGCGGCCTTCTGCAGCCCGCTGAAGTGCAATTAAGCGGATAGGCTAAAGCTGGCGGTGTATGCCGGTGCGCGAGCGTCTGGCGATGCGCATCAAGGAGCTGCAGCCCAAGGCGTCGAACCGGCAGGTGGCGAAGGTGCTGGGGGTCGGCAGCCGCACCGTGGATCGAGACACTGCGTCAAATGACGCACCTGCAGAGAGAAACCTGAATCCTATCAACGCTCCCCAAACGGCGGCTGCGCCAAATGACGCAAAACCGATCAGCGGCCCTGCCGCCGCCCGCCTGATCGAGCGCCGCGAGACCGGCGCGGCCGAGCGCAAGGAGAGAGTGCGCGCTTTTATTGCAAGCCACGCTTGTGGAGGCTGATGATCACTAAGCGAATGATGCAATCCGATACTGACTCGCCGTCCAGCTGCAACCTCTGCAGCCACTTCGACGTTGCCGCGTCGATCTCGGTCTGCCAGTTGCCGTTGGGCAAGCGCCGCCCGGTCGGGGATTCGATCGCGCTCGCGATCAGGGCCCGACACTCCTCGGTAATCTCGATATCTGGCATAGCTTGATGGAGGCAAACTCTCGCGGGTGGCCCTCAGCGCGGTCCGGTGTTGCCCCAGCCCGAGAGGATCGGCCAGTTAAATTGCAGCAATGAAAATTGGACGTGCTCGGCGTCTGTGTCGCGCACCCGCGCGCGTGTACCGCTTCCGCTTTTCCGCCTGACCGTTTCGGGTATATAACCCGAGCGACCCGCGAGCGTATCCCGCCTCCAACGTCATGCGAGGCGGTGGAAAGCCGCTCGCCATGACCGACCAATCCGGCATTCAGGACCTGCTCGCAGAGATCAAGGCTGCGCGCGAAAGTCTCAAGGACGCGCCGAGCGCCAAGAAGTTCGCCGCGCTTGAGACAAGCGTCAACGACATCATCAGGCGCATCAGCCGCCCCGGCGCGCTCGATGCCGCCGATCTCGCCCTTGAGCGCAAGCACGCCACCGACTACCTGACCGCGCGCCACGTCCTGAAGGTCGGGGCCTCGCCGCTGCCGCCCGAATTCGGTGGCCAAGAGATCGAGCAGGCCATTGCCGCGCGCAAGGCGTTTCGGAGCTTCCTCCGCTTCGGCGATTTCCAGCGCATGCTCGATCCGGAGCGCAAGGCGCTGAGCGAATTCGCGCTCGGCCAGTTCGGCGTGCTGGTGCCGCCGCAGATCAGCGACCGCATCCTCTCGTGCCTCACCGACCCCGGCGACCTCGCCGGCATCGTCGACAACCTCACGATCAGCGGCGCCTCGATCCAGTTCTTGATCGACAATGCGGATTTCGAGGACCTGTTCGGCTGGGCCTGCGAGGCCGAGTGCGCGGCCAATGGCACCGGGGCCGATGCCGCGAAGGGGCTCGGGCAGCTGGAGCTGAGGCCCGAGGAGCTGCGCGGCCTGATCTGCGCCACGCGCTCATTCCTCGACGACGCCGCGATCGACATCGAAAGCTGGATCAGTCGCAAGGCGCAGGCCGGTGTCCGCAAGATCGCCTCGCGCGCGATTGCGTCAGGCTCGGGCAACGGCATGCCGATCGGCATCCTCAATCCGATGGCCGGCATCCCAATCTGCGATACCGGCGTCGACACGCCAGCCGGCACCTTCACGTGGCAGGACCTCGTTATGCTGATGTTTCAGGTGCCGATCGCCTACCATGCCGGCGCGACGTGGGTGGCGAACCAGCGCACGCTCGGACTGCTGTTCTCCATGAGCGACGCAGCGGGCCGCCCGATCGTCCAGCAGGACCTGCAGGCCGCACCGCGCTTCACACTGCTCGGCCATCCGATCGTGGTCTCTGAATTCTGGCCCGACGTCGCCCCCGGCGCGACGCCGCTTGCGTTCGGCAATTTCCGCGAGGCCTACATGCTGATCAATCGCCGCGCGCTGACGATTCTGCCGGACCAATATTCTGCCGGCTTCTGCATCCTCTACAAGCTGTTCGCCCGGCTCGGCGGCGGCATCATCTGCCCGGATGCGCTGCGGCTGCTGCGGGTCAGGTGATGACGGCGCTCGCCCCCGTCTCCGACGCGCCGCCCGTAATCAGCGTCAGGCGCAAGGGCCATCTGCTCGTCATTCCGCGCTGTCCCTTTTGCGGGATGCGCGGTCACACCCACGGCGACGGCGGCAGGCCCGGGCCGTTCTACGGCCACCGTCTCACCCACTGCATGACGGACCCGCTCCCGCGAGAGGCGTCACGCGGCTACTTCCTCGCCGACGAGGACGCGCCGCGCGAGACGCGCGCGGTCGCCGCTGGCCACGCGCCGGGCTGTTACCGGGAATGCCACGCGCTGCGCCGGGGTGCCGGCAGCACGCTCTACGTCATCTTCCCGCGCGACGATCCGTATCCGCTCGACGTCCGCTTCTATGTCTGGCAGCGCAGGCAAGGCCGGTGGCGGCGGCGCTGAGGTCGTTTGTGGCGCCCCCTCACTGAGGTCCGCTTAATGGGGGCGTAGCGGACGCGATTTGCTCACGCTGAGTTCTTCGCCTTGTGACCCAACTCGGACTCCAGACGACTGCGATGCAAACGCCATCGAGGCGCTGCTGCCGCTCCTCTAGGATGATCTCTTCTAATACTGCCTCTATTGTTCTTTTGGGTTTGACGAAGTTCTGGGGCGGCCCGGTCTAGGCGACCCACGTTCCAATTCACGGAGCCGGTCGATTTGCCTTCCAAAGCTCGCCGGGAGGTCTGGCTCTTCCCTGAGAGCCCCGCGAAGTCTTTCGCCGATCTCTCGAAGGATCGCATAGCTGTGCTTGCGATCGATATCGATGCGGTTCCGCATGGCCGACTCCATTGTGCGGCCCCAAGAAGGTTTAACACATCATTATGACGGAGGTTTCTGGTCTGTTTGCAAAAGGAGCCCGTCGCCCCTTGTCGGCCAAAACGTTGGGTTGGGCCCAACGAGTATTGTCTCATAACCCCGGCGCTCCGGCATTTTTTGCTCCAAAAGGAACTGTTAGCTGGCCTTCTGCATATTAAGATCGGAAGTGCTGAACCCTACGGATTAGGACCCGTAAGCCCGAGGTTGTGTCATGCAGCGTCGCCGTTTCAAACAGACCCTTACCCTTGAAGCCCGCCTTGCCGAAGAAGCGAAGCGCCTACGCGAAGAAGCCAAGATGCTTCCGCCCGGCGCTCTACGCGAAGAACTCATCCGCAAAGCCCGACACGCCGAAACAGCCTCTCATATGAATGAGTGGCTGACATCGCCGGGTTTGAAACCACCCGAGTAACAAAACCCAACGCGCGACAGCTACACGCTGGTCCCCACCCATGAGGCGCAAATGAGGTTTGTCCCTGATGAAACTTACGTTGCGGCGTTTGTGCGATACCGCTCAATGATGCACCGACTTGAGGCGGGCGATTTGCTAACCAAAGAATTGCTCGCGCGCTCCCAACGTGCGGTGTCGAAGTCGCGCGAATTGTTGGCTACGCCCGTGCCTGAGGTTTGGCCCGGACGACGAGGTTTCGATACAGCGGAAGCTAAAATCCAGACTGATTAACATGTGTGATGGCGAACCGAGTTGCGACCGCTCCAACATTGGCCGATGCTCGACCCCCTGCTCGCACGGGCCCAATTGGCCATTCTAGAAAATCGCACCTTGCGGCGCGAGGCCAACTCGCTGAGGGACCAGATTGACGACGCACGCGCCAAATTGCGCCTCAGCCTTCTCGAAAGCCAGATGCAGTGTGCGGAGTTCAACGCCATACGCGAGGATCGCCATTGGCGCCGCGTTGGTTGACTTTGTGAACAGAGTCGGGGTCCCGAGAGGGGGCGGCGGCAGGAAAAAATTGATGATAGGGGCATCATAATTACACCTAACAGTGTTAAGGGCGTCGGCAATGTCGATGCGCGGCTCGCTTATCTGATCGAAACGCTGGACAAGCGAAAGGACGACATCGTTGTGCCTACCCCCGCATTGAGCGAAGTGCTCATCGGCGCGGGCGACGCAGCGCCATCCTATCTCGACATTCTGAACAAATCGGCACGCTTCAAAATTGCCCCGTTTGGCTCACGCGCGGCTGTCGAGGCAGCAGCCCGTCACCGCGAGGCGATCCAAGCAGGCGACAAGAGGGAAGGCTCTGCGGGCTGGGCAAAGGTGAAGTTCGACCGGCAGATCATTGCCATCGCGAAGGTCGAGGGAGCTGAGCGCATTTATTCGGAGGACAGCGACGTCATCCGGCTTGGCAAGGCCGAAGGCTTTCAGGTCTATCGGCTTGAGGACCTAGAGGAGCCGCCTCCAAAGACGCCTGATCTTTTCGGTGGTCAGTAGCACGGCGCTCGTTGCGTGGGCGTTGCTGATTTGAGGGGGCAACGGTGTTGGAGGTCTTGGGCGTCGCGCTGATCGCATTGGGGATAGTGGTTCTGTTCGTCATTGGGATGCGCCGGCCGGCGCGGCCGAGCCCGCTTCTCGTCAAACCTCCGCCAGTGCCGCTGGCCGAACCGGAGCTGTCGCCGGAGAACGCGCTGGAGGAGATCGAACGTCGCGCAAAAGCGATAGCCGAGCACGACGCGCGGCGGCGGCGATGGCTGCGACCAATGGGTGTTTTCGGGCGGCTCGTCACCTACGCAGTGCTGTTCCTGATCCTCTATGCCTATTGGCCGGAAGACATTTCACACAAGCCGTTCGCAAGTTTGACGCTATCCGACCTCACCAAGACCGCAGGTTCGATTGCCATCGCGCTCGTCCTGATCCGTGCCCTTTTCGAGCCAAGCGACGACGAGGAGATCAAGGATGCCTGGGGCGTCCTAGGCATTGTGATCTTGGGCGGAGGCGTGGTCGCAGTCGTCCTGCTCAACAAGGGCTGAGGTTTGGTCCGCCCGCCGTTCGAGAAGCCGGGCGGAAATCGTCGGTTGTGACGGGGCAACCGTCAACAAAAAGAACGGCAAGAGCCCTTAAGCCCTTGCCGTTCAAAAATCCGCGTCCGGATTTTTTGAGGCTATGCGTTGCGTTGCCTCGCGTTGCGTTGCCTTGCCTCGTGTGGAACCGGCCCGGCTTTCGCTGGCCGTTTGGGCTCTGCTTGGCTCTGGCCTCTTAGCCCGAGGGCTTTACTGGCGCTGGCGCTTGGCTCTGCCGCTATTTGGCTCTGGCGGTGCGGGAAACCCCGTCGCGGTTCACGGCCACATCATGCGCGGCGCTGTGCAGAGTGTCAACGCGCCTGCTCGTTCACCGCGCGATGACGAGCGCGCGTGCATCCATTCGTTGCTGTACCGGATCGGGTACGATCACGCCGCGCCTGCGCGCAAGTCGCTGATGTCGCGACACCGGCGTGTACCGTTTCGGGTGCGCACACCGAAACAGGTGCATTCCACCGGCGCTCACAATTTTTTTGCGCGCTGCCGGCGCCGGAGCTAGGCTTAAGGGCGAGCGCGCTTGAGAGGAGTGCTTCCCTCGGAAGGCTGCGCCAGAGGCCCCGGGCGGTTGATGCGAGCCGCTCGGGGCTTTTGTCCCCGGAGGACCCTGCGATGCTTAAACAGGACCTGCAGCGATGCATGCGGTTGATGACGGCAACGCTGGAGGCGAACCTCCGCGACGGCGTGCGCAGCCAAGAGATGCTGACCGACGCGATGATGGGGACGGTGAAGGCGCGTTATCCGGGTATCACCGAGGAGGAATGGGAGACGCTGCTTCAGACCTACAGGCAGCACGCCACCGAGACCTTCGACGCGGAGAGATCGCGGCTTAGCGGAGAGCATCGAAGGCTGGTCGAGCACGCGGTGCGCGAGGGCCTGCCGCCGCACTACAGCCTGACGCTGTGTGCGACGATCAAGAGCGCAATCGGCCCGCCCCCTGTCGCGACGTTGGCGCGCTCACTGCTCAACAGCGAACGCTGAAGAACGTCTGCGCACAGGAAGGCAGGTGTCAAAGGGTTGACACCTTGGTCGCGTCAACGGCGCGGACGGCAAGAGCTACCTTGGCTAGGTCGCAGCGCGCTCTCCTTCATCCATGATCATCGGTCATAGAACTTCGCCGCGCAGACCTCGTGCAGGGCGTGGCTGGCGACGCCCCGGAACGGATCGCGGATCAGGTAGACGTCGCCGCGCGCACCGCATTGCTCGCAGGGATGGTCCGGCTCCGGCCCGATGATCTGGAAATAGCCTGCACCGCGCGGTGGCTCCTTGACCTCCGGAAACTCCGGCTCGGGCTCGGCCCGCTCATAACGTGCGTCGTCGCACTTCGGCGCCGGGTTCTCGTGCTCCATCGGCAACGGCTCCTGCCGCGTCAGCCAGTACTTCGTCGCCGAGTGTTTGCCCTTGGTCGTGGCGTTGCTTTCGAGCACGAACCCGCCGACGCGCACGCCGCGCCACCGCGCGAGATCATGGGCCACCTTGCGGCGCTTGTTGGCCCCGTAGTTCGGATCGATGATGGTGCAGACCCCAGCGTCGAGGCCGTGCACCGTCACCGGCACAGTCTGCAGGCCGTCCCCGGCCCTTTGCGATGCACGCCACCACTCGCGGAAGATCGTGATTTTTGCGTCGCGCTCCGGATCGGTGCGCTTCAACTCTTCAATGCGCAGCGCCGGGTCCTTGCAGCCCAGCGCGAGCAGCGGATCACGAATCCAGCGGCAGAAGGTCTCGTAACTTTTCAAAGACCGGCCTTGGGCGATGGCGCTTTCGTTGTGCCGGCCCCACCGCCAGATCGTGAGATAGTGCCCCAGCAATTCGCCGCGCCTTGGCTTGATCACCCGCTCCAGAAAATCGTCGGTCGAGGTGACGCGGGCCTCGGGGTCTTCGGTGCGGGCGTCAAGATCGGAGATCAGCGGAAGCCGGCGGATGTCGTCGGCGCTGATGTCGATCGCGTTGCCGTTGAACAGCAGCAGCGCGCGCGTCATCAGATCGATATTGTCCGAACTGCCGAGCACGCGGCTCTGCGCGTGACCTGACGTCATGGCCATGTTGAGCAGGTTGGAACGCAGCGTCACGTCGTTGCCGTTGTCGAAGTGCACAGCGAGCGGCGCCCGGCGCAGCGTGGCGGTGAGCTGCTTGTCGAATTCGACCATGTCCGACGCGAACGCGGTGTCTGTCGGCTGACAGCCGAAGGCGGTGAAGGCCACGGCGCGTGTGATGGTGGACTTGCCGGCACCGCTCTGTCCGGAAGCGCCCCGGGCGACGTGGCCGGGCGCGGCCGGCAGCGAGGCGCGAGCGATGCCGAGCATCATCACGTTGTGGAATGCACTCTCATCCTGCCCGGGAGGCAGTTCAAAATCGGTCGCTTCCGGATTCTCGCGATCAACCGTCCGGTCGGCGAACGGCGTCTCGGCGAAGATTTTCCGCATCGCCAGCAGCGAGGCCTCGGCCTCCTCGCGGGAGGGGCGTTCCGGGACAGTGAGCGGCGGCAGCTGGGTGTAGTCGCAAAACAGCTGCGACTCTTCGTCGTAGCCGTCGGCCAGGTGAATCGTGCCGTCCTCGCGCAGCAGCGGCGCGGTGGTCACACCGACGAGCGGACGGAAGGCGGCGATGTCGGTTTTGGCCGCGAGCATCAGCTTGGCGACGTCCTCCTGCAGCGCGATTTCCTTGCGTCCCTCCTTGGTGATCCTGAACGGCTGCATGTGGTCGGCCACGATCAGGCGAATATCCTGCAGGCCGGCGGTGTGGATGCGCGGGGCGCCGTCGTCGCCACGCTTGACGAAGGCGAGCCTGTCGCCGAAGCGAAAGACGTCGTCGGCATGCTCGGCGAGATGGGCGAGCGCGGACTTGGACACCTCGGCATAGTCCGAATGAACGCACAGGTCGGGCTTTGCGGATTGCACCAGCTTGAGGCTGGGCGCGGCTTTCTTCCTCGGCATCGTCTACCCTCCGCGCGTGCGGCTGAGGTAGGCGCTGGCGATCGTGGCGCGCGCCTCGGTGACCGGCAGACCGATTTGCAGGGCGACATTGATCAGCAACGCGTCGGCCTCGGTGCGCCCCAGCGTGCTCTCGGCGAGGCGACAGGCCGCCCAATACAGTGACCGATTGCGCTCGCCCTCGTTCGCGCGCGCGACAACGCCAAGAATTCCCCGGATCAGCTTGCCATCAGCGACGACGGCGACAGGCCGCGAGCTAGGCGGCGCCGCAGGCTGCGCCAGCGCCTCAAGCCAGTCGGGCCAAGGCGCGAGGGGCGCGTCGCACAACACCGGGAGGCCGGCGGCGGGCCACCAGATGATGCAGCCGTCGTCGGCCTTGACGTCGACGCCGATGGCGATCCGCGAAGTCGAGCAGCGCAAGCTTGGTGCATGCCGAAAGACCAGATGCAGGCCGCCGCTACGCGAGCGATGCACGCGTGTCGTGGGGATGCGCTCGCGATGCTCGGTCCACCACGCCCGCGCGGCCGGTTTCTGGTCGAGGTCGAGGACGTCCAGTCCGCTTGACGCGCCGGTCCGGATGCCGACCAGCGGCCCGCCGTAGCGCCCCCACAGATCGGACAGCGCATCCGGATCGGTGCTGGCGTCTCGGAAGCCGTGCGGCGTGGTCGGGCATTTCGAGCGCGCCACCGGGAAGCAGGGAATGTCGGCGGCGGCCAGCTGCAGCGCCGCTGCGAGCGGAGACATTGGCTCCTCCTTTCAAGAGAGGCCGTCAGCGCCCACTTGCTTGAAGCCAACACCGGCAAAGGTTATGCTGCGCGCAGCGGCTGCAACCGCTTCACACATGGTCTGTCGTACTGGTCCGGGGTCGTTGGCTCCGCATGGGCGTTGGCGACCTCGGATTTCACTTGGTTGCGGCGAACTGTTCGAGGCTCTCGCGGGTGATGGTCGAGCGGCGGCCGACCTTTTTGCGGATCAGAAGTCCGCGCTGCACGAGATTGTGGATGTGGCGCTCGCTCACATTGCCCAGTTCGCGACGCGCCCGTTCGTAATCGACGAGCAACGGCAGGTCGCGATCAAGCGCGATGGATTTGGCCTTGCCCTTCTGCATGGTCCGGTCTCCCAACTGCATTCACCGGCAGCAGGTTGACTCGATGCGCACCGATGATCCAGCACACCGCCGTTTCAAGTCAAAATCGGCTTACATCGGCTTGCATCGGCTTGCGTTGGGCTTGCAGGCACGATGTCGTCGGGCTTGCAAGCGGCCATCGCGCAGGAGAACCGCAGCGGCGGCAAGCCGTTGGCGCTATTGCAGCCGCGCCACACGACAGTGCGTCGTAGCTGCTATTTATGCCGCAATCACGGTCAGCCTGCGCCCCTGTGCAGCGGTGAGATAGTCGGCCCAATCCTGCATCAAGGCGCGCCGCTTCTGTAGCAGCTGGCCCCGCGAATAGGCCGCCTTCAACTTGCCGCGCTGCTTGCCGTGCGACATGACGGCATTGATGATCTGGTCGTCGGCTGTCGAGCACTCGTCGGCCCACGTCTCGAATCCGGCTCTCGCGAGGCCGTGGCTGGTAGCGGCGACCTTCATGCGCTTGAGCACCGCGAGCATGGCGTTGTTGGAGAGCGGCTCGCCCTTCAAGTCGCCGGGAAACACGAGGCCCTTGCCGCCGGTCAGGCGGTGCATCTCGCGGAGGATATCGAGCGCCGCGTCGGAGAGCGGGATGACGAATTCGATGTCGTTGTTCTTGACGCGCGGGACGGTCCACAATTTTGCCGGCAGATCGATGTGGCTCCAGTCGAGCGGCGGGGTGTCGTCGCGGTCGTCGACGCCGCGTATCGACGAGGTCCGCACCACGGTGAGGATGGTGAAGCGCAGCGCCTTGGGCGCGACGCCGTCCTGTTGCTTCAGCCTCGCCATCAGGTCAGGCATCGCCGTGTAGGGCAGCGTCCTGTGGTGATTGACCTTGCGGCCGGACTGCGACGGCAGGACGTTTTCGAGGAAGCCCGCCCAGCGCGCCGGATTGTCGCCCGCGCGGTAGCCATGCGTGGTTGCCCAGCCGAGCACCTTCTCGATGCGCCCCCGAATGCGGCGGGCGGTTTCCGGCTTGGCGCTCCAGATCGGCAGCAGCACCGCCTTGACCTCGTCGAGGCCGATGTCGCGGACGTCGCGCGGGTGGAGGTGCCTGCAGTAGTCGTGCTCCGGCCCCACCAGCTCGCCGTTCTCGTCCTCGCCGAGCATGTGCTTGAACCACTGATTGCGGTGCACCGGGTTATGCCAGCTGCTCTTGTGATCGGCGGCATAGGCGCGGGCGGCCTCGCGGAAATTGATCGCTGAGATCGCAGCCTTGGCGGCCTTGGCGGCCTGCGGAGAGCGGCCGCCGCTCTTGATCAGGCCGCGCATGCGCTTGGCGTTGTCGCGGACCTCGTCGAGGCCGATGTCGCGCAGGCTGCCGAGCCCGGTGATGGTGTCGCGGCCAGCCTGCGTGCTGCGGTAAATCCAGTTCTTGGAGCCGCCGCGTTCGACCTGCAGATAGAGCCCGCCGCCGTCCGCGTAGCGGCCCGGCTTGATCAGCTTCGCGATCTTCGTTTCCGTCAGCTTGTGAATGCCGCGCGCCATGTTCTCCTGCCTTTCGGCGGTGGTGTTCTGGGGCTCCCCCCCCTGTGCCCACCCCCTGTGCCCAAAGCGGGGTAAGCATTTGCCGCATAAGGGGTTTTTCCCGTACCCCCCTGTGACCCCCCCCTGTTTTACCCAGCGGCTCACGTAGTTGGAGCTAACCCCTCGGAGGGTGGTTTTAGTTCGGCTGCCAAGATATAGGCACGATTGGTCTCACTGTCCACTTTACTGTACATTTCGGCGGGATTTCCTACTGGTGCAGGTCAGTGCATCGTGATGCAGGAAAAGCGGGTTAAGCCCCGAGAATATTGGGGCTATTCCGTTCAGATAAGTTCTGGTGGGTTCTGCTCGGTGCAGGGTACTGGCGGAGAGAGTGGGATTCGAACCCACGGTACGGTTTCCCGCACACACGCTTTCCAAGCGTGCGCCTTAAGCCACTCGGCCATCTCTCCGGAGCGCCTTCTCTTGAAGGGGCGCCGCTGATTTTGCAAGGGACTGCGAGCCGATCAGCTGAAATTTCCTTAAGCCATTGTATTTTAACAAGAATATATAGACGCTCAGAGCTTGAGCCGTACCACCCGGGGTGAACCGGCGGCGGCTCTGGCGCGACGATTCACCGAGCAGCGCTTCCGACAGATGAGAGGGGGACACCATGACCTGCTTTCGAGCCATCGCCGCCTTGGGCCTTGTATCGGTCGTCTCGGTGATTTCGGGCCAGGCGTCCGCGCAGATGTGCACGCGCCAGGGCGTCGAGGTCACCTGCGATGACGGCCGGCGCGGGGTGCTGGCGGGCGATGCCATCATCTGGCCGGACGGCACGCGCTCGAGCGCGTCGCCGCATCCAAGCGTGATCATCGGCAACAAATCGTCGGTGCATGTCGGCCAGGGCGTGTTCGTCGGCCAGGGCAACGGCATGGTGCCGATGGATGATCCCAACGCACCGAACAAGCGGCGCTGCGCTGTGCTCGACGGCGTGTCGTATTGTTATTGAGGTGTCTCTCCTTCCCTTCTCACCTTGTGGGAGAAGGTGGCGCGAAGCGCCGGATGAGGGGTTCTCTCCGCGAATTCAACTGCAAGAGATTCATTCGCGGAGAGAACCCCTCACCCGTCTCGCCGCTACGCGGCGATCCACCCTCTCCCACAAGGGGAGAGGGCGATCGAGCGCGGAGCAAGCTTCCTGGATTCTACATCAACCTCACGCCCGAGATCGCCGACTTCAGCCAGCGTAGCGCCTGCGGCGGTTGCGCGGCCAGTGGCACCACGGCAGGTTTCTCGATCCGGCTCTTCTCGAGCTCCGCGACGAAGTCGGCGGACCATTGCTGGATGGTGTGCCCGCGCAGCTTCTTCATCATCGCCTCCCAGCGCATCTTGCGCTCGGTGAGCGGCATCGAGGCTGCGATCGAGATCGCGCGCGCCATGCCGTCGACGTCGTGCGGATTGACCAGCAGCGCAGTATCGAGCTCGTTGGCCGCGCCCGCGAATTTCGACAGCACGAGCACGCCGGGATCGGCCGGGTTTTGCGCGGCGACGTATTCCTTGGCGACGAGGTTCATGCCGTCATGGAGCGGCGTCACCACGCCGACCTGCGCGGTGCGGTAGAGGCCCGCAAGCACTGCCTGGCTAAAACCCTTGTTGAGGTAGCGGATCGGCGTCCAGTCGACCTCGCCATGGCGGCCGTTGACGTCGGTGACGAGGCGCGCGACCTCGTTCTGGAGATTGCCATAGGCTTCGATGCCGCCGCGCGAGGGGTTTGCGATCTGAAGCAGCGAGATGCTGCGCAAGAACTGCGGCTGTTCGGTCCACAGGCGATCGAACGCGCTGATGCGATTGACGAGGCCCTTGGAATAATCGAGCCGGTCGACGCCGATCGCGAGCTTCTCGCCGTTGAGGCTGCGGCGCAGCCGCGACACGTCGGGATGCGAGACCGACTTCGCGGCATACTGCGCAAATTTTTCCGCATCGATGCCGATTGGAAACACCTGGCATCGCGTGCGTCCGTGCTTCGAGATGACGATGCCGTCCACGATCGTCAGTCCGAGTTCCTGACCGACATAGCTGAGGAAATTGCGGCAGTCCTCCTCGGTCTGGAAGCCGATGAGATCATAGCCGAGCATCGCCTCGATCAGCTCGCGATGATGCGGCACGCCCTGGATCACCGCCGGCACCGGCCACGGCGTATGCAGGAAGAAGCCGATCGGGTCTTCGACGTTGAGATCGCGCAGCTCCGCGCCGAGCGCAAGGAAATGATAATCCTGCACCCAGAAGGCGGTCCGCTCTTTGCGGAAACGCAGCAGCGCGCGCGCCATGAAGGCGTTGACCTCGCGATAGCTGAGGTAGTCGCCTTGCGAGACGCGAATGAGATCGCTGCGCGAATGCAGCGCCGGCCACAGCGCCGAATTGGCAAAACCTTCGTAATAGCCGCCGTAATGCGCCGCCGGCAGATCCAGCGTCGCCAGCGCACCGGTGCCGAGTGCTTCGATCTCGGCGAAGGGTTCCTTCTGGTGGCCATCGCGCACCCGGCCCGAGGAACCCACCCAGATCGCTCCCGAATGTTCCACCACGGGAAGCAAAGCGGCAGCGAGACCGCCCGTCATGGGTTCGTTGGCTTTCCCGCGCGCGACGCGGTTCGATATGACGACGAGATTCACAGGGTCGTCCCCTCCTGTTATTCCGCCTCGTTTAACTGGCGTTCATCAATATGGTTCCTGTTCATGGTTTCAACCAATTGAAACCAAAATCAGGCGCGCGCGCTGGAACCTTCATTTGTCCTCTGAAACGAAAATTCGATGCAAAGACAGTTTTTGGCGTTCCCTGTTGCGCGGCAAGAAACATGCGCGCGCCGCGGGGTTCCGAGGCCTTTATGGCTCTCGCGTGGCGCTGCCTTGCTTTTACCTTGTATCGCCGTCGAGCAGATGGGCGAGGAACTCACGCACATCACTGGGTGAGTCGAAATGACCATTCACGCCGCGCGCGCGACGTCCCACCGAGAATGCAAGTCCATTCATGTCGGGCATGATCGCGAACACGGTTTCATCGGTGACATCGTCGCCGATGAACAGCGGACGGCGGCCCCTGAACGGCTCATGCGTCATCAACTCGCGCACGCCGCTCGCCTTGGTGAAGCCGGAATGCTTGATCTCGCAGACGAACTTGCCGGGCAGCACTTCGATCGGCGCGTTCGGCAGATCGGCGCGGATCAGCGACACCGCCGCATAGATCGCCTTCTCCGCATGCGGGGCGAGACGATAATGCAGCGCGAGCGAGTAGCCCTTGTCCTCGAGCAGAATGCCGGGTGAGAGCTTTGCGATCGCGGCGAGGCGCCGCTTCAATTCCTTGTCCATCGGCGGGGCATGGCTCGCGACCGCCTCGGCATCGGCGTCGAGGCGCATCTCCGCACCGTGACCGCCGACGGCGGGAAATTGATCCGGCGCGAAGATCAGATCGATGTCGTTGAGCGAGCGTCCGCTGACCAGCGCGAGCGCGCCGGAGGTCCGTTCGACCAAGCCATTGAGCGTCTTCGAGAGGCCTGGCGGCACCCAGACCTCGCGCGGCGTCGGCATCAGTTCGAGCAGCGTGCCGTCGATGTCGAGCAGAATCGCCGTCTCGCTGAGATGCGGCACCAGGGCCTGCGGCACCGGCACTGTCTCCGGCGTCTCGTCATCTTCCATGGTTCGTATGTCCATCACTTCCGAATTCATAGTCTACTCCATATAGGCAAGCGGCCGCGCGATTTGTTCGAGCGGCTTGCGCTCGGCGGCAACGGCATAGCGCCACGCCACGATTGCGGCCGCGATCATCAGCGCCGATCCCAGAAGGTAGCCTGCGAACACGCTGGTGCGGGAGCCGGTATCGATCAACGCACCGAACAGCGCGGGACCCACGACCCCGCCAATGCCGGTGCCGATCGCATAGAACACCGCGATCGCGAGCGCGCGCACCTCCAGCGGAAAGGTTTCGCTGACGGTGAGATAGGCGGCGCTCGCAGCCGGCGAAGCAAAGAAGAAGATCACCATCCAGGCGATCGTCTGTCCCTGCGCGCTCAGCGCGCCGATCGAGAAGAGATAACCCGAGACTGCAAGCAACACGCCTGACACGCCATAGGTCAGCACGATCATGGTACGGCGGCCGAGCGTATCGAAGAGGCGACCGAGCAATAACGGGCCGAGGAAATTGCCGGCGGCAAAGGGGAGGATGTACCAGCCGACGCCGTCGGCGCTGATGCCGTAGAAATCGGTCAGCACCAGCGCGAAGGTGAAGAAGATCGCGTTGTAGAAGAAGGCCTGCGCGCTCATCAGCACCAGTCCCACCAGCGCACGCTGGCGATAGACCGAGAACAGCGTATGCACGACCTCGCCGAGCGGCGTGTGGTCGCGCATTTTAAGGCGGATCTTCGCCGAAGCGGCCTCGCCCTGCTGGTGGCCGATCACGGACCGCTCGATGTCATCGACGATCGCGTGGGCCTCATCGGGGCGGCCATGGATCATCAGCCAGCGTGGGCTCTCCGGGATCCACATCCGCATGAACAGCACGACCAGACCGATCGTCGCACCGATCAGATAAGCGAGACGCCAGCCGAGATCGGGACCGATCACGGCAGGATCGAGCAGGATGATGGCGCTCACCGCGCCCATGGCGGCGCCGATCCAGAAGCTGCCGTTGATGACGAGATCGGTCCAGCCGCGGTAGCGCGCCGGCACCAATTCCTGGATGGTCGAGTTGATCGCGGTGTATTCGCCGCCGATGCCGGCGCCGGTGAGGAAACGAAACAGCGCGTAGCTCGCGATATTCCACGACAACGCGGTCGCGGCGGTCGCGGACAGGTAAACGGCCAGCGTGATGAAGAACAGCTTCTTGCGCCCGATGCGATCGGTCAACCAGCCGAAGCCGAGCGCGCCCAGCACCGCGCCGGCAAGATAGGCGGAGTTGGCGATGCCGAGATCGAAATTGGAGAAGCGCAGCACCGGGCTTTGCTTCAAGGCGCCGGAGAGCGCGCCGGCCAGCGTCACCTCCAGCCCGTCGAGAATCCAGGTGATGCCGAGCGCGAGCACGACGCGGGTGTGAAAGCCGCTCCAGGGCAGCGCGTCGAGGCGCGAGGGAATGCTGGTCTCGACGACGCGATCATGCGCTGCCGCCGAGACTGCAGAACCAAACTTCAGCGCTGGGGTTTGCTGCAAGTCCATCGCGCTATTGCTGGAGGTGCGGCCTGATTCAATCCGCGACCATCCGACAACGTTTACGGCGAAGTCAGGTTCCAGGAGGAACCGCCTCGTAGCGCAGCAGTTTTCAGAGGAGCTGCAAGGAGTTAACGCATGGCTCAAGTCAGAAAGTCGACACATTCGCGCAAAACCGCAAAGCGCAAGGCGGCGCATCGAACATCAAGCCGTACGCGGCGCCATCCCGGCTCGCGCAAGACATCCGCGCGCAAGATATCGAAACGTGCAGCGCCCGAGCGCTGGTCGCAGCGGGTGACGAAGGAGAGCGACGCGCTCGATCTCAAGCGCGGCGTGTTCAAGCAGACCAGCCCGAAGAGGATCGCGGCGTCCCTGAAGCGCTCGGCCGAGCACTCGAGGCGCCGCAAGTCCGGCGCCTATCGATCGGCGCTATCGATGCTGACCTTCTACATCAACCGCGCCGGCAAGACCCTGCCGAAGACGCAGCGCACGCGGCTCGAGCGCGCGAAGGTGGAATTGAAGCGGGCGTTCGGGAGGGAGTGAGCGCTGCGGCGTGAATAAATTCAGACAGCCCGCACACTCAGTTCGTCATCCCGGACAAGCGAACTTCACTCCGCTGTCGTCCCGGCGAAGGCCGGGACCCATAACCACAGGAAGTGGTTTGGCGAAGACTAGTGGTTGCCAGTTCGCGCCGCAACTTCTCCCTGGGGATATCGCGACGAGCGCAAGCGCTCGCGCGGGGGTCCCGGCCTTCGCCAGGACGACACCGGAAGATGAGGCGACAGACGGGCCTACTTACGCCGCCCTGATGTTCGCCATGAAGCGGTCGAGCTCGGCGCGCAGGCGGGTGCTTTCGCTGGAGAGCGTCTTGGCCGAGTTCAGCACCTCTTCCGAGGCCGAGCCGGTCTCGGCGGCGCCGCGGTTGACCTGGCCGATATCGGTGGCCGCCGTCTGCGTGCCCTGTGCAACGTTCTGCACGCTGCGGGCGATCTCCTGCGTGGCGGCGCCCTGCTCTTCCACGGCGCTCGCAATCGAGGTCGCGATCGTCGAGATCTGGCCGATGGTGGCGCCGATCTCCTTGATCGCCGCGACCGACTCCGCGGTCGCGCCCTGCATGCCCGTGATATGCGAGGAGATCTCGTCGGTCGCCTTCGCGGTCTGGTTTGCCAGCGACTTCACTTCGCTGGCCACCACCGCAAAGCCGCGGCCGGCTTCGCCGGCGCGGGCCGCCTCGATGGTGGCGTTCAGCGCCAAAAGGTTGGTCTGCTCGGCGATCGCCGTGATCAGCTTGACGACCTCACCGATCTGCTGGGCCGCATGCGAGAGTTTTCCAATGCGGCCGTCGGTCTCCTTGGCCTGCACGACGGCGGCCTCCGCAATGCGGCTGGAATCGCGGACCTGGCGGCCGATCTCCTCGACCGAGGCCGAGAGCTCTTCGGTCGCGGTGGCGACCGACTGCATGTTGGAGGAGGCCTGCTCGGACACGCCCGCGACCTGGCTCGACAGGCTCTGTGTGGTCTCGGCCGTGCGGGTCAGCGTAGAGGCAGCCGATTCGAGCTGCACGGCGGACCCCGAGACGTTGGAGACGATGGCGCCGACCGCGGTCTCGAAATCATCGGCAAAGCGGATCAGCTCGGCGCGGCGGGCCGCGGCCGTCTCCCTGTTCTGGGCTTCGCTGGTTGCCGCATCGCGCTCGGCTTTCGCCACCGCTTGCATCTTGAACTCTTCGACCGCACCGGCCATCTCGCCGATCTCGTCCTTGCGGCCAAGGCCCGGCAGCACGACCTCGAAATTGCCCGAGGCCAGCTCCCGCATCGCCTTGCACATCGCGATCATCGGCCGCGAGATGCCGTTGCCCAGCATCAGCGCCAGCACGGCGCCAACTGCGAGGCCGCCCAGCGCCAGCATCAGGATCAACCGCTCGGTCTCGCCGATCGCTGCATTGGCACTGGCCTCGATGCGCTGCTGGTCAGCGGTCAGGTCCGACCTCAGCTCGTTCGAGAGTTTCAGGATGGCACCGGCCGACCTGGTCATCTCACCGTTTAGCTTGGCAACCGCCTTCACGTTGTCGGACAATTTTGCGAAGGACGCGCGATACTGCTTCAGGAGATTGCCGATCTCGGTGACGCGGTCGGTGATCTTCTGATCGTTGGCATAGATCGAGACCAAAAGGGTCTCCAGGAATTTTACGCGCGCGGTAATGCCGTCGGCGGCCTTCATCTCGGGCTTGGCGATGAAGGCGCTGACCGAGGTGGAGACGGCGAGATATTGCGAGGTGATGTCCTTGGCCGTGGTCTGCACCGACGGCAGCCCCGCCAGCGCCGCGGTGTCGGCGAGATCGTCGAACTTGAAGCGGATCTTGTTGCCGACGACGTTGAGCTCCTCGCCGGCGATCCTGGTGTTCTCGCGCGTCACCGTGACGATGTCGGCGAAGATTTTTGCGAAGGCCTGGAATTCCTGTTGCAGCTTGCCGACCTGCTCGCGCCGCGCCGGCGCCGTGGTGGCGGCCATGGATTTCGCGATCGCCGATTTGAGATTCTCCTCGGCGGCCTTGGCCGCGGTCTCATCATCGGGTGCGCCGGTCAGCGTGTAGGCCCGCGCCAGCGCCTGGTAGGAGATCATGTCCCGGTCGACGCCCCGGGCGAGGTCCGCTTCCGACACGCTGGTCCGGTAGGACGTCACGGCGCCTGCGACCCGCTCGAAGCCGAGATAGGCAGCGGCCATGCTGACGGCCAGGATCACCAGCACCGCGGCAAAACCGAGGATGATCTTCGCGCGAAAGCGCAACGTCGGAACGATTGCGCGCTTTGCCCTCGTCGCTTGCTTCGACGCTTCCTCGGACGTGACGGTCATGCCCCACCCCATTTCACCTGCGGCCAGCCAGCCGCAATCCAGGAGCAGCCCGCTCCCTGACTCCCTGGTAAAATACGGCGGAAAGGATAAGCCGCGGTAAATTTGCGGCGGTGTGGAGGGGGCGCGTTCGAGAGGCATCCCCAGCTGTCGTCGCGGCGAAGGCCGGGACCTATAACCACAGGATTGGGTTTGGCGAAGACTCGTGGTTATCAGCCTCGCGCCGCCACTCCTCCCTGGGGATATCGCGACGAGCGCAAGCGCTCGCGCGGGGGTCCCGGCCTTCGCCAGGACGACACCGGAAGATGAGGCGACAGACGGGCCTACTTACGCCGCCCTGATGTTCGCCATGAAGCGGTCGAGCTCGGCGCGCAGGCGGGTGCTTTCGCTGGAGAGCGTCTTGGCCGAGTTCAGCACCTCTTCCGAGGCCGAGCCGGTCTCGGCGGCGCCGCGGTTGACCTGGCCGATATCGGTGGCCGCCGTCTGCGTGCCCTGTGCAACGTTCTGCACGCTGCGGGCGATCTCCTGCGTGGCGGCGCCCTGCTCTTCCACGGCGCTCGCAATCGAGGTCGCGATCGTCGAGATCTGGCCGATGGTGGCGCCGATCTCCTTGATCGCCGCGACCGACTCCGCGGTCGCGCCCTGCATGCCCGTGATATGCGAGGAGATCTCGTCGGTCGCCTTCGCGGTCTGGTTTGCCAGCGACTTCACTTCGCTGGCCACCACCGCAAAGCCGCGGCCGGCTTCGCCGGCGCGGGCCGCCTCGATGGTGGCGTTCAGCGCCAAAAGGTTGGTCTGCTCGGCGATCGCCGTGATCAGCTTGACGACCTCACCGATCTGCTGGGCCGCATGCGAGAGTTTTCCAATGCGGCCGTCGGTCTCCTTGGCCTGCACGACGGCGGCCTCCGCAATGCGGCTGGAATCGCGGACCTGGCGGCCGATCTCCTCGACCGAGGCCGAGAGCTCTTCGGTCGCGGTGGCGACCGACTGCATGTTGGAGGAGGCCTGCTCGGACACGCCCGCGACCTGGCTCGACAGGCTCTGTGTGGTCTCGGCCGTGCGGGTCAGCGTAGAGGCAGCCGATTCGAGCTGCACGGCGGACCCCGAGACGTTGGAGACGATGGCGCCGACCGCGGTCTCGAAATCATCGGCAAAGCGGATCAGCTCGGCGCGGCGGGCCGCGGCCGTCTCCCTGTTCTGGGCTTCGCTGCTCGCCGCATCGCGCTCGGCTTTCGCCACCGCTTGCATCTTGAACTCTTCGACCGCGCCGGCCATCTCGCCGATCTCGTCCTTGCGGCCAAGGCCCGGCAGCACGACCTCGAAATTGCCCGAGGCCAGCTCCCGCATCGCCTTGCACATCGCGATCATCGGCCGCGAGATGCCGGTACCGAGCAGGAATGCGAGGATGGCACCGAGCAGCGTGCCACCGGCAGCCAGCGTCAGGATCAGATGCTCCGTCTGGTCGATGCTGGCCTCGGATTCCGTTTCCAGCCGCTGCTGCTCGGACACCAGATCGGCCTTCATCGCGGTCGCGCCCTGCATGATGGCGCCCGCCGAGCCGCTCATCTCGGTGACGAGGTCGTCGATCATCTTGGCATTGGCGACGAGCTTCTCCAGCGCCTCGCGGTAGGCCACAAGCAGGCCCTTGGCGTCCTTGAGCCCGACGACGATCTTGTCATCCATCGAATAGATGGCATTGAGCGAATTCTCGACGAATTTCAGCCGCGCCAGCGCGCTTGCGGCAAGCGCCTGGTCGGAATTGAGAACGAAGTTGGTCGCCGCCGCGCTCGCGGTCTGGAACTGGGCATTGACCTGCTTGGTGCCGAACTCGATCGCCTGCGCCTCGGCATCGGAGGCGTTGTTGCCGATGTCGTCGAGCTTGTACTTCAGGAGATTGGCGTTGCGCTGAAGCTGGTTCTGCACCAGGAGCGCGCTGTCGCGCTTGGCTTGCAGGATCCTGGCAAAGGTCGCTGAGAAGTTCGAAAACTCCTTGGCGAGCTTGTTGAGGCTTTCCCGCCGCGCCGGCTTCCTGGTGCCCTTGATGGCCTGGTCGATGGCGCTCTTCAGGCCGGCTTCGGCCTCCAGCGCCACCTTGGCGTCATCCTCCTTGCCGGTGACGACGAAATAGCGGGCGGCCGAACGATAGGCGAGCAGCTCGCGATCGATCGTGCGGGCGAGGTCAGCCTCGGAGACGCTGGCGCGGTAGGAGCCGACGCCGGACGACACCCGCTCAAAGCCGAAATAGGCAAAGGCCATGCTGACGGCCGAGATCACGAGCACGGCTGCAAAGCCGAGAATGATCTTGGCGCGGAACCTAAGGGTCGGAAAAAATGTGCGCTTCGACGTCGACGCGGTACGCCCGGTCATTCCAACCCCCACACTTTGTTCTTGCAACGATCGTGCGGCCCGGAAGCAGCCCCTCCCGAACCGGTGCGGAAAATTAAGGCAGAAACGTCAAGGGGCGGTAAATTCGTCCGGCCTGCATCCTGTCCCCCGCCTGCGTGGCGCCGTGTTGCGACTAACCGGGAAACGCCTTACTCTTGGGGCACTTGTCGGACACTTGTCAGGCTCATGGCGTCAGACCGGGCCGGTCCTCGAGGGGAGAAACGGAGTGGGGCAAACCGACTTTCGGTTTGGCGGTGCGTCTGGCGTTGCCGTTGCCAAGTCGAAGGCTGCCAGCGTCGATGAAGCCGTGGCCGATCTTGTGGCCCAGCTCCCATCCGACGAGCTGGCGCTGATCCTGGTCTTCCTCTCCCCCGCTTACGATCCCCATCACTTCATCGCCGAGATCACCCGGCATTTCGATGAGACCCAGGTCTGCGGTTGCACGACCGCGGGCGAGCTTGCGCCGGACGGCTGGGACGAGAACAGCGTCGTGGCGCTGGCGTTCAGCCGCGCCGACTTCTCGGCGGTGATCCGGCCGATTCTCAATCTCGACAGTTTTCGCGTCGAGGACGGCCGCCGGATCGGCGGCGAGTTGCGGCACGAGCTGCTGCGGGTCACCCCGCAGGTCGACCGCGGCAATCCGTTCGGCCTGGTCTTGATCGACGGCCTGTGCCGCCGCGAGGAAGCGGTGATGTCCGCCATCTATGCCTCGCTCGACGACATTCCGGTCGTCGGCGGATCGGCGGGCGACGGGATGCGCTTCGAGAAGACCTTTGTGTTCTTCGACGGCCAGGCCCACACCAACGCCGCCCTCTTGATCCTCCTGAACACGTCGCTGCCGTTCCGGGTCTTCAAGTGCGACAATTTCGAGCCGCAGCCGCAGAAGATGGTGGTCACCGAGGCCGACATCGAGAATCGAACGGTCAGGGAGCTGAACGCGGAGCCTGCGGCGAAGGAATATTCGCGCATGGTCGGGATCATGGACGCCAAGCTCGACCCGTTCTCCTTTGCGTCCCACCCCGTGCTGGTGCGCGTCGGCGGCTCCTATTACGCGCGGTCGATCCAGCGCGTCGAACCGGACGGCTCCTTGCATTTCTTCTGCGCCATCGACGAGGGCATGGTGCTGACGGCGGCGACGTCGCGAAGCCTGGTCGGCACGACACGCGATACGTTTGCCGACATTCGCGATGAGATCGGCGACGTGTCGCTCTTCATCGGCTTCGAATGCCTGCTGCGCCGGCTCGACGCCGAGCAGCATCAGCTCGCTCGCGACATGTCCGAGCTGTACCGGCAGAATCGCGTCGTCGGCTTTCATACCTATGGCGAGCAGTTCGGCTCGATGCATGTGAACCAGACGTTCACCGGCGTCGCGATCGGCAGGCGGCCGGCGTGACGGACATGTTGCAAAGCCCTGATACGGTCGACGAGCTCCGGCGCGAGGCCGCGAAGCTGCGGAAGATCAATGCGGCGCTGATGTCCCGCGTCGAGCGGTCGATGGATCAGCAGCTCAATGCGTTCTCGCTGTTCGAGACGGCGATTGCGCTGGACCACCAGGTTCGCGACCGGACGCACCAGTTGCGCGAGGCCCTGCATTCGATCGAGCGCGCCAATGAGGGGCTCTACCGCGCCAAGCAGCAGGCCGAGGCTGCGAGCTCGCTGAAATCCTCGGTGCTGATCTCGGTCACCCACGATCTGTTGCAGCCGCTCAACGCGGCGCGCCTGACGCTGTCGGCGCTGACCGAGATGATGGAATCGCAGGAGGCGGGCCTGCTGATCGATCAGGTCGATCGCTCGCTGGTGACGCTGGAGGACCTGCTGCGCTCGCTGCTGGAGATCGCCAAGCTCGACGCCGGCGCGCTCAGGCCCGACGTGCGCCCGATTGCGCTGGCGCCGTTGTTCGAGCAGCTCCGCAACGAGTTCGAGCCGATCGCTGCGCGGCAAGGTCTGTCCTTGCGCATCCGCACCTCACCGCTCGCGGTAACGTCGGACGCGATGATGCTGCGGCGGATCCTGCAAAACCTGCTTGCCAATGCCATTCGCTACACCCGCAGCGGCGGCGTCATCATGGGATGCCGGCCGAGGGGCGAGCGCATCTGCGTCCAGGTCTCCGACACCGGGCCTGGAATCGCGCCGGCGCAGCAGGAAGCGATCTTCCGCGAATTCCAGCGCGGCGAGGCCAGCGCCACCGACCAGGCCGGTTTCGGCCTCGGCCTCTCGATCGTCCGCCGTTTCGCGACCGTGCTCGGACATGAGGTGCACCTGTCATCTCATGTCGGCAGGGGATCGACCTTCGCCCTGGAGCTGGAGCCGGCCGACCTCACTGAGGTCAGCGACGAGGTGCACGAGGTCAAGCTCGCCGAGCGGCACTATGGCGGGCTCGAAGGCGCCAAGATCCTCTTGATCGAGAACGATCCGAACGGCTCCGAGGCCATGGCCGCCCTGCTGGAAGGCTGGGGCTGCGACGTCGCGACCACGCGATCGGCCGCCGACGCCTTGCTGCGCCTCAGCGAGCTCGGCGGCGCCCCCGACGCCGTGATCGCCGATCTCCATCTCGACCACGGCGAGAGCGGCTTGTCGGCCGTCGCCGACATCCGCCAGCATCTGAAGCTGGACGTGCCCGCCATGATCATCACGGCCGACTATTCGGAGAAGGCCGCGAAGGAAGCCAGCCTCCACGGCCTCGAAGTGCTGAAGAAGCCGATCAAGCCCGCCGAGATGCGCGCTCTGCTGTCGTTCCTGCTGACCTAGGGGTGATGCGATTGCCGCGCCACGAAGGAGGTGCGCTCCCTCTCCCGCTTGCGGGAGAGGGTTGGGGAGAGGGTGCTTCCGCAATGGGACAGCCCCGATGAGGAGAGAGCCCTCACGCGGCGCTACGCCATAGCCGAGGCTTCGCCTCGGCGTCTCCTGAGGACGGCCGCCGAAGGCGGCCTACGCCTCTCCCGCAAGCGGGAGAGGTTACCGAGCCCGCGGGGGCAATCGATTCAACCAAAAGCCATTCGCTTGCGGCGAGGCTATCGCGCATGGCCCACACCAAAATATCGAAAACAACCCCATGCAAAGGAGTCGATGGTTTTAGGTCATCACGCCTTACGCATCATGAGAAGCCATTGATATATCGAGAAAATCAGCGAAATAACGCCATCATCGGAAATGCCAGAGCGAAACTCGTCAATTGCGCGCAGTAACACTCTCAAGGAGTGAGGAAAGGGAGAGCATCGAGCCGCAGCCCTGCTACTCGGACTGCGCGCGATCGTGCTTTGCCCTCGACCCTTCGCTCGCCAGCGTTGCGAAATCGATCCGGGACATTTCGACGATGGCCTTGGTGCGGCTCAGCACGTTGAGCTTGCGCAGGATGTCGGAGACGTGGACCTTCACCGTGGTCTCCGAAATCTTCAGCTCATAGGCGATCTGCTTGTTCTGCAAACCGCGCTTGAGCATTTCGAGCACGCGCAATTGCTGCGGTGTCAGGTCGTGCAGGCGCTTGATGAGATCCTGCGTCGGGCCTGTGGCGCGTTGCGGGCGGGTCGACCGGTAGGCGCCGGGAACGCAGACCGCGCCGCGCAGGACGTCACCGATCGACTGCGCGAGATCCTGCTTGGACGAGGATTTGAGGATGTAGCCGGCGACCCCGAGCGACAGCGCGCCGGAGATGATCTGCGGATCCTGATGCCCGGATACGATGACGACTGGAATTTTGGGAAACGCCTTGCGGATGCGGATGATGCCCGAAAGGCCAGTCGTGCCCGGCATCGACAGATCGAGGAGGATGAGATCGAGCCCTGACGTCGCCGACATCAGCTCGAGCGCGCCGTCGATCGAAATCGCCTGAAGGATCTCGGCGTCGGGCGCCACCATCTGCAGCGCGCCCTCGAGTGCCTCGCGAAACAATGGATGGTCTTCGACAATCAGAAATCGCATCACGCGTGAGCCATTCCCAAAGTGTTGACGGGGTCCAAATTGGATTGAGCATGCATCAGTCGGGACGAGCCGAGTTGACCCATGTCAAAAACGAAGGCGCGCGTCATTGCGGCCTGCCGCGATCGAGGCGCGCATAGGGCCGGCCCTTGGGATCGGGCAGGTCCATCTTGCCGATCTCGATGATCGCCTTGTTGCGGCTGAACAGGCCGAGCTTGCGCAGGATCTCGGTGATATGCGCCTTCACGGTGGACTCCGCGAGTTGCAGCTCCTGGGCGATCTGCCGGTTCGGATAGCCGCGGCGCAACAGGTCGAGCACACGAAGCTGCTGCGGCGTGAGCTCGCGCAGCTTGACCGCGAGCGCCTTGCTGGTGTCGGCCCGGCGCCGCTGCGGGGTTGCGACAAAATCCTTCGGCACCGACACCGATCCGCTCAGCACGCCTTCGATCGATTGCGCAAGCTCGCGCTTCGAGGTCGACTTCGGCAGATAGCCGGCGGCGCCCAGCGCCAGCGCCTCGCGGACGACGTGCTGATCCTCCTCGCTCGACACGATGGCGACGGGCAGGCGCGGATAGGTCTCGCGCAGGCGGAGAAATCCGGAGAAGCCGGTCGCATCCGGCAGCGACAGATCGAGCAGCGCGAGGTCGATCCCCTGTTCGGCCGACAGGACATGCAGGGCGTCCTCGATCGACATCGCCTCGAAGATCCGTGCCTCTGGCAATGCCAGCCGCACCGCATTGCCAAGCGCCTCGCGAAACAGCGGATGATCGTCGATGATCAGGAAGCTGGTCATGGCGCCTTCCCAACACTCCACCGCACGAGACTCCACCGCATGAGCGGAAGTGGCGCATCCATGCGGCGCCCGTCCGGCGCCGGGATGATGCCGGATGGACGCTAGCACATCCTCCCGATCGCGTCCGGTCAAGATCGTTCAGTCGTTCGATTCGGACTGAACCGTCAGCAGGAAGGAATAGATGTTGTCGAACTGGTCGTCGGTGAAGACTTCGTTCCAGGCCGGCATGCCCTTGGCAGGCCGTCCTTCATGCACGGTGGTCCAGTATTTCTCGCGCATCTCGTCGCCGTAGCGGTGACGCAGCAGCCGCAGGTCGATCTTCCGCTCGCTCTGGATCGCGTCGGGTCCGTGACAATGCGCACAGGTGCCGTTGAAGATCTCCTTGCCCGTGCCGACCGCCTCGGCGCTTGGCGCGGCCGCGTCGCCCTTGGTCTCGGTCGCCACCACATTGGCGACCTCAGTCACTTGGGCTCCGGTTTGGGCTCCGGTTTGGGCTCCGGCTTGAGCTCCGGTTCCCGTTCCCGTCGTTGTTCCCGCCGGCACCGCCGGGGACGCGCCGAAGCGAACGGGTTGGCCGGTCGGCAAGCCGTATTTCATCGCAAGGTCGGCGATCGTCTTGTGAAGCTGCGGCAGGATGGCATCGACGCGATCGCGCAGCTCCGTCGACGTTTTCGCAAAGCCTATGGCCGCATCCCATGACAGGCCTTCGCCTTCGGTGAGCTCGATCTGATAGCGATCCTTGTAGGTGGTCTTGTTCAGCCAGCCGGCGACGGGTCCCCAGATGAAGGCGACGTCGGCCTTGCCCTGGTCGAGCACCTGCATGCCTTCCTCGGGCGACAGCACGGTGACCTTCTGGATGTCGTCACGGCTCGCGAGCAGGTTTTGCGGCGTGCTGGCGAACTGCACGGCAACGCGCTTGCCCTTGAGGCCATCGACGCCGCCGATCGCCCGTCCCTTCGCCGCCACCAGGGCGTAGCCTTCCTTCGCGAAGCTGTTGGAGAAGATCACGGCCGGTCCCATGAAATCCTCGGAGCGCGGCAGGCCGATCATCGCATCGCATTGCTTGCCCAGCAGCGTGACGCGCACGGTGCGCTTGCCGAAATAGGATTTGTACCAGTCATACGCGATCGGCTGTCCCAGCGCCTGCGCCAGGGCTTGCCCGATCTCGACGTAGAAGCCCGGCTGCGACGGACTATCGCTCGAGAACGGCAGATTGGTCGGATCGGCGCAGAGACGGAACGGCTGCGCCTCGTCCGCCTGAGTCGTCGTGACCGGTGCGGTCATCGCGGATGCGGCCGCCCATGCGACGAGCCCGGCAACGGTGCGATTTCGGCGCTTGCCACTTCCAAGATGATTCCGGCGCATCCTCATCTCCGTAGTTGGGAATTGTTGGACCAGATGCTGCGGCACGGGGCATCAGCCGATGCCGCAACGATCGTCTGGAAAAAGCGCGCGCGTACCTCGTCACCTCTGAGATACGCGCGCGAGTGGTCACTGGACGGAGAACACGAAGAGCGAACCGCCCTCGGGAGCTGCGGCCGTCATCTTCTTGCCTACCTCGCCCAGGAACGCAGGCAGCGAAGCCGTGCGGCCGACGACGATGGCGACGTATTGCTTGCCGTCGACCTGGTAGGTCACCGGACCCGCGCCGATGCCGGAGCCGAGGTTCTTGCTCCACAGCACCTTGCCGGACTTCGCATCGATGGCGCGGAAGTCGCCATGGATGTTGCCGGCAAACACGAGGCCGCCGCCGGTGGTCAGCGTGCCGCCGTTGAACGGCAGGTCTTCCTTGATCGACCAGACCTTCTTCTGGGCGACCGGATCCCAGGCCACGAGCTCGCCGAGGAAGCCGCCGGGGCCTTCCTTGGTCGGGAATTCGGCGCCGAGATAGAACACGCCACGCTTGTAGGTGACGTCGCCGACCGACCAGTCCATGCAGACGTTGTTGGACGGGATGTAGACGAGGCCTGTCTCCGGGTTGAACGACATCGGCTGCCAGTTCTTGCCGCCGATCAGGTTCGGGCAGATGTCCTTGGCGGGATGGCCCGGCCCCGGACGCTTGTCGGGATCCTCGACCGCACGCATCGTGGCGATGTCCCACTTCTGCGCCCAGTTGGAGAAGACGTATTTCTCCGCCGACAGCACCTTGCCGGTCTCGCGGTTGGCGACGAAGAAGAAGCCGTTGCGATCCGCCTTCAGCAGCGTCGGAACAGTCGTGCCGCCGATATTGAGATCGGCGAGCACGGCCTCGTTGACGCCATCATAGTCCCAGGCATCGGCCGGCGTGGTCTGGATGTGCCACTTGATCTTGCCGGTGTTGGGATCGAGCGCCAGCGTGGAAGCCGTGTACAGATTGGTCAGCTTGCCGAAATTGCCGTCGCCGGTCGAGCGCACCGCGGTGTTCCACGGACCGGGATTGCTGGTGCCCCAATAGACGGTGTCCGTCTTCGGATCATAGGAGCCGACCAGCCAGGCCGCGCCGCCGCCATGCTGGGCAGTATCGCCCTTCCAGCTGTCGCCGCCGGGCTCATCCGGATTGGGAACGGTGTAGGTCTGCCACACCTGCTTGCCCGTGTTGATGTCGAAGGCCAGCAGCGCGCCGCGCGCGCCGTACTCGCCGCCGCCGAAGCCGGTGATGACCTTGTCGCGCACGACGACCGGCGGCGAGGTGATGACCGAGCCCTGCTTGTAGTCGACCACCTTCGCCGTCCACAGCGACTTGCCGGTGGCCGCATCGAGTGCCGTCAGCTTGCCGTCGAGGCGGCCGACGAAGATCTTGCCGTCGGCGTAGGTGACGCCGCGATTGTTCACGTCGCAGCAGGCGTATTGCAGCACGTCATCGGGAATGTCCGGCTCGTAGGTCCATTTGCGCGCGCCGGTCGCAGCATCGAGCGCGTAGACGTATTTCGGGCCCCAGGAGCTCGAGACGTAGAGCGTGTTGCCGATGACGATCGGCGAGGATTCGTTCGAGCGCAGCGACGCCAGCGAGAACGAATAGGCGAGCGTCAGCTTGCCGGCGTTCTCGCTGTTGATCTGCTTGAGCGGGCTGAAGCGCGTATTGCCGTAGTCGTGGCCGGCAACGGCCCACTGGTTCTGGTCGGATTGCGCCTTGAGCACCGAGTCGTTGGCGCGTGCGCCGGACGTGCCGGCGGCCAGCATCGCAATCATCGAAATGCCAGCCAAAAAGCCCTTCGTTCCAAAGGTCATGTATTCCCTCCGCGGTGTTGTTGTGCACGCCATGTTGGGCGCCTGAGCGCGCTGCGCTCCTGATGCGCAGTTTGTCTGCGAGCCATCGTTGGAAATTACAGCATCGGCTTTGCGCGCTTAGTATAGGCGGAAGGTAGTAGTGCAAATCGTCGTCGGCTTTTGTCGCGCATCTCGTTGTGCACGTTCGAGTCTTGCGGCCTGCTTGCAGCTCGAAACGCGCTGTCGGATTCCGGCAAGATCATGCCGCAATCCGATCATCGCTCCGCAAGACATCGTGCAACGACACGCGCGCCAATCAGGATGATGGCGCTACCACGGTCGCAAAGCTCTCGAAGAAATTCGCGGCCAGCTTGCGCGACGTCGAATCGATGAGCCGCGAGCCGAGCTGTGCGAGCTTGCCGCCGATCTGCGCTTCGGTCTCGTAGTGCAGGATGGTGACGTCGGGCGCTTCTTCCTCGAGCCTGACCTTCGCGCCGCCCTTGGCAAAGCCCGCGACGCCGCCGGCGCCTTCGCCGATGATGCGATAGCTGTTGGGCGCGTCGATATCGGCCAGCGTCACCTTGCCGCTGAACGTCGCCTTCACCGGACCGACCTTCAGCACCACGGTTGCCGTCATCTCCGTCGGCGATGCCATCTCGAGCGATTGGCAGCCGGGAATGCAGCGCCTGAGAATGTCGGGATCGTTGAGCGCAGCCCAAACCTTGGCCTTCGACGCCGGGATCCGCTGACTGTCGTTCATCTGCATCGCTTCCTCCCCTTTAACTGTTGCCTGTCCGGCTCGACTAGGGTGGCGCACGCCGTCGATCAATCGCCAGGAAGTACTAGGACGCCCACGCCGCCACGGCTTGCGGACCGCACCGCCGGCGAGGGCCTCGCCAGAATCGCCATCAATAAAATCAATGACTTAGCTCGCCTTCGCCTACTACCAAGATCGCGATTGCAAAGGCGTGGGCGCGTGCTCCTATTCGCACAACGAACAAGGCTGAAGGGAGAGACGACGCGCGACCAGGCGGAGGTCCGGGGCAAGTCCAAGGCAAGCGCTTCGCGATGACGGCCGAACGCACGCCGCCAGCGACGAAGCGGAGATCTTTTTCGAAAGCTCATTGCAAGCCGCGCCACGTGCTGGCGGCGGCATGGACCATCATGATCGAATCGCGCGCCTGCGACGGTCGCCACGATGACCTTTCGATGACGCGCATCCACCAAAATCCCAGTTGCAAAGTTCCGTTCGCGCTGTCTCTAATTGGAATAACTACAAACAAGCAATCGGGAGGTACTCACGTGTCTACAGTCAAACTGACAGTGAACGGCAAGGCCGTCTCTGTCGATGTCGAGGACCGCACGCTGCTGGTCCATCTGCTGCGCGATCACCTCAACCTCACCGGCACCCATGTCGGCTGCGACACCAGCCAGTGCGGCGCCTGCGTCGTGCACATCGACGGCCGCGCGGTAAAATCCTGCACCATCCTGGCAGGCCAGGCCGACGGCGCCAGCGTCACCACGATCGAAGGCCTTGCCAAGGGCGACGAGCTGCATCCGATGCAGGCGGCGTTCCGCGACAATCACGGTTTGCAGTGCGGCTACTGCACGCCGGGCATGATCATGTCGGCGGTCGACATCGTGCAGCGCCATGGTGGCCAGCTCGATGAAGCCACCGTCCGCCACGAGCTCGAAGGCAACATCTGCCGCTGCACCGGCTACCACAACATCGTGAAGGCGGTGCTGGATGCGGCCGGCCGCATGAAGGTCGCGCAGGCCGCCGAGTAAGCGGCGACTTGGCCTCAGATTTGGCCTCGAACGAACAACCGCCGCAGCTTTCGATGGAAAGCGCGGTCAAACAAATTCCGGTCGGGAGGACAGGACATGGGTGTTGAAGGCATTGGCGCAAGCGTCGTGCGCAAGGAAGACAAGCGTTTCATTACCGGCAAGGGCCGGTACGTCGACGACGTCAAATTACCGGGCATGACCTATGCCCATTTCATCCGCAGCCCCCACGCGCATGCCAAGGTGAAGGGCATCGACGCCTCCGCGGCGTTGAAGCTGCCCGGCGTGGTCGCGGTGCTCAACGGCAAGCAGATCGTCGACGACAAGGTCGGCAACCTCATCTGCGGCTGGGCCATCACCTCCAAGGACGGCAGCCCGATGAAGATGGGCGCGTGGCCGGCGATGGCGCCGGAAACGGTGCGCTTCGTCGGCCAGGCCGTCGCGGTCGTGATCGCCGAAAGCAAGAATCTGGCGCGCGACGCCGCCGAAGCCGTGGTCGTCGACTATGAGGAACTGCCCGCTGTCGCGAACGTGACCGAGGCGATCAAGGCCGGCGCACCTCAACTCCATCCCGAGGCACCCGGCAACCAGATCTATGACTGGGTCATCGGCGACGAGAATGCGGTGAACGACGCATTTTCGAAGGCGGCCAATGTGGTGAAGCTTGACGTCACCAACAACCGCCTCGCGCCGAACCCGATGGAGCCGCGCTCGGCGGTTGCCGACTATAACGAGGCGGAAGAGCATTTCACGCTCTACACGACATCGCAGAATCCGCACGTCGCGCGCCTCGTGCTGTCGGCCTTCTACAACATCGCGCCCGAGCACAAGCTGCGCGTGATCGCACCCGATGTCGGCGGCGGCTTCGGCTCCAAGATCTACATCTACCCGGAAGAGATGGTGGCGCTGTGGGCGTCGAAGAAGGTCGGCCGTCCCGTCAAATGGACCGGCGACCGCACCGAGGCCTTCCTCACCGACGCGCATGGCCGCGACCATGTCACGCATGCGGAGATGGCGTTCGACGCCAACAACAAGATCCTCGGCTTCAGAGTGAAGACCTACGCCAATTTCGGCGCCTACATGTCGCTGTTCTCCTCGGCGGTGCCGACCTATCTCTATGCGACGCTGTTGTCGGGCCAATACGACGTCCCGGCGATCCATGCCGAAGTGATCGCCGTCTACACCAACACCACGCCGGTCGATGCCTATCGCGGCGCGGGCCGGCCCGAAGCGAGCTACCTGATCGAGCGAATGATGGAGACCGCGGCGCGGCAGCTCAAGGTCGATCCGGCCGCACTGCGCAAGACGAACTTCATCACCCAGTTCCCGCACCAGACGCCCGTGATCATGGCCTATGACATCGGCGACTTTAACGCCTCGCTCGATGCGGCGATGAAGGCGATCGACTATGCCGGCTTCGCAGGCCGCAAGGCGCAGGCGAAGGCGCAAGGCAAGCTGCGCGGCATCGGCGTCTCCTGCTACATCGAGGCCTGCGGCATCGCGCCGTCGAAGGCGGTGGGCAGCCTGGGTGCCGGCGTCGGCTTGTGGGAATCAGCCGAAGTACGTGTCAATCCGGTCGGCACCATCGAGGTATTGACCGGTTCGCACAGCCACGGCCAGGGCCATGAGACGGTGTTCGCTCAGCTCATTTCGGATCGTCTCGGCATTCCCATCAGCCAGGTTTCGATCGTCCATGGCGACACCGACAAGGTGCAGTTCGGCATGGGCACCTACGGCTCGCGTTCCGCGGCCGTCGGCCTCACCGCCATCCTCAAGGCCGTGGAGAAGGTCGAATCCAAGGCCAAGAAGATCGCCGCGCATGCTCTGGAAGCGTCGGAGGCCGACATCGTCATCGAGAACGGCGAGTTCAAGGTGACCGGCACCGACAAGGCGATCGCGCTGCCGATGGTCGCGCTCGCGGCCTACACCGCGCACAATCTGCCTGACGGGATGGAGCCGGGCCTGAAGGAAAGCGCCTTCTACGACCCCTCCAATTTCACCTTCCCGGCCGGCGCCTATATCTGCGAGCTCGAGGTCGATCCCGGCACCGGCAAGACGTCGTTCGTCAACTTCGTGGCGGCCGACGACTTCGGGCGCCTGATCAACCCGATGATCGTCGAAGGCCAGGTCCATGGCGGCCTCGCACAAGGCATCGGCCAGGCGCTGCTCGAGCACGCGGTCTATGACGCCAACGGCCAGCCGATCACGGCCTCGTTCATGGATTACACCATGCCGCGCGCCGACGATCTGCCGTCGTTCAAGCTCAGCCACACCACGACGCTCTGCCCGGGCAATCCCCTGGGCATCAAGGGCTGCGGCGAGGCCGGCGCGATCGGCGCCTCCGCTGCCGTGATCAATGCGATCACGGATGCGATCGGCAAGAACAACCTGGAAATGCCCGCAACCCCGGACCGGGTGTGGCGCACGATCCACGCGGCTTAAAGAGGAGCAACGAAGATGTATCAGACCACTTATCATCGTGCCTCCTCGGTCGACGAGGCGGCCGCGCTGTTCGCCAAGGGGAGCGAGGCAAAATATCTCTCCGGTGGCCAGACATTGCTGCCGGTGATGAAGCAGCGGCTCGCCAGCCCGTCCGACGTGATCGACCTTGCGAAGATCAAGGAGCTGATCGGCATTGATGCCTCCGGCGACACGCTGACCATCAAGGCCGCGACGCCGCATTACGACGTCGCGACCAGCGACGCTGCAAAGAAGGCGATCCCCGCGGTTGCCTATCTGGCCTCGCTGATCGGCGACCCCGCCGTGCGCTATCGCGGCACGATCGGCGGCTCGCTCGCCAACAACGATCCGGCCGCCGACTACCCGGCCGCGACGCTGGCGCTGGGTGCGACGATCAAGACCAACAAGCGCTCGATCGCGGCGGACGACTACTTCAAGGGCCTGTTCGCGACCGCACTTGAAGACGGTGAGATCATCACCGCCGTGTCGTTCCCGGTTCCGGTGAAAGCGGGCTACGCCAAGTTCCCGCATCCGGCCTCGCGCTTCGCGCTGACCGGCGTGTTCGTCGCCCAGACCAAGGCGGGCGACGTGCGCGTGGCCGTGACCGGTGCCTCGCAGAGCGGCGTGATGCGCGTTGCTGCCATTGAAGCCGCGCTGAAGGCGAACTGGGCGGCGAGCGCGATCGATAGCGTCTCGATCCCGTCGAGCGGCCTGCTGTCGGATCTGCACGGCTCGGCTGACTATCGCGCCAATCTGATCAAGGTGATGGCGCAGCGCGCGGTAACGGCGGCCGGCTGATAGCTACTCAACACAAATTTTCCGCGGCGCGCAGCAATGCGCGCCGCTTTTATTATGCGCCCATGCATCAAAAGCGCTTGCCTCGTCAGGCCGAAGGCGGGAAAATTTAATCGACCGATTAAATCGCAATAGAGGAGCGTCCAAACGAGTGCGCTTCTCGCGCGCCCGTCTTGCGCCCCCGAGGAAACAACAACGTGCTCGATCAATCCGCTCCAACCATCCGCGCCTCCGGCCCGCTCGCAGGTTTCCGCATCGTCGAATTCGCCGGCATCGGCCCGGGTCCGTTCGCCTGTATGCTGCTCGCCGACATGGGCGCCGAGGTCGTCACGCTCGATCGCGTTGGCGCTAAGAAGAGCATGAAGTCGGTGGCCGGGCGCGGCCGCAAGGTGATCGAGCTCGATCTGAAGGACAAGGGCGCAATCGCAGAGGTGCTCGACCTGCTCGCCAATGCGGACGCGCTGATCGAAGGTTTTCGTCCGGGCGTGATGGAGCGGCTCGGGCTCGGGCCCGATGTCGTGCTCGCGCGCAATCCAAAGCTCGTCTACGGCCGCATGACCGGCTGGGGCCAGGAAGGCCCGCTGGCGAATGCGGCGGGCCACGACATCAATTACATCTCCATCACCGGCGCGCTGGCAGCGATCGGCACGAAGGACGCGCCGGTGCCGCCGCTCAACCTGGTCGGCGATTTCGGCGGCGGCGCGCTCTATCTCGTGGTCGGCGTGCTCGCGGCGCTCCTGGAAGCGCAGAGGTCCGGCAAGGGCCAGGTGGTCGACACCGCAATGTGCGACGGCGCGGCGTCGCTGATGTCGTTCTTCTTCGACATGACGGCGATGGGCCGCTGGACCGAAGGCCGCGACCAGAATTTTCTGGACGGCGGCGCGCATTTCTACGGCGTCTATGAATGCGCCTGCGGCCATTTCATCTCGATCGGCTCGATCGAGCCGCAATTCTACGCGCTGCTGCGGCAGCACGCCGGGCTCACCGACGCCGATTTCGATGCGCAGATGGACCGCAAGGCCTGGCCGGCGCTGAAGGAGAAGCTGACGGCCGTCTTCAAGAGCAAGACGCGCGAGGACTGGTGCAAGATCATGGAAGGCACCGACATCTGCTTCGCCCCGGTGCTGACGATGTCGGAGGCGACCGAGCATCCGCACATGGTCGCGCGCAACGTCTTCGTCGAGCGCCATGGCGTGAAGCAGCCCGCCCCAGCGCCGCGCTTCTCGCGCACGCCGTCCACGGTTCGGGAGCCGGAGGCGGCAGAGATCGGCGCGGTGACGAAGGCGTGGAAGCGGTAAGAGTCCGCGCTAGCGCTACAAAATCAAATGTCGTCCCGGCGAAGGCCGGGACCCATAACCCCAGGGAGGAGTTTGGCGAAGATTAGTCGTTCGGTACGCCTGCCTTCCGCCAATGATAGATCACGCGGTATGGGTCCCGGCCTTCGCCGGGACGACACCGCGAGTGACGCAGCAGTATCCCCGACAGCAGCAGTTTACGCCGCGTCATCCACCTTCAACACCCCGCGCCGGATCTGATCCTCCTCGATCGACTCGAACAGGGCCTTGAAATTGCCCTCCCCAAAGCCGTCGTCGCCCTTGCGCTGGATGAACTCGAAGAAGATCGGGCCGATCGCGTTCGCCGAGAAGATCTGGAGCAGCACCTTGGTCTGGCCGCCGTCGACGACACCCTCGCCGTCGATCAAAATGCCGTTCCTCTGCAATCGCGCGACGTCCTCGCCATGCTTGGGCAGGCGCGCGTCGACCTTCTCGAAATAGGTGACGGGTGGTGACGGCATGAAGGGCAGGCCGGCCTCACGCAGGCCTTCGATCGTGCCGTGGATCTCGCGGCAGCCGCAGGCGATGTGCTGAATGCCCTCGCCGCGATAGGTCTTCAGATATTCCTCGATCTGGCCGGACTCGCCGGCGTCCTCGTTGATGGGAATGCGGATCTTGCCGTCGGGGCTGGTCAGCGCCCGCGAGAACAGGCCGGACGCGCGGCCCTCGATGTCGAAGAAGCGGATCTGGCGGAAGTTGAAGAGCTTTTCGTAGAATCCTGCCCAGACATCCATGCGGCCGCGATGGACGTTGTGGGTGAGGTGATCGAGATAGAACAGGCCGGCGCCATGGGGCCGCGGATCGCGCGCGCCAAGCCATTCGAACTCGGCATCATAGGCCGAGCCCTTCGCACCATAGCGATCGACGAGATAAAGCAGGCTGCCGCCGATACCCTTGATCGCGGGCACGTCGAGCGTCTTGCGTGCGGAGGTGACGTCGGCCGGCTCGGCGCCGAGCGCGATGGCGCGGTCATAGGCCGCCTTCGCATCGACCACGCGGAACGCCATCGACGGCGCGCAGGGGCCGTGCGCGGCGACGAAATCGAAGCCATGCGTGCCCGGCTCCTCGTTGACGAGATAGTTGATGTCGCCCTGGCGATAGACCGTGATCTTCTTGGTCCTGTGCCGCGCGACGGGCGCAAAGCCCATCAGCGTGAACAGCGCGTGCAGCTCTTGCGGATTGGGATGGGCATATTCGACGAACTCGAACCCGTCGGTGCCCATCGGATTGTCGGCGCTGATGGTGGCAGGCGGCGCATCGTGCGGAAACGGACCCATGGCGATCTCTCCAAAATTGCTTGCCAGAACTATCCTTCATGGAGCGCGCAATGGGCGTGCAAACGGGGCGTGATTCCGATACCCTATGCACGGTTTGTGCATGAAATGGACGAATGACGCATGATCCCGGTAGACGCCTTCGATCTCAAGATCCTGACCTCGCTCCAGGATGACGGCCGCCTGACCAACCAGGAGCTCGCCGATATCGCGGGCCTTTCGGCCTCGCAATGCTCGCGGCGGCGCATGCGGCTGGAGGAGGAGAAGGTGATTGCGGGCTACCACGCCGACCTCTCCAGCGAGGCGCTCGGCTTCGGCGTCGTCGCCTTCATCCAGGTGACGCTGGCGACGCATTCGCCCGACAATTCCAAACGCTTCCGCGCTCTCGTCAGCCGCATCGACGAGATCCAGGAGGCTTATTCGCTCACCGGCGACGCCGACTACGTGCTGAAGGCGGTGCTGCGCGATCTCAAGGGGCTCTCCAACCTCGTCAACGACGTGCTGATGCCGCATCAGAGCGTGGCGCATGTGCGCTCCTCGATCGTGCTCGACAGGCTGAAGGAGAGCTCGCGGCTGCCGCTGAAGGGACTGACGCCTGGCTGAAATCGAGGGAAATGCGGCCTTCGCGCCGGACGCGCGATCTGCGATGATCGGCGTCAGCCTTTTTTGTATGAGCATGATCTTTTCGGAAAACCGCTTCACACTTTTCCGGATCATGCTCCGGGAGACCGAGCCATGGCCCTCCAGCTTCGGCCGAACTGCGAGTATTGCGACTGCGACCTGCCGCCGAATGCTGCGAATGCGCGGATCTGCTCCTATGAATGCACGTTCTGTGCGGACTGCGTGGAGACCAAGCTCTTCAACGTCTGCCCCAATTGCGGCGGCGGCTTTGCCCCGCGCCCAATCCGCCCGTCGAAGGAGTGGCGGCCGGGGGTGTGCGTGACGAAGCACGTGCCGTCGGACACGAGGGTGCATTTGAAATACAGCGCGGAGGATGTTGCCGCGCATTGCGCGCGGATCCGCGGCGTGCCGCCGGAGGAGCGGTAGCCGCCTCCACACCGTCATCGCGAGCGAAGCGAAGCAATCCAGAATCTTTCCGCGGAGATACTCTGGATTGCTTCGTCGCTTCGCTCCTCGCAATGACGGAGTTTGTGGCAACGGCGGAGATCACTCCGCCGGCAAAATCGTCCCCTCGACCTCACCAAACCCGACGCGGTAGCCGTCGCCCTGGCACCAGCCGCGCATGACAAGGCTGTCGCCGTCTTCGAGGAACGAACGTTTGGTGCCATCAGGCAATTGCACCGGCTCGGTGCCGTTCCAGGAGATTTCGAGCAGGCTGCCGCGCTGGTTCTTCTCCGGCCCCGAGATTGTGCCAGAGCCGAGGAGATCTCCGACGTTCATGGCGCAGCCGGAGGAGGCGTGGTGCATCAATTGCTGCACCGAGGACCAATACATGTATTTGAAATTGGTGCGGCTGATGCTGGCCGCCACATTCGTCCCAGCGGCGCGCAAGGAGACGTCGAGCTCGACATTGTAGTTCTGCGGCTGGGCCTGTCTGAGATAATCGAGCGGTGCCGGGCTCTGTTCGGGACCTTGCAGGCGGAACGGCTCCAGCGCCTCGCGCGTCACCACCCACGGGCTGATCGAGGTCGCAAAGGCCTTGGCGAGGAAGGGCCCGAGCGGCACATATTCCCATTGCTGGATATCGCGCGCGCTCCAGTCGTTGAGCAGCACGAAGCCGAAGATCATCTCCTCGGCCTGCTGCTCCGTCAGCATGCCGCCCATCGGCGACCACTGGCCGACCACGACGCCCATCTCCAGCTCGAAATCGAGCCGCTTGCACGGTCCGAAGCTCGGCACCTCCACGTTCGGCGGCTTCAACTGTCCGCGCGGCCGCTTCACCCTGGTGCCGCTGACGACCACGGTCGAGGCGCGGCCGTTATAACCGATCGGCATGTAGAGCCAGTTCGGTTGCAGCGCATTGTCCTTGCCGCGGAACATCACCCCGACATTGGTAGCGTGCTCTTTGGATGAATAGAAATCGGTGTAGCCGGAGACCGTAAACGGCAGATGCAGCCGCACCTCGCGCATCGGCACCAGGGCCTGCTTGCGCAGCTCCTTGTTGTCGCGCAGCTCCGGATGATCGTGACGCAAGAGCTCGCTGATCCGCGCACGTGTCCGGGCCCAGACCATTGGCCCGAGCGCCATGAACGGATTGAGCGACGGCGCGGAGAAGACGCCGAGCGGGCCGACATCGAGGCGGGAGTCCTGCTCGAGCTCCCAGAGGTCGAGCACGTAGTCACCGATCGCGACCCCGACGCGCGGCGCCGGATAGGCCGCCGTCGAGAACACGCCGTAGGGCAGGTTCTGGATCGGGAAGTCGGAGGACGGATCGACGTCGATGAAGGAGCGGAGGCCGGGGTCGTTGGGGTGGGTTGTCACTTTTCGCTCGGTCCTTTTTCCTTCTCCCCTTGTGGGGGAAGGTGGCGCGAAGCGCCGGATGAGGGGTCTCTATCAGCGAACTCAATTGTAGGAGAGGGCCGCTCGCGGAGAGAGACCCCTCACCCGTCTCGCCGCTACGCGGCGAGCCACCCTCTCCCACAAGGGGAGAGGGGAAGAACGTTACGGCCTATTCGGATCGAACCGCTTCTCCAGGCCTTTCCAGCAATCCGCATAATCGTCCTGCAACGTGGAGGACTTCGCGGCATGCGCGGTGACGCGCTGGGGGTAGCGGGTTTCGAACATGAAGGCGAGCGTGCCGGTGAGCTTGACCGGCTTGAGCTCGCCATTGCTGGCATGTTCGAAGGCGTCGCGGTCGGGGCCGTGCGGCAGCATGCAATTGTGCAGGCTCATGCCGCCGGGTGTGAAGCCCTGCGGCTTGGCGTCGTAGACGCCGTACACGAGGCCCATGAACTCGCTCATGATGTTCATGTGATACCAGGGCGGGCGGAAGGTGTTGTCCGCGACCATCCAGCGCTCGGGAAAGATGACGAAGTCGATATTCGCCGTGCCCGTGGTCTCCGACGGCGAGGTCAGCACCGTGAAGATCGAGGGATCGGGGTGATCGAAGGCGATCGCGCCGACCGGCGAGAAGGTGCGTAGGTCATACTTGTACGGCGCATAATTGCCGTGCCAGGCGACCACGTCGATCGGCGAATGGGCGAGCTGCGTCTTGAACAGCGCGCCGCCCCATTTCACGAACAGCTCGGTCGGCGTGTCCTTGTCTTCGTAGCAGGCGACCGGCGTCAGGAAGTCGCGCGCATTGGCAAGGCAATTGGCACCGATCGGGCCGCGCTCCGGCAGCGTGAAGGCGCCGCCGTAGTTTTCGCAGAGATAGCCGCGCGCCGGCCCGTTCGGAATCTCCACGCGGAATTTCACGCCGCGCGGGATCACCACGATCTCGCCGGGCTCGGCGTCGATGCGACCGAACTCGGTGACGAGACGAAGATTGCCCTGCTGGAGCACGAACATCAGCTCGCCGTCGGCATTGTAGAAGTGCTGATCCACCATCGATTTGGTAATGAGGTAGACATGCGCGGCCATGCCTCCTTGCGTGTTGACATCACCGGCCGTCGTCATTGTCTGCACGCCCCCGAGGAAGGTGATCTCCTCCTTCGGGATCGGCGTCGGGTCCCAGCGCAGCTGCGCGATCGGCAGATCGTTCTCATGGCACGGCGCCGAGCGCCACAGGCCGGCATCGACCTTCTCGAACCGACCCGAATGCTTCACCGAAGGGCGGATGCGATAGAGCCAGGAGCGCTCATTGGTGCCACGCGGCGCGGTGAAGGGCGAGCCGGAGAGCTGCTCGGCATAGAGCCCATAGGCGCAGCGCTGCGGCGAGTTGCGCCCCATCGGCAGCGCGCCCGGCAGCGCCTCGGTCTCAAAGCTGTTGCCGAAGCCGGACATGTAGCCCGGCGTGACCTGGGCCGTGCTGCGAACGATCTGGTCGGGCGAGGTATTGATGTTCATGACTATCCTCCTCCTTGCAGGGCGGCCCACATCTCCTGGTCGCGCTTGTCGGTCCAGATCACGGGGTCATCGATCCCGGACGCCTCGTCAAAGGCGCGCGACACGTTGAACGGCAGGCAGTGCTCGTAGATGGCAAAGCTCGAGAATTTTGGATCCATCACCTCGCGGGTCGCCGCCATCGTCTCCTTTAACGTACGTCCCTTGGCGACGGAGATCTCGGCCGCGCCATAGAGCGTGGCGACGAAGTCGCGCGTCATGGCGATCGCCTCGCGCGCGGTGGTGGTGCCTTTCAATGCATCGCCGCGGCCCGGCGCGATCGCCTTGGGATTGAAGTTGCGGATCTCGTTCAGCGTCAGCGGCCATTCGCGCAAATGCGCATCGCCGCAATAGCAGGCCGAGTGGTATTCGATGAGATCGCCGGAGAACATCACTTCGGCATCCGGCACCCAGGCGACGATGTCGCCGGAGGTGTGGCCGGCCCCGAGCTGCATCAGCCGCACCTCGCGCTTGCCGAGATAGATCGACATCTCGCCTTCGAAGGTGAGCGTCGGCCAGGTCAGCCCGGGGATGCTCTGCGCATCCTGGAACAGGCGGGGAAATCGACCATACTCGGAATCCCAATCCTGCTTGCCGCGCTCCTCGATCAGCCGATAGGTCTCCTGCGAGGCGACGATGCCTTGCGCCTTGTAGGCCGACGCGCCCAGCACGCGCACGGCGTGATAATGCGACAGCACGACATATTTGATCGGCTTGTCGGTGACGCTGCGCACGCGCTCGATCACCTTGTTCGCCATCGCGGGCGTGGCCTGCGCGTCGAACACCAGACAGCCGTCCTCGCCGACGATGACCGCGGAATTCGGATCGCCCTCGGCGGTGAAGGCATAGAGATCGGGGCCGATCTCGGAGAAGGTGACCTTCTTCTCCGCGAGATCGCCGGTGGATGCGAAGTTCTTCGCCATCAGTTCGTTCCTTGCACGGTTATTGTTGTTGCTGTTGTTGCTGTTGTTGCTGCTGGCCGTCGACCATGCGGCGCCTGGCGAGCACGATTGCTTCCTTGAGCACCTCGATGTCGCCGATATGGTTGGCGAGGATCAGGACCAAGGCGGCGTCGAAATCCGCGCTCTGCTCTTCGGAGAGGCCGCGATGCGCCTCGACGATGGCGCGGAAGGCGTCGTCGGGCCGCGGGAAGTTCGAGCTGGTGGAGAGAGCCATTCTCTTAAAAACCTTCAGTTCAAGCCTTGAGCGCGCGACAGCGCCGCCGCTACCAGCGCCTTTGTCGGATGGCGGAAGCGTGCCGCGACGTAGCCATCGGGCCGCAGCAGATAGGCCGTATGGGGCTCGGCGTCGTAGCGCTTCGCAACGAGCCCATCTGGATCGATCAGGCCGCCCTCGCCGCCGATGCGGATGTCCTTCACGCCACCGGGCAGCTCGATGGCCGCGTCATTGCCAAACCCGAGCAGGGCAAATCCCGTTCCGCCCTTGCGGAACATATCGGTCAAATAGGCGCTCTCGCCCGCAGGCGTCCTGACCGGCGCATCCAGCAGGGAGCAACCGGGCCGCGGACCACTGCTCCAGGTCTCCGCGTCGGCTGAGGACAGCGGCGACTCGTAGCTACAAGGCACCGAGAGCCGGCCGCCATTGACCATGCGCTTGCCGAACTCGGTTTCCTTGGCCAGCGACAGCACCGCCTTGCGCAGCCGCGCCTCCTGATGCGAGTTCGGCGCCATGAAGTCCGTCGAGCGGGTCGATTCGCGGATGTTCTCGTCGGCAGCCATGCTCCGCTCGACGTGATAGCTCTCGAGCAGGCTCGCCGGCGATTGGCCGCGCAGCACCCGATCAAGCTTCCAGGACAGATTCTCCGCGTCCTCAAGTCCGGAATTGGCGCCGCGGGCACCGAAGGGTGAGACCTGGTGCGCGGAGTCGCCCGCAAAGATCACGCGGCCATGGAGGAAGCGATCCATGCGCCGGCACTGGAACTTGTAGAGCGAGATCCATTCGAAATCGAACTTGTCGTGCCCGAGCATGCGCGCGATGCGCGGCCGCACATTCTCCGGCTTCTTCTCGACGGTCGGATCGGCATAGCGATTGAGCTGCAGGTCGATGCGCCAGACGTCGTCAGGCTGCTTGTGCAGCAGCGCCGAACGTCCCGCATGGAACGGCGGATCGAACCAGAACCAGCGTTCAGTCGGGAATTCCGCAGTCATCTTGACGTCGGCGATCAGAAATTGATCCTCGAACACCTGGCCGGCGAATTCCGCACCGACCATCTGCCGCAGCGAGGAGCGCGCGCCGTCGCAGGCGATGACGTATTGGGCGTGCAGGCGATAGGCGCCTTCCGGCGTCTCGATCGTCAGCAGGGCGGAATCGTTGCGCTGCTCGAGCCCCAATACCTTGTTGCGCCAGCGCAGGTCGATCTCCGGAAGCTCCCTGATGCGATCGACCAGATAGGCTTCCGCGTAATATTGCTGGAGGTTGATGAAGGCGGGCCGCTTGTGTCCCTCCTCCGGCAGCAGGTTGAACTGGTAGAGCTGGGACTCGCCGTGAAAAATCTTGCCGACGCTCCACACCACGCCCTTCTCGACCATGCGGTCGCCGACGCCGAGCCGGTCCCAATATTCCAGCGAGCGCTTCGAGAAGCAGATCGCGCGCGAGCCCTCGCCGATGCGATCGGCGTCATCCAGCAGCACCACGCGCTGGCCGCGCTGCGCCAGATCGATCGCGAGCGATAACCCAACTGGCCCGGCGCCCACCACCACGACCGCGTGCTCGGCCGGAGCCTGGCCGGAGCGATCCTGGTCGGGGTGGCGGCGATAGCCGAACTGGGTTTTTGCCTGCGCCATGCGCTAACCTCGGCTCTGGTCAGGAGGGGACTTATCTGCTAGATAGTCTCACGTGCAACTATCTTGGACCGGCTGCCGCCGTCCGTCAACTGGCATTCGGAGCGATTTTTTGGCGAGGACATTGGGCGATACTGCGCTGAAGGCGAAGGAAGCGGACGCGGCCTCTGTGAGGCCGAAGCCGCGGCTCGATCTGTTCAAATTCGTGCCGTTCCGCCTCAATCGCCTGGCGGCGGAGGTGAGTTCCGCGCTCGCGGTCGAGTATCAGGAGCGCCACGGGCTCGACATTCCGGCCTGGCGGGTGCTTGCAACGCTCGGCTTCCGCAACGATGCCTGCAGCGCGCAGTTCATCTCGCAATGCACCCGCACGCATAAGTCCACGATCAGCCGCGCGGTCACCGCGCTGCTGCATGACGGGCTGATCGAGCGGGTCGAGAACGAGGCCGACCGCCGCGAATTCCGCCTGCAACTCACCGGGAAAGGCCGCGCGCTCTATGAAGAGCTGTTTCCGCAATTGTTGCGGCGGGAAGACGAGATCCTCAGCTGCCTCTCCGCGCAGGAGCGCAAGCAATTATCCGCGCTGCTCGGCAAGATCGAGCAGAGTCTCGATTTGATCCAGACCAGCGAAGAGGCCGACGCGAAGCAGGCGTATTAGGGGCGGGTACTCATAAATCCAGTCGTACGTGCGGGATGGCGCGGTCCGCATTGCCAAAAAGCGGACATCGACGATGCGTAAGCGATTGTCCGCCAAGGGCCATCAGCGGACATCGCGGCTGTTTCATAACGTTGCAGGATCGGATTCTCGCGACACCGCGAATACGTCGCCGACGACATTGAGTGACGTTTGAATGGCTGAATGGCGGGAAATTTCGCGATCCACGCCTGTGAAGAGTACCGCCCATGCCGCACGAAGATTGCTAGACCCGTAGGCCGCGCTAGGGTTTTAGCGACGCTAGATAGGCGCTGATCGAAATGAGATCATCCTCAGTCAAGTTAGTGACGACATTGGACATAAGCGGGCTCCATGCTCCGGTTCGCACTCCGTGCTGAAACTCGTACAGCTGGCGGGTGATATAACTCGGCGAACGGCCC
>NZ_BSOW01000008.1 GCF_030160715.1 Bradyrhizobium iriomotense
ACGTCGCGTTCGATCGCCTGATCGGAGAACAAGGCCCGGTATTGGCCAAGCCCAAGTCCTTCAAGCCATTCGCCGAGGTCCAGACTTTGCATCAGACAGCATGTCCCAAGACCCTGATATTCTAGCGCATTTGCCTGCTCTTCCTAGGTCTCTATATAGACGCGTAGACCGCTTCGGAGTCACCTGGCACAGCGATGACCCCCTCCGGCGGCGAGAGCTACGACAGTGTTTCCGGAAAACCCCGCCCCCAAGTCAAGGGAGAAGCAACTGGGGGCGGGTGTCTGAGTATGGCTTAACAAGAGCAGGCGGCAGCACGCAAACCTGTCGCCCGTTTGCACGCTAAGCATCATGGACAGCGCTGTCTGCCCAGTAGGCGACACTCGAATGCAATAAATTGCCACGTATTCCCGGTCCCGTGAGCGGACTTTTGACCTATCTCAACGGGATCGAAGTCGCCGGCGCTGTGCTTCCTGGCATGAGGAAGCTCCAAACGGATGTCTGGCTTGTCATCGCCTGGTACTCATGGCTGGTCGTGCTCGTTGCGACACTTGCTTACCTGATTTTCCATTGAGAAGGCCCGCCAGCGTGAACCGGCGGGTGCGGGAGCGCTCCTCAAAGTTCAATCTCGGTCGCCAAATTCGAACGCACTAAGGTGGTCAAGCCGGCTTTCAATCTTTTCGCTTGCCAGGTTTGAAACGCTGGATCCGCATTAAGTTTCTCAACTGCCGCACCGTAAGCTGAGAACGTCTCGAAGTTTACTGAGAAAGCGAAATTTCCGAATTCACCGACAGCGACGGACCAGAACCTTGGTTTGCCACCGTGCTTTCGCCAAAGCCCGGCGCTCTCCTTAGCCAGTTCGAGTATTCCCGCGAGGTCGGCACCTGGATTTGGTTTGACTACATATTGAACAACTACTGCCATTCTACCCTCCCATTGAAATTACGAAGGTCGCGCGTGCGAGGTTTTGCTACTTTTTCCCGAAAGCATTGACCTAGATCAAGTGGAGCTTGCGTGATGTGCCCGTCATGCCCTCTACAGGGGACCATCTCGTCGCGCTACGTCGAGCGGATTCCCCGCGCTAAGCTTTGTTAACTTACTTCCCTTACCCTTCACTATCCGCAACCGTCATTTCGGGGGAGCAATGACTGGGGCAATTGCGATTTGGGTACTCACATCGCTCGAGGTGAGACGCTATTTCCAGCGGCAACAAGCTTCTCGCCATTTCGAGGCAAGTAAGCGCTCCTAAGACCGACGAGCGAATTTGCGTGCGCGCTGAATTAGGACGACTCCTGGTGCGGGGGGCTGTGAGCCTTTCTGTTTGCGTCGTCGTCGCGCTTTGCGTTTTTGGATTCCTGTCAATGATGGCTGATGATCCGGGCGCAAAAGCGCGACCAATCATTCCGTGCAAGGCAGGCCACTGCGCAGCAGAAGCCAGGAAGAACAACACGATCAGGGCCCACTAAGTCCGAGACCGCACGAGAGCGGCATCGGAACACAGCAAGATGAAGTTCTACGCGACAATTGCAGCCTGCGAGAACGCCTACCAAGCTCCGACGGCCATCAAAACAACAATGGTTAGGCAAGAGACGCAAGCGATCATCACAGTATACCATTCGGGCGTATTCATTGTTGCCTCCCGAGCGGCTTGAAAGCAGTCCTGATCTGCTCCCCTACCAAGCGCCAACGGCAATCAAGACGACGATGGTCAGAACAGACAAACAAACGATAGTTGCGGGGACGGTAAGCCAATCGGGTGTCATCGTTGCCTCCCGAGCGGTTCTCCCAAAAGCTTAGGGCGGTCGGCGCGAAGACATTATGAAGCAGCTAACACCTTGCAACTGAACTGCATTTTCAATCTAAGGACGCTGAGCGATGTCCTCATGCGCTCTTGGTTGATGGCTCGCCGATGTTCGTGCGCATCGCATCATACGAGCTTCAACGTGCGGCGCCTGCACCCAGTGGCAACTCTTTTCACGTTGTAGTTGGATCTTCAGCCGCACGACTCTCTCTGGGGTTGTCCGACGAAGTCGTCCTGAAACAGAAGGCTGCTATACTTTTACTTCGGCTCCGCTTCTTTGCGCCGACAAATTAACTGATCGCTCTTTGGAGCTTTGAAATTCGGCGCCGCCTTTGAACGCGCTTATGCCAGGCAGCTCTCCAAATGAGCCGAGGTCTGTCACCTCGTGGTGGGAATATCTCTAGCTAGCAATAGTCAAACGATGGGGGTGATCATGCCCGCCATATTCGACTTGCTCTATCGCGAATATTGCCGCGCCCGCCTCGCGGAAATGCGGAAACAGCTTCTGATCACGGGTAAGCGTGCGGAAGTTCTACAGGCGGATTGCGACGCCGCCGACGATCATGATCGGAGTGGTGTAGGTGAGAAAGCCACGCTGTACGAAATCGGTCTCGTCGCAGCAAATTGAAGTGTTCAATAAATAGCAGCAGCCATGCAAGCATATGGCAGAGCTGTTGCCGCTTGCGAAGCCTGAACCAAGAGCCAGCCGAGTAATAAAGGAAGAAAGGCCCCGACGATATCGCATGTCGGGGCCCTTCAAGATCATCAGGCCGGTTACCTCCGCCGTGCCTTCTGATCGTTGATATCGCCGATTACCGCATCCGATCTGGTGCAGAACATGGCAACGCTGCGGCATCGGGGTGATCACATTCGGCCTGAAGGCTGATGGCCGCCAGTTCTGCGACCAGCTCGCCGAACCGGGGAAGCTGGCCGCTTTCCCAGCGGACCTTACGCCGTCTTACGACTGTAAATCCTCCTCAGTTGGTCCACCAGGAATTCCGGGGTCATCGCGTGAGCAGCCCGAACCGACGCCCACGCGCAATGCAAATCCTCTTCTTTTTCTCGTGAGCCATCTGACGTGCGGTCATTTCGCGCGCGAATACGTTCGACTTCAGTGCGGCACTCCTATTCGATCACCTCGTCGGCGCGCAACAGGAATGATTCAGGCAGGTTTAATCCAATCAACTTCGCCGTCTTGAGATTGACCGTCAGAAAAAACCGGGGCGGTTGCTTGATCGGCAAATCGGCGGGCTTGGCGCCCTTGAAAATCTTGTCCACGATGAATTATGTCGTTGAATCAGTCTGTTAATTTGTGCAATTGGATAGAGCGGGATAGTCCCGGGCTGGCCCGAATTACTCCCACTCTATCATTTCGGACAGCGTATCGTCGTTGATTTGTAAGCACAATTCCTCAAGTCTGACGGACAAATGCCGACGGCATACCCGCCGCAATATTGTGGTCTTGAATTCACAGAAAAAATTGCGCCGTTTGCGCTCTCTGCGATTTCGGCACCTATCGGAGTCAATCGACTGATCAGCACTGCCGGCGTGGTCAAGACTGCCGTTACCGCCTTGGTTGGGCGTATGCTCAAATACCGTCAGAGATCAGCAGCGCGCTGGTCCGGTCGTTCGATGGCCCTCACGTGCGCGGCCATAGCGCGACCGGGATGCGACCAGTTAGTGTGGGCTACCTTCAAGGTTTCGCTGAGGACCGCGAAGCCTGAGTTGCAACGTAGAGGCCGGTATCCCTCGCAGAGACCAAAGGTTGAGTGCGCGTAAGCCGCGATCTTCAGGAGCCACGCGCTCCCCGAACCCTACAATGCCTGAAACATCACGAGGAGCTTGGTGAACTCCTGTTCCAGAGCCGATGTCTACTGACTTGAAATTCCTTGATACAATTTGCGTGCGGGCGCACTGAGAGTTGGCGCCCGCACACGCTTTCAAGTCTGTTCAGATGCTGTCGATGATAGACTCGAAGCCAGGCAGAACGCTGTCGAAAATCTGCTCCGGGGGCAGCGCATCCAGTTTGCTGGAGAAGATTTCCGGACCGATACTCGGGATCAGATCATTCTTCGCCAGAAGTGCGAGGATTTCTTTGTTCGGAATTTCCCCCTCGCCGATCGGGACGCGATGGAACAGGCAGTCGCGCACCATTGAGCGACCAGAAGGGCACACCAGGGGACCATCGGCGATCTGAACAGTATCGATCGCGCTCGGTGGGATCTCTGAAAACAGCTCATCCTTGCGACCGCCGCGAACGTAGTGCCAAGTATCGAATATAATGCCCGTATTCGACCTGCCGGCGCCCTTGACGACCTGCCAAGCCTCATCCAGCGTTGCAAACCCCCAGAGCGGCATCGCTTCCAGCGTGACGCGCAAGCCTTCTTTCCCGGCCCGATCGGCCATGGCACCGAAATGCTGGGTGAGTTCGTCAATGCTGTATCGGTCCTTCGGGAAGGTGCCGATCAGGTGGATCTTGTCGACCTGAAGCTCTTCTGCGACGCGAAGGAACGATTCGGGCGACCTTTCGAGGTAAGGCAGGATATCGGGGTCCTCATTGACCGGACGCCAATCTGGAACCCAACTCGTCAAGGGGTCGAGGTAGCTCAATCTGACGCCATTATCGGCTGCGATCTGCCGCTGGTCGGCAGCGCTAAGACCTGAGGCCACCGTCTGATCGAAGTCGGTGGGCGAAGTGCTCAACCATCCGAAGCCAGCTTTGCTCGTCAATTCGACACGCTGTCGAAACGGGATACTCCGCACTTGGGAGAGCCACATTACACGCTGCTCACGAGTGAATTTCATCGTTGTCCTTTCGCTTATTATTCGTGATCGGGCATCGGGTAACGACACCAACAACCTATCGCGAAACCAAATAAGGACGATCTATTGTATATGAAGCGGCTCAGTAGAAACTGTAAGTAGACTACAACTCTACAATCAGTCAGGGCCCGTAGCTTGTGGCCCCGTGCGCGAGCCTGTTCATCGTCGCTGATTCGAAGTCTGCAAATTATCTCGAGAGCGCTATGACACACGAATGTTCGCCATAAATCGGTCCAGCTCGGCGCGCAGTCGAGCACTTTCGCTCGACAGATTTTTGGCTGAGCTCAGCACCTCCTCTGAAGCCGAACCAGTCTCGGCGGCACCACGGTTAACCTGACCGATATCGGTCGCAACAGCCTGTGTGCCCTGCGCAACATTCTGTACGCTGCGGGCGATTTCCTCTGTGGCGGCACCTTGCTCTTCCACTGCCGTCGCGATGGACGTGGCGATGGTCGATATTTGACCGATAGTCGCGCTGATCTCCTTGATCGCCACGACCGAATCCGCCGTCGCCCCCTGCATGCCGGCGACGTGCGAAGAGATCTCATCGGTAGCCTTCGCCGTCTGGCTAGAAAGCGCCTTCACTTCGCTTGCGACCACGGCAAAGCCACGGCCGGCGTCGCCGGCGCGGGCCGCCTCGACGGTCGCATTTAGCGCTAACAGGTTGGTCTGCTCGGCGATTGCGTTTATCAGTTTCACCACCTCTCCGATTTGCTGTGCAGCTCGAGATAGTCTAGCGATCCGGTCGTCGGTCTCCCTCGCCTGTATAACTGCGGCTTCTGCAAAAAGGCTGGAATCCCGCACTTGACGCCCGATCTCGCTAACGGATGCCGAGAGTTGTTCGGTAGCCGTCGCAACCGACTGCATATTCGTCGAGGCTCTTTCGGAGAATCCCGCCACTTGGTTCGAGAGGGCCTGCGTTGTCTCCGCAGTGCGGGTCAGCGTCGATGCTGCCAGTTCAAGCTGGACAGCGGAGGACGAGACGTTGGAAGCAATGATGCCTACTACGGCCTCGAACTCATCGGCAAAGCGGATCAGTTCGGCACGACGCGCCGCGGCCAACTCCTTGTTCTGCGCTTCGCTGGCCGCTGCATCACGTTCCGCCTTGGCAATCGCTTGCAATTTGAACTCTTCAACTGCGCCAGCCATCTCGCCCAACTCGTCCTTGCGCCCGAGCCCAGGAAGCACGACGTCGAAGTTCCCCGACGCGAGTTGACGCATCGCGTTGCACATGGCGATCATAGGTCGCGAGATGCCATTACCCAGCATGATCGCAAGCACCGCGCCGATCGCTACACCACCAAGCGAGAGAAGAAGAATGAGATGCTCGGTCTCACCGATCGTCGCGCTTGCTTCGCCGTCGATGCGCTGCTGGTCGACTGACATTTCCGACCTCAATGCTTCCGACAATGTAAGAACTGCGGCTCGGCCTTGCGCTTCGCAATCGCATTCGCGTTCTCAACGAACTTGGCGAAGGAGGCACGGTAACGCTTCAGTAGGCCTCCGATGTCAGATGCCCACTGAGTGATCTTTTGATCGTCGCTCGAGATTGCGCCCACCGATGTCGTCAGGAACCTGATACGCCCCAGAATGCCGTCAGCGGCCTTTAATTCTGGTCTCACCGTGAATGCGCTAACGGAGGTTGTTACTGACAGAGATTGCGAAGTGACATCCTTAATCGCCGCTTGATCCGCGGCAGCGTTCGTCAGCGCCGCCGTGTCGCCGAGATCGTCAAACTTGAACTGGATTTTGCTTCCCGCGTCGTTGAGTTCTTCACTTGCAATCTTATTGTTGGCACGGGTTAGGGTGACGATCTCACCAAAGAGTTTTGCAAAAGAGTGAAATTGCGCCTGCAACCTCGCAAGCTGCTCGCGGCGCTCGGGTGCGATTGCGGCCGTAACGGATCTGTCGATCGACGCTCTCAGGCTCTCTTCAATGCTGTGAGTCGCAGCTTCGTCCGCATCGGTGCCGGTCAACGTATATGTTCGAGCGAGCCCTTGATACGAGATGAGCTCCCGATCAACCGTCCGGACCAGGTCGGCTTCCGCGACACTGCCGCGATACGAGCTTACGGCATTGGCAACTCGCTCGAAGCCGAGATAGGCAAGGGCCATGCTTACGGCCAGGATTGCTAGTACGGCGGAAAAGCCAAGGACAATCTTCGCGCGAAACCGCAACGTTGGCAGCCTCATGCCGTGCGATTTTGACTTGACGGACATTGCCCCACCCCATTCCAGTGTTGCGCACCCGTTTAGCCGCTCGCAGCGGTCACCTTGACGGCCACGTCGTCTACTTCGAGTGCGATGATCGCGCCCGCAATTTGTGAATGTGCCATTTTGGACTTGCTGCCCCGGAGACGCCTAGACCCGTTCAAGCGCAGTTGCGATCCCCTGCCCCACGCCGATGCACATCGTCGACAGCGATCGCTTGACGCTGCGAAGCTTCAATTCAATTGCGGCGGTGCCGGTGATGCGCGCGCCAGACATACCCAAGGGATGGCCAAGAGCAATCGCTCCGCCATTCGGGTTTACGCGTGGATCATCGTCGCCAATACGAAGATCGCGCAGTGTAGCCAGCGCCTGTGAGGCAAAGGCCTCGTTCAGTTCGATAACCTCAAAGTTCGCTTCGCGCAGCCCGAGCCGCGCCATTAGTTTCTTTGATGCGGGTGCAGGGCCAAAGCCCATGATGCGCGGAGGCACACCTGCTGTCGCACCCCCGAGAATGCGGGCTATTGGGGTCAAGTCGTGGCGTTTTGCGGCCGCCTCCGATGCTAGGAGCAGAGCGGCGGCCCCGTCATTCACGCCCGAGGCATTGCCCGCGGTAACCGATCCGCCTGCGCGGAAGGGCGCTTTCAACTTGCTAAGGCCGTCCAACGTCGTCTCGGGACGAGGATGCTCATCGACTTCGACAGTCTTGGAGTCTTTCCCTCGCGGGACGACGACCGGCGTGATCTCGACCGCCATTCTACCCTTTGCGATCGCTGCAGCCACCTTCTGTTGGCTCCGCAGGGCAAAAGCATCCTGGTCGTGACGTGAGGTTCTATAATCTTCGGCGACGTTTTCAGCGGTTTCAGGCATGGACTCGACGCCATACTGGGTCTTCATTAATGGATTGATGAAACGCCATCCGATGGTGGTGTCGTGCACCGCGTTTTCGCGCGAAAACGGCGTCTCGGCCTTGGGCATCACGAAAGGAGCACGAGACATACTCTCTGTTCCGCCCGCGATGATCAGGTCAGCTTCCCCCGACTTGATCGCGCGCGCGCCGGCGATCACGGCATCCATACCTGAGCCGCAAAGCCGATTGATGGTGGTGCCCGGCACCTCGACCGGCAACCCTGCGAGCAGCGCCGACATGCGCGCCACGTTGCGGTTATCTTCGCCCGCCTGGTTGGCGCACCCGAAGATGACCTCGTCGATGAGCAGTGCCTCAAGGCCCGGATTGCGCGCCAACAACGCCTTGAGCGGGATAGCGCCAAGATCGTCGGCGCGCACAGCCGCCAGAGCCCCTCCGAAGCGACCGATCGGCGTGCGGATATAGTCGCAGATGAATACCTCGCTCATGACACGTCTCCGGGTACGGTAAGATCGACCACTGTACCGTCGATCTTCAATTCGGCTGCGGTCACAGATTGCAGTTCGTCCAGCGATACCGCCGGAAGCTTCTCTCGCAGCACAAACCGGCTGCTCTCGATGTCAATGACGGCGAGGCTGGTATAGATCCGGTTCACACAAGCGACACCGGTCAGAGGCATAGAGCAACGGCGCACGAGCTTTGGCTGGCCATGCTTAGTTACATGTTCTGTTACGACTGCCACGCGCTTAGCGCCATGAACTAGGTCCATGGCCCCTCCCACTGCAGGGACGTCGTTTGGTCCGGTCGACCAGTTTGCCAGATCGCCATTCTCAGCCACTTGATAAGCGCCAAGTATGGCCACGTCTAAATGTCCACCACGCACCATCGCGAAACTGTCGGCATGATGGAAAAACGCAGCGCCGGGCTTAAGCGTAATCGCCTTTTTACCAGCGTTGATCAGGTCCCAATGCTCTGCGCCTGACGGCGGTGCAGCGCCGAAGCCGAGAACCCCGTTCTCGGTATGAAAGACCGCCTCGCGACCTGCTGGTTGGAATCTCGCCACGAGCTCGGGAAAGCCGATGCCGAGATTCACATAGACTCCATCTTCAATGTCCTGCGCAGCCCGCCAGGCGATCTGAGCGTTGGAAAGTTTGTTGATCATCAAAAGATCGCTCCGGCGCGGTTGAGCTGCTCCTCCTGTTGTGGATCCGACACCTCGACGACGCGCGTCACAAAGATGCCAGGTGTCACAACTGTCTCGGGGTCGATACGACCTGCCGGCACGATGCGCCGGACCTGCGCGACCGTACACTGCGCCGCCATCGCCATAAGGGGGTTGAAGTTCCGCCCAGCCATCCGGTAGGTGAGATTGCCGTGCTCATCGCCCACCTCAGCCTTGATCAAAGCAAAATCAGCCTTAAGCCAACGCTCCTGCAAATACATCCGGCCGTCGAATTCAGCGACCGGCTTGTTGCGCGCAAGATCTGTACCTAACGCGGTGGGCGTATAGAAAGCGGGGATGCCAGCACCGCCGGCGCGAATACGCTCGGCAAACGTGCCCTGGGGAACCAACTCCAGCTCGATCTCTTTAGCGCGGTACTTTTGCGAAAACGCACGGGAATCGACTGAGCGGGGAAACGAGCAAATTAGCCTTTTTACTGTGCCGCACTCTATCAATGCCCCTAGACCAACGTGGCCGTTGCCAGCGTTGTTATTCACAAGCGTCAAGTGCTTTGGGTGGCCGGTCGCGCGAAACCGTTCGAGAAGCGAATGAATTAGCTCGATGGGAGCCCCTGCGCCTCCGAAACCGCCGATCATCACCGTCGCGCCGTCGGGAATGTCCACGACTGCTTCAGCGAGATTGAATTTCGTCTTATCCATTGCCCTCCAACCTCGTCGCATTTGCCTCGATTGAAATCACCACGCCGCCCGGCGGCCCTCATACGGGCACGTCCGCGGATCGAGGGCAGATCTCGCTGCAACGCGCGACTAATAGCAGCTCACAAAGTCGCTAGAGCACGGTACTCAGACCTTGGCGAATTGAGCCATCGTGCTATCGAAGACCCGCTTTGCCATCTCGTTAAGTCCCAGCTTGCGGTGCCGCGCCGATAGGATCTCGGTTCCGTAGACGCCCTGGTAACCCGCAGCGCGGATTTCGCGAAGGAACGCGGGGACGTCCAGCTCACCCTCACCGCACAATTCGCGATGATGGATCGTATCTTCCCACATATCGTCGACGGGCGGCACCTTCAGAGCATCGTCGACCTCGACCGCCTTGATGTAGCGCGTCGGGATCTTTCGTATATCAGCATAGGGAATGTTTCCACGAGCGATATGCCAGATGTCGATCAAAAGCCCCCCGTTCGGCTGATCAGCTGCACTCACGATGGCGAGGCCCGTCTCGATGGTGCGCACATTCGACCACGGCATAATCTCGAGAACAATATCGGCACCGTAGACGGCCGCTTGCTCACACAGCTTCGCAAACTCGTCAGCGATACGCGGAACGTCAGCATGCGTTTCGTGGAACCCAGGGCCGACCTTGATATCCCGCATCCCCAGTTCAGCCGCGACTTCGAGCAATTGCCGACGGAACTTGTCGGATTCTTTGCGCTTCTCATCGGTCCTGTACCAGTCGAGTAGAAACTCGATTTCCAGATACTTCATACCGTTGGATTGCAGAATCCGCTTCATTTCTGCAAAGCCGATTTTGCTTTGTGTCGCCATCGTATCTTCGTAGTGAAGACCAAACCCTTTGAACCCTGCGCGGGCAGCCGCTTCGACTCTGTCCTTAAACGGGAATGGGCTGACCTCGGTCGGCCCCAGCGGGTAAACGTCCCCCGAAAGCGCGAAGTACGAGATGAGAAGCTCTACGTCATCAACCACGACAATATCCTCGCGCAAGTTCAAACGGTAACGTCGCGATCGCGGCCAACGGACCACCGATCTAGCGCTCTGATATCATGGCGCCGGCCGACATAAAGTGGGCGCCACAGGAAACAGTTTTGCGAATTGTGCAAGTAAGGGCCATGCACGTCCGATGCATCTCCTTTGCCTAAACGTTCCGATTCATCAACGTTCCAACGAATGCTGCAGAGAAACGGCCTCCGATGGTCGTATCGGAGGACTTCGAGCCGGCAATCGTGCCCAAGAACTTCTGGTCGAAATGCGTCCAGTACACGTCAAAGATGAAAGCCGGATCTCTTGACCGAGTCCGGACCGCGTTGCCACCGACCGCAGTCATCCGGTGCGAGAGGCAGAAGGAGAGCGACGCCCTCACGCGCAACCGGCCCGCGTGAGCGATCACTGCTACAGAACGTTGGCTCCCTGCCTCTCGGTGACTCGCTAGCACCTGACGCACGTCTTCATAGAATTGATCGCTTTCGCTTGTGAGAACCAGATGTCGTGTGATCCGTTGCCAGCGTACTCCAAGCCGACTCTCAAGTTGGATCAGATACCTGCTGATTGCCGAAGTCGATAGGCGCAACGTATCGGCCACCTTAGTCATGCTCTTACTAATAGGACCGTCACGAATGTTAGCAGTGCCGTCTACTGGACCATAGCTTTTTGCGCTTCCTGGGAGAGTGTTTTGTCGGGAGCAATCTTTATTCCTAGATCGGCAAGTGCAATCTTTTTCGCGAGCGCGTCTTTGGCGATAGCTGACGCGGTGAGAGGATTGAATGAACCTATCGGGCGGAACTGAGCGCGTTAAACACATTGTCATGTGGAATCTCGTCGGATCCTCCGAGGAGGAGAAGGCGGCATCGGTCACCGCGGTCAAGTCGCGCTTTGAACGACTTCTTGGCGTCATCCCCGGCATGACCCATCTCGAGATCGGCGTGGACTTCAGCCGGGTCAATTATGCTTGCGATATCGTTCTCTACTCAGAATTCGAGAGTCGCGAGGCGCTCGCTGCGTACGCCACGCACCCCGCGCACTTGAAAGTTCGCGACGAGTTGGAAGGCGTGCGCATTGCGCGACACCAGGTTGACTATGTTTCCAGATAGAGGGTCGAAATGCACTTCGCAGTCCATTGCCTCGATTACGCTGAGGCGCTGCTGTTGCGGCTCGAACACTACGAGGCGCACAAACAGTACCTGAAGGATGGCGGCGTTCGTACCGTGATTTCCGGGCCCCTACTCGCTCCGGATGGCGAGACGATGATTGGGTCGCTTTTCGTCTTCGAGGCCACAACGTTGGCCGATGTGGTGGCATTCAATGCAGGTGATCCATTCGCGCGCGCAGGTGTGTGGGCGGACGTAAAGATCAACGCCTTCAATCTGCGCGTCGACAATCGGTCTTGAGTTATGTCCGACATTCTACGTACCTTCGTCTACAACCAGCATCCTGCACGCGTGACCTTCGGACGTGGTTCGATCGCTCGTGTAGGGGAGGAGGCTGACAAGCTCGGCCTAAAGCGCGTTATCGTTCTGTCCACGCCGCCGCAGGCGGCTGCCGCTGAGCAGGTTTCGAAGCAGCTCGCGGACAGGCGTACCCACACCTTTTCTGGGGCGGTGATGCATACCCCCGTGGAGGTTACCGAGGCGGCTCTGACGCTTGTGCGTGAGCACCGGGCGGATGGCCTCGTGGCGTTTGGCGGAGGATCCACCATTGGGCTGAGCAGGGCGTTGGCACTGCGCACTGACCTGCCTCAGATCGCGATTCCGACAACTTACGCCGGCTCGGAAATGACACCAATTCTCGGCGAAGCGGCAGCAGGTCGAAAAGTCACACTCAGATCACCCAAGGTTCTGCCCGAGGTCGTGATCTACGATGTCGACCTCACCATGTCCCTCCCCCCTTCGTTGTCTGCGACCAGCGGAATCAATGCCATAGCGCATGCGGTGGAGGCCCTCTATGCCGAGGACCGCAATCCCGTTGTTGATCATCTCGCGTTGGACGCAATCGCTGCAATGTCTGGTGCCCTCCCGCGGATATCTGCCGACAGTCTCGATCAGGGCGCGCGCACTGAAGCTCTTTACGGCGCCTGGCTGTGTGGCATGTGCCTTGGGTCGGTCGGCATGGCGTTGCATCACAAGCTGTGTCACGCCTTGGGCGGCGCTTTCGATCTGCCGCACGCCGAGACGCACACGGTCATCCTCCCGCATGCGCTCGCCTACAATGCTTCGGCTGTTCCCGACGTGATCGCCAGGCTGAAGACGGTATTGGCCGCGGATAATCCTTCCCATGCATTGTTCGAGCTCGCAGGCCGTGTGGGCGCGCCCCGCAGCCTCGAGGCCCTCGGGATGCCGATCGAGGGGATCGAGAAGGCGACGAATCTCGTGTTGTCCAGCCCCTATGCGAACCCCAGGCAACCGGAGCGTGATTCAATTCGACGCTTACTGCATCGGGCTTACTCCGGCCTACCGCCTGTTTCTGATTGAGGAGAATGCCTTTGGCTTCGATCACTTTTGCTCTCCCTGAAACGGTAGTCGTCACCGGGGCCTCGTCCGGGCTGGGGCGAGAGATCGCCGTCCTGTTGCTGGAATGCGGGGCGCAGGTGATCGGCGTCGATGTGGCATCTTCTGAACTCAACGGGCGCGACCGCTTCGCTCAAGTCGTCGGTTCGGTCAGTGAGCAAGCGACATGGGACCAGGTCAGCGAACTGCTCGACGCATTCAGACCGGCGAGCCTTGGCCTCGCAACCTCGGCGGCAATCCTCGACACCGGTCTCGTGCCTACCGCGTCGCCGGATTTCATCGCTCGGACGATGTCGGTTAACGTAACCGGAACAGCGCTCGCCATGGCAACGGTCCTCCCTAGGATGGAGGCCGGTAGCGGTGGCGCGATCGTTGCGATCGCCTCTGTCAATGCCTCCGTCGCCGAACAGCAGTTGGCGATCTACAACGCGTCGAAGGCGGCGGTGCGCCAACTTGCTCGTACCGCTGCCCTCGACCATGCCCGCAACCGCGTGCGGATCAATGTGCTCAGCCCCGGGCCGATGAACGCCGGTTTGTTCAAGCGGCATGTCGAAAGTGCCAAAGACGGCGGCAAGTTTCTTCAGACGCGCACAAACCGTCAGCCGCAGGGCCGCATCCTCGAGGCGCACGAGGTGGCGCGGGCGGCCCTGTTCCTCCTGTCGAGCGGTGCTGAAGCGATCCTTGGGGCAGACTTGATTGCCGACGGGGGCCTGACCGCTGGATTTGACTTCAGGACTGGCGCGGAAGGCGCCTCAGTCTAACGAAAAGAGGAGGACGGGACCATGGACACGGGATTGAAGAACCGGATTGCGGTCATTACTGGGGCCGCCGACGGTATCGGTCGCTCCACAGCATTGGCGTTCGCCCGCGAAGGCGCGCACCTTGGGCTCCTTGATATCAATGCTGCCGGGCTGGAGAGCCTTGCTGCCGAGGCCCGCGAGTTGGGAGTGAGTGTGCATGCTGCTCAAGCAGACCTGTCGACCGCCGAAGGCGTCTCACGGGGGATGCAGGCGGTCCAATCTTCCTTCGGAAATCGTTTGGACGTTCTCGTCAATAACGTGGGCGCCGGCGCGATTCGAACCTTTGACGACCTGACAGACGCCGCCTGGGACGCCACGCTCGGTCTGAATTTCATGAGCTACGTCCGGGCCATTCGTTGTGCGCTGCCGATCCTGCGCGAACACGGCGGCGTCATCATCAACAACGCATCAGATCTGGCCCGGCAGCCCGAGCCGGTACCGATCGACTATTCGGTCTCGAAAGCAGCCGTCCTGTCGTTGACGAAGGCGCTTGCGCGCGCAGAGGGTCCTCGCATCCGCGTGAATGCGGTGGCTCCCGGTCCGACCTGGACACCCTTCTGGACGAAGCCCGGCGGCTTTGCAGAGACCATGGGCAGGTATCACAAGATGGAGCCGCGGGCGGCAGTAGAGCACGAAATGAAGCTTCGCCAGCTCCCGCTGCAGCGGCTTGGCACACCCGACGAAGTAGCCAACGTTATCGTCTTCCTTGCCTCTGACCTGGCAAGTTTCGTCACCTCAGCGGTATGGGGCGTCGACGGCGGCTCAATCCGTTCGATGATCTGAGGCCGCTGAGCCGCCCCGGGCACAGAACGCCATATTTCTAAACGATCGCGACATTCCTAGGGATGCAATGAAGCGCACCCGGGACGCGGCAAAACAGCGAGGAAACCACCGTGAAGGCTGCACGATTTTACGCCCGGGAAGATGTCAGGATTGACGACATTCCCAAGCCGGACGAACTGGGGCCGGACGAGGTTCTCGTGCGAAATCGCTACTGCGGTATTTGCGGAACCGATCTGCACGAATACGCCGCCGGTCCAATCTTTATTTCCTCGACTCCAAACATTTTTTCGGGCGCCTCGCTCCCGCAGATTCTCGGCCACGAATTCGGCGGCCAGATCGAAGCAGTCGGGCAAGACGTACGGCACCTGCATCCGGGGGATCGTGTCGCAATCCAACCCCACATGGGCCCCGCCGACGGCTATTTCGGTACCCGCGGCCTGCATTTCCTCGGCACCAGAGGCGCAGCCACCGGGTTGACCTGGCCCTGGGGAGGCTTTGCGGAATATGCGGTCATGAAGGCTTGTGCCACCATCAGGCTGCCTCCAGGCTTGTCCTTCGAACAGGCGGCGATGGTCGAGCCCGCTGCCGTTGCAGTAACGGCCGTTGATCGGAGCGGATTAGAACCAGGTGGTTCAATCCTCATCACGGGCGGCGGCCCAATCGGCGCACTGACGGTCATGGCCGCACATGCCGCGGGCGCGGGACAGATCTTCCTCAGTGAGCCGAACGCCGCCCGCCGCAAGCGGGTCGAGGCGCTGGGCCTCCCTGTCATCACCATCGATCCGACGGGCACTGATGTTAAGGCCATCTTGAACGACAAGACCTTCGAGGGGCTTGGTTGTGATGCTGCGATTGAGTGCGCTGGCAATCCACGCGCCATCACCGACTGCGTCGCCGCTGTTCGCCCCCAAGGCACGGTCGTGCTCATTGGGTTAACCAATGCCAAGGTCGAGCTTTCGCCCTTCGACCTGATCGTGCGCGACGTCCGCGTTCAGGGATCGCTCTGCTATCCCACGACACTTTGGCCGCGCATCTATGCGATGATTGAAAGCGGTAAGTTACCCGTCGCGAGGCTGATCGACGCGATCATCCCCCTGAAGGACCTCGTCGAAGGAGGGTTCAAGCCGCTGCTTGATCCCGCTGGGACCAAGATGAAGATCCTCGTCGACGCCACCAATTAACGGATCGACCGAACGGCAGGGAGGTGACCCGCTGAGGTAACCTCCCTTCGTCGTTCGTAAGTGACTTCAAAGCGCTTTCAGCACAAAATCGAAGTTGGCCTTCCATTTTGTGTCAGCCCCCTCGATCGCTTCGAAGGCGACAACGAGCGACTCCTTGACCCCGAAGACCGCATCCGACTCCAGATAAGGATCTCCTGCGACAAAAATGTGCGTGCAAACCCGCTCGTACCCGTCGGCGCCAACCAGGAAATGCACATGGGCCGGCCGATTGGGATGCCGGCCAACCGCCTTGAGCATCTGCCCGACCGGACCGTCGTGGGGAATTGGATAGGAAACCGGTTTGATGCCCCGGAAGCGGTATCGACCATCTGGCCCGGTGCGGAAATAGCCACGGTTGTTGAACGGTGGCTGGATGCCGGGCTGCTGCACGTCATAGTAGCCGTCGTGGTTGTCCGACCACACGTCGAGTGAGGCGCCCGCAATGGGATTGCCGGAAATATCCAGGACTCGCCCTTCAAAGAGACAAGTCTCGCCTTTGCCATCCAAGTTGATGGAATCACCCATCGCCCGTTCGGGGGATCCGGCGACGTGGAAGGGACCCAAGACCGTATTGTCAGTGGCGCCTGCTGGCCGCCGGTAGTTGATGGCATCGACGAGCATCGAGACGCCGAGCACATCAGACAGTAGAATAAACTCCTGCCGCTCATTGCTGCAGATCTTGCCCGTACGGGTCAGGAATTCGATCGCGGTGAACCACTCTGCCTCGTTGAGCTCCACATCGCGGATAAACGCGTGCAGGTGGCGAACCAGGGACTCCATGACCTTCCGCAGTCGCGGGTCAATGCCCGCACTCATGCGCTCGTTGACGGTCTCAACGGAGTTGAACTCGCTCAGATACTTGTTCACTTTCTTAAGCCTCTTCTTTGGACACCGCGCGTCTCCGATAGGACCAGGCCTCAGACCGTTCCTCCTAACGAGGATTCCAGTTGAGCCAGTTCCTGCCCCCCCGCCATCAGATTCTGAAGCTCGTCCGCCGAAATCTTCCCACGGTCGGCGGTACCCAACGTCTTGCCGCGATTAAGAACTGTGAACCGATCCCCAACGGCCATCGCATGCCGTACGTTGTGGGTGATGAACACAACACCAATCCCCTTCTTGCGAACCTGATCGATGGTCGCGAGCACATTCGCGGTCTGGCGAACGCCAAGGGCCGACGTAGGCTCGTCGAGGATAAGAACCTTCGCGCCAAAATAGACCGCCCGCGCAATCGCGACCGTCTGGCGCTCGCCTCCCGACAATGTACCCACCGCCTGTTCGGGCTCGCGCAAGTTGATGCCCATGTGCGACATCTCCTGCATGGCGACGCGATCTGCCATTTTGAAGTCGATCGTGCGGAACGGCCACACTCCCCGCTCCGGCTCCCGCCCCATCCAGAAATTCCGGCTAACGCTCATCAGCGGAATCACCGCGAGATCCTGATAGACCGTCGCAATGCCGGCAGACATCGCATCGCGCGGGTTGGCAAAATGCGCAGTCTCGCCATTAACCTTCATTTCTCCGTGGGTTGGCGCGTGAACTCCAGCCATCGTCTTGATGAAGGTTGATTTGCCTGCGCCGTTGTCCCCCAAAAGACAATGGCACTCGCCAGGCATCACGCTGAACGACACCCCAGATAGCGCAATGATGTGCCCAAAATGCTTCTGGATATCGATCATCTCGACGATCGGCACGGCCATCACCTTTCTCCCGTGATCAGGCGACGGATATAGGTGTTAGCTATCACCGCCCCGAGCAGGATGGAGCCGAGGAAGACTCGAAACAGCGAGCTCTCGACATTGGTGAAGAACAGCCCCTGCTGCACCACGCCAAAGATCACAGCACCTAACGCAGCCCCGATCACGGATCCATAGCCGCCAGTCAGAAGCGCTCCACCAATCACAACGCAAATGATTGCTTCGAACTCCTTCATGAGCCCGCGATCGGCCGCGGCAGATCCGAATTCGACGACTTGCGAGATCCCGAGCACCGCCGCGCAGAGAGATGCAAACATGAACATGATGATTTTGACGCGGGTGACGGGAACACCGATGTAGCGGGCCGCCTGCGGGTCGCCACCCGTGGCAAAAATCCAGTTACCGAACTTGGTTCGCGTGAGCAGCCATTGCCCGAAGATCAACAGACCGATGGCCCACACTATCAGCATGGGGATGCCCTCGACCACCGGCTGTCCTGCGCGTGCCCCCCGGGCAAAGGTCGCAATCACACCATGGTTGGCGAGCCATTGGAAAAGGCCGGTAAGAACCTTGCCCCCGAAGAGCCTGGCCAACGGATCATTCGCAGCCGCCTCGCCCATGCCCGAGACGACCGTCTGGCGGGTCAAGGAGATGGCGCTCCAGATCGTTAACCCGCGCAGGATGAACATGAAGGCGAGGGTAACAATGAATGACGGCAAGCCCGTCCTGACAACGAGAATGCCGTTGATCGCACCCAGCGCACATGCCAGCGTCAACGCGAGAAGGATCGACAGCCACACGGGCAACCCCAGCGCGATCGTCAGCAACGCGAAGATCATGCCGGAGAAACCCACCATAGAGCCTAGCGACAGATCAAATTCACCCGCGATCATCAAGAGGCAGACGCCAACCGCTAGCACAACGAACTGGGCTGACACCGTGCTCCAGCTCATCGCGCCTTCCAGGGTGAACATCGCCGTTCCGCCCGCAAGTACGAAAAAGAACGCAAAAACCGCAACCGTTCCACAGATCGCACCGAGCTCCGGCCGGATAATCGCCCGACGGAATTTCGACATCCGCTTTATTCGTTCATCTCTTGCCGTATGCATTAGGGGGGCTGCTACTGTTGAGGGCATCGTCATGGTTCAAGATCCCAAAAGAGCACGGGCTGCGACTTCCCGCAGCCCGTGAGTCACGGGAGGAATTAGCGGTACTTGCCGGCCAGCGACTCGACCAATTGGATATTTTCCTTAGTGACGAAGCCTGGCCCCGACAGAACCGAATTTGCGGGCGTTACGCCGTAGCGCAGGTGATTTGTCAGCGTAATGAGTGACAGATAGCCTTGCAGGAACGGTTGCTGATCGATAGCGAACTTGATCACACCTTCCTTGATCGCCCTTGAGATATCGGGATTGAGATCGAAGGTGGCAAAGAAGATCCGACCAGCTTGGCCGTTCTCCTTCAGGGCCTTGATTGTCGGAATAGCCGTCATCGGACCGAGGGTCAGCACCGCCTCCGTCTGCGGATTGGCAGCCAGGTAGGCCTTGACCCGGTTGGCGATTTCCGTCGCGTCGGTGCCCGAGTCGATCATTTGCTTGCCGAGCTCGACACCGAGGCCAGCCGCAAAGCCCTTGCACCGCTGCTCGCCCGCGACATTCGGGAAGAGACTGTTGACGCAAAGGAACGACTTGACGCCGGCGGCCTTCGCCTTCTCACCAGCTCCCTTGCCCGCCTCGAACTCGGGCTGACCGACATGAAGAAGGGCGCCCAGCTTTTTCGACTGCTCGGCCGTGCCAGTGTTCATCGTCACCACTGGAATTCCCTTGTCGACCGCAGCGGAGATCTGTCCCCCAATCAGATCGAAATCGGGAATGGTGATAATGATTCCGTCCGGGGCCTCGGCAACCGTCTGCTGTATGATCCGCGCCATGTCGGCAAGGTCGCCCGTCGGCGGGTTACGAAACGTTACCGTGGAGCCGGTCTCTTTCGCCGCCAGCGTGGCGGCATTCTTGACCGTGTTCCAGAATGTTTCACTGTCCGGCGAATGTTCGATCATGACGAATTTCTCGTCTTTCGCGACGGCAGTTCCTGCCGCACCAAACATCGCCACCGCAGTGAACGCCGCGGAAATCAGAGACAACTTCAGTCTATCGTGCATTCGACTCCTCCCTTGATAACCGGCTTATCCCGGCATTGCTCTGCAGATCGACAGCGCTTTGGCGCGCTGCGGTCCCCTCGTCGCGGTTATTCCATGTCGCGTAGTGCGGGATAAACAAGGTCAATCGGGAAACACTCTTGCACGCCGTGCAAAAAGCATCGGTGCGAGATTGCGCTGCGATGCGCACGACTGCGGTCCGTCCGAACGCGATGACGCAGCTCGACGATAGCGTCGATCGCAGCCACGCCTTCTGTGGCGTCGCGTCGGCTCTTCAATTGATGGCGGCGGGTCCGGCGTCATCATCAGATTTCAAGAACCGCACGCTCAACCACCGACCCGCTTCGGTTGAGTGGGCGGACGAGACACTCTCTGCGAACAGAGCCGCATCACAAGGAGGACGAAAACCGATGTCCTTTTGCATCACACACAACAGTGTTTCCCGGCCCGCCGTCTTTATCCCAAACGCCGCAATATAGGATAAGCCCTCCCAAGAGGACGATCGCTAATAGCGCGTCCGATCAAAAACAATCACATCGGCATACGCCGTCAAAAGAGAGGAGCCCATGAACACAACGCTGAAATTCTCGCTGGTCTCGACCGTGCTCGCCGCAACGCTGGCAGTCGGGGCAACAAATGTCGCGGCCGCGGACTCGACCATGAAGCTCGGCCTTTCGATGCCGACACTGAACACACCTTTCTTCACCGTTCTCGTTGACGCAGCCACCAACGAAGCGAAGGCTGCCGGCGGGAGCGTCGTGCAGACGACGAACGCGAACCGCGACGCAAGTCAACAGGTCACGGACTTCCGGAACCTGATCAATGCGGGAGCCAACACGATTCTAGCGGGCGTTGTCGACCGCGCCGCGATCAAGCCCGCGCTCGACTTCGCCAAGAGCAAAAATGTCCCCGTGGTCATCGTCGATGATGAGCCCTCGGCGGGCGACGCATATGCTGTCGTCCGGGCCGACAACGTCGGGATGGGCGCTCGCGCGGCTGAAGCGCTCGCCGGCGCGATCACCGCAAAAAGCGGCCAGGTTCTCAACATCACGGGCGCCCTGACCACAACGAATGGTCGCAACCGCAAGGATGGGTTCAATCAGGAGTTCAAGAAGAAAGTCGCTGGGGTTGAAGTCATCGAGCAGACTGCCAACTGGGAAGGCCCCGCCAGTGCCAACGTCGCATTGACGGTGCTGAGCGGAAACCCGAACATCATCGGAATCTATCTGGCGACCGACACGCTTTACTACGATCCCGTTGCAGCAGCGCTCAAATCACGCGGGCGTCTGGTCCCCATAGGCCAGCCTGGTCACATTCCTGTGGTCGCGATTGACGGCGGATCGGGTGCTCTGAAGGCAATCCGCGAGGGCTATCTGGATGCGACCATATCGCAACCGGTGACCGACTATGCCAAATGCGGCGTCCGCTACCTCGCCGCTGCCCTCAAAGGCGAAGCGATGAAGGCGGGTCCCACCGACCATAACAGTACGGTGGTGAAGGACGGCGCCTATTATGTCGATGAGCTCCCTTCGCCGATCGTGACGAAGCAAAACGTCGACGATCCCAACCTCTGGGGCAACGGCCGATGATCCCCGCGACTCGCCCCGCCGTCTCGTCGACATCGGTGAACCCGCTCGCCGCCATTGTGCAGATCGACCGGGCAGTTAAGCGATTTGGAGAGACAGTTGCACTCAACGAACTGTCGCTCACGATTTCGCGGGGCGAGTCGCACGGCCTGGTTGGTCGCAATGGCGCTGGCAAGTCGACGCTGGTCTCAGTACTCACCGGGTTGAGGACCATCGATTCCGGCAAGTTCCTGGTCAATGGTGCGGCACCGCCGGTGCTAAGTGACCGTAACGCTTGGCGCGAGATCGTATCCTGTGTGTATCAACACCGCACGCTGGTTCCCGATCTAAGCGTTGCGGAGAATCTCTACCTTGGACGATATCAGGGCAAGCAGACGATCTCCTGGCGCGCGTTGAACCAGAAGGCTTCCGCCGAGCTCGATAGCTGGAATATGCCGATCCTGCCGAATGCGAAGGTCCGGGATCTCGGCGTCGGCGAAGCTCAGATGGTCGAAATTGCGCGCGCCCTCAGCCAGGGCTCGCGGTTCGTCATTCTCGATGAGCCGACAGCGCAATTGATCGCCAGCGAAATCGACCAGCTGATCTTGCGCGTGAACGAGCTGCGCAAGCGCGGGGTGACCTTCCTGTTCATCTCTCATCACCTGGAGGAGATTCCACAGGTGTGCGACACAGTCACGGTCCTTCGTAACGGTCGGGATGTGCTGCACGGGGACGCGCAGAAGATTACCACGACCCGGATCGTTTCTGCGATGGTCGGCGACGAGGCGACAGGCATCGCATTGACCGCAAGCGAGCATGTGACACGCCCTCCCCTCTCGTCGGACATGCCGGTCGTCCTGGACGCTCAGATTAAAGCAGCGGCTTGCAAGGACACATTCCATCTCACCCTGCGAGCAGGCGAGGTCGTTGGCCTGGCCGGCCACTCTGGATCTGGCACTCGCCACCTGGCTCTTACGCTGGCTGGCCACAATCCGCGCTGGGCGGGCCAGATCCAGCTCAAGGGTGAGAAAGTCCCGCGAACTTGGAATCCCAGCACTGCAGTGCGAACCGGCATCAGCCTGCTGCCGGAAGATCGCATCAAGACCGGTTTGGTCGGCGGCCTTTCCATCGAAGACAACATCACGCTTCCCAGCCTCAAGACGTTCTCGAGACGAGTTCTGATTGATCGCAAGGCACGCCGCAAATTCGCCGAAGCAAACCGCACTGACCTTGGGATCGCCTGTCATTCAGTCACCCAGGCTGTGAGCGAGCTCAGCGGCGGCAACCAACAAAAGGTTCTGTTGGGTTCGGCCTTGAGCCCGAACCCAGCGATCCTGATCCTGCTGCATCCGACCGCCGGCGTGGATATAGCCTCAAAAGCCACGATCCTGGATATTGTCGAGCGGCGCCGGCGGCAGGGCTTGGCGGTCATTCTCGTCAGCGATGAACCGGAAGAACTCGCGTTTTGCGACAGGGTCCAGGTCTGGGTCCGCGGCGAGAAGGTCGCTGAGAGAAGCGGTATGAACGAGCAAGAGCTCGTCGCCGCGATGGAGGGTTTCACTCTGCCTTCGGAGACATCATGAGCAACAGCACACATATCAGCCCAGCAGCGCCGCCCCTCGCGGGGGTGCGCCCTACTCCGAATCGAAGGTCCCTGAGCAATCTGTTCCAGCCTGAATGGGCGATCCTACCGGTGCTGGTCGTCGTGATCATCGCCGGCGCCATCTTGAACCCGGCCTTCCTGTCCTCTGACAACATCTACGGCGTCATGCAGCAGGCCAGCGAACTCGGCATTCTCACCATGGGCCTGACCCTCGTGCTGATTGCCGGCAAATTCGACCTATCCCTCGAATCGACCTTCGGGCTCGCTCCCATGCTGGGGGTCTATTGTTTTCTCGATGTGAGCGGCGGAAGCCTCGGCCTGATGAGTTCGCCAATTTTGGCCCTTTTGGCGATCTTCGTCTCGGGCGCCCTGATTGGCGCGTTCAACGGCGTCCTGGTGATCTATCTGAAGTTCAATGCGTTCATCGCGACGTTGGCCACATTGATCCTGCTCCGGGGCATCAGCCTAGGTGTTACGCGTGGACAGACCCTCTCGGAATTGCCACCGCTGCTGACGGCGCCGGGAGAGGCGAGCATCGGAAACGTGCCGCTGTCCTTCCTCATTGCTTTGGGCCTGCTCGCGATGCTCACCTTGTTCATGTCGCGCCACCGGATCGGGCGAATGCTCTATGCGGTCGGGGGCAATTCCCAGGCCGCTCGGGTTGCCGGAATACCCGTCGAGCGTGTCCTGATGTGGGTCTTCATTGCCGCCGGCGTGCTGGCTGCGCTCGCAGGCCTTCTGCAGGCTGGTCGCATCGCCTCGATTCCATCGTCTCTCGGGCAGAACCTGATCTTCAACGCATTCGCCGCGGCCGTGCTGGGCGGGGTCAGCCTCAACGGCGGACGCGGTACGATGCCGGGCGCCTGCGGCGGGGTTTTGCTACTCGTCCTCATCCAGGACGTACTGGTTCTATCGCAGGTCCCTGCTTACTGGATCAACGCCACGACCGGCGGAATCATCCTGGTCGCACTGCTCATCAGCAAGCTCAGCGGAGCTGATAAAGCGGCCTGAGCAAGCCAGCCAAGGCAGCTTGCCTAAGCACCGGTTTTGATGACGGCAACGCAATTGAATGGCTCTCATCCGAGCCTGAATTGGGAGGTAAGGCAATGCGTCTTGCAAAGAAGGTGGCACTGATCACGGGCGGCGCGCGGGGAATAGGCCTTGCAACCGTGAAGCTCTTCGCCAAAGAAGGGGCAACAGTCCACGTCTGTGATCTCAACTTCGATGAAGACTTCGCCATCGATGGAGTGGTTCGGCATCGGTTAGACGTAACCGACTTCGCCAATTGGCAAACCGTTGTGCAGGACATCATTCACCAAGATGGCCGCATCGATATCTTGTTCAACAACGCAGGTACCGTCCTGTCCTACGCCGGTATCGCCGACATCTCCATCGAGGACTGGCACAAGGTCATCGCCATCAACCAGACCGGCCCGTTTTACGGAATGAAGGCCGTCCTTCCATACATGAGGGCCGTCGGCCGCGGCTCGATCATCAATACCTCATCGATCTGGGGAATTGCGGGGGCGGCCGGCGTGGCAGCGTATACCGCATCCAAAGCGGCGGTCAGACATATGAGCAAGAACGCCGCCTTGACGTATGTCGCCGATGGCATCCGGGTAAATTCGATACATCCTGGCATCATTCAAACGCCGATGATCGATGCGCAGGATCCGCAAATTACGGACGCTGTCGTCAGCATCACCCCAATGAAACGATTGGGAAGGCCGGAGGAAATCGCCTACGGAGCCCTGTTTCTGGCGAGCGACGAATCCAGCTACATGACCGGAGCCGAACTCGTCATCGACGGCGGATATACTGCGCCATAACAATCAGGCGATCCGCTCAACGACGGTCGAAATTCCGCGAACCTGGCAAGGTTGCGACCGGGCACCTCAGTCGAGCGCGCCCGCGTCAGCCTTCGCAACGAGCGCGTCGACGACGGCGCGGACTTTTGGGACCAGATGCCTGGTCCGCGGCCACACGGCGTGAATCTCGACCTTCGCTTTCGAATATCCCGTCAGGAGTGGCACGATCGTGCCGTCGGCGATCGGCTTGCGTACAAGCGAAGCCGGCATTTGGGATAGTCCACATCCTGCGATCGTGGCCGCAACAATGGCATCGCCGTCGCCGACCTCATGTGTCGCGGGCGGCGTTACACTGATCGCCTCCCCTCGTTTGTCGACAAAGGACCAGACAGTGCCTCTTCTGTAGCCGACAATACACTTGTGCGATTGCAGGTCGTTTGGATGCAGGGGAGAGCCATGAGCCTGAAGATAGCGCGGTGAGGCGCAGAGCACGAGGTTCTGCTCCGTTAATCGCCGGGAAATGAGACCGCTGCAGTCGCGCAGCTCTCCAAACCGGACCGAAAGATCAATCCCCTCTTCCACCGGGTCGATGATCCGGTCGGTAAAGGTCATCACCAATCGCAGGGCTGGATGCGCCTTGGCGATATCGAGCAGGAGAGGAAGCAGAACCAGTCTCCCAAAGGCGGCCGGCATGTCGATCCGCAGTTTCCCGCTTGGCGTGCCATGCTTGGAAGTCAGCGTGCGTTCCGCGTCACCAATTTCGTCAAGGGCGTGGGCACAACTGGCGAAGTAAGCCTCGCCGTCGGGCGTCAAGCTGAGATGGCGGGTGGTACGATAGAAGAGTTTGGCGCCGAGGCGCTCCTCAAGCCGAGCAATGCTCTTGCCGACGGCCGATTTGGTTATCCCGAGCTTTTGTGCGGCGGTTGTGAAGCTTCCAGTGCGAGCGGCTTCTACGAATGCGGCAACCCCGGCTAATTGCTCCACGCGAGCCATTGTAGACTCCAAGTCTACTCTGTTCGGAAAACAGAGGCATTTTTCCCAGTGTCATTCTACTGTAGCACTAGTGGCAGTCGCAATCGCCCGCAAGGCGGGATGATGAACAGAAAAAGGCGACGTTAATCGAGGAAACACCCGGAGCAGGCCATGGACCGGTGGAACGAAGTCGAGGTGTTTGTTAACGCCGCCGAGCTCGGCAGTCTCACCCGGGCGGCTGAGCAGCTCGCCATCTCAACCTCTGCCGCAAGCCGCTATCTCCTGGCGCTGGAGGAGCGGCTGGACGCTCGCCTGGTCCATCGAACCACCCGCCGTCTCCATCTGACTGAAGCGGGCGAGCAGTTTTTTCTACGGGCGAAAGACCTGATCTCGAATATGAAGGAGGCCGAGGCTTCGGTAAGCGAGACGGCCATCAACCCGACCGGTACCTTGCGAGTCACCGCCTCCCTGTCCTTTTGTTTGAGGCACCTTGCACCTCTGGTACCGGAGTTCACACGCCAGTATCCTAATATCTCCGTCGATATCGTCGCCGCCAACAGATATTATGATCTCATCGACAACGGCATCGACCTTGCGATCCGGACTCGGCAGTTCGAGGCGGATTCCTCGATCACGATACGCAAGCTGGCCGAAACGCGCCGTTTGCTAGCCGCATCCCCAAGCTATCTAGAACAGCATGGCAGGCCAGAGACGCCATCCGATCTTTCTCGACATAAGTTCTTGCTCTATACGCTCGCGGACAAACCCTACGAATTTCGTCTCAGCAAGAATGGCAAGGAAGAGGTCGTACCGGTTCGGCCGTTGCTCTCGGCGAACGATGGCCAGATCATTCGCGCAGCCGCACTCGATGGCCTCGGAATACTAGCGCAGCCAACCTACATCATCTGTGACGACTTGAGAGCTGGACGATTGGTCCGCATATTGGACGACTGGGACCTTCCAAGGCTCACGATGAATATCGCATTCCCCACGAAGGCACACCTTCCAGCCAAAGTGCGTCTATTTATCGAATTCCTGATCGCTCGCTTTCGGGAGAAGGACTACGAAAAGCACTGGAACGCGTAGACTTCGTTCACGATGGACGCGAGCTATTAGACATAAGACCACTCTCGTGCCGCCTGCGTTAGTGGATCACACTCCAGCCGCATCGATCCGCTGTCCACCTGGGTAACAGAGTAGCAGGCATGGAATTTCGGCCACAAATACAATTTCCAGCAGGCAATGGAAGTCACTGAATTTCTGGATCTCAGTGCTCTGTTAGAATGCAATTAGCCAATATCGAATTAGCAGCAGTTGCCACTGGCACTACAATCTTAGCTTGTATATCTTACAATCCGATAATTGTCCTTATCGGAAATGTTCGGCCGGGCCTCCTTCCCGCGCGCTTCGCCGAGACTACATTTGCGACCCGTCGCGGTTCGATTCACGGGTGCGCTACCAATGCACGCTGCGAAATCTCTTCACCCTGGGTTGCAATCGAGCCGCGCGATGTGCAGTGAGGGAGTCTTCGCACCGTTAGCGCTGGCCCTTCTCCCCTGCGCTCAGAAATTTGGCCGCGGATCAGGCGCAGCCCACCAACTTGGGAGGCCTGCTCACATTGGCTTTCTCAAGTTTTTTCTTGATCTCACCGCTGCACACTTCGTGCGCACGCCGCCACCAATTGAAAAAGTCGTACCCTCGCTCCAATCCAACATTCGGAAATGTAAGCTAACCGCGGCCAAGAAGATCGAGGCTGATCAACAATGTCCGCTTTGCGCCAAAACCTGCCGGTGCTCGAAGCTAAGCTTTGGGCCCGGCCTTTCTGTACGATCCAACGCGCTGCGATACTCCATGAGTGAAGACACAATGGATTTTGGAACGCTACTGGGATAAGCCAAGCCCACTTCTTCGGTCAGGATTCTCAACGCGAAGGAAGCGAGAACACACGAGCAGACCACGCTAAACTACGCGATGGCAGCAAGCCGCACTACTCCCACTCGATCATTTAGGAAGATGTTTCCGCGTTGATTTCCAAGCACAAATTCTCACAGCTGACGGATGAATGCCGACGGTATGCCCGCCCTAATTTTTCGATCTTGAGTTCACAGGAAACTTTACGAGGCTCTGAAGGACGGCACCTTCAACAAGTATCGGAATCAATCGACGCAGTAGACGTATACCAAGTCGGAACGGCCTCGTCGTGGCCTCTCGCCGCTTCCCGCCCGATACCGTCAATGGTCAGTCGGACGGGCCATTGATGGTCCGGTTTGCGCCAGAAGCAGCCCTCCCCGCCAGGTCTCATTTTGACCTCAAGCCGACCTCGGCAGCCCGATCCTCCCACTCACCACCCAAGGTCCGGCGGCGCCAGCAAGCGGCGGCCGATCTCGGTAAGGTCATCTGCCGTCCCGGAGAACGGGCTCACGTTTTCGCTCCGCGTTTCGGCTCTCTCATGCCGCCGGCATTGGCCGGCGTATTCAGCGGAAACGGTCTCGTCTCGTTCTAGAGCAGTGTGAATTGAAAGATTGCGCCCCGAGGTTCATTTGCGCTCGCCCATATTCGTCCCCCGTGCGCTTCGACGATCGAACGGCAAATTGATAATCCCATGCCCATGCCACCGGACTTGGTCGTGTAGAATGCGTTGAAGATTTGCTCAAGACTCGCCGGATCCAATCCCGGCCCCGAATCCCGCAGGCTGACGAGCACGCCATTCAACCCATCTCTGCCGGTGCTGATCAGCAACTCCTGCGTCCCCTCACCAGCGCCGCTCATTGCTTCGACGGCGTTGACGATCAAGTTGAGGACCACTTGCTGCAGTTGGACCCGATCTGCTTGAATGAGCGGCAAGCCTTCCGCGAGTTCCGTCCGCACCGAGACGCCGTTCTTCACCACTTCGGCACGGGTCAGGGCTATGACCTCAAGAACCGTCTCGTTGATGTCCGGGTCCTCCTTCCGCGGAGGCTTCTTCTTCATAAGAGCCCGGATCCGGCTGATGACGTCGTCGGCTCGCATGCCGTCGCTGACGATCCAACCGAGCGTATCCCGGACCTTCTCCAGATGTGGCGGTTGAGCATCGAGCCAGTTCAAGCCGGCCTGTGCGTTGGTGACAATCGCAGCAATCGGCTGTCTGATTTCATGGGCAATCGAGGCCATGAGCTGCCCCATCGTCGCGACGCGGCTCGCGTGCGCCAGCTCCGCCTGCACTTCGCGATAGCGGCGCTCGCTATCTCGTGCTTCGGCTTCCGCCTGCTTGCGTTCGGTAATATCATTGAAAAGGATTCCGACGCGTCTGCGCTTGGGGTCTTCGACCCGGAAGGCATAAACGTCATACCAGCGTCCGAGTTGTTTGGCTTCATTTTCAAAGCGCATCGGCTCGCCTGTCAGGGCGACCCTGCCGTAACTCTCGAACCAATGTTCTTCGTGCTGTGGCGCGATTTCGCGCATCCGCCTGCCGGCGGCATTCTTGATTCCTGTCTGCCGTTCAAACGACGGGCTGATTTGCAAAAAACGGTAATCGACCGACTTTTCGTTCTGGTCGAACAAAACTTCAATCGTGCAAAAACCCTCGTCAATCGATTCGAACAACGTGCGGTAATTCTGTTCCGACTCGCGCAATTCCGTCTCGGCGCGCTTGCGCTCGATGAACTGACCGATTTGGCTGCCGACGGTTGCCAGCATATTGAGCAGCTCCTGATCGGGCTGCCTGATCTCACGACTGAAAAACTCGATCACGCCAAAGACCTCCCCACCGAGCAGGATAGGAAAGCCGATGGCCGCGTGCAGTCCTTCGCGTCGGGCGATGAGTCCGCGCGGAAAGTTTTGATCAGGAACGACATCAGGAACGTATTCGGGCTTAAGGCTGGACCACACCCGGCCCGGTAGTCCCAACCCTGGAACGAAGGTGAACTCCCAACCGGCTCTTTCAAATTCCGGGACTTCTATCGACGCTTTATGCCAAAGCTCGACACAGCGCAGTGCCTCGGCCTCGCGGTCCACGCGCCACAGCGCGCCCACGTCCCATCCCAGACACTCGCCCATAGCCCGCAGTATTCTCGGAGTGGCCTCTTCGATCGTGACCGCTTCCGCCAAGATCTGCGCGACCGTGTGCTGCACGCGAAGGCGTTCCTCTGCGCGCTTGCGCTCCATCAAGTTGAGTACGAATGCGACACCTTGGTTGCCGCCTTCTTGGAAAGTAGCCGCGCCGATCAGCACGGGAACACGACTCCCGTCTTTCCGGAAATATTCCTTCTCGAACGGCTGCGAACTCCCGGTCATCTTCAACTCGGGCACCCAGCGTTGTTCATCGCGGTCAAGCCATTCCGGCGGCGTCAGCTCCGTCCAGCGTATGCGACCCGAGACGAGAGCCTCTCGGTCGTAGCCGATGATGCGGAGAAATGCGTCATTGGCCTCGATGATCCGACCGTCGAAATCCCAGATGACGATGCCGATGATATTGGCATCGACCAAGCGCCGAATCTTTGCTTCACGCTCAGCCAGATCGCGGTACAAACGGTTATTCTCCAGCGCGATCGCCGCCTGCGAGGCCAGCAACTTCAGCGCCGCGATGCGGGCCGGCGCAAAGACGCGAGGAGTCAGGTTGTTCTCGAGATAGAGCATCCCGATGAGCTTGGCCCGGTTGAGCAAGGGCAGGCAGAGAATCGAACGAGCACGGTGCTGTTGGATGTACGGATCCGCGGAGAACGGGTTCTGGGCCGCGGCATCATCGAGGATCACACTCTCCTGCGTGCGCAAGGCGAAATGTAGAACCGACTCCGGCAACATTGCTGCAGTTACGGCCTCCTCGTGCAGTTGCACGATGACCGCGTCGCCGCTGGTCGTGGCTTCTGCCGCGGTCCGCTGCTCAAGCCCTCGCGAAAGAATCAACAGGCCGCGCTCGGCGCCCGCCTGAGTGATCGCGGTGCGTATGAGCGTGTCGATGAGCTTATCCAGCATGATCTCGCCCGAGACGGATTGCGAAACCTTGATCACGGTCGCGAGGTCGAGGTGTTCGACCGGGGTGCCGATCGTGCCCGTCGCAGCGGGCACCAGTACTTCCTTGCGAAGGTGCGGATACATCTCGTCGAGCTGCCGCACCTTGCCAAGGGCACCCCAACGGAGATAGCCATCGCGCGCGCTTGCTAGATACACGCGCGCGAACTCTTCGAACCCGCGCGCCGCGTAGAAGCGCGCGGCCAGTTCGTATGCAAGCGCTTCGTTGTGAACAAAGCCGTTTGCGCGCGCCGAGTGGAGCGCTTTCTCGTATAGACGCTCGGCCTCGAGCTCCCGGCCTTCGATCCGCGCGATCTCGGCTCCTACAAGCGCGGCGCGGTTCTCGAAATTCTCCGGGCAATTCGCTGCCCAGATCTCGAGCTGTCGGTGGTGCGCGGCTAGAGGCTCCAAATGCTGCTGCCGCTCGCCGGCCGGTGCGATGTCCCACGATGAGGCGCGCGAGAGCGCGCCATAGAAGTGATACTCGGCCGTTTCCGGGTGTGACAGTGACGGCCAAGGCAGCGGTTGCGCCCTCGACAAAGCATCGACAGCAGCCTCATAGTCGCCGGCAAGAAAGCGTGCCTGCAGCTTTCGTATCCAGTACCAGCTTTCGGGAAGCCCCAATGCCGGGTGACTTGACAGATGGCGCTCAAACGCACGTTCATCGAACCTCCCGTCGTCAAAGGCACCGAATTTCGTCGTTAGGCCACGCAACGTCCGGATCAGGGCGAGTTGCGCGGTGATCCAACCGACGACAAGGCCAAACCGGAATTTCTGCGCAAACTCGAGACCTCTTTCCGCTTCGCTTTGCGCCTCTACGAGCGGATCGCCTGCCATGAGAAGATTGGTGTTCAGCTGGGCACAGCCGTATCCCGCATAAGTGAGATCGCCGACACGGTCTGCGATTTCGAACGCGCGACGCAGGAGATCACGGCCGGTCCGGACATGTCTCGTCCAGGGCACGATGAACCCGAAAACCTCGAGCGTCCTCCCCTGGAAGCGCTTCAGCTCCGGTTTTTCAACGAGCTCACAGCCGAGCCGGCCAAATCGAAATCCGGCATCGTAGTTGCCGAAATACGGCCCGGCCAACATGGCAAGCAGTTCATAGGCGGGACACGAGGCGTCGCTATGGCCGTGCTCGAGACTGAGGTTGACGGCTCTGCAGGTTGCAAGGGTCCCCAAATGGGACGATGTAAAGAAGGCGGGCAGTGCGATCCTTATCAGGACGTCCACTGTCGCGAGCGATTCCGGATCGCTCATCAAGGGTAACTCGACAAGCTCCTCGATCGTGCGGTTTCCGAGCTGCGACCAGATGCGCTCGTATTCGCGGCGCGCTTCCTCTTCTGTCGGATGCGAGGACCAGCCGATGCCCAGGTTCCGGAGGTAGTCCAGACCGACTGCTATGGCGCGGTCGTTCTGATCGATGGTCATATACAGATCCACGCGCAAACACGCCACGGTTGCTCGCTGGACCGTCGTTGCGGTCCGCCAAGCAAGCGCAGCCAGGCGCTCGTCCGCTTCCGTCAGAGCGCCCGTCACGAACTCGCATTCGGCCCGGTCCAGCTCCAGCTCGAAGATCAGTTCGGGCCGGCGCTCCCACGAGTCTTCCGGCAGCAGCGCCGCGCCCGCGGCAAGATAGGTGAGCGCCGAGGCATAGGCGGTAGAGGCCTTGGCGCGCTTGCCTGCGATCAGGTTGAGCTCGGCCAGCCGCTCGCGCTCGTCCGGTGCCGTGATCAGTGTGGCGCCACGGTTGAGGTGATTGACAGTGTCGAAGATCGCTTCCTCGCGTTTCTCAGGAGGGATGTGCGCCGCGAGCAGTCTTCCGATTCGAAGATGCGCTTCGCCGCGCAACTCCTCCGGGATCAGCGAATATGCGGCTTCCTGAACGCGATCGTGGACGAACCGGTAGCCGCCGGCCAGACGCTCGACAAACTCCTGGTGGACGGCCGGCTGCAGGGCCGCGTGCACGTGCTTCTCAGACGTCCCGTGGACGAGCGAAAGGGTCTTGATCTCGGCGATGTTGGCGAGACAGGCCAGGCGCTGCAATGCGTTCTGCGTTTCGATCGGCAGGCGAGAAAACTTACCGACCACAAGGTCCACGACGTTGTCCGTGTATCGCTTGGAGTGAATGCGGTCGAGATCCCAGGACCAGTTCGCAGCATCATGATCGAAGGCGAGCATTCCCTCGTCGGCGAGCGAAGAAATGAACTGAACGGCAAAGAACGGATTACCACCCGTCTTCTCATGCACGAGTTGAGCGAGCGGCGCGGCGCGCTTCGGCTCGCAGCGCAGCGCGTCCGCCATGAGCTGCCCAAGGTGCTCACGAGCGAGGGGTGCAAGCGTGATCTCCGCCACCTTTCCGCCAGCGGCCTTGATCGCGTCGACCGTCCGCATCAACGGATGGGCGGCAGTGACTTCGTTGTTACGATACGCACCGATCAGCAAGAGATGCTGCAGATCCGACCGTGCCAACAGATCCTCGAGCAGATCCAGCGTCGCCGCGTCGAGCCATTGCAAGTCGTCGAGGAAGAGGGCCAGGGGATGTTCCGGCCGTGCAAAGACACCGATAAGTCGCCGAAACACCAGCTGGAAGCGCCGTTGCGCGTCCTGTGCCGCAAGCTCAGGAACAGGTGGCTGTTCTCCGATGATGAGCTTTAACTCTGGGACGACGTCGATCATGAGCCGTCCGTTCGGGCCCAGCGCCTCCTGCAGGGCGTCGCGCCAACCGCTTAGCTCGGCGTCGCTCTTGCCGAGAAGAGGTCGGACGAGGCTCTGAAAAGCCTGAGCGAGCGTCACATATGGAATGTCGCGCCTGTACTGGTCGAACTTGCCGGACGCAAAAAGGCCGCGTTGCGGCACGAGCACCTTGTGCAGCTCATGGACGACCGAGGACTTGCCGATGCCGGAATATCCCGAGACCAGGACAAGCTCAGGCGAGCCGCTCTTGACGACGCGATCGAAGGCGGCGAGCAACGTCTCGACCTCGCGCCCTCTCCCGTACAGCTTCTCGGGGATCACCAACCTGTCCGGCGCGTCGTTGTCGCCGAGCGCAAACGGGTCGATGCGCCCCTGATGCTCCCATTCGGCCAGACAGCGCCGAAGATCGCCCTCGAGGCCGGCGGCAGTCTGGTAACGCTCCTCGGCGGCCTTGGCGAGCAGCTTCATGATGATCTGGGAGACCGCGGCCGGGACATTCTCCAACCGCTCGCTCGGTGCCACCGGCTTTCTGGCGACGTGGCAGTGCACCCATTCCATGGGATCGGACGCGCTGAACGGCAGTGAGCCCGTGAGCATTTGGTACAGCGTGACACCCAGCGCGTAGAGGTCGCTGCGGGAATCGATCGAGCGGTTCATGCGTCCGGTTTGTTCGGGCGCCATGTAGGCGAGCGTCCCCGCAATCGACTCGGGTGGATCGGGCGCCTGTCGCTCGCGCAAGCGCGAGGCGAGGCCGAAGCCGGTGAGCCGCACGTCGCCGCCCGCGCCGGTCACCATGATGTGGGCGGGCTTGAGGTCCTTGTGGGCGAGACCGCGCTGGTGGAGCTGACCCAGGGCCGAAGAGATGCCGATGGCGAGGCGCAGGAATAGTCCCACCTCCATCGGGCCGCCGAGCAGCGCGGCGAGCGGTTCACCCCCGGAGTCCTCGAGCACCAGCATAGTCCGCCGGCCATCGCGCCTGAGGTCCAGCGGCCGCACCGCCCAGGCACCGTCCAGCTCGTCCTTCAATCCGAATTCGTGGTCAAGGCGATCGAGGCTGGCGGGCGTTGGGTGGTCGGCGGCGGGCCGTACGGCCAGCACGGCCTTGCGCTGGCCGTCGGCGTCCAGCCTCCATTCCCGGCAGACGACGCGTTCGCTGTCCTGCCACAACACCCGGAGACCGCTGTCCCCACCAGCGCCGAACTTGGATGATGGGTTCATATGCCGGAGTTTATCACTCACGAGCCAGCATGACGATGTCCTTTCTCGACCTCGTCATCAGCTCGAATGTCCGCTTAGCGCCAAAAGCTGCCCCACCCGCCAGGCGCAGTTTGACGACCCATAGCCGTCCTGCGCCACAGCGCTTGCGATGCACTATTCGCACCTTGCAGTGGGTGCGACTGCCATCCAGACGTGATACTTTGCCCCCGTCGTCCTCAAACTGCGATGAGGATCGAATGAAGCGGCGGGAGTTCATAGCGGGCACTACGGCGCTGTTCGTTTCGCCACGGCGCTCGCGAGCACAAGCGACGCCTCGCCGCGCCGGCTTTCTTGGCGGCTTTCAAAACTTGCAAATCGGCAATGTGTGGCGCGACGGCCTGCGCGATCACGGCTGGATCGAGGGCAAGAACCTGATCATTGACTACCGATATTTCGAGGGTCATGCCGAGCGTATACCGGCTCTCGCGGCCGAACTCGTCGCCCTCAAGCCCGATCTGCTCATTGGCTCCAACCCTCAGGCAACCGTAGCCTTGAAATCGGCAACTGCCACCATTCCGATTGTTTTCGTGGCTGTGCCCGATCCCGTGGGGCTCGGCCTCGTCCAAAGCCTGTCACACCCGGGCGGCAACGTAACGGGCCTTACGGACTTCGTGCCGGGACAGTTCTCCAGTAAAATGATAGATACAATGCGGGAAATGGTTCCTACCGCTTCGAAAATTGCGATCCTGGTCAATCCGGGCAATCCGATTCACAGGTTGATAGTAGCCGAGGAGTTGCCCCAAACGGCTCGGAAACTAGGCGTGGCTCTCCTGATCGTAGAGGCGAGCACGGTGGACGAACTGGATATCGCCTTTGCCTCGGCCGCAGCCCAGCATGCCGATGCAATAGTTCCATTTGGCGATCCGTTGACCGTTAACAACGCCCCACGAGTCACCGCACTGGCGGCGCAGCATCGTCTGCCCGCGCTCTACCTATTTCGACTATTCGTCACCAAAGGCGGATTGATTTCATACGGCCCCGATTTTGCCGATCTGTTCCGCCGTGCAGGTGGCTACGTGGATAAAATCCTCAAAGGCACCAAGCCTTCCGAGCTGCCGGTAGAGCAGCCGACCAAATTCGAGCTAGTGAAAAACATGAAGACCGCCAAGGCGCTCGGCGTCACCGTGCCGCCCTCGCTAGTCGTCCGCGCCGACGAGGTGATCGAATAGAGCATTCTTGCTGCGATGCATGAGTCCGCTTGAGGAGCCCCTGCCGGTGCTGCCTCGCAGGTGAGAGACCCAGTTCAATTCAGGGAGGACAAATATGTCGGCTAAGGAAGTAAAATTAGGCGTTGACGCCCGCGACCGCATGCTGCGCGGTGTCGAGATCCTCGCCAATGCCGTGAAGGTCACGCTCGGTCCGAAGGGCCGCAACGTCGTCCTCGACAAGTCGTTCGGCGCGCCCCGCATCACCAAGGACGGCGTTGCCGTCGCCAAGGAGATCGAACTCGAGGACAAGTTCGAGAACATGGGCGCCCAGATGGTGCGGGAAGTGGCGTCGAAGGCGGCGGATGCTGCCGGCGACGGCACCACCACCGCGACCGTGCTGGCCGCTGCGATCGTCCGTGAAGGCGCCAAATCGGTTGCCGCCGGCATGAACCCGATGGATCTGAAGCGCGGTATCGATCTCGCGGTCGATGCGGTTGTCGCCGATCTAGAAAAGAACTCCAAGAAGGTCACCTCGAACGAGGAGATCGCCCAGGTCGGCACCATCTCCGCCAATGGCGATGCCGAAGTCGGCAAGTTCCTCTCGGATGCCATGAAGAAGGTCGGCAACGAGGGCGTCATCACGGTTGAAGAAGCCAAGTCACTCGAGACCGAGCTCGACGTGGTCGAGGGTATGCAGTTCGACCGTGGCTACATCTCGCCCTACTTCGTCACCAATGCCGACAAGATGCGCGCTGAAATGGAAGACGCCTACATCCTCATCAACGAGAAGAAGCTCTCCTCGTTGAACGAGCTGTTGCCGCTGCTCGAGGCCGTGGTGCAGACCGGCAAGCCGCTGGTCATCGTCGCTGAAGACGTCGAAGGTGAGGCGCTCGCCACCCTCGTCGTTAACCGCCTCCGTGGCGGCCTGAAGGTCGTGGCCGTCAAGGCGCCGGGCTTCGGCGATCGCCGCAAGGCCATGCTGCAGGACATCGCGATCCTGACCGGCGGCCAGGCGATCTCGGAAGATCTCGGCATCAAGCTCGAGAACGTGACGCTCAACATGCTCGGTCGCGCCAGAAAGGTAATGATCGACAAGGAGAACACCACGATCGTCAACGGCGCCGGCAAGAAGGCCGACATCGAGGCGCGTGTGGCCCAGATCAAGGGACAGATCGAGGAGACCACCTCGGACTACGACCGTGAGAAGCTCCAGGAGCGTCTCGCCAAGCTCGCCGGCGGCGTCGCGGTGATCCGCGTCGGTGGCGCGACCGAGGTCGAGGTGAAGGAGCGCAAGGACCGCGTTGATGACGCGATGCATGCGACCCGTGCGGCGGTCGAGGAAGGCATCCTGCCGGGCGGCGGAGTCGCCCTGCTCCGTGCCTCCGTGCATCTCAAAGGCATCCGGACCAAGAACGACGACCAGAAGACCGGCGTCGAGATCGTGCGCAAGGCACTGTCGGCACCTGCCCGCCAGATTGCGATCAATGCGGGCGAGGACGGCTCCGTCATCGTCGGCAAGATCCTGGAGAAGGATCAGTATTCGTTCGGCTTCGACAGCCAGACCGGCGAGTACGGCAACCTCGTCACCAAGGGCATCATCGACCCGACCAAGGTGGTTCGCGTCGCGATCCAGAACGCCGCCTCAGTCGCAGCGCTGCTGATCACCACCGAGGCCATGGTCGCCGAGCTGCCGAAGAAGGCCGCTGCCGGCCCCGCCATGCCCCCGGGCGGCGGGATGGGTGGCATGGACTTCTGAGTCCATGGGCGCGCGTCGGCCGCAGTCTAGTCTGCAAGGCGTGCGGCGCGGGCGCATCGAACGTCGTCCGTAACTGGCACGATATGCCGGGGCGCACGACACCGTTCTCGAACTCATACGAGCCGTAGTTTCCCGGACCGTCTCGTTCTTCGGCCATTAAGCTGTAGTGGCTATAGGGACAGGATGAGCCAAGATGCTGATCCGCGAATCGAGGCCGAAGAGGCGATGCGCCGCGCTGCAGCGGCTACTTGCGCAGTTGACCGTTTGAAATGGTTGCGTGTTGCTCTGGCGTGGCAGGACCTTGCCCGGGCTCAAGAACCGAAACAACGCCGAGCATCCGCTGCATGAAGCTTACCGCCGAACGTCCCTTTGCCAACCCGAAAGCCGCCGCCCGCAAGCTGGTTGAACTCGCCTCCGGCATTGAGCCTGTGCAGGACGGTCGCATCCACATCGAGAAGATCAACGCGCCCTTTCTCTACGCGCTCAAGGCCAGCGGGGGCCGAGTTTGGCACCGGGATCAAGCACGCGGTCGAACGCGGCTGGCTCGAGCTGCAGTTATGTCCGTCTCTTGAAAGGGCGAGACTAACCCTACCGGTCCCACCGGAACGCTCGATCATTCTAGCGTCGATGCATGCACGCGTGCACGTAATCTTTAAAGCCGGGATCTTTCTTAGCTTTGACGAGACCTATCGCATGGGCTTCGTCGCGGCACATTTCCTTCTTCTCGACGATTTCCGGATGTTTCGCCGCCTTGCGCTGGAAGCGGAAAGGTCCCGGAGGATATTGCCTGCAGTTTTGCGTTTCGGCGGCGACTATCAGGCTGCCGAGAATTATCGAAGCGCCAATCAGAATTCTGATCATGAGGCACCCGGACAAAAGCGAATTTTTAAACCTCGGCCGCGGTCCGATCGCCGCCGAGAAGCGGCCCCAGCACAACCCTAAATGCCGGGGCCGTTGAAGGTTTGCTTGGCGGTATTTGGGATCACCAAGCGTCATGAGCCTATGACAATCCAGCAATCCGGTCTGTCTGCTTTTGGACTAAGTTCCCGCCCCGGAACGGAGACCGGACATGCAAGACATGCCGGCTCAACTCGAAAAGCTCCGTACGGGCGCAGCCGAGTGCGCCCTGATCCGCGACTTGGCGACCGATCCAAAGAAGCGCGAGCTCTTCACAAAGCTGGCCGATCATCTGACGGTTCTGGCAGACGACGTCGAACGAGCCATTGCTGCCGTCGAACCCAGACTTCCAGGTGAAGCGCGTACTTTGAGATGTCGTCCGAAGGCGGGGCGCTAGGGCTTAAGTATTTCCATTTCAGAAATACCGGATTGCAGTCCGTAAGCCCGCCATCCGACCAGATCAGGCTAGCATGGCACATCGGGAAAAAATGGTACCCTAGGTCTTGGGCGCTCTTTGGACGCACCAGGATTGTGAAGCGCGCAGAATGACCGATCGAGGCTGGGGGCGGCCGATCAGACTCCCGCCGGGTTCGTCAAGGGCGGGCGCTGAAGTGCCGAGTGAGATATCCTAATCTTGTAAGGTGTCGGTCAGGTCGCGGGTCTATTATCCGGGATCATATCTCTTCGAGCGGCCTAATGGGCGAGTGGCTGGTGCGCGATCTGCCCGGGGCGCCGATCCAGAATTGGATGGTTGCAGCCGGGGCCATCGTCCTGGTGTGTGCCGCCCTTGCTTGGCTGATACGCCATGACGCGGGATAGCCTTTCCTCGTTTCTCTGGCTTGTCTCGCGATTGTGGTCGGTTGGTTGATCTTCATGTTCGTTGCCGAATAGGTGCGCCTCTCGACTAGGAGTGTCAAATGACAGTCCGAACCCTGCTGGCTCTTTGCCTGCTGCTCAGCAGCGGCATTCAGGCTGAAGCGAGGGGGAGCATAGCTAGAGATGCCCCTTGGGACGCCCATCACATCGATGTTCTGCCCATTGAGGTCCGCCACTACATCGCGGAAATCTGTAAGGGCCCGCCTCGTGCTCAGCACGACTTTGCGACCTACAATCCTCAAGAAAAGCGCTGGCGAATAAACCTCGAGTACCTTGAATGCAACGGCCACGGCCTGGCCGAATATCGTCGAGGAAACCAATGCCTTGACGTCGACTTCGTGGCTGTCGGCTCGCATTGGCAGCTTGCCAGGAAAACCTACGCTCAGTGCGGTCTCTGAGTGTGAGAGCCCGCGGTGCTGGATAGCAAAAAGTTGCGTAATGAGGCCGCGGAAGCTCGGCGGATGGCCGATGCGGCCAGCAACCAGCAAGACAAGGATTTCTGGCTCGGCATAGCCGAAGGTTGGTTAAAACTTGCCCGAGAGACCGACGAGCTAACGGGCAAGAAGCAATGAGCGCGCGGACCGAAGCCCCGCGCCCGCTTGGTGCTTGTCCACACCCACGACGCACGGGGCCTTCCAAGCGCAGCGAGGCCCAGGGGATTGATAATTTGCCGGCTTCTCCCGGCACCGCTTTGATGGCGACATGCCTCGCCCCGTTCGCCGCCAAAGCAACACTGCCCCCGGTGATCGCCCGGTGAAGATCACCTTCGGCGACATGCGCCGGATGGGCGTGCGCAGCGTGCTGGTCTATTGCGCTGACTACCGCTGCGGCCATAGCGTTGCCTTGAGCGCCGATCGCGGCCCGATGATGTGAGGCTGTCAGACATCGAGCCGCGATTTGTCTGCCAGGTGCGCGGCAGGCGCGGCGCCGACTCTCGGCCGGACTTCAACTGGAACAGGCCGACGACGTCGGCGATGGGTTACCGATGAGATCCGTTCTGCCTCAAAGTCGGGCTGGATATTTTGCGATCATCCGATCGTCCCGCCAAAGCTCGACCGCACAATCATGTGCCAGTTGCCATGCCTGCTCTCTTGCCGTTTTCTCATCCGCACAAATGATATCGATCCGGTTGGTAATTTGCCCATCAGGCCCGAGCAAATTGGCCCTGTACTCTTCCATCGAAGCTATCCCCGGCGCTCAGCGTACGGCCGGGCGATGGAGCGACTTAGAAATGGGTCCTACTCTTTGTCATCGGGAAAAATATGCAACCCAGCCCCATGATCGAGGAAGTAGCTATGCAGATTGTGCCAACGAATTAGGACGCGCCTCAACCGAAGGAGACTGTGTCGAGAGAAACCCGCCCCCAAGTCAGGGGACAAACAACTGGAGGCGGGTGTCTGAGGTTTGGCTTATCAAGAGCGGGGCGGCAGTCCGTAAGCCTGTCGCCCGTTTTCACCCTGAGCATCATGGATGGCGCTGTCTGCCCAGTAGGCGACAAACGAAAGGTATAAATTGCCACTTATTCCCGGTCTCGTGAGCGGACCTTGACCTATCTCAAACACGTCGAAGCCAGCCGCCCTCTTCTTCCCCATCATGAGGAAGATCGAACCGGACATCTGGGTGCTGATCGTCTGGTACTCATGGCTGGTCGTGCTTGTAGCAACCCTTAGCTACGTGGTGTCCCGTTGAAGGCCCGCCGGTTCACGGGCTTCTCTCGCAGCGGGGCGAATTGTTGCCTACCGAACAGACGGCACCGAACGACTCGCCCACACTGACGTCATCCGGGATTTTGCATCACCTTTGTGGGTTATCCTATTTAGTTCATCTTCTGGTAGAGCTTCTTGATAATCTCTCGCAGATCTTTCTCATACTCCTCGATGATTCGGCGCGCCTCGTCCAAGTGCGAAGGCTTTGGCGCGTCCTTTCCCGGGCGAGGCTCGTTAGACGGTGTCATGCTCCATGGTGCCATAAGCAGAGGACGACCGTTGATATGAGTCAAAGATCGGCCTGGCCGCGGGGCCATTAGAAATTCGAGATCGTCTCCTGACTAAGCGCGAGGAATCCATGAAATCCCCCGTCGTAAAACGATCCATCGTTGTCGCCGGCCACAAGACCAGCGTCAGCCTGGAAGCGGCCTTCTGGAATGGCATGAAGGAGATTTCCGGCCTGCGCAACATGACGCTGTCGGAGTTGGTCGGCGAGATCGACAGCAACCGCCCTCACAGCAATCTGTCGTCCGCGATACGCCTGTTCGTCCTCGACCACTTTAAGAACCGCGCCACGGCGACCCAGCCTCATCAGAGAGTGCCGGCACTGCAGCCATCCCTCGATGGAGCCTGAGCTCTGAAGCGCGACCGAAGCCCGGCGCCCTGGTTCACCGCCTCAGGCGGACATGCGCCAGATGGGCGTGCGTGGCATCCTGGTCTATTGCTCCGACGACCACTGCAGCGGAAAAGGCCTGTGCTCGGCTCTAATTCGCCGCGTGCCTGATTGGGCTGCTAGGGTACGCGATGAACCCGCAACGACTACCTTAGCATCCCGACAGGTCGCACACTTCCAATACCCTCAATGTTCGCTCTAAAACACAATTGGCAAACTCGCTGTTGCCAGTACAGGTGTCCACTGCTCTGTTATTTTGATCCGTCACACAGTCAGCGTAATTGTGACCTTTTGCTTCACCGAACTTCTGCCGAAATTTGGCAAGGCAAGCTTTGCTCGCTCTTGCAGTCTGCTCGATCCACTTGTTTCGGTCGATAGCTCCCGCCTGAGCAATCCATCCAATCACCATCGCGATAATCAAAATGGATCGCATGTTGTTATCTCACTTTCCACTGCGGGCAATGCGGCTGCGATTTGAGGCCTGAAACGCCGCTCGGCGTTGTTATTGGACGGGCGCACGAAAAGGCCCCAGCCGGGGGCTGACCGGCTGAGGCCCTCCTGAGTCACCCACTCCAGAAAGCGGTCACGACTCGATTGCCACTTTATCCCGAACAATGTTCTAATTTGGCAGAGCGCGTGTCCAAGTCAGGACAGTACCACCGGCGGCCTTATTCGCAGCATCATGCTTTGCCTTGTTCTTGAACCGGCGGGCACGGGACAGAGCCATAAGAGCAGAACACGCAACAATCGCCAGCCTTGGGCTTAAACCGGGTGCCGCAGCCCTTGCAGTCATAGAAGAACTGGCAGGCGTCGGTTGGCATAGTCTCGGTGGCTTGGTGGCCGCAGGCTGGACAGGTCAGGGTCGAGTTCAATTCCATGGCCCGTAGTAGTTCAAATCAGGCCACTGTGAATTCAACTTAGGCCACCAGGGGTTAAACTAGGCCAGCGCCAAGAGACGTGAGCCGACACAAGCCAGTCGGTAACCTACGCGGCTATGTGCGGGACGCCGAGCTGTTCAAGGACCACGCTGGGGCGGGCTTGCTCTAAACGGGCCGAAGATTTGCAGGAACGATGGTGCCTGGGCACTCTGCACAGACTGGTCCTGTGCTCGTGCATCTTGTACGGGCCGGACGGGTACCTCTGCATTTTGCTCCCGCTGGACCTTTGCTCGGGGCTTCTGCGCGTGCCGGATCTTTGCCCGCGCATTTTGCACGGGCCGGACCCTTCGGTGCTTTTGCATGGGCCAGATCTCTGGTCGGGCATCTTGCAGGAGCGCGACCTGTGCCCGTCTATCCTCCTCGGCCCTCCAAGCCTGGAATTGCTTGAACAGGGCTTCAGATGGTAGCTCACTGCTTTCCGTCTGACTCTGAGCGGCGGGTTCAGAAGCGGCAGCAAATTCGTCGTCGGTCGGCGCGTTCGTTGCGGCGGTCTTGTTGACTGATGGCGGCGCCGACTCGGGATTAACCGACGGCGCGTCCCGTGCCGTCGGCGGCAAAGCCTGAGCATCGGCGGTTGATTGCATTGCGGTTGATTGAACTGTTGGTGTCGACTGATCGGTGTCAGGCTGAAGCACCGAATTGTCGATCCGCAAAGCCGTGACGTCCGCAAAGAGCGTCGCTGGATTTTCCACTGATAGAATCGCGATACCGATCGCTGTCGCCGTTGCAACCAAAATACTCGCCTTGAGGACTCGCGACGAGATAGTCGCACTGTCCAAAGCTTTCCCGAGTCCCTGCTGCTCGGGTTCATCGGCATGTTCGGAGAGAAAGAGAGACAAAGGATCGTTCGAAGTAAAACCGTCTTTCGTCGGCATTGGGTAATGCCTCCTCCTAATGTTCTTGTCGACCCGGTACCTAATTAGCGAAACGACAATCACCGGCACGATTTAGGAGAAATCTTGATTTCATTTGGCCGGGGGAACCGCTCGATCACGCGGGAACCGGACTTCCATGGTATCCCCAACCTGCCGAACGGGTGGCAGCAGATGAAGTGCGTCCCGCAAGGTGACGAGCCGCGAAACACCGAGAGTGCGTGAAATGTCCGACACACAACTCGATCAGAAAGCCTGGCTTACGCGCATCGGCTATTCTGGGTCGCTCACACCTACGCTTGAGACTCTAAATCAACTTATTTTGGCACACTCGCATTCAATCCCCTACGAAACACTCGATATTATGCTCGGGCAACCGCCCAAGCTCGACGTACCTACGCTTCAGCACAAGATGATCGCCAGCAGGCGGGGTGGATACTGCTTTGAACAGAACATGCTGTTTCGGGCCGGGCTTCGGTCGCTCGGCTACAGGATCACAAGCCTTCAAGGGCGTGTCGTGCGCGGGCTGGAGATCGACGCACCGCGCCCGGCCATCCACATGCTGCTGAAAGTGGAGCTGCCGGAGGGAATTTATCTGGCGGATGTCGGCTTCGGCAATCTCGCGCCGACCTGCGCACTCTTGCTCGCACCGCAGATTGAGCAAGAGACACCGCACGAGGTTATGCGCTTTATCGATGTTGGCGGAGAGCTGACGCTCCAAGCGCGGCTCAAGCAGGGCTGGCAGCACATTTACCGGGTCGTTCCTTATCCGCGGTACGATGGCGAATACGAGATCACCAACTGGTACACCGCGACCCATCCTGACACGCCGTACCAGTGCAACATCATCGTGGCGAAGCCGGGGCCGAACAGGCGCCGGATCACCATGTACAACGCGCGTGTCACCGTCCGCGACGCGGAGGGGCATGCCGAGAAGCGCTGGCTCGCGACCGAGAGGGAGTTTAGGGACGTGCTGCGCGGCGAATTCGAACTAAACATGTCCGATCAACAGATTGACGAGTGCGTCGCGGTTATGAAAGCAAAAGGGACGGGAGACGCTCCGCACCCATTCTTTGCTTAGGCTCCCCTCAAGCCAACGTCGGCAACGGGTCAAAGCGCTGGTTGGACAGACGGCCAACTGCTTCCCGTCTACCCCGATAAGCCGACAATTTCAGAGCCCGCCGGGACTTCGCATTAGGGAGCCAGAAGCCGACATCACCAAGATCAAGAGGAAGCGGAAGCAACAAAACTGGTTGCTGAATTGGATCGTGACGGCCCACGGCACCCAACAGGGCCTGTCTTTCGTTCAAAAGGAAACTGGGCTGACATGTTCCAACTGTGGGCGGGCAGTACCAAGAATGACAGATCGAGGCTGGGGGTGGCCTTTCGACGATCCTATATCGGTTGACGGCCGCAAGCCGGTGAGGCTGCGCGATGCCGGCAAGTACATTGCCGCCCTTCCCAAGCGCGAGCACGACGCGCCGGAATGGCGAGCAGCGATGGAGGCGCTGATGCTGGTGGCCGAGCAAGGCGGCCCAACCATGTTCGCCCGGATCGGCATCATGCGAGCCTTCAACCGCGGGAAGCCGCCGCCAGATTCCGAGCCAAGACGCAAGAAGGCCAAGGCGTACCGGGTGGTGACCACTCGGTGACTGGCGCCGAAGCCACAAGTTGTCGAGAGAAGCCCGCCCCCAAGTCAGGGGAAAATCAACTGGGGGCGGGTGTCTGAGTATGGCTTAATCAGAGCAAGTAGGCAGCAGTCCGTAAGCCTGCCGCCCGTTTTCACCCTAAGCATCATGAATAGCGCTGTCTGCCCGGTAGCGACAAACGAACGCGGCAAATTGCCACTTATTCCCGGTCTCGACCTTTGACCTATGTCAAGCGGATTGAAGCGATCCACGCTGCTGCTTCCCTCACGCTGGTGGCGCGCCGTCAAAATGCGAAACACCGACGTTTTCGCATATTGAGACGAACGCCCTCTTCGCCTCAACGTCGTCAAAGCAGAATCGTGTCCCTTGGACGTCGCGCTCAATCCACCAGTCGATCTTGTTTGCCCGTGAAATGCGGGATGCCTCTCCGCGCAACTGATCTAATTGCCTTCCGTAGGCTCGAACGATCACCCAATTTGTCATTCTCTAGTCCACAAATTGCATTGCTTTAACTAGCCGTGAGCGCAATAGCCCGTGCGACCATTCATCGCGCACGCGCGGTAAGCTATCCCCTCGAAACGCCAGAAAGTCACAGACTCAGTCGCTCCGCAGCGATTGCACGTCAGTCGCTCCTCGCCGAGCATGTAGCGCCCGCAGATCGCGGAAGCGGCATTTTTGCAAGTTGGACAGATCAACAAAAAATTGCGCATACGCCAGCGCATCACCAGACCACCCAACACCTTCGAACGCCCCTTCGTGAATCAGGTATCTCGCAGAGGTGGAGGTTAGCGGACCTTTACACACCTGAAGGTTCGGTTGCGAACACAGGAACCGCGACCACTTGTCCAGGCGAAGTGGCGTCCGTTGCGGGAGCTGCTAAGCTAGGCCCAACTGCGAGAGAGCGATGAGCGATGACGCGAAAGATTCGGGTCTTGCGGCACTGATCAGCGGCCTTCTGGGCGGCAAGCGCGCTGACGATCAAGCTTCCGGGCCGCATCCGCTCGCTGAAGCTACCCCCTCAGCACTGACCGAGCCCGCCACCGCACCTCCGGCGCCGGACATGCCGCCAAAGCCCCAAGAGGAGCCCGCGACCTCGGCAGCGCCATCAGCCAAGCAAGTCGTTCCCTTGTCCGCCGGTGGCCACGATGAAAAACGAGCGCGATTGCCAGCTGTGGCGATCGCCGACCTCGTCCTTGGTGGGCTTCGCAAAGTAGACGGCTTTCCGAAGTCCGGGGTCTCGATCACCGTCTACGGAAGTCGCCCCTGGAACGCCATGATCGAGTTCGCACCGTTCTCGACAACTTCCCAGGATGCTTCACGCCTGCGAAAGGCTTTGCCCGACATCATCTTCAGGCTTCGGCAGTACGTCGATCTCGAAAATTAAGTTCTGCCGATTACGTTCGCCCGCAGCCGACACTCGTCCCCGCGCTCAGCATGACTTTCGACAATTGGCATTACCTATGGCGGCGGCGGCTGAACTGATAAAGTCGCCCTCTGCCCCACAACACACATATGCACCTCCATAACGGCGGCGGCAGGACCAGATATCGCCTCGTGGTGATAGCCGTGCGCTCATTGTGGTACAGTGCCGCGAGCCGTAGCCTGGAGAGCAGTCCATGGCACAGCAGCGGGTCGAACGCAGGCTTGCAGCGATCCTTGCCGCCGACGTGGCTGGTTACAGCCGGCTCATGGGCATGGACGAGGCCGGGACAGCGCGCCGCTTGCGTGACCATCTAGCGGCAATGCGGCCAATCGTCGGAAAGCATGACGGACGGATTGTCAAGACCACGGGCGACGGCGTGCTCATTGAGTTCCCATCGGTGGTGGCAGCAGTCGAATGCGCGATCAAAGTGCAGAAGCTAATGGCCCGACGCAATGCCAAGCTGATCGCGGAACAGCGCGTGCTATACCGCATCGGCATCAATCTCGGCGAAGTGCTGGTCGAGGGCGATGACATTCTGGGCGATGGTGTCAATATCGCAGCGCGACTCGAAGCAATTGCTGAACCCGGCGGAATATGCTTGTCGCGTTCCGCATACGAACAGGTCAAGAGTAAGATCGACACCCAGTACGCTGATATGGGTGAGCAGCGCTTGAAAAATATCGCTGACCCGTTGCAGGTATTTCGGGTCAACGTCGGCTTGGCCGCTGCCGCGTCGGCTCCGCCAACCCTGCCATTGCCGGACAGGCCGTCGATCGTGGTCCTGCCTTTCACGAACCTCAGCGACGAACCGGAGCACGCGTACTTCGCGGACGGCGTCACCGAGGATCTCACCACGGCGCTGTCCCGGCTTCGCTGGCTCTTCGTCATCGCCCGCAACTCGGCCTTTGTCTACAAAGACAAAGCCGTCGATGTGAGGACAATCGCCCGCGATCTGGGCGTGCGCTACGCGCTGGAGGGCAGCGTACGCACCGCTGGCCAGCGCATCCGCATCACAGGTCAGCTCATCGATGGGGAGACGGCCAAGCACATCTGGGCGGAGAAATACGATCGTCAACTGCACGACATCTTCACGGTCCAGGACGAGATCACGGAAAACATCGTTGCCGCGATCGAGCCGCACCTCTACGCCCAGGAGGGCTATCGTGCCGCCCGACAGCCGCCTGAAAGCGTCGATGTCTGGGGACTCGTGGTCCGCGCCATCGACCTTATTAACAAGTTTGGCCGCAAGCACAACGAAGAGGCACAACGCTTGCTGCGCCGCGCCATAGAGATTGACCCGAACTATGCGCGAGCGCACGCCACTCTCAGCTGGGCGATCTGGTGGGCCACGCTCTACTATTACGTTGAAGACCGCTCCGAGGGCTACAGGCAGAGCGCCTTGCGTGCCCAGGAGGCGTTGCGTCTTGACCAGGGCGAGCCGTGGGCCCACATGACCGTCGGCCTCAACTTGAGCACCTCCCGCCAACACCAGCGCGCGCTGGCCGAGCACCAGGCCGCCCTCAACCTCAATCCCAGCTTCGCGCTCGCGCACACGGCTTATGGCTGGGCGTTGTTGCGGGCAGGTCGCTTCGATGATGCGATCGCCGAAACTGCAAAAGCGCTTCGCATGAGCCCATTGGATTCCTTTTCCGGCCTTTACACCACGATCCACGGCTTGGCGTTGCTCGCGGCGCGACGCTTCGCGGAGGCGCTGCCGTATCTCCGGGCATCAGTCGCCGCCGATGCCGAATTCGCTGGGCACTACAATGCGCTCATCAGCTGTTGCGGGCATCTCGGCCTGATCGAAGAGGCGGTGGAATTCACCGCCCGCCGCAACACGGTCGGGCCACCGCTGAGGGTGGGCGTGCTGCGCGACAATCTGCGCGGCTTCGCCCATTGCGAGGTGTTCGCGGAGGGCTTGATCAAGGCCGGCATTCCCGAATAGGCGCCGTCCTTCAAGATATATTCGACAGAGATAGAGTGTGGCGCTCGGCTTGCCAGAACGCCCGCGAGAAATGCGCTCAACTGTTGGATCGGTTGAGGGCTCGATCGACACATTGAAGGAGGATCTCTCCGTCGAAAGGCTTCGTGAGAAAGCAGATGGCCCCGCCCGCGAGCGCCCTCTCCTGGATTCGAGGATCCGGAAAAGCGGTAATAAAGATGACAGGCGTTTCACGATGTGTGGACGCCAATCGGCTCTGCAACTCGAGACCGCCGATGCCCGGCATCTGAACATCAGAAATGACACAGGACGTTTCGCCGAGTTCGGGGGACTGCAGAAACTCTTCAGCCGACGCAAAACTCCGGGCAGCGAATCCGAACGCCATCATGAGCGTTGCCGTCGAGCGGCGAATGGATTGATCGTCATCGACAATCGCAATGAGAGCTTTTTTTGCCATTGCCAGGTGCTTTTAGAACAGTGGTGGTGTTTGCACAAGACTAGGGACTCGACGAGGCATTCTTCGCAAACGGCCTCGCGACCTTACTTTCGTCAACTGCACAACCAATCACACAGGCTCGCAAAGCGGGCGAGTGTTGGTACGGACCTACCATCGGCAAAACCTCCGTGCCGATCGGCACGCGAGATTGAACACCCGCCAAAATCGTAGTAGCGTTCTGCCTTTGTACATCAGCGTCATAGTGGCGACCGCAAAGTGGACGCGGATGGCTGCCTCGATATGAGGTCGTGAAGCCGGTTGGCCCGAGCATCCCAATGTCGCAACCGGAATTTGAAGCGCACTATGACGCACTGAAGCGAGAGATTGATGCTCTTGAAGCGGACCTCGCGGAGCCAAAAGCACGCAAGCATTTTGCAGACGTGAGGCAGCGGATCGAAGCGCTCTACGAGACGTTGCGAGAGAACCATCTGCTCCTGCACACCGTCCTCGAAAACAGCGCCGCGAGTATTTACGCCAAACGCAAGGATGGTCGCTATATCTTCCTCAACCGAGGCATGGAGTTGCTGTGCAACGTGACTCGGGAGCAGTGCCTCGGCAGAACAGACTTCGACGTGTTTCCCCTAGAAATCGCCCAGCAGTATCGAAGCAATGACGTCGCCGCCATGAGGACGGGCAAGCTGTCGGAATCCGAGGAAATGTCGAAGACACCTGCAGGTGACCGGTTGCTCCTATCAAAGAAGGTACCGCTAATTTCAGACGCCGGCGAAGTCCAGGGAATTTGCGGCATCTCGACGGACATAACGGACCTGCGACGGACCGAACGCGCCCTGCGCGAGGCGGTTGAGACACTGCAGCGCGAACGAGACAACAAACTGCTGAATGTCGAGGCGGCGACAGCGTCCATCGCCCACGAAGTACGCCAACCCCTGGGGGCTATTGCGACAGGCGGCCTTGCGGGAATACGATTTCTTGGAATGATGCCGCCCGATCTTGACGAGTTGCGGGCGATTCTGAATGGGATCATCACCGACTGCCATCACGCGAGCGAGGTCTTCGACAGCATCGGCGGCCTTTTTAAGAAGGTCGATCACAGCCGACGACCGGTCGATGTCAACGAGATTGCACGTGGCGTGCTGCAATCGCTTCACGGACAGTTGAGGGATCACGGCGTCGCGACCGAAACCGAACTTGCATCCGATCTGCCGCTGATCGAAGGTCATCAGGGTCAGTTGCGACAGGTGGTCTTCAACCTGGTCCACAATGCGATCGATGCCATGGCCACCACAACGGATAAAGCACGCCTGCTGCGGGTGAGCACACAGCCTCGGGATCGCAACACAATCGTGGTCGCAGTTGAGGATTCAGGCCCTGGGATTGATTCTGGACGTTTGAACAACATATTTGATGCATTCGTCACGACCAAGGCAAATGGAATGGGATTGGGCCTCGCGATCTGCCGCATGATCGTTCAGCGCCACGGCGGACAACTTTCGGCATCGTCAGACGGCAAGACCGGCGCGCGCGTCCAATTCGTTCTGCCGGTCGGATTGGTGGATACTGCACAGGCGCGCAACGTCAGCCATTGACTGTTTCGGTTTTCTGGCGAACGAGGAGGCCGGATGAGTTCGCCAGCCGCCATAGCGCTCGATCATGTAACCAAGGTCTACGACAAACCTGTCGTGTCCGATATTTCGTTGGAGGTGCCGGAGGGAAGCTTCGTCACGGTGCTGGGGCCTTCCGGCTCTGGCAAGAGCACGATATTGCAAATAATCGGTGGCTTCCTGCAGCCGACCGCAGGCCGTATTCTCTTCGCCGGTACGGACATGACGGCGCTTCCGCCCAACAAGCGGCCATGCAACACGATCTTTCAGGACCTCGGCCTGTTTCCGCACATGACAGTTGCCGAGAACGTGGCCTATGGTCTTAAGGTACGTGGCGTCGACCCAGCCACGCGGCGCAAGTGCACGGCGGAGATGCTCGCTATCGTTGCCCTTGAAGGCTACGAGCGGCGCCCCATACACCAGCTTTCCGGAGGCCAGCGCCAACGCGTGGCGCTGGCCCGAGCGCTGGTGCTCGACCCTGCTGTACTTCTGCTCGACGAGCCATTAACGGGGCTCGATGAGCGATTGCGCCAGCAACTGCGCGGCGAGATCAGTCGTCTGCACCGACGGCTCGGCGCGACCATCCTTGCCGTCACTCACAATCAGGATGAGGCTCTATCTCTAAGCGATCGAATTATAGTCTTGCGAGCGGGCCGCATCGAACAGATCGGTACGCCGCGCGAAATCTTCGAACGACCGGCCAATGCCTTCGTCGCGCGGTTCGTTGGGTTCGACGCAATATTGAAGCCGGAGTGCGTCGATTCCGGCATTGCCGACTGGCATGCGCGCGTAGCTGGACGGGATATCCGCTGTGAGCCGCCCGTCAGCCGTGACCCGGCGAACGGTTATGTGCTGGTCCTCCGACCCGAGCGGATCAGGATCGCGCACCCGAAAGAACGAAGTGATCTCGGGCCACTCACGGTCATTTCCACCGCCTACAAGGGCCGGGACGTCGAGGTTGAGAGCCGCTTGGTTGACGGTCAAGCGCTCAAATTTCTCATCTCCGCGGACTCGGGTGTCGCGGTACCCGCATCAGGCAGCAGCATCGAGATTGTTTGGGAACCCATAAAGCCGCTGTTGCTACCGGACGCGCTCGTCGAGCCCTGATATCTGCCCAGCGCCGTCTCTGCAAAGGCGCCTGAATTATGATATGCATCAAGCCGGAAGGCTCCCGAGGAGCTTGGACAATGGCGTACAGCATCGGGAATGGCTCTCCACCGGCCGTATTTTCCCAGTTGACACGCCGCCAGCTTGTTCAGAACGGTGTTCTTGGCGCTGGCGCGCTGGCAGTCGGAAGTTTGGGCGGATTGCGCGCCGCCCGAGCGTTAGATGATATCAATTTTTGGGCAACCGGCACGCTCGATATCGGCGACGACGGCTGGAGAACCATTGCAAACGACAGCGGTGTCAAAGTCGACTTCACCGACAACGGCAATGACCCGGGGCCGGTCGTTGCGAAGCTGGTGGCTGGCAACGCAATCGACATTTATGATGTCGGAGGGCTCCAGGGAGGCAGCGAAAAGGAACTGGCGAGACGCGGCCTGATTGCGCCTTGGGACATTTCGCAAATACCGCATTATGCGAGCGTGTGGCAGTGGGCGAAGGACATTCCCTACCTGACCCACGATGGCAAGGTCTACGGAATTCCGACCGTCATCAATGCCGATTCCATGATCGCCGTAAGGGACAAGGTTGGCAGCGTCGACAGCTACGGCGTCATCTTTGATCCGAAGCTGAAGGGCAAGACCGCCATGGAAGACGCCTGGATCAATAGCGTCACCTTTACCGCCATTTATCTGAAGAACTCCGAGAATGCGAAGATTGCCGAGCCCGGCAACCTGACCGCTGACGAACTCGGGCTGGTCATGGAATTCCTGATCAAGCACAAGCGGGACCGCCAGTTCCGCACGTTCTGGAACGGTTGGGAACAAGGTCTCCAGCTCCTGGCCAGCCAGGAGGTCTGGGTGATGACCGGCTGGGAACCCATCCTTTATGCTGCGCGGAAGCGGGGTATCGATTGCTATTATGCCGTGCCGAGGGAAGGCTACGAGGGATGGGCTAACAATACCGTCCTGCTGAAGAGCGCGGTGGTCCGCGGGCGTACGAAGGCGGCCCATCAGATGGTCAATGCCCTTCTCGCGGGATTCTACGGCTGCAAGCTCGGCCAGCTGCGCGGCTATGTCATTCCCACCGACAACAGCGTCGCCTACGCGACGGCTCATCCGAATGCTTTCGATCCGGCGGCTGTCCGGGAACTGACCGAGCGTGTGAAGCAAAAGTTTGCCGGCAAGGTCTATTGGCAAAACACCCGGCCGGACAATTTCCAGCTCTACGAAACATGGTGGCAGAAGTTGAGGAACGCGTAGTGCCTCGCGAACCGGGGCCCGACGAAAGCGCGGGCGCCGGCTTGCGGCCGGCGGGCTTCCTCCTCGCGCTTCCGTCGCTCGCGGTCTTTGTTGGGGTGGGCTTCATTCCGCTGGCACTGATTGCGACATGGAGTTTCTGGAGCTTCGATCCTGACACCTACTGGATCAAGCCCGCCTGGTCGTTCGCGTCATATGCGGCCCTCCTCGACAACGGACGAGCAACCGTCTTTCTGCGCACGGCGGGCCTTGCCGCACTGACGGCTACGGCTTCCACGCTGCTCGCGGTTCCGGCCGCGGCGGTCGTCGGTCTGTTGAGCGGACCGCGCCGGGCTGCGCTCCTGCTCGCACTGTTCACCATTCCATTCTTCACGAGCGGCCTCGTGCGCGCCTTTGCATGGCGCCTCGTGCTTGGTCGGCAGGGCGTCATCAACAACGCGCTAATGAGCCTTGGAATTGTGGAGACTCCAGTCGAATGGCTTTTGTTCTCCGATTTTGCGGTCCTGATGGGGATGGTCGCCGCCTATCTGCCATTCGCGATAGTTCCCATCGTGCTGGCATTTGCGCGGATCGAACATTCAGTGATTCGTGCAAGCCAGGACCTCGGTGCAGGCTTCTGGACCGTGCTCGCAACCATCGTCTTACCGCTCGTCCTGCCGGGAATCGTGGCGGGCTTTCTGTTCGTATTCGTCGCCGCCGTTGGCACGTCGATGGAGGTTCAGCTTCTTGGAGGGGCTGGTGCTTCGTCCATTTCCATCATGATCGACGATGTACTGAGAGTGGTGAATTTCCCCCTCGCCTTCGCAATCGCGACTGTTGTCGTCACTGTGCTCACCGTCCTCATCATCATCGCAAATCGCGCGCTCAGGCTGTCGCGCCTGTTCGAAAGCCTCGGCATATGAGCTCCGATGCAATCGTCACGGGACGCACCAGCGGCGGCCGGCTTTTGTTCACTACTATCACGGCGCTGAGCCTGGCAATCATGTATGCGCCGGTACTGTACCTGCTGCTTGCATCGCTGAACCCGGACGAGCAGCTTGGACTCGTTCCGCCGAGCCGCTATAGCCTCAAATGGTATTTCGCGCTTCTCGACGATGGCCGCCTCGCCGGGGCTCTCAAAGAAAGCGCGCTGGTCGGGCTCGCAACAGCCGCACTGGCGGCGCCGATCGGCCTCTCTGCTGCGCTCGCCTACCGGGCGATGACGCGCCTGCGCGGCGTATTCCTCCTCGTCATTCTCTCGGCCATGTTCGTCCCGGGTACGATTGAGGGCCTCGGTCTGTCGACTGCTCTGAGAGTTGTCGGTCTCGCCCCATCTTGGGTCACCATAGCAATCGGACATCTTCTGTGGACGCTGCCGTTCGCCGCAATGGTCTCGCTCATCGGCCTGTCGGCGGTCAGGCCCAGCACCATCGCGGCGGCTCGCGACCTCGGCGCCGGGCCGATACGGGCCTTCGTCGACATAACCCTGCCGCTCATGCGCACCAATCTCATCTCGAGCTTCGTCTTTGCATTTCTCCTTTCACTGAACGAGCAGGCGCGCGCCTACTACCTGGCCGGTCGCCAGAACACGCTTCCGCTTTATATGTTCGGCGCGATGAATTCGGGTGCCTCGCCGACCATCTACGCATTTTCAGGCGCGATCATCGTCATCTCGGTCGCAGTCGTCGCCCTGGTCTTTGCCGCCCTAGTCGGGCAGCAGAGCCGAAGGCCACGACAAGCACCAGGCGAAACCAGCTATTGAGGCTGCAATAGGCAGTTGTCATTCTGCCCATTAAACGGCTAACTCGCCAAGATTGTCGCCGATCCCTTGCGGCTGCGGGTGAGGCTGGGATGGACGTTCAGTTATCCGTGTTACAGACGGAGTAACGAGGTCGCCTATTGGCCCATCGCTTCAGTTTGCGCGGTGCAGCGCGATGTCTGAAGTTGACGGCAGACCGGAAGTAGCTGGCCGACTGCAAAAACGACGCGATTGAAGCGGCGGCAGTTCATAGCGGCTACGGCGCTGGTCATCTGCCAAGAAAATTGCCGTCTCACCTCCAAGCATGTGGCCTCGAATTTGAGAGGAAGTTGAACAGTCAGGGCTTGGCTATTGATGTTTGCTAGCGAACCGTAACGTCATCCGGCAACACTAGAGGCCTACGCTTGAGCAATCGGATTGACTGATCGTCGGATACTCATGGTTGCACTGTTCGCGCTAGCCGAGGCGATCGTCGCGCTTGGGCTCATCTTCCGAGTGGCGACCATCCTTCTGTCTTCTCGTGCGCGCGCGGTTGCGCTTGGGTGCGTGATAGCCAGCCCTTTCATAGCTCTCCTTGCATCAGTCGCCACGTTCGGCTCCAAAGGCTTCGCGGTCTTCCTCGACAGGATTGGTATGCTTACCGAGAGCCTTCCGGCCCTGTATTTGCCCGCTAGAATGGCTTGGGATCCTCTGGTGACGATTGCTCTTTTCGCACTTTATTTCCTTCGCTGGCGTCGCAGCATGCCGTCGTGGAAGGCATGGTTGACGGGCTCAAGCTTGTGGCTGATTTGGGTGTTGTTGCCTCTGGCCATCGACGTCGGCTGGACGCCAGGCCTCATGTTCTTGTACATCCTTGCGATATTTACGATCGGCCTTCCCGTCCACTACGTTGCACCGACGATCTTTGAAAGTCTGTTCTCCGGTTTGAACTTACTCCTGTTTCTGACCCCTATCCCTGGCCTTCTCATTGTATTAGTTCCGAGCGGGATACTGTTCACTCTGAGGCGACGTGAAGATGCGAGCAATTGACGAATTTGCCGCTCGCGCGGGCTGACCTCCTGGCTCTCCATCGAGCAGACATACCGCGGAAAGCCAGGTCCAGGCCCCGTTTCCGTGTCAGCGCGGAGTACGAGAAAGGGGCGCGGCACCGAAGCCTCCCGCCCTCGGGTTGTCACGGTCTCAGCCGGCGAACATATGCTGCCAACCGCGGCCGTTTGCTTCCTGTGCAGACGAATTCGCGAATTTGCTGCTCGCGGTCAAAACTGCCATCGATTCTGCAATTTCATGTGCGCCGGTTATGCCTCCCCTCAGACATCCCGACCCCGCTTGTAACGAGCAGCGTGGTGCGAAATGATTGCCTCCCCATCAGGAGACTGCCTTGCCCGCGTACCTCCATCGCTTTCACGTTTTACTTGAGCATTTGCGCCGTCGTGATACGACCACATCTCCCATAAACAACTGAGGTTGGTACATTGGCCAAGAAAAGCAAAAGGGTCGCGCGCAAGGAATATACGGTTGTCGATGTGAAGCAACTTAAGGCGCACTCCAAAGCCAAAACGCCAGTAACGAAGATCGCAAAGGCGATGAAAAGAACCGAAGGATCTCTGAGGCAAAAAGCGAGAGCTCTCGGAATCGGTCTAGGTCATCAGCGCTGAACGTAAGAGAGCCCGGGTTGATGCCGGGCTCTTTCTTGCGCGGGATTGAGCGCCGCTGCCAACCAATCGGCCGGATGCCCGATCTGAACACGGCCACCCCAGGTTCTCGTCAGGTCTGTCGGTTGCGCTTCCTATGTATGCCCTTCACCACAACCCTTCGGACACGGTATCGACTAACCGGGTGCTCGTATCGTCTCCGATCGGCGCGTCAGCGACCATGGCGACTCTACCTTCCCGTACGCCTTCGTTGGGTTCTGCTTGTCGGGTTCGAACTCGTTGATACATTTTGGCGTCTTCGCAATGCCGAACGGCTTCTTCCTGAAGGTACGGCGACCGCTGGCCAATCGTCCTGACGCAATTGCATTTCAGCATCGACGTGGCTGTGCCGTCCATAACTCTCACATTCGTCAATGGTGACCGTCACGATCGGCACAAACTGATGCGATGATCTGCCATGACCTGAAGATGCGTCGGAATCGGATTGGGCAGCACGTACGGCGCTCCACGCGAGGCGACGGAGACATAGCGCCTCGGTCCATCGAACAGAAATTGAATTCGCTGCCAGAATGTCGTCTCCTGATCAGTTGGCGAAGAGAGTGGCAACCTTTCTCGCAAGAGCCAGTCCAAGATCGGCATTATTCTTGGCAGTGAAATGAATACCGTCGACGCCTGCCGTCGCGATCGCGCTGCCGGCATCGAAGAACTCGACCTTCATGAAACTGGCGAGCGCCCTGTACTGGGCCGCGAGTTGAACCGTCTTCTCGCGTCCACCTTCGAACATGCCCTGAAACCAGGGGTCTGGCAGATCGGCGAGCGGCGGCGGTGCCACGACCAAAACCTTCGGCGCCGGATAGATCGTTCCCACACCGCCGGCGGAGGTGAGGACCTGACCGACCAGCTTCGACATGCCGACCGCGATCTCATAAGGCGTGCGACGGTAGTAGCTCTTGGTGTCGTTCGTCCCGAGCATCAGGATGACGAGGTCAAGCGGGATGTGGCTTGCGATCGCGACGGGAAGATAGGCCGAGCCGTTCAGGCGCGGATCGACGGGATCGTCGATCGACGTCGTGCGCGCGCTCAGGCCTTCCTCGATGATCTCGTAGCCGTTGCCGAGGGCCGCAGCCATCGCGCCGGTCCAGCGCTCGTGAACGGGAAAACGAGTCGTCGGAGATCCCTCGGGGACGGCGATCCATCCCCAGGTCAGGGAATCGCCAAAGCACAGGATACGTCTCGTCATCGTGACCTCACTCAGTTGGATTTGGATCGTAGACCGTAGAAGATCGCGGCAAGCAGGATGATCAGGCCCTGCACAATTAGCTTGCCCGGCTCCTGCACGCCCATCGTCGTCATGACGACGAACAGCAGCGCAAAGCAGAGGACGCCCACGAACGGGCCCCATACCTCTGCGGGCCTTCCAAAAACCACACCGCCGAGAATCGTTGCCGCGATCGAATTCATGACGAGCTCGGGCCCGAACCGCACGCTGCCGACGGCGATCGACGAGGTCTGCACCAGCGCGGCCACCGCAGACATCAGCCCTGAGATCACATGCGCGATGACGACGGTCCGTTCGACCGGCACGCCGGAGAAATGTGCCGACGTCGGGTTGCTGCCGATCGACCACACGAAGCGTCCGAACACGGAGACGCCGAGAAACGCACTCATGATGCCGGCGAGCGCGATCCAGAACATCACCGGCGCCGGTATCGTCCAGAACCGCAGATTGTAGAGCGCATGGAATTCCGCCGGCACGTCGCCGGGCGGCTTACCGTTAGCGAGGTACTCGACGAGACCGATCAACACGATGTTGATCGCGAGCGTTACGATCACGGCCGACGCGCGCCGCTTGCCGACCAGAAGGCCGTTGACCAGACCAACCGCCAGCCCGACGCCGAGGCAAAGCAGGACGATCGGCAGCAGCGGCCAGCTATAGAGCAGTCCGGACGAGATCAGATAGTTGACGAGCAGGATGATGCCGCCGGCCGACAGATCGATCGAACGCGACGAGATCACCAGCAGCTGGCCGAGCACGACAATGCCGAGCGGCACGACCTGGCGGGCAAACGTTCCAAGGATCGCAGGATTCATCATGTTCGGCCGCAGCACCCAGAGGGTGACCAGCAGCACCACGAACACGATGCAGGACGGCGGGATCCGAAGCGCGGCGCGGAACAGGCTCGAACGAGAGGTCATGATCTACAGGCCGATGTTCTTGCGCGGCTGGAGCGCGATGACGAGAAGCAGGATCGCGCCTTTCACGACCGTCTGGATGAACGCAGACACGTTGAGGAGGTTCATGCCGTTCGCGATCAATGAGAGCAGTCCGCAGCCGATCAGCGTGCCGTGGAGGCTTCCGATGCCGCCGGCAAGCTGCGTGCCGCCGAGCGCCACGGCGGTGATCGAATCCACCGCATATTGCGTGCCGATATTGGGATCGCCCGAGGCGATCCGGCCAGCAAGGAAGATGCCGGCCGCCGCCGCGAAGCAGGAGCTGAGCACGTAGGCCGCAAGCACATTGCGCCGCTCGGCAATGCCGAACGTGCCGGCCGTCTCGCCGCCGCCGATCGCAAACAGGTGCAAGCCGAAGCGCGAAGCATGCACGATCTTCCAGCCGAACAGGATAGCGACGATCGTCCAGATCACGGGCATGTAGATGCCGAAGAGCTGACCGCTCACGAGAGCAACGATCTCGGATGCGACCGTGCCGCCCGCGGACGGCCGCACGAACATGGCCGCGCCCTGGGTTATGCCCATGATCGAGAGGGTCGCGATGATCGGATGCACCCGGAAGCGCGTCACCGCGACGCCGTTGAGAAGCCCGACCACTGCGGCCATCAACATCGCCGCCGGCACCGTGACATACACGGGCGCGTTCAAGGACAGGATCCCGGTGGTGAGGCTGACGACGGAGCCAACGGACAGGTCGAGACCCTTCACCAGGATCACGATCATCTGGCCGATGCTGACCAGGATCAGCGGAGCTGCCTGCGCAAACAGGTTGAGGACGTTCTGCCGACTCACAAAATCGGCTGTCGCCGCCGCAAGGCCCGCGCAACAGCAGATCGCGACCAGAAGCGGAATGGTCCAGAGACCGTGCCGCGAATTGGCCCTGAAGAAGATCTGACCGACTTTCGACATCCTTCCGATCCCTCAGCGGTGCAGCGCGGCTTCAAGGATGGCGTGCTCGGTGGCCTGCTCGGCCGGCATTTCCGCAACGACATGCTTGTCATGGATGACGTAGAGCCGGTCGCAGAGGCCGATCAGCTCCAGCGTCTCGCGCGAGAGCACGACGACCGAGCCGCCGGCATTCGCGTATGCCCGCAGCAGCTTGTAGATCTCCGCCTTGGCGCCGACGTCGACGCCGCGCGTCGGCTCCTCGATCAGCAGGATATCGGCGCCGAGCGCCAGATAACGTCCGAGCAGCACTTTCTGCTGGTTTCCGCCGGAGAGCGTGCCGACCGGCGTGTAGGGCGTGGCCGCCTTGATCGAGAGACTTTTGATCGAGTTTGCGATGACATCGCGATGGCGGCCTGCGGGCGCCAGCTCGAAGTGCTGGCTGTGCAGGCCGATGGTGAGGTTGTGCGCGAGCGACAGTTCAAGGAACAGACCTTCGAGTTTTCTGTCTTCCGGCACGAAGCTGACGCCGAGCGCCTGCAAAATGCGGATACCGTGGTCTTCCGGCAACGGCAGAGCGAGCTCGCGGCTACCAATGCGCACCCTGCCCTCATGCGCCGCGTACCGCCCGACGAGCGACCTGACCAGCTCCCGCTGTCCCTGCCCCTCGAGCCCGGCCAGCGCGACGATCTCGCCGCGACGCAGGACGATCGAGCACGGTGCCGAGTCCGGCGTCAGACGAAGACCTTCGATAGAGAGAACGACCTCGCCCTCCCTCCGGGGCGGCCTGGGCGGAAACAGCTCGGCGAGCTCGCGGCCGACCATCATCGCGATCAATCGTTTCGGCGTGATCGCGGCCACAGGAACGGTGTCGACGTTCCGACCGTCCTTCAGCACGGTGATGGTGTCACAGATCTTGAAGATCTCCTCCATCCGGTGCGAGATGTAGACGACGGCCTTCTCCTGCTGCTTTAGGCTGAGGATTTGCGCGTTGAGGATCTCGACGTCAGCAGCGTTGAGCGCGGCCGACGGCTCGTCGAGGATGATGACGTCCGCATTGGCCGAGATGCCGTGCGCGATCTCGACGAACTGCCGCTCGGCAATGGAGAGATTGCCGACGAGTGTTGCCGGATCGAGGTTCAGGCCGAGGCCGCGGAGCGTATTGCGCGCATTCTGCTCCATAACGGCGACGTCGACGGATCCGAGCACCGTCAGCGGCTCCTTGCCGAGACACATGTTCTCGGCGATAGATAGATTGGCGAGAAGCGAGTGCTCCTGGAAGACAGTGGAGATGCCGGCATCGAGTGCCTCGCGCGGTGACGCGAAACGGACGGTTCGGCCGGCCTTCCGGATCATGCCGTCATCAGGCTGAACCACGCCGGCCAGGATTTTCATGAGTGTCGACTTGCCAGCGCCGTTCTCGCCCATGAGGGCGTGCACGCTGCCGGGCAGCAGTTGAAAGTCGACATCATCAAGCGCTGCAACGCCACCAAACGACTTCGAAATCGACGTCATCTGGACCAGTGGCTCAATCTTCATCGTCTCGATCCGACGTAGTCAAAGTGCAGAAAGACGCAAGCGCCGGCGGCGGCACGACCATGCCGCCGGCGCTGCCGCGATCAGTGCTTGCCGTAGTACTTCTGGAGATCCTGCTCGGTCAGGCTGGTCGGAAACCAGGCATTGGCGCTGAGATCCTTGCGATAGTACTTCTTGGCCTTTTCGAGATCCCAGCCTTCGGGCTCGTAGACGTAACGCTTGTGGAGCTGCTTGCCTTCGAGAAGAGCAACGGCCGCACGCACGCCGGCGGCGCCTTGCTCGGGACCGTACTCCGGCGAGATCGACGGGAAGCCGAGCTCGATCCAGCGGGCGAAGAAGCCGTTATTGCCTTCACCGGTGATCGGCGGAATTTTGGCGCCATATTGCTGGAAGACATCGACGCAGGCGCGGGTCATGTCGGCGCCCGATGACCAGATGCCGTCGACCTTCGGATTGTTGAGATAGAAGGTCTCGCAGACCTGCTTGCCGACGTCGTATTGCCACTTGCCGGCATCTTCCGCGACGATCTTGATGTCGGTGCCCTTGAGCGCTTCCAGCAGGCCCTTGTAGCGGTTGATGTCCTCAGGATGCGCCGGAAGGCCGCGCAACACCCAGATGTTTCCCTTGCCGTGGAGCTGCTTGACGAGGAAGTCGCCCATCACCTTGCCGAAGTGAACGCCGCCGCCCTGGATATCGACCGTGTATTTGTCGGTCTCGGTCAGACCGGTGTGGACGATGACGGGAATGCCGGCGGCAACGGCCTTTTCGATGCCTGCGTCGGCGGAGGTTGGCGTCAGAGGTGTGACGATGATCGCATCGACCTTCTGCGCAATCAGGTCCTCGATGTCGGCGACCTGCTTGGCTTGGCTGATGTTGGCGTCGAGCAGAATGAACTGACCGATTCGCTTGTCGAGCTTCGCGGCCGCCTCCGCGTCATGCGCCATCTGGACAGTCCAGGTGTTGGCGTTCACGCCGAAATGGCTCATGCCGATCTTCCACGGACCGTTCTTCTTGAACTGGTCCGGCGCAGTCATGCGCTCGTCGCCGGGGCGCGGTGTCACGCCCTGCATGAGATTGACTTCCTCGGCCTGGACTACGCCAACCCCAAGCCAAATCGTTGCCATCAAACCGAGGCCGAGTGCCCTCATTCCCTGGTGCATCAAATCCTCCTCCTTCATCGCACGTAACGTGCAGAGTTCTTTTGCTTCGGGGGAAAGAAGGACGCAGGTCGCCGCGCGCCCGCCGCGGACACGCGACGTACGTGGGGTGATCCAGTTCAAAAGGTGAGCGGCTCTTCTTCACGAAGAGCTTGTGCCAACGACGTCCCAATCTCCCAACGCTGGCAAGCTGCGAGCAGCAGACCAGCAAGACCTACTTGCACATAGCCAGAGCAAGCTGTCAATAATTATTCATCTTGAATGATCAATTAGCTCTTGCGACTGCCCGCCGGCGCGACCAAAGATGCGGAAGCCCAAAAAGCATGAGGATTCAGAGCGATGCCGATGCGCTCCGTTCTATGTTTCGGAGACTCCAATACGCATGGCCAGATTCCGGGTCGTGGACCGCTCGAGCGCTTTGACCGGCATACGCGCTGGCCCGGCGTGCTTCAGTCCGAGCTCGGGGCGTCCTGGTATGTCATCGAGGAAGGCCTGAGCGGACGGACGACGGTGCATGACGATCCGATCGAAGGCGCCCATAAAAACGGCCGCACCTATTTACGTCCGTGCGCACAGAGTCACACCGTGCTCGACCTGGTCATCATCATGCTCGGGACGAACGACCTCAAGGTCCGCTTCAACAAGCCGGCCTCGGAGGTGGCGATGGGCATCGGTTGCCTGATCTACGATCTGCGCGAGCTCGCGCCCGGCCCCGGCGGCAGCGTGCCCGAGATCATGATCGTTGCCCCTCCTCCCATTCTCGATGACGTCAAGGAATGGAAGTCGATCTTCGCCGGCGCGCCGGAGAAATCACGGCAACTGGCGCTCGAATTCGAAATCATGGCGGATTCGCTCGGCGTGCACTTTTTCAACGCGGGCTCGGTATGCAGTTGCGACGCCGCCGACGGATTTCATCTGAATGCGGAAGCCCATCGCGCACTTGGCGCTGCACTCGCGCAGGAAATCGAGGCAATCGGCTGGCCGGCTCAAGAGCGCAAAAGCTGACAACGATCACGCGCGACGGTCTGCCGATATGAGGAGCACCTCCCTTGCCTGATATGCGATTTGCGCCCCCGAACCCGCTGCGGATCGCGGATCGCGCCAGTGGCCTCAACGCGCCCACGGTGCGAAGCTACAATGAGCGGCTGGTGCTGTCGTTGCTGCTGCAGAGCTCGGGCATCTCCCGCCTCGAGATCGGCGAGAAGACAGGGCTCTCGGCGCAGACCGTGTCCGTCATCGTGCGTTCGCTCGAACAGGAAGCTCTGGTCTCCAAGGGCGAAGCCCAGCGCGGACGCGTCGGGCCGCCGACCATTCCGCTCTCGCTCAATCCGGAAGGCACTTTCTCGGTTGGCGTGAGCTTCGGTGAAGACGCCACGAATGTCGCACTGATCGATTTCGTCGGGAAAGTTCGCTATTACGCGGCACACCCCTATTCATCCCTGCAGGAGTCGTCCGCAACGATCGCGGCAAAGATCGAAGAAGGATTGTCGACGCTTCCACCGGACAGCCGGACCCGGGTTGCTGGCATCGGATTGGCGGTGCCTGACGATGCCAACACTAGCGGCCAAATCAGGAAGCTGCTGGGACGCGACCTGGCGGACGTGCAAGCCAATATCGAAAGGAGGCTTGGCCTGTCGGTCTACATTCAGAACGAGATCACCGCAGCCGCCGGAGGCGAGAGCCTGTTCGGCATGGCACGCTCGCTGTCCGATTTCCTGTTCTTCTATCTCGGATCACGCCTGCACAGCCGCCTGATCCTGAATTATCAGATCCACAGCGGCAGGTCCGACCTCAGCCACGATGTTGGACTACTAGCCCTGCTCCAGGGACTGAAAAAGCATGGCCTCACTCTGTCCGACATCGGATCGACGAACTTCCCCGACGCGGCCGGCGAGCTCTATGCACGGTGGCAGGAGGTGTGCTGCCGGCGCATCTCGGTATCAGTGCGCTCGCTGTTGAGCTTTGTCAATTTCAAGTCGGTTGTTCTTTCCAGTTACGCGCCGCCTGTGGTCGCACACGACCTATGCGAAAGTCTTAACAAGGAATTGCCAGATATCTCGTTTCTCCTCGGTGCCAATTCGACTGCACCAAAGGCTATAGGCGCGGCCAGTTTGCCCTACCACTCTCGCTTCATGGTTCAGTAGAACTTCTCAAAGAGGGTTAGATCCCACCGGTGCCACCAAGACTGCCGGTGTTCGAAGCCAGAGCTTGGAAGCCCTGCCCATCTCTACGACCGAGGGCGCTGCGATACTCCCTTAACGAAAGTGCGGTGGAATACCGACCCCAACCTGGATAAACCAAGCTCACTACTTCGGTCGGCGTTCGAAAGCTCACTAGTTGGGTCAGCGTCCTAAATGCGAGGGAAGCGAGAAAACACCAGACTACGCCAAACTGCGCGATAGCGGCCGGCCGCACTACTTCCACTCTATCATTTCAAACGGGCGTTTCGTCGTTGTTTTGCAAGCACAAATTTTCATGTCTGACGGAAAAATGCCGACGGTATACCCGCCGCATTTTTCTGGGCTTGAATCCACAGAAAAAATTGCTCCTCACGAAGCACTGGCAATTCCATTACCCATCGGAGTCTATCGACTGGATGGCGCGCCGCGTGCGTGACTAAGACTGACATTGCTCGCACTGGCACAGAGCCTCAGATACCGTCAGAGATCAGGAAGGCACCTTTGGCCCCGGCGCCGCTCACTCCAACTGCTGTGTGCCAGCCATGCAGGTCCGCTCCGCATTCCAAGCCGCCCTCTCCGTCAGTTCGGTTCGTAACCCGTAGCGGAAGTCACAAGAAGTCGTGGCGCCTCGGGCCTAAGCTAGGCTCCGAGTGCTCCGCGGTGCTCTTCCGAAAACACGTGGGCATAAAGATTCGCGATCCACTGCTTGCCTTCCTGTGTGACCCTCAGGTACCTAAGTGCATCGCCGATATAGGGACGGACAGCCTTCCAAAAGAACGACGGATACGCTGCCCGTAGATCGTCAGAACTTTGATAGCCGAGTTTTTCACTAATGCCTGTTTCGCGAAATTCTGCAAACAATGCCGAAGTTTTGCGGAGATAGTTGATGTCGGCTAGCTGTCCGATCAAATCCGCCGCTCGAAGCAAGCCGGGATAGTCTGCCGTACTGGCATGCTGTTCGTGTTCTGGCACGGGAAATCTCGTGTGCTCAATATTGGCTTGGATCTCGAGCGTATCGATATGTGTCAAGCTTGCTTTCCCAAAGCGCTCACTGACAAAGAGTTTCGATCGTGACACATGGTAGGGAGTCATCGATGCATCGGTTGCTCCCGGGGGAACATGCACGAGATCACCTTTTTCGTTGCAGACATATTCCCCCTCCTGATCGCCTCGGCATACCCCCCGTACATAGCCAATGTCGTGGCAAAGAAGTGAAATAACAAAGTGGAGCCAATCGCGTGGCGTAACGCCGCCCTCCTTGGTATGCTTCCCGCGCAAGATCTCTTGGCCCACAAGCGTTACCATTATGGTGTGGTTCATATCGTGGTAGGCTGCATCGCTGTCGGCGATGTTTTCTAAGGCGAGGCGCCCCACGAATGCAATGATGTCCGGATAGGTCGGCTCAAGGACGCCATAGCTTTGAACGTATGCCTCCCGAAGCTGCTCGATAGATGCCTCGATGACAATTTGTGTGGGATTGAACATGGTCGCCTCCCCCAAGTGAGTGGATGCTATTCCCGTTCGAGCCCGCCGTCACGAGCACCCATCTTGCCACTTTCCATATCCTTGCCGACGGTGGCCTGAGAGGGGTTCTGTCGCAGTTACCGTCTCTTGGAACTTGCCAATGCCTTCTCCTAAAGGCGGGGCGGGTCAGGGATCCCGGCGCGAAGCAGGATGTGGTCTTTGTGCCGGCATTGTCCCTCGCTGCACCACCACACCGCGGTGCCGGTCGGGTTTGTGCCGGATAGCACCTTGCAGGACTCGATCTGGTGGACGTCCGGGGTGCCGGGGCTGATCGTCACCGAGCCGTCGGAATTGAGCACATAGTCACCGTAGTAGCGGTGACCGTCGGCATCGTTGCAGCACCACCCCGCCGAGCGCGTTGTGCTGCGAGCGCGATGACCATGAACAAGCGGTTACGGTTCTCGTTGGTCATGAAAATACTTCCAAGCGTCTGGGTAATGACGGCGGACATCTTCGCCTGCGAGCTTTGCCAAAGCACAATCGGCTCGGCCTGAGTGCGGGAGCCGGGATGAAGCGACGCGAATTCTTAGGTGCGAGGGCAGTTCTATTTCTCCTTCGTTCGGCCCAGCATGCGCAGCGACCTCGCTCAGGGTCCAACTGTGGACCTTGCGCGCGGAACGACGTCGCAGAGTTACCCGAGGTCGCCGCCGGCGACGTGCAAGATATTGCCTGTGACATAACTTGCTTCATCCGACGCCAAGAACAGGATTGGCGCGACCTGCTCGTCGATCGAGCCGTATCGCCCGAGGAAGCTAGATTTCTTAACCTGCTTGACGACCTCGTTCATCCATTCCTTTTCTTCAGCCGTGTCGCCGTCGGCGTTGCGCGGCACTCGCCTCGTCGGCGCCTCTGTGCCGCCGGGAGCCGTCGCGACAACGCGTATGTTGCCCGACGCGTACTCCATCGCCAAGCTTTGAGTGATCGCGTTGATTCCGCCCTTTGCAGCCGAGTATGGCACCCGGTGAATGCCGCGCGTCGCGTTCGATGAGACGTTCACTATCGTACCCCTGCCTCGCCGCGTGAGGTGCGGAATCACGGCGTGACAACACCACAAGGTGGGCATTAACGAGCGCCGAATCTCTGCCTCGATCTGCTGCGGCTCGAACCGATGGTATGGTCGCATCCGGATTGCGCCGCCGACGTTGTTGATGAGGATGTCAATTGCGCCGAAGTGCCCGATGGCCTCGGCCATGGCGGCTTCAGCACCCTCGTAGGTTTCGAGATCGCATACGAAGCCGCGGCCTCCGACACCTGCTTCCGAGGCGACATCATCGACGAAGTCCGCACGATCGACGAACAGGACGTTGCCGCCCTCGGCCGCGGCCCGCAGTGCCACGGCGCGTCCGATCCCCTGAGCGGCACCGGTCACGACCAGCGTCTTTCCGGCAAAGCGGCCTTCGAAGATCATGCTGCCACCGCTTCGGTCGCGGAAAACTTCTCGTAGAAGAAATGCGAGGGGCTCACCCTCTTTTCCGTGAAGAACACCCGCACCGCCTCCACCATCGGCGGCGGACCGCACAGATAGACGTCGCAGTCGCCGTCGTTGAGATGCTCGTCCGCGAGATGCGCCGTGACATATCCCTTCAGCGGATGGGCGCTATCCGGGTTGGCGACGCAGGTCGCCCAGGTGAGCGTCGGCAGTCGCTTGGCCAGCGCTTCGATCCGATCGATCTCGACCAGATCGCCATCATTGGTGACGCCGTAGATCAGATGCACTGGCTGGTCGGTGCCTTGGTCGGCGAGGACCTCGAGCATCGACAGGATCGGCGCGAGGCCCGTGCCGCCGGCGAGCATCACGACCGGACGGTCGACCGCTCGCAGGAAGAAGCTTCCTTGCGGACCGACAAACGTCATCCTGGTACCGACCTTGGCCTCGCTCGCGAGCCAGCCGCTCATCAGACCGCCCGGCACGTTGCGGATCAGGAAGCTCGCTTCACTCGCCCCCACCTTCGAACTGAACGAGTAGGAACGATGCTCGCTCGTCCCGGGCACTGTGAGGTTCACGTACTGGCCAGGCAGGTATCCCAACGCGTCCGGTCTGTCGAGCTTGAGCTTGAGGACGATCGTGCTGTCCGACACGAGTTCGACCGAGCTCACCTCGGCGCCATGTTCAGCGGGCTTTACCTTGCAGGCGGTGGACGGAACCGGCACGGCGATAACGCAATCCGAGGATGGCACCATCTGGCAGGTCAGCACTAGTCCCTCCTCGGCCTCGGCTCCACTCAGGGCGTCGTCGAGATATTCGTCGCCGAGATTGTATTCACCATGCTCGCAGCGGCATTTGCAGGTGCCGCAAACGCCATCCGAACAGTCCATCGGCAGGTTGATCTTGTTGCGATAGGCCGCGTCCAGGACCTTCTCGCCCTCGTTGCATTCGATGAAACGGGTGGCCCCGTCCTCGAAATTGAGTGCTACGCTATAAGTCATGTCTTACTCTCCGGCGATCCCAACGAGCGGCGTCAGATGTGATAGATGTCGATGACCTGGTGGATGTAGTCGCTCTTGAGCACGACCTTCTTTGCCAGGATCCGCAGTTCCTCACCGCACGTATCCAGCGTGTAGAAGGCGGCACCGAAGAAGCTGTCGGTCTTCTTGTAGCGGTGGCTGAGCGTGTGCCAGTTGAAGCGCAGGTCGAGCTCGCCGTCGCGCTCCTCCACGATTTCGACATTCGAGACATTGTGGCTGGTACGCGGCTCCGGCGTGCTCGCGCCGGACCGCTCGGTCTTGATGCGGAAGACGCGGTCTTCCAGACCCTCTCGGTTTGGATAGTAAATCAGCGAGATATGCTGCTGCGGGTCCTCGACGAGTTGGTCGTCGTCGTCCCACGCCGGCATCCAGAAACTGGCCTTAGGCGAATAGAGCTTGATCCATTCGTCCCACTGCCGGTCGTCCAGCAGCCGCGCCTCGCGAAACAGGAGGGAGCGGACCTGTTCGAGATCGAATTTGCTGGTGGACACGAGCGTGCTGGCGGTTGCGATGCTCATGCTGCCTCTCCCCGCAACGCAACGACGCCGCCTGCCGCTTCGCCGCCATTTTGCAGGATCGCATGGCGCAACGACTTGGCCCAGAACTCATGCTGGCGCACGAACAGGCCTTCGTCCTCGCTTCGTTCGCCGCTCAGCAGCGGCTCGAGGCCTATCGCCCTGGCGTTCTCATCCGGGCCGTCGATCCAATTGACGGCGCCGCGACTGAGGTCGTTCCAAAGTTCGCCGGCGCCGACATAGGCGGTCTGACAAGCACGGAATTCTTCCAAATCATCCGGCGTGCCCATACCGGAGACGTTGAAGAAATCTTCGTATTGACGGATACGGGTCGCCCTCTCCTTTTCGTCCTCTCCCTTTGGCGCGAAGCAATAGATGGTGACCTCGGTCTCGCCGACGCTGATCGGACGCACGACGCGAATTTGCGTCGAGAACTGGTCCATGAGGTAGACGTTGGGGTAGATGCCGAGATTGCGGGTCTGGCCGACGATGAAGCCGGTGCGTTCCTTGCCGAGGCGGGCTTCGAGCTCGTCCCTGTGATTGAAGATCGGCCGGACCTCGGGGTTTAGCAGGTTCGTCCAGAGCAGGATATGGCCGTTCTCGAAGCCGTAGACTCCGCCCACGCTCTTGGACCAGCCGTTGGCGTCGACCGTCTTGGTGCCCTCGTTCTCGTAGTTGCGATGGCCCATCGTCGCCGATTAGTTCCAATGCACCGAGCTGACATGATAGCCGTCGGCGCCGTTCTCCATCTGGAGCTTCCAGTTGCCGTCATAGACGTAGGAGGAGTTCCCGCGCAGCACCTCGATGCCGTTGGGCGCCCCATCGACGATCTGGTTGATCACGGCCTTGGCTCCGCCGAGATGCTCCTCTAGCGATACGACGTCTGCATTGAGGCTGCCGAACAGGAAGCCCCGATAGCTTTCGAACCGCGGCACCTTCGCCAGGTCGTGCGAGCCCTCGGTGTTGAACGAGACAGGGTAATCGCCGGTCTTTCCGTCCTTCACCTTGAGGAGCTTGCCCGCATTGCTGAAAGTCCAGCCGTGGAATGGGCAGGTGAAGCTGGCCTTGTTGCCGTGCTTGCGCCGGCAGAGCATCGCCCCGCGATGGGCACAGGCGTTGACGATCGCATGCAGCTCGCCTGCCTTGTCGCGGGTGATCATGATCGGCTTGCGGCCGATCCAGGTGCTGAAATAGTCGTTGTTGTCCGGTATCTGGCTTTCGTGGGCCAGGAACACCCAGTTGCCTTCGAAGACGTGCTCCATCTCCAGCTCGTACATCTCGACGTCGGTGAAGATGTCGCGGCGGCAGCGGAACAGTCCGCGCTCCTTGTCTTCGACCACCGCGCCGTCTATGCGCTCCAGCAGTGTCGTCATGGTTTTCTCTCCTCTTCGTCTTCGTTTGGCGTGTCCGATCCCTGCCGAGGTTCAGGCCGCCTCGGCGCGTTGCCGGCTGGAAAGGTGCTCATCGTCGGCGCCGGCGGCACGCTGGAGCTGGAAGTCGAAGTTGATGTACGCGCTGTCGCCTTGTCGCTGCGGGACCGGGAGCAGGCCGTCCCGGGTGGCGAAGGCGAAATCGTCGGCGGCATGCGGATCGTCGCCGAAGTTGATCTGCGTGGTCAGCTTGCGGTAGCCGGGCGCTTCGATGAAGAAGTGGACGTGCGCCGGGCGATGACCGTGACGGCCGATCGCCTTCATCAACGTGTCGGTGGCGCCGCCGTCGGGCACGGAGTACCCATTCGGCATCTTGGAATGGAATGAATACTTTCCGTCCGCACTGAGCTTGATGCGCGCGCGGTTGTTGAAGGGCGTCTGTTCCCGCGTCGGGTCGAAGTGCGAATACCAGCCCTGCGAGTTGGCGTGCCAGACATGCAGCACCGCATCCTTAACCGGTTCGCCGTCCGGGCCGGTGACGCGGCCTCGCATGTACAGGCTGCCGGTTTCGTCCGGATCCTTGGTCAGGTTGACGTCGCCCTCCTCGAGCGGGGCGCCGGCCACGTACAGCGGCCCTTCGATGGTGCGCGGCGTGCCGCCGGTGAGGCCTGCCTCCGCGTCCTTTGCATCCATGAACAGATCCAGGAAGTGCTCGAGGCCCGTGCCCGGAACCAGAAGGCCGAATTCAGGCGCGCCTTTCTGCAGGAAGTTGATCGCGTGCCAGAACTCGTCCTCACTGATGTCGTGGCGGACGATGATCTCCGCACCGGCCTCGATGAGATCGCGGACGATTGTCTTCAGACGCGAATCTCCGCCGGGCTGATTGAGGCCCGCCGCCTTGTCGAGCAGTGACTGGACTTCCGGGGTCTTCACGAAGCTCGTATCCATGTCGTCTCTCCCTTGGTTTTAGGTCCGCTGTGCGGACGTTCGTCGTTCGAGCTGGTTCAGCGGTCGTCGTTGTGAATCGAGGACGGGTGCCTGCAGAGCGGCGTCACCTTCATCTCCATGAAGGGATAGAGCGGCAGGCTGGTCAGGACGTCGTGAAGCTCGGCATTGCTCACGACGTCAAAGATGCTGACGTTCGCGTAGTGGCCAGCGACGCGCCAGATGTGGCGCCATTTGCCGGCACGCTGCAGTTCCTGAAACCGCTCCTTCTCGCTCGCCTTGAGACGCTCGGCTTCTTCCTTGTCGAAATCGAGCGGAATGCGAACGTTCATCTCGACCATCGTGAGCATGATTCAAGCTCCCTTCGCGGCGACGACATGCAAGGTCGGCGCGGTGCGGTCCCGACGAAACCGAGCGATCTTGTCCTCGTCGAGCGCGATCCCGAGACCGGGCCCCGTCGGCACACCCAACGAGAAGTCGGCGTAGTCCAGCGGCTCGGCCAAAATCTCCTCCGTGAGCAGCAGCGGACCGAACAGCTCGGTGCCCCAGGCGAGCTTGGGAAACGTCGCAAAGAGATGGGCGGAAGCTGCAGTGCCGACGCCCGCCTCGAGCATCGTGCCGCCGTAGAGACCGATCCCTGAGGCATCGGCGATGGTCGCGACGTCGCGACCGGCATGCAGTCCGCCTGACTGGGCGATCTTCACGGCGAACACGCGGGCGCCGGCGCTGGCGGCAACACGGAACGCGTCGCGGGGACCATGCAGCGCCTCGTCGGCCATCAGCGGGATGCCGTGCCGCGCGGACAGACGCGCCATGGTGGCAAGCGCGTCGCGGGCGACCGGCTGTTCGACGAGGTCGCAGCCGGCGTCTTCCAGCATCTTCATGCCGGCGTTGGCCTGTGCCTCGTCCCAGCCTTGGTTGACGTCGACGCGGACGCTGCCCCGGTTTCCGATCGCTTTCTTGATCGCCGCAACATGCGCGACATCGTCGGCCACGCTGCGCTTGCCGATCTTCAGCTTGAAGATCGAATGCCGCCTGGCCTCGATCATCGCCTCCGCTTCCTCAATATCGCGCGCGGTATTTCCACTCGCGAGCGTCCAGGCCACCGCCAGGCGGTCGCGTACGCGTCCCCCGCCGATCAGTTCGGACACGGGCACGCCGAGACGCTTACCGGCGGCATCAAGCAGCGCGGTCTCGATCGCGCACTTGGCGATATGGTTGCCGACGACGCTGCGACCAATCTTCGACATTGTCTCGGCGACGCGGGACACTTCACAAGTCTTCAGGACCGGCGCGATATAGGTATCGATTGCGAGCTTGATGCCTTCCGGGCTTTCTTCGCCGTAGCTCAGACCACCGATCGTGGTGCCCTCGCCGATCCCGATGACACCGTCTGAGCAGGTGATCCGGACCAGAACGACGGCCTGGCTCCGCATCGTGGCCATCGCCAGGACGTGAGGCCTTATCGTGGGCACATCGACTATAAAGGTATCGATCTGGGCAGCTTTGCTCGTCACCGGCGCGTCCTCGAATTCGCATTTCTTGGCCGAAAACTAGATATCTGCGGCATCGATGGCAAAGACCGATTGGGTCCAATATTATACCTGTGAGGTATACGTTTCAGATGGGACAATGGTCAGCTCTGCTTTTCCGTACGTTCGACGACGAGTATCGGTGCGTCGTCCGCCGCCAGGAACCTTGGATAACCGCCCCGCCGATCGGCCACCCTCTCGAAAAGCAAGGCGACCGTCTCGCTGTAGCTCATGGCTGATCTCTACGTCAGGTGTCCCATGAGCACTCGGTTGACCCGACCGGCGATTGTTAGCCCGTTGAGACATGTTAACCATTGTTCTGATTGTCGGCCTTGGAGCCGACCTGCATCGCGATCGTGCTTCTGTCTTCAGGTCAGAGTGGCTCGCAGAGTTCAAGCCGCGTCGAATTCACTGCGCGCGGTTTTGCGGTTAAGCACTTGGATCGATTATCGGCTTTCAGACCTCACGCCGATCTACAGATTTTGGGCGTTGGCCGCTCCAATTGCGGTTCGATCCCAGGCGCGAAGCCTCGGATTTCCTTGAGTATGGTGCAGGCGCAGTGGCCGCACTTCGCCGTGCAGCCGAGCAAGGCGTAGACGCGACTGACCCGCGGGCATGGTGCGACGCTTGCGACCGCGGACCTAATCTCGACCTCGCTGAGGACGTTGCAACTGCAAACGATCACGGCGCATTCCTGACTGAAGAAGCTGCTAGGATCGCAATGGGAGGCAATCCTGGCGAGACTGCCGCCGCTACGATGGTGAATGAAGCGAGACCACCCTAGGGCGTAACATCCGATCGAAACAGGACCGCCTCAGTCTATATTCATACCTGCGGGGTATAGTACACGCCGAATTCCACTCCTCATCGGAGGGACACGTCGGGTACTATGTCGCTCGACGGCCAAGCACAGCCCGCGCTTCGGCAGGCGTCGCCGGCCTGCATCCATGCTTCGGCGTTGTCGGATGCGAGCCGATCCTTGCCGATCCCAATATTGTCCTCCGGGCCGTTCAGCACCGCGTCGGCGCTCCGTTGCAAGGCCCAATCCACGACGAGAGACTGATGGTGATCGATCCGGTCGGCCATCCACGTGGCGCCGGGAATGACGCGCCTCGTTTCCGGGAGCGGGAGGATTTGCCCGGATCAACTTGAAGCGAAGGATCGATTGTGTCTACTTCAATACTCGAGAGGTATGGACGCGATTGGAGGGCTGTTCTCATGGAACTCCGTCACCTGCGCTACTTCACCACCGTGGCAGCGGAGGGCTCCTTCAGTCGCGCCGCTGAGAAACTCCACATTGCGCAACCACCGTTGAGCCGCCAAGTACAGCAGCTCGAGGACGAGCTGGGCGTGCGTCTGCTCGATCGTGGCCGACCGCTTACGTTGACAGAGCCCGGACGATATCTGTTCGAACAAGGACGCCAGATCCTGCAGCGCATTGACGAGATGCGTGCGATGACCAAGCGGATCGCCAAAGGCACGGTATTGCAGTTCAACATCGGCTTTGTCGCATCCACCCTCTACGACGCTCTTCCGGAACTGATCCGCCGCTTCCGCATCATCATGCCCGGCGCAGAGGTCAATCTTCTGGAGATGACGACGCTCGAGCAGGTCGCAGCATTAAAGGACGGTCGTATCGATGTAGGTTTCGGCCGACTGAGGTTCGACGATGAGGCGATCGTCCGTAGCGTCATCCGTGAAGAACGCGTCTGCCTTGTGGTACCACGCCGGCACAAATTGGCGGCCAAGAAGGGGAAGTTGCGGCTGCGCGCAACCGCTGACGAACCGCTTATCGTCTATCCCAAGTCGCCGCGGCCAAGCTACGCCGATCAGGTTCTTTCGTTTTACCGCGATGCAGGTATTGAGCCGAGGGTCGCGACGGAGGCGAAGGAGTTGCAGACCGCGCTCGGTCTTGTCGCCTCTGGTGGCGGGGTCTGCATCGTGCCTGCCTCCGTGAGGCGCTTCGGGCGCGACGACGTATGCTTTATCGACCTCGATGAGCCGAAGATGATTTCGCCGATCATCATGAGTTATCGCAAGAATGACGCGTCGATGTTGCTCACGCAATTGATCAAGCTAGTTCGCGAATTCGATAAATGGGATGCATCTACCGGTTACCCTGCCTCCGGCTCGTCTGATTGATCGCGATGCCGCGCCTGCGCCGAGGATTCAAGCTCGACGCAGATATCATTCATTGCCAGATAAGCCTCTAAAGGCGCGGCGCGTCACCGTAGCTACAAGCGAGCCCCTCCCCACTCGGTTAAGAAGTTGATTCAACACAATCACTTAGATCTCGCGGTTTGGAGGAGCCCTGTGCGATCACGGCCATTGGTCGAGATGCTTCTCGCTCCAATGAACCAGATCGTTGCCGCTCCCTCGCCTCACGACGTCCTGCCATTCTGCACGCCATAGTGCGCTTGGATACTCTGTTAGTGGAAGGGAAGTGGAATGCCGACTTCCACCGCATTAAGCTCGGCCACAACTTTGGTCAGTCGCTGAATATGAAAGTAACTGGGAACAGCCCCCACCAAAACTACGCTGTGCTGCGCGATTGCACTCGGCCTCACTACTACCACTCAATCATTTAGGAAGATGTTTCCGCGTTGATTTCCAAGCACAAATTCTCACAACTGACGGATGAATGCCGACGGTATGCCCGCCCTAATTTTTCGGTCTTGAGTTCACAGGAAAATTTACGAGGCTCTGAAGGACGGCACCTTCAGCAAGTATCGGAATCAATCGACGCCGTAGACGTATACTAGGTCGGAACGGCCTCGTCGTGGCCTCTCGCCGCTTCCCGCCCGATACCGTCAATGGTCAGTCGAACGGGCCATTGATGGTCCGGTTTGCGCCAGAAGCAGCCCTCCCCGCCAGGTCTCATTTTGCCCCGAAGCGGACGAGACCGACTGGCTGATATATGCTTTTGATCCGAGGGCGGACAACGCAGTCTCGAGATTGCGCTCTCCGTCCTCGCAACGGTCGCTCTCAGTAACTCAGCTTCGGATACCAGTCCTTGCCGCGTCCGTCTGGTGTCAGATCCAGGATCGACCACAACGAGGCGACGTCAGGAGCCAGACGCGGGTCTTCGCCCGGATCGGCCATCTCTGGCGTCATCTCGGCGGCCCAGAACAGCCGTACTTTATCGCCGTCGCGCTTGAACACAGTGACCGCCGGCCATTCCGAGCCGTCGCTTTTCAGCGACCCGATATCCCTGGCGTAGTCGTCGCCGATAGTTTGTACGAAATCCAGATCGCGCCAGCCGCGCTCCTGCGCGAATGCGAGTTGTCGCGGGACGGGCGAGCGGCCGAGCACCTTCAATGCGACGCGCTGCTTGATGTCAGCCGCGTTGCCATTCACCGCGCCGAGCCAGTTGGTGCACATCGGACACGGCCGCTCGCGTTGCGGCCCGAACATCCAGAAGTAGGTCACCAGCGCGTTGTATCTGCCGAACAGCTCAATGAGCCCGGACTCGGAGCCGTTGGCGTTCTTGAAGCGATAGTCCTTCTCGATGACAGGACCGGGGGGAAGCGAACGGCGCTGTTCGGTGAGCCGCGTCATGTGGCGGCGGAATTCGATTTCCTCGGCCACCAGCGCCTCGCGCGCCTTGCAATACTCCGGGCTCTCCCCGGCGAATGGAGTTCTGGCGAGCTTCGCTAGGGTTGCGGCCGGTTTCAGGGTATGAGCGTCCATCATGCTCCTCCGATGACATCGTTCGTTACGATAACTCCGGCCTCGCAGGACCGTTTCACGCCGGAACCTCCGGCATTGCGCCTCAAAGCTGCAATTTGCGGCCGACGAGGTAATCGACGCCTGCTGTTGGCCGAAGGCGAAGATGATCGGGAAGCCGCATAGGCCCGTCAAGGAGACCGGACATTAGCCGCTCCGTTCTCGACCGACGCTCATGACCCATTGCAGACCGTCGAACGCACTAATCTCCACCATTTCATGTAAACGCTGCGAACCTCGAGGCCACGTCAGGTCGTGGCCTCTTGCGTATCCAAGGCGTACAATGTCACTCAAGGCACTAATGCGAACTCCAGCCGGGCCCTTTCAATTGTCGGCTTAGCGAGGCCGGCCGATCGGTTGTGGGCCTTAGCACAAGCGGCACACTCCCCAGGATCCGCAGCAACCCGCGCAAGCTGCGCAACTCGCGCAAGCTGCGCAGCCCGCGCAGGCACCGATCCCCCAACCCCAGCCGATCCCGCAGCCACCGAATCCGATCCCGATCCCGCAGCCACCGAACCCGATCCCGATCCCGCAGCCACCGAACCCGCCACCGCAACCTCGGCAACCGCCGCCGCAACCTCGGCAGCCGCCGCAACCTCCGCCACCACGGCAGCCGCCACAACCACCGCATCCGCGGGCTAGCTGCACGCCGCGTCCAACGGTCTCGTTATCGAAGAGATAGAACGTGGCGAGACTGACATCGGCCATTTCCTCTTCGCCAAGGACGAAGCGCTGATTGGGCGAGCTATTGTTAGGTTGTGGGATAACAGCGGTGGGCATCGTGGACGCCGATGCGCTACCCACACCCACCAGCGAAAGACCCAGTCCGGCGGCACCAAGGGCGACGGCTTTGGTAGTGCGTTTCTGCTTCGAAGCTTGCTTGACCCGTGACATGGTCGCATCCTCCGTAAGGCTTGTGTAGCGCAAGCGTGCGCGCGGCCTATCCGGCGTGCAAGGGTTACCGTGCGAAAGATGCGAAATATCTCAACGAGTTCCCATTCATCTTCATGAACGAGATCGACACGTAATGCTTTCGGTTAAGGGAGAGCCGTCTGCGTGCATCCGACAGCTGAACGGTATGTCCGGTGTTGGCCCTTTTGCGAAGTGGCGACACGCCTCATTGAGGTTCGCTTAGTGGGGCATAGCCGACTAGATTTGCTCACTCTGAGTTCTTCGCATTTTGACCCACAAGAGACATTCGGGTTGAGGCAAGCGGGATTGGCAATCCCGCCCTGTTGCACGATGAAGCGAGGATAAGGAATTCAGATAAGGCGCAGGTCGCCAAAGCCCCGCGCGATGCAGCAACACCCCTTCGTCATTGATGGCGGAGTGGGTTGGTTTAACCCCCGCATCGGGATCAGGGGCTCCGTCTCAGCGGTGATTGCAGGTGACGACGAACGCAGCGCGGCTGCATTGCCACTCCGTTCCCAAGACGGGTTCGGAGATCGGGTGCGGTCGAGCCAAAGCTATAGCACCGGCGCCTAACACGATGACGACTGCAGTTGCGATCATCCTCGATCCTTGGCAGATGGATCTCATTGGCTGATCTCCTTTTCCGCCGCTCGATCAATTTTTTTGGTCGCAGGATGTGCCGCTAGGAGCTCTCTGTATAACCGGTCGATCTCGCGCGCCTGATCCGGCGTGACATCCTGGAGATGCGATGATCTCAGCTCATTCTCGGTCGGTTGGTAGTTGCGACCGTTGCGTATGGGCCATGGTCCTTTGTGAACTGGCGGAACTTGCTCTGCATATCCGACGTTTGCCAACAACGACGACACAACCAATGCAGCGCCAAAGATTGTTTTGCTCGACATGGATCGCTCTCATTTCCTGCACTTTGCCTAGGGGCGAACGTGGGACCAGTGCCAATGGCAAAGACCCTCGTTGCTGTCGCTCTTCAGAGATCGATTTTGTCGCGGTGTTAGTCCAACAACAGTATGTGATTGGCTTTTCCTTGGAAAATTTCGCGACGAAAATATTTTAGGGAAAAGGGAATTTTTAGCCGGTAACAGCGATCAACTTATCAGGCCACATTAGATGCGAGATTGCAAATTCCGCTCCCGGTCCGGCGGCGGGCGTCAACTGTACGTTCGCCAATCCGAGCGCGCGGTGCGAGCGACAACGAAGGGGCAAGATGAGGATAGTTTTGGCATTAGCCGTTCTTGCAGCGTCGTCATCAGCATTTGCAGAGCAATCGCCGCTAACGGGAGAACCTTACCGACTGCCTTTGCTGTGCAATAAATCTGGAGAGAAAATCTCGGGACTAACCAAGATTTGCTACTATAGCTGCGCAAAATCGGAAGGTGCGATGACGGCGACGACGTACGAGGCTTGCCCGCGTTGGACCACACACTGGAAGTTGAACCGAAACGCGCAATTCGGCCCAAAGGAAAATTCACGGTAGTTGAGCACGCGATTGTTGTTAACTGCACTCAAGACCGCCAAGGCACTCGGCATCGATATCCCGGCGACGTTGCTCAGCCGCGCCGACGAAGTGATTGGGCCCATCGCATCAGTTGGCGCAGTGAGCGCGATGTCTGAAAGTTGGGGGTAGACCGGACGTGGCTGACCAACTGCAAGAATGTCGAGATTGACCCGTTGCGGACCTGCGCCCCGCTTGTACGACGGATTGGAACGATGGATACTATCAGCCGGAGTCTTCGGCGAAGATATGAAACGACGTGATTTCATCCTGACCGCCGCTGCTGCTTTGTGCTCATCCATGGGACGAGCCCAACAGGCTTCACCAGTCGTGGGCGTTCTTGGAAATGGACCACAACAAGCCATTCGAATGAACTTTGCGCCGGCAAAAGCTCGGCTGGCCGAAATGGGCTATGTCGAAGGACGTAATCTGACCTTGGAGTATCGGGGCGCAGACGATCAACTGGATCGGTTGCCTTCTCTAGTCACCGATCTGGTTCATCGCGGGGTGGCTGCCATCTTTGCCCCCTCGGGACCAGCCACCTCTGCCGCAAAGGCTGCGACGACGACTATCCCGATAATCTTCTTTACTGGCTTCGATCCGGTTGCGAGCGGTTTTGTGAACAGCCTGAACCAACCGGGCGGCAATGTCACCGGCGTGTTCATTCTTGCTCCGGATTTGATCTTCAAGCGACTGGAGCTCCTTCACGAATTGGTTCCAGCAGCCAAGACTATTGCATTCCTCTACACCCAAACCGCCATCAAATCGGGAGATCTCTCCTACGAAAACCTGCGGCACACGGCAGAAGCGATTGGCGTGAAATTGCCCTTTTTTAACGTGACTGGTCCCAGTGATCTCGATCAGAGTTTCGCAAGGGCTGAAGGCGAAGGCGCTGGCGCCGTGATTGTGCACAGCGACTCTGTGTTCCTGAACAACCGTCAAAAGATAATCGCGCTGGCGGCTCACTACAAACTGCCCGCAATTTATTTCGTCCGCGAATACGCCGCAGAAGGTGGCTTGATAAGCTACGGACCAAACTATACCGATGCTTATCGTCAAGTTGGCGACATTGTTGGTCGCGTGCTGAAAGGCGAAAAACCTGAGAACTTGCCTGTCCGGCAGGTTAATACAAAGATAGAGCTTGTCATCAACGCGAAAACTGCAAACTCACTTGGGCTTACGGTTCCCAGTTCGCTGCTCGGCCGCGCCGACGAGGTGATCGAATAGGCGAGGTGATGTCGCCTATTGGCCCGTCGCGTCGATTGGCTCGGTGCAGCGATATGTCTGAAGTTGACGGCGGACCGGAAGTAGCTGGCCGACTGTAAAAGCGAGCGATTGACCCAATTGAGACATCGGGCCGGGCTCAGCGGACCTTGGGTCAAACCAAATTCCACCCATATGAGCGTACTCGTTTGAGCCGCTACGATGCTTCGTCCAGAGCTTTGGGGCCAGGATGCGACGACGCGAGTTCATAATGGCGACTACGGCAGCAGCCTTGCCACTCGCGGCTCGGGCGCAGCAGCAGCCGATGCCGGTGATCGGTTTCCTCCACAGCGCATCGCCCGGTCCACACGCGGACCTTGTGCGCGCGTTCCGCCAGGGCCTGAACGAAACTGGCTATGTCGAGGGCAAGAACGTGGCGATCGAATACCGCTGGGCGGAGGGCCAAAACGACCGACTGCCGGCCCTGGCGGCTGATCTGGTTCGTCGTCAGGTGAACGTGATCGCAGCGCCCTCTAGAACTGCGGCACTTGCGGCCAAGGCTGCGACCAAGACGATTCCGATCGTGTTCGAGTTAGGAGACAATCCGGTCGAGCTTGGCTTGGTCAACAGCCTAAACCGACCGGGCGGCAACCTCACGGGCGTGACCTCGTTGAATACAGAGATTGGGCCGAAGCGGCTGGAGCTGCTGCACGAGTTGGTGCCCACGGCGTCCATCATCGCCCTGCTCGTAAATCCGACTAATCCCGGGCTTGCAGAAAACTTATCGAGAGACCTGGAGGCAGCGGCCCGAAACCTCGGGCTGCAGCTTCATGTCGTTCATGCAAGCACCGATCGCGACATCGACACCATCTTCGCAACCCTCGTCCAACGGCGAGCAGGCGGGCTCGTGATCGGCAACGATGCATTCTTCGTTAACCAGATCGCACAGCTCGCCGCTCTGACCGTCCGTCACGCGTTGCCCACCATCTTCCAGACTCACGAGTTCGCGGCGGCCGGCGGCTTGATCAGCTACGGTACCAATCTTAAGGACCTGTTCCGACAAGTTGGCGTCTACACCGGCCGGATCCTCAAGGGTGAGAGGCCGGCCGATATGCCTGTGCAGCAGGCCACGAAGGTCGAGCTGATTATCAATCTCAAGACCGCCAAGGCGCTCGGCCTCACCGTCCCACTCTCGCTACTCGGCCGCGCCAACGAGGTAATCGAGTAAGTTTTGCTGCGGTGCATGGGTCTGCACATGGCCGATACTGTTGAAAAAGTCCCATGTGGCGCGCATGCCTATTTTCTGAAAGTTACTGATGCGCTCGATGTCGTTGGACGCGGAGAGCCGCGTCAGGATCGCTCTGAGGTCTTCCTAGCTTTACTGCGTAGGCTCTTATTGCGTGTACTCGACCTGCGCTGATTTCGGCGAGATTCTCGCGGCAGTACTACTTTTGACTTTTTCAACGGAATCGGCCCGAAGGCGAAGTTCGAACCAGCTCTGGACTTTTCTGGTCATCGGGGCAAAGCGGAAGTGGTTGGCCATGACCCATACGACGTGATTGACCCAACTGCGACATTGGCGACCTCCCAATACTTCGTTAGAATGTTCCCTGCACAACCAATCGGCGTGCGATTTTTAAGGTCAATTCAGTTTTCTGGTCAGCCGGGAAGTCGAGTGAAGTGCCGGGAGTTCATGGCGCTCGTCGGCAGGGCGACGGCTACTTGACTCACTAACCGGCTACCCTTCCAAGGGAGCTTTTCATGATCAACTCAAACGTCACCCGCAGAATGGTGATTGGCGGCCTTCTGGCAGGAGCAGGCGCGGCCACGGTTGCTTCGTCAAGCGCATTCATCGACAACGCGCGTGCTCAATCCGCGCAAAAAACCTTCGTTCTGGTTCCTGGCGCCTTTTACGGAGCTTGGTCCTGGCATCGCGTCACGGACAGGCTCGAAAAGCAGGGTCATAAAGTGTATCCACTTACCCTCACCGGATTGGCAGACCGCTCACACCTACTGAACAAGGACATAACTCTCGACACGCACATAACAGACATCGCCAATCTCATCGAATGGGAAGACCTCGCCGACATTTGCCTTGTCGCCCATTCTTACGGCGGTTATCCGGCATCGGGCGCGCTCGAGCGCATCGGAAATCGTGTCTCGTCCATCGTCTGGGTCGATGCATTAAAGCCCGCGGATGGTCAATCATTTCATGACGAGCTGGGCTTTAAAGTAGAAGATGGCGTGATCGGCGCTCCACCCCCTAAAGCGGTCCGTCCGGACGCCTTTAACGATCCCAAAGATGCTGCTTGGGTCCTGTCGAAAATGACCCCGCACCCGACCGGCACGTGGCTGCAACCAGTGAAGCTCTCAGGTGCGCGCGAAAGGGTCGCGAAAAAGACCTACATCCGCTTGCCCAAGTTTCCGTTAGCCGCTTTGGACAAGGCACTTGGAGAGTGCAAGGCTGACAAGTCTTGGACCGTCCTAGAAAATACGACCTCGGGCCACTCTGTGATGATTAACGAGCCGGATTGGTTGACGAACGTTCTGCTGCAGGGATCGTGACAACGGAGAGGCAGCCTTCTTCGAGTCGGTAATGCGAACCTAGGTCGGATGGCCTGTGCACGTCCGACCTCCGTTCATGGCCCATCCCTGACCTCTGGCGATGTCCGCTTTCGCGCCGCTGTTGAGGGCATAGCAGACATCAGTCGTGGACGAGGCGGCGGAGACGACCGGGCCGTCGTGCGGGTTCTCGGCGAGGCCCGGCGCACCATCAACGCCAGCAATGCCGGGATCGCCGAGGAGGAGCGCAAGGCGGCGCGGCGGTTGCCACGCGGGACCCTCAACCGCCGAAGCGTACGATCTGATCAAGCTGATCACGCATGCTCAGTACGCGCTCTTCCGACTCTGGCCCTCGCGTCGGACCGCGATGGTTGATTTGGCGTCTGCTGCTGGAAGTAGACCGGCCGTCCTCAGGGTCTGACCCAACCGGCGCGAATGACCCATCTCGGACATGGGCATAGCCAGACATCGCCCCACAATCGTGCTATATCACCATTCAATTTCCCCGAGGATGGGGGCCATCGTGAGCAGCGAGCACGTAGAGCGGCGACTGGCGGCCATTCTGGCGACGGATGTCGTGGGCTACAGTCGCCTGATGGGCGCGGATGAGTTGGGCACATTCGAAAGAATTCGGGCGCACCGCAAAGAATTGTTTGAGCCAGAAGTCGCACGGCACCACGGCCGCATTTTCAAACTCATGGGCGATGGCCTCTTGGCCGAATTTGCCAGCGTCGTAGATGCTGTAAGTTGCGCGATCGTGCTGCAGCGCTCCATGCTCGAGCGCAACAGCGGTGTTTCACCCGAGCGACGCATCGATGTGCGAATCGGAATCAATCTTGGTGAAGTGATCGTCGAGGATGGGGATCGTCACGGCGATGCCATCAATTTAGCCGCACGTCTCGAACAATTGGCTCGTCCCAACGGCATCTGTGTCTCAGACAAGGTGAGAATTGAAGTCGAGGGCAGGATCGACATTCAGTTCGAAAACGGCGGCGAACAACGGCTAAAAAACATCGCGCAGACAGTCAAGGTTTTCCATTGGCGGCCTGACGGAGCACCGCCATTGGTGCTTGCAAGCACTGGTGCCGACGGGGCCCGCGATGTCGCACCGGCAAACGCCGGAGCGAAGCCGTCACTGGCCCTTTCCCCTTTTGAAGTCTTGGGCCGTGACGCACAAGCTGTAGCACTCACCATAGGTGTGAACGAGGCGGTGGCGTCATCGCTCGCTAATCTTACTGGTATATCGCTGGTTACCGCGCCCAGTGAGGCTGGCTATCGTGCCATTGGCAGCGTTCAGAGTTCTGGATCGCGCTTTCGGGTCACCGTGAAGCTTCTCGATCAACATTCGAAGAAGCAGTTTTGGTCAGAGCATTTTGACGAAGACGCAGTAGCCTCATTTGATGCTGCGGATAGTCTGGCTTTTCGTATCTGCTCGGCGTTGCGATACGAAATCTACGAACGAGAGGCAGAACGATCACGCCTGCGCACCCTGGAGGAGCAGACCAGCGAGGAACTGATGGGCCAGGCGGGTCATATACTATTGAATTCGAGACGAGCTGATTACGAGCGGTCTGTCACGCTTATCGACCTTGTCGTAAAGCGAGATCCGAACAACTTCATGGCGCTCGCAATCAGAGCGTGGGGAGCGATGGTGGAGGTGATTTGTGGGTATCGGGAGGTCTCGCCAGCCGACTCGAAAATTGCACTACAATTGGTGCGCAAAGCGACCGAACTCAACGGACGCAGCGATTTTGCGCATCTTATCTATGGAGAAATCCTTCTTTACCTCAAGCGCGATCTCGATGCGGTCGTTCGTCAAGCAAAGCGTAGTTTAGAGCTGAACCCCAACTATGCATTGGCTTTCGATCTGCATGGCATGGCAATGATGTATGCCGGCGATGTAGAGGCGGGTCTGAATGAGTGCAGGCGCGCCTTGGAAGCCAATCCTCGATTCCCGGCAAATAACTGGTTCATGGAGAGTATGGCGGTTGGCAATTTCCTTCGAGAAGATTACCGAGCCGCCATCGAGTGGGCTCGGCGCTCCGATCAAATCCACGGTGAGATTCCGCGGTGCCTGTTGCTCCTGGCTACCTGTTGCAGTCATGCTGGAGCAGTCGCGGAGGCAGCAAAGGAAGCCGACCGCCTGATGCAGGCCTGCCCGGACTTTCGTATTCGCGACCTGAGACGCTGGCCATTTGCCCGGGAGCAGGACTGGGCTCGATTTATCGAGGGCCTCGTGCAAGCCCGGCTACCCCAGTGACTCAGTTGCCAGTCCAAGGCCGGTTGCAGCCACATTGAGACAACGGGAATTGTTCGCCCTGCTTCCAATGACGGAGCCTGTATTCGCCTTGATAACCAACGACTGCTCCTGGCCCCTAAGAGACATGCCGACGAACGCTGAAATTGTCCGCTTATCGGGGTGGATCGGAAGTGATCGCAAGACGGTCAAAACGCCGCATTTGATCCGACTCAGACATGTGTACCTTCTAGTGGCGGGATGTGACGGGCAAAATCGTCAGGACTGACTCGCGAAGATCTCGAACGAAGGGCGCGAAAATGTGCTTGCTTGGCCGACGGGCGGATGCGCAGAAAGTCGACTGTCCAATTCCGTAGCTCGCGGCAGATGAAGCGTCGTACGTAACCGGCCCGGTCCATGGGAGAGGCGGCCAGTTCACGACGCGAGACGAAGGCCGGCCCACCAAAGGAGCACTTGATTTCCTGATGCGACCGGCGACAATGACGTCGCGCCAGTATTCCGGTACCAAGTTTTTATAAGACGGGGAAAACTCGCTCAGCGAAGGCAATACGACTGCGGTGCGAGGGAGGATACCGGTATGGCGGTATGGTTCATGCGCTGGCTGCAGTGCCTGCTCTGTGAAGACTTCACCCCACTTCGCGCCGAAATCAGCACCGGCGCTGGCACAGCGGGAACGCCAACAAACGATCGTCGAGACGACCTCTTGCGCACGCGACAACGTGCGCATGCGTTGAACCACGGGGGTGCGATAGGCTGAAAGGGCTCCAAGCCGGCGTCAGACCGGCCGAAGGGCATCACCATCACCAGGGGAGGAATGTATGACGACGGTAACCCGACGTAACGTTCTCAAGAGCGGTGCCGCGGTTGTAGGCGGCATGGCCGGCATCCTGGCCACCGGCCGTGCGCCCGCTTTTGCACAGGGCACGACAGTGCACTGGCTGCGTTGGAACGATTTCGTGCCGGCTTCCGATCAGCTGCTGCGCAAGGAGCTGCTGCCTGAAGCCGAGAAGGCGCTTGGAATCAAGATCAATCTCGAGACGGTGAACGGTAACGACCTGCAGCCGCGCGTGACCGCGTCCGTTCAATCGGGAAGTGGTCCTGATCTCATTATGGTCTTCAACAATCAGTCGGCCCTCTACGCGGAGAGCGTGGTCGACCTCAGCGATCTCGCCGAGGAGGTATCGAGCAAGGAAGGCGGGCTCTACAAATACTCGCGCGCCGTCACCAGCGACGGCAAGAAGTTCAACGCGATGCCGTGGACGATCGTCGGTGCCATGAACGCGTACCGCAAGTCCTGGTTCGAAGAGGTCGGGGTCACGAAATTTCCCGAGACCTGGGAGGCCTACTACGACGCCGGCAAGAAGTTGAAGGCAAAGGGCCGTCCGCTCGGCCAGGCTGTCAGTCATTCCTTCGGCGATCCGCCGACGTTCGTCTATCCGCTGCTGTGGTCGTACGGCGGCAAGGAGGTGGAAGCCGACGGGAAGACGGTGGCAATCAACAGCAAGAACACGATCGACTCCGTCAAGTTCATGACAAGCTTCTACAAGGATACCTGCGACGAGGGCGGCCTGGCGTGGGACGACACCAGCAACAACCGCGCGTTCCTGTCGCAGACCATCTCGTCCACGCTCAATGGCGCGTCGATCTACATCGAGTCGCTGCGCAATCCGGACAAGTACATCACCGAGAAGGGTGCCCCGCTGAAGACCGATATCCGGCATGCGCCTCTGCCCAAGGGACCACAGGGGCAGTTCGGTCTGCATACGTTCTTCTCGCACATGCTGATGAGCTACTCGCAGAACCAGAAGGCGGCGAAGGACCTATTGAGGTGGGTACATACTCCCGCAAACTACGAGAAGTGGTTCATCTCACAGAAGGGCTTCGCCACGCCGCCGACGGCGCAGTGGGAAAGCCACGAGCTGTGGCTCGCGGATCCGGTGATGGACCCCTTCAAGGTCGCAGGCAAGCTCGGCCAGGCCCCCGGCTTCGCCGGCCCCGCACGCAAGCAGGCGGCCGAGGCGCTGACCAAATACGTCATCGTCGATATGTACGCGAAGGCAATCCAGGGCGCGTCGGCGGAGGATGTCGTGAAGTGGGCGGAAAGCGAGCTCAAGAAGATCTACACTTGAGCGCGCGCGCAACGGGTCCATGCGGCTGCGAGGTGGCAGTCGTATGGGCCGGGCGCATCGAGGTGAAGCGAAATGGCGATTGCCGAGACCCAAGTCTACATGCCACCGGCGCCGCGGCCCAAGCTCCGGCTGCTTGAGGACGAGCGTTGGCTCGCACTCGTGCTGTTGGTGCCGACCCTGGTGCTGCTCGGTATGTTCATCGCCTATCCTTTCGTGCGCGGCATCCTCCTGTCGGTGACCAACTCGCGCGTCGGCGTTCCAGGCGAGTTCGTCGGCCTCGCCAACTTCTACAAGATCTTCAATGACGGGATCTTTCGCACCTCCGTCTACAACACGTTTCTTTATACGGGCGTAACCACCGTTTTCAAGCTGGCGCTCGGGCTGTGGCTGGCCATGCTGCTCAACCGGAATTTCCGCGGCAAGGCTTTCACCCGTGCTTTCATCCTGCTGCCCTTCATCATCCCGACCGTGCTCTCGACTTTCGCCTGGAAGTGGATGTTCGACCCGACATTCAGCGTTCTCAATTGGCTCCTCTACCATTTCGGCTTGATCACGGGTCGGATCAATTGGCTGGGGGATCCAGACCTCGCCATGATCTCGATCATCATCGTCAACATCTGGCGCGGAGTGCCGTTCTACGCCATTAGCCTGCTCGCCGGCCTGCAGACCATCAGTCCGGAACTCGGCGAGGCCGCTGCCATCGACGGCGCCAGGCCGTGGCAGCGGTTCTGGTACATCACCTGGCCGCTGCTGCTGCCCGTGACCATGGTCGTGGTGCTGTTCTCGGTGATTCAGACGTTCGCCGATTTCCAGATCGTCTATGTGATGACAGGCGGCGGACCAGCCAATGCCACGCACCTGTTCGCCACCTACGCCTATCAGATCGGCATCGGCACCGGCCTTTTGAGCGAGGGCGCCGCTATCTCGCTTGCGATGTTTCCGGTTCTGTTTCTGGTCGTCATCATCCAACTTCTCTATATCCGCCGCGTCGAGGTCCGCTGAGCCATGATCGAAGGCGCAAGGTGGCGAAAATGGGCGTTCTTCTACCTCCCGATGGCGCTGTTCCTGCTTTTCCTGCTGTTCCCGTTCTATTGGATGGTGATCACTTCGGTGCGGCCGGATGGCGAGCTTTACCGACCCTGGAATTCGATCAACTACAATCCGTTCTGGACCTGGAAACCCACCTGGGACCACGTCAGATACCTGTTCGAGGAGACGCTGTTTGCATCTTGGCTGTGGAACACAACGTTCATCGCGCTCGCGTCAACGGCTATCTCGCTCGTCTGCGGCGTATTCGCCGGCTATGCTTTGTCGCGGCTGAATTTTCCATTTGCCGGCAGCCTGGGCACCGGTATCTTCATCACCTATCTGGTGCCCCAGACGCTGCTGTTCATTCCGCTGGCCGAGATCATCCGCAACTATCGGCTTGGTGACACACCCTGGTCTCTGATTCTGACCTATCCGACCTTTCTTATTCCGTTCTGCACATGGCTCATGATGGGCTACTTCAAGGCAGTGCCCAAGGAGCTTGAGGAATGCGCGCGCATTGACGGCGCATCGCGTTGGCAGGCCATGCTCTACATCGTCATCCCAGTGGCGATCCCTGGCATCCTCTCGGCTGGCATCTTCGCTTTCACGCTGTCGTGGAATGAGTTCATCTATGCACTCGTCTTCCTGTCTTCGCCTGAGCAGAAGACAGTGCCGGTGGGCGTCACATCGGAGCTGATCCGCGGCGATGTATTCTTCTGGGGACCACTGATGGCCGGCGCCCTGCTCGGATCGATCCCGGTTGCAATCGCCTATTCGTTTTTCGTCGAGCACTACGTCGCGGGATTGACGGGATCGGTGAAGGGCTGACAGCACCCCGGTCGCGGGATTGGAAAGCGCGCATGCAGAATGCGCAAAGGCGGTGGGGAGGCAGGTGAGACCAATGGGACAGGTCGTCCTCAAGGGGATCAACAAGTTCTACGACAGCGTGCATGCTGTCAGAGACGTCAATCTGCAGATTCGCGATAAGGAGTTCGTGGTACTCGTCGGGCCGTCCGGCTGCGGCAAAACGACGACGCTCAGGATGATCGCCGGGCTTGAAGCGATCAGCTCCGGCGATATCTCAATCGACGGCAACGTGATCAATGAACTGGCGCCCATGGACCGCGACATCGCCATGGTGTTCCAGAACTATGCGCTCTACCCGCACATGAGCGTGTACGACAATATGGCGTTCGGCCTGAAGATGCGCAAATTCGGAAGGCCCGAGATTGAGAAGCGCGTGCGGGAGGCGGCCGACATCCTCGGCATCGGCGAATTGCTAATGCGCAAGCCGCGCCAGCTTTCCGGCGGCCAGCGCCAGCGCGTGGCGTTAGGCCGTGCCATCGTGCGCCACCCGCGCGTGTTCCTGTTTGACGAGCCGCTGTCGAACCTTGATGCCAAGCTGCGGGTGCAGATGCGCGTTGAGCTCAAGAAGCTGCATCTGCGTCTCGGCACTACCGCCATTTACGTTACCCACGATCAGGTCGAGGCCATGACGCTGGGTGATCGGGTCGTCGTCATGAAGGATGGCGTCGTGCAGCAGGTGGGGGAGCCGCTCGAACTGTACAATCAGCCCGCCAACAAGTTCGTCGCCGGTTTCATCGGCTCCCCGGCCATGAATTTCGCCGCCGTCACAGTGACCGAGGCGAACGGATCGCTGATCGCCGAGAACTCCGGCTTGCGCATCAAGCTGCCGGACGAGACTGCGCAGCGCCTGCGCGGCCATATCGGCCACGAGGTCACGCTCGGCGTGCGCCCGGAGGACCTCACCGTGGCGGGCACAGCCGATCTCGATCACCCGTGCTTTGATGCTGTGATCGAGGTGGTCGAGCAACTCGGTTCGGAAATCCTGCTCGACATGAAGGTCGGCGAGGGTGTCATGGTGGCGTGCGTCGAGCCGACCGCGCGGGTGAAGGTACGCGACAAGCTGCGCGTTGCCATGCGCTCTTCGAGGCTTCACGTTTTCGACGCCAAGACTGAGGCGGCAATCTAATGCCGACACAATCGGCGCCCAGACGAGATGAGCGCAACAGGCCAATTTTCCAGTTGCGAGGGGAATTCGCTGAAACCTGTGACCTGTCACCAGCTTCCATGGCGCCCGGCGAGCGCGAAGGCAGCTGGGCCTAACCACATTCCCGAGTCCTTCTTGGTGCGCGTCGACGAGGTGATCGAATGACGATGTTGTTGCTGCGGTGCATGAGTCCGGAATTGGCCCGTCGCGTCGATTGGCTCGGTGCAGCGATATGTCTGAAGTTGATGGCAGACCGGAAGTAGCTGGCCTACTGTAAAAGCGAGCGATTGACCCGTTGCTGACCTTCGGCAATTAACCAGTGGCGCCCGTCAGATGCCATGTGCTCATTGACTAGCGGCGCGGGCCTAGCGCATGTCTATTCGATCAGGATCAGACCGGGAGGGAGTGACTCGTCGTAAAGACTGGCCCGGTCGGATCGTCCGATCGGAACGAACCCTTTGATTTTTGCGGTCTGCAGCGCAGGGACGCCGGATTTCTCCAGCTTGCTGGCAATCATGCCGCGCAAAGGCATGGGTAGGTCCAGGCTCCGATCGTCGACGACGCGCGCGGCCCGGAGGAACAGAATCTGCAGGTCGAGCAACTCGGGCGTAGTCCAATCGAAGCTCTGGAAAGCCTGATACGCGTGCTCGACGAGATCGGGCGAGACAACAGTCTCCGGCCCTGCGTAGAGCGGAGTTCGGTTGAGCAGGAGCCCGAGTGCCGCAAGATAAGGAGCGCAGTGTCGCTTTGCCCGTGCAAGCGTCACCGCGCTATCGCAGAAGCAACGCACCAGTTCCGCCTTGGTGTCGTGGTGGATCAGTTCTAAGGATCCAGCCAAGCGCACGAGTTCGTCGGGCGCCTTGCCGCTGCGGATCCTGTCGATCTCTCCGGCCATAAGCCTGGTCTGGCGTTCGCGCGTGAGCCCGCCCGCCACCCGGCGCCAGAGGATGTATTCCTGGCTCTTGATGCGCCGACCGGGGAAACACGGGCCATCATCGTGCACCCGCCACAGGGCATCGATACGAAGATCGTCCCGGACAACGCCGAAGCCCGGGCGCAGTAAGAAACCAGCCACGATGAGCCATGCCTCTTCGTGGTCGGCTGAACGTCGTCTGTCGTCCCGCCGCTCCTCGAGCGCTGGCCAAAGGGCGCGCAGCAGGGGCCCATTCCATTCACTTCTGGCAGACGCGAGGATGCGCTCCATACCCTTGAGGATCGTGGCAGCAGTAATCTTGTTTTTCTTGCTGTTATTGGCAGGCTGGGTGAACACGATCCCGATTTGCCTGCGTGCCGTTTCCAGCGCGTCCGCTGAAGCGTTCGGTTCAATCGGAGCGTTTTCCTCCCGTGCCCGCCCCGCACCGGGCGCGCCCGCGACGCCGTGGACGTGCTCGCGCATGTTGAATTCCAGCGGCCAGGACTGCTGGAAGGCGGGGTCGGCGCTGACGCATGATAATTGGAGCAGCCCCAGTGCGTTCATCTGCGCTGTCAGACGGACGGGCAACATCCCGCCCGCTTCCGATCCGGATAGCTCAGCCGTCCTGACGATGGTCTGGAGCGGGGGCAACGGGTGAAATTCGCTTTCCGACCAGGAAACGATGTCTCCGGTCCGGCTGACGCTCTTCCGGGTTGAGGAATAAGCCTGGAAGCGCACCAGCTGATCGGTGCGGAGCTTAAGCCCAAGATCAGCGATCTCAAAAAGCTGCGACGGCGTTGCACCCTGAGGAAGAACGCATACGAGGGGCGGACGCACAGCCTGGCGATCCGTTGTCTGTATTCCCTCCACTTCGAGAAAGATCGCAGCGGCGGCCCCAGCGGCGATGCGAGCCGAACGGTGGTGGAGAAGGGCACCAAATCGCGCGGCTCCGCGCGCCACCGCCAGATCCGGCTCCTCGTTCTCCAGAACCTGCGGTACGAAGCCGTCCTGCCAGCCTCCGATTTGCTCGCGGAGTCTTTGGCGCAGGAGCGGAGGTCGAACGGATCCGCCGTTGAACAGGACGGCATCAATGCGCGGGCGATCGTTGAGGAATTCGGCAAGGTGTCGGGTTATCGCGCTGTCGGAAGGATAAGGAAGTCCCCATTCCCTCAGTGCCGCGTGCGTCCGGTACGGCCGCGCCGCCGCGTCGCAGAAGGGAAAAAATCCGTCCAGCAACAGGCTCTCGATTTCCGCGCGCGTCACCGCCGCCGCCTGCGAGCCGCCGACCATCCCCGACCCGCGACCGGCCAGTGCTACAACGAACCGCTCATCCGGCGGCCCCGTAGCGGCAAGCGCGCGCTCTTTCAGATGACGGCAGGCGGCGACGAGCTGATCCCATTGCGGGCCGGAAAGCCGGTCGCCCGCCCCGGCAAGCCGCGGCTCCAGGAAGTGGGCGACGGCAAGGTCGATATTGTCGCCGCCGAGCAGCGTATGCTCGCTCACCGCGACACGCCTGATGTCAGGGTCTTGCGTTTGCTCGTTGAGGCGAACTTCAAAAATGCTGAAATCCGACGTGCCGCCGCCGATATCGATGACCAACACGTGTCGCAGCCCGGCATCGCCGTTGTCGGCCCGCTGCCATAATTCGCGCGCTGGGTCGTGGCTTTCCAGCCAGCAATAGAACGCAGCCTGTGGCTCTTCGAGCAGTCGCACATCGCCAGGGAAGCCTGCTTCCTCGGCGGCGGTAATCGTCAGCCGCTGCGCCGCCGCATCGAAGGAAGCCGGGACGGTGACCGTGATGTCTTGATCATCGAACGCAAACCCGGCCTGGGCAAACCGGCTGTTCCAGATCCCCCGCAGATAGTTCAGAATCAGTGCCGAGGCGCGAACCGGTGAGATTTTCTGCTCACGTGCCAGAACGGTTGATCCCCATGGTAGAAAGGGTGCCGACCGGTCGGCGGCGTGATGGCAAAGCCACGACTTCGCGGAATGGACGACCCGTCCGGGCGCTTCGCTTGCCTTCATGCGTGCAAAAAGGCCGACGATCCATTGCCCGTCTCCGACCACCTCACCGCGCAAGTGTGCTGCGACCGCTTCCTCTGGCAGGTACATGAAAGAAGGTAGCGTTGGCTTCTCGGTCAGACTCGCCAGGCCCTCCCATTGCGGGACGAGAAGGACCTCTGGCGTCCCCTCGCCGACCAGTGGCGCGAATGCGAGTGCGGAATTGGTGGTGCCGAGATCAATACCAATGGCGAAGCGGGCGCGGTCTTTCGTCAAGAACTACCTCCAGAGGCGGTCCGGCCCCTATTCCGTGCGGACCTGGAACTCAACCTTCCATCGGCGATCGGAGTTTGTGTGCCTCATCCAAAGCTCAAGGATGCCAAGTTCGGTGACGACGGGGCTGACGCGGACCGGCACCGCCTGCCCCACCGGGACGTCCAGTGCCGGGATCGCGACTTCAAGCAGGCCAGCGTCATCAAGCTCACGCTCGGCGTCGGGGAGTATCTGTCCCGGCGTATCGCCGCTTCGTACCGAGGAGGAGAAAAACCGAAACTCCGCCGTGCGGCCGGTGACAAGGCCGAACTCGCGTCCTTCGATCAGCAGTTCCGTGCCTTCCTGCATCCCCTGCGGGACAACACACAATGCCTTCAGCGGCAGCTTGTAGCCTGGAATGGCGGGCATCGACGGTTCCAGGCCGATGTAATAGGAGCGCGCCGCGCCAGCCTTGATGCGTATGCCCTTGCCAGTGGCGCGGAGACGTCCGTAGATCGCGCCGCCGCGTGCGACGGCGAGGTCTGGTTCGAAACCCTGCAATTCGCGGACTGGCTGGCCGCCATTCCAGGACGCCAGCAGATCAAGCACCCGGTTACGGATTGGCGCTGCCTTGAAAACGCCCCCATTGAACAAGACCGCGGTTGGCATCAGCACCTGCGTGCCAGCCGATGCTCCCACCAGAGCGGCAAGCGTTTCGCTTGCCTTCACGTTCTGCAGGCTCTGAGCGAGAAACCGGGCGATATGCTTGCTGACGACCGGATCGGAAGCATACGGCAGACCGAATTCCTGCAGCCCTGCCCCACGGCCCTCGCGCGGCAGATCGTCAAGCCTGGTTCTGGCGAAAAAACCGTCGACAACAACTTGCTCTAGCGTCTCCCGATCGAGAGCCGTTGAGACAGTCTTGGCAAGCAGGCTGGAGCCGCGCGAGGGGACCGCGATTGGCGCCTGCGCCAGCCCGCCATCATCAAACAGGACGATCTTGGCTTTGGAGGCGGCGTGCACGAGCGCCAGGAATTGCCAGGAGTCCAGCCGTTTGCCCTCGGCCTCAAGCTTGGCGTTCAGCGCATATGCGAGCGCCAAATCCATATTGTCGCCACCTAGCAGAATGTGCTCGCCGACGCTGACACGCTCAAGTTCGAGCCGGCCTTCAACATCTGTGACCGCGATCAAGCTGAAATCGGCTGTCCCACCACCGACATCGCAGACCAGCACGATATCGCCATCAGCAATCAGGTTTCGCCACTCTCTGCTCGTCTGCGCCATCCAGGCGTAGAATGCAGCCTGCGGCTCCTCCAGCAATGTGACATCCTCAAGCCCCGCAGTCTTGGCGGCCTCGGCGGTGAGGCTTCTTGCGACCTCATCGAACGAGGCAGGAACGGTTACAACGATCTCGCCTTCCGAGAGGTCCCAATCCCGCCCCTGCGCCCGCTCGGTAAGCAGGAACGCGTCCCTGAGATGTTGGAGGTAAAGGTGTGAGCATTCGAATGGCGAGAGCTTCTCTTCCGCGATGTCGGATCGCCAGGGCAGGATCCGCTGCTTCGGGTCGATATGCGGGTTGGACAGCCAGGATTTGGCGGAGGTCGCGAGGCGATCAGGCACGAGCGCCCCCCGCTCGCGTGCGAACTGGCCAATGATCGCGCGCTCCCCGGCATCGCTCCAGGGCAGAGGAAACGAACTCTCCGGGAACTCCTCGGAATGCGGAATATAAATGGCCGACGGCAGCGTCGGCATATCGCCAATCTGATTTGGTCCCAGGGTCTGCGCGATTTCGACAATCCTGGTCTCACCGCTCTCGAGATCGGCGATCGCGATTGCGCTGTTGCTGGTGCCGAGGTCGATGGCAAGACTGAAACGAGCGCTCATGAGTGGCTTGACCTGGTTGTCGTGCTTTCAATTCGCGTTAAATAGCCGCGCGTGATGTAAAGCACCGGTTGTACGTGATCCGACTCGAGCGTCCGGCGTCCGGCCGATGCGAGCCGCTTATCTCAGTTCCACCTCCGCCGGAGCGATTGCTGGAAGTCGATGGGTCGAGTTCCGCAAAACGCGTGGTAGATTCACCGCATCCGTTTTCCAGCCGTGATGGACAAGCACGCCCGAGAACGGCGCCGGACCGCTGATCTTGCCGAGCAGTCGGTACTCGTCCGGCGAATAGCCAGCGGCGACCTGCACCGTCGATCCCTCGCTCTCTGCGCGCACGGGGGAGATTCGAAAGTGCTCCAGCAGGGCAGTCTTGCACCCGGCATGGACCACACGCGCGGCTGCCCCAACCTGTGCATCATCATGCGCGTTGATGTCGTCCATCAGGAAGTCGACCAGCCGGCCCCTTGCTTGCAGCAACGCCAAAAAGCTGACGATCTCGGCGTCTGCCTGGTTTGCGCGTGTCGTCACAGGAATCGGTCGGGCCGCCTCAGCGTCAGCGCTTCGATTATCCCGTGATGAGCTGCGCCCGACAAGGATCGCAATCAGCGCGACAAGGCTCAGCGCCACCGCCCCAGCCGATAGATACATTCGGAATGCGGTCGCTGCCGGCAGCAATTCCAAAGCATTCACCACGGCCAGGAGCAGGACCACTACGATCGCGATCACTTTCATGGCATGCATGATTAGCCGCAGCTCCCTTTGAGACGCATCAGCGTTGATTGATCCACGAAGAATATAGGATATCGACGGCTGTGGAAACCTAACTAGGTCCGCCCAGCTTGTCGATTTCTCCGTTAAAAAGTCGGGCGCGGTGAACACAGCGCATTATTGCTGTTGCAAGAAGCGATCTTAATCACAGAAACGCGAGCGAGTATCCGAGGTGGCGCACTCAGGCTCAGTCTTGCCACCTATTGCGCGCGCACGTCGCGGCTCGTTCCAGCGATTTATTAAACCCATGACGCCGACAACACGAGCGTCGATTTGAGTGAACGTTCCTGCTGCTCCCTTACCGAACGGACTACAAATGTTCTACAGCTAAGCGACGGCAAGTGGTCGCTGGGATGTCCGTTGTTGGCCGTGCGCCCCGAAGGCGCGAACCATCAGTAGAGGAGGATTCTACCCGGAAAGTTGTCGATTGGTCCGGTAGCTAGCGAGCAGCTTGGTCGGGTAACCGGCTAGGTTGGAGCCTCGCGACAAAGGTCGCCGTAGGGCGGCTGAGCGATCCGGCGGGCCGTAACGTGAGTAAAGCCTGAGCAGGCCTCGCCCTGATCATTTCGATGACGTGTTGTTCGCCAATCGCCGCCACTCTGTAGCGATCGCCATCGACCTCACATTCTTCAAGAAAACGGTCCCGCGTGCCGTCGTCGCGATAGTGCTCGATCAAAGGCGCAAGAGGTGTGTAGTTGTACCACGTCATCGCGGCATCTTTACGGAATGCGCTACCGCCTTGATCGCGGTCGTAAAGCTTGCCCACCATTCAGCGAAATCTGCATCGGACATGGTGCCCTTGGCATTGTTTGCGAACTTGGCGACCCATCGAACGTTGCGCTTGCAATAACCGCGGGCGCCGACCATCCGGTCGATGGTCGCGCTTTGCGGGCCGCTTTTGGTCAGCGGAACGCCGGTCAGAGCACAACGGAATTTCTGTCGGCGCCATAGCTTCAACAGGTATTCGGGCGTGAGATCGATCTGAGGCAGGTGCGGTCGATTTCTGGATCGCCACCTTGCGAAGTACAGGCAATCGGCGATCTTGCGCGCCACATCGATCGCCGACGCCGCTTCAAGGTCAATCATAATCCTCCTTGTCGTGCCCGGCGAGCGCCGGCGCGCGATCGTACCGACGAAGCAGAGCTTCCCACCCGGGCTATCGATCGATACTCCATTCGACGAATAGAACGGTCTTGCCAACGAACCGAACGTCGAGGGTCGACGTCCCGTATTCGTCATCGACCGTCTGGAGCGCTTCTGAAAGGCAGATTTCGCCGGCGCCAGCGCCTGTACGCGCGCCGCAACATTCACGGTCTGTCCGAAGTAATCGAGGTTTTCGTTTAACGTTACGGCGATGGACGGACCGCAATGGGCTCCGATTTTAAGGATGATGCTGGGATCGCCATGCTCAGCAGGCCCATCGCTTCAGTTGGCGCAGTGCAGCGCGATGTCCGAAGTTGGTGGTAGATCGGAACGGCTAAGCGGACCTGTCCACACCTACGAAGCCCAGTATCTCGGCGCCGATCCAATCCCCAACAGATCGACAATTTGCCACCGGGCTCCCCTGGCGCTTTGATCCGGCCGCATGAGGCCCCAAAAGATCACCTTCGGCGACATGCGCCAGATGGGCGTGCGCGGCGTTCTGATCTACTGTGCGGATTACCGTTGCGGCTATTCCGTGACCCTGAGCGCCGACCGCTGGTCGGATGACGTGCGGCTGTCGGACATCGAGCTTCGCTTCGTCTGCTCGGCGTGCGGCAGGCGCGGCGCTGACGTGCGACAAGACTTCAACTGGGGCACCCCGCCGAGTTCGGCGATGGGTTACCGGAGTACTTGACTTGACCTGACTTGACTTGCGGGGCAGACAAGATCGGCGACCGCTCCGAAATGCCAGTATTTGCGCGGGCTGTCGATTTTCGCTGAACCTTAATAATTCCGGGCGAATGAATACCCCTGTGGATCGAGAACTTGACCATCGAGCTGAAGCCGTGATGGCGATGAAGAAGGCCGTCGCTGCAAGCTGTCCGGCTGAAAGGCTGAGGTGGTTGCAGCTCGCTTTGGCATGGAAGGGCCTTGCGCGCATTGCCGAAGGCAGAGCCGCAAGCTGATGAAAGTTCGCCGCCGAACGGCCCTTTGCCGATCCGGAAGCCGCTGCCCTAAAGGTGCCTCTCATCCTGCTCGGATGGGCTCAGTGGTGCTTCTTTGGCCTCTTCCTCGGCCAGCAGCTTGCGGATCGTATTGCGCTTCTCTTCGTCCTTCTCTTCCTCAAGCAGCTTTCGGTAACGACGGATGTTCTCGTTGCGGATATATCGCTCCATGGGATGTTCACCATGCTGCGCCAGAGCAGGTATTATTGCACATCTCTGAACCCTCCGATACCACTGCGGTCGGAGGCTAAGGCCGGATCAAGCCGCCGAGTTGAGGCTTAGTGCGGAGAAACAAGCGCTGTGACGCCGAACGCAAACACGCACATGGCGGCTAAGGACCAAAGGTTATCGCGAGAGGGCACGCCCCATCCGCCGACCTCGATGCTCACCCAAGTGCAGGATCAACGCGACACGCAGTGAGGACATTCACCATCTGCGGCTTCGCTCAACTGCCGTCCAATCTCTTCCCTGAGGTCTTGCGGCTCCCAATTCGTACCGTCGCTCCTGACGATCCTCTTGGCGCGCTCAAAAGCATGGCTCTCGGCCGCATCGTCACCCATGCGGATGCTCACTTCACAGTGAAAGGGACAGACCGCGATTGCACGAGTTGTCTCTAGCGCATAGCGCACGGTCGCGCTCAGGTCGTCGGCGTAATCTTTGGCGAACATGTCGAGCCTCCCGTCGCCTCGGCACGGTGAGACATACACGCAATCACGATGCGGATAAGGCGAGGCCCGGTGTGCCTAGGAGCCCGGGCCTCATAACCTCAGCAGCCTGACAAGAGGTTGTTCGGCTACATGCTAACCTTACGGCGACCGGAGCGAAGCGCTTTGATGTCGCGCAAGAAGCCGCTGCTCCGCAGCGCAACATTGCCCGGAGCCGCCGTAGGTAGCTTCGGCTTGCAGCCGGACCTGTCCACCGGGATCGGCGCCGCGTTCATAGCCTATGCAGCAATTGTCTATCCGTTGATCGGGGGCGCCATCGGTCATGATTATCCGGAATGCCCATGTTTGGCGTCACACCTTGTCCCGCGACCATCTTCACGTTCGGACTGCTTCTGACGACGATGCGTCCGGTGCCACGCTGGCTGCTTGTCATCCCCGTTGTTTGGTCGCTGATCGGCGGAAGCGCGGCCATTCTACTCCATGTGCCGCAAGACTGGCTGCTCCTTGGGAGTGGCTGCATTGCCGCACCACTGATCGTCGCTCGCGATCGGCACACGATACGCGGTACCGGATTCGCATAGAGCCAAATGCAGTTGCACCAGGCCTTCACTGCTTGCCGAGCCAGCGCCGGAAGCAGCAAGGCCATACGACGAGGCTTACAACCCCAGCCCGCGCTTTCGTCCGAAGCTCCAATCGATGCCGCCGTTATCCAGCGTGATGCCAGAGACGTGTTGCCCAATGCGCTTGTCGAGGACTGGCTGCCAGGGGACGAGGGCAAAGCCGAGGCCACCGTCGGCGCTCAGGACTTCGAGCATGGCAAAGCGGCCGCTGGTGAGATTGGTCGAACCGACGAGAGCCCCAGTGACGTAGTCGCCTGCCTTGACCGGTTGGAAGGTTCGTCCCAAGGAGGACGCCATCTCCTGTCCGACCCGCTCGATCTCCTTCCGTTCGAGGGTGGCGATGCTGGTCCGGGAAATCGTCGTCTTCCCGTCCTTGGTCACGGCATAGCCCATCTCGACGAGTCGCTGGGCCCGCTGGCTGAGCGCCTGCCTGACCTGTCGGCCAAAGCCGAGGTCTTTGACCGAAATCGCATCCCGGGCGATCAACTCCCGGTCGAGCCAGGTCGCTCCGTCGCTGGTTATCTGCCGCTCAAGGTCGATGGTGGAAAGGATCCGTAGCTGGGGCCGGTTGCCGCCGTGAGCGGGGTCGTAGGACTGCCCGCGCTCGACGATGTCGTTCGGCACCCGCCAAAGATCCTCATCGAGCCGCTCGACATGCCCGGCCCGGCGGAGCGCCTCCAATCGGCGAACGTGGAAGCGGACAAAACTCTCCGGGTCCTTACCCTGGCGTTCGAAGCTGTCCTTAATCCGGGCCAGATGCCGGCTGGGCCGATAGATGCCGTCGCCCTCCTCAGCGTTGATGGCGATGTTGCGGTCGGCCGCCCGCGTCCCGGAGGTGGGAGGAGCCGCCTCGACGATCAAACCACGCCGGACCTCCTCGACCCGGGAGGCATCAACGAACTCTATGTGATGAACCCTTCCGTCGACTCCATCGATCACAAGAATGAGCCGCTCGCTCATTTCGTCTCCGGCCAGTCCCTTGGCCAGGACGCGACCGACCACGGTCTGGTCGATCGAGCCGCCGTGAAGGGCGTATTGACCAACCCCACGCTCCTCCGCGAGACCCTGCTCGGAAAGCGCTCGGTGCATGGTCTTGATGATGTCGTTGCGCTCGCCAAGCTCTTTCAGGGTGATCTCGGTCTTGCCGGACAGGACCCAGCGTCCGGGCTCAGCTTCGGATGCCAACCCATACCGCTCAAGCTGCTTGACCCGGCCGATCATGAGGGCCCGGTTCTGGCGCACCAAGTAGCTTGCCCCTTCACCCGATCTCAGATCGATGACGCCGGCCTCGCGCTGCTCGGACAGCAGCGCCTTGTCGAGCCGGGTCAGCCGCTCGGCGGTCACCTCATTGGCGAGCTTGGCCTGCAGTTCGATCTCGGTCTGGTGGCCAAGTTCCCTGGTAACGAAGTCGCTCGCCCGGTGTCGGATGCCGTGGGCGATATAGTCGCCGGCGATGTTGAGGATCTTGCCGTCGTCAGTGACGCCACGGACCAGGATATGGGTGTGGGGGTGGCCAGTGTTGTGATGGTCGACCGCGATCCAGTCGAGGCGTGTCTCCAAGTCGATCTCCATTTGCCGCATCAGGTCGCGGGTGAAGCCACGCAGGTCGACCATCTCGGTGGAGTCTTCTGGGGCGACGATGAAGCGGAACTGATGGCGATCCCCGCGTCCGCGCTCGACAAAGCCCTTGCCGTCGGCCTCATCCTCAAAGGCAGAATAAACCCTGCCCTTCTCGCCCTCGCGGGTCACACCGTCTCGTTCGAGATAGCGCAAGTGTGCATCGACCGCCTTGCTTGCCAGCCCGCGCATCCTGGGGCTACGCGGCCCGCTCTGCGGGTTAAGCTTGACGACCTTGGCCTTGACGACGACACGGCGTGAGCGGAAGCGGCCAGCGGCATCGCTCTGCCATCCGCCGCCATCCCGGGGCAGCGAGGCCACGACCTTCGCGCCGCGGCCACGGGCATTGAACCTGCCGCTGGCCTTCCCGCTTCGGCCGCTTGGCGATCGCGATCCGCCGATCCGAGAGGGATTTCCGCCGGCCTTGCGCACGGCGATCTGGACTTGCTTGAGGAATGGCTGGGCCTTCGAGCCGAGGCGCGTGCCGCCGCTGCGGACTCGTCCTGGTCTGACCCGAAATTCGTCGCCGTCATCTCTCACCATCAACGGACGATCTACGCGAGAAAATGGCTCGCACAAGGTCACGAAGACCGCGATAGCATCAAATCGTGGGAAGAGGCGTTGCAGCGAACGACCGGCGGAAGCGCCGCCGCCGCACATTGTAAGCGACGCCGCTCGGAGGATTGAAATCAATCATGAAAATTCGAAAAGCGACACCCGCACACTCTGCAAGGCGCCAAAATGGTGCCGCGGAAACCCGCAAAAACCAATGTGCAGACAAACCCTTGCGACCAGAGGGAGCCAGCGAACGCCAGTTCGCTTTATCTTGCCTTCCTAATCGGGCGGGCAAAGTCAACTCATTCCTACGCTTTTCTTCGACTCTTCGAACTTCAGCCACTACCGACTCCCTGCACCAACAACGCGCAACTTCACCACAGTTGCGTACGCGACGTGCATTCACCAGGCGGGATCCATGCGTTCCTTCGCATTCAGCACTTGGGCCGTCGCATGCTCTTCATCAGGTTCGTAAACAGGGCTGTCCAAGCAGTCCGGTGTTCTCGTCCCCGAAGGGCGGTAGCAGGCAAGAGATAGCGGACATTCCCCGTTTCGCGGCTCCGCCAGGGGACGCCCACCGCGCGCGGATCTCCAATTTCGCTTCTCCTCAACATGCCTGGCGCAAACCCAGCGCTAATCTGTCGTCATGTGCCACGCCGCTACTGTGCAGGTTTCAACCGCAGCCTTGGCGCCGAATCCGACGTGGAAATCGGTCGCGCTGACCCACATCCGGTGCAGAATGCTCGCCAGCTTGCGCGCGACCGCGGTGATCGCGCACAACATGCTTGACCGTTTGGCGATCCGCAGGCCCCACGCCCGCAAGGCCGACCATTTCCTGACGCAGCAGCAGGCTTGCAGCCGCCTCGCAAAGCGTCTCCCGCACGGCGACGTCGCCCTGTTTGCTGATGCGCCCTTCGTAGTCGATCGACGTGCCGGACTGGTGCCGCCTCGGCGCCAAGCCAAAATGCGCGCCTACCGTTCGCGATCTGGCAAAGCGCCGGGGATCATCGACGCCGACCTTGAACGACAGGGCCGCAACGGGACCGACGCTGGAACCGTCATCAGGCGGCGGCAGACAGCATCATGCTGGACGACCTGCAGCAGCACACGATGCAACCGATCGTAACCCTCAAGGATGGCGCGGCGCACATCCAACAATGCCTCGATGGTCATTACGAAGATCGGATCGCTACGGTCGATCAGCTCGCGCACGCGGGCTTCGTAGGCACCGCGGGCGACGGCTCCAACGAGCAACCCATAGGCCCGCAGCGCATCACGAACTTGGTTTTCGATGTCGATCAGTTTACGCTTGAGCAGCTTCCGGTTGGTCAGCAGCGTGCGCATCTTCTGCATGTCGATATTCTTGACATGGACGGCGCGGTACCAGCTCAACCGCATCATCTGCGCAATGCCGCGGGCATCGTTTCGGTCGGTCTTATTGCGCATCGTCGACAGTGACACACGCATGTGGCGCGCTTCGACGACAATGACCGGAAGCCCGGCTGGCTGCAGTTCGCAATAGAGCCAGATGCCAAGCGATGACGCCTCGACTCCCACTCTCTCCAGCGATCCGCGTAGTCCTCTACAGCGGAGCGGATCGCCGTTGGCTCGGTCGTGAACTTGAGTTCACGAACCGTGAGACCTTCACCATCGATAATGCAAAGACTGGTTTCTTCCAGACCGACGTCCAACCCAACGTAAAGCTTCATCGGAGCTCTCCTGTATGCGAACGACGACCTAAGTCGTTGCACCGGGCTCCAGATTCGGCCACACGGCGGCGATCCCCGTGCACCGGTTTCTCGGAGCCCGATTTGAAGGTCCCACCCTCGTGCTTCCCCACTGTCCTCCCGTTTCCGCCAAGTCCACTCCAGCGTACCCCGGCGCTCGCCGGTTCACGCCATTGCTCATCGCGCGCCTCCAACGTCGGATCTCGCGCTGAACAGGCTCGCCCCCTCGGAATGATCGATGACAAGGCGTGAACACCCGAAGAAGCGATCGCGTCGTTTGCAACGCTCCTGGCCTGTTGCCAATCTGGACTGCTCTTGCGTTCCGATTGCGTGACGAAGAGCGGGACGACGGTCCAAGAGAGCTGGCCAGCGAGTCGACACCCCCACCAAGGTCGCGAGATTGGCGACATACGCTTGCATCTCTGCCGGCAACGGTTCACCGGTGATATGCCGTTCGTAGCGTGCTGGCCCGGCATTGTATGCTGCAAACGCACCGGGCGCGCCATAGCGGTCCAGCAGTTCAGCTAGATACGCCGTGCCAACCAAAATGTTGTCGCGAGCGTGGTAGGGATCGTTGCCAATACCAGGTCCCCGGCATGATTTGCATCAATCCCATTGCGCCTTTCGGCGATTTGGCGCGCACATCGCCGGCGCTCTCCAGACGGATCACCGAGCTGATCCAGAGCACGGGCACCGCGAACCGTCGTGAGGCTTCTACAATCAAGGGCGCAAGCACATTGCTAGCCTGATCCTTCACTGGCTGGCCAGCAAATTCCTCCCCGGCGAGAACGGCACTGCTGCAAATCGTGAAAACGAACTGCAGTGGCACGACAGCCCAGATGCGCGCTCCCGACCGAGCCAAGCATGCCGTCGTGCTCGCGCCCGTCCAGGGTAAAGCCGCTTCGCGCCGGCCGTTCGGCCGCCCTGGACCGCGGCTGCGCGCGTCGGCCTTGCAAGCACCGGTCGAGACGGAGGAATGGTCCCTCAATCGATCGAACAGAGGAATGGCGCGGCAGACACCTGCAACACGCACGATCACTCCTCCCACGTCGACACCGGGAACGCATGGCCGATAACAGCCGACGCGGGCAGAAACCCAAAATACCGGCCGTCCAGGGAGTCGTCGGACTGCCAGTTCATGAGAAAGAGTTCGCCCTCCCCGACCACGCGGCACCCTCCCACCTCGGCAGCGGTCGGTCGCGCCCGTCGCGATCCCTCGCCTCGCCCACCGCAATCTTGTCGACCGAAGTTGTGAGCCCGGTTCTGCAGTCCGTTTGCCCTGGAGGCGCCAGCACGCGTTTGAGCATTGGGACGCCGACGGGCAGATGACGCTGGAAAACTCTCGAAAAATGCGTCTCTCACGATCGAGGCTGAAGGACGTGTAGCGTTCAATATCATTCAGAAATCTGTCGGCTATTGTGAGATCTTCCGCGAGCTCATCCTCCATGTGAGCAATCAACTCTCAACCGTATCGACATCAAACGGAGAGACGGTGGCTTCGCCGCAGCTGTTCCAAGTCGCCTCTTCCCGACTCGACACGATTTTGGTCCCAGCTTCCTGCATGACAGTGCTGAGCAGCTGATACTGGGCAGCGGTATCGGCCGGCCATGCGCCTCGCGACTTGTTAGCTGGAATGGACCCTTCCGCGAAGGCAGCGGCCATCGTCGATCTTGCGACAACAGAGAAAGCCAACCGCTGGCTTTGCTTACGGCAGCGCAATCTCAGCGAATGACCAATCGTCGTGTTCTTCCTTCAGGCGATAGTGCTTGTGGGCATGGCCTGCAGCCGATCGGTCTTAACCGGCCGCCCTCTACGCCGACATGATCCTTTCCCTGCCAGCGGCGTGCAAGGGAACTGGCCTCATCAGGTCAACCGAAATCGCCGAACGTTTCTTTTTGTACGACACGCTGGCCAGCCGGTTGCCGGGCGGAGCCAAAAATCTTAGGCGCACAGCACTTATTGGTCTCAATCGCATGGAGAAAGCAGTATGGCGCGTCGGGAAATCACACCGATCAAGCGCACCATCCGGCGAGACCAGCTTCGCGAGATGGTCCCGCTTGCCGACAGCACCATCTATGAGATGGAGCAGCGCGGCGACTTTCCGAGACGTTTCGCGCTTTCGGCTCGATGTGTCGTGTGGGACCTTGCTGAGGTCGAAGCATGGCTGGCTTTGCGCAGGTCGACACCTCTCTCGCGCGCGCCACATCCTGACGTGAGGCAACGCCGAACCCGGCCGGTTAAAGGGCCGGGTCGGGCTGCACGAGCGGCATTGACGGCGGAATGAGCGCCGGGATGTATTTCTGGCCACCGATCCAGGCATCAACGATGTTGGACCACTCCTGCATCATATGGCGACGCTGTACCTCGTACTCTGCCTTGTTGTAGACTCCCCTCGACGACCGTCCGTCCTCGTGCGCAAGGCACTTTTCGATCCAGTCGCTGTTAAAACCTAGTTCGTTCAGGAGAGTTGACGCCGTCCTTCGCAGGTCGTGAACCGTGAACGGCTCCAGCGGAAGTCCCTCCTTTCTTGCCTGCTCGACGACAAGATATGTTACGCGGTTAAACGTTGCTCGCGACATCGGAGCGTCGGCGTCATAGCGCGACGGCAGGACGTACTTCGAGTTTCCTGCGCAAGTCTTCAACGCAATGAAGATATCGAGCACATGGCGCGAGAAATACACGTTGTGCGCCTTGGAGCGCTTCATACGCTCCTTGGGAATTGTCCAGACTGCATTCTCGAAATCGACTTCATCCCATGTAGCATCAAGCAGCTCGCTCTTGCGGACCATCGTGAGCAGATAGAGACGCATTCCCAGCCTGATGGTGGGCAATGTCGCGACATGTTCCAGTTGTTTGAGCATGATACGAATTTCTGTCGGTGAAAGCGAACGGTCTCTCGGGACAAAGCTTGCGATCGACGCAGGTCCAACCTCGTCCGCTGGATTGGCAATCTTCTCGCCGTGCAGGATCGCAAACCCGTAGATCTGCTTCACGATATCGCGGACATGGATCGCTGTTGCAGGGGCCCCGCGCTCCACGATCGCAGCGCAATGGGCACGCAGATCGTCCGGTGCAATCTCATTCAGGAGGCGCCTGCGCCAAACGGGAAGCAGCTCGCGTTCGAAGATCGATCGCCGCATTGCCCGCGTACTGTCGGCCATGGGTGCCGCGTCGAGCCACTTCTCTCCGAGCTCGCCGAAACTCCTGGCTTCAAGGAGACGCCGCTTCTCGCGCTGTTTCTCGATCGCAGGGGAACGACCTTCACCGATTGCGCGCCTCGCATCGATGCATTTCTCGCGAGCGCGTGCGAGCGACAGGCCGGTCGGGCCGTACCTCCCGAGAACGACGGTCTCGCGTCGGCCATGCAAACGGTAATCAAGCCTGAACGACACAGTTCCACCCGGCGTCACGAGCGCGTACATGCCGTCGCGGTCGGTGATTTTGTACGATTTTTCCTTTGGTCTCAGAGCTTTAAGCGCAGCATCTGTCAGCAACGACTTCCCCTCCAGGCAAATACCGTCGGCCACTTTTCAGCCGCGACTGGCCGGAATTTTCTTTGTTTTACAAAGACTTGGACAAAGAAAAATACCGTCAGACGCAGCATCGCGCGTGACGGTATCGATCAGGATCGGTGGTTTCAATGGGCGGTGACGCCGTCAGGCGCCCCGTCTGGCCAAATTTCTGCGTATCGATAGATATCGAACGTAGATGACGAATTCAGTCGTAAAATCAGTCTGTTAATTCGTGCAATTGGATAGAGCGAGGTAGTCCCGGACGGACCCAAATTATTCCCACTCAATCGTCCCGGGCGGCTTGCTCGTCACGTCGTACACCACCCTATTTACGCCCTTCACCTCGTTGATGATGCGCGTCGCCGTCTCGCCCAGAAACTTCATGTCGAACTGATAGAAGTCCGCGGTCATGCCGTCGGTGGATGTCACCGCGCGCAGGCCCAGGACGAAATCATACGTGCGGCCGTCGCCCATGACGCCCACCGTCTTCACCGGGAGCAGCACGGCAAAGGCCTGCCAGATCTCATCGTAGAGACCGTGCTTGCGGATCTGGTCGATGTAGACGGCATCGGCCTTGCGCAGGATGTCGAGCTTGTCGCGGGTGATGTCGCCGGGGCAGCGGATGGCGAGGCCGGGGCCCGGGAACGGGTGGCGGCCGACGAAGATTTCGGGCAGGCCAAGCTCGCGGCCGAGCGCGCGCACCTCGTCCTTGAAGAGCTCGCGCAGGGGTTCGACGAGCTTCATGTTCATGCGCTCAGGCAAACCGCCGACATTGTGATGCGACTTGATCGTCACCGACGGACCGCCGGTGAAGGAGACGCTCTCGATCACGTCGGGGTAGAGCGTGCCCTGCGCGAGGAAATCGGCGCCGCCGATCTTCTTGGCCTCCGCGTCGAATACGTCGATGAAGAGCCGGCCGATGGTCTTGCGCTTCTTTTCGGGATCGGTGACGCCTTCGAGCTCGCCGAGGAACTGCTTTGAGGCATCCACGTGCACGAGCGGGATGTTGTAGTGGCCGCGGAAGAGATCGACGACCGTCCTGGCCTCGTCGAGGCGGAGCAGGCCGTGATCGACGAAGACGCAGGTGAGCTGGTCGCCGATCGCCTCGTGGATCAGCACCGCGGCCACCGCCGAATCGACGCCGCCGGAGAGACCGCAGATCACCCTGCCCTTGCCGACCTGGCTGCGGATCTTCTGGATCGCCTCCTCGCGGAAGGCGCGCATGGTCCAGTCGCCGCTAAGGCCCGCGATCTTGCGCACGAAGTTGCGGAGCAGCTTTGCGCCGTCGGGCGTATGCACCACCTCGGGGTGGAACATCAACCCGTAGTACTTGCGCTTCTCGTCCTGGATGATCGCGAACGGCGCGTTCGGCGAGGTGCCGGCCACCGTGAATCCCGGCGGCATCCTGGTGATGCGGTCGCCGTGGCTCATCCAGACCTGATTCTTGCCGCCGAGCGACCAGACGTCCTCGAACAGCTTGCTCTCGGCTTTCACCTCGACATCGGCGCGGCCGAATTCGCGGTGGTGCCCGCCTTGGACCTCGCCGCCCAACTGGGCCGCCATGGTCATCTGGCCGTAGCAGATGCCCATCACCGGCACGCCGGAGGCGAAGATCAGCTGGGGCGCACGGGGCGAGCCCTCTTCATGCACCGATTCCGGTCCACCGGAGAGAATCACCGCTTTCGGCTTCATCTCCAGAAAAGCCTCTTCGGCCTTGTTGAACGGGACGATCTCGCAGTAGACGCCGTCCTCGCGCACGCGACGCGCAATGAGCTGCGTCACCTGGCTGCCGAAGTCGACGATGAGAATCTTGTCATGCGCCGAGGCCACATGGGGCGACGACGGGGCGCGGTCGTTCTGTGCTGCTGTCATGGCAAGCAAATACGCGAGCGGGCACGCCCCCGCAATGCCGGAAACCGGCTTTCCCGCCGGATTTTTGGGCCGATTTCGGCGGAAAATGGCCGCGCCGGCCGCAGGTGAGCAAAGGCTCACTTGCGCCGTGCCAGCCGACGACGGGGAGCTGCGCTGGCCGAGAAGGCACGCCCAATTGCAGCGCAAGATAGAAAACCGGTGCGATGTCCCGACCCACGGGTGGTGCCTTGAAGTAGCCCCATTATCTCGCTATATTGTGATATCGATACTTGGCCGAACGACTGGGCCGCTTCGCCTCGTTTTTTTGACGGGCGCGCACGCTTCAGATGATTTCTCCAAAACATCGACTCATCAGGATCATGGGCGCAATGCGTACCGGTCCACGTGCGTATCTTATCTAACAAAGGAAATTCCCATGGCTATGGGCACCGTGAAGTGGTTCAACAACCAAAAGGGCTTCGGCTTCATCCAGCCGGACGACGGCGCAAAGGACGTCTTCGTTCACATCAGCGCCGTTGAACGCGCTGGTCTGAGCACCCTCAACGAAGGCCAGAAGGTGTCGTTCGACATCGTCGCAGACCGCCGCAGCGGCAAGTCTTCGGCTGACAACATCCGCGCCGGCTAGTCCGGCCGCGCGACACAGCACGGCGCTCTGACCACGGACGTACTGGCAGAGCGTAAGCGATCAGGCCCCGCCACCGAGCGAGCTTCGGTGCGCGGGGCTTTGTTTTTGGGCGGGATGGTGGCGCTGCGCTCGCGGGGGTTAGCCGAAGGCGTAACCCACCACTTTTCCCACGGCGACAGAAGCGGTGGGTTACGCCTCGCTAGCCCACCCTAAAGCGCGATGAGATTAGGATGAATCGTCATCGCGCTTTAGGTTGTTGTTTGCGCATGATCTTTCCGGAAAACCGCTTCACACTTTTCCGGATCATGCTTTAGGAAGCTATGCCTTCTTCAGCACCGAGACGAAGAATCCGTCCGTGCCGGTGCGGCGGGGGGTCAACAACCAGCCCTCGGGCGTCTTGAGCGCGGCCTCTGCAAAGGCATCCGCCTTGTCCCAGAGCACGCTCGCGGTCTGCTCACTCGGCACGAGCGAAAACTCCGGATGGCGCGCCACGAATGCCCTCACCTGCTCGCCGTTCTCCTCAGATAGCACCGAGCAGGTGATGTAGGCGATGCGGCCGCCGGCCTTCACCAGCGGCACGGCGCGCTCGAGCACTTCGGCCTGATCCTTCAGCCGGATCTCCAGGGCGCCGGGGCGCATGCGCCATTTGGCGTCGGGGTTGCGGCGCCAGGTGCCGGTTCCCGTGCAGGGGGCGTCGATCACGACGAGGTCCGCGGTGCTGCGGATATCGGCGAGCGGATCGGCCTCGCCCTTGGGCGTGCGGATCTCCGCGTTGTGGACGCCCGCGCGCGACAGGCGTTCGTGAATGGGAGCAAGTTGCCGCTTGTCGCGATCGGTCGCGATCAGACGTCCCTTGCCTTGCATGAGGGCGGCCAGCGCCAGTGTCTTGCCGCCGGCACCTGCACAGAGATCGATCACCTGCTCGCCGGGTTTTGCGGCCGTAAGCAAGGCCGCGAGCTGCGAGCCTTCATCCTGAACCTCAATGGCGCCCTTGATGAAATCCTCCTCGGCCTGGATGCCGGGATTGCGCGCGTCGGCGCCAAGCTCGATGCGCAGGCCGTTCGGCGACCACGGCGTCGGCTTCGCGCCCAGATGAGCGAGCGAGCGCAGCACCTTGTCGCGATTGCCTTTGAGCGTGTTGATGCGCAGGTCGAGCGGCGCGCGGCTCGCCATTGCGGCAGCTTCCGCCGCGCGGGTCTCGCCGAACACTTTTGCAAGGTGCGGATCGAGCCATTCGGGATAGTCGCTGGCAACCGAAGCCGGCGCGTCCGCGAGGGAGCGCGAGGCGAGCGCGGCCTGCTCGGCCTCGGTCAGCGGCGCCGGCGCATAGCGGCCGCCGTCGAACATCGCCGCCATGGTCGGCGTGTCCATGTTGCGCTCCAGGCGCAGCATGCCGATCAGGCGCGCCCGCGCCGTGTCGGAGTCCATGAGCCAGGCGCTGGAGGCGTAGCGACGCAGCACGTCCCAGACGAGGCCGGCAATCGCGGCGCGGTCGCCGGAGCCGGCGAAGCGGTGCGCGGTGCCCCACTCCTTCAGCGCCTTCGCCGCGGGCACGCGGTCTTTCTCGATGGTGTCGATCAGTTCGATGGCCGCGGACAGCCGTGCAGCAGGGGTCATATCAAATCTTTCAGAATGAAATCCGATGCTGGAGCGCGATACCATTATCGCGCTCTAGCTTTTTGATTGAGCATGATCTTATCGGAAAACCGGTACCCACTTTTCCGGATCAAGCTGAAGCATCAGATCAGCAACAAAATCTTCAGCGCGAAGTAGATCCACATCGCGAGCAGCACCAAGACGCCGGCGAGCCAGATCGTCGAGCGCAGGCCGAGATCGTTCGATGTGACGGAGATGCGGGCATGGGCGAAGCGACTCACCACGAACACCCAGGACATCAGCACGATGAACAGATCGGCATGGCGCAGCGGCAGCGCCAGTGCGATCAGCACGTAGAACAGCACCGGCAGCTCGAACTGGTTGGCAAAGCAATTGGCGATCTGTGTGGCGCGCTTCGGCCAGTTCGGCTCGCCGAGCGCAATGTCGCGGATCTTGGTCTCGCCGGAGACCAGCGTCTCGCGCCGCGTTAGCGCCATCCAGATCAGGAGCGCGAAAGTCAGCGCGACCTGAACGAAGACCGGCAGCAAAACCATTTGAACGGACATCGGGATCCTTCCCGCTTGGTGCGGAGGGCGAGACCGTCATTAGCCGCCACCGCTGGCCCTGACAATCAACGACTTGAACCGCCGTTCCCGCATCTGCGACCAACTGTCGATAGTTAAAGCGATTTTGGCCTCCTATCCCGCGCGAGCCGCGAACGCCACCATGCCCCTGTTGTCGTCCCTCTCCTCCCTCTTCAGTGATTCCGCCGATGGCGGGCTCGGCATCCTCATGTCGGCGCCCGCCGATCCCGCCCACAGCGGGCAATTCGGCGGACAATTCGGCGGACAATTCGGTCCTTGGCACCTCGCCGACCGTGTCGTCTCGCCGATCGCGAGCGCCGTGGCTCCGCAGGACGCATTCACGATCCGCTACCGCGTGTTTTAAACTTTGTTCATTGCGATGCATGCCCGCCCCGTCATCGTACCGACGTGCGACAACGGGTACGATCGGTCATGTCCGAGTTTCGCCTGACGCAGGTTTCCGACACGCATCTCGGCCGACGCTTTCCCGGCCTGATCGCAAACTTCCACCGCGTCAGCGAGCACATCGACGCGAACAGGCCCGATCTCGTCGTCAACACCGGCGACGTCTCCTTCGACGGTCCGACCAGCCGCGACGACATGGAGTTTGCAAAAACCCTGCACGACGCGCTGCCCGTGCCGTGCCGCTATCTGCCGGGCAATCACGACATCGGCGACAATCCGACCGCGATCGGGCCCGCGCCATCGCCGCCTGTCGATGAGAGACATCGCCAGCAGTTCTGCACCGTCTTCGGCCACGACCATTGGCAGTTCGAGGCGGCCGGCTGGTGCTTTATCGGCCTCAACTCGCTGGTGATGAATTCGGGGCTGGAGTTCGAGAGTGAGCAATTCGACTGGCTCGCCTCGCAATTGTCACGCGCGAGCGGCAAGCCGATCGCGCTGTTTGTGCACAAGCCGTTATTTCTGAATCTGCCCGGCGACCCCGAAACCGTGGACACCTCCATCCGCTACGTGCCCCAACCCGCGCGGCGGCGCCTGATCGAGATGTTTTCACATCTCGATCTCGGCCTCATTGCGACCGGTCATGTCCATCAGCGCCGCGATTTCACCTATGGCCACACCCGGCACGTCTGGGCGCCCTCGGCCGGCTTCGTCATCCCCAGCGACACGCGTCAGGTGCGGATCGGGATCAAGGAGACCGGTCTCGTCGAATACCGCTTCCAGCCCGACAGTTTTGAGGTCCGCCACGTCAGGGCGACCGGACAGGTCGATGTCGATATCGAGGAATTGCTGGCACAGATGGGCCAGCCTCATCCTTAGGCATTCCTCCCTACTTTAGTACCTCTATGCATCGCTCTTACACCAGAAATGGCTAAAAACTCCTAATGACAACGTTGTCATTTCTGTCATATCGTCGTCGCTGGCGATTGGACGCCGCGAGACGGAGTGACAATGCAGTCGTTTTCCCGGTGGGAGCGCGCCATGCGCCTCTCTGCGACCACGAGGGGCATCCCCGTTGTCGATGGCCTCGCCACCGAGGAGATCGGCAACCAGAGCTGGCAGCCCGCCCACGGCGACCTCGGGCTCCCCGCCCTCACCCTGGATGAAGCCGCTTTCGCTGCTAACCGCGACCTCTTCCTGCGCTGGTGCAGCGGCGCCGGCGTTGCCATTGCTCCGCACGCCAAGACGCCGATGTCGCCGGAGCTCGCCCGCTCGCTGCGCGAGGCCGGCGCCTGGGGCACGACGGTCGCCAACATCCAGCAGGCGGCCGTGCTGCTCGCCCACGGCGAACGCCGTCTGCTCCTGGCAAACGAGATCGGCGGCCTTGCCGCGGGACGGCGTCTCGGCGCGCTGCTGAGCGCCTATCCTGACGTGGAGTTTTACGCCTTCGCGGACTCGCCGGCTGCGGTCGCCTCGCTTGCGCAAGCCGCGCACCTGTCGGGCCGCAGCGACATTTCCGTGCTGGTCGAGCTCGGCGCGGGCCGCGCCGGCGCGCGCGATCGCGTGGCGGTCGAGGCCGTCATCGCGGCGGTACTCGCTGCGAAGGGGCTGATGCTCGGCGGCGTCGCGACTTACGAAGGTGCTGTCGCCACGCCGGACGCAGACGAAACCGCGCGCGCCATCGCGAAACTGATGGCGCGCACGATCGAGGCTTTTGCGCTCGTGCGCAATGCCGCCGCTGGCCGCCCTTTGGTCCTCAGCGCCGGCGGCTCAGCTTATTTCGATGTCGTCGCAACAGCGCTTGCGCCGGTCGCGCAGCGCGACGGCAACGCGAGCGTCGTCCTGCGCTCCGGCGCGCTGTTCTTCGCCGATCACGGCATCTATGCGCGCGCCTTCGCGGAAGTCGACCGGCGCGGCGGTCTCGTCATCGATGGCGTGCGCCGCTCCGCGGCCGAAAGCTTTCGCCCTGCCCTCACGCTCTGGGCCGAGGTGCTGTCACGCCCCGAAGCCGGGCTTGCGATCTGCGGATTCGGCATGCGCGATGCCTCCTTCGATCAGGGCCTTCCGGTGCCCTTACGCGTCTTCCGCGACGGCGTAGAGCAACGAGGCCTTGCCAGGACGCTCACCGTCACCCGGCTCAACGACCAGCACGCCTTCGTCGCCCTGCCTACGGACAGCCCGCTCACCGTCGGCGACATCATCGCCTTCGGCATCTCGCATCCCTGCACCTGTCTCGACCGCTGGCGCGTGATCTATGGCCTCGATGCCGGCGGCACGGTCACGCGTGCGCTCACCACGCAGTTCGGTTGAGCAGCGCATGAACTTCCTCCCGCTCTGGCGCTATCAGAACCAGTTGATCGACGGCGCCATCGTCACGCTCGAACTGACCGTGATTTCGGCGCTGTTCGGGCTGTTGATCGGCGTTGCGGGCGCCGTCGCGCTGAAGGGACGCATTAAATCGCTGCGCTGGCTGGTGCGCGGCTATATCGAGCTGTTCCGCAACACGCCGTCGCTGATCCAGATCTTCATCGTCTTTTTCGTGCTGCCGAGCTTCGGCCTGAAGCTGCCGGCGTTCGAGGCGGCCGCGGTGGCGCTGTCGCTCTATTTCGGCGCCTATTCGGTCGAGATCATCCGCTCGGGCCTCGATTCCATTCCGCGGAGCCAGGTCGAGGCCGGGCAGTGCCTCGGGCTTTCCGGCTGGCAGGTGTTTCGCCACATCGTGCTGCCGCCGGCGCTGCGCAATGCGTATCCGGCCGTGACCAGCCAGTTCGTCCTGCTCTTGCTCGGCACCTCGCTCGCCTCGCAGGTGGCCACTGACGAGCTGTTTCACGTCGCCGGCTTCATCGAGAGCCGGACCTATCGCAGCTTCGAGGTCTACGCGGTGATCTGCATCGTGTATTTCGCGATGGCGATGTCGTTCAAGGCACTATTCGCACTTCTCGGCGCGGCGGCCTTCCGCTGGCCGCGTCGGCGCTGAGGACGAGGCGATGCGATCCTTCTCCCTCATCGATTTCGTCTCGCTGTTCGCAGCCCTGCGCTGGACCGTCGTCCTCGTCGTGCTTGCCCTCGCCTTCGGCGCGCCGCTCGCGCTCGGGCTTGCCATGGGCCGCATCAGCCGCTTCGCCGGCATGCGCTGGACGATGGCGGCGATCATCCAAATCATCCAGAGCGTGCCGCTCCTCGGGCTGCTGTTCTTCTTCTACTTCGGCATGCCGGTGTTCCTCGGCATCCAGGTGCCCGCGATCATCGCCGTCACCATCGCCTATACGCTCTACACCGCCGCCTTCCTCGGCGAGATCTGGCGCGGCGGGCTCGAGGCGGTGAAGCAGGCGCAATGGGAAGCTGGAAGCTGCCTCGGCCTGTCGCTGTGGCAGCAGTTCCGCCACATCATCGCACCGCAGGCGCTGCGGCTGTCGCTGCCGCCGACCGTCGGCTTCCTGGTGCAGCTCATCAAGGGCACCTCGCTCGCCTCGATCCTCGGCTTCGTCGAGCTTGCCCGCGCCGGGCAAGTGGTGAGCGCTGCGACGTTCCAGCCGCTCCTCACCTACGCGCTCGTCGCCGCGATCTATTTCGCGCTCTGCCTGCCGCTCACGCTCTGGTCCCGCTCCCTGGAGGCCCGCCTCGATGGCTCTCGTTGAAATCCGCGACGTGCACAAGAAGTTCGGCCGGGTCGACGTGCTCAAGGGCGTCTCGCTCGACGTCGAGGAAGGCGAGATCGTCACGATCATCGGCCGCTCCGGCTCCGGCAAATCGACGCTGCTCCGCTGCATCAATGCGCTGGAGAGCGTCGATGCCGGTGAGATCCGCGTCGAGGGCGAGAAGGTTCACGCCAGGATGCGCGACCTCAAGAAATTTCGTCAGCGCGTCGGCATCGTGTTTCAGGCCTTCAACCTGTTCCCGCATCTGAAGGTCGAGCGCAACATCACGCTCGCCCCGCTGCTCACCGGCCGCATCGACAAGGCAAAAGCCCGCGCGCTGGCCGAAGACGTCCTCACCCGTGTCGGGCTTGCCGACAAGATCGACGCCTGGCCGGAGCAGCTCTCCGGCGGCCAGCAGCAGCGCGTCGCGATCGCCCGCTGCCTCGCCATGGCCCCTCACCTCATGCTGTTCGACGAGGTGACCTCCGCACTCGACCCCGAGCTGGTCGGCGAAGTGCTGAAGGTGATGGAGGCGATGGCCAAGCAGGGCATGACGATGATCCTCGTCACCCACGAGATGGGCTTTGCCCGCAACGTCGCCGACCGCATCGTTTTCATGCATCAGGGCCGCGTCTGGGAACAGGGACCGCCGGCCAAGCTCTTCGCCAACCCCGAGACACCCGAGCTCGCAAGCTTCATTGCTTCGGCGAAATGAACGTCGTCCCACCAATCCACCACCAGGAGAAAGTCATGAGACAGCGGAAGTCCCTCTTCACGATCGCAGCAGCGGCACTTGCCGTCCTCGCTGCGACAAGCCTTGCCAAGGCCGACAAGCTCCAGGACGTGCTCGGTGCGGGCAAGCTCCGCGTCGGCATCCTCACCGACGCCGCACCCTGGGGCTTCAAGGACGACAAGGGCGAGATCGCAGGCCTCGATGCCGACCTCGCCAAGCTGATCGCCGCAGACATGGGCGTGAAGCTCGAGCTCGTCCCGGTGACGGGCGCAGCGCGCATCCCGAGCCTCTTGTCCGACAAGATCGACATCCTGATCGCAGGTCTCGGCGCCACGCCGGAGCGCGCGCAGCAGGTGATGTTCTCGCAGCCCTATGCGGTGGTGAACCTCGGCGTCTATGGCGCCAAGTCGCTTCCGTCCGCGACCGGCAAGAAGCCGGACAATCTGGAGGGGCGCACCGTCGCGGTCGCCAAGGGCACGACGCTCGACGTCTGGCTCACCGACAACGCACCGAAGGTGAAGCTCGTCCGCTTCGAGGACACGCCGGCGGCGATCGCCGCCTTTCTCGCCGGACAGGCCGATACCTTTGCCGAGAACAGCGCGATCGCGATCAAGGTCCAGGAGCAGAACCCGACCAAGGAGGTCGAGCTGAAATTCCTGATCCGCCAGTCGCCGGCCCATGTCGGCGTGCGCCAGGGCGAGCAGAACCTGCTCAACTGGATCAACACCGACATCTTCACCAACAAGCTCAACGGCAAGCTCGGCGCGCTGCAGCACAAATGGTTCAAGGAAGAGCAGTCGCTGCCAACGCTGTAATTCAGACAATGCTCCCGCGCCATGCGCGGGAGCTCATCTTCACGAGGAGAAGTTTCAGATGATCAAACGTTACGTCGTCGGCCCGCGCATGAGCCAGGCGGTTGCCGCCGGCGGCATGGTGCACATCGCCGGCCAGGTCGCCGATGACCGCAAGGCAGGCATCGTGTCGCAAACCCAGCAGGTGCTCGCCAAGATCGACGCGCTGCTGAAGGAAGCCGGCTCCGATCGCTCCAAGCTGGTCGCGGTCAACGTCTTCCTGCCCCACATCACCGATTTCGACACCATGAACTCGGTCTATGACGCCTGGATCGATCCGGCCAATCCCCCGGCGCGGGCCTGCGTCGAAGCCCGCCTCGCCGATCCCGATCTGCGCGTCGAGATGACCGCGGTCGCCTTGCTCTAAAAGCGGCCGGCGTCGGCGACGACGCAGCCCAGAGGCCATCCATGCATACCGGACTTTTTCACGAGATCGATTTCGAGAAGGACCAGAAATGGTCCGGCCATCTCGGCATTCCCTTCTCGATCGATCGCTCCCCCTACTTCCAGCTCAAGATCCCGATCTTCCGGATCAGGAACGGCGCCGGCCCAAAGCTTCTCTTGATGGCCGGCAATCACGGCGACGAATATGAGGGCGAGATCACGCTGACGCGGCTCTATCGCCGGCTCGATCGTGCCGCCATCAAGGGCGAGATCACCATCCTGCCCTTCGCCAACCTGCCCGCCGTGATGGCGGCGCGACGGCGCTCGCCGCTCGACGAGGGCAACCTCAACCGCGCCTTCCCGGGCGACGCCGGTGGCACGCCGACGTTTCGTCTGGCCCACTTCCTCGAGCACGAGCTGTTTCCGCGCCACGACGTCGTCTTCGACATCCATTCCGGCGGCACCTCGATGGCGCATGTGCCCTGCGCGCTGATCGAGCGGCAAGGACCACCAGAGATGTTCGACCAGGCGCTGCGCCTGATGGAAGGGTTGGGGATGCCTTTCGCCTTCGTCGCCGAGAACGGCGCGGCCGCACCGACCTCGATGGCGGCCGCGGCGCGTGCCGGCGCGATCGGGCTGTCAGGCGAATTCGGCGGCGGCGGTACGGTCACGCCGCAAACCATGGCGCTCACCGCGCGGGCCGTCGACCGCTTGCTGCTGGCGCTCGGCATCGTGCAAGCACCCGTGCTTGGACCTCATGCGCCGGTCGAGCGTCTCACCGAATTGCTGGCCCTGCAAAGCCATGCGCAGGCGGTGTTCGCGACCCGGCGCGGCTGGTTCGAGCCGGCCGTTACGGTCGGCGCGCGCGTCAAGGCCGGCGACATCGCTGGCTGGTACCATGATTTCGAGCGCCCGGACGTGCCCGAAGAGGTGTTGCGCTTCCCCGCCGACGGCATCGTGATCTCGCAACGCCTGCACACCGACAGCCAAAGCGGCGATTGCCTGGTCCAGGTCGGCCGCGCACTGGCGCACGAGGAGTTGTTGGCGCGGTGAGGTTTTGGAGCGCGGAGTGATGTTTGTTGAACTGCTCTCACCGCGAGCTCGCTGCACCTCTCCCGCTTGCGGGAGAGGTCGCGCCGAAGGCGCGGGTGAGGGTTTTCTCCTCTGGGGGTTCTCGATTGGGGAGACACCCTCTCCCCACCCCTCCCCCGCAGGCGGGGGAGGGAGCAAACCGCCGTTGCGGTTGCAATCTCGACCAATCTCATCAAGCTCCGGCTCGACTTTTCGTGTTCAGGGATTCGATGACCGCTCCGGCAAAGCCAACCTACGATGACGTGCTGCGCATTCCGGCGCCGCCCGGCCGCGGCGCTGCGGCTGGACGGCCGCTGCGCATCGAGGAGGTGGCGGAGCGCGCCGGCGTCGCGCCGATCACGGTGTCGCGGGTGCTGCGCCATCCCGAGAAGGTCAACCGCGAAACGCGTGACCGCATCCTCGAGGTGATCGAGGCCACCGGATATGCGTCGAACCCGCATGCGCGCGCGCTGCGCTCGGGCCGCTCGAACGTGGTGGTCGCCTTCGTCTCCAACATCCTGAGCCAGCAGTTCGGGCTGGCGGTACGCAGCTTCGCCGCGACGCTCGAGCCGGAAGGCTTCGAGGTGCTGGTCGGGCAGACCTCCTACTCCTATGCCAAGGAGGTCGCGATGATCCAGTCGCTGCGCGGAATCCGCCCGGCAGCGGTGATGTTCACCGGCGTGATCGAGCTTCACGAGAACCGCGCGGCGCTCGCCGAGCTCGGCATACCCGTGATCGAGACCTGGGCGTTTCCGCGCGATCCCATCGACATGCTGGTCGGCCTCTCCAACACCGACGCCGGCGCGATGGCGGCACGGCGGCTGGCGGACGCAGGACATCGCCGCGTCGCCTTCATCGGGCGCAGCAGCGGCCGCGGCGCGCTCCGCCGTGACGGGTTTCGTGCGGCGGCCGCGGAGCTGGGCCTCGATGTTGTCCACGAGATTGGCGTCGGCGAGATCACCGGCCTCGTCGACGGCCGCGCTGCTTTTACCGCCCTGCTCGACCGCGGCGGGCGCATCGACGCCGTGTTCTGCGCCAACGATCTCCTGGCGACCGGCGCGCTGATCGAGGCGCGCTCGCGCGGCCTGACGGTGCCCCGCGATCTCGCCGTGCTCGGCTTCGGCGACAATGACGTGGCGGACCAGATCACGCCGGGCCTCACAACCATTACCTTTGATTCCGCCGCGATCGGCCGCATCGCCGGCGAGCTGTTGCTGGCGCGCCTGTCCGACACACCGAGCGCCGAGCCCCGACGCGCGGTCGAACTCGCTTTGGTCGAGCGCGGCAGCGTCTGAAGCGCGATGGGATACCATCGGCTTTAGATTTTTTTGCTGCGCAAGATCCTTTCGGAAAACCGCTACACACTTTTCCGGATCATGCGCTGAAGCTTACGCGACGTCCTTCAGATCCTGCTGGAGCGCGGCCAGCAGCGATTGCAGGGCGTCGCTGCTCACGGGCTGCGCGCCGCTCGCGACCACCCGCGGCGCGGGCCGCTTGGGGAAGACCGGCCGGGCCGGAAAGGGCGGCAGAGCCGGCGCTGCGGCTGCCGTGCTTTCGGCCTCATCATCGCTGTGAACGAACTTGCCATGCAGAACGTCGTCGCGACGGCCCATGACGAACATGGTCGCCCAATAGCCGGCGGCCAGCAGAATTACGCTGAAAATACCAATCTCTAACATCATCGCACCTGAAATTGGTCCGATGATTCAATGCCTTCGCCGGCCCGTCAATGAACGCAGGGTCACACCTGCGGCTTTTGCGGGCCGGTGTTGCCGATTGGTGACTCTTTGTTAACCATTGCCGGCCCTGGCAGGGCCGGCAATCGCCGATCAGGCCTTGTCCGGCCCGACCCGCACGAGCTGCTTGCCGAAATTGGCGCCCTTCAGGAGGCCCATGAAGGCGCTGGGCGCGCTGTCCAGGCCCTCCGTGACGAACTCCTTGTACTTGACCTTGCCCTCGCGGACCCAGGCAGACATGTCGCGCACGAAGTCGCCGTGGCGGGCGGCGAAGTCGCTGACGATGAAGCCGCGGAAGGTCAGCCGCTTGGTCAGGATCGCGCGCATCATGCTGCCTGCCCATTTCGGCGGCCTGGCCTCGGTGTCGTTGTAATGCGCGATCAGGCCGCAGACCGGCACGCGCGCGAAGGCATTGAGCTGCGGGAAGACCGCTTCGAACACGGCGCCGCCGACATTCTCGAAATAGACGTCGATGCCCTTCGGGCATGCGTCCTTCAGCTTCGCAGCGAGATCGGGATCGCGGTGATCGATGCAGGCATCGAAGCCGAGCTCCTTGACCACGTAGTCGCACTTGTCCTTGCCGCCGGCGATGCCGACCGCTCGGGCGCCCTTGATCTTTGCGATCTGGCCGACGGCCGAGCCCACCGCGCCCGAGGCACCGGCCACGACGACGGTCTCGCCGGCTTGCGGCTTGCCGATGTCCAGGAGGCCCGTATAGGCGGTCATGCCGGGCATGCCGAGCACGCCGATCGAGGTCGAGATCGGCCCAAGCTTGGGATCGACCTTGATCAGGCCTTTGCCGTTCGAGATCGCGTGCGTCTGCCAGCCCGAACGAATGCGCACGATCTCGCCCTTGGCGAAGTCCGGATTGTTGGACGCTGCAACCTCGCTTACCGCCTCGCCTTCCATCACGCCGCCGATCGGCACCGGCGCGGCATAGGATGGACCTTCGCTCATGCGTCCGCGCATATAGGGATCGAGCGACAGCCAGACCGTCCGCAACAACACCTCGCCTGCGCCTGGCGTTGGGACTTCGAATTCCTCGATGCGGAAATCAGACGGCTTGGGCTCACCAACGGGACGCGCGGCGAGAACGATGCGTTTGCCTTGGGACATGGTGGCTTCCTCATTGTTGTATTCGTCATTGCGAGCGAAGCGAAGCAATCCAGTTTCGTCAACTCAAAAGGACTGGATTGCTTCGTCGCAAGGGCTCCTCGCAATCACGAGTTTTGGGGACGCGCGCACCACATACTCACTGTCATCGCCCGACTTGATCGGGCGATCCAGTATGCCAGAGACAGTCGTGATTGAGCCGAGAAGCCGCGGCGTACTGGATGCCCCGCCTTCGCGGGGCATGACAGCTGTGCATGGTCGAACGCGCTCATCTCGTGTCCCGGACGCGGTGCAGCGCCTCGGCGATGCACCGCAGAGCCGGGACGCATGCCCAATGCTCTACTGCGAATTGGGCCCCGGCTCTGCAGCGCACCGCTGAAGAAGCGCTGCGCTGCGTCCGGGGCACGAGAGCCGGCGTATCGCCTAACCCCCGCCCGGATAGTTCGGGGCTTCGCGCGTGATGGTGACGTCGTGGACGTGGCTTTCGCGCAGGCCCGCGCCGGTGATGCGGACGAAACGCGCCTTGGCGTGCAGGTCGTTCATGTCGCGTGCGCCGACATAGCCCATCGCCGCGCGCAGGCCCCCGGCGAGCTGGTGCATGACGTTGCCGACCGGGCCCTTGTAGGGCACCTGGCCCTCGATGCCTTCAGGCACGAGCTTGAGCGTGTCCTTGATGTCCTGCTGGAAGTAGCGGTCGGCGGATCCGCGCGCCATCGCGCCGACCGAGCCCATGCCGCGATAGGCCTTGTACGAGCGGCCCTGCCACAGGAAGACTTCGCCTGGAGTTTCATCGGTGCCGGCGAGCAGTGAGCCGACCATCGCGATGTCGGCACCGGCGGCCAGCGCCTTCGCAAGGTCGCCGGAGAACTTGATGCCGCCGTCGGCGATGACGGGAATGTCGGCCTTCTTCGCCGCTTCCACCGCATCCATGATCGCGGTGAGCTGCGGCACGCCGACGCCCGCGACGATGCGCGTGGTGCAGATCGAGCCCGGGCCGATGCCGACCTTGATGCAGTCCGCGCCCGCGTCGATCAGCGCCTGCGCGCCGTCTTCGGTCGCAACGTTACCGGCGACGACCTGCACCGAGTTGGACAGACGCTTGATGCGGTTGACGGCGTGGAGCACGTGACGGGAGTGGCCGTGCGCGGTGTCGACGACGACGAGATCGACGCCGGCGTCGATCAGCCGCTCGGTGCGCTCGAAGCCGGTATCACCGACGGTGGTCGCGGCGGCGACCCGCAGGCGGCCCTGTGCGTCCTTGCAGGCGAGCGGATGGGCGACCGCCTTCTCCATGTCCTTCACGGTGATAAGGCCGACGCAGCGATACTGGTCATCGACGACGAGCAGCTTTTCGATGCGGTGCTTGTGCAGCATCCGCCTCGCTTCATCCTGGCCGACATTCTCTCGTACCGTGACGAGATTCTCGTGCGTCATCAGCTCGGAGACTTTTTGCCGGCGGTCGGTCGCAAAGCGCACGTCACGATTGGTGAGGATGCCGACCAGCTTGCCCGGCGTGGTCTTGCCCGCGCCGGTGACGACGGGAATGCCGGAGATGCCGTGATCGCTCATGAGCTTGAGCGCGTCGTCCAGCGTCGCATCGGGGCTGATGGTGAGCGGGTTCACCACCATGCCCGACTCGTATCGCTTGACCTGCCGCACCTGGGCGGCCTGCCCCTCCGGATCGAAATTGCGGTGGATGACGCCGAGGCCGCCGGCCTGAGCCATGGCGATTGCCATGCGGGCTTCGGTGACCGTGTCCATGGCGGAAGCCATGATCGGGATGTTGAGCGGAATGGCGCGGGTGACGCGGGAGCGGATGTCGACCTCGGATGGAAGCACGTCCGAGAGGCCCGGCTTCAACAGCACGTCGTCGAACGTAAAGGCTTCGCGGATGCCTTGAAGACCTTGCACCGTGGCCATATGCCAACTCCTTCCTGCGGCCGTGCCGCAAATGCTTATGGATGAGCGCCGCCCTCGGCGTACCTTGCGGCAGCACCGTCGAATCGGAGCCCATCGGTGGGGTTGACGCTGGTCGATAGCACGGCCGGGTGACGAATCAAAGCAATTCGGCCCGATTGCCAGCCATGCACAGGCTTTTTTGCGCCCTTAGCGCGGGTAACCCCGCGGCGGGCCGTGCTGGCGGATCGCGTCCACGACCTCCCGATGCCGCCGGTCCTCCCGTTTCATGTGCACCGCGATGATCGCATGCGCCGACGGGACCAGCAGCAAAATGTGAAAAAACAGGCCGAAAATCACGCAAACCACGCACAGGACGAGGTTGAAGATCGCCGAGAACGGCTGCCCGTTCAGGAGCAGCCCGATCGGCGGCAGAAGCGCGGCTAGGATGTAGATCATCGCGGGATCTCCGGCAGGCGATGCAAACCGGGACAGTATGGGGTCGCACCGTCACGCAGGATTTAGGTGCTATGCGCGGTTCCGCAATGGTCTCGAGGCAGCGACGGTGTTAAGCCGCAACCCTCGTCTCTTCCTTCTGATTTCCATTAAATATCCGTCATGTCGGTCAACAAGCAACGCGTCATCCCGCTGATCGTGGCCACCGCTCTCTTCATGGAGAACATGGACTCGACGGTGATCGCGACCTCCCTGCCCGCGATCGCCGCCGACATCGGCACGAGCCCGCTGACGCTCAAGCTCGCGATCACGTCCTATCTGCTCTCGCTTGCGGTGTTCATCCCCGCGAGCGGCTGGACCGCCGACCGGTTCGGCGCGCGGCTGGTGTTCGCGATCGCGGTCGGCGTGTTCATGGTCGGCTCGGTCGGCTGTGCGCTCTCCACCTCCGTCACCGACTTCGTGTTCGCGCGCATCCTGCAAGGCATGGGCGGAGCGATGATGACGCCGGTGGGGCGCCTCGTTCTGCTGCGCTCGATCGACAAGAGCGCGCTGGTCAACGCCATGGCCTGGGTCACCGTGCCGGCGCTGATAGGCCCCGTGGTCGGCCCGCCGCTCGGCGGCTTCATCACGACCTATGCATCCTGGCACTGGATCTTCCTGATCAACCTGCCGATCGGTTTGCTCGGCATCTTCATGGCACTGCGCTACATCGATCCGATCAGGAGCGAGGCGCAGGAGCCGTTCGATCTCTACGGCATGGTGCTCGCCGGCATCGGACTCGCCGGCATCGCCTTCGGCCTCTCGGTCGCCGGATTGAACCTCTTGCCCTGGAGCACGGTACTCGCGCTGGTCGTGGGTGGATCGATCGCGATGACGCTCTATGTGATCCATGCGCGCAAGACCGGATCGCCGGTGCTGGATTTTTCGCTGCTGAACCTCGCCACCTTGCGCGCCGCCGTCATCGGCGGCTTCATGTTCCGGCTCGGCATCGGCGCGCTGCCGTTCCTGCTGCCGCTGTTGATGCAGATCGGGTTCGGGCTGACGCCGTTCCATTCGGGCCTCGTCACCTTTGCCTCCTCGCTCGGCGCGATGGGCATGAAAACGCTCGCCGCACGCATCATCCGTGCCTTCGGCTTCCGCAACCTGATGACGGTGAACGCGATCATCAGCGCGTTCTTCCTCGTGGTCTGCGCGCTGTTCACGGTGACGACGCCGCTGCTGATCATCATGGTGATCCTGGTGGTCGGCGGCTTCTTCCGTTCCCTGGAGTTCACCGCAATCAATACCGTCGCCTATGCCGAGGTCGAGACCGCGCAGATGAGCCGCGCCACCACGCTCGTCAGCGTCAACCAGCAGCTTGCGGTCTCCGCCGGCGTTGCGGTCGGCGCCTTCTCAGTGGAGTCGACGATGTGGTGGCGCCACGTCAGCGAGATCGACGCCACCGTGTTCGCGCCGGCCTTCATCGTGGTGGGGCTGACCTCGGCCGCCTCGGCCTGGTTCTTCTGGCAGATGCCCGCCGACGCCGGGCACGAGATCTCCGGCCGCAAGGCGGTGGAGATCGCAAGCCGCAAGGGCGCGGCCAAGAGCGCAGCGAGTGCGGCCGTCAAGGCAGCGACGGAGGATACGCAGGACATGCGGGATCAAAGATTGGGGTGATTGGGGCAAACCCGACGCCCCGCATTCGGTGTCGTCCCGGCGAAGGCCGGACCCATACCGCGAGGTCCATCGATCGCGGTTGGCGGCTGTACCGAACTGCGACCCTCCGCCAAACTATTCCCTGTGGTTATGGGTCCCGGCCTTCGCCGGGACGACCGCGGAGATTTTGTCGCGCAACCCTCACCTCGCAATGACGGAGTTTGTGGCTACGCCTTCGCGCCGCCTCGAAACCCCGTCGCCAGCACGTAGCGCTCCGACGAATCCTGCCGGCTCGCCGCCGGCTTGACGTGGCGCACCGTCGCGAAATCGCGCTTGAGCTGGGCGAGCAGATCGGCGTCGGCACCGCTCTGGAACGTCTTTGCCAGGAACGCCCCGCCGGGCTTCAGCACGTCGCAGGCAAAGGCCGCGGCGGTCTCGACCAGGCCGACGATGCGGAGCTGGTCGGTCTTGCGGTGGCCGGTAGTGTTGGCGGCCATGTCGGACATCACGATATCGGCGCCGCCGCCCAGCATCGCGGTCAGCTTGTCCGGCGCATCGTTGTCCATGAAGTCGAGCTGGGCGAAGTCGACGCCGGGAATCTCCGGCATCTCCAACAGATCGATCGCGACGACCTTGCCCTTGCCGTCCACGGAGCCGACGCGCTTGGCCGCGATCTGGCTCCAGCCGCCGGGCGCGGCGCCGAGATCGACCACGGCCATGCCAGGCTTCAGAAGGCGGAATTTGTCGTCGATCTCGAGCAGCTTGAACGCGGCGCGCGAGCGATAGCCTTGCGCCTTGGCCTTGGCCACATAGGGATCGTTGAGCTGGCGCTCCAGCCACAGCTTTGACGACAGCTTGCGCTTGCCGCCGGTCTTGACCTGGACGTGCAAGCGGCCGGTGGTGTCCTTGGCCATCTCACCAGCTCCTGAGCGCGCCGTCCTCGCGCATCATCTCGACCAGCATGCCCTCGCGCAGGCCCCGGTCGGCGACGCGCAGGCGCGGCAGCGGAAAGGCGCGGCGGATCGCATCGAGGATGGCGCAGCCGGCGAGCACGAGATCGGCGCGCTCGATGCTGATGCAATTGTTGTTGGCTCGCTGCTCGTAGCTCATGCCGAGCAGCTTATTGATGGTTGCCGTGATGTCGGCATCGTCCATCCAGATACTGTCGATGCGGCGTCGATCGTAGCGCACCAGATTGAGGTGAATGCCCGCAAGCGTCGTCACCGTGCCGGACGTGCCGAGCAGATGCATTCCGGCGAGATCGCGGCCATGCTCCTCGGCAAAGGGCGCGACGTGTCGCGCGACCTCCTCTTCCATCGCCGCGTAGGTCTCGCGCGTCACGTCGCGGCCGCCAAAATGCTCGGCGAGCGTGACCACGCCGAGCGGAATCGACATCCAGGCCTTGATGCGCGGCTGGGGATTCTCGTCGGCCGGGTCGCGCTCGATGCGCACCAGCTCGGTCGAGCCGCCGCCGATGTCGAACAGGATCGCGCCGCGCCCCCTGGGGTCGACTAGCGGCGAGCAGCCGAGCACGGCGAGCGCGGCCTCGGTCTCGCGGTCGATCACCTCGAGTTCGATGCCGGTCTCTGCGGCGACGCGGCTGCGAAAGCCCTCCGCGTTAGACGCCGCGCGGCAGGCCTCGGTCGCGATCAGCCGCAGCCGCTTGGCCTTGCGCAGCTCGATCTTGTCGCGGCAGATGCTGAGCGCCGCGATGGCGCGCTCGATTGCGGCCTCGCTGATGCAGCCGGTGGCCGAAACACCCTCGCCGAGCCGGATGATGCGCGAGAAGGAATCGACCACGCGAAACCCGTCGCTGGTCGGACAGGCGATCAGCAATCGGCAGTTATTGGTGCCGAGGTCCAGCGCCGCATAGACGCCGGTTCCCGACATTTGCGCAGGGACGGGCGGTTCGGTGGCCAGCGCCGCCGTGGCCATCGCCCCCAGCTCTCCGTGCGGCACAAGGCCGTCGCGGAGCCGCGTGTGGTCATTCATACAAACGGTCTTTCCACGGCCCGACAGGGCCGATCAGGAATTGGTTTTTCGCCGGAAACTTTAGCAGCGCTTAAGGCCTGCGCAACAACCCATCACATAGGACCATGCCTATTCGTGCGTTGTCGTGAACGGGGTGGTGCGTTATCTCAGCGGGGTCCGGTTCTCAGGCCGCCGCGAAACTCGCGCAAATGCCGGCTTTTCAGGTCATTTCCCATGCAAGAACACACCAAATCGTCCTCGCTCGAAAACGCTATTGCACTGCAAAAATATGGCGTCGGACAGCCGGTCCGGCGCAAGGAGGACGACACGCTGGTGCGCGGCATGGGCCGCTATACCGACGATTTCAACCTGCCGGGCCAGGCCTATGCCGTGATCGTTCGCTCGACCCACGCCCATGGCGTGATCCGCGGCATCGGCACCGAGGCGGCCAAGGCGATGCCGGGCGTGCTGGGCGTTTGGACCGGAACGGACCTCAATGCGGCCGGCTACGGCCCGTTCACCTGCGGCCTGCCGCTGAAGAACCGCGACGGCTCGCCGCTGCTCCAGACCAACCGCCAGCCGCTGGCGACCGACAAGGTCCGCTTCGTCGGCGATCCCATCGCCTTCGTGGTGGCGGAGACGTTGGCCCAAGCGCGCGACGCCGCGGAAGCCGTTGAGGCCGATATCGAGCCGCTGCCGGCGGTCACCGATCCCGAGGACGCCGCGCAGGCGGGCGCGCCGCAGCTCTACGACCACATCCCCAACAACGTCGCGCTCGACTATCACTTTGGCGATGCCGAGAAGGTCGAGGCGGCCTTCGCCAGCGCCGCGCATGTGACGAGGCTCGACATCGAGAACACCCGCGTCGCGGTGGTCTCGATGGAGCCGCGCGTGGGGCTCGCCTCCTACGACAAGAAGACTGAACGCTACACCATCCAGGTGCCGACGCAGGGTGTTTCGGGCAACCGCGCCAATCTCGCCAAGAACCTGAAGGTGCCGAACGAGAAGGTGCGCATCCTCACCGCCAATGTCGGCGGTTCCTTCGGCATGAAGAACATCAACTACCCCGAATATATGTGCATCCTGTTTGCGACGAAGACGCTGGGCCGTCCGGTGAAGTGGACCGACGAGCGCTCGACGAGCTTCCTTTCCGACAGCCACGGCCGCGCCCAGAAGATCCACGCCGAGCTCGCGCTCGATGCCGAGGGGCATTTCCTCGCGGCCAAGCTCTCCGGCTACGGCAATCTCGGCGCCTACATCACCGGTGTCGCGCCGAGCCCGCTCTCGCTCAACACCGGCAAGAATTTTTCCAGCGTCTACCGCACGCCGCTGATGGCGGTCGACATCAAGACGGTGTTGACCAACACCACTTTGATGGGGGCCTATCGCGGCGCCGGCCGCCCCGAGGCGAACTACTACATGGAGCGGCTCATCGACCGCGCCGCCGACGAGATGGGCATCAGCCGGCTGACCCTGCGCAAGCGCAACTTCATCAAGCCGAACCAGATGCCATTCCCGGCCTCCTCCGGCGTGACCTATGACAGCGGCGACTTCCAGGCCGTGTTCAACAAGGCGCTGGAGCTGTCGGACTATGAGAGCTTCTCCAAGCGCAAGAAGGAGAGCAAGAAGAGCGGCAAGCTTCGCGGCATCGCCATCGGCTCCTATCTCGAGGTCACCGCCCCTCCCGGCGCCGAGCTCGGCAAGATCGTGTTCGATCCCGACGGCACCGTGCAGCTCATCACCGGCACGCTCGACTACGGCCAGGGCCACGCGACGCCGTTCACGCAGGTGCTGTGCGCGCAGCTTGGTGTGCCCTTCGAGAGCGTAAAGCTCGTGCAGGGTGACAGCGACATCGTGCACACCGGCAACGGCACCGGCGGCTCGCGCTCGATCACCGCCAGCGGCATGGCAATCGTGGAAACCTCCCGCCTCATCATCGAGAAGGGCAAGCGCGCCGCGGCGCATCTCATGGAAGCGTCCGAGGCCGACATCGAGTTCGCCGACGGCAGCTTCACCATCGCCGGCACCGACCGCAGCATCAACATCATGGACCTGGCCAAGCGCCTGCACGATGCCAAGGTGCCGGAGGGCGTGCCCTCTTCGCTCGACGTCGACCACACCACCGAGCCGGTGCCCTCAGCCTTCCCCAACGGCTGCCATGTCGCCGAGGTCGAGATCGATCCGGACACCGGCGTGGTGCAGATCGTGCGCTACAGCGCCGTGAACGATTTCGGCACAGTGATCAACCCGATGCTGGTCGCCGGCCAACTCCATGGCGGCGTCGTCCAGGGCATCGGCCAGGCGCTGATGGAGCATGTCCGCTACGACGAGAGCGGTCAGCCGATCACGGGATCGCTGATGGACTACGCGCTACCGCGCGCGGAGGACGTTCCTTTCATGAGCGTCGGCGATCACCCGGTGCCGGCCACGAGCAATCCGCTGGGCACCAAGGGCTGCGGCGAAGCCGGCTGTGCGGGCAGCCTGTCGACGGTGGTGAATGCGGTGATCGACGCGCTGTCCGACTACGGCGTCAAGCACATCGACATGCCCTTGACGCCGGAGCGCGTGTGGCGGGCGATTCACGAGGCGAAGGGGACGGCGTAAGGAACGCACGTCAGCTGCTCCACCTACCGCTGTCATCACCCGCGAAAGCGGATGATCCAGTATTCCAGAGACAGGGACGAATACGGAGAGGCCGCGGCGTAACGGATGCCCGCTTTCGCGGGGCATGATAGCGAGGCCGGCAGGAACTCCGGTCAATCCCCTCGCCTTTGGGCGGCGAATGCGGTACCACGCGGCCGATGACGAGCCCTCCAGCCACGCCCCGCATCTATGTCGACGCCGACGCCTGTCCGGTCAAGGACGAGATCTATCGCGTCGCTGTCAGGCACGGCGTGCCCGTGAGCGTGGTCGCGGGCAATTTCATCCGCGTGCCCCAGGACCGGCTGATCGAGCGTATCGCCGCGGGCGCCGGAATGGATGCTGCCGACAACTGGATCGCGGAGCGGGCCGGTGACGGCGATATCGTAATCACCGCCGACATCCCGCTCGCGAGCCGCTGCGTGAAGACGGGTGCCGACGTCATCGCGCCGAACGGCAAGCCGTTCACCGAGGAATCGATCGGCATGACGCTCGCGGTACGCAACCTGATGACGGATCTGCGCTCGGCTGGAGAAGTCACCGGCGGTCCAAGATCGTTCGCGCCGCGCGACCGCTCCGCGTTCCTGTCGGCGCTGGACCAGACCATCCGCCGCATCCAGCGCCGCCGCGCCGAGCAGGCCGCAACGGTCAAGGGCTGACCATGGCGCCGCCGCTGATCCAGCTGAAAGACATCCGACTCACATTCGGCGGCACACCGTTGCTCACGAGCGTCGAGCTCAACGTCGCGCCGTCCGAGCGCGTCTGCCTGATCGGCCGCAACGGCTCGGGCAAATCGACGCTCCTCAAGATCGCGGCGGGCCTCGTCGAGCCGGACGGCGGCACGCGCTTCGTTCAACCGGGGGCGACGATCCGCTATCTGCCGCAGGAGCCGGATTTCGGCGACCACGCCAGCACGCTTGCCTATGTCGAGGCGGGGATGGCGCCCGGTGACGACCACCATCAGGCGCGTTACCTCTTGGAGCAACTCGGACTCACCGGCGATGAGAACCCGGCCAATCTCTCCGGCGGCGAGGCGCGCCGCGCGGCACTGGCACGCGTGCTGGCGCCCTCGCCCGATATCCTGCTGCTGGACGAGCCCACCAACCATCTCGACCTCACCACCATCGAATGGCTGGAGCAGGAGCTCGACAGCCGGCGCAGCGCGCTGGTGCTGATCAGCCACGACCGCCGCTTCCTCTCCAATCTCTCGCGCTCGACCGCCTGGCTCGATCGCGGCAGGATCAAGCAGATCGACCGCGGCTTTGCCTCGTTCGAGGCCTGGCGCGACGAGGTGCTGGCGGAAGAAGAGCGCGACCAGCACAAGCTCGACCGCAAGATCGTCGACGAGGAGCACTGGCTGCGCCACGGAGTCTCGGGCCGGCGCAAGCGCAACGTCAAGCGGCTTGCCAATCTGCATGCGCTGCGTGCGCAGCGGCGCAACTATCGCGGCACCGCCGGCAGCGCCAATCTCGCCGCGGCGGAAGCGGAAGCCTCCGGCAAGCTGGTGATCGAGGCGAAGGGCATCACCAAGGCCTATGGCGAGCGCAAGATCGTCGAGAATTTCTCCACCCGCATCCAGCGTGGCGACCGGCTCGGCGTCATCGGACCGAACGGCGCAGGCAAGACCACGCTGGTCAATCTCTTGACCGGCGGGACGCAGCCGGATTCCGGGACCGTGCGGCTGGGCGCCAATCTCGAAATGGCGACGCTCGACCAGCACCGCGAAAGCCTCGATCCCAAATCGACGCTCGCCGAGGCCCTCACCGGCGGCCGCGGCGATCAAATCATGGTCGGCGGCAAGCCGAAGCACGTCGTCGGCTACATGAAGGACTTTCTGTTCGCGCAGGAGCAGCGCGGCACGCCGCTGGAAGTCCTGTCCGGCGGCGAGCGCGGCCGCCTGATGCTGGCGCGCGCGCTGGCAAAGCCGTCCAACCTTCTGGTGCTGGACGAGCCGACCAACGATCTCGATCTCGAGACGCTCGACGTGCTCGAGGAGATGCTCGGCGATTACGAGGGCACGGTGATCCTGATCAGCCACGACCGCGACTTCCTCGACCGCGTCGTGACCTCGGTGATCGCGCCCGAGGGCAACGGCAAATGGATTGAATATGCCGGCGGCTACAGCGACATGCTGGCGCAGCGCGGCGCGGACCTGAAGCGCGAGACGGTGAAGGCGCAGCCGCTCGCCGAGAAGAAGGAAGAGCGCGCTGCCGCCCCGACATCCGCGCCAAAACGGCGGCTGAGCTTCAACGAGAAGCACGCGTTGGAAACGCTGCCGAAGAAGATCGACAGCCTGCACGCCGACATCGCGAAGCTGCAGCGCGTGCTCGACGACCCCAGTCTCTATGCCAAGGACCGAAAGAAATTCGATGATACGTCCACTGCCATAGCCAAGGCCCATGAAGACCTTTCGGCTGCAGAAAACCGCTGGCTTGAACTTGAAATGCTCCGTGAAGAGATTGAACAGGCATAGCGCGTATTCCGCAAAAGTGGGCACCGGTTTTGCGATCGGAATACGCGCCAACTAAAGGACTCCCATGACCACTCCCCTCGCCGCCAAGATCGCCCGCGAATATGGCACGCCCTGCGCCGTGATCGACATGGACAAGGTCGAGCGCAACATCGCGCGGATCCAGAAGGCCTGCGATGACGCCGGCGTTGCCAACCGGCCGCACATCAAGACCCACAAGAATCCGACGCTCGCGAAGATGCAGGTCGCGGCCGGCGCAAAAGGCATCACGTGCCAGAAGCTCGGCGAGGCCGAGATCATGGCCAATGCCGGCATCGACAACATCCTGATCAGCTACAATCTGCTCGGCGAAGAAAAGATGGCGCGCCTCGGTGCGCTGCAAGCCAAGGCCAACATGACGGTCGCGGCTGACAACTCCGTCGTGATTGCCGGCCTGCCCAAGGCGGCCGCGGCCTCAGGCCGGCCGCTGTCCGTCGTCGTCGAATGCGACACGGGGCGCAAGCGCGCAGGCGTCGAGACGCCGGCCGAGGCGATTTCGCTGGCGCGCGAGATCGCGGCCTCCAAGGGGCTGCAATTCGCCGGCTTCATGCTCTATCCAACCGAGACCGGCTGGGCCGACGCGCAAAAATTCTATGATGAAGCGCTGGCCGGCGTTCGCGCTCACGGGCTCGATGCCACGATCGTCTCGACCGGCGGCACGCCCAATCTCGTCAATCTCGGCAAGCTCAAGGGCGGCACCGAGCACCGCTTCGGCACCTATATCTACAACGATCGCATGCAGGTCGCGGCCGGCTCCGCCAGCTGGGACGACTGCGCGCTGCACATCTATTCGACGGTCGTCAGCCGCGCCGCGCCCGAGCGCGGCATCCTCGACGCCGGCTCGAAGACGCTGACCACCGATACCGGCGGGCTCGATGGCCATGGCCTGATCCTGGAGCACCCCGAAGCCAAGATCGCGCGCTTCGCCGAGGAGCACGGTTTCCTCGATCTCTCCCGCAGCAACACCCGTCCCAATGTCGGCGACGTCGTGCGCATCGTGCCGAACCATGTCTGCGTCGTCGTCAACATGATGGACGAGGTGGTGATGGTGCGCGGCGACGAAATCATCGGCACGCTGCCGGTGGCTGCGCGCGGGAAGCTGCGGTAGGCGCGCCCGCGCCATCCACCACCATCATTGCGAGGAGCGGAGCGACGAAGCAATCCAGAGTCTTCCCGCGGTGACACTCTGGATTGCTACGCTTCGCTCGCAATGACGAAGTTTTAGATAGCGAGCCATTTCAACACGCCCCTGCCCGCGGCAGCACCAGTCGCAAACGACGCCTGCAACAGATAGCCGCCGGTCGGCGCCTCCCAGTCCAGCATTTCACCGGCCGCGAAGACGCCAGGCAGCTTGCGGATCATGAAATCGGCGTCGAGCTCGTCGAGCGAAATGCCACCGGCGCTCGAGATCGCGCGCGCGATCGGCGCCACGCCCGCAAGCTTGATCGGCACGGCGCTGATCAACTCGGCGAGGCGTCCGGGCGGCAGCGAGGAGAGCGACAGCCCCTCATTGATCGCGGCCTCTTGCAACAGGCCAACGGCGACGGGTGAGAGCTGAGCAGCCTTGCGCAGGAAGTTGGAGACCGACTGCTTTCCGCGCGGCACGGAGAGTCGTTTGACCAGATCGCCTCGGTCGAGATCCGGCCGTAGTGCAACGTGCAGAATCGCCTCGCCCGTTGCCATAATCGACTCGCGCAATTCGGCCGACAACGCGTAGACCGCGCCGCCTTCGATGCCGGTTCGCGTAATGACCGCCTCGCCGCGCACCGTGTGTCCGCCAAAGACGAGGGCAATACCTTTCAGCGGCTCGCCTTCGAAGCGCGTCCGGAACACCTCGGACCAGGCGACAGTGAAGCCGCAATTCGCCGGCCGCAGCGACGAGATCGTCACGCCCTTCTGGGCGAGCATTCTTGTCCAGCCGCCATCGGAACCAAGTCGCGGCCAGCTCGCGCCGCCGAGCGCCAGCACGGTGGCCGCGGCGTCGATGCTGGAAGGGCCGTAGGGCGCCTGAAACAGCAGCCGTCCCTTGTCATCCCATCCGGTCCAGCGGTGACGAAACGCAAACGCCACGCCGCCGGCGTCGAGCCGGCGTAGCCACGCCCGCAGCAACGGCGACGCCTTGAACGCCCTCGGAAACACACGCCCGCTGGTGCCGACGAAGGTCGGCTCACCCAGCGCCTCACACCATTCACGCAGCGCGCCTGGCGGAAACGCGTCGATTGCGCCTTGCAGCCTCAGTGCCGCCTCGCCGTAGCGCGCGAGGAACTGCGGCAGCGGCTCGCTATGCGTGAGGTTGAGCCCGCCGCGGCCAGCCATCAGGAATTTGCGCCCCGCAGACGGCATGGCTTCATAGACGGTGACGGCAGCGCCGCCTGCTGCCAACACCTCCGCCGCCATCAGCCCGGCGGGACCGGCCCCGATGACGGCGACGTTTGTCAGAGTTTTACCCCGGCCCGTGCAGCCGCTTGCGCAACGTACTTCTGCGTCTGCTCGAATGCGCCCTGCAGCGCCTTGGCCTTCGACATGTCGCTGATCTCAGCGAAATGCGCCGATATCGCGTCGGGCGTCCAGTCGGACTCGGCCAGGTTGATGCCCTCGCTCTCGATGAGCTTGATCACCGCGAACGAGCCAGCGCCGGCGCCCATGATGGTGCGGGTCGGCGCGTCCTCGCTGAGCATGTATTCGACCGCCGGCGTGATCGCTTCCGGCTTCATCAGCTGCAACGCCTGTGGCGGCAGCAGCTCTTCCGTCATTCGAGTGGCGGCCGTCGGTGAGATGATGTTGACGCGGATGTCGGCCTTGCGGCCCTCTTCCGCCAGCACGTTCATCAGGCCGACCATGCCGGACTTCGCCGCGCCGTAGTTGGCCTGGCCGAAATTGCCATAGAGGCCGGAGGACGAGGTGGTCAGCACGATGCGGCCGTAGTTGCGCTCGCGCATGCCGGCCCACACCGCCTTGCAGCAGTAGAACGTGCCGACGAGATGCACGTCGAGCACCTTCTGGAAGTCCGCCGCTTCCATCTTGCCGAACGATTTGTCGCGCAGGATGCCGGCATTGGCGCAGAGCATATCGACGCTGCCCCATTCCCTGGTGGCGCGCTCGACCATCGCAGTGACCTGGTCGAAATTAGAGACATCGGCGCCGTCGGCCATCGCGGTGCCGCCCGCCTTGCGGATCTCCTCGACGACGGCCTCCGCCGGCGACAGCGAGGCTCCGGTACCGTCGCGCGCGCCGCCGAAATCGTTGACCACGACCTTGGCCCCGCGGCTCGCGAGCCCCAAAGCATGCGCCCGCCCCAGACCATTGCCGGCGCCGGTGACAATGGCGACGCGTCCGTCAAATCTGATTGCCATGAGTGTTGCTTCCTTTCTTCCTTCTCCCCTTGTGGGAGAAGGTGGCGCGCTTTGGAGCGCAATTGCGCTCCTGAGCGCGCCGGATGAGGGGTATCTCTCCACAGACGCGCTCGGGGAGAGATACCCTCACCCGGCTTCGCGTTCCGCGATGCCACCCTCTCCCACAAGGGGAGAGGGTGAGATCGTCGCGCTGGGCAGCTTTTGAGCAGTGATGGATTGCCGGGTCAAGCCCGGCCATGACGCGTGAAACTACGCGAAATAGATCAACCCCAGCCACTCGGCGACGAGCGCCGGCTTGTCCTCGCCCTCGATCTCCACTGTGACGTTGGTGCGGGACTGCAACTCCGTGGGCTTGCGGAGCTTGGCCTCGGCGAGCACGAACCGGCCGCGGACGCGCTTGCCCGAACGCACCGGCGAGATGAAGCGCAGCTTGTCAAAACCGTAGTTGACACCCACCGTGGTGCCGGCGATCACCGGCATCACCTCATAGGACATGATCGACATCAGCGACATCGTCAGGAAGCCATGCGCGATCGTGGTGCCGAACGCGGTCTCCTTCTTCGCGCGCTCGGGATCGACGTGGATGAACTGGTGATCCTCGATCACGTCGGCATAGGTATTGATGCGTGGCTGATCGATCAGGTGCCACGACGACACGCCGACCTCCTTGCCGACCAGGGCCTGATAGGCCTCGAGAGAGATCGGCGGCTTCTTCCAGATTTCGTTCATTTAACAACTCCCAACTGCCGTCATTCCGTGGCGATGCGCAGCATCGAACCCGGAATCCATCGTGCCACAGCGTCTGTTGCGCAATGAATTCCGGACTCGCGCTCCGCGCGCCCCGGAATGACAAGCGTACTTCGTTTCAGGTCTCACCCCTACTTTTCGGCAACTCCGGAAAATCCTCTTCCCGAAACTCCCGGCCACGCAGGGGATCGCCGCGATCATCGTCGCGCTCGAGCCGACGTAGCTGCACGCGACGGATTTTTCCAGAGATCGTCTTCGGCAGCTCGGTGACGATCTCGATGCGGCGGATGCGCTTGAAGGGCGCAAGGCGCGTGTGCAGATGCCTGAAGATCGACAACGCCGTCTCCGGCGAACGCTCGGCGCCTGAGGTCAGCAGCACGAACGCCTTGGGAATTGCGAGCCGGATCGGATCCGGGCTCGGCACCACGGCGGCTTCCGCCACCAGCTCATGCTCGAGCAAGACGCTTTCCAACTCGAATGGACTGATGCGGTAGTCTGAGGATTTGAAGACGTCGTCGGAACGGCCGACGAAGGTGAGATAGCCCTCCTCGTCCGCGAATACGACGTCGCCGCTGCGATAGAGCTCGCCCTCGACGCCGGACAGCTTGCCGTCGTCGCCCTGATAGCCCTGCATCAGGCCGGCGGGACGGCTATCGCCGAGCACGAGCGTCACCTCGCCCTCCTTCGCAGGGTTCCCGTCGGCGTCGCTGATCTGCACGCGAAAGCCCGGCAGCGGCCGGCCCATCGAGCCGATCTTGACCTTCTGGCCCGGCGAATTGCCGGCAAGCGCCGTGGTTTCGGTCTGGCCGTAGCCATCGCGGATCGTCAGCCCCCAGGCGGCGCGCACCTGGTCGATGACTTCCGGATTGAGCGGCTCGCCGGCGCCGCAGGCCTCGCGCAAGGACACCTTGAACGCGGCGAGGTTCTCCTGGATGAACAGCCGCCACACCGTCGGCGGCGCGCACAGCGTCGTGACGCCGCAGCGGCCGATGGTGGCGAGCAGTCCCTTGGCGTCGAAGCGCGGCTGGTTGACCACGAAGACGGTCGCGCCGGCATTCCACGGTGCGAAGAAGCAGCTCCAGGCATGCTTGGCCCAGCCGGGCGAGGAGATGTTGAGGTGGACGTCGCCGGGCTGCAAGCCCAGCCAGTACATCGTGGAGAGATGACCGACCGGATAGCTGCGCTGGCTGTGCCGCACGAGCTTTGGCTTTGCCGTGGTCCCCGAGGTGAAATAGAGCAGCATCGGGTCGTCGGCATTTGTGGGACCATCAGGCGCAAATGTCTCGGACGCATTCGCGGCCTCGTCAAAGGCGAGCCAACCGTCCGAGGCCGCGCCCACCACGATGCGAACGAGACCGTCGGCACCGAGGCTCGCAAACTTCGCGACCTGGTCCTGTGCCGCCACCACCGCCCTCGCCTTGCCGCGATCGAGGCGATCGCGCAGCTCATCGGCAGTGAGCAGCGTGGTCGCGGGAATCACGACGACGCCAAGCTTCATCGCCGCGAGCATGGTCTCCCAGAGAGGAACGACGTTCCCGAGCAGCAGCAGGAGATGATCGCCGCGCTTCAGGCCCTGGGCGCGGAGGAAGTTGGCAACCTGGTTGGAGCGACGCGCCAGTGCTTCAAACGAGAGTTTTGTCTGCCGGTCCTGCGCGGCATCGACGATCCAGAGCGCGGGCCGATCCTTGCTTTCCGCGTTCGCCGCGAGCTCGGCGTCGAACCAGTCGAGCGCCCAGTTGAAGGGACCCGGATCGGGCCAGCGGAAGCCTTTGACCGCAGCGTCGTAGTCCGTGCGGTTGTGAAGCAGAAACGCGCGCGCTTCCTGAAAGGTCGTCATTAAGTTTTCCCGGCCAGCCCCCTAACGTGCTTGATAATTCCGGAAAAATCCACCCCGCCGTGACCGGCTGCGTCGAAAGACTGATAGAGCTCCTGCGCATGCTTGCCGAGCGGGGTTGCTGCGCCCGCGGCCTTCGCGGCGTCCTGCGCCAGCGTCAGATCCTTCACCATCAGCGCCGAGGCAAAGCCCGGCCTGTAGTCGTTGTTGGCGGGCGACGTCGGCACTGGGCCCGGCACCGGGCAATAGGTCGTCAGCGACCAGCACTGGCCTGATGAGGTCGAGGCGACGTCGAACAGCGCCTGATGCGAAAGACCGAGCTTTTCGGCGAGTGCAAAGGCCTCGCTCACCGCGATCATGGAAATGCCGAGGATCATGTTGTTGCAGATCTTTGCCGCCTGACCGGCGCCGGTGCCGCCGCAATGGACGATCTTCTTGCCCATTTTCTCCAGCACGGGTTTTGCCGCCGCAAAGGCCTTCTCCTCGCCGCCGCACATGAAGGTGAGCGTGGCGCCCTTGGCGCCGCCAGTGCCGCCGGAGACCGGCGCATCCACGGAAAGCACGCCGTGTTTGGCCGCCAGCGCATGCGCCTGTCGCGCGCTTTCGACGTCGATCGTCGAGCTGTCGATGATCAGCGCGCCCTTGCTCATGGTCGGAACGACGTCGCTCCAGACGCCGAGCACATGCTTGCCGGCCGGCAGCATGGTGACGACGACTTCGGCGCCCTTCACGGCACCGGTCGCGCTCTCGGCAATCGCCGCGCCATCGGCCTTGGCCTGATTACGGGAAGCCTCGACGAGGTCGAACGCGACCACCTTGTGGCCGGCCTTGACCAGGTTAGCCGCCATCGGGCCGCCCATGTTGCCGAGACCGATGAATGCGATCGTGGCCATCTTCGTTTCCTCCGCTTGAGCGCGTTTCGCTCTGCTAGTTGAATTTCAGCTCGTCGGCGCCGATCTCGGCGAAGTACGGCGCGACCATGTCGGGCGTGACCTCCCCGATCCGCGGCGGCGACCATTTGGGATTGCGGTCCTTGTCGATCACGGCGGCACGCACGCCCTCGCGAAAATCGTCGCTGCGGAAGACTTCGAGCGCGGCACGATATTCGCGGACGAGGCTCTCTTCCAGCGAGCGCGATTGCCGCGCCAATCGCAACAGCTTCAGCGTCACCACCATGCCGCGCGGCGATTTCTCGCCGAGCGTCTTGAGCGTCGCCTGCGCAAACTCCGAGCCGTCGCGCGCGAGCGCAGCGACGATGTCCTCCATGCGGTCGAAGGCGAACAGCGCATCGATTGTCGCCTGCCTTGCGGCCACGGGCCCCGCTGTCTCACCGGTTGCAAAGCTGCTTATGAGCTTGCTCGCCTCGGCCGCGGTCGCACACGGAGGAACCTTCGTCAGCGCCTCGCGCAGCTCCGGCAGTTTTGCAGCGGACACGACAGCATCTGCAAACTTCGCATAGATCGCGTCCGGACCGTTCATCGTCTGGCCCGTCAAGCCGAAGAACGTGCCGATCTCGCCGGGCGCGTGCGACAGCAGGTACGTGCCGCCGACGTCGGGGAAGAAGCCGAGGCCGACCTCGGGCATCGCAAGCTTGGTGCGATCGGTGACGACGCGATGGCTTGCATGCGCCGACAGGCCGACGCCGCCGCCCATGACGATGCCGTCCATGAAGGCGACGTAGGGCTTCGGGAACTTCTTGATGCGGGCGTTGAGGATGTACTCCTCGCGCCACAGGATCTTGCCGAGATCGCCGTCGACCTTCGAGCTCTCCCAGAGAGCGCGGATATCGCCTCCGGCGCAAAGGCCGCGCTCGCCGGCGCCCTCCAGCAGGACCACGCTGACGGCGGGATCCGCCTCGAAGCGGTCGAGCGCCTTGTCGATGTCGCGAAACATCTCCAGCGTCACGGCATTGATGGCCTTGGGGCGGTTGAGCCGGATCACCCCGGCCGAACCTTCGACCCGCGCGATCAGATCGCCCTCTTCGACCACCGTCATCGCGCGCCCTCGATCAGCTTGCGCGCCACGATCAGCCGCATGATCTCGTTGGTGCCTTCGAGGATCTGGTGCACGCGCAGGTCGCGCACGATCTTCTCGATGCCGTATTCGCTGAGGTATCCGTAGCCGCCGTGAAGCTGGAGCGCGTGGTTGGCAACCTCGAAACCGATGTCGGTACCGAACCGCTTGGCCATCGCGCAGAGCATCGTCGCATCCGGATCCTTGCGATCGAGCGCGGCGGCGGCGCGCCACAAAAACGTGCGCGCGGCCTCGAGCTCGATCGCCATGTCGGCGAGACGGAATTGCAGCGCCTGGAATTCGTCGAGACGTTTTCCAAAAGCCTTGCGCTCCTTCATGTAGCTGCGCGCCTTGTCGAGCGCGGTCTGGGCGCCGCCGAGCGAGCAAGCCGTGATGTTGAGGCGGCCGCCGTCGAGGCCGGCCATCGCGATCTTGAAGCCGATGCCCTCCTCGCCCAGGCGATTGACCACCGGCACCCGCGCGTTCTCGAAGATCACGGCGCGGGTCGGCTGCGCATTCCAGCCCATCTTGCGCTCATTGGCGCCAAAGGACACGCCGGGCGTGTTGCCGTCGATCACGAGGGTCGAGATGCCGCCGGCGCCGTCACCGCCGGTCCGCACCATCGCGACCAGCACGTCGGTGCCGCCAGCGCCCGAGATGAACTGCTTCTGGCCGTTGAGCACGTAAGTGTCGCCGTCGCGTACCGCGCGGGTGCGGAGCGCCGCCGCATCCGAGCCTGCGCCCGGCTCGGTCAGGCAATAGCTCGCGATCAGCTCCATGGTGCAGAGCTTTGGCAGCCATTTGCGGCGCTGGGTGTCGCTGCCGAAGGCATCGATCATCCAGGACGCCATGTTGTGGATGGAGATGAAGGCCGAAGTGGTCGGACAGCCCGTCGCAAGCGCCTCGAAGATCAGCGCCGCATCGAACCGCGTCATGGCGGAGCCGCCGACGTCGTCGCGGATGTAGATGCCGCCCATGCCGAGCGTAGCCGCCTCGCGCATCACATCGACGGGGAAGTGCTTCTCCTCGTCCCACCGGAGCGCATGCGGCGCGATCCTCGAAGCCGCAAACGCCAACGCCATGTCGCGAACCGCGATCTGATCCTCGTTCAGAGCGAACTGCATGCTGCTGCCTACCCTTTCACTCCGTCGTCATTGCGAGCGCAGCGAAGCAATCCAGACTGTCTCCGCGGAAAGACTCTGGATCGCTTCGTGGCTACGCTCCTCGCAATGACGGCCGAGGGAATTACTTCATCAGCGGGATCGAGAATTCCGCGCCCTCCTTGACGCCGGACGGCCAGCGCGAGGTCACCGTCTTGGTCTTGGTGTAGAAGCGGATCGAGTCCGGACCATGCTGGTTGAGATCGCCGAAGCCGGACTTCTTCCAGCCGCCAAAGGTGTAATAGGCGATCGGCACCGGAATCGGCACGTTGATGCCGACCATGCCGACATTGACCTTGGCGGCGAAGTCGCGCGCCGCGTCGCCGTCGCGGGTGAAGATCGCAACGCCGTTGCCGTAATCATGCTCGGACGGCAGCGCCAGCGCCTCGCCATAGTCGTGCGCGCGCACCACCGAGAGCACGGGGCCGAAGATCTCTTCCTTGTAGATCCGCATGTCCTTGGTGACGTTGTCGAACAGCGAACCGCCGAGATAGAAGCCCTTCTCGTAACCCTGCATCTTGAAGCCGCGGCCGTCGACGGCGAGCGTCGCGCCTTCCTTGATGCCGATATCGATATAGTTCTTCACCTTCTCGACCGCCTCGCGCGTCACCAGCGGGCCGTAATCCGCCGAGGGATCGACGGAGGTGCCGATCTTGAGCGACTCGACGCGCGGGATCAGCTTTTCCATCAGACGATCCGCGGTGGTCTTGCCGACGGGAACGGCGACCGAGACGGCCATGCAGCGCTCACCGGCCGAGCCGTAGCCGGCGCCGATCAGCGCGTCGACGGTCTGGTCCATATCGGCATCGGGCATGATGATGGCGTGGTTCTTGGCGCCGCCAAAGCACTGGCAGCGCTTGCCGGTCTGGGCTGCGCGCTCGTAGATGTATTGCGCAATCGGCGTCGAGCCGACGAAGCCGATCGCCTTGATGTCGGGATCGTCGAGGATGGCGTCGACCGCTTCCTTGTCGCCGTTGACGACGTTGAGGATGCCGGCCGGCAGGCCGGCCTCCATCATCAGCTCGGCGAGCTTCATCGGCACGCCCGGATCGCGCTCCGAGGGCTTGAGGATGAACGCATTGCCGCAGGCGATCGCAGGCGCGAACTTCCACATCGGGATCATCGCCGGGAAGTTGAACGGCGTGATGCCGGCGACGACGCCGAGCGGCTGGCGCATGGAGTAGATGTCGATGCCGGGGCCGGCGCCTTCGGTGTATTCGCCCTTCATCAGATGCGGAATGCCGCAGGCGAATTCGGCGACCTCGAGGCCGCGCTGGATGTCGCCCTTGGCGTCGGGAACGGTCTTGCCGTGCTCGCGCGCGAGCAGCTCGGCGAGCTTGTCGTAGTCGCGCTGCACCAACTCGAGGAACTTCATCATCACGCGGGCGCGGCGCTGCGGGTTGGTCGCGGCCCATTCCGGCTGCGCAGCGCGGGCGTTCTCGACCGCCGCGCGAACCTCCGCTTTTGAGGCCAGCGCCACCTTGGCCTGGACCTCGCCGGTCATCGGCTCGAACACGTCGGCCGTCCGGCCCGAATTGCCCTTGACCTCCTTGCCACCGATGAAATGTCCGATTGAGCGCATGGAATGATCTCCCTGAGGCCGAGCCTTGATCGCTTTGACAAATCCTATTGACCTGCATTTTATAGGATTCAAGTCTGAGATAATGCACCATAGATGTGCGAAAATGCTGGATCAAGGCGCGATCGATTGGGACGACTTCCGCTTCGTGCTGGCCATCGTGCGGGGCGGCTCGGTGTCGGCTGCGGCAAAACACCTCGGCGTCAACCATGCCACGGTGATCCGCCGCGTCGACCGGCTGGAGAAGCACCTCTCGGCAAAACTGTTTGACCGGCGCAAGACAGGCTATCTCCTCACCGAAGCCGGCCAGCGCGTCGCCGACAGCGCGGAGGCGATGGAATCGACCATCGTCGCCAACCAGGAACAGGTCGGCGGCTCGCTCGCACGGCTGACCGGCACGGTGCGGATCGGCGCGCCCGACGGGTTCGGCACCGCGTTCCTCGCGCCGCGGCTCGCGCCATTTGCGGACCGGTATCCCGATCTCGATCTGCAACTTGTGGCTACGGCGCGGCTGTTCAGCCTCTCCAAGCGCGAGGCCGACATCGCGATCAGCCTGACCATGCCGAAGGAAGGCCGCATCGTCGGCCGCAAGCTGCTCGACTATCGCCTCGGGCTCTACGCCGCCCCCGCCTATCTCGATCGCTTCCCAGAGATCACCTCGCGCGAGGCGCTGCCGCAGCATCGCTTCGTCGGCTATATCGAGGAGCTGCTGTTCACGCCGGAGCTAGACTATCTGCCGCAGGTGTCGCCGAAGATTTCCGCACGATTCCGCAGCGCCAATCTGATCGCGCAGCTCAACGCCACGCTCGCGGGTTTCGGCATCGCGGTGCTGCCGCATTTCATGGCGGCCGATTATCCGCAGCTTCGGCCGGTGCTGCCTGCGGAGATTTCGATCACCCGCACCTTCTGGATGCTGATGCATGCCGACAGCAAGGATCTGGCGCGCATCCGCGCCGTGGCGGATTACATCTGCGAGATCGTGGAGCGCGAGCGCGCGCTATTTGCGGGGCGGTGAATTGTAGGGTGGGTTAGCCGAAGGCGTAACCCAATGCTTTGGCCGCCTCGAGAGAAGAGGTGGGTTCCGCTTCGCTGACCCACCCTACGGCACCTCGCCTAGTTCTGCTTCTCACGCGGCTTCTTGGCGACTGGTTCGCGACGCGCGCTGTCGAGGGCGGTGTCCCTGCCCGCCTTGAGCACCTCGTCGGACAACTCGCTCGCGCCGGCAATTCGCGCCAGCAGCATGGTGCCGGCCATCGTCGCAAGTGTCGCGATCGCCTGCTTGCGCGCGGCCTTGCGCGGCACGCCGGTGACGTGATCGGCCATCATCTCGATCATCTCGTCGAGCTTGCCGGCGAAGGCTTTTCGCGTCTTCGGGCTCTCGCGGGCGATCTCGGCGCCGAGCGCGGGGATCGAGCAGCCATGGCCGGGATCGTCGCGGTGCAGCGCGGAGAGATAGCTCTCCGCGATCAGCGCCAGCCGCTTCTCGGAAGCGACCTCGCCGGTCATCTTGCGCCAGTGATCCATGGAGCGATCCATGGCGTAGGCAAAGGCCTCGATCACCAGCGCCTCGCGGGAATCGAAATGCGCATAGAACCCGCCATGGGTCAGGCCCGCCTCCTTCATGAGGTCGGCGACGCCGATGCCGTGGGCGCCCTTCTCCCGCAGCCGTACGGAGGCCTTCCTCACGATGCGGTCGTGGGTTTCCTGCTTGTGTTCCCTGGAATAGCGCATGCCGGTCTCATTGAATGTCGGAGATCATCTCATAACACAGAATTGGATCAGGCAGCGGATTAAATTCATGTTAAGACATTGCCGATCATGGAAAAGGTTGCAGTTGCATGCACCGCAAGCGCACCCTTGCCATCGCGGACGAAGCCTTCGGTGTAGCTGGTCTGGCGTCCGAGCTTGATGACCTTGCCTTCGGCCGAGATCAGTCCCGAGCGGACCGAGAGCGGACGCAGGAAGGTCAGCTTCAGATCGAGCGTGACCGAGCCCTGGCCGGCTTCCAGCCTGGTCGTGATCGCGCAACCCATGGCGGTGTCGAGCAGTGCTGCTGCGGTCGCACCATGCAGAAGCCCGATGGTGTTTTCGAGATCCTCGCGCGGCTCCAGTTCCATCACGATCCGGCCCGGCTCGACCGCGGCCATGGTGAAGCCGATCAGCATCGCAAGCGGCGGACCGGGCAGCCGGCCGTCGCGGATCGCCTCCATGACCTCGATGCCGGATAGTCCTATGGCGGCCTTGGCGACCGGCCCCGGCGCCTGCCAGCCCACCACCCGCTCGCGCCGGAGCGCCGGCGAGAACAGCTCAATCGTATCGGATGCGGTCATGGCGGCCTCTTTTATATGACATACGTCATACTATAGGGCGGATTTCGCCCTTGGCAACTCCATCTTTTCCACGCTTGACAAGCGCGGCGTTTCGGACCGGAAGTGACGTTGACCCTGTGCGTTCCGCACGCGTCCACTAAACGTTCGAGTTCTCACGATGGAAATGCTCAATTCCCACTGCGGCGTGACGCGCGATGCGCGCGGCGTCGTCCATGTCACGATCTGCAATGCCGGCTCGCTCAACATCTTGAGCTCGCCGGTCACCGACGCCATGCGCGACGGCCTGCAGCGTCTCGCCGCCGACCGCAGCATCCGCGTGGTGGTGCTGCGCGGCCAGAGCGAGAAGAGCCTGATCGGCGGCGCCGACATCAAGGAGATGGCGAAGCTCGACCAGACGTCGGCGGAGGCGTTCATCTCGTGCCTGCGCGATCTCTGCGAAGCCGTGAGGACCTTCCCTGCTCCCGTGATCGCGCGGATGCCGGGCTGGTGCCTCGGCGGCGGGCTCGAGGTCGCTGCCGCCTGCGATTTCCGGATCGCCGCGCATGATGCGCATTTCGGCATGCCGGAGGTGCGCGTCGGCATCCCCTCGGTGATCCATGCGGCGCTGTTGCCGCGCCTGATCGGCTGGGGCCGCGCGCGCTGGCTGGTGATGACGGCGGACAACATCGACGCGCCTACGGCGCTGGCCTGGGGTCTCGTCGACAAGGTTGCGCCGGAGGGCGGACTCGACGAGGCGGTCGAGCACACCGTGAAGGCGCTGCTCGCATGCGGCCCCGAAGCGCTGCGGTCGCAGAAGGCGCTGCTGCGGCAATGGGAGGAACTGCCGCTCACCGAGTCGGTCAATCTCAGCGTCAAGGTGTTCGGCGAGTCGTTCCTGACGGACGAGCCGACGCGGCTGATGCAGGAATTCGTCAATCGGAAGCGGTAAGCTCGCATCAAACACGGTGTCATGCCCCGCAAAAGCGGGGCATCCAGTACGCCGCGGCTTATCCGTATCCTCGCGCTGCCTCTGGAATACTGGATCACCCGCTTTCGCGGGTGATGACGGCGTCGTGTGAGGCACAAGCTCAGTCCGCCTCGAAACACAACCTCCACAAATCTCATCCCACGCACGATAATTTGTCATGACGGGCCCGGTTGCATTTTTTGCGGCGCATCATATGATGATCATAATCTTACAACCAACATCCCAGGGAGCCCGCCATGGCCGCAGATCCCGTCGTCATCGTCTCCGCCGCCCGCACGCCACTCGGCCGTTTCATGGGCGAGTTGTCGCCCCTCGCTGCGCACAAACTCGGTTCCCACGTGATTTCCGCAGCGCTGGAACGCGCAAAGCTTGCGCCCGAGAAGGTCGACGAGGTCTTCATGGGGTGCGTGCTGCCCGCAGGCCAAGGCCAGGCACCGGCCCGCCAGGCCGCGCGCGCCGCCGGCCTCCCCGACGGGACCGGGGCGACGACCGTCAACAAGGTCTGCGGGTCCGGGATGAAGGCGACCATGCTGGCGCACGACATCATCCGCGCCGGCTCGGCCGACATCGTCGTTTCCGGCGGCATGGAGAGCATGAGCAATGCGCCCTATCTCCTGGCGAAGGCGCGCGGCGGCTACCGCGCCGGCCATGACCGCATCATCGACCACATGATGATGGACGGGCTGGAGGACGCCTATGAGACCGGCCGCTCGATGGGCGACTTCGGCGAGGCGACCGCGGAAGCCTATCAGTTCACCCGCAAGGACCAGGACGCCTTTGCGATGGAGACGTTGAGCCGCGCGCGCAAGGCGGTGGAGAGCGGCGCGTTCAGGGCCGAGATCGCACCGATCACGCTGAGCGAGAAGGCCGGTCCCCGCATCATCGCCAATGACGAGCATCCGCTGAAGGTCGATCCGGCAAAGATCCCCGGATTGAAGCCGGCGTTCCGCGCCAACGGCACCATCACGCCGGCAGCGTCGTCCGCCAATGCCGACGGCGCGGCGGCGCTCGTGCTGACAAGGCGCGCGCTTGCCGATCGCAATAGCCTGCCCGCGCTCGCCGAGATCAAGGGTCACGCCACCCACAGCCAGGAGCCGCAATGGTTCACCACCGCGCCGATCCCCGCGATACGCAAGCTGCTGGACAAGGTCGGCTGGAGCGTGGATGACGTCGACCTGTTCGAGATCAACGAGGCCTTTGCCGTGGTCGCCATGGCCGCGCAGCGCGATCTCGGCATCGCAAGAGAGAAGCTCAACGTCAATGGCGGCGCCTGCGCGCTCGGCCATCCCATCGGCGCCACCGGCGCGCGGCTGATCGTGACACTGTTGCATGCGCTGGAGGCGCAGAACCTCAAGCGCGGCGTCGCAGCGCTGTGCATCGGCGGCGGCGAAGCGACCGCGATTGCGGTCGAACGTTTTGCGCGCTAGGCGGCGTGGCCGAAATCGAGGGAAGTCTGGCATTTTAGACGCGCGCGGCTCGTGCCAAAATGCCAGGCTCGAACAGGTCACGCTAAATCCTCCAGGTAAGGTTGGGGCACAATGATTTCGAACTGGCTCGCGGCAGCGCTCGGCCGCCGCAACATCCACTACGGCTGGGTGATGGTCGGCGTGACCTTCCTCGCCGCGCTGATCAGCGCCGGTACCGTCGGCGCGCCGGGCGTGTTCATCGTTCCCCTGCAGAAGGAATTCGGCTGGAGCACCGCGGAGATTTCCTCGGCGCTCTCGATCCGCTTCATCCTGTTCGGCCTGATGGCGCCGTTCGCGGCCGCCCTCCTCAACCGCTACGGCCTGCGCAACGTGACGCTGACGGCGCAGCTCATCGTCGTCTCGGCGCTGGTGGCCTCGCTCGCGATGACGCAGGTCTGGCAGCTGATGCTGTTGTGGGGCGTCGTGATCGGCATCGGCACCGGGATGACAGCGCTGGTGCTGGGCGCCACCATCGCCACGCGCTGGTTCGCCGCGCGGCGCGGCCTCGTGGTCGGCATCATGACCGCGAGCGTCGCCACCGGGCAGCTCGTGTTCCTGCCGCTGCTTGCGATACTCACCGAACGCTTCGGCTGGCGCCTTGCACTCAGCTTCGTCTGCGTGATGCTCGGCGTCTCCGCAACCGCCGTGGCGCTCGTGATGCGCGACCGGCCGAGCGATGTCGGCCTGCGCCCGTTCGGCGACGAGGGCAGCGAGCCCCTGCCCACCCCGCCGGTCAGCCACGCGCCGATCACGGCCGTTGCGCTCGGCACGCTGCGCGACGTCTCGACGTCGAGCGCGTTCTGGATCCTGTTTGCAACCTTCTTCGTCTGCGGCGCCAGCACGAACGGCCTGGTCCAGGTCCACCTGATCCCGATGTGCCTCGACTTCGGCATCCCGCAGGTGCAGGCCGCGGGCCTGCTCGCGGCGATGGGCATCTTCGACTTCTTCGGCACCATCATGTCCGGCTGGCTGTCCGATCGCTACGACAATCGCTGGCTGCTGTTCTGGTACTACGGCCTGCGCGGGCTCTCGCTGGTGTTCCTGCCCTTCAGCGACTTCTCCTTCTACGGCCTGTCGCTGTTTGCGATGTTCTACGGTCTCGACTGGATCGCCACCGTGCCGCCGACGGTGCGCCTGACGGCGCAAAAATTCGGCCCCGAACGCGCCAATCTGGTGTTCGGCTGGATTTTTGCCGGCCACCAGCTCGGCGCCGGCACCGCCGCCTTTGGCGCCGGTCTGTCGCGGACACTGCTGGCGAGCTACCTGCCAGCCTTCTTCATTGCGGGCGCACTCTGCGTGTTCGCCGCGCTGATCGTGCTGGCGCTGGCGCGACATCCAAAGCCTGCTGTGGCGCTGGCCGCGAGCCGGTGAAGTGCAGGCCTAGTATCTGAGCGTCGTGGTCAGCCCGAACACGGCGGCATCGCCGATGCGCGAGAGGCCGGTCGGGTCGTTCGGATTCGGGATGCCGCCGGAGGGCCGCCACACATACTGAAAATATGGGGCCAGCAGCCAGCCCGGCTTGATGTGCGCCTCGTAGATCACTTCGAGCAGGGTCTCATTGCTGCGCACGGGACTCTGGATGCCGCTGAAAAACTGGGTGTCGACATCGAGGCTCCGGGCGGAGCCCGAAATCCGCATATAGGCCATCCCGACGCCGAACCGGTCGAGCGGCCGGCCGGGGGTAAAGCCGACGAAGCCGACGCCACCGTCGAGATAAAGGTCGATCAGGTTGCGGTCCGGCGGGCTGTAGGCGATGCGGCCGAACGCCGTGACGCCCGGCAGCGACGCCGAGACGGTCTTCTCGCTGACGCCCGCCGGCCGCCAGAGCGCCTGCTCCACGACGGCGTAGATTCCATAATTGCCGCGAAGCTTTGCCGGGATTCCGGTCCCGGTGGGGTCGGCGATCGAAAGGCCTTCGACAGTGAAGCGCTGGCTGTCGAAATCGCCGAAATGATACCAGCCTCCGGGGGTAAAGTTGCCGGCGAGCGAGCTTCCGCCGATATCGAGGTGATAATCGAAATGGACCTGCCCGATGAGCCATGGCGGATCATTGACGCGAAACGCCAGGCCGTGATTGTCGCGCGTCTGCGGATCGCCGTCGCCGGGCCGCGCCGGATTGCCGTTGAACACCGCACCAAAGACGGTGACGTTGTCCGAAACCGCGGCCTTGATCCGAATTCCGGGCACCGCGATCGGCGGCGCCGGGCCGCCGGCCGGCAGGTTGGTGGCCTTGATGGCCGGCCAGCCGAAGGTGCCGTTGATGAAGAGGTCGTCGGTCTCGCTGTCGAAGAATTCGACGTCCGCCGCCTGCTGGCCCGCCCTGATGTTCAACCTGCCATCGAACAGACTCTGCTCGAAATAGGCGTTGTAGAGCCGCGTGTCGGGCAGCGCCTCGATCTCGCTGATCGTAGCGAGATTCATGATGAAATTGCGCGTCAACCCGCGCCCGTAGATCTCGTAGGCGTTGGCGTAGAAGCGCCCGCCGGTCCAACCGACAAGTTTCTCGAGATCGGCATCAACCGAGAAATCGAAGCGCCCGAGATGGATGGCGCCGCAAGAGACACCGCCCGAGACGTTGCCGATGTTGTCGAAAATATAGGTGGCGCCGAAATTCAGGCCCTTGTTGGCGAGCCCATCATGCCAGTCGTTGAACCATTTCGGCGTCAGCCATTCGGCTGCACTTTCATCCTTGGCGCCCGCGAGCGCGCTCGTGGCAGCCAAGGCGCCTGCAAGACACGCCGCCACGATTGCGACCGGACTTCGCAACAAGGGCATTACTTCGCACACATGGCTGATACCGGCTGGCGTGCGCTATTTGAGGATGCCCATGCGCCGCATGAAGAAATAGGCGAGCGCGACCGAGCAAGCCATCAATCCGACGGCGTAGAGGAAGCCGGTCTCGACGTCGGTGAGCGGCAGGCCCTTGGTGTTCATGCCGAATATGCCGGTGATGAACGTGGGCGGCAGGAGCAGCGTGGTTACGATCGACAGCGTGTGAAGGTGGCGGTTGCTCTCTTCCTCGGTCTTGAAGTGCAGTTCCTCCTCGAGCAGGCGGCTGCGCTCGCGTAGTTCGACGATGTCGTGGTCGAGCCCGTCGAGGCGTTGCGCGAGCTTGGCTGCGTGAAGCCGCAGCGCGGGCGGAATATTTTCGGGGCTCTTGAGGTCGAGGCGGTGAAACAGGATACGCAGGCCCGTGAGCTGCCGATGCAGCCTGACGCAGGTCCGACGCAGCCGGCTCAGGCTGCGGCGCATCTCGGGCTCGGTGGCGTCGGCGGCGATGCGCTCCTCGATGCCGTCGATGTCCTGGCCGATCTTGTCGGCCATGCGGTCCATGGTGTCGGCGACCTCGTCGACGATCTTCTCCAGAAGGCCGGCGACGTTCGCGACGCGATAGCCGCCCTCCAGCACCCGCCGCGTCGCGTCCGCAGAGCACAACGCCTGGTGACGGCCGCTGACCAGCAGCCGCTCGGTCATCGCAAAGCGCAGGAACGCGGTGTCCTCGGTCGCGCTCTCGACGTCGCGCACGAGGTCCGAAAACACGCCATAGACGCAATCGTCGATGACGTGGAGCTGCTGAAACGTATCCTTGGACAGGAGCAGATCGCGCGCAAGCGGCGGCAGGCCGGACTCGGCGATCCACGGCCGCGCCCGTGCATCGGTCAGGTTGAAGTGCAGCCAGAGGCGGCCGTCATGGGTGAACTCGATCGGCCTGTCGATTGGCAACGCTTCGGCGCTGCCGTCGCCGTGCAGGCGAAAAGCCCATACCAGTCCGGGAATTGCAGATGCGGCGTCCGAAATCGCGCTGACGATCTTTGCCGGCTCAGCCATGCCAACCCCCGCGGTCAAAGGATGTGATCTCTCCGGCGGGCCGATGCCGCCCGCCGGAACCCGCACGGGTACTCAAATACGCGTGTGTTACAGCTTGATGATGACGGGGCGCCGCCCTACTCCGCCGCCAGCCCTGTCGCGGCTGCCGCCGCGGCCTCCTTGACGTAATCATGAACGACGCGGCCGAACGGCAGCGTCAGATCGGCGATGTAATGATGCGCGCCGACGACGCGGCGGACCGGGAAATCGGCAACCGGCGCATTGACATGCGGCACGAGGTGCAGCCGGCCAGGCCCCATCCAGGAACCCTTCGGCACGATGTCGATGAGGTTGATCGCCACGAGCTGGCAGACCTCGAGATGGCCGTCGACGCCCGGGATCATCTTCAGATTGATCTGCGTCTTCGACAACGTCGCGCGGGTGAGATCGCCGTTGCCGGCCATGCTCTCGTGCTTGTAGCCCATCGTTCCCATGGCGACGAGCTGGCCAGCATATTCCAGCGTGCCGGTCAGCGTATCCTTGACGATTTCGAGCTTGGGATGGGCGTATTTCTTTGGAAAGCCCCAGATTTCGCGCCCTGCAGCGATCGGCGGATCGTCATCCAGATACATCTGCGAGACGAAGCTCACCTCCTCGCCGTGCAGACGCGCGGGGATCACGAGGCCGGATTCGGTGTAGCTGCCGAAGCCGGAGGAGTCCGGCATCCTGATCCATTCGTAATGCACGATCGGCTGGTCGATCGGCTCCAGCGGCTCAGGCAGGCCGGCGCGGATCAGATCCGGATCGGTCTCGTAGGTGATGACGAGGAATTCGCGGTCGATGAAGCGGTACGGGCCGGCCGGATAGCTCGGTCCGGCAGCCGGCATGGATGGAAGTCGCAGCACGTCTTCCTTGCGCATCGCTGATCTCCTTGCGTGATTTTTCTGTGACGCCCATCCGGCACCAAGGCTATCACGATTGCTAGCGATCATCATTGACCGCGATGTGAAGGATTTCCGTCAGAGGGGCGACCTCTCGCCATTCCCGCCCCGGTTGACCTGCATGCACACCACGCATCGGCGCGAAAATTGTCATCACGACGTCATTGCGGGGCGCAATCGTCCGAACCAAGGCAGGGAGGCACCCCCATGGACGCCCGGACGTCGCATCCGACACATCAGACGCATCAACCCCTTACGCGGGGCTGGCGGCCCGAGCGCTGCGACCGCGTCGCGCTGGTGCTACAAGGCGGCGGCGCGCTCGGCGCCTATCAGGCCGGCGTCTATCAGGCGCTGCACGAGGCCGGCATCGAGCCCGACTGGATCTGCGGCGTCTCGATCGGCGCGATCAATTCGGCGATCATCGCCGGCAACAAGCCGGAGAAGCGGCTCGATCAACTCCGCATCTTCTGGGAGCGCATCACCAACCGCAAGATCTGGCACTACACGCCTGATGGCGACGTCTTCCGCCAGTGGCGCAACCTCACCAGCGCGTGGATGACCTCGGCGCTGGGCCAGCCCGGATTCTTCACCCCGCACCAGGTCAATCCCTGGCTCAGCCCCGTCGGCGCGAGGACCGCGACCAGCTACTACGACACCGGGCCCTTGCGCGACAGCCTGCGCGAGCTCGTCGACTTCGACCTGATCAACGAGAAGAAGATGCGCTTCGCGGTCGGCGCGGTGAACGTGCTGTCCGGCAATTTCATCTATTTCGACAATTCCCATGACGAGATCGCGCCCGAGCATGTCATGGCCTCCGGTGCTCTGCCGCCGGCCCTGCCCATGGTCCGGATCGGCACCGATCATTTCTGGGACGGCGGCATCGTCTCCAACACGCCGCTCCAGCACCTGCTCGACCAGGAGGACGATCTCAATTCGCTTGTGTTTCAGGTCGACCTGTTCAGCGCCCGCGGCGTGCTGCCGCGCTCGATCCAGGACGTGATGGCCCGCCACAAGGACATCATGTATTCCTCGCGCACGCGCCACAACACCGACGTCTATCGCCGGACGCACAATCTGAAGGTCGTGCTCTACAAAGCCCTGGCGAAGCTTCCCGACGAGCAGTTGTCCGACGAGGAGCGCCAGCTCAAGGCGAGCCTGCGCAACATGCCCGAGATCGCGATCCTGCATTTGATCTATCAGCAGAAAGCCTACGAGGGCGATGCCAAGGACCACGAGTTCTCGGGCACTTCGATGCGCGAGCACTGGACGAGCGGCTACGAGGACACCAAACGCACGCTGAAGCGTCGCGACTGGATCAAGATGCCCGAGGAAGGCATGGGCCTCGTCGTGCACGACGTACACCGGGAGACGGAGAGCGCGTAGGCGGCACGGCTTGCGGCACGCGCGAGCCGAAAGGAACCAGGGCCCCGTGAGCGGCCATCAGTGAAAACATCAAAAAGACTGTTGGTTGGTCCATGTAGACTTCGCGTTAGGTCAGCTCAGGGGCCAGAAGCCGGCATCCAGCCAAGGTTCAGCCATCGTTCATCGATGCACTGCGAGACGAAGCCCTAGCGCATTTCCTTCAGCGGGTGCATGCTCCTCTCAAGCTAGGTTCTGCGTGCAGAGGACTTGGTCATGCGTCACCCATCCAGATTGTTACTCGACAAGGCAGTTGCGTACAGAGCGGGCGCGATCGGCCTCGGGCTGCTTCCCATCGCCATGGCATTCGCCGCGGTCCTCATCCCCTGATCGGTGGCGCCCAGCCTACTGCGCTGGGAATTTGACGGCCCAGTCTGAAAACCGCCGGAGCAACGCAACTCGAGCCCGGCGGCGCATTTGTCTCGACTGGCGGCTTGGAACCAACGCGGCCGCCTGCCAGGGGCACGCCTCCGCCTAAAGAGCTGATCGTCGTGCTCACGAACGTGAAGGCCATGAAGGCAGAACTCCTTCAGAGCCAACTGACATCGCGTGGCCTGCACGGGTGATTGGCCAGCTGTAAAACCAACAGCAAGGTGGACTATGTTAAAGCACTGGCTCATTGACCTGATTGGTCACGTTTCCGGCCTCAGCGAGACACAGCTGAGGCAAATCGAGAAATCGCTGCCGGCGAGCAAGGCGCTGATCGATCTTCTCAATAGGGCACAGCCGATCATCGAACAGGCGCACAAGCTATACGCAGAAGCTGAGCCGCTGATCGATGAAGCAATGAAAGAGTGGCAAACGGTCGGCCCTGCGGCGCAAATTTTGATCGATGTCATCGGGCATCACGTCAACAAGGGTAGTTCGCCGGCAGAGGCCGCTGAGGCAGTCCGCACTGCGCTTAACGGCTCAATCAAGAGCGTCGCCCAGGATCATTGGATCGATCAGCGAATGAGCTGCGTAACCGTGTTTGGAGGAACCGGCTTTGTTGGCCGTCGCATCGTGCGCTATTTGTGCGAGTCCGGCATCACGGTGCGCATCGCCTCGCGGCATCCTCGGGGGATTGAGGGCGACGCCGTCAAACAGATCGCCGCCGACGCACACGACGAGCGCTCCGTAGAGGCCGCCGTTGCGGGCGCCGATGGTGTGGTCAACGCCATTAGCCTGTATGTCGAGCACGGAAGCGAAACATTTCACTCGGCGCATGTCGAAGCCGCCGCCAGGATCGCGAGCGTCGCGCGGCGGGTCGGGGCCACACGGCTAGTTCACCTATCGGGAATCGGCGCCGACGCGGCCTCGCCTTCGCCCTATATTCGCAGTCGCGGCGAAGGCGAGGCCGCCGTGCAGGCCGCATTCCCTGGCGCGGTCATCATACGCCCAGCTGTGATGTTTGCGTCGGACGACGGCTTTCTCACGACAATTCTCAGGCTGGTTCGGGCTCTGCCGGCTTATCCGATATTCGGCGACGGCAGAACGAGGCTCCAGCCGGTGTACGCGGATGATGTTGCGGCAGCGATCACACAAGTTCTGCGGCAGAGTAAAAAGCCGTATCCTGTCTACGAACTGGCCGGCCCACGCGTCTATTCATACGAGGAGTTGTTGCGGACCATTGCCCGTACCGCAGGCCTGCGGACGGTGCCGATGCGAATTCCGTTCGCCTTGTGGGATGCATTGGCCAGTGTCGCTGAAGTCCTGCCGCACCCGCCCCTCACCCGCAATCAGGTCGAGCTTATGCGGATCGACACCACAGCCTCGGACAACTTGCCGGGGTTTCGAGTGCTCGGCATTTCGCCGCGATCGCTCGAACAAGAACTCGAAGCGATGCTCGAGCAAAGCAAAAAAGTAGTTCGACGCGAAAGCTGACGGCCTTCTTCGCGTCGCGGTTCGCAATGATATCTAGCTACGGCCTGATCGTCATGTTCCCCGGCGGGCCCGGCGTGCGCAGCGGCTCCGCAAGCCTTGCGAACTCGCATAGCAGGGATCGCGTCTTGCGGGGATCGATGATCTCCTCGACCCAGAACTTTTCGGCCGAGCGGAACGGCGAGCGCAGCTTGTTGAGGCGCTCCTCGATCTCCTTCAGCTTGGCGTGCGGGTCTTCCGCCGCGTCGATGTCGGCGCGATAGGCGGCCTCGATGCCGCCTTCGAGCGGCAGCGAGCCCCAATAGGCCGAGGGCCAGGCGTAGCGGATCGAGAAGCGATCGGCCGGCTGATGCACGACGCCGGCAACGCCAAACGCGTTGCGCAGGATCACCGTGCACCAGGGCACCGTGGTCTGGTTGACCGCGGCCATGGCGCGCACGCCGTGGCGGATCGTCGCCGCCTTCTCGGCGTCCAGCCCGATCATGAAGCCCGGGCAATCCATGAGGTAGACGATCGGCAGATGGAAGGTTTCCGCGAAGTCTACCCAGCGCACCACCTTCTGGCAGGCATCCGCGGTCCACGAGCCGCCATAGTGGAAGGGATCGCTGGCGAGCAGCATCACTGCCCTGCCCTCGAGCCGCGCGAGGCCAACGATGACCGGCTTGCCGAAATTGCTGGCGACCTCGAAGAACGAACCCTTGTCGACGACGGACTCGATGATCGGGCGCATCTTGTAGACCTGCCGGCGGCTCCGCGGCACGGCCTTCGTCAAACCTTCGTCGATGCGTTCCGGATCGTCATGGCAAGGCAGCGTCGGCGGCAGCTCGTAGACCGACGACGGCAGATAGGACAGGAAGCGCCGCGCGCAGGCGAATGCCTCCGCCTCGGTCTCGACGGCATGATCGACCGCGCCGGCACGGGTCTGGATATCGGCGCCGCCGAGATCCTGCTTGGACAAATCCTGCCCGAGCCGCTTCACCACCGGCGGTCCCGCGACGAACATCGCGGAATTTTTGGTCATGATGGAGTAGTGGCTGGTAGCCAGCCGCGCGGCGCCGAGGCCCGCGACCGAACCGAGCCCGAGCGCCACGACGGGCACGCGCGCCAGGTTCTCCGTCGTGAAGCGGTACCAGCGCGTGCCACCGATGCCGCCCGGCAAGTTCGCCGCGCCCTTGGTCTCGATCGTCTTCACCGAGCCACCGCCGCCGGAGCCTTCGATGATGCGGATGATGGGCAGACGGAAATCGTGCGCCATCTCCTCCGCCATCAGCGGCTTGGCGGAGATCGACGCATCGGCCGAGCCGCCGCGCACGGTGAAATCGTCGCCGACCACCACCACCGTGCGGCCATCCACCCTGGCGCGGCCGAACACGCAGTTCGCTGGCGTCACATGCTTGAGCTCGCCATGCGCATCGTATTCACCGATGCCGGAAACGGCACCGATCTCGTGGAAGCTGCCCTTGTCGATCAGCCCGTCGATACGCTCCCGAACAGTCAGCCGCCCCTGGTCGTGCTGTCGCTTGACCTTGTCAACGCCGCCCATCTCCCGCGCGAAGGCTTCGCGCCGGGCGAGCTCGTCGAGTTCCGACTTCCAGTTCATTCAGTCCCCCCGGCGCGATAGGCTTGTTATTGTTTCGCACGGCCATCGCGATCGGCTTTCGCTCGAGACGGTTGTTGAGGAAGTCGCCCTCGGCGCCTTCGAGCAGGTCGCCGACCGCCTTGCCGAGCTTGACCATCAGCGGCGCGACCTCGCTGTGCAGCCGCTCCTCGTCATACATCGCTGCCAGGAGGCCGATCGTGACCACCACGACGGTCTGATATTGCGGCGACCACATCGGCACCGCGACGCCGTTGATATGCGGGCTCCACAGACCGCAGGCCACGACATAGCCATGCTCGCGCAGAAACTGGCGATTGGCCTCGATGCGCGGCTTCAGCAGCCGGGCCGCCTCCGGCGCCTCCCGCTCCATCTCCGCAACCAGGGCATCGCCGATCTCCGGCTGTAGCGCCGCCGTATAGGCAGCACCCGCGGCGGTGGACGCCATCGCGATCTTGCTGCCGATTCCTTCATGCAAGCCGAGCGCGCTCGCCGAGCGGGCAAACTCGAGATAGACGAGATTGAACCGATCGGGAATGACGAAGCCCACCGTGCCCGGCAATTGCTCGGCGATGTCCTCGAGCCGCAGGCGGATGAGGTTGCGCAGCTGCGCGCCCTTCATCATCGAGGCGCTCATGGCGACCGCGCTCGGCCCGATCCGGTATTTTTGATCGCGCGGCAGATAAACCAGCTGACCCATGCGCGTCAGAGTGTGCGTGAGTCGCGACACCGTCGAGCGCGGCAGGCCGCAGCGGTTGGAGATTTCGAGATTTCCGAGTCGCGCCTCGTGGCCCTCGAAGCATCGCAACACATCGAATGCGCGCGATACCACCTGGATGACATCACTTTCGCCGGCTTCGCCAGCGAGCACGCCTTGCCTACTCAACCGCTCCGAACGTCGTCCCATGTTCCCTACCAATTGTGTTCCGCTGTGCGGAATTAAATTCCGCTTGAAGGACACGCTACCTCAGGCATCTTGCGACGACAACAAAAAGGCGATTGGGATGCCAGAAATTAAGATCGTCACGGAGGTCGCAGGACGCATCTGCGCGATTCCCGTTGAGGTTGGGAAAAGCGTCGCAGATGGCGACGACGTTGCATTCGTCGAAGCCATGAAGATGGAGATACCGGTGCCCTCGCCTGCGACAGGGACGATCGCATCGCTTCTCGTCAAGCTCGACGACGTCGTCGCCGAAGGCCAGGCAATCGCGATCATCGCGATCTGACGATCGCTCGTCTTGCGTTGAGCTGCTCACCGCGCAATTGCGTCTACGCGTCGAACCGGCACCGTGCGATCACCTCAGCAATGGTTGCGCGCGCCCTGATTGCGTTGCAGAAGGAGGCGATGAAACCGCAATCGCCCCTCGCCTCCGCTGCCTGGACCCGTTCGAAGCCGCCTTTGCTGCGGTTCCTGAACGATTGTCTCACCGAATTCTCCGCCGAGACCTCCGGTGCGGTCGCCGACTACATCCCCGAGCTCAGCAAGGCCGATCCTGCCTATTTCGGCATCAGTCTGGCCACGCTGGACGGCCATGTCTACGAGGTGGGCGACAGCCGGGTTCCCTTCACCATCCAGTCGATGTCAAAGCCCTTCGTCTTCGCGCTGGCATTGGACATGCTGGGCGCTGCGCGGGTCGAGAGCGCGATTGGCGTCGAGCCCTCCGGCGATCCCTTCAACTCGATCCGGCTCAATGCCGAGAACCACCCTTTCAACCCGATGGTCAATGCCGGTGCAATCGCCTGCACGGGGCTGATCCAGGAGAGCAAGGGCGAGGCCGCCTTCGAGGAGATCCGAAAAGCCCTCGGCCGCTTTGCCGGCCGCGAGCTGGACGTGGACGAGGCCGTCTACACCTCCGAGAGCCAAACCGGCGATCGCAACCGTGCCATCGCCTACCTGCTGCGCACCAATGCCGTGATCAAGGACAACGTCGCTGCCGTGCTCGACGTCTATTTCCGGCAGTGCGCGGTGCTGGTCACTGCGCGCGACATTGCGGTGATGGCGGCAACGCTCGCCAACCGCGGCGTCAATCCAGTCACCGGCGAGCAGGTGATGACGCCTTACGCGATCTCGCGGACGCTGTCGGTGATGACGTCGTCGGGCATGTACGACTATGCCGGCGAATGGATCTACCGGATCGGCATTCCCGCCAAGAGCGGCGTCGGCGGCGGCATCCTCGCGGCCCTGCCTGCCCGGCTCGGGCTCGGCAGCTACTCGCCAAGGCTCGACAAGCACGGCAACAGCGTGCGCGGCATCAAGGTCTGCGAGGCACTGTCCTCGCATTACGACCTGCACATGCTCAACCGCAGCGACGATGCGCGCAACGCGATCATCGCGGACTATCACATCGGTCAGAGCCCGTCGCGCCGCGTCCGCCGCCCGCAGGAGCGCGAGATCCTCACCGCTCACGAGGATGAGGTGCGCGTCATCGAGCTCGTCGGCACGCTGTCGCTCTCGGCCGTCGACTACATCTCGCGGCGGCTCGCCGCGCGGCCACGGCCGCAGATCGTCATCTTCGATCTGCACCGCGTCACTTCGACCACGCGCGCCGGCGCGCGGCTCGTCGCCGAGGCCTTCGAAGAGCTCGCCGCGCTGGGCGTCACCGTGGTCCTGTCCGGCGTCAAGCGCGCCTCGCGGGAATGGAACACGCTTCGCGAATGGACGGCTGACTTGAAGAACGTCCGCGACTTCTACCTGCTGGACACCGCGATCGAATGGGCGGAAGACCAGATCGTCTACCGCTATGGCGGCTCGATCGATTTCCACGAAACCACCGAGTTATCCGAGCAGCCTCTGCTCGAAGGTTTGAACGATGACGAGCTGACCGATCTGGCCTCGCTCTGCACCATACGCACCTACAAGTCCGGCCAGAAGATCGTCGCGGCCGGCGATCCCGCCGATTCCCTTTTCTTCCTGCGCAGCGGCGCGGTGCACGTCACGCTGCCCGACGGCGTTCGCCTGGCGACGCTGACGGCCGGCATGGCCTTCGGCGAAATGGCGCTGCTGGAATCGACGCGCTCCGCGGACGTACTGGCCGACATGGCGGCGACCGCCTTCGAGGTGCCGCTCAGGGATTTCGAGCGTTTTCGTCAGCAGCATCCGCACGCCAGTGAGCGCATCATGCGCAACCTGGCGCAGCTCCTCGCCGATCGGCTGATCGTTGCCAACGCCAAGGTGGATATCCTGACGTCGACGTGAGGCCGTCAGCGGCTCGCCGCCTCGCGCAGGCGCCTGTTGATCCTGGCGGCGCTCTTGGCCAGCAAATCGGACGGCTTCTGGCCGGTCGCAGCGCACAGGCAGGCCCAGTAGTAGATGGTGTCGCCGAGCTCATCGACGAGGCCGGCCTGATCGAGCCAGCCGTCGCGCAAGAGCTTCTTGATGTGATCGGCGACCTCGCCTGCCTCGGCCGTCAAGCCGAGACCGAGATAGGACAGCCGCTCGTTGGTCGGGTGCTCTTCGACCTTGGCGATCGTCACAGCCCAGGCCGCGAATTCATCGATGTCCATCGGCATCCCTCGCCGCGTCTCGAATTTTAGCCCACGACCTCCGTCACCGGCTGGAGGTCGATCTCGAACGTCTCAAGAAATTTCGACGTCATGATGTAGAAGCCGACCGAAAGCTGCAACTCGACCAGCGCGCCCGGCGCGAGTTTTGCGGCAATCGCCTTGAAGGTCGCATCCGTCGGCTTGTTCAGCTTGACGATCTCATCCGTAAACGCGAGCGCCGCTCGCTGCGTCTCGGTAAAACATTTCGCCGCCTGCCAATTCGCAAGCGCCTCGTTCTGCTCGTCGGTCACGCCGACATTCTTGCCGATGCGCTTGTGCGCGATGACCTCGTACGGCGCCTCGCAGAGAATCCCGGTCCGCGTGATCGCGAGTTCCCGCACGATCGGGTCGAGCTCGCCCCGGCTCCGGATCGCCCCGCCCAGCCGGCAATACTGCACGAAATAATCGGGCGAATGCGACATCATGCGGAAGATATTGGCGTTGCGATTCTTGGCGAGGATGTCGCGTGTGCGCTCGGACGCCTTGGACGAATCGGCGTAGTCGATACGGGCCATCAGTCACCTTGGGTGTTGGTCTTGTTGTGGTTTTTACGAAGAATTCCCGCAGAGTATTCTTGCACCGACGCAAGAGCAACATCATCGAGTCAAATTGCCGCCGTAATGCTGAACGACCTTGCAACCGTCGATATTCGCCGCGTGGGGACAAATCGCAGCGAATACTCGAGCGGGGTGTTCCGAGTAAAAAAATCTGACCGTCGCTTTGCGCAGCGCGCGCCACGATGAGTCACGCCCAAGTCTAGGGAGTAAACGGCATGAAGGAAGCCACCAGGAGGGCGGCCTCGGAAGCGTTCGCGCATATGCTGGCGGTGACGGCGATGCTCGTCATCGCCAGCATATTGTTCTACGGGCGCTGAAAGAGCTTTCGTCGTTCCGGGGTGGTGCGTTCTTGCCAGACCCAGAATCCCGTTCCAGGTTCGGTCTGTTCGACCGCCCCCGAACGACGGAAACCACTCGTTAAACCTTTGTGAAAAACGGCACGAGCTTCCCGGCAAACGAGGCGAACTGCGCAGTGACCTCGTCGCCGATCGCGAGATCCTTCTCACCGTGCGCCATCATGCGAAAGCCCTCGGCGCAATCGACGAGCAGGATGTTGTAGGGCAGATGCGCGCGCGTCTCGGGCGTTGCGGCGCGGCAAACGAGCGAGGTGGCGTAGACCGTGCCCCTGCCGCTCGCGCGATATTCCCGCGGATCTGGCGCGCCACAGGCTGCGCAGAAGGCGCGATGGAAGTACTGCACGTCGCCGCACGACCCGCAGCGTTGATAGACGATCGCCGCTTCGCCCTTCGTCCAGTCCGCGATTCGCGCGCTCATCGCACCTGCTCCAGGAACATGCTGACATGCGAGGACAACACGCCGCCGTCACCATGCAGCAGCGCGATCGAGGCGTCGCGGACCTGGCGGTGGCCTGCGCGCCCGGTCATCTGGAGATGCGTTTCGGCCAGATGCGCCATCGCGCCGCCGACACCGCAATGGCCGTAGCTCAGGAGACCGCCGTGGGTATTGAGCGGCATGCGGCCGTCGCGGCCAAAATATCCGGACCGTACGCGCGCGGCGGCCTCGCCGCGTCCGGCAAGGCCGAGGTCCTCCAGCAGCATCGCGAGCGTGATGGTAAAGCTGTCATAGACGGCGGCGTAACGCACGTCTGATATCGCAAGGCGTGAAGCCTGTTTCGCGCGCGCGATCGAAATCTCGGCACCAAGCTCGCTCAGCGCCGGAGCCGCAGTGACATGCTGATGCGTATGCGCCTGCGCGCAGCCGCGAATCCGCACGCCGTCCGCACCGGTCCGTTCGCTGCTGATCACGAAGGCGGCGCCGCCGTCGGACACCGGGCAGCAGTCGAGCAGCTTCAGCGGCATCGCCACGGGCTTGGATGCCATCACGTCCGCAACCGTGATCGGCTCGTGGAATTGCGCGCCGGGATGGGTGCAGGCGTGTGCGCGCATCAGCACCGCGAACTCCGCAAGATCCTCCTCTGTCACTCCGTACTCGTGCATGTAGCGAGACGCGACGAGGCCGTAATAGGCGGGAATGGTCGGGCCGAGCGGCACCTCGTAGTCGGGATGTCCGACCTGCGCCAACGCCTGGATCGAGGCATCGCGGCTTTGCCCGGTGAGACGGTTCTCGCCGGCGACAACCAGCACATGCCGCACGACGCCGGCCTCGACCAAATGATGCGCGAGCATGGTCATGGCGAGCCCGGTCGCGCCGCCGACCTGTACCGCGTGCGCGTAGGCAGGGCGAATGCCGAAATGCTCGGCGAACACGGTCGCCAGCATGATGTGCGGCGATACCGTCGAATAGCCGCAGAGGACGCCGTCGATCTCCGCGCGCGTCAGCCCGGCATCGTCGAGCGCAAGCTGGGCCGCGCGGCTCATCAGGTCGAGCGAGGATGAGCCTTCATGCTTGCCGTAAGGCGTGAGCCCGACGCCGGTGATGAAGCTCATGGCGCTCTCTCCCTACTCCGGCGGCGAACGGGTCACGCCGTCGCGTATCAGGGCCGCAATGTCGTCGGCGGAATAGCCGATCTCTTTCAGGATCTCCGCACCGTGCTCGTTCAGGCGCGGTGCGAGGCGCGACGGTTCGGCGTCGGTGTCCGACCACGTCGCGGTGACCTTCATGCTGCGGATCGGACCTTCGGTCGGATGGTTGACGACCGGAAAGAAGCCCGTCGCCTCCAGGTGCGGATCATGCAGGATCGTTTGCAAATCGTGCATCGGCATGACCGGCACGTCGGCCCTAGTCAATAGCTCGATCCATTCGGCGGTCGTGCGCGTCTCGAAGATGCGCGCGAGCTCGGCATAGACGACATCGATATTCGCAGCGCGGCCGGCAAAGGTCGCAAACCTCTCGTCGGCGCGCAGATCGTCGCGCCCCGTCGCCTCGAAAAAGCTCTGCCACTGCTTGTCGTTGTAGACGATCACACTGAGATAGCCGTCCGCGGTCTTATAGGGCCTGCGGTCGCGCGACAAATGCCGCGCATAGCCGCCCTTGTCGAGCGGCGGCTCGAAGGTCAGCCCGCCCATGTGATCGCCCATGACGAATCCGGCCATGGTCTCGAACATCGGGATGTCGACGCGCTGGCCGCGTCCGGTGCGGTCGCGATGCACGAGGCTGGCGCAGATCGCGCCCACCGCGGTAAGGCCGACGATGCGATCGACCAGCGCGTTCGGCACGTAGCGCGGCACGCCGTCGCCGGTCTGCGCCATCAATGCGGGCAGCGCCGTTGCACCCTGGATCAGGTCGTCATAGGCAGGCTTTGCGGCATAGGGCCCGTCCTGGCCGAAGCCGAACACGCCGGCATAGACGAGGCGCGGGTTGATCGCGGAGACCACGTCATAGCCGAGCTGAAGGCGCGCCATGGCCTGCGGCCGGACGTTGTAGACGAGAACGTCGGCGTCGCTGATGAGCCGCAGCACGGCGTCGCGCCCCGCAGGCTTCTTCAGGTCGAGGCAGATCGAGCGCTTGCTGCGATTGGTGTTGAGGAAGACCGGGCCCATGCCGGCATGGCGCATCGGGCCGATCTGCCGGGTGACGTCGCCTTCGAGCGACTCCACCTTGATGATGTCGGCACCATAGTCACCGAGCATCTGGGTCGCATACGGCCCCATCAGCACGGTGGTCATGTCGATGACCTTGATGCCCTTCAACGGCCCCATCGTTCACTCCCGATTGCGCGGGCTGACTGCGGCCCGCGGTTTCGGCCAGCTAACTGAAGCGGCGAGGCTCAAGCAAGGGCGGCCGGCGTATGGCCGCATGCGCCGCGGGCGAGCACGGCGCGCCGCCGGCTCCGGTTATTTCTTCTGACGGGCTTCGCGGATCTTGAGCAGCCGGTCGAGCTCGTCGTTCTGCTGGTTGATGCGATCGGCGATACGCGCCTCGCTCTGCTCGCCGGACGCGGCGGCGGCCTGCTCGATGAGCTGCCTGATATTGCCCTCGAGGATCGCGATACGATCGTTGAGTTCGTCTAGTGACAGCGAACTATCATTGCTCATGATGCATTCCCCGGAAATCAATCAAGAGCAGGAGGGTGAGCGAACCGAAACCTGCTCACCTTGACTTAGCGCAAGGAAGGGTGGCGCGGCGCATCGCGCCTTCGCCTGCCCTTACCGGTTACTTCAACGGCTCCAGGACGGAAACGTAGTTGGCCACGGCCGCGCCGCCCATGTTGAAGATGCCGCCCAGCCTGGCGTTCCTGATCTGCATGCCCTCAGGCGCCTGGCCTGCAAGCTGCATCGCGGTCATCACATGCATGGAGACGCCGGTGGCGCCGATCGGATGGCCCTTCGACTTGAGCCCGCCGGACGGATTGACCGGCAGCTTGCCGTCCTTCAGCGTCCAGCCTTCCTTGATGGCGCGGGCGCCCTGCCCCTTCGGCGTCAGGCCCATCGCTTCATATTCGATCAACTCGGCGACCGTGAAGCAGTCATGGGTCTCGACGAAAGAGAGGTCGGCGAGCGACACGCCGGCCTTCTCCAGCGCGCGCTGCCAGGCGACCGTGCAGCCCTCGAACTGGAGGATGTCGCGCTTGCTCATCGGCAGGAAATCCTGGGCGTGCGCGGTGGCGCGGAAGCCGATCGACTTGCCCATGCCCTTGGCGGTCTCGGCATCGGCCAAGACCAGCGCGGCGGCGCCGTCGGACACCAGCGAGCAGTCGGTGCGCTTCAACGGGCCGGCGACATAGGGGTTCTTCTCGCTCTCGGCGCGGCAGAAATCGAAGCCGAAATCCTTGCGCATCTGGGCGAAGGGATTGGCGACGCCGTTCTTGTGGTTCTTGGCCGCGATCAGCGCCAGCGCATCGGACTGGTCGCCGTATTTCTGGAAGTAGGCGCTGGCGATCTTGCCGAACACGCCGGCGAAGCCGCCGACGGTGTCGCCGTCTTCCGGCAGGTACGAGGCTTTGAGCAGGTTCTTGCCGATCTCCGGACCCGGCGTACGCGTCATCTGCTCGACGCCAACGACCAGAACGATCCTGGCAGCGCCGGCCGCGATCGCGCGCAGGCCCTGATGCACCGCGGCCGAGCCCGTGGCGCAAGCATTCTCGACGCGGGTCGCCGGCTTGAAGCGCAGATGCGGATCGGCCTGGAGCACCAGCGAGGCGGTAAAATCCTGCGGCGAGAAGCCGGCGTTGAAATGACCGAGCACGATCTCATCGACATCGCCAGCCGAAATGCCGGCGTCCGCAAGCGCCTCATTGGCGACGCGCGTGACGAGGCTTTCGACGGTCTCGGTGTCGAACTTGCCGAACGGCGTATGCGCCCATCCGACGATGCTTCCCGCCATGGTCATTCTCCTCAGGTCTTCCCTGCCCGATTCTTAGCCCATCGGGCCCAAGACTTCACCCGGCTTTGAGGCCTTTGAGGGTGCGCTGGCAGATGGCAGTTATGCCGGCCCAGTTCCCGGCCCTGATCTCCGCCGCCGGGCATAGCCAGGAACCGCCGACCGCCAGCACGTTCGGCTCGGCGAGCCAGGTCGCCGCATTGGCCTCGCCGACGCCGCCGGTGGGGCAAAAGCGCACATTGGGGAACGGACCGCCCAGGGCGCGCAGGCCCTTGATGCCGCCGGCCTGCTCGGCGGGGAAAAACTTGGCAACATCGAAGCCGAGCGCCAGCGCCTGCATCAGTTCGGATGCGGTCGCGATCCCCGGGGCAAAGGGCAAGGCGCTATCGGCGGCCGCCTTGAGCAGATCGGGCGTGCCTCCCGGGCTGATGCCGAACTTGACGCCAAGCGCCTCGGCGCGGGCGAGGTCGGCCGGGTTGAGGATGGTGCCGATGCCGACGATCGCCTCCGGCACCTCTGATATCATCGCCTTCGCCGCCTCGATCGCCACGGAGGTGCGCAGCGTCACCTCCAGCGTCTTGACGCCGCCGGCGACAAGGGCGCGCGCCAGGGGCACGGCATCCTCGAGACGCTCGATGGTGAGGACTGGTATGACGGTCGCGGCCTTGAACAGCGCGGCGAGCTTTTCCTGTTTGGCAGTCGTGGTCATTGCGTTTCGATTCTCACTTTGTCGCTTGGCGTGAGGTGGCCGGCCGGTGCCGCTTCTTCGGTGGCATCGCATAGGCCGGAATGATGGCACCGGGATAGCAGATCACGAGGCTCGCGAGGCGATGCCCGGCCTGCGCGGCCTCGACCGGATCAGAGCCCGCGAGCCTTGCGGCAATATAGGCCGCCGCAAAGCTGTCGCCGGCCGCGGTGGTGTCGACCACCGGCTTGGTCATCGGCTCGGCACGCACTTCGCTTGTGCCGCCCGGAAAGCGCAACAGGCTGACAGGTTCGGGAAGACGGAACACCAGCTCGGGAGTGGGGATGCGCGCCGTCAGCTCGGCATGGCTCTCGCCGGGATACAGGGCGAGCAGATCCTCGGTCGAGGTGAGCACGATGTCGGCGGCCTCGAATGCCGCGGCAAACACCTCGCGGGCGACGTCGCGATCGGGCCAGCTGCGGGCGCGAAAATTGGTGTCGAACACGAAGCGGGTGCCGAGCAGGCGCGCACGCTTGATCGCCGCGAACAGGCGCTCGCGCCCGGCCTGATCGTAGATCGAGAGCGTGATGGCGGAGAGATAGACGATGTCGTAGCTCATCAGGGAGTTGAGGATCTCGTCCGTCTCCGGCAAATCCATCAGCCGGCGCGCGGCTGCGCTGTCGCGCCAGTGAAAGAACTGCCGCTCGCCCCTGGCATCGAGCTGGATCATGTAGAGGCCGGGCAACTTGCCGGGCAGACGCACGACGCGCCTGGTGCCGACGCCCTCCGCAGTCCAGGCCGCCACCATCTCATCGCTCAATGCGTCATCGCCGAGCGCGGTGAAATAGTCGACCTTGACCTCGAGCCGTGCCAGATAGACGGCCGTGTTGAGCGTATCGCCGCCGAAGCCGCGCGAGTAGAGCCCGCCGCCCTGCCCCTGGCCGCCGGACTGCCCTCCTCCCTGGGCCTGCCGAAGCTCGACCATGCATTCACCGATGCAAGCAACGCTCGCCATCACTCACCCACGCCATTTATCGGTTGCGTCAGGCGACGAAATTGCCGCCGAGCTCGTCTTCGATGTGAATGCGGATGATATCATCGAAGCTCTTCTCGGCGGTAGTGAAGCCGAGCTCGCGCGAGCGCCGTGCATCGAAATTACGCGGCCAGCCGCCGACGATACCCACGATGAACGCATCCGGCTCCCGCTTGATGCGGGCGGCGACCTTCTCGCCCGCGACCCGCTTGAGGGCCGCGATCTGCTCGCCGACCGTCGCCGACAGGCCGGGCATGGTGAGATTGCGGCGCGGGCCGACCGCGGCGAGATCCATCGTGCCGGCATGGAGCAGGAAGCCGACGGCGGAGCGCGGCGTCGCGTGCCAGTGACGGACGTCCTCGGAGACCGGCAGGATCGCTTCTTTGCCAGCGAGCGGCTCGCGCAAGATGTTGGAGAAGAAGCCGGATGCCGCTTTGTTGGGCAGGCCGGGCCGGATGCAGATGGTCGGCAGGCGGATGCCGATGCCGTCGAGGAAGCCGCGGCGGGAATAGTCGGCGAGCAGCAATTCGCCGATCGCCTTCTGGGTGCCGTAGCTGAGCAGCGGCGTGTGAAAGAACTCGTCGCCGATCGCATCCGGGAACGGGGAGCCGAACACCGCAATCGAGGAGGTAAAGACCACGCGCGGCTTGTAGCCGCCGCCGGCGAGGCGGATGGCGTCGAGCAGCATCCGCGTGCCGTCGAGATTGATGCGATAGCCCTTGTCGAAATCGAGCTCGGCCTCGCCGGAGACGATGGCGGCCAGATGGAAGATCACGTCGGGGCGGCCCGCGATCAGCTTCTCGGCGGCTCCGGGAACGGCAAAATCGCCGGACACCGTATCGACGGCAAAGCCGGCCTTCTCGGGCTTCTTCGGCTCGACCACATCATGCATGGTCAGCTTGGTGATGTCGCTCTTGCCGAGCCGGCCGTCGTGCAGCAGCCGTTCGCACAATTTGCGGCCGACCATGCCGGCAGCGCCGAGAACCAGAATGTGCAAGAGCCTACTCCTTCTTATTGGTCTTGAACGCGCCCGCTCGGACACGCTCTTTACGGCTGGCCCGCAATCATTCCTTCACGGCGCCGGTCATCGCCGACACATAATGCTCCACGAAGAACGCGTAAAGGATGACCAGCGGCAGCGAGCCCGCCAGCGCACCCGCCATCAGCGAGCCCCAGCGGTAGATGTCGCCATCGACGAACTCGTTGACGATCGCCACCGGCACCGTCTTGTTGCTGGTCGACTGCAAGAAGGTCAACGCATAGATGAACTCGTTCCAGCACAGCGTGAAGCAGAAGATGAAGGCCGAGATCAGGCCGGGGATTGCCAGCGGCAGGACGATCTTGATCAGGATCTGCCAGCGGCTCGCCCCATCGATCAGCGCGCATTCCTCGAGCTCGAACGGGATGGTCTTGAAATAGCCCATCAACAGCCAGGTCGAGAACGGGATCAGGATCGTCGGATAGGTCAGGATCAGGGCCATCGGCGAATCGAACAGGCCGTACTGGAACACGACGGTGGCGAGCGGGATGAACAGGATCGACGGCGGCACCAGATAGGCGAGGAAGATCAGCCCGCCGACGAGATTGGCTCCCTTGTAGCGCAGGCGCACGATGGCATAGGCCGCCAGCACCGATGCGATGATCGAGAGCACGGTGGCGCAGACCGCCACATACATCGTGTTCCAGAGCCAGTGCGGATAGTAGCTCTCGAACAGCAGCTTATGGAAATGCTTGAAAGTCGGATTCCAGGTCCAGAACGGATTGTACTTGTCGAGATCGAGCAGCTGCTCGTCCGGCTTCACCGAGGTGAGCGCCATCCAGTAGAACGGAAACAGCAGGACCACGACGATGATCGTGAGCGGCAGATACAGCGTCACGATCCGGCGCGGCACCGACTGAAGATAGCTCATGCCTTCGCTGTGATCGGCGCGGGCCGGCGTCGACAGGACGGTCTTAAGATCGACTTTCGAGGCAGGAAGATCAGTCATTGTTCTCTCCCTGTTGCCACTTCCTGCGCTGCAATCCGAACCATGAAACCATGATCGCGGCGAGCAGGAACGGGATCATCGCACTGGATATCGCTGCACCCTCGCCGAGCTGCCCGGCGATGATCGCGCGCTGATAGGACAGCGTCGCCATCAGATGGGTGGCATTGACCGGGCCGCCGCGGGTCATCGCCCAGATCAGCTGGAAGTCGGTGAAGGTGAACAGCACCGAGAAGGTCATCACGACCGCGATGATCGGCGTCAGCAGCGGATAGGTAATGTACCGGAAGTTCTGCCAGCGCGTGGCGCCGTCCAGCGTTGCGGCTTCATAGAGCGAGGGCGACACCGTCTGCAGGCCGGCGAGCAGCGTGATCGCCACGAACGGCACGCCGCGCCAGATATTGGCGAAGATCACGCAAATGCGTGCCCAGGTCGTGTCGCCGAGGAAATTGATGTTCTGGCTGATCAGGCCGAGATGCTTCAGCGACCAGGAGATGATCGAGAACTGGGAATCGAAGATCCACCAGAACGCCAGCGCCGAAAGCACCGTCGGCACGATGAAGGGGATCAGCACCATCGCGCGCAGCATCGCCTTGAATGGCATGTTCTCGTTCAGAAGCAGCGCGAGATAGAGCCCGATTGCGAATTTGAGGGCGCTGGCGACGAAGGTATAGAGCAGCGTGTTGAACACCGACAGCCAGAAGATGGCGTCGTCCCACAGCCATTCATAATTCTCGGTGCCGATGAACTGGCCGACCCGGCCGATGCGGGTGTCGGTGAAGGACAACCAGATGCCGAGCCCCAGCGGATAGGCCAGGAAGAAGATCAGGAAGGCCATGGCCGGCAGCATGAACCAGAAGCCGAGCCAGTTGCGGTTGTGCTTGAGCTGGTCCCAGGCGCTGGCCTCGCGAAACTGAGGCTTGGCTTGGGAAGCAATTACGACATCAGCCATGCCCGATATCCCTGATCAGAGTGCGAATGAGCGGGCGGCCAGACAGCCGCCCGCTCGAGATCATCAGCGATAGATGCGCTTCAACTGCCGTTCTGCTTCCGCAACCGCACCCTTGGCGTCCTTCGTGCCGGTGCAGTAGTTGGCGAACATGTCGACGACGATGAAGTCGGCGATTGCGGTTGCCGCCTTCTCGCCCACCGTACCGATGCCGGACGCCGGCAGGGTGCGCTTGGATGCCTGCGCGAACACGGCGTTCTTTGGATCGGCCGTCCAGACCGGCGCGCTTTCATACGCATTCAGGGTCTGTGTCAGGTAACCCTGCGCCCCATCCAGCCACTTCTCGTAGTTTTCCTTCTCCAGCATGAAGGCGATGAAGGCCTTCGCCGCGTTCGGGTATTTGGTGAAGTTGAAGGCGAGGATCGGCAGAGCAAGCTGCAATTCGGACGGCTTGCCGACCGGCCCGACGGGGTGCAGCGCGTGATAGGTATCTTCGGCAAGCTCCTTCTTGGTGGGGTCGGTCTTGGCCGCGACATAGATCGAGATGCCGTTGAGGGTGCAATAGAGCTCGCCGGCCAGGTACGCCTTGTTGTTCGAGGAGTCGTTCCAGGACGGGGTCCCGGGGATGAAGGTTTCCGAGAGCGCCTTGCAGTACTCCAGCGCCTTCACGGTCTCGGGCGAGTTGATGATGATCTTGTCGTTCTGGTCGACTGTGTAAGCGCCGTGGCCCCACAATATCCAATGCAACCAACCATTGGCGTCGCCGCTGGCATGCCCGAGAGCGAAGCCGGCAGGCGTGTTGTTCGCCTTGAGCGCCTTGCACATTTCGAGGAAGCTGGGAAAGTCCTTCGGGAACTCCTTGAAGCCGGCCTTGTCGGTCGCCGACTTGCGGTAGGTCATGTAACCGCCATTGGTCGCGACCGGAATGCCCAGCCAGTCGTCGCCAAGCTTGCAGGTCTTGGCCGCCGCATCCGTCCAGCCGCCGTATTTCTTGCCGAGATAATCGGCAACGTCATTCATCTTCAGCACTTTGGTCGGGAAGAGCTGCGGCAGCGTGTGCAGACCCCAGGCGAGATCGAGCCCGGAGCCGGTATTGGCCGCAACGGATGCCTTCGGCTGCACGTCCTCAAAGGACTCGCTGAACACGTTCATTTCGGTGCCCGTCGCCGTCTTGAATGCCGCGACCATCGCGTTGAACGCATCGTCTTCCGCCGGCACGAAGCGCTTCCAGCGCATCACCGTCAGCTTGGCGCCCGACTCGGCCTTCCACGGCGATTCCGCCGCCCAGGCTTTCGCGAATTCGAACAGTGCAGGCCCAGTCAATGCGCCGGTTGCAGCCAGCGCCGTTCCGCCTTGAAGCAGTGCCCGGCGGGTAAAGTCTCGCATGTCGTCCTCCCAATGAAACTTTTTTAGTTCTTTGAAGTCTGGCCTACGCGTTCAGCCGTTTTCCTGTCCCCTCGTCGAACAAATGCACCAGCGACGGATCCGGCTTCAGCCGGACCTTGTCGCCCGGATTGAACTGATGCCGCTCGCGAAACACGGCAACGACCTGCTCGCCGCCGAGCTTTGCGAACACCTGCGTTTCCGAACCGGTCGGCTCGACCACGACGATCTCGGCTTCAGCGCCGTCGTCGGCGATCGTGAAATGCTCGGGCCGCACGCCGTAGACCGCGGGCTTTCCGTCGGACGCGGTCGGCGCGCTCTTGAGCGGCAGCTTGACGCCGTTCGGGCCCTCGAAGGTCGCCACCCCGTTTGAGCGCACATGGCCTTTGAGGAAGTTCATCGCCGGCGAGCCGATGAAGCCCGCGACGAACTGATTTTCAGGCTTGTCGTAGAGCTCGAGCGGCGTGCCCATCTGCTCGACGATGCCGTCGTGCATGACCACGATCTTGTCGGCCATGGTCATGGCCTCGATCTGGTCGTGGGTGACATAGACGGTCGTGGTCTTGAGCCGCTGGTGCAGCTCCTTGATTTCGGTGCGCATCGCGACGCGCAGCTTGGCATCGAGGTTCGACAAGGGCTCGTCGAACAGGAACACCTGCGGGTCGCGCACGATGGCGCGGCCCATGGCGACGCGCTGGCGCTGGCCGCCGGAGAGCTGGCGCGGATAGCGATCGAGCAGCGGCGTCAGCGCGAGGATCTCGGCGGCGCGCTTGACGCGCTTGTTGATCTCGTCAGAGCCCGCGCTGCGCAGCTTGAGCGAGAAACCCATGTTGTCGGCGACGGTCATGTGCGGATAGAGCGCGTAGTTCTGGAACACCATCGCAATGTCCCGCTCCTTGGGCTGGACATTGTTGACGACGCGCTCGCCGATCGAGATCGTGCCGGAGGTGATGTTCTCGAGGCCTGCGAGCATGCGCAGCAGCGTCGACTTGCCGCAGCCGGAGGGGCCAACAAGAACGACGAACTGACCGTCCTCGATCGGAATCGTAACGCCGTGCAGGACTTCAAAATTGCCGAACGATTTCCGCACGTCGCGGATGTGCACAGACGACATCTAGATCCCTCCTCACTGGTCCGCAGCGCCCAACAAGCACCGCTACCGCCTTTTCTTCTGAGGCTCCACCCAACGAGGCCCCATTTGCAAGGCGGCATTGTCCGCAGTTTGCGCGGTTTTGGCAATTTGTCTTTGGTTAGTCTGAGCTGGTAGCGCTGTCAACGTTCCTTTGTTTGCAGGGAGGGCTGTGCTAAGAGCAACAAATGGGACGAAAACGCACCAAATCGGGCAAGATCCGGCTGGCGGAGGTCGCCGAGCTCGCCGGAGTGAGCCCAATCACCGCGTCCCGCTTTTTCCGAAATCCCGAAGCATTGTCGGTCGCCAAGCGAGCGCGAGTCGAGAGCGCGGCGCGTGAGCTCGGCTATGTGCCAAATCTCGCGGCACGTGCATTGGCCTCGCAGCGCACGGAAGTGATCGCGGTCCTGATCCCCTCCCTCACCAACAACGTTTTCTCCGACGTGCTGCGCGGCATCTACGATGCGTCCGAAGGCAGCCGCTACTCGATCCAGCTCTCCAACACCCGCTACAGCATCCTCCAGGAGGAGAAGCTGCTCCGCCTGTTCCTGGCGCAGAAGCCGGCCGGGCTTATCGTCACGGGCATCGACCAGACGACCGAATCGCGCGCGATGCTGGAGGCAGCCGATTGCCCGATCGTGCAGATCATGGAGCTTGGGCCCGCCCCCGTCGACATGATGATCGGCTTTTCACACTATGATGCGGCGCGCGCGGCGATCGCGCACCTGTTCGCGCAGGGCTGCCGCCGGGTCGGCTTCGTCGGCGCGCGGATGGATCCGCGGGTGCAGCGGCGGCTCGACGGCTATGTCGCGGCCATGAAGGACGCCGGCCTGTTCGACCAGCGCCTGGTCGTGACAACGGCGACGCCGACCTCGGTGACGCTGGGTGGAACGCTGTTTGCTGACCTGCTCGCGCGGGAGCCGAACATCGATGCGGTGTTTTGCGCCAATGACGACCTCGCGCTCGGCGTGCTCTTCGAATGCCGGCGCCGGGAGATCACCGTCCCCGATCAGATCGCCATCATCGGCTTCAACGACCTCGAATTCATGGCGAGCGCGGTCCCCACCCTCACCAGCGTGCGCACCAACCGCTACGAGATGGGCCGGACTGCCGCCACCATGCTGATCGAGGCGATCGAAGGCCGCCGTCCGGAACAGCCGGTGCTCGATCTCGGCTTCAAGGTGATCGAGCGGCAGAGCTCGCTTGCGCAGCGCGCCGACAGCCAGCCGGCACTTTCCGGAATGGTGGCGGGTCGAACAAAATGATAGCGTTACCAAGCACCCATGACTAGTATCGCACTTGTGAGGAAACGACCGCCATCAGGCGAGCTGCGGAACGCGGGCTTGCGCTGTTGGGCATCGCACAAGCCGACACGACCGACCGACGCCTGTGCGTTCGCATTCTAGGAGATACCAATGACAAAAAAACCAACCAACGGGCACGCGCCCACAACCAATGGCAGCCGCCGGCGCCTTCGCTCCCAGGAATGGTTCGACAACCCGCATAACCCCGGCATGACCGCGCTCTATATGGAGCGCTATCTGAATTTCGGCCTCACCCGCGAGGAACTCCAGTCCGGCAAGCCGATCATCGGCATCGCGCAGACCGGCAACGACCTCTCCCCCTGCAACCGCCACCACATCGAGCTCGCGCACCGCGTCCGCGAAGGCATCCGCATGGCTGGCGGCATCGCGCTGGAGTTTCCGACCCATCCGATCCAGGAAACCGGCAAGCGGCCGACCGCGGCGCTCGACCGCAACCTCGCCTATCTCGGCCTCGTCGAGGTGCTGTTCGGCTATCCCCTCGACGGCGTGGTCCTGACCACCGGCTGCGACAAGACGACGCCGGCCTGCATGATGGCGGCGGCGACCGTCAACCTGCCGGCGATCGTGCTGTCGGGCGGCCCGATGCTGAACGGCTGGCATGACGGCGAGCGCACCGGCTCGGGCACCATCGTCTGGAAGTCGCGCGAGCGGCTCGCCGCCGGCGAGATCGACTACGAGGAGTTCATGGAGATCGTGGCCTCGTCCGCACCGTCGGTCGGCCACTGCAACACCATGGGCACGGCCTCGACCATGAATTCGCTCGCCGAGGCACTCGGCTTCTCGCTGCCGGGCTGCGCGGCGATCCCGGCGCCCTATCGCGAGCGCGGCCAGATCGCCTATGAGACGGGCAAGCGCATCGTCGAGATGGTCTGGGAGGATCTGAAACCCTCCGACTTCCTGACCCGCAAGGCGTTCGAGAACTGCATCGTGGTGAATTCGGCGATCGGCGGCTCGACCAATGCACCGATCCACATCAACGCGCTCGCCCGCCACATCGGCGTCGAGCTCTCGATCGACGACTGGCAGAAGTACGGCCATGACGTGCCATTGCTCGTCAACCTCCAGCCGGCCGGCTTCTATCTGGGCGAGGAATTCCATCGCTCCGGCGGCGTGCCGACCGTGGTGCGCGAACTGATGAAGCACAAGCGCATCCATGAGGACGCGCTCACCGTCAACGGCCGCGGCATCGGCGAGAACTGCGCGAATGCGCCCAAGCCCGACCAGGACGTGATCTGGGCCTACGACAAGCCGATGGTGAAGGATGCCGGCTTCCTGGTGCTGCGCGGCAACCTGTTCGATTCCGCGATCATGAAGACCTCGGTGATCTCCAAGGAATTCCGCGACCGCTATCTGAGCAACCCGAAGGACCTGAACGCGTTCGAGGGACGCGCGGTCGTGTTCGAGGGGCCGGAGGACTATCACGAGCGGATCGACGATCCCTCGCTCGACATCGACGAGCGCTGCGTGCTGTTCATCCGCGGCACCGGCCCGATCGGCTATCCCGGCGGCGCGGAAGTCGTGAACATGCAGCCGCCGGCGGCGCTGATCAAACGCGGCATCCACTCCCTGCCCTGCATCGGCGACGGCCGGCAGTCCGGCACGTCGGGTTCGCCCTCGATCCTCAACGCTTCGCCCGAGGCGGCCGCCGACGGCGGGCTTGCGATCCTGCGGACCGGCGACAAGGTGCGCATCGACCTCAACAAGGGCAGCGCCAACATCCTGATTTCGGACGAGGAAGTGAAGAAGCGCCACGCCGAGCTGAAGGCCAATGGCGGCTTCAAGCATCCGCCGAACCAGACGCCCTGGCAGGAGATCTATCGCAACACCGTCGGCCAGCAATCGACCGGCGCCTGCATGGAGCTCGCCACGCGCTACCAGAACGTCGCCGGCACGTTCGGCGTGGCGCGGGATAATCACTAACAGCGCGTCATTGCGAGGAGCGAAGCGACGAAGCAATCCAGACTGTCTCCGCGGTGAGATTTCTGGATTGCTCCGCTTCGCTCGCAATGACGGCGCAATGGGCAGACTCAAGGTGAGGAGAAAAACAAAATGGCAGACCGCCTGAAGGGGAAGCGCGCTGTTGTCACCGCTGCGGCGGCGGGCATCGGGCGCGCATGCGCAATCGCATTCGCGCGTGAAGGCGCAACCGTCATCGCCACCGACATCAACGAAGGCGGCATCGCTACCTTAAGCAAGGACGGCGTCGCCGAGACGGCAAAGCTCGACGTTCGCAACACCGCCGACGTCAACGCCTTCGCCAAGCGCATCGGCAAGATCGACATCCTGCTCAATGCGGCGGGTTTCGTGCACAACGGAACCATCCTGGATTGTTCGGAAGAAGACTGGGACTTCTCGTTCGACCTCAACGTCAAGTCCATGCACCGGACCATCAAGGCGTTTCTACCGGCGATGATTGCGGGCGGAGGCGGCAGCATCGTCAACATCTCGTCTTGCGCAGCGCTGAGGCCGCCGGCCAACCGATATGTCTACAGCGCGTCCAAGGCGGCGGTGTCGCTGCTGACGCGCGCCGTTGCGCTCGACTTCATCACGCAAGGAATCCGCTGCAACAGCATCTGCCCCGGCACCGTCGAGACACCCTCGATGCTCGACCGCGCCGCCGCCGTCGGCCCGCAGGGCAAGGAGATGTTCATCGCCCGCCAGAAAATGGGCCGGCTCGGCACCGCAGAGGAAATCGCGGCCACGGCGGTCTATCTTGGCAGTGACGAAAGTGCGTTCACCACCGGCGTCGACCTCGTCGTCGACGGCGGCTTCATGCTCTGACTAATCCTCATCCCGAAGTGGCGCAGAGCGCCGCCTCGAGGGATGGGCCACGGGCTTCATGGTTCCAGACGCGCGCTGAGGGCGCGCTCCTCGCCGTGAGGGAGAGAAGAAGGAATTCTGGCATGAACAAGATCGACCTCAACGGCCGCTGCGCGATCGTCACCGGCGGTGCGCAGGGCTTTGGCCGCGCCATCGCCGAGCGTTTCGTCGCCTCCGGCGCCAAGGTCGCGATCTGGGATTTTGACGCTGATCTCGCCGAGAAGACAGCCAAGGCAATCGGCGGCGACGTTCGCGTCATCAAGGTCGATGTCGCCGACACGGCCGCAGTCGACCAAGCCCGCGACGCGACCCTTGCCGCCTTCGGCAGGATCGACATCCTCGTCAACAATGCCGGCATCGCCGGCATCAACAAGACGGTCTGGGAGACCGATCTCGAGGAATGGCGCAAGGTGATGCGCATCAACCTCGACGGCCCCTTCATCTGCTGCAAGGCGATCGTGCCCACAATGCTCAAGCAGAAATACGGGCGGATCGTGAACATTGCCTCGATCGCCGGCAAGGAAGGCAATCCGAACGCGGCGCACTACTCGGCTTCCAAGGCCGGCCTGATCGCGCTGACGAAGTCGCTCGGCAAGGAGCTTGCCGCGCACGACATCCTGGTGAATGCCGTGACGCCGGCGGCCGCGAAGACCGCGATCTTCGACCAGCTGACGCAGCAGCACATCGATTTCATGCTGTCGAAGATCCCGAAGGGCCGCTTCGTGCTGGTGGAAGAGCTCGCCGCGATGGTCGCCTGGCTGGCTTCGGAAGACTGCGGGTTTTCGACCGGTGCAGTGTTCGATATCTCCGGCGGCCGCGCCACCTATTGAGGCTGTCATGATCCGGGAAGGCGGATGCCTGTGCGGCGCGGTGCGGTTCAAGGCCGAAGGCGAGCCGCTGAACGTTCGCGTCTGCCATTGCCGCAACTGCCAGAAGGCCATGGGCTCCCCCTTCTTTGCCCGCGCGCTGTTTCCACAGACCGCGCTGACCGTTGAGGGAGAGACTGGACGCTATCCATCGTCGGAGAACATCGATCGTGTTTTCTGCAAGCGCTGCGGCACGCGGCTGTTCTCCTGGCGCCGCAACGGCACCGCCGCAGGCGTAGCGCTTGCCACCTTCGACGACCGCAACGCCTTTTCGCCGACCGAGCACATCTGGGTGTCGGAGAAGTTGAGCTGGCTGAAGCTCGACGACGGCCTGCCGCAATTCCCCACGACCGTCCCGGCCTGACCGCAAACTGTCGAGGAGCCGCGCCGACGGTTCGCCACCGGGCTGAATCGTGATAGTTCGGACCCTCAGGGCGCCACGAACTGGAACACCTCCGCTTGAACGTCTCCCTCTATGACCTCTCCGTCTGGGTGATCCCCCTGGTGATCGCCATCACCTTCCACGAGGCGGCGCACGGCTTTGTCGCCTACCGGCTCGGCGACAACACCGCCTGGCAGCTCGGCCGCGTCAGCTTCAACCCGCTCCGGCATATCGATCCGTTCGGCACCATCATCCTGCCGGCGATGCTGCTGTTTGCGCATTCGCCGTTCCTGTTCGGCTATGCCAAGCCGGTGCCGGTGAATTTTCGCAATCTGAACAACCCGAGGCTCGACATGGTCTGGGTGGCCTTGGCTGGCCCCGCGACCAACATTCTGCTGGCGCTGCTTGCGGCCCTGGCATTCCACGCCCTCCCCCTCGCGCCAGCAAACGCGGCGCAATGGATTTTCGACAATTTGAAGAATTCGCTCCTGATCAACGTGGTGCTGGCCGTGTTCAACATGATGCCGATACCGCCGCTCGACGGCGGGCGGGTCGCGGTCGGGCTCCTGCCGCGGCCGCTCGCCCTGCCGCTGGCCCGGCTCGAGCCGTTCGGGATGCTGATCCTGATCGCAATCCTGATCCTGCTCCCCCTTGCAGGTTCGCAGTTCGGTCTAAATCTTGATGTTATCTCGGCAATACTGCGAACGTTGACCGGATATGTGATTCAGGCCGTTCTCTTCCTGACCGGCAACGCGTAGTTGAAGCAGGACAAACCCAGAGAACCCGAAGGGCCAGAGGCCACCTTGGTCAAAGCTGCCGACATGCTGATCGCGCGACGAGCCGACACCCGCGCCCGCGCCGATTTCGCCACCTGGAAGATGATGGCCAAGCTCAACGGGTTGTCCGCGCTGCCTCCAGAGGCCCAGGAGTTCCTCGCGAGCTACAAGAGGCTGCTGGGGCAGATGAACGAGGACGAGGCTACCGAGGCCACCATCGCCTCGGTCTACAAGGCCTACTATGCCGAAATGGGCGGCGCCGGAACTCCGCCCGATGTTCGCCCCCGGGCCAGCGAGCCCGTGAAGGACAATGTTACCGCCTTCCGCCGCCCGGCGCCCAAACCGAAGAAGGCCGGCACGTTCGGGGTGGCGGCGTTCGGTGGAACCGAGAAGCGGCCACTGCCGGTGGCGCTGATCTTCGCCTGCTTGGTCGTGGTCTACGTCGCGATCCGCTACTACTGGCGCTGAGCCGACTTTTTCTTCGTCTCTCGCGGCGGGAAGGTCACGTCGAGCGTGCGCTCGAACTTTTCGTCCGTCAGTCCGGCCGGCGGTTGCGGCACGGGGTCCGAGCGACGGATCATCGAGACCGCCGCCGTATCGAAGGCTGCGTCTCCCGAAGACTCCACCACGTCCACTGAAAGCACGTTACCCTTGCGGTTGAGGACGAGGGTGACCTTGACCTTCTGGGACTTGGGTTCCTTGCCCTCCGGGTAGACCTGGTGCAGCTTGAAGTGCGCGCTGATCTTGCGGTTCCAATCGGCAGTCAGCTTCAGGATGTCCTTGCCGATCCCGAGCACCGGCGCCATGGCCTTCTCGGCCTCACGGGTCGCATCGTCAAGCTTCTGTCGCGCCGAAGCGATCGACAGCGGCGTTGCCTCGGCAGCCGGCGTCTCGATGGCCGCTACTTTCTGGCTCTCCTCGTCCGGCTTTTTCGCGTTGTTGTCGGTGACGACCCGGTCGGCGTCGTCGACGTCCTGGTGCTGGTCCTTGGGAAGGTCCGTTTCCTTCACCTCCGCCTTTTGTTCGGGCATCGCCCGCTGTTCCTGCAAGGCCTCGCTGTCAGGTCCGGGCGGAAGTTCGGACTCGGGAGCATCGGGAGAAGCCATCTCGACGGCGAATTCCGCACCGGCCGCGCCCAGACCATCGTCGCCACCATCCGTCCGCAAATTCGCCAGCGCCAATGCAGCGCCACCCAGATGGAGCCCGAGCGCCGCCACTGCGGCCCAAACCCACAGCCGCCGGGATGGTCTTGGTTCGATCTCGAGATCGGACATGGCAACGGCCTCTAGGGCTTCGCGGGCTCTGCCACGGGCGCCCCTGGAGAAACCGGGACACCTTCCAGCGTAACCAGCTTCACCTTGGAATAGCCACCCGAACGCAACAGCTCCATCACGCCCATCAGTTCGCCATAGGGCACCGTGCGATCGGCGCGCAGGAAGACGTACTTGTCCTTGCTCATGTCCGACAAGCCGTCGAGCGAGGCGGCCAGGTTGGCGCGCGTGACCGGATTCTCCCCGATGGCCAGCGTCAAATCGGGCTTGATGCTGACATAGGTCGGCTTGTCCGGCTTCTTCTGCGGCGTGGCAGTGGAGGTCGGCAGATCGACAGGCAGGTCAACCGTCGACAGGGGCGCTGCAACCATGAAGATGATCAGCAGCACCAGCATGACGTCGATGAACGGCGTGACGTTGATCTCATGCGTCTCCGAGAAGTCCGCATCGTCGTCGAGATCATTGTCTGCGATCGAAGCGCCCATCGCCTACTCCGCCGCTGCGCGCGAATGAACGCTGCCGTGGCTGCGGTCGAGGTCGCGCGAGAGCAGCCGCGCCGCCGCACCCGAAGCGCGGCTGACGAGCTCGAGATAACCCTTCGTCATGCGCGCGAAGTGATTGTAGATGATCACCGCCGGGATCGCCGCGACGAGACCGATCGCGGTCGCCAGCAGCGCTTCTGCGATGCCGGGCGCGACGACCGCAAGGTTCGTCGTCTGCGACTTCGAGATGCCGATGAAGCTGTTCATGATGCCCCAGACGGTGCCGAACAGGCCGACGAAGGGCGACGTGGCGCCGATGGTCGCGAGCACGCCCATGCCGATCCGGATCCGCCGCGACTCCGCGCGGGCGATCTCGGCAAAGCTCGAGGCGGCGCGTTCCTTGATGCCGGCGTCGCTCGAAATCCCTGCGGACGCCCTCGCCTCACGCAGCGCGGCCGCAAGGAATGACGGCAGGATGCCTTCCTTGGCGCCGAGCGCAAACTGGGCCTCTGCAAGCGAGCGTGCGTCGGCGATCTTCTTCAGGGCCGAACGCAGCCTGCCCTGCGCCAGCGTCAGCTCGATCGATTTCGCGATGAAGACCGTCCAGGTGACGAGGGACGCGAAGGCAAGCCCGATCATCACCGCCTTCACGATGATGTCCGCCGACATGAACATCACCCAGGGCGACAGCTCCTTCATCACGGGCATCACGGGCGCAGTCGATTTCTGCGCACGGCTGGCATCGGCCGACGCCGCCTCGGACGCAGGCGCGGCGGGAGCAGCCGTCGCCGCCGGTGCGACGGGCGATGGCGCCGCCGTCGCTGCCGCCGGAGTGGCCGGCTGGGATGCGGCCGGCGGCGTTGCCGTCTGCTGCTGCGCCGAAACGGGGACTGCGAGGGCGATCACCGCGATCATCACGGTTGCGGCAAAGCTTGCTCGGAAGGGTGTGGTCTTCATACTTCGGCCCAGTAGCGAATGAGGTTGTGATAGATACCCGTCAATTTGACCGTTTCGGGGTCGTCGCGCCCAAGCCGCTGCGCCAGCGCCTGAATGGCAGTATCGAGGTCAAAGATCAGGCTGCGGGCCTGGTCATCCCGTACCATGCTCTGCAGCCAGAAAAAAGACGCCACCCGCGCGCCCCGCGTCACCGGCGTGACGAGATGCAGGCTGGTCGAGGGGTACAGCACGCAGTCGCCTGCCGGCAACTTAACTTCGTGCGAACCGTAGGTGTCCTCGATCACGAGTTCGCCACCGTCATATTCCTCCGGCTCGGCGAGGAACAGCGTGACCGACAGGTCGGTGCGGATACGAAGGCCGGTCAGGCGATCGCCGCGGATCGCATTGTCGACGTGCAGACCGAAATGGTGCCCGCCGCTCGCCGCATAGCGGTTGAACAGCGGCGGGAAGATCTGGAGCGGGATCGCCGCCGCGAGGAAGCGCGGGTTCGACGCCAGCGCCGAGATGATGCGGTTGCCGAGCGTGCGCGCGACCTCGCTGTCCGGCGGCAACTGCTCGTTGCGCTTGACCATTGCCGACTGCGCACCCGCCGTCGAGCGGCCATCCTCCCACTCGCTTGCATCCATGATGCGGCGGAAATCCGCCACATCATCTTTGCTCAGGACGCCGGGTAAGCAGGTCAGCATGATCAGAACTTGGCCGAAGTCACGATGTAGAACGCCCGCCCCGGCGCCACCGCCACGAATGGCGTCGCACTGCGATAGAGCGTGTCGTAGTAGAGCTTGTTGGTCAGGTTCTGCGCATAGAGCTTCATGGTCCAGTGCTGGTCGATCTTCTTCTCGACGAACGCGTCGAAGCGCCAGTAGCTCGGGATCAGCGTGCCGGTGTTGGCGCCGAAGGTGCCGCCGTAGACCTTGGAGCGGAACACCGCCTGCCCGCCGACTTCCCAGTCGCCGTCGAACTTGTACTTGGAGAGCAGGCTGAACGACTGGTGGGCGACGTTGGCGAGCGGCAGGCCGACATTGCTCGCAATGTTGCTCTTGGTCACCTTCGACTCCATCAGCACGATGCCGCCGAAAATGCTCCAGCGGTCGGTGAGCTTGCCGCTGGCCTCGATGTCGATACCCTGGATCTGGTACGCCGCGTTCGACGTCAGCGTGCTCACGCCATTCACCGTCACGGTTTCGCGGGCATTGTCCTTGGTGGTCTGGAACAGTGCGCCGCTCACCAGGAGGTGGCGGTCGAACAGCTCCCACTTGGTGCCGACTTCGGCAGCCTTGTTCTGCTCGGGCCCGAGGATGACGCCGCCCGGCACGGCCCCGCCGTAGTCCGCGGCGGTACCGTCGAGCTCGGAGCCGAACGGATTGGTCGAGGTCGCGTAGGCAGCGTAGAGACTTCCGATCGGAACAGGCTTGTAGACGATGCCGCCGTTGTAGTTGACGAAATTCGAGCTAACCCGGCTCGATTTCGCTGCGATCGACGAGGTCAGGTCGTAACCATCATAGCGCACGCCGCCGTTCAGGATGATCGTGTCTTCCCAGTTCGCGGTATCGAGAACATAAATTGCCTTGCTGTCGACATTATAGCGGGTCGGGTCGCCGCCCAGCACAGGGTTGAAGGGGCCGGTGTTGTAGGTATAGCTCGGCGCATAGATCGACTGGTTCGGCAACGCGCCGTTGCTGTTGAACCCCGAGCCGAACGCCTCCGACGCAAGCCCGTTGTAGCGGCCAATCCCGACGCGTTCGTTGGAAACCTCAAGGCCCGCTACCGCCGTGTGCTTGACCGACCCGGTGTCGAACTTGAAGGTGGCATCCTCCTGGTTCGCCACGACGTCGACCCACTGGTTGCGGCTCTGCGCGCTCGCAGTGAACGTCCATTTCGTCGGATCGGGATTGGTTGTGATAGGCGACTGCGGCAGCGTACCGATATAGGCCAGCGTCGACTGCTCCATACGGGTTCGGCTGGTCAGCGTGATGTTGTCGGTGGGCTTGTACTCACCCGTCAGCGTGCCGAAATCCTGCCGAGCGGTCTGCCAGTCGCGGTTGATGAAGCCGTACCAGTTCTGGCGCGGGATCCCGGCCTCGGTGACCGGCACGTTGCCCTGCTTGTAGTAGGGCACGCCGAAATCCGGCAAACCGCTGAGATCGGTATGCACGTAGTTCGTCGTAATCTTGATGTCGTTGGTCGGCGTGTACTTGGTCGAGATGAAGCCGCCCCAACGATCGTCGGTCACGTAGTTGCGGCCGGCGACGTTGGCATCCTGGAACAGGCCGCCCGTGCGCACCGAGAAGGTCGGGCTGATGACCTGGTTGACGTCGAGGGTGACGCGCTTGGTGCGGTCGGTGCCAAACGTGGTTTCTGCATTGGTGAAGTTCTGGTCACCTGCCTGCTTGGTCACGATGTTGATGGCGCCGCCCGCGGTGCCACGTCCGGCGTAGGACGAAGCAGGTCCCCGCAGGATTTCGAGCTGCTCGGTGAAGAAGTTCTCGCGGATGCTGACGGCGGGATCGCGAATGCCGTCGATGAAGACGTCATTGCGCGCATCGAAGCCGCGGATGAAGAAGCGGTCGCCGAACGCGTTGCCGCCTTCGCCCGAGCCGAGCGTCACGCCGGCGGTCGAGCGGCCGATCTCCTTCAGAGTCGTGGCGTTCTTGTCTTCCAGCACTTCCTTGCTGAGCACGGTGATGGTCTTGGGCGTGTTCAGCAGCGGCTCGGGAAACTTGCCCGAGGCCTGCACGTGATCGACCTTGTAGGGAGCTGCCGGGTCGGCATAGGGGTCGCGGTCCGGCGCGCCCGTGCTCTGGGACGGCGCGGCTGCGGCCTGCTGCGCCTGCTGGCGCTGCGCCGCGCGGCGAAGCGCATTGCGCGCGCGAATCTGCTCAGGCGACGGTTTCGAGGCGGCGGGCCGTGGGCGCTCGACCGGCGCATCGACGCTGACCGGCGGAAGATTCGATTGCTGCGCCTCGGCAGGGCCCGAGAACGATGCCACTGCGATCAATCCGGCGACCGCCGATGCCGCCTTGCTCGAGCCGCCTTCGAGCCTCTCGTCGATGAAATCGATTGCCGCGAACGATCGCAGCGACTTCGGTGCAACCACCTGCCCCATAACCACACGCCCCATTGTCATGATCGCTCATGCGCGTCATTCGCGATGAACGTTGGGCGTTGGTATCGGCCGCAAAATATGCGGTCAATGTGGGCAGGCCCGTGAAGACGTTTGAATACTTCCAGATCAAAACGATTCTAATCTGGAGTTTGAAATCGTTCTAAGATGGCAGTTTGTAACCGTTCTAAAGAACTAGAAACATCCCGCCTGGTTGCATCGATTGCCGCCAATCAATCGTTGCTCGGCGGCTTCATCAGCGAGAACAACTCGTCGACGGTCTGCTGTGCGATCGCGCGCACGCGATCGGTGTTCTCCATGCCTGCGATGTTGACGCCCTTCACGACGGCTTTGATCTCGTCGCGAAAGTCGGTGAGGAAGCGCAGGGGATCACGCTGCTCGTTGGCGACGCGCGCGATCAGGCCCGTGACCAGAATCTGACACGCGATCATCTTGCCGTTCAGCTCGTCCATCATGCGCTTCCGTTGTGCGGCGCTGATATGGACGACGTCGCATGGGCTGACAACGGAAATACCGCGCGATCAGTTTAGAACCGTTCTCGCGCATGACCGGAATTCGCACGACCTGACCGATCGCAGGTCTGGGCCGATCGGCTCAGTGCAGACGATTGCTCACACCCGGCGCGAGCATCGTAAATCTTATGCACGCTCATCGATCTGATGTCTTGCGAGCACGGCTGTTCACGAACTGCGCACGCCGCCCGGATCGGATGCAAAGCTTTCCAATTGTTTAGGATTCTCAACCGACAGTGTTGTTTACACTGGAACTTGGCGTGTATTATACAAGCCTGCACGCCGGAACCCTTTCAAAGACCCATAATTCAATAGTTTGGGCAAACGAGCTGATACGAAGCCGATATGAAAAAGTCGCGGCCGATCCTGTGGATTTCCCTCATCGCAGTCGTCGCCGTCGGAGGCTACTTCGGCTGGCAACGCTTCTACGGTCCGGACGCCGCGAAGTCCCAGACCGCACAAAAAGGCCCGCCGCGGCCGGTCGCAGTTCCTGTCACCATCGCACCGGTTCAGCAGGCCGATTTTCCAGTCTATCTGACCGGGCTCGGCACGGTTCAGGGCTTCAACACCGTACAAGTACGGACTCGGGTGGATGGCCAGATCGACAAGATCGCCTTCACCGAGGGCCAGATCGTCAACCAGGGTGACCTTCTGGTCGAGGTCGACCCCCGCCCCTTCCAGGCCGTGCTCGACCAGGCCAAGGCGAAGAAGGCGCAGGACGAGGCGAACCTCGCCAACGCCAATCTCGACCTCCAGCGCTATACCAAGCTCGGCGAATTCGCGACCCGGCAGCAGACCGACACCCAACGCTCCACCGTCGCCCAGCTCACCGCGCAGATCGCCGCCGACGAGGCCGCGATTTCCAATGCCCAGACCCAACTCGATTACACCCAGGTCAAGTCGCCGATCACGGGCGTCGCCGGCCTGCGCCAGGTCGATATCGGCAACATCGTCAATGCCTCGACCCAAACCGGAATCGTCACGATCGCTCAGATCGAACCGATCGCGGTGATCTTCACCGCGCCCGAAGACCAGTTGCCCTATATCAACGAGGGCCAGAAGTCGGGCGCGCTCAAGGTGATCGCGCTGACCACCGACGGCAAGAAGACGCTCGCCGAGGGCAAGCTCGCCGTCATCAACAATCAGGTCGACACGACCAGCGGGACTATTCGGCTGAAGGCGGTGTTCGACAACAAGGACCACACGCTGTGGCCGGGCCAGTCGGTTTCGACGCGTCTTCTGGTGCGGACGCTGAAGGACGCCACGGTGGTCCCCGACGACGCGGTCCAGCATTCGACCAACGGTCTCTACGCCTATACCGTCAATCAGGAGAACAAGGCTGAACTGCGCAAGCTCAAGGTCAGCTACTCCATCGATGGACGCTCGGTGATCGATGAAGGACTTAGCGTCGGACAGCAGGTGATCACCGGCGGTCAGTTCAAGGTGCAACCCGGAAGCCTCGTCTCGACGGCGGTCGCAAGTTCGAATCCGGGCCAGAACAAGGTTCGACAGGAATGAACGACGGCGGGATTTCGGCACCTTTTATCCGTTATCCCATCGGCACCTCGCTGCTGATGGCCGGCATTCTCTTTGTCGGCCTCGTCGCCTACCCCCTGCTGCCGGTCGCGCCGCTGCCGCAGGTCGACTTCCCGACCATCCAGATCACCGCGAACCTGCCCGGCGGCAGCCCGGAAACGATGGCCTCCTCGGTCGCGCAGCCGCTGGAGCGCCAATTCGCCCAGATTCCCGGCATCGCCCAGATGACGTCGACGAGCTATCTGGGCACGGCCTCGATCACCATCCAGTTCGACCTCAATCGCAGCATCGACGGCGCGGCCAACGACGTGCAGGGCGCCATCAACGCGGCCAGCGGCCAGTTGCCGAAAAACCTGCCCTCGCCGCCGACCTATCGCAAGGTCAACCCGGCGGACTCGCCGATCCTGCTGTTATCCGCGACATCCGAGACGTTGCCGCTGACGACCGTCAGCGATTCGATTGACGCCCAGCTCGCCCAGCAGATCAGCCAGATCTCGGGCGTCGCGCAGGTCTTCATCGGCGGCCAGCAGAAACCGTCGGTCCGCGTGCAGATCGATCCGGCGAAACTGGTCGCCAAGGGCCTGTCGCTGGAGGACGTCCGCAGCGCCATCGCGATCACGACGGTCGACAGCCCCAAGGGCAATATCGACGGCGAGAAACGCGCCTACACCATCTACGCCAACGACCAGTTGCTCCAGTCCAAGGACTGGAACGACGTCATCATCGCCTACCGCAACGGCGGCCCATTGCGAATCCGCGATATCGGCCAGGCCGTCACCGGGCCCGAGGACGCCAAGCAAGCCGCTTGGGCCAACGGCAAGCGCGGCGTGTTCCTGGTGGTGTTCAAGCAGCCTGGCGCCAACGTCATCGAGACCGTCGACCGGATCAAGGCAACCCTGCCCCGGCTGGTGGCGGCGATCCCGCCGGCGGTCAAGATCGAGGTCATCAGCGACCGCACCACGACCATTCGCGCCGCGGTCGAGGACGTCCAGTTCACGCTGCTTTTGACCATCATCCTGGTGGTCATGGTCATCTTCGTCTTCCTGCGCAGCTTCTGGGCGACCGTCATTCCCACCGTCACGGTTCCGCTGGCGCTGCTCGGCGCGTGCGCCCTGATGTGGGTGTTCGGCTATTCGCTCGACAATCTGTCGCTGATGGCGCTCACGATCGCGGTCGGCTTCGTCGTCGACGACGCCATCGTGATGCTCGAGAACATCACGCGCTACATCGAAAACGGCGATTCGCCGCTCGCCGCCGCCTACAAGGGTGCCAAGGAGATTGGCTTCACCATCGTGTCGATCAGTATCTCGCTGGTTGCGGTGCTGATCCCCCTGCTGCTGATGGGCGGCATCATCGGGCGCCTGTTCCGCGAATTCGCCGTCGTGCTCGCGATGACGATCTTCGTCTCGATGTTCGTGTCGCTGACGCTGACCCCGATGATGGCCTCGCGCTTCCTTCGCGCCCATGGCGAAGTGCATCACGGCCGCTTCTACCAATGGAGCGAGCGCGCCTTCGACGCGATGCTGCGCGGCTATGAATACGTCCTCGACCACGCGCTGAGCTGGCGGCGCACCACGCTCGCCATCTTCTTCGCCACCCTCGGCCTGTCGGTCTACCTGTTCATCCTGATCCCGAAGGGCTTCTTCCCGCAGCAGGACGTCGGCCTGATCACCGCGACCTCCGAAGCCTCGCAGGACATCTCCTTCAAGGAGATGGTCAAGCGCCAGGAGGAACTCGGCAAGATCATCATGGCCGATCCCGACGTCGCATCCATCGCCATGTCGATCGGCGGCAGCGGCCGGGCCGGCAACAACGGCAACCTGTTCATCACGCTGAAGCCGCGCAACGAGCGCGAGGCCTCGGCGCAGCAGATCATTGCGCGGCTGCGCCCCAAGTTCGACAAGGTTGAAGGCGCCCGTCTCTATATGCAGGCTGCCCAGGATGTCCGCCTCGGCGGCCGCCCGACGCGCACCCAGTTCGAATTCACGTTGCAGGACGCCGATCTCGGCGAGCTCAACGAATGGGCGCCAAAAATCCTCGCCAAGATGCAGACGCTGCCGGAGCTGCGCGACGTTGCGACCGACCAGCAGACCCAGGGCACCACGGTTCAGCTCAAGATCAATCGCGACACCGCCTCACGCTACGGCATCCAGCCGCAGCTGATCGACGACACGCTTTACGACGCGTTCGGCCAGCGCCAGGTCACGCAGTACTTCACGCAGCTCAACAGCTATCACGTGATCCTCGAGATCCTGCCGGAGATGCAGGGTAATCTCGACAGCCTGAACAAGCTGTACCTGAGATCGCCGCTCACGGGCGACCAGGTGCCGCTGTCGACGTTTGCGACCTGGACGACCGATCCGGTGCGCCCGCTCTCGATCAGCCATCAGGGCCAATTCCCGGCGATCACGATCAGCTTCAACCTCGCACAGGGCGTGGCGCTGGGACAGGCCACGGAAGCCGTGCAGAAGGCGATGGCCGATCTCGGCGCGCCGGCGACGCTGAATTCGAGCTTCCAGGGCACCGCGCAGGCGTTCCAGCAGTCGCTCGGCACCGTGCCGCTGCTGATCCTGGCAGCCCTCGTCGTGGTCTATCTGATCCTCGGCATTCTCTACGAGAGCTACATCCACCCGATCACGATTCTCTCGACCCTGCCTTCGGCCGGCGTCGGCGCGCTCGCGATCCTGATGGCGGCAGGGTTCGATTTCAGCCTGATCGCGCTGATCGGCATCATCCTGCTGATCGGCATCGTGAAGAAGAACGGCATCATGATGGTCGACTTCGCGATCGCAGCCGAGCGCGACGAGCACAAGACGCCGGCGGAATCGATCCGCCAGGCCGCACTGCTCCGCTTCCGCCCGATCATGATGACGACGATGGCGGCCCTGCTCGGCGGCGTGCCCCTGATGCTCGGGCACGGCACCGGTGCCGAAATCCGCCAGCCGCTCGGCTATGCCATGGTCGGCGGCTTGATCGTCAGCCAGGCCTTGACCCTGTTCACGACGCCCGTGGTCTATCTCTATCTCGACGAGTTCTCCAACTGGTTCTCCGGCTGGGGCCGTTCCAAGGAGAGCGAGCACGAGACGACCGAACACGGCACGGTCAAGGAAGCAGCCGAGTAAGCCAGCCTCGCATTCCCACCGCCGGCACGTTCTCTTCTTTCAAGCCAAAGCGATACGTCATGTCCATGCGCTCCAATCTTGCCGCCCTCCTGTCGGTTGCCTTGCTGTGGAGCGGATCCGCACACGCCCAGGGCACCAAGTCCAAGGCTGCTCCGCCCCAGGCCGCACAGCCCGCAGCTCCCGCCGCACAGCCGCAGGCCGACGTTGCGCCGGCGCCGCAAGCAGGCTGGGCCGCGCGCTGCACCAGCGCGAGCCGTGACGCGCCGCTGGAATGCGCGATCGAGCAGAACGCGGTGCTGACCAAGACCGGGCAGCTCATCGTGCTGATCAACATCCGCGTGCCAGCAAACACCCGCACGCCAGAGGCGCTGATCCAGCTGCCGCTAGGCCTCAATATCCCCGTCGGCGCCAAGCTCCAGGTCGACGAGGGCAAGACGGTCGACCTGCCGATCCAGACCTGCGAGAATCGCGGCTGCTACGTCTCGACACCGGTTTCCGCGGAACTGCTCGCGGCGCTGAAGTCCGGCAAGCAGCTGAAGGTCTCCTTCCAGAACATGGCCAAGGAGAGCATCAGCATTCCGATGCCGCTGACCGATTTCGCGGCCGCCTACGACAAGATCAAGTAGCGGGCCGCGTCCGTCTCACCCTGCCCCCAGATAGGCCTTCTGGACCTGCGGATCGTTCGCCAGCGCCGTCGCGGTACCGGACAGGACGCTCTTGCCGACCTGCAACACCGTTGCGAAATCGGAGACTTCGAGGGCGAGCTCGATCGACTGCTCGGCGAGCAGGATGGTCAGGCCCTCGCGGTGCAGGCGGCCGAAGGTTTCGTACATGGACTCCACGACCGCCGGCGCCAGCCCGAGCGACGGCTCGTCCAGCATCAACAGCTTTGGATCGCTCATCAGCGCGCGGCCGACCGCGAGCATCTGCCGCTCGCCGCCGGACATGGTGCCGGCGCGCTGGTTGCGGCGCTCTTTCAGCCGCGGAAAGATCTCGTAGACGCGCTCGAGCAGCGCCGCCTTGCGCGACTTGTCATGCAACGGCGTCGCGCCAAGCAGGAGATTGTTCTCGACGCTCTGCTGCACGAACAGCCGCCAGCCCTCCGGGGACAACGCAAGCCCCTTGCGCACGATCGCAAAGGCGCGTTGGCCCGCGATCGCCTCGCCGCGAAAGCTGATCGTGCCGGCATGCACCGGGATCAGGCCTGCGATCGCATTCAGCGTCGTGGTCTTGCCGCCGCCATTGGAGCCGAGCAGCGCGACGATGCTGCCTTCGGGCACCTCCAGCGATACGTCGGACACGCCGATCAGGTCGCCATAACGCACTTCGAGGTGCTCGATCCGCAGCAGAAGCCCGCTCATGTGGGGCCGCCCATCAGTTCGATCGGTGTGTGGCCGGCGGCCGCTTTCGCGGCGCGCGTGCCGAGATAGGCCGCGATCACCGCCGGGTTGGCCGTTACCTCGCGCGGGCTGCCGCGCGCGATTTCCTTGCCCTGGTGGAACACCATCACCCGGCTCGCCAACGACATGATCACTTCCATGATGTGCTCGACGATGACGAGCGTGATGCCGGCGCGATGGATGTCGCGCACGAGATCGATCGCGAGCTTGACCTCGTGGGCGTTGAGGCCCGCCATCGCTTCATCGAGCAGCAGGACCTTCGGCTCGGTCGCTAGCGCACGAGCAATCTCCAGGCGCTTGCGGCCTGGCGTGCCGAGCGAGCGCGCCGGCGCATCCGCGAGCCTGATCATCCCGACCCGCTCCAGCACCGCGCGCGCCTTGGTCTCGGCCTCAGTGCGATGCGCGGCGCGAAGGAACGCGCCGATCATGACGTTCTCGAGCACCGTCATGCCCTCGAACGTCTGCGGCAACTGGAAGGTACGCGCAAGCCCGAGCTGCGCGCGCTGCTCGGGCGCGAGATCGGTGATGTCGCGCCCCTCGAACAGGACACGGCCTGCGGTCGTCCTGAGATCGCCGGTGAGGCAGTTGAAGAAGGTCGACTTGCCGGCGCCGTTCGGCCCGATCAGGCCGAGGATATCGCCCTGCTCCAGCGTCACGGAGGCATCGTCGACCGCCTTGAAGCTGCCGAAGGCTTTTGTGATGCCGCGCGCTTCAAGGAGCATGAGGCGCTCCCGCTTCGCTCGCGGGCTTGGACCGCCGCTTGAAGAGGCTCAAAATGCCGCCGGGCTGGAAGCGCGCGATCAGTACGATGATCGCGCCGTAGACCACGAAGGTGAGGCCTGCGCCCTTGCCGCCAAGCACGCTGTTGGAGATTTCCTCCAGCGGCACGAGGATTGCGGCGCCGACCAGCGGACCGAAGAGAAGTCCTGCCCCGCCGAGCGCAGCCATGATCAGGATCTTCACGGAGATCAGGATGCCGAGGCCTGACTCGGGGTCGACGAAGCCGAACATCATCGCATAGAGCGCCCCGGCGACACTCGTCAGCGCCGCGCTCAGCATGAACGCGTAGAGTTTGGTGCGGCGCGCTGGCGCACCGAGCGAGCGCGCGGCACGTTCGGAGTCCTTGATCGCACGCAGATAGAATCCCATCCGGCTGTTAGCCATCCACCAGGTGATGACGAGCGTGATCGCAAGGACCAGGAGAAAGAGATAGTAGTAGGGCAGCGACGAGATGAACGAGAGATCGAAGATGTTGCGGGCCACCGTCGGGCCGCTCAATCCCACGGCCGCGCCAAGGTAATCCGTATTGGTGACGATCAGCCGCATCGTCTCGGCAACCGCAATCGTCGCCATGCTGAAATAGTGGCCGGACAGACGCAGCGTCGGCACGCCGATGACGGCCGCCAGCACCACCGCAATCACGATGCCGCCGGGAATGCCGAATAGCGGCGACAGCTCGAACTTGGCGTAGGCTCCCATCGCCGCATAGGCGCCGCAGCCGAAGAACACGACATGGCCGACCGAGACCTGGCCGGCATAACCGCCGACGATGTTCCAGGCCGAGGCCGCGATTGCATAGAGCAGCACCAGCGCGCCGAGGCGCTGCTGGAACGGCGAGGACAGCAGCAGCGGATAGGCAATCGCGACCGCTGCTAGCACCGACAGCCAGAGCAAGCGCCGCATCACATCTTCCCCATCAGGCCCTGCGGCCGGAACCACAGGAAGAACAGGAACAGGATGTAGACGACGATATCCTTGTAGACCGCGCCGATCAGATAACCCGACAGCGACTCGATGACGCCGATCAGAAGGCCCGCGACCAGCGCGCCGGGCACGCTGCCGAAACCGCCAAGCGAGACCGTGACGAAGGCAACGATGCCGAGCGTCTCGCCCACCGTCGGCACGATGTAGAAGAAGTTCGCGATCAGCGCACCGGCGAGCCCCGTCGCACCCGCCGCGATCGCCCAGGCGATCGCCTGCATGGTGTCCGGCCGGATGCCCATGAGCTGGGCGGCGGTTGCATCCTCCGCCACCGCCAGCATTTTCGAGCCGAGCGAGGTGCGCGTCAGCAACAGGTGCAGTCCGAGCGTCACGAGCAGCGCGACGACGCCGGCAAGCAGCCGCGATGCCTCGAGGCGCAGCCCCGCCACCGCATACGTGCCGCCGACGATATTCTGCGGCAGCGACTTGAAGTCGGCACCGAACCACCAGAACACGGAGTAGCGCAGCAGCAATGCGAGGCCGAAGGTGCCGAGGATCTGCGCCAGCATCGGCCCCTTCATGATGTCGCGGATCAGGCCGAAATAGACGACGACACCAAGCGTCGCCAGCACCAGCACGGCCAGCGGCGCGCCGACGATCGGCCCGCCGCCCATCAAGGTGTAGACGACATAGGCGACGTACATGCCGAGCATGACGAAATCGCCATGCGCGAAATTGACGATGTTCATCATGCCCCACACCAAAGTGAGGCCGGAGGAAAACAGGGCGTAGACGGCACCGAGCAGGAGCCCGCCGACGATCACCTGCACGAGGACAAAGGACATGAGCCGCGCTGCTCTATCAAGCCGACAAAAAAGGCGGGACCGCCGTCCCGCCTCCGAGATCGTCACCAGCCCTTGTAGGACATTACCGGCGCCTTCTCGGCATTGCCCTTCGGCCACACCGAGACGTAATTCTCGCCGTCCTGAAGCTGGATGATGTAGGCCGACGCCAGCACGTTCTGCCCCTTCTCGTCGAACTTCACGCCCTTGTAGCCCATGATGAGCTGCTCGGGCTTGATATCCGTCGCCTTCAGCGCCGCCTGGATTTTCGCAGGATCCGTCGAGCCCGCGCGGTCGATGGCGTCGACCAGCACGAAGAAGCCCTGCATCTCGCGCCCGACCGTGTCTTCCATCTCCTCGCCGCTCTTCTTCTTGTACATGTCGGCGATGACGGCGCTCGGCGAGCCGGCGGGGCCGACGGCCCAGGACGAACGGTTGAACACGCCCTGCGAGAGCTTTCCAACCGCCTTGATGAAGGACGGATCGGAATAGCCGGCATCGTCAGCCAGCAGCATCGGCGGCTTGTAGTCGAGCGACTGCATGGTCTTGGCAAACAGGATTGCGTCCGACGTGTAGGAGATCATCAGCACGACGTCGGGCTTCTTCTCCTTGAGCTGGAGCACCTGCGCCTGCACATCGGTGGCATTCACGGCGTAGGCCACGTCAATCACGCCGGTGCGCCCCTTCGCCTTGAAGCCGGTGGCGATCGTGTTGGCAACGGAGGCGCCGTATTCGGTGTTGTCATGGACCAGCGCGATGGTGTCGGTCTTGGCTCCGGCCGCCTTCATGTCGGTCAAAAATTCGTCGTAGATGCGAACGAAATCCGGCGCGATCGGCGTGGTGCGGAAAAACCATTTGAAGCCGCGCTCGGTGAGATTGGCGGCGACCGATTCCGGCGTCAGGTACGGAATGCCGTATTTCTCTGCGATCGCGCTCGAGGTCAGCGTGATGCCGGACTGGTAGGCGCCGAGGATCGCGACCACCTTCTCTTCCGTGATCAGACGCAGTGCCTGGTTTTGCCCCGTAGCCGGGCTACCCTGGTTGTCGGCGATGACTATCTCGACCTTGGCGCCGCCAAGGCCTGCGAGCCCGGCGTTCTTGGCGAGCGGCAGCTTGTCGAGCTCGGGATGGGCGTTGTTGATGATGTCGGTCGCGACTTCGAGCGCAGCCTTGGCATGCGCACCGATCGACGCCGTGCTGCCGGACATCGGCAAAATGACTCCGATCTTGACAACCTTGTCCTCAGCCTGCGCGCCTCCCGCAAGCACAATAGACATCGCGGCCGCGCAAAGCAGCCGGGTAGCGAGCTTAAATGTCATGAACCAGACCTCCCAAGGGTTTCCCCGACCAGATTTTTAAGGCTGGAAGCTTTCGGCGAGCGGCCTGCTTCCGTTTGATTTTTCCTGGCGCGCGGAGGATGGCATGCCAGTGTGGAACCAGCAAGGTACAACGCGATTGCACAATGCCGCATTGGCAGATGCCGGATGACATCGGCGCGCGAAGCGCGTCGGTTCGCGCAACCTGACATTGCAGCAGATGCCGTGCCGCGTGCTTTCGTCATTGCGAACGCAGCGAAGCAATCCAGTCCCTCCGTGGAAAGATTCTGGATTGCTTCGCTACGCTCGCAATGACGGAAGTATGGTGCGCCGCCGTCGCTCACATGAGATCGGTTAGGCCGGTATCGTGCGCCGCACCTCGATGAAGGTTTCGAAGCCGCCGAAGATCAAGCGCTTGCCGTCGAAGGGCATGCCGGCGTTCTTCAGGCGGGGATCCTCCATCACCTTCTTGTTGATGGCGTCGCGGCTTTCCCGATCGCGGTAGACGATCCAGGACAGCACCACGATCTCGCCCTCCTTCGCCATCACCGCGCGCGGAAACGAGGTCACCTCGCCATAGGGAACGTCGTCGCCGATGCATTCGACATAATCGAGCGCGCCGTGCTCCATCCAGACCTCGCATGCCGTTCGCGCCAACACCTTGTAGGCGTCGATCTTGTCCTTTGACACGGCGAGCACGAAACCATCGACATAGGGCATCACAGGTCTCCTTCTGGGAATTGCGTGCCCTGAGGACGATTGAGGAAGCGACGTCCCGACCCCGGTCGCGGGATTTGAGGATGGGACAAACCGTCGCGACCGCCGCCGCCTCGCCCAACTGCACCGGCCGCGATTTCGATCACGTGGTCGCGTGCGAAAATCCCCTCCACAGCAGCGCTTGCAAGCCTGGAGGCGAGCGGGTAGAAACCCACCACGCCTGAGCTGTGATTTGCGCCGCGTGCGCCTCCGGCCGCCGCCCGACAGTTCAATAAACAATTGAATTCGTTAGGCAATTCCATTGGGGAATGGTGTAACGGTAGCACAACAGACTCTGACTCTGTTTGTCTTGGTTCGAATCCAGGTTCCCCAGCCAAAAGCGAACATTCAATAAAAACAAGCGGTTACGGCAGCGTGCTGAGCCGACGGATCACCTCCGCGCAACGCCTCGCCGTGTGCTACCTCGACAGCCATGAGGGCTTCCGCTCGATCAGATCGGCGAGATCACGCAGCGTGACGACATTGGAGCATTAGGCGCGTATCGTTTGAATGAATGCTTGGTCGTCCATGTGCTTCCTCCCTCCCGGTCCGGACTGACCGTGCGGATACGAAGCCACGATCGAATCGAGAGATTCACGACTTGAACTTGCTTCAGTCGAGTTATTCGGATTAGTAGAACCTTCCAGCATTGGTGCTGCAAGTTTACAAGGGCTTCACCGGCCACTATTCTATAGCGCGATATTTTCAGTGATTTCAGCAGGCGTACCATGCTGTATCACGCGGCGACCTTGCTTTCGTTAGCATCTCTTTTTGTGCTCGGCCCTGCATGCGGCCGCGGATTGTTGTTGCTCATCGACAGACGTCGGGTCTGGCCCAAACCCCTGCACCAACTCGCGCTCGGACTTTGCACCATGGTTGCAATTGGCATTCTGATAGGTGCCTACGGCCTGGTCTGGAAAGTAAGTCCCCAGTCGGTAGCCTGGTTTTCCTGGTTCGAAAGGGATGTATTTCCGTATGACGATGGGTTTCCGACCATTTACCGGATAAAATCGAGCGCTAGCTGAATTGGCTCCTAAAGCGCGATTGAGATGAATCGTGATCGCGCTTTAGGTTGTTGTTTGAGCATGCTTCGGCCGATGCGCAGCTAGGGCTCGAACTCGGGCTGTAGATATCGAGGCTCAGAAATAGGTCGCTTCAACCGTTCCGAACGGACCGAAATCCGCGACATAAGTCTCGCCCGGCTTTGGCCGCAGCATGCCGGTCAGCGTACCCGTGCTGACGAACTGTCCAGCCTTCATGCCGATGCCGGTGCGCGACAATTCATTGGCGAGCCAGGCAAGCGGCACCATGGGATGATCAAGCGCCTCCGTCGCCGTGCCCTTGCGGCGCAGCGTGCCATTGCAGGTCAGCTTGACCTCCTGCCCGGCGATGTCGCGCGACCGCCAGTCGGCAATCGCAGCGCCGCAAACGATGGTGCCGGAGCCTGCGCCGTCCGCAAGGATCGCAGGCAGCGGCGGAAACGCAGCGTCATGGACGAAGCGGCATTCGGCAAGCTCGATCCCGGGATGCAGCGATACGATTGCCTCGGTGACCTCCTCCAGCGTGTAGGGCTTTTCACGGGGCGGCAGATCGGTGCCCAGCCGCGCCTGGTACTCGACCTCGGGAATCGGGCTACAGAGCCTGGCGTGCTCGAGGCGCGCGGGGGATTGCACGATCATGGGCGCGAAGACCCGGCCATAGATCGGTCAGTCCGTGCGCAACTGCCGCTGCAACCCCTCCTTCATCGCGGCGATCTTCCAGCCGGCAACCTTCCAGCCGAGCTCTTCCTCGACCATGCGCGCGATACGATAGGCCGTCGGCTTGTCCGGCGGCACGAGGCGAGGATCGAGACCGCTTTGCTGGCGCCGTTCGCGGCGCAGCGTCGCGAGCAGGCGGACGAGTTCGCGTTGGTCGGCCGGACCCATCCTCGTCACTTCACCAGCAGCGCTATCGCGCGCGATAGCGGCACGGGCGCCTCGCCCAGCAAGAGATCGATCGCCTCATCTTCCCCGCGACAGGTGGGCGCCAGCGCGTCGGAGGGCCGGGCCGTCGCTTCACGATGAGCCAAGCCGGCGTGAATGGTCATGGGCATCCTCCCTCGCGCATTTTGGGGCCCGGCCAGACCGGGCCAGCTTTGGCGTATGACTTGACATGATGGTGCGCAAACGACTTCTTGGCCCGGTGGGTTGAGCCAAAGTCAAAGCGGATCACCCCGCGGGTCCCCTGCCCCTCGCGCGCCTCATCCCGTTGTTTACCCGCCGCCATCGACCGGAAGCGACCAATGGCATCACGACGACTACCCCCTCTCCACGCAGTGCGAGCCTTCGAGGCCGCTGCGCGACACCTGTCGATCACGCGCGCGGCCGACGAGCTGAACGTTACGGTCGGAGCCGTCAGCAGGCACGTCCGCGCGCTCGAAGCGCGCATGGGCACGACGCTCTTCCTGCGTGGACCACGCGGCCTCGCCTTGACCTCGGCGGGCAAGGCCTTCGCGGATTCGACGCGCGAGGCGCTGGACCGCATTGCGGATGCAGCCGAGGGCCTGCGCCTCAGACGATTCCGACGCCTGTCCGTCGGCGTCTACGGATTCTTCCTGTCACGCTTTCTCCTGCCGAGATGGCCGAGCCTCAGGACGACGCATCCCGAATTGGAGATCGATCTGCACACGAGCGCCAATCCCGTCGACCTTCTTGCCAGTCGCTACGATGCGGTGATTGCCGTCTCGGACGGACAACCCCGCGCCGGACTCGTCACCCGGCCCTTGCTGCCGATAGCCACCGTACCGGTGTGCTCGCCCGAGCTTCTGAAGGACGGTGCCCTGGATTTCGCGTCTGTTCCACTCCTGCACAACAGACCACGGCCCGACGATTGGCGGCGTTGGCTGGATCATGCGCACCTTGCCGACGTGCCCGTCCAGGGCGGGAGCAGCTTCGAAAATCTCGGTTTGGCGATCGAAGCTGCGGCTGCCGGACTTGGCGCCGTCATCGCAATTGAAAGCCTGCTTGCCGCCGACCTCGTGCAGTTCAATCTGGTCAGAGCGCATCCTGTCGTCCGTCCAACGCGGCGTCACTTTGTGCTCGAATACGAACAGCGCATGGCGAACGACCCGGCCGTCGCGGCGTTTGCGGGGTGGCTGTGTGACGTCAGCAAGCAGCACGGGGCCAGGAAGCCGGCGGCCAGGAAGGCCGCGCGGACCACGGCCTGATCGACTCCAGAGTGTTGAGTTTCACTCAAGTAGCCCTCAAAAAAGCTCGTTTGCCAGCCTGAACCCGCTCTGACACAGACGCTTCCATCAAGATCATGATGGGGAAGCGTTTGATGAGGCGGGCATTCAGAACACTCATCGCAGGCCTTGCAATCTGCAGCAGCGCGCCTGTTCATGCGCAGATGTCCGGCGATGTCGTGAAGATCGGCGTGCTGACGGACATGTCAGGCATCGTATCGGACGCGACGGGCGAAGGCTCCGTCGTCGCGGCACAATTGGCTGCGGAAGAGTTCGGCAACCGCGTGGCCGGCAAGCCGGTCCAGATCGTCTTCGCTGATCATCAGCTCAAACCCGACGTGGGCGCAAACATTGCGCGCAAATGGTTCGAGCAGGAAGGCGTCGACGCCATCGCGGACATACCGAACTCGGCGGTCGCGCTCGCCGTCCAGGAGGTTGCCCGGAGCCGTTCGCGCGTCATCCTGTTCTCTTCGCCGGGGACCACGGCGCTCACCAACCAGTTTTGCTCTCCGACCAGCCTCGCCTGGACGTACGACACCTACGCGCTCGCACGTGGAACGGCGAAAGCGGTCGTCGAGGGCGGCGGCAAGACCTGGTATTTCGTCACCGCCGACTATGCTTTCGGCCATCAGCTCCAGAAGGACGCTGGTGCGGTGATCCAGGCCAACGGCGGCAAGGTGCTGGGAGCCTCCGCTCACCCGCAAGGCACCACCGACTTCGCCTCCTTCCTGCTCCAAGCGCAGGCGTCCAAGGCGAACATCGTCGGGCTCGCCAACGCCGCCGGCGACACGATCGCGACCATCAAGCAGGCCGAGGAGTTCGGCCTGTCGGCCAGCGGCCAGAAGATGGCCGCCATGCTCCTGCTCCTCACCGACGTCCACTCGCTGGGCCTCCAGGCGACACAGGGGACGTTCCTCACCACGCCCTATTACTGGGATCTCAATGACGCGACCCGCGCATGGTCGGAAAAGTTCGCAGCCCGGCGCAAAGGGCAACGGCCGACCTTCATGCAGATCGGCGTCTATGAAGCGGTCCGTCACTATCTTCAGGCCGTGGATGCGATCGGCAGCGACGAGGCCGACAAGGTCGTGGCGAAGATGCGTGCAACGCCGATCGAGAGCGTCTTCACGCACGGCGCAATGATTCGCGAGGACGGCCGCGTGGTGCGAGACATGTATCTGGCGGAGGTCAAGACTCCGAAGGAGTCCAAGGGAGAATGGGACCTCTACAAGATCCTCCGCACCATCCCGGCCCAGGACCTGACCATCCCACTGGCCGACAGCACCTGCCCGCTCGTGAAACGCTAGAGCGGAAGCTCAAAATCAAGGCATCCTAAGGAGCAATCATGACGACGTCCGAAAACGAGTGGCAATATCCCTACGGCAGCAAGCAGCGCTACCACCTCCAACACGTCCATCTCTTTGCGTCCAACGTCGATGCGACCATCGACTTCTACAGGTCATGGTTCGACGCCGAAGTGATGTGGGACGGCGACGTTGCCGGCGCGCGCAACGTCTTCATCAAGGTCGGTATCGGCGCCCTGCATCTCTACGACCAGCTCCCGCGCGGCGAAGGCAAGAACGCGGTCCATCATCTGGGCATGCAGGTCGTCGGCATCGATGAGCTGTACGAGCGCATGAAGGCTGCAGGCCTCCATATTCCCAATCCCATCCGCCGCCTGGGCGGAGGCGGCGGCTATTTCATGCTTGGCGCGCCTGACGGCGTCGTCATCGAAATCTTCGAGCCCGGCAAGCTGCGTGAACCGGTGGTCCGCGAGTATTATGGCTTCGGGGAATAAGACCGGTGGAAGCAAACGCTGATCCGGCAACCATTGCAGATCTCGTGGCGGCCCAGGCCGCCCGCGATCCCGCGAAGATTGCCCTGACCTTCGTGGATGTTGCGACGGACGGCACTTATCGGACCGAGCTGCGTTCCTACGCGGACCTGCAACGGAACGGCGCTGCCCTTGCAAAGCGACTGGCCGGACTCGGCTTGCGAAGGGGCGATGCATTCGCCCTCATGATGGCGAACCATCCCGAATTCGTCGAGGCCATGCTTGCGGCCGCGTTGCTGGGCGCGGTGTTCGTACCAATCGATCCCAGGACGATCGGCGAGAAGCTTTCCTTCATGCTCGAGCACGCTCAATGCCGTGGCGTGGTCTGCTCGTCCGACTGCGCCGCCGCCATCGCCGATCTGGGTCACACCGCCCTCTCCTGGGCGGTGACCCTTGGAGAGCCCACAAAGGCCGCAGCAATCGCGCCGGCGAGCCTCGGCTACGCAGCCGCGATCAAGGACGGTGGCTCGCCCGACCGGATCGATATTTCAGCCGCAGAGACCATGATGCTGATGTTCACATCCGGGACGACAGGCAATCCAAAGGCCGTCGTGATCTCCCATGGCGCCTATATGAGCCGGGCGCGCGGCATGCACGGGATCGATCTCGGCGCCGACGATGTCCTCTACACCGGCCTGTCGCTGACGCACATCAACGCACAGGGCACGCTGCGCATCGGCCTGACATCAGGCCTGCCGGTCGTCATCAGCCGCAAGTTCAGCAAGCGGCACCTTTGGCCGATCTGCCGCAAATTCGGCTGCACCGTGTTCAATCTCCTCGGCGGCATGATTCCGGAGATCTACAGCATCCCGGAGAGTCCTGACGATGCCGACAACCCCGTCCGCCTCATCATCAGCGCCGGCATGCCGGCTGACCTCTGGCGCGAGTATGAGCGCCGCTATGGCGTGACGATCTGCGAGATCTACGGCTCGACCGAGGGCGGAGGTGCACTCACAAATCCGTCCGGCGCCGGTCCGCTCGGCAGCCTTGGCAAGCCGCCTCCCGGGCTCGAGGCCGCGATCTTCGATGATGACGGCAGGCGCTGCCCGCCCCTTCAGCCCGGCGAGCTCAGATTTCGGCGCATGGATGGAGAGCCCATCAGGGTTTCCTACTTCCGGAATCAGCAAGCAAGCTACGACAAGACGATCGACGGCTGGTTTCGGACGGGCGACGTCGTGCATGAGGACGAGAACGGCTGGTTCTTCTTCCACTATCGGATTGGCGGCGGCGTTCGGCGCAACGGAGATTTCATCAACACGGCCCTCGTCGAAGCGGCCCTCATCAAGTCGGGCCTCGTCTCGGATGTGTTCGTCTATGGCGTTGCGACCCCCCGGAACGTGGCCGGCGAAAAGACGCTCGTTGCAGCCGTCGTCCCGAGCGACGCAGACTTCGACCAGACTGCTCTGGTCGAATATTGCGCAACGAAGCTGCAAAAGCGGGACATCCCCGAGATCATCCAGGTGCTCCGCGAGATTCCAAAGACCATCTCCGAAAAGCCGATCGAACGCGCCTGCATCGAGCGGCTGCATCAGGATGGCCTGCTGAGCTGAATTTCTAGAGCGTGATCCGGAAAAGTGTGAAGCGGTTTTCCGAAAAGATCATGCGCAAACAACAACCTAAAGCGCGATGGTGATTCATCCCAATCTCATCGCGCTTTAGGATTGCGTCGACGAGGCCGCCCTCGCCCTACTTCCTGTTCTCCTCACAGAACTTCAGCGCGCCCAGCACCTCGCCCGCGCGCGGGATCTGCATTTCGATGCTGTCCTCGTCGTCATCCTCGAAATCGACGGTGAGGCGCTTTGCCTTCGACAGCTTGTCGAGGATCGACTGGTTGAACTCGAAGATGCCGCGCACGGTGGTCTTGTCCATGACCTCCCACTTGGCGCTCTTCATGATGTCGGCGTCGTCGGTGCCGAAGTCGGCCTTCAAGATCTCGCCGACCTTGTCCCACTCCCAGCCGTCATAGATCATCACGATGACGATCGCCTTGTCGGAGTAGGACAGCACGATCACATAGTCGCGGTTCTCGTCCTCCTTGTCCTTGTAGCCGCGGCTCGCATTGCAGTGTGTATCCTGCGAGCGCTTCTCGATCGTCCAGTCGCCGACCTTGGATTGCTGCGCCAGCGCGGGTGTCGCCGAAAATCCCGCAAGCAGCGCGATCGCGAAAAGCAATTTCTTCATATTGTCCCCCCAGCCATTTCCCCGGAACAAGCTGACCATCTCTGCGGGAGAGCCGCAAGGGGTTCGACAACCCCCAACGGACGGCACAACCTGTAATAGCGTGGTTAACGGGTACGAAGGTCCGGCCGCCTGCGGAGTACCCAGCGGTTCCGACGAAACCCTTTCCCAAAACCACGAAACACGCCTGAAACAGACCGCCCCCTATGCTGGTCGCCAAAATCATACAGGGACGGCCACCATGCAATTCTTCCTCGAGCTGATTTGGGACTATTCTTGCGGCCAATATCTCGTTGCCCTGCCTCCGCAGGAGGACGAGCTATGATCGAGCTGATCTCCGCCTTCCTCGCTCTCTGCAGCATCGGCGTTTTCGCAGCGCACGCGCTCGACGCCTACCGCACCTCACACTACTGAGACGGGGGCGCGCCTTTTAAGCATGATCTCCGCGCAAACGCGTTCCGCGTTTGTCGCGAGGGAAAACCGCTTCACACATTTCCGGATCACGCTCTAACGCGCCCCCTCCCCATCGATCTGCCGCCCCATCAGCGCGATCGCCTTCTGGTAGACGCCGGCGGCGTTCCAGGCCTCGATTGCGGCAAAATTCGGCTCGCCCGGCTGGTAGCCGGCGCCGGCACGCCAGCCATGGGCTTTTAGAAAATTCGCGGTCGAATTCAGCGCGTTCGCGGCAACGTCGAGATTCCCGGTGCCATAGGCCAGGATGTTCTTGGGCATGAACTGGGTCTGGCCGACCTCGCCATGCATCGAGCCGCGCTGCGCGGGCGACAATGCGCCGCGGTCGATCAGCTTCAGCGCCGCATAGAGCTGATCGGTGAAGAACTCCGGACGGCGGCAGTCATAGGCGAGCGTCGCGATCGAGGACAGCATGTTCTGATTGCCGCGCTGGCTGCCAAAGCCGGTCTCCATGCCCCAGATCGCGATCAGCGGCCCCGGCGGCACCCCATACCGCTGCTGGATCGAGGCGAACAGTGCTCCCTGCGACTGCTTGAGCGAGCGCCCGCGCGCCACGATGGTCGAGGCGCCGCGCTTGGCCAGGAATTGCTCGAGGGAGAGCGAAAAACTGTGCTGGCTGCGATCGGCCGCAATGGTCGCGCTGGCGTAATTGGCCTGCATCAACGCGCCGACGCCGGTCGCGCCGATGCCCTTGCCACGGGCCTCCTCGCCGAACTCGCGCTTCCAGCCTTCAAAACCGCCGGGCCCGTTGCCGCATTGCGCGGCGTCGGCCGCCCCGAGATGTGCGAACAGTGCCATCGCGCCGAGCGCGGCCGTCGCAATGATTCTGCCCCTGTTCATTTCATTCCTCTGTTCGGGGCATGCGCCCCGCTCGCAACCAACCGACGGCCGGGATTCGACTGCCTTCACGGCATGATCCTACGCCAGCACCGATCGCTCAAGCCCCGCCGCGCGCAAACAACGCGCGGCGCGACACTTGACATTCGCGCGGTCATCAGCCGAGCAGGAAATCCATCATGATGCCCTGGTGCTGCTGATACATGTCGGTGCCGGTCGCCGTGACGCAGCCGATCTTTCGCGCGGCTGCGATGAAGGGCGAGACCTCCGGCTTGGTGATGACACAGCCGCAATAGGTCGACGGCGCGAGTTTTGCGACGTCGACCGGCACTGGATCGCCCTCCATCATGCCGGCGGGCGTGGCGTTGGCCACGAAACCGAAACCTGTGGGATCGGTCGAACCCGCCAGCGCGCGGCCCTTGCCGAGCCTGTTGAGCTGATCGATCAGCACGTCGCGCCGCTCGATTGCTGTGTCATGAATGGCGATCTCGCGGACGCCAGCCTCGACCATCGCGAGCGCAATCGCCGAGCCGGCACCGCCGGCACCGACCAGCAGTGCGCGCATCCCGTCAGGGTCGATCCCCTTGGCGCGCGCCGCACCGACGAAACCGAGTCCGTCCACCATGTCGCCATGCCAGGCGCCATCCGCCCGGCGGCGCATCAGGTTCACGGTGCGCAGGAAATGCGCGCGATCGGTGGCGCTGGCGCAGGCCTGGTAGCAGGCGAATTTATGCGGAATGGTCGCGACGATGCCGTCGAGATTCTTCAGCCGCCTCGCCACCCCGAGGAAGTCGGACAGATCGGCTGGCGCGACCTGGACGGGGACGAGGATGCCGTCATGACCGCGTGCTGCGAAGGCGGCTGTGAGCCCCGCGGGCGCGCGCACCTGGGCGATGGGATCGCCGACGATGACATAGAGCCGCGTCGCGCCGCTCAGCGTCGCGATGTTGGATGCGCCGGCTGTGCCGGTCTTGTGATTGCCCGGTGACATCGATGCTTCCTCCGCGGCGGACGGCCGGTATGCAGAAGGCCCTTGCCGCAACCTGGTAGCTAGTTCAGCACCTCGACGGTCGCCGAGCGGCCGGCGACCAGGGCGATGTTGTCGGGAATCTGGTCGAGCGCGATCCGCACGGGAACGCGCTGCGCCAGGCGTACCCAGCTGAAGGTCGGGTTGACGTTGGCGAGCAAATTCGCGCCCGCGGCGCGGTCGCGATCCTCGATGCCGGCGGCGATGCTTTCGACATGGCCGGTGAGCTTCACCGGATCGCCCATCAGGCGAACCTGCACCTTGTCGCCGATGCGGATGCGCGCGAGCTTGGTCTCCTCGAAATAGCCTTCGACATGCAGCGTGTCGCTGTCGACCAGCGCCATCACGCCCTTGCCGGCCGTCACATAGGCACCCGGCCGCAGGTCCATGTTGGTGATAATGCCGTTCACCGAGGCGCGCACGTCGCTACGATCGAGATTGAGCTGGGCCAACGCGCGGTCGGCGACCGCCTGATCGTAGGCCGCCTTAGCCTGCAACTGCGTGGCGAGCACCTGCTCCTGCTTCTGCTGCGAGACCGCGTCGGTGGTGAGCGCGCTGTAGCGCTTCAGGTCGGCATTGGCCTGATCGAGCGTCGCACGATGGCCGGCAAGCGCGGCGTCGGCCTGTTGCAGCGCCAGCGCAAAGCGTTCCCGATCGATGCGGAACAGGACGTCACCGCGATGGACCTTCTGGTTGTCCTTGACCAGAACCTCCGTGACGAAGCCCGACACGTCGGGCGCAACCTGGACAACGTCGGCACGGACGCGCCCGTCGCGCGTCCACGGCGCCTCCATGTAGTAGGCCCAAAGGCCGCGACCGACGGCGATCGCCGCAACGACGACAAGCACCGTCAAGGCAACCCGTCCGAGCCAGGCGAAACTCCCCTTCATGGCAGAAACTCCGAAAGATACACGACGCCGCCGAGAATGCAGACGAACAGCGCGAAGTTGAACAGCGCCCGATGCCAGACCAGCCGGTAGAGGCCGAACCGCTGCATCAGCCTGCGCAAGAGAGCGCTGAGCGCAAAGGCCACGATGAGCCACAACAGCAGCGCCGGAACCAGCACGCCGTAGATGTCGATCTCGTACCTCATGCCGCAAAGCTCTCCCCTCGCTGCGGACGATAGGCCGGCGCCCCCGGAAACAGTCCGCGCCGGATGCCGACGAGCCCAAGCAGCGCGTCCTCCCGAGCCTGCGGGTTGGGATCCTCGACGGCCGCAGCGAGCGCAGCGTCGATGCGCGCGAGCAGCTCGGGCGGCATGCCTCCGCCGGCATAGCGGCGAAATGCGGCGGCGAGCTGATCCAGCATGTCGTCGAGAACGAAGAGCGTGGATGCGGCGAGGCCGTAGCGTGCCCGCCTAAGGTGTATGATGTTGAGCCCGATGCGAAGCTGCGCCAGGCTCTCTGTGTCGCGACGGTCGGCCTCCGAGACGAAGGCGATACGCTGCACGAGCAGTCCCATCCGGTGCAGCATCAGACCTGCGAACTCCGCGCGGTCGTGCTTGCCGCGACGCTCGGCGGCGACCGCCAAAGTCTTCCAGCTCGACAGCACCAGGCGCTTGGCGACCCACTCCGCCCCCACCCCGCGCGCGATCCTGGTCACGACCTCGGCGACGACGATGCCGGTGAAGAAGGCAATAGCCGAATTGGCGTAAGCGCCAAACTCCGCGCTGTAGGTCGACTGTAATGCGAGCAGCGTCGCCGTGTTCACCGCGAGCGCCGAGCCGGCGCCGGCCGTGGCCGGCCGCCCGATCAAGAGACCGTAGATCAGGAAGGTCGGTGCCAGCGCGACGATCAGGACCTCGATATGGGAGATCGCGGGCACCACCGCGAACAGATAAATCGCAACGACCACGATCGCGACCAGCGACCACAGGCCAAAGCTGCGGATGAAGCGCGCGGGATCGTCTTGCGCGGCGAAGAAGCAACAGGCGACAGCTGCCATCATCGGCGCCGAGGCGCCGTCCGGCCAGCCGGTCCCGATCCAGAAGGCGCAGCAGATGAGAATAGCGACGACGGCACCGGCCGCCGACCATAGCGCGAGGCCGCGGTCGCGATGACGCACGGCCGCAGCCCCAGCCTCGGGATGGAAGACGAGATCGACCGTGGAAATCCTGCGGCCGGCGGCGATCGCCTCGCTCAGCGCGCGGCAGTCACAGGAGAGATCGACGAGCTCGCGCAATCGCGACAGGAGGCTGGTCGTGATGATCCGCTCCCAGGAGGCGTTGCCGTCGAGCGCGGCCTGCCGCGCCTCGATCGTGGCGCGGATCGGCCCAGCCGGCCGCCGCGCGTCCTCCGAGACCCAGGTGCCGATATCCGCAAGCAGGCGGTTCAGCTCGGGCTGCGCCTTGAGACCCCGTTCGCCAAGCGCGTCCAGCCGATCCTCGATCGAGGCGATCACCGGCAAGAGCATCAACATCCGCAACCGGATTTCACGCAGGCCAGAGACGGCCTCGACGTCCGCAAGGCGGTCATAGCCGAGATGGACCGCAAGCGTATCGATCTCGACGATGTCGGTGGCAAGGCGCAGTCGGAGCGTGCGGCGTGCTTCGTCGGGGCCGCGACCGAGCAATGTGTCGTGGCTCAGGCGGCGCGCGTCCCTCAGCCAGTGGTCGACGCGCGCAGCGACGGCCGGCGCGACGCTGCGGGGAAAAACGAGGGTCGAGACCAGGCTCGCACAGATGATGCCGAGCGAGATCTCCTCCACGCGCGCAATCGCAGTGTCAAAGATGTTTCCGGGGTCGGAGACAGAAGGAAAGCCGATCAACGCAACCGTGTAGCCGGCCAGCATGAAGAGATAGCTGCGCGGCGTGCCGTCGAGCAGCGAGACATAAAGGCAGAGACCGACCCAAAGCGCGATTGCGAGGCAGAGCAGTTCCGGCGCGTCGACGAGATTGGGCACCATAGCCACCGTCGCCGTGGCCCCGACGAGCGTCCCGATCACACGGAAGAACGCCTTCGAGCTGGTCGCGCCGGCGAGCGGCTGCGAGGTGATGTAGACGGTTGCCATCGCCCAATAGGGCCGCGGCAGGTCCATCCATAACGCGATGACGAGTGCCAGCATCGACGCCGCGAACGTCTTCAAGGCGAAGATGAGGTCCGCGTGGCGGACCAGGAAGGGCTCATCAGCGCGCATGACTATTTCGCCTCTGAACCAGTCTTCGCGTCATGCAGGCGGCTGGCGCGCTGCTCGATGCGCTGGAGCGTCGCGAAGGTTATCGCAAGTTCCTCCGCTCCGATATCCTTGAGGAGGTTCGCCCGCACGCGGCGCAGAATGCGGTTGGTTTCCTCAACCTTGGCTTTGCCTGTTGCCGTAAGGTGTAGCGTTTTGGCACGCCGGTCGGTCGGATCCTCGCGGCGTTCCACGAGTCCCTCGGCCTCGAGCAGATCGATCAGCCGCACCAACGAAGGTCCCTCGATCCCCAATTCGTCGGCGAGCACGCCCTGGCGCACTGAAGTTCCCTGCCGCGACAGCAGCAGGAGCGGAATCGCGGTCGCATAGGACAGGCCGTAATTGGACAGCGCCTGGTCCGACTCGCGGCGCCAGATGCGGCCCAGGCGCGTGACGAGCCGGGCGATCTCGGCATGGATATGAGCCTGCGAGGGAGCCATGCAAATTAGATAGGACGCAAACTATTAGCTGACAACTATATAGGTGAGGATATTTCGAGCAATCACGGGAAAGCGAACGAGATCGACGCATCATGAACGCGGGTTCCACGACGGACGCAGGCCAGGCGCTGCACGGCGCCGGCACCCTGTCGCTTGTCCCGACCTTCGTCGTGGTGGCCGTGGATGCCACGGGATTGGGGATCATCCTGCCCCTGCTGCCGTTCTACTCGCAGCGGCTCGGTGCAACACCGTTCATGCTGGGCATGCTGATCTCGGCCTACGCCGTCTGCCAGCTCATCGCCGGACCGGTGGTGGGCATGCTCTCGGATCGCTATGGCCGCCGCAAGGTTCTGCTCGTCAGCCAGATCGGCACGTTCGTCGGTTTCGTTCTGCTCGCGCTCGCAACCAACCTGACCGTGGTCTTTCTCGCCCGGATCATCGACGGTCTGACCTCGGGAAATATTTCGGTGGCGCATGCCTATGCGGCCGAGCACAGCGCGCCATCGACGCGCAAGCAGGCGCTCGGGATGACCAGCGGAGCGATCGGAACGGGACTGCTGCTGGGCCCTGCACTCTCCGGCTTCCTCGTGCATTACGGTGACACTGCGCCGGTGTGGGCCGCCGCGGCACTATCGCTCATCAGCATTTTGGCAACCGTCGCCCTGCTGCCGCCCGACCACCCCGCTTCCGAGCCGCTCTATCATCACCGCGTTCCCGATGCGGAGGTGACGCGCGCGATCGTCGGAATGCGTCATGCCTGGCGTCTGCTCGGTCTCCTGATCGTGTTTTTCTTCGTCAACTCGATGTTCCTGTCGCAGATCGGCCTGTTCCTGTCGGCGCGTTTCTCATGGGACGGACACCCCTTCGGCGCGCGCGAGCTCGGCTGGGTGTTCGCCTACGCCGGGTTCATCAACATGGTCGTCCAGGGCCTGCTGATCACGCGCGCGAACCACTTCGTATCCGACCGCGGGATCGTCCTCCTCGCATTCGCCTGCATGGCGCTCGGATTTGCCGGCCTTGCGATCGGAAACGGCAACAGCCTGCTCGCACTATTCTTGACGCTGATCATCATCGGCACCATGTTCGCGCGCAGCACGCTGACGGCGGAGCTGTCGCGCAGCACCGCGATCAACCGCCAGGGCATGATTATGGGCCTCAACCAGTCGCTGATGTCGGGCGCCAACATCACAGCGCCGCTCCTCAGCGGCGCGCTGATCGGTCATCGGCTCTTCGTCGTCTGGGCGCTTGCGATGGCAGCCATCGCAGGTCTCGGCGCAGCACTGGCCAGTCAGTTGCTGGCGTCCCCGCGAGCGCGCTAGCCGCAGACGTGCGCACTTCTCGCGTCGGGTGCCAGCTCCTTTGCTGCGGCACTTGCGTTGTCGCGGCTCGCCACACTATGTCGCGCCCCGCGCAGTTGTCATTGCGTCATCACCCACAATCTCGCCGGATTGACGGAACATTCGTTCGGCGCCGGCGCGATAGTGCCCGGTCTCGCCTCTGACGACTCATCGCTCAAGCTACTCAGCGTCCGCAGCGCCGACCATTTACCGGTGCGAGACGATGGCGCATCGATCGGGGAGATGAGGCGAAGTCGGGCGCCTGCCGGCGTTCGACGTTACTCAGTTGTGACAAGGAAGTTAGAGATATGTGTCAAGCAGCATCAAAGGCCGCGGCGGGTTCGAGCGCGAACTGGCGACGAATATTGCCAGGCATCACAGGCCTCGCCATGCTCGCGGGCGTCACGTCGGCCCACGCGCAGAGCACCGGAATCGCCGTCTGCGACGAGTTCCTGACCAAATACGACAGCTGCGTTGCTTCCAAGGTCCCCGCGGAGCAGCGCGCGACTTACAAGTCGCAGATCGACCAGATGCGCAAGACGTGGATCGACCTGTCCAAGAATCCGTCGACGAAGGCGACCATGGAATCGACTTGCAAGCAGACCATGGATACGACGAAGGCCTCGCTCACAGCTTTGGGCTGCACATTCTGATCAGTACGTGTTGTCGAAAGGAGTGGCGCCGAGCCGGCGCCACTTGCTTGCGCGCGAACGCGCGACACACAGCTTATCGCGTTTTATACTGCGCCGAACGACTCGGGGACGCGCTCCTTCGCGTCAATCCAGATCCCCGGCTGCGAATGCTCGCGGATGTGATTGACCAGGAAGTCGGAAAACACCCGGATCTTGGCGGGCAGCCTGACGCGGTTCTGGTAGGCGATGTTCATGGTGAGCAAGGGCAGCTCCCAGTCCATCAATAGCGGCACGAGCTGGCCTGAGGAAATATCGCCCTGCACGATATAGAGCGGCTGGATCAGGATGCCGAGGCCTGCGAGCGCCGCGCCGCGGATCACCTGGCCGTCATTGCTGTCGAGCGTCGGCGCAATGCGGATGGTCTGGGCCGCATTGCCCTTGCTGAGCCGCAGCGAATAGGGATCGTTGGCGAGGTTGTAGATCAGCATGTCGTGGCGGGCGAGATCCGCCGGATGCTGCGGCTGCCCCTGCCTTGCGAAATAGGAGGGTGCCGCCGCCAGCACGCGTCGCATCTGGCCGATGCGGCGGACGATGATGTTGGAGTCGGGCTCATGCTCCCTTGTGCGGATCGCGACGTCGATGCCCGCTTCGATGAAATCGGGATAGCGATTGGCGGCGATGATCTGCACGCTGAGTTTTGGATAGAGCGCGCGGAACGCCGGCAGCATCGGCGCCAGATAGATCATCGCGAACGACAGCGAGCTCGTGACCCGCAGCATGCCCTTCGGCGACAGCGCGCGGTCCGAGACGGCGTCTTCTGCTTCCGCGAGCTCGTTCAGCAGTGTGCTGCATCGTTGCAGAAGCTCTTGCCCTGCTTCCGTCAGCCATTGCCGGCGCGTGTTCCGCTCGATCAGCCGGACCGCGAGCCGCTCCTCCAGCGCGCTGAGATGCCGGCTTGCCGCCGCGTTTGACATTCGCAGCGTCTCTGCGGCCTTGGAAAGGCTGCCGAGTTCGGCCGTTTTGGAGAAGACCTCGAGCTGGAGAAGGCGGTCCATTTTTGCACAAATCGGAAAAGAGACTTACGATTTTTGGCCTTTATTTCCGATTTCTGCAAGGCAAAATAGCTCCAATAAGCAATATTAGTGGCGAGGAAATCAGGAAATGTCGGGCCCGATCAGGCACATCGTGATGTGGCGGCTACGCGGGGAGACGCCTGCGGAGCGCTCCGCGGCCCGGCTCAAGGTCAAAACCCTGTTCGAGGGCCTGCGGGGCCGGATCGACGGCCTCACCCATATCGAGGTCGGCCTCGACGTCAGCGATGTCGACTACGCCTGCGACGTCGTGCTGTTCTCCGAATTCGCCGACCAGGCCGCGCTCCAGGCCTATGCAACCCATCCGGAGCACCTGCGCGTACGCCAGGAGCTCGGCGACTTGCGGATCGGCCGCTTCCAGGTCGATTATCCCATCAAAGAGACCGGTGCATGATCGGTTCGTTCACCTTCGAAAACCTCCCCTGCCGCGTCGTGTTCGGCAGCGGAACGGTTGCGGCGGCCAAGGCCGAGGTCGAGCGGCTGGGCGGCAAGCGGGCACTGGTGCTGACGACGCCGCAGCAGGAGGCGCAAGGCAAGGTCCTCGGCGCTGCACTCGGCCCGCTCTATGCCGGCCTCTTTGCCGGCGCCACCATGCACACCCCGGTCGAGGTCACCGCGCAGGCGCTCGCGGCGATGAAGGCCTGCGAGGCCGACTGCGTCGTCTCGCTCGGCGGCGGCTCGACCACCGGCCTCGGCAAAGCGCTGGCGCTGCGCACCGGCGTCAACCAGCTCTGCATCCCCACCACCTATGCCGGCTCGGAGATGACGCCGATCGTCGGCCAGACCGAGAATGGCCTCAAGACCACGGTGCGCGATGCGGCCGTACTACCCGAGACGGTGATCTACGATGTCGACCTGACCTTGACGCTGCCGGTCGGGCTTGCCGCGACCTCCGGCATCAACGCGATCGCACATGCGGTCGAAGCGCTTTACGCGCGCGACACCAATCCCGTGACCTCGCTGATGGCGGAAGAAGGCATCCGTGCCCTCGCCCGTGCCCTCCCCGCCATTGCCGCGAGGAGTGACGACCGCGAGGCCCGCACCGAGGCGCTCTATGGCGCCTGGCTCTGCGGCGTCTGTCTCGGTACCGTCGGCATGGCCTTGCATCACAAGCTCTGCCACACGCTCGGCGGCACGTTCGACCTGCCGCACGCTGAGACCCACACCATCGTGCTGCCGCATGCGCTGGCCTACAACGCGCCCGCCGTGCCCGATGCGATGACGCGCATCTCGCGCGCGATCGGCGCCGCCGATGCATCGCGGGGACTGTACGACCTCGCGAAGCGGCTGAATGCAAAGCTGGCGCTGCGCGACATCGGCATGCCGGAGGGCGGCATCGACAAGGCGGCCGACCTCGCAGTCACCAACGCCTACTGGAATCCGCGCCCCCTCGAGCGCAACGCCATCCGCGACCTGATCGCGCGCGCCTGGGCCGGCGAGCCGCCGGCAGCAACCCAAGCGGCGGCTTGAAGCGATGCGGCGCACGCTGATCAAATCGGCAACCATCATCAGCATGGATGATGCGATCGGCGATCTCCGCATCGGCGATGTGCTGGTCGAGGACAACCGGATCGTCGAGGTGCGTCCGAATATCGACCTCGGCAGCGGCACAGCCGAGACCGAGATCGTCGACGGCACCAGGCGTATCGTCATCCCCGGGCTGATCAACGCGCATATGCACACCTGGCAGACGGCATTGCGCGGTTTTGCCGCCAACTGGACGCTGCTCGAGTATTTCAGCCGCATGCATGCGGGGCTGGCGACGGTGTTCCGGCCCGAAGACATCTACATCGCGACCCTCGTCGGCGCGCTGAACCAGATCAATCAAGGCACCACAACGCTGGTCGACTGGTGCCACAACAATCCGACGCCTGACCATACCGACGCCGCCGTGCGCGGCCTGATCGAGAGCGGCATCCGCGCCGCTTTCTTCCACGGCTCGCCGAAGCTTGAGCCCAAGCCGGGCGAGCCGCATTTCTCGGAGATCCCGCATCCGCGCCGCGAGGTCGAGCGGTTGCTGGCGGGTCCCCTCGCCGATCGTGACGGCCTCGTCACGCTCGGACTTGCCATCCTGGGCCCGCACTATTCGACGCTCGACGTCGCCATGCATGATTTCCGCCTGGCGCGGGGGGCTGGCCTGATCGCCTCGATGCACCAGGGCGGCGGTCCGGCCAAGACGCCGGGCGGCTGGGAGAAGCTGGTCGAGGCAGGTCTCGTCGGCCCCAACGTCAATATCGTCCACGGCAACGACCTGCCCGATGATCTACTGACCCGCCTCGTCGATCTCGGCGTCTCCTTCTCGGTGACGCCCGAGAACGAGATGATCCAGGGCCACGGCTTTCCGATCACAGGACGGCTGCTGCAGCGCGGCGTCCGCCCCACGATCGGAATCGACCTCGAATCCGTGCTGGCCGGCGATCTCTTCTCCGCTGCGCGCATCGCGCTGTCGATGCAGCGGGCGCTCGATAACGCCGAGACCCGCAAGAGCCACGGCACCATTCCCGCGACGACGACGATCCCTGTGCGCGAAGCGCTGCGCTGGATCACGCTGGAGGGCGCCCGCATGCTCGGCCGCGACGGCCAGATCGGCTCGCTGACGCCCGGCAAACTTGCCGACCTCGTCATCATCGATGCCTCCGATCTCAACCTCGTCCCGGTGCACGATCCGGTCGCCACCGTCGTGATGCAGACGAGCCTCGCCAACATCGAGGCCGTCATGATCGGTGGCGTCTGGAAGAAATGGAACGGCCGGCTGCTGGCTGACGGGCTGGAGACCAAGAAGGAGCTGCTCGCACGATCCGGGCGGCGGCTGGTGCAGGACATCGAACGACAGGGACGCGCCGCCTGAGGCGCCAACGGACGACAAGAATGACAGACGCTTCGAAAAACATTGCTTTCATCGGCATCGGCAAGATGGGTCTGCCGATGTCGGTGCTCGTCGCCAAGGCTGGTTACGCCGTGACCGCGTTCGACCAGAGCGCGGCGCGGATCGCCGCCGCACGCGAACAAGGCCTGTCGATTGCGGAATCCGCCGCCGAAGCCGTCAGGGGCCGAACCGCGGTCATCACCTCGCTTCCCGATGACGCAGTGCTGCACGCCGTCATGCTCGGTGCAGGCGGCATCATCGGCGTGATGGCGCCGAACTCCATTCTCATTGAAACCAGCACGGTCAGCGCAGAAGCCTCCGCCGAGGTCGACGCCGCCGCAAAAGCCCGCGGCATTACCTATCTGCGCGCGCCGGTCTCCGGCAATGCGAGCATCGTTCACACGGGCGCGCTGAGCTGCTTCGTCTCAGGGCCAAAGGACGCCTTCGAGGCCACAAGACCGCTGTTCGCAGCGTTCACCCGCGCGCAGACCTATCTCGGGCCCGGCGAAGAAGCACGCTACGCAAAGCTCGCGGTCAACCTGATGATTGCGGTGTCGGCGGCCATGATGGCCGAGAGCCTCGCGCTCGCTCGAAAGGGTGGCATCGCCTGGCAGGACATTCTGAAGGTGCTCGACGACAGCGCGGTCGCTTCGCCCATGGTGAAGTACAAGACCGCGCCGCTCAGGACACGCGATTTCGAGTCCAGCTTCTCCTGCAAGCAGATGGCCAAGGACCTCGATCTCATCCTCGGCGCCGGTCATGCCGTCGGTGTGCCACTCCAGCTCGCAGCGCAGGTGCGCGAGACCTATGGCTCACTGGTCGCGCAGGGCGATGGCGAGACCGACTTCATCGCGACCGTCAAGCATCTGGAACGGCTGTCCGGGCTTGGCGAACCGAAACTCTGATCGACGGAGGCAATGTTGCGTAACTTCAACGAGAACACGATCACCGACGCGGTGTTGGAGCGGATCAAGGACGCCACCGATCCGCGGATCAAGCAGGTGAGCGAGGCGCTGGTGCGCCACCTTCATGCCTTCGTGCGCGAGGTGCGGCCGACCCAGAAGGAATGGGAATACGGCATCGACTTCCTCACCCGCACCGGCCACATGTGCGACGACAAGCGCCAGGAGTTCATCCTGCTGTCGGATACGCTCGGCGTTTCCATGCTGGTCGACGCCATCAACCATCCCGTGCCGGAGGGCGCGACCGAGACCACGGTGCTCGGCCCGTTCTTCGTGCAGGCCGCCCCGGAGAAGGCCAGCGGCGAGGACATCTCCGGCACCATGGAAGGCGATCCGATGCTGGTCACAGGCACCGTCTCGGCCGTGGACGGCCGGCCGCTCGCGGGCGCCGTGGTCGATGTCTGGCATTCCGACGACGACGGCTATTACGACGTGCAGCAGCTCGACAAGATCGGCGATCTCGCGATGCGCGCGCGCTTCCACACCGACCAGAACGGCCGTTTCCATTTCTGGTCGATCAAGCCCGCCGCCTACCCGATCCCGCATGATGGCCCCGTCGGAGAGATGCTGGAGGCCCAGGGCCGACATCCCTGGCGTCCGGCGCATGTGCATTTCATGATCTCCGCGCCAGGCTTCGAACAGCTCGTGACACACGTGTTCGTCGCCGGCGATCGATACCTCGACAGCGACGTGGTGTTCGGCGTCAAGGACAGCCTGATCCGCGAGTTCGTCCGTCATCCGGCCGGCAGTGCGCCTGATGGTCGCATGGTGGACAGCGACTATTTCCATCTCAACTACGATTTCGGCCTGAAGCAGGTTGCGAGCAGCGCGCAGGCCGCCTAAGGCGAACGGCAGCGGAGTGGACCGCCAGAGTCCGGAAAGCAGGGAAAGACAGGGAGCAAGGATGGGACCGCGGGTCAGCACAGCAACATTGGCCGATCGCCTCACAGGCATGATCGGCCCGCGCGCGAGTATCGCGCGCGGCGTGCTCGATCAGCATGGGCAGAGCGAGTCGCACTATCGGAACCTGCCGCCGGACATCGTCGTATTCCCCGAGACGACCGCGGAGGTCGCCGGGATCGTTAAGCTGTGCGCGGGCGCCGGCATGCCGATCGTCCCGTTCGGCGCCGGCACCTCGCTTGAAGGCAACGCATCCTCGGTCGCGGGCGGCGTCTGCATCGACTTCGCACGGATGAACAAGGTGCTGGCGGTGCACGAGAGTGACATGGATGTCGTGGTGCAGCCCGGCATCACCCGAAAGCAGCTCAATGCGGAGCTGCGCGGCAGCGGCCTGTTCTTTCCGATCGATCCCGGCGCTGACGCATCGATCGGCGGCATGACGTCCACCCGCGCCTCCGGCACCATGGCGGTGCGTTACGGCACCATGAAGGACAATGTCATGGCGCTGGAGGTCGTGCTAGCGGACGGACGCGTGATCCGCACGGCGCAGCGCGCGCGCAAATCGGCCGCCGGCTACGACCTGACGCGCCTGTTCGTCGGTGCCGAGGGTACGCTGGGAGTCATCACGGAAATCACGCTAAAACTGCATCCATTGCCGCAGGCGATCTCGGCCGCCGTGTGCAGCTTCGACACCCTTCATAACGCAGTCGACACCGCGATCGCCGTAATCCAGGCGGCTATTCCAGTAGCGCGGGTCGAGCTCGTCGACGACGTCATGATGCGCGGCATCAATGCCTATTCAAAGCTCGGCTATCGCGAAGCGCCGACGCTGTTCTTCGAGTTCCACGGCTCGGAGACGGCTGTCGCCGAGCAGGCCGAGGTCGCACAGGCGATCGCCACCGAACATGGCGGCCACGGCTTCGCATGGGCAAAGGCACCGGAGGATCGCAGCCGGCTCTGGCACGCGCGCGACAACACGCTCTATGCCGGCCTGGGCCTGCGGCCGGGCGCACGCGCCGTGATCACAGACGTCTGCGTACCGATCTCGCGGCTTGCAGAATGCCTGACGGAGACGCGACGGGACGCCGATGCGCACGGCTTTACCGCCCCGATCGTCGGTCATGTCGGCGACGGCAATTTCCACATGCTGATCCTGATCGATCCTGACAATGCCGACGAGGTTGCCGGCGCCAGGGCGCTGCAGGCGCGCATGGTTACACGCGCCATCGCGATGGACGGCACCTGCACCGGCGAGCACGGCATCGGGCTCGGCAAGATCGACTATCTCACCGACGAACTCGGCGAGGCCGTCGACGTGATGCGGTCGATCAAGACGGCGCTCGACCCCAACGGCCTGATGAATCCCGGGAAGATTTTTGCCAGCGGAGCGCACGCATGAGCTCGGCGTCGACCATCGAGGCCCCCTCGCCCGCACCGCTCCTGGAGCTGCGCGGCATCAGCAAGGAATTTCCGGGCGTCAAGGCGCTGGACGACGTGTCCTTTGCCGTGTTTCCCGGCGAGGTCCATATGCTGCTCGGCGAGAACGGCGCCGGCAAGTCGAGCCTGATGAAGGTGCTGTGCGGCGCCTACCGCGCCGACGCCGGCGAGTTCTACTACAAGGGCGACAAGGTCGCGATCGCCTCGACCGCCGACGCGCAGAAGCTCGGCATCGCCGTCATCTTCCAGGAATTCTCGCTCGTCCCCCATCTCGACATCGCGCAAAACATCTTCCTCGGCCGCGAACCGAAAGGCCGCATTCCCGGCACGATCGATCGCCGCAAGATCCTGGCCGACGCCAAACGCGTGCTCGACACGATCGGCTTCGATATCGATCCTTCCACAACTGTCGACAAGCTCGGCGTCGCCCAGCAACAGATGGTCGAGATTGCCAAGGCGATCAGCCAGAACGCGCGCATCCTGGTCATGGACGAGCCGACCGCGGCGCTGTCCGACCGCGAGACCGACCTCCTGTTCGCGCTGATCGCCCGGCTGAAGGCCGATGGCGTCTCCATCGTCTATATCTCGCACCGCATGGCCGAGGTGTTCGCGCTCGGCGACCGGATCACGGTCCTGCGCGACGGCCGACGCATCGACGGCGTCCGCCCTGCCGACGTCACGCCGGACCAGCTCGTCCGCATGATGGTCGGTCGCACCGTCGACATGAGCTATCCGCGCAACTTCGCCGACAAGCCCGGCGAGGTGCTGCTCAGCGTCAAGGGCCTGACCTCGCCGACAGGTATTTCCGATATCGACATCGAGGTGCGCCGGGGCGAGATCGTCGGCCTTTGCGGCCTCGTCGGGTCCGGCCGCAGCGAGGTCGCGCGCGCGATCTTCGGCGCGGACCCCGTGACATCAGGCGAGATCGTCTTCGACGGCAAGACGATCTCCGGCGAGCCCGACGTCGCGGCGCGCCGCGGCATTGCCCTGATCCCCGAGAGCCGGAAGAGCGAGGGCCTCGCACTGCTCCGCTCGGTCGGCGACAATCTCGTGGTCTCGGCGCTGAGAAAGCTGTTCCCGAGCGGCCTGTTCGACCAGCGCAGCGCGCAGCGCACGTCGGATAGCCTGATCCGGCAGCTCAGGATCGCGACCCCGAGCGCCCGCCAGGCCGTCGGCCTATTGTCCGGCGGCAACCAGCAGAAGGTCGTGATCGGCAAATGGCTCGCTGCCGGTGCCAAGCTCTTCATCTTCGACGAGCCGACGCGCGGCATCGACATCGGCGCAAAGTCCGAGATCTTTGCCCTGATCGACCGACTGGTCGCCGAGGGCGCGGCGGCGCTGATGATCTCGTCCGAGCAGGTCGAGATCTGCCATGTCTGCGACCGCGCCTATGTGATGCGCGAGGGCCGCATCGCCGGGCATCTGGCGCGCGCCGAATTAACCGAGGAGAACATCGTGCGACTGGGGATGCATCATGCGTGAGGCCGCGGTCGTCTCTCAACCAAATCCGCTGCAACGCATTCCCGGCGTCGCCATCGTGCTGGTGCTCCTGATCGCGCTGTTCGGGGCGATCGCGCCCGGCTTCCTGTCGGTCGCCAACCTCTCCAACGTGCTGGTGCAATCGACGATCCTGACCATGCTGGCGCTGCCGATGACGTTGATCATCATGACCGAAGGCCTGGACCTGTCGATGGGCGCGGTGCTGACGCTGACCTCGCTCTGCGTCGCCATCGTGTCGCTGGCGACCAAATCGATGCTGCTTGGCCTGGCCGCCGGCGTGCTGGTCGGTGCCGCCTTCGGCACCGTCAATGGCTGGCTGGTCGCCATCCTCGGCATTCCGCCGTTCGTCGCGACGCTCGGCACGCTTGGCATGGCTCAAGGCCTGTCGCTGATCGTCTCTGACGGCCAGAGCGTGGTCGGCATCCCCCACAGCGTGCGTGATATCTACTCGTCCACGCTTCTCGGCGTGCCCGTGCCGATCGTGATGGCGCTCGTGACTTATGCGGCGTTTCACGCCCTGCTCTATCACACCCGCTTCGGCACCTACATCTTCGCGCTCGGGGGCAATCCCGAGGCGCTGAGATATGCCGGCCTCTCGCCGAACCGGCTCCTGATCGCGGTCTACGCGATCGGCGGCACCATGGCCGGCGTCGCCGGCCTCTTGATGACCGCGCGCATGAATTCCGGCCACCCGACCGCCGGCCTCGGCCTCGAATTCGACGCCATCGCGGCGGTCGCGGTTGGCGGCACGTCCTTTGAGCGCGGCAACGGCTGGTTGCTCGGCACCGTGCTCGGCGTCATCGCCGTCGGCGTCTTGCGCAACGGACTCAACCTGATCTCGCTGCCGTCCTCAGTGCAGGTCGCAAGCGTCGGCGTCCTCGTCATTGTCGCGCTGTTCCTCGACGGCATCAGGAGCCGCGCATGACCGACATCACCAAGGAGGCCATCTCGCCGTCCCGCTCCTTCCTGTCGCAAGATGCGATCCAGGTGTTCTATCGTTTGCTGGCGGCGCTGCTGATCTGCGCGGTGCTCGCGGTGCTCAGCGATTCCTTCCTGAGCCTCGGCAACATCCTCAACGTGTTGCGGCAGGCGAGCCTGACCTTCTTCATCGCCTCGGGCCTGACGCTGGTGGTGCTGACCGCCGGGCTCGATCTCTCCGTCGGCGCGAATGTCGCCCTCTCGGCCTGCCTCGCCGGCACGGTGATCCATCAGACCGGCTCGCCGGTGCTGGGCGTGCTCACCGCGCTGGTGGCCGGTGGCATCGTTGGCCTCCTCAACGGCGTCATGGTGACGGCGCTGCGCATCCCCTCCTTCATCGCCACCTACGGCATGCTCTGGGTGCTGAACGGCCTCACCTATTGGTACATGGCGGGCGAGACCATCCACGGCTTCCCCGCGGGCTTCCGCCAGATCGGCAGCGGCTATCTCTTCGGCCTGCCGATCCCGGTCTATCTGCTGCTGATCTTCCTCGCGATCGGGACGGTGTTTGCACAGCGGACGATCTGGGGCCAGGAGATCTATGCGATCGGGGCCAACCCGGTTGCGGCGCGGCTCTCCGGCATTCCGGTCGTGCGCCGCCTGCTGCTGGTTTACGCCGTCTCCGGCACCATGGCGGGGCTTGCCTCGATCATCTTCCTATCGCGGCTCAATTCGGCCGAGGCCGATATCGGGGAAAGCCTGACGCTGCCCGCGATCGCGGCCGTGCTGATCGGCGGCACCTCGCTGTTCGGCGGCGTCGGCACGGTGTTCGGCACCTTCGTCGGCGCGCTGATCCTGACGCTGGTGCTCAACGGCATGAACATCCTGTCGGTCAGTGCCAACTGGCAGCCACTCGTTACCGGCATCATCGTCATTCTCGCGGTCTGGCTCGACATGAAGGCCCGCCGCCGCGCGCAATGAGTTCTTCTGCAAAATCCAACAAACCACAATGAGGGATGGAGACCAAATGAAACCGAAACTGGGCTACCTTGCACTGCCGCTGCTGATGGCCGCCGCGTTCACGACGCAGGCGCGCGCCGACGGCGAGACCATCGCCGTCTTCACCAAGAACCAGACCAACCCGTTTTTCCAGACCGTGCGCGTCGGTGCCGACAACATGGCGAAGGCGCTGAACGCCAAGACGCTGCAATATATTCCGACCAAGCCGGACTCGATCCCCGAGCAACTCAGCCAGATCGAAGACGTCGTAGTGAAGAAACCGAGCGCCATCGTCTTCACCCCCGTCGACTACAAGGCGATGGTCCCTGGGGTCGAGAAGATCAACGACGCCAAGATCCCGCTCGTCAACATCACCGACCGCTCCGCCGGCGGCAAGTTCGTGTCCTTCGTCGGCGCCGACGACTACAGCCTCGGGCTCGAGACCGCGCGCTTTCTCCTGAAGACGCTCGGCGGCAAGGGCAACATCGTCATCATCGAGGGCGTCAAGGGCTCGCTGACCAATGTCGATCGTATCAGAGGCTTCAACGATGCGCTGAAGGAAACTCCCGGCGCGAAGCTCCTGGCCTCGCAGCCCGGCAACTACCAGCGGCTCCAGGCGCTCCAGGTGATGGAGAACCTCATGCAGTCGAACTCGCAGATCGATGGCGTGCTCGCGGCCAACGACGCCATGGCGATCGGCGCGATCGAGGCGCTGGACGGTGCGAACCGGAAGGCGCAGGTGATCGGCATCAACGGCACCAAGGAAGCGATCGATGCCATCAAGTCCGGCAAGCTGCTCGCAAGCGGCGACTATAACGGCTTTGCGCAGGGCTGCCTCGGCACCATGATGGCGATCCGCAACCTGCGCGAACAGCCCGTCGTCGCTGAGATCGTGCTGAAGCCCACCGTCATCACCAAGGACAATTTCGGGCCCTTCGACGTGCCGCTCGAGCAGCGCGCGTGCCCGACCTGGGAAGAGGCGCAAAAGCTCGGCGCGAAGTAGACTTTCACTTTCGAAAATCGGGACGGCCGTTCAGCTGCGGCCGTCCCAAGACATCGTCTGGAGACACCATGCTGTTTGCCATTCACGCCCTCGACCGCGCCGGCGCGCTGCCGACCCGGCTCGCCAATTACGACGCGCACAAGGCGTTCCTGTCGGACACCTCAAGCTTCGGCGTCAAGATCGTGATGTCCGGTCCGCTCGTCTCCGACGACGGCGAGAAGATGATCGGCAGCCTGTTCCTGATCGATGCACCGGGACGCGCCGAGGTGGAGGCCTTCAACCGCGCCGATCCCTTCGCCGCGGCCGGCATCTGGGAGAAGGTCACGATTACCTGCTTTTTACGCCGCCAGGGTTGAGCCCGGCTCTCACCTCAACTTACTTGCGGCGCGCCCCGCAGAGGGTTGCGGGGCCGCGCTGATTGGCCCTTCCATCAAAAATCGAAAAACAACCCCATGCAAAGGTGCGAGACGGCTGCCGGATCGCACACTACGGATTTTACGAAATAGCTTGACGCGTCGGGCAAAACACCGGCAATGTGCCATCGTCGTACAATCCGTAAGTGACGGATCGTCTCCGCGGAAACGGGGGACAGCCGAACCTGCGGAGGCTCCCCCCTCAAGTCCCCCCTCCCACCGCGCCCTACGCGTCGATGCCGCGCTGAACCAGGATACGCTCGGCGCTGTCGTTCCAGACGTCCATCTTGGTGATCTTGCCGCCCTTCACCACGAAACGGTCGACATAGCGGTTGCCCTCGAAGGACGTGCCATCGTGCCATTCGCCGTAGAGCGTGCCGACGCTGTAGACCACGGTTTCGCCCTCGCCGGGGCAGACGTCGAAACGGTCCATCTTCTTCTTGACCCATCGATAGCGCTTGGCGTTGAAACCGGCCGGCCCCCGCGGATGATCGAACTCGCGTCCGCCGGTAAAGGTGATGACCGTGCCGGGCGCCATGTAGACCGCCGCGGCCTCCGGATCCGGGATCATCGAGGCCGTCAGATAGGCTTCGACAATCTCGGCGTCGGACATGGTCTTGCTCGGGGCTTTTTCGGCAACGGACATGGCGGCTTCTCCGAAGGATGCGGGATACTAGCCCCGAGTGGTGGGAATGCATGCATATTTTTTGAACATGCCCCTCGCTAGATTGCCGCAACTCTGGAGGCGCCTCGCACGGCACACTCCTGTACGCTCACGCCGCAAAGTGCTGGTGCCATGACGACGCAAACCGCCCTCGACCTGATCTTCCGCAACGCGCTGATACGCGGCGCCATCGCACCCGCAGATATCGGCGTATCCCAAGGCAAGATCGCCGCGATCGAGCCACGCCTTCGGGCCGATGCCGTCGAGATCGACCTCGAAGGCCGGCTCGTGCTGCCCGGCTTCGTCGACACCCACATCCACCTCGACAAGGCCTGCCTGCTCGGCCGCTGCGGACACGAGCACGGCAATCTCAGCGAGGCCATACGCGCGGTCTCGGCGATGAAGCGCGATTTCACGATCGAGGACGTCTATACGCGCGGCGCAAGAGTGCTGGAACGCGCAATCGTGCACGGCACGACGCGGATGCGGACCCATGTCGAGATCGATCCGCGGATCGGCCTGCGCAGCCTCGAGGCGGTCAAGGCGCTGAAGCGCGACTACGCCTGGGCGCTCGATCTGTCGCTGTGTGTCTTCCCGCAGGAAGGGCTGACCAACGATCCCGGAGCCGAAGAGCTGTTGATCCAGGCGCTGCGCGACGGCGGCGACGTGATCGGCGGCTGCCCCTATACCGACACCGATCCCAACGCGCATCTCGCCCGCATCTTCGATCTCGCGCAGGAGTTCGACGTCGATGTCGATCTCCACCTCGACTTCGACCTGGATCCATCCTGGTCGCATCTCGACGAGGTGTGCCGGCAGACCGAACAGCGCGGCTATCAGGGCCGCGTTGCAATTGGCCATGCCACCAAGCTGTCTGCGCTGCCGCCGGAGCGCCTGAAGCCGGTGGTGGAGCGTCTCGCAAAAACCGGTGTCGCCGTCACGGTGCTGCCCGCGACCGATCTCTATCTGATGGGCCGCGATGCCACGCACAACGTGCCGCGCGGCATCACGGTCGCCCACAAGCTCGTTGCAAGCGGCGTGCTGTGCTCGGTTGCGACCAACAACGTACTCAATCCCTTCACGCCGTTCGGCGATGCCTCGCTGCTGCGGATGGCGAACTTCTACGCCAATGTCGCGCATGCATCGGTCGGCGAGTTCGACACCTGCCTCGACCTCGTCACCGAGCTGCCGGCCCGGCTGATGAACCTGAAGAACTATGGCATCAAGGTCGGCAATCCCGCCGACTTCGTTGTGCTCGATACGCGCGACAGCCGCTTTGCCATTGCCGAGCTGCCCGATATCACGATGGGCTTCAAGAACGGAAGGCCGGTGTTCGAACTGCGTCAGGCCGTTCTGTTTCCACCGTCAGACCGCGGCAAGCCGCGCGCCGTCATCCCTCACGCGTGATCTTCGCCAGGATACGATCGGCCTCGGTGCGCCAGTCGGCGCTGCGGGCAAACTCCTTGGTGCCCTTCGTGCCGAACAGGCCCTCGTCGGCGAGATCGGCGACCCAAGCCTGTCGCTCGGCGGTGCCTTGCGCCGACCATGGCGTCAGCCCCGCCTCGCGCACGGTCTCGACGACCTCGCGCACTTCCTCGGCGCGGCGGCGGCCGTGCTCGATCACGCGCTGGAAGAAATAGGCGCCCTGCTTCTCCCAGTCGATCGCGGGAAAGGTTTCCGTGAGCGAGGCCAGCACCGCATCCTCGACGCCGTAAGCGCGCGCGGTGGTAAAGCTTTCGATGACCATGGCTTCGAGCCCCTTGATCATGATGCTGCGGCACATCTTCACGGCCGAGGAGACGCCGAGCTTGTCGCTCGCAACCTTGGCGGCAAATCCGATCGAATTGAGCAGCGGCTCGAGCTCGCGCGCGCCGGGGCCACCGAGCAGCAGCGGCACCTTGATGCGATAAGGCGGCACCGAGGTCATCACCGCGCCCTCGACATAACGTCCGCCGGCGTCGTCGATCAGCTTGGCGGCGCGCTGCTTGGCGCCGGGCGAGGCCGAGTTGAAGTCGAGGAACCATGTCCCCCGGTTGATCGCAGCGGCGCAAGCCTTTGCCACCGGGACGGCCTGACTCGCGGTCACGGCCGAGACGATGAAGTCGCATTTAGCCGTCAGATCGGCGTGCGAGGCGGCCAGCTTGACGCCATGCTTTGTGGCGTGATCGCGCAAGGCCACGCCCTGCCCGTTCCCGAGCTTGAGGTCGAAGGTCGCAACCTTGATGTCCTGCTGGCGCAAGTCCTCCGCGAGGATCTTGCCGACCTCGCCATAGCCGACCAGTCCTATCTGCCACCGCCTGGGATCGCCGGACATCAGTTCATCCTTCGCGTGGTGTCGTCAAAGAGCTCCTCGACCGCAAAGCGGTGCGGGATCAATGCCTGCTGATAGGCGTAGTCAATGATCAGCTCCAGCGGCTTGCGGTTGGCCTCGACCCCGAACGGCAGCAGATCGGGCGATGCAGGCGCGCCTGCCTTCGCCTTGCCGGCCTTCAGGAGATCGTACACGCCCGAGACGACATCAGGGCGCGATTTTGCCAGCGCCTCGGTCACGACCACGAGATGGTTGACCGGCACGGCGCCGCGCCGGGCATACCAAGCGGCGGCCTCCGCGGCCGGATCGGGAAACAGCGGCTTGAGGCGCGGGTCGTTCGAGGTCTCGCCGAGCACGGCGTCGAGCTCGCCATCGAGCAGCATTTGCAGGATCTTCTTGTCCTTCGGCGCACGCTCGGTGGTGTCGACATATTCGGCAACATGCGGGTCCTCGAAGGTGATCCACTTCATGTTGTCGAGGTTCACGCCGTAGTCGTTGGCCAGAATGCCCCTGATCCAGGCGCCGGTCGTGGTCGTGAAGGAACGGATGCCGACGCGCTTGCCTTCGAGGTCCGACGGACCGAGCGTGCCGCGCTCGGGATTGTACAGGGCATAGCCGTGCTGGAAGCGGCCGAGCATCGTCGCCGGCAACAGCACCAGCGGCTTGCCATGGGCTTTCGCCATCAGATAGGTGACGATCGCCATCTCGCAGACGTCGAAGGCCTGCTCGCGCACCATCGGCTTGAACGCCGTATTGGTCGGCGTGTACTCGATGAAGTCGAGGTCGAAGCGGTCAGAGCGGAGCTCTCCGCTCTTCAAGGCCTGCACATGCGGATGACTACCGAGCACGGTCCGCAGCTTGAGACGATCCATCAGCCCGCTCCGCTTCTCGCCCAGTCAGACATCCTCGGGATTGTCGACATAGACGAGCCCGGCTTTCGCCAGAGCCTCGCGCATGTTGTACATGTCGAGGCCAAGCTCGCCCGAGGCAAGGCGATTGCGCTTGCCGCTCTCGTCCGCATTGCGCTTCCCGGCCCTTTCGGCAACCTCGGCCGCGACCCGCTTCGGCACCACCACGACACCATCGTCGTCCGCGACCACGATATCGCCGGGCTCGACGTTGACCCCCGCGCAGACCACGGGAACATTGACCGAACCAAGCGTCGCCTTGACCGTGCCCTTAGCCGAGACGGCGCGCGACCACACCGGAAATCTCATCTCATGCAGCGCATGCACGTCACGGCAGCCGGCATCGATGACGAGCCCCTGCACACCGCGCGCGTGAAGCGAGGTTGCGAGCAGCTCGCCAAACATGCCGTCGGTATTATCCGTGGTGCAGCCGACGACGAGAACGTCACCCCGCCTGCATTGCTCGACAGCGACATGGATCATCCAGTTGTCGCCGGGCTGCGCCAGCACGGTGACCGCGGGGCCGGCGATCTGCGCACCGGGCCAGATCGGGCGCATATAGGGCTTCATCAGCCCGAGGCGGCCCATCGCCTCGTGCACGGTGGAGACGCCATAGATCGCCATGCCGGCAGGATCGGCGCGCTTGATGTTGCGAACGACGACCGGCTTCATGCCAAGACCTCCTCGACCGTGGGGAACAGGCGCTGATAGGCCTCGCCGTAAGTCATGGGCACGCCCGTGTTGCGGCTGCCCTGGATGCCACGGTTGAGCGCGACGCGCTCATAATAGCCCCAGAGATGCTTTTGCGCGGCGAGGATCTGGAACGCCTCGTACTTCTCCTTCCAGACCTCGTCGATTTTGAGAATCAAGTTCGGCTTGAAGTTGCACATCTCGGGCTGATGCGGCTCGAACAGGAACACCGGCGGCGCGGCGTATTTATACTGCGCTCCGGGCTTGTGACCCATCGCCTGCGCGACCACGCGGGTCTCCTGCGCGAAATGCGCCGCGTTCGGATGGTCGAAATTATAGGGATCCTCGAGCGCATGGGTCAGCACGAAGCTCGGGCTGAGCTCGCGGTAGATATCGACCATGCGATCGAAATGCGCTTCGTTCAGCCTCAGCGGATAGTCGCCGCAGTCGAAGAACTCGATCTCGGCGCCCAGGAGCTTGGCGGCGCGCTCGGCCTCGTCCTTACGGCCGGCCTTCACCGATTCCAGCGTCGCGCCCTTTTCCTTCCAGGCGAACTGGCTTTCGCCGCGCTCGCCGAAGGACATGCAGACGATCTTCATGCGGTAGCCCTTCTTGGCATGCAGCGCGATGGCGCCGCCCGCGCGCCAGACGAAATCGCCGGGATGGGCGGTAATCACTAGGCCTGTCTTCATGGGACAAACTCCCCTTTCATCTCTTCAAAGCTTGATCTGCTCCCCGCGCAAAGCAAGCAGCCAATTCATCACGTCATTGCGGCGGGCACGGCCTCGCCGTTGAGCACGCGCTTCAACCGATCCGCGTCGAGCGCGCCTTCCCATTTGGCAATCGCAATGGTCGCCACCGCGTTCCCGATCAGATTGGTCGGTGTCAGCCCCTGCGACATCAGCCTGTGAATGCCGAGCACCAGCGCGACGCTGGCGACCGGAATGGTTCCGGTGGCCGACAGCGTTGCCGCCAGCACGACGAAGGCGGCGCCCGCAATTCCCGCCGCGCCCTTCGAGGTCACGAGCAGGATCAGCAGCAGCTCGATCTGCTCGGTGAGACCGAGCGGCGTGTTGGTCGCCTGCGCCAGGAACACCGAGGCGGCGGCGAGGTAGAGGCAGGTGCCATCGAGATTGAAGGAGTAGCCGGTCGGGATCACGAGCCCGACCACGCTGCGCTCGCAGCCGGCATTCTCGAGCTTGGTGAGCATGCGCGGCAATACGGTTTCCGACGACGTCGTGGCGATGCAGATCAACAGCTCTTCCCAGATGTAGCGGATCAGCTTGACGAGGCTGAAGCCGCACCAGCGCGCAACCGGGCCGAGCGCAATGACGATGAATACCAGGCAGGTGAGATAGAAGCCACCGAGCAGCTTGCCGAGCGAGGCCAGCGAGCCGACGCCGAACTTGCCGACCGTGAACGCGATGGCGCCGAATGCGCCGATCGGCGCCACCCACATCACGAAGCCGACGATCGCAAATACCATCTTCGCGGCAACGTCGATCAAATTGACCAGCGGCGCCCCACGCTCGCCGAGCTGCACCAAGGCAAAGCCGCACAGCACCGAGATGAACAACACCTGGAGGATGTTGCCCTCGGCGAACGCGCCGACGAAGGTGCCGGGAAGGATGTTCATCAGGAACGGCACGAAGCCGATCACCCCGGTCTGCTTGACATAGGGTTCGATCGCGCTGGTGTTGATGCTGGCAGCGTCGATGTTCATGCCGACGCCGGGCTTCAGGAGATTGATCGCGACGAGCCCGATCACCAGCGCGATCGTGGTCATGACCTCGAAATAGACGATCGCCTTGATGGCGACGCGGCCGACCCGGGCCATGTCGGCCATGTGCGCGATGCCGTGCACGACCGTGCAGAAGATGATCGGCGCGATCAGCATCCGGATCGCCTTGATGAAGGCGTCCCCGAGCGGCTGCATTTTCGCGCCGAGATCGGGATTGACGATGCCGAGCACGATGCCGGCCGTCATGGCGAGGAGAACCTGGACCCAGAGCTCCTTCCACCAGGCGCGGCTGCGCGGTTTGTCGATCGAGAGCGCCGTCATTCTCCGAACTCGAACAGGCGGGCCGGATTGCTGACCAGAATCTTCTGCTGGAGCTCCGCCTCCGGCGCGAACAGCGGAATCAGGTCGACGAGATCGCCGTCATTCGGCATCACCTTGACATTGGGATGCGGCCAATCCGTGCCCCAGATGACGCGGTCGGCCGAGGTCTCGACGATCTTGCGTGCGAACGGCACGGCATCGGTGAACGGCGGGCCCGCGGATGACACGCGCTCCGAACCACAGATCTTGACCCAGCATTTCTCGTCGCGCTGCATCAGCTCGATCAGGATCTTGAACGGAAGCTGGTTGAGCCCCTCGGATGCCTTGACCCGTCCCATGTGGTCGATGGTGTAGCGCACCGGAAGCCTTGCCAGCATGTCGGCATATTCCGGCAGGTCGATCGCATCGAAATGCAGGTCGATGTGCCAGCCGAACGGCGCAACCATCGCGATCACGCGGTCGAACACGCGCTTGTCCGGAACGCCGCCGAGATGACGAACGAAGTTGAAGCGGCAGCCGCGGAAGCCACCTTCGTGCAGCTCGCGCAGGCCCCGTTCGGTGATGGTGTCGTCGATATTGGCCACGGCCCGATAGGCGCCATTGCTCTGCGCGATCGCATCGAGCGCAACGGTGTTGTCGGTGCCGTGCACGCTGGCGTTGACGATGACGGCGCGCCCGACGCCGAGCTTGGCGTGCAGCGCCCTAAAATCCTCCAGCGGCGCGTCGGGCGGCGTGTAGGCGCGGTCAGGCGCGTACGGATATTTCGAGCCCGGACCGAAGATGTGGCAGTGCGCGTCGCAAGACAGCGGCGGCAGCTTGAACTTCGGCGTACGCGTGTTCGGATCGGGCGGCGGAATGGTCGGCTTGTACATCAGATATCTTCAGGTGAACTTGAACAGGCGCGCGGGATTGTCGACCAAGAGCTTCTGCTGGATCGCGGCATCGGGCGCATAGAGCGGGATCAGGTCGACGATCTCGCCGTCATTGGGCATGACCTTGACGTTGGGGTGCGGCCAGTCGGTGCCCCAGATCACGCGGTCGGGCGCGTTGTCGATGAGCTTCCTTGCAAACGGCACGGCGTCGTGGAACGGCTTGCCCGCGGCGGATGCGCGCTCGAGGCCGGTGATCTTGACCCAGCACTTCTCGTCCTTCTTCTGGAGATCGAGCAGCGCCGTGAAACCGGGATCATCGAGCCCCTTGCCCGCCTGCACCGTGCCCATGTGGTCGATCACATAGCGCGTCGGCAGCGCGGTGAGGACGGAAGCGAATTCGGCGATCGTGCCCGGCTCGAAATAGACATCCACATGCCAGCCGAGCTCGGCGACGCGATGCACGATGCGCTGGAATTTGGTCATGTCGCCGACGCCGCCGAGCCGCTTCAGAAAGGCAAAGCGGCAGCCGCAGATGCCGCCCTTGTCCAGCGCCTCGAGCTCCTTGTCCGACATCTCGTCCTTGACGTTGGCGATCCCCTTATAGGCGCCCTCGCTCTGCGCGATGGCATCCGTGACCACGCGATTGTCGGTGCCGTGCACCGTGGCGTTGACGATCACGCAGCGATCGACGCCGATCCTGTCGTGCACGGCGCGGAAGGCCTCCAGCGGCGCATCGGCCGTGTTGTAGGGCCGGTGTTCCGCGAACGGATATTTGGCGGCCGGGCCGAAGATGTGCGTGTGCGTGTCGCAGGATTTCGGCGGCAGCTTGAAGGCGGGTGTCCTGGGATTCGGATCCGGCGGGTCGATGGTCGGGATCGCCTTGGGCGGTTCACTCGCCTGCCCGCGCGCTCCCGAAGCCCAGGCGGCCATCGAAACGCCCGTCAAGAGTTGCAAGCAGTCCCGCCTGTTCATTCCGCGTCCCCAGTCAAATGCCGCCGGTTGCGGACAATGCGAGCGGCACGCTCGACGTCCGTCGGCGCTCGTCTACGTCTTGTTGCTTGCCGTCGCGCGCCGCCGTGCCGGCGCGGCCTGGTCGAGTGCCGGCGCCTGGAACGAGGCTACCGTCGCCTGAACGAGTTGCTCGATCGCAGCCGCCGCATCGCTGCCGTCGGCCTCGCCACGCGACAGGCGCGAGACGCGCTCCGGCGTCACCAGCGAGTAATAGAGCGCGCCGAGCAGGAAATGGCTGCGCCAGACGATCTCAGTGCGCGGCACATGCGGCAGGCTCTCGTGGATCGCGTCGATGAAGGCGTGGCTGGTGTCGTCAAAAGTCTGCGCGATGATGCGCCGCGCCACCTCGTTGCCCTCGGCCGACATCACGGCGCGCAACCGCGTGAACCGCGCCCCGCCGCCGGCGAGATCGCTGCCCGAGGTGAAGGCCGGCACGACATAGGCGCGCACGATTGCCTCGAGCCTGTCCTGGAGATCGCGCACGCGCCTGGCGGCCGCGAGCAGCTCGGAGCGGCGGAGATTCATCGGTCCGCAATGGCGGCGATAGATTTCGAGCAGCAGACCGTCCTTGGTTTTGAAATGATAGGTGACGCTGCCGGGGTTGGCCCCGGCGGCTTGCGCGATGTCGCGCACCGACACGGCGTTGAAGCCGTTGGTCGCGAACAACTCTTCCGCCGCGGCGAGGATCGCCTCGCGCATGTTCGGCTTCCGGGCCGTCTCTTTGCTGGTGGGCTTGCGTACCATGTGATTTGTACTATCGTACAAAAAATCAGGTCTCGTCAACAAAAACGATGGGCGGCGCCTGGGTGGTCCGAGAGGGGCGCCCGGATGGAGACTCGCCCCGGGGAGCGCTGGAAGATGCCGGGTTTGAACACGAAAATCGCACGTTTGCTGCTGGGCACGGGCCTGTTGCTGGCCGCGAGCGGCGCGCAGGCCGATAATTTCCCGAGCAAGCCGGTCCACATTCTGGTGCCCTATGCGGCCGGCGGCGCCGTCGACGTGCTCGCCCGCACGATCGGCCAGGCGCTGGCCAAGAGCTGGGGCCAGCAGCCGGTGATCGACAACCGCCCCGGCGCCGGCGGCATCATCGCCTCGCAAGCGCTGACGCAGGCACCGCCCGACGGCTACACGCTGATCCTGGTCGCGAGTGGCCATCCGCTCAACCAGTTCATCTATCCGAGCGTGCCCTACGACACCTTCAAGGATTTCACTGCGATCAGCGAGGTCGCCTCCTCGCCGCTCGCCATCGTCGTCGCCAAGGACAGCCCGTACAAGAGCCTCGGGGATCTGCTCGCCGCGGCTAAGAAGGAGCCGGACAAGCTCTCCTACGGCATGTCCGGCAACGGCACCTCGGCACACCTTGCCGGCGAGCTGTTGAAATACATGGCCGGCGTGAAGATCGTCTCTATTCCCTACAAGGGCGGCGCGCCGGCGCTGACCGCCGTCATCGCCGGCGAAATCCCGGTCAGCCTCAATCCGCTTGCCGAAGCGATCGGTCAGCTCGAAGGCGGCCCGGTGCGTGCGCTCGCCGTGACGTCGGCGCAGCGGTCAAAGGCCCTGCCCGATATTCCGACCGTCACTGAAGCCGGAGTATCAGGCTACGACGTCTCGGTCTGGTGGGGATTTCTGGGGCCGGCGAAAATGCCGCCGGAGATCGTGGCGAAGCTCGAAACGGATTTGAAGACGGCGCTGCAAGACGCAAGCGTGCTGTCGACCCTCGACAAGATCGGCGCGACGCCGGTCGGATCGTCCTCGAAGGAGTTCGATGCCTACATGCATGCGGAGGCGACCAAATGGGAGCCGGTGCTGAAGGCCGCGAACATTAGGGCGCAGTGAGATGAGCCGCCTTGGTCTGGCCGGCTCGGCGCGGTCAACGCACCACGCGATCAGGCCTCAATGCGACGCGCCCTCGCGCTGCCAGACGATGTCAGGCGGATCGCGGAAAGCGAAGCGCAGCAGATGCCGCGTGACGATGTCCTGAAGCTGCGCGAGGCGCTCTGCGTCCTCGGCTTCCGCCTTCAGGGTCAGGCTGTCGCCGGCGGCGGCGAGCCGGCAGGTGCCGACCGAGAACGAAATCATGCCCTGCTCCGGCGTGAACTCGACCGACAGCTTGTGGGCAAAATGCTTGCAGAGCTGCTGCAAATAGATGGAGGCACGCTCCGTCGTCACCTGCGCCACCGATTGAATCATCAGACACCCTCTCCTTCACGACAACTGGTCGTTGTCCGGCCAGTAAGCCGCTTATCTGTCCCGCAGGCCAATTGCAGCTAACGATGCCGTGAGCGCCGGATGAGGCCGCATCGCTCTGCCCCGCCGCGTGGCCAGCGTTTCCAGCCGTGCAACCGGCGCAGAATCCGGTTATCAATGGCCATGCCCCGACGCACCGGCAGCGCCGACCTTCCTCTCCATACCGGACGGGTTCCATCCTGGCTTGCAAGCCGCATGGCCTCTCTCGGCGCGATCGTCACGCAGGCGATCGTCCACCATTACGGCCGCGACGAGTTCATGCAGCGGCTGTCGCATCCGTTCTGGTTCCAGTCGTTCGGCGCCGTGATGGGGATGGACTGGCACTCCTCCGGCATCACCACCTCCGTGATCGGCGCGCTGAAGCGCGGGCTTACCCCGCTCCAGAACGAGCTCGGCATCTATGTCTGCGGCGGCCGCGGCCAGCATTCGCGCAAGACGCCGGATGAGCTTCTACAGCTTGGCGATCGTGTCGGATTTGACGGCGCAAAACTGACGCGCGCGAGCCGCCTCGTCGCGAAGGTCGACAGCGCGGCGGTGCAGGACGGCTTTGACCTCTATCTGCATGGCTTCTTCGTCACCGCCGACGGCAAATGGACGGTCGTGCAGCAGGGCATGAACGGCGAGAAGCGGCAGGCGCGCCGCTATCACTGGCACTCCGAAGCGCTGAAGAGCTTCGTCGATGCGCCGCACAGCGCGATCGACGGCCCCGTGCAAGGCGAGATCGTCAATCTCACCGACCACCGCGCCGACGTCTCGCGCATCGCGCAGCTCGAGCTGCTCGCGGGTCTCGGTCCCGATCGCATCGTGTCCGAATTCGAACGTCTGAGCGGCATCGAACCCGCGCAGGCCATGCTGCCGCACCTCATCATGCCCGCCCATCACGACGTGCGGCCGAAGGACGTCTTCGCTCGGCGCCTGCATGGCACATTGGCTGCGGCCGCCGAGCGCGGCCCGGTCGATTTTCCAGAACTGTTGCTGACGCCCGGCGTCGGCGCGCGCACCGTGCGCTCGCTCGCGATGGTCGCCGAGGTGGTGCACGGCGCGCCATATCGCTTCAAGGATCCGGCGCGCTTCTCGCTCGCCCATGGCGGCAAGGACCGCCATCCCTACCCCGTGCCGATCAAGGTCTATGACGAGACCATTCGCGTCCTCAAGGGCGCGATCGAGAACGCAAAGCTCGGGCGCGAGGAGGAAATGCAGGCGATCAAGCGGCTCGACGACCAGGCGCGGCGGCTGGAGCGCAGCGCGCGGGGCCCCTCCGTCGAGGCCTATATCGCCGGCGAGCGCGCCGCATCGCCCGAGCTCGACGGGCGATCGGTGTTCGGCTGGGAGCGCGACCTTCTCGCGTCAAAGCGAGCGCCCGGGACGTCGACCGGCTGACGAACCTCCGCGATCACGGGCAGTTTCGCGATCGCGCGGAGACCCGGCCGTTTGCGCCAATTCACTTGCGAGGGGTCGACGGCGAGACCGAGCCGCGGCCAGCGCGTGAACAAGGCCTGAAGCGCGCAGGCCGCCTCGATCCGCGCGAGCTGATGGCCGAGGCAGAAATGAATTCCCGTGCCGAAGGAGATGTGCCGGTTGGGCTTGCGCTCGAGATCGAGCCGCTCCGCATGATCATGCACGGCCGGATCCATGTTCGCCGCCGCGAGCATGACCATGACGCGGTCGCCCTTCTTCAGATGCACGCCTTCCAGCTCGATATCCCGCCGGATGTAGCGCGGCTTTGAGAATTGCACCGGCGAGACGAAACGCAGGAATTCCTCAACGGCAAGTCCGGCGCGGCTCCAGTCTTCCTCGAGCCAGTCGCGCAAGGCGGGATTTTTGAGGAGCTCGTAGACCGAGCCGCTGATGAGATGGGTGGTGGTCTCCGAGCCCGCCGCGAGCAGCAGGAACACCATCGACACCATCTCGTCCGGCGTGATGCGGCCACCCTCGCGCTCGACCTGGACCAGTTCGGCGATCAGGCCCTCGCCGCCTTGCGTGCGCGCGACCTGCAACTGCTGCTCAAGATAGCCGCGCATCTTGCGGAACGCGAAAACCAGCCGAAAGAAGCTGACCACATTGGTCAGGGAGGACATCGTGTTCGCCCAGGCGATGAATCGGGGGCGATCGGCCTGCGGCAGGCCGAGGAGCTCGCAAATGACCGACAGGGGCAAGATGCGCGCGTAGCGCTGGACGAGATCGGCCGGGCTTCCCGCCGCGAACAGCTCGTCCGCGAGACCATCGGCGATGGCGCGGATGCGCGGCTCCATCGCGACGATCGCACGGCGGCGGAAGGCCTCGTCGACGATGCTGCGCAGCCGCGTGTGATCCGGCTCGTCCTTCGTCAGCATGTTGTTGGCGATGGTCGTGACGAGTTTCGGCATCCACCAGCGCAGACCGGCTACCTCGCCGTCCTCCCTGCGCAAGGTGAACGTCGTGCCGTCCTTCAGCACCTGTGCCGTTGCGTCGTGGGTCGTCGTGATCCAGACGTCGCCGACGATGGGAAACCGGGTCGCGACCACGGGTCCGGAGGCGCGCAACGTCGCGATTCCCTTGGGCGGATCGCGAAAGAAGGCGTCGCTGGTGAAGTCAATGCGCGGTGTCATGGGTCACCGCCCCTGTTGATGGCGCCTCACCACATGGTGTGCGCAATCCCCGGCGCAAGGGCCGGAGGGTCGATCAAAAGAAGGCGATCAGCCGCGCCCCGGCGACCGTGGCCCAGATTTACGCTGGTTGGTGTAGGCGTCCCAATGGCTCCAGCTCCCATTGCTGAGGCTTTGCAGGTCGGTCGCGAGCGGGCGGCGCGTGCGCTTCTCGTAGTCGGCGATGGAACGCTCGGACTGCGCGATCTTGCGCCTGAGCTCGGCAATCGCCTTCTGGCTCTCTCCGTTGCGCTTGGACGATGCGATCTCGCCCATCGTGAAGCGCGCGGTCTCGAGCGCCTTCAACTCGGCACGGTTCTTCTTCAACTGAACCCGTTGCCAGGCGATGTTGCTGTCGCTGTCCGCAACCATATGGGAACTCCGCTGATTCGGCTTTCCCATAGTATCGCCAGCGGAATCGGCGCCGCAACGGGCGCCGGGCGGCGAAAATGCGGCTTTATTGCGCGACTGAGACCGATTCAGCGCTCGGCAAAGGCCTTTTCGACCACGAATTGCGCCGGCTCGCCGTGATTGCCCTCGGTAAGGCCGCGCTCGGTCAGGAGCACCCGGGTGTCGGCGACCAGCGCCGGACTGCCACAGATCATGACGCGGTCGTGGGCCGCTTCGAGCGGCGGCAGGCCGATGTCGCTGAACAGCTTGCCCGAGGTGATGAGGTCCGTGATGCGGCCGCGGTTGCGGAAGGGATCGCGGGTGACGGTCGGATAGTAGATGAGCTGGCTGCGGATGTAGTCGCCGAGCAGTTCGTCGTTCGGCAGCGTCTCGGTGATCATCTCGCCATAGGCGAGCTCCCTCACGTGCCGGCAGCCATGCAGCAGCACGACCTTCTCGAAACGCTCATAGGTCTCGGGATCCTTGATCACGGAGAGGAAGGGCGCGAGCCCCGTGCCGGTCCCGATCAAATAGAGGTTGCGGCCGTCCTCCAGATTGTCGATCACCAGCGTGCCGGTCGCCTTGCGGCTGACGATGATCTCGTCGCCTTCCTTCAGGTGCTGGAGGCGCGAGGTCAGCGGGCCGTCCGGCACCTTGATCGAGAAGAATTCGAGCGTGTCCTCGTAGTTGGCGCTGGCGACGCTGTAGGCGCGCAGCAGCGGCTTCTCGCCGACCTTGAGCCCGATCATGGTGAACTCGCCGTTGCGGAAGCGGAAGGTCGGGCTGCGGGTGGTCTTGAAGCTGAACAGCGTGTCGGTCCAGTGGTGGACGCTGAGGACGCTTTCCTGGTTGAAATTGCTCATCTCACCCTTCCCTTGCCGGCGCGCAGGCGATTGTCAGCCATGCGTCATTCGTATACGATCGTTCGTATACAAATGAATAATCCGGCTTGATCCTTTGGTCAAGGCTGCCCAAGATCGCGAGCGTTGCAGTTAGGAATAAGGAGCCTTTCCATGGCGCATGACGCACCCACGGCCACCGGGCCTTCGAAGCTCGTGATCCGCAATATCGGCCTGATGCTGTCGGGCGCCCTGGAAAAGCCGATCCTGGATGGCGATACCATCGTCGCCGAGAACGGCAAGATCACTGCCATCGGCCGCTTCAAGGACGTCAACACCGAGGGCGCGACGACGATCGTCGACGCTAACGGCACCACCGTCGCACCCGGCCTGATCGACAGCCATGTCCACCCCGTCGCCGGCGACTGGACGCCGCGACAGAACCAGATCAACTGGATCGACAGCTACCTCCACGGCGGCGTCACCACCATGATCTCGGCGGGCGAAGTGCACATGCCCGGCCGCCCGCGCGACGTCGTCGGGCTGAAGGCCATGGCGATCTTCGCGCAGCGTGCGTTCTGGACGCTGCGTCCGGGCGGCGTGAAGGTTCACGCCGGCGCGCCCGTGATCGAATGCGAAATGGTCGAGGAGGATTTCAAGGAGATGGCCGCCGCCGGCGTCAAGCTACTCGGCGAGGTTGGCCTTGGCGGCGTCAAGGACGGCCCCACCGCGCGCAAGATGGTCGGCTGGGCGCGCAAATACGGCATCCAGAGCACGATCCACACCGGCGGCCCGTCGATCCCCGGCTCCGGCCTGATCGACAAGGACGTGGTGCTGGAGGCCGACACCGACGTGGTCGGCCACATCAATGGCGGCCACACTGCCCTCCCCGACGACCAGATCCGCTGCATCTGCGAGGGCTGCAAGCGCGGGCTCGAGCTCGTTCACAACGGCAATGAGCGTTCGGCCCTCTTCACGCTGCGCACCGCGCGCGAGATGGGCGATCTCCACCGCGTCATCCTCGGCACCGACGCGCCGGCCGGCTCCGGCGTGCAGCCGCTCGGCATTCTGCGCATGGTCTCGATGCTGTCCTCGCTCGGCGAGCTGCCGGCCGAGATCGCGTTTTGCCTCGCCACGGGCAACACCGCGCGCATGCGCGAGCTCGATTGCGGCCTCATCGAAGTGGGCCGCGCTGCCGATTTCGTCCTCATGGACAAGGCGCAGCACTCACCCGGCAAGAACATCCTGGAGAGCGTCCAGCTCGGCGACCTTCCCGGCATCGGCATGACCATCATCGACGGCATCGTGCGGACGCAGCGCAGCCGGAATACGCCGCCGGCGGGGAAGGTGCCGGAGGTGGTGGGGAAGTGACGGCACTTGCCGTCATTCCGGGGCGCGCGTCAGCGCGAACCCGGAATCCCGCGCAACAACCTCTGGATTCCGGGTTCACGCGCGATGCGCGTGCCCCGGAATGACGGATTGAGCGCAGGAATCAGCGCGGTTTCTCTACCTCGCAACGCACATAGGTCTGGCGCTTGGCGCGTCCGACCGGGCCGTTGTCCATCACGAGCTTGCCGTCCGCAGCGATTGACACCCGGGGATTGGAACGAAACTTCTCGCCCTCGCCTTCGCAGGCGAGCCGCATCTTCCAGCTGAGTTTCCCGTCGGCGGTGATCTCGCTGGCGCGACACCGCGTCTCGTACCAGTAGAGGCGGTTGCCGCCTTCGATGCTCATGCGGTTCGCGCTGTCCTGGTCGCGGCAATCCTTTTGGGTCGATGCCCAGAACCCTTCGTAAGGTTGCGCGCCCCAGGCAGGAGCGCACCCGCCCGCCAGCGCTGCACCAAGCCTCAAAACCATCGCAAACCGCGTCGCCGCTCTCATGCCGGTCAACCTCGACAAAACCTTCATCGAGGTTAGTCGCCGCTCACCGCAGCTTGTTCAACAGCGCCATCAGCATCTCGCGCTCCTTCGCATCGAGCGGTGCGAGAGTCTCGCGGGTGATGGCGAGCGCGTTCGGCGCGACCTTTTCAGCCAGCTGCTGACCGGCGCGTGTGAGGCTGACGAGCAGCCGCCGGCCGTCTTCCGGATCCTGGCTCGTCTCCGTCAGTCCGCGGGCGCTGAGCCGGTCGATCACGCCCTTGATGGTCGCGACGTCCATCGCCGTCAGGCGTCCCAGCTGGTTTTGCGAGCAAGGCCCGGTCTCGGCGAGCTTTGACAGCGCCGCCCATTGCGTCGGCGTCAGGTTGGTGCCGATGTCTCGGGCAAAGATCGCGCTGTGACGCTGCCAGACTTGGCGCAGGATGAAGCCAACCTGCTCGTCGAGCACATAAGGCGGCTTGGCCTGCCTGACGCTCTTCTTGGCTGCGACGCCTCTCGCCATTCCCGCCCCGCCCCCTTCACAATGACAGATGCGCGTCGCGGATATCCGGGCGCGCATCGAGCTCGGCCATCGTACCACCGAAACAGATTCGGCCGCGCTCGATGATATAGGCGCGATCGGAGATCAGCTTTGCAAAATGCAGGTTCTGCTCGGAAACCACGATGCTGACGCCTTCCTTCTTCATGGTCAGGATCGCATCGACCATCTGCTCCACGATCTTGGGCGACAGCCCCTCCGACGGCTCGTCCAGCAGCACCAGCGATGGGTTGCCCATCAGCGTGCGGGCGATGGTCAGCATCTGCTGCTCGCCGCCGCTCATGCGGCCACCCGGCCGATTGCGCATCTCGTTCAGATTCGGAAACAGCGTGAACAGCTTTTCCCGCGTCCAGTATGGCGCGTTCGGCCGCTTGGGCTGGCGACCGACTTCCAGATTCTCCTCGACCGTGAGGTCGGTAAAGATGCGGCGCTCCTCCGGCACGTAGCCGAGCCCGCCGCGCACGATCTCATGCGTCGGCCGGGCCGAGACGTCCTTGCCCTCGAACACGATACGGCCCGAGCGCTGCGCCACGAGGCCGACGATGGAGCGGAACGTCGTCGACTTGCCGGCGCCATTGCGCCCCAGAAGTGCGACCACCTCGCCGTCACCGACCTCGAGGGCGATGTCGAACAGGATGTGGGCCGGACCGTAATGGCTGTTGAGCCCCCCGACCGTGAGCTTCATGTCGCGGCCCCCTCGCGATGACGGGCATCGTAGACGAGGCCCTCGCCGAGATAGACCGCCTGCACCTGCGGATTGCCCCGCACTTCCGTCGGCGAGCCCTCGGCAATCAGCGTGCCGCGGTTGAGCACGATGATACGGTCGGCATGTTCGAACACCACGTCCATGTCGTGCTCGGTGAAGAGCACGCCGATGGATTTCTCCCGCGCGATACGTGCGGTGAGCCGCATCAGGTCGATGCGCTCGCGCGGCGCCATGCCGGCAGTCGGCTCGTCCATCAGCAGGAGCTTTGGCTCGTTGGCGAGCGCAACCGCAAGCTCGAGCCGCTTGAGATCGCCATAGGCGAGCTCACCGCACGGACGATCCGCATAGCCGCCCATACCGACGAGCTCCAGCAGGCGCACCGCCTCGTCGCGATCGAAGCGCGGCGCCGAGCCCCAGAGATTGAGCAATTGCTTCTGGTGCGAGATCAGCGCGACCTGGACGTTCTCGCGCACCGTCATGGTGGCAAAGGTTGCTGTGATCTGGAACGTGCGGCCGACGCCGAGGCGCCAGACCTCACGCGGCTTCTTGGCCGTCGTGTCCTCGCCGAGCAGACGGATGCGCCCGGAGTCCGGCTTGTTTTGGCCGTTGAGCATGTCGAAGCAGGTGCTCTTGCCGGCGCCGTTCGGGCCGATCAGCGCAAGAATCTCGCCGGCGCGCAGCTCGAACGAGACGCCGCGCACGGCATGGATGCCGCCATAGGATTTGGTCAGGCCTTCGACCGCGAGAAGTGTGGGTGCGACGCTCATTCGGCGGGCCCGATCGGTTTGGCGAGCAAGGTCGAGCCCGGCGGCGATGAGCCCTTGCGCCGCTGCGCGAGCATTTCCAGCATGCCGACGATCCCCTTCGGGAAGACGACCACGATCAGCACGATGAAGGCGCCGAGCACGAGTTTTGAGAGATCGGTCTGGCTGACGAGCCAGATGTTGAGCGCCTTGTAGACGATCGCGCCGATCACCGCGCCCGACACCGTCTCGACGCCGCCGAGCAGCACCATGACGAGCGCATCAACCGAGAGCGAGATGCCGAGATTATCCGGGAAGACGCTGCCCTTCAGATACGCGAACAGCGCTCCGCCGATGCCGGCGGTCGTTCCCGCGATGACGAAGGCCGTCCACTGCATGCGCTTGACATTGATGCCGATCGCCTCGCTGCGCAGCGCCGAATCGCGCGTGGCGCGCAGCGCGTAGCCGAATGGCGAGAACACCGCGATGCGCAAGGCGATCGTCACGAGCGTGGCGACGCCGAGCGCCAGCCAGTAGAAATGCGACGGGCTCGCCGCCCATTTTTCCGGCCAGACGCCTAAAATGCCGTTGTCGCCGCCGGTGACGCTGACCCACTGGAACGCGATCGACCACACGATCTGCGCAAAGGCGAGCGTCAGCATCGCGAAATAGACACCGGAGAGCTGCACCGCAAAAAAGCCGAACACCGCTGCGCCGAGGCAGCCGAGCAGCGGTCCCAGCAGCAGGCAGACGATCATCGGTAGTCCCGCCATCTTGGCGAGGAAGGCAACGCCGTAGGCGCCGAGACCGAAATACGCCGCGTGTCCGAAGGATGCGAGGCCCCCGACCGCCATCAGGAAGTGCAGGCTGACGGCGAAGATCACGAAGATCGCGATCTCCGAGCCGACCGTCAGGGCATAGTTGCCGGCGAACAGCGGCAGCGCCGCCGCGACGCCGAGCGCAGCAAGCGAGGCCAGCCGTTCGTTCGACGTCAGTGGACGCCAGGGATTGACGGTGAGGCCCGGCGTACGGCGCGCGGGCGCCTCAGGCCTGCCAAACAGGCCCCAGGGCCGCACGATCAGCACCACCGCCATCACCAGGAAGACCAGGATGATGGAAATCTTCGGGAAAATCAGGATGCCGAAGGCGTTGAGCTCGGAGACCAGCACCGCCGCGACGAAGGCGCCGACGATGCTGCCGAGACCACCGATCACGACCACGACGAAGACCTCGACGATGATGCGCAGGTCCATGGCGTGATGCACGGCATCGCGCGGAATTTGCAGCGCGCCGCCGAGCGCGGCGAGGAAGACGCCGACCGCGAACACGGATGTGAACAGCCATTTCTGATTGACGCCGAGCGCCGCTACCATGTCGCGGTCCTGCGTCGCCGCGCGCACTAGCACGCCCCAGCGGGTGCGCTGGAACAGGAGCCAGAGGATGCCGAGCACGACCGGGCCGAGCACGATCAGGAACAGGTCGTAGCTCGGGATGTTCTGGCCGAAGAAATCGACCGCGCCCTTGAAGCCCGGCGCGCGGCGGCCGAGCAGATCGTCGGGGCCCCAGATGAGGACGACGAGATCCTCGACCATCAGCGTCAGGCCGAACGTCGCGAGCAGCTGGAACAGTTCGGGCGCGTGATAGATACGCCGAAGCAGCACCATCTCGACGAGGACACCGATCAGCGCCACCGCGAGCGCGGCGACGACGATGCCGCCCCAGAAGCCGAACGCGCCGGAAAGGCGGTCCGTCAGCGTGAACGCGATATAGGCGCCGACCATGTAGAAGGCGCCGTGCGCGAAGTTCACGATCCGCGTCACGCCGAAGATGATCGACAGGCCCGAAGCCACCAGGAACAGCGACGCTGCGCTGGCGAGTCCGGTCAGAAACTGTACGACGTAAAAGGCCATCGGCGGTCCGGGTTCACAAGACTCTCAGCATTCGGGCTTCATCCTTCGAGACGGCGCTTCGCGCCTCCTCAGGATGAGGTCCGAGACCCTCATGGTGAGGAGCGCGGCGACGCCGCGCGTCTCGAACCATAGGCCCCCGTTGTAGTCGCAGCATCAATCCTTCGGGCGCAGCTTCTCGACTTCGGCATCGCTCGGCAGATAGTCCGCTCCCTTCTTGTAGGACGACTCCACCATCACACCCTTGCCGTCCTTCAGCGCGGTCTTGCCGACGAAGGCCCCGAGCGTCGACTGGTGATCGATCTTGCGGAAGGTGGTCTCGCCGAAGGGCGAGCCGACCGAGAGGCCTTCGGCCGCCGCGATCAGCTTCTCCGGATCGGTCGATCCGGCCTTGGCTAGGATCGCCGCCGCCGACTTGATGGTCTGATAGCCGACGATCGAGCCGAGGCGCGGATAGTCGTTGTACTTGGCCTGATAGGCCTTGAGGAACGCATCGTGCTCGGGCGTCTTGATCGAGTACCAGGGATAGCCGGTGACGATCCAGCCCTCCGGCGTCTCGTCCTTGAGCGGATCGAGATATTCCGGCTCGCCGGTCAGGAACGACACTACGGCGCGATCCTTGAACAGGCCGCGGGTATTGCCTTCGCGCACGAGCTTCACGAGATCGGCGCCGAAGGTGACGTTGAGGATCGCTTCCGGATTGGCTTGGGCAACCGCCTGCACCACCGGGCCTGCATCGATCTTGCCCTGCGGCGGCCACTGCTCGTCGACCCACTGGATGTCCGGACGCTTCTCCGACATCAGCTTCTTGAACACCGCAACCGCCGACTGGCCGTATTCGTAGTTCGGCGCGATCGTCGCCCAGCGCTTTGCCGGCAGCTTCGCGGCCGCTTCGACCAGCATCGCGGCCTGCATGTAGTTCGAGGGACGCAGGCGGAACGTGTACTTGTTGCCCTTCGACCAGGTGACGGCATCCGTCAGCGGCTCGGCGGCGAGGAAGAACACTTTCTTCTGGTTGGCGAAGTCGCTCACGGCAAGGCCGATGTTCGACAGGAACGTGCCCGCGAGCATCGCCACGCCTTCGCTCGACACGAGTTCGTTGGCCGCGGTCTGCGCGTCGGCCGGCTTGCCGCCGTCATCCTTGGAGATCACGACGAGCTTCTTGCCGTTGATGCCGCCGGCCGCGTTGATTTCCTCGACGGCAAGCTGCCAGCCCTTGCGGTAGGGCTCGGTGAACGCCGGCAGCAGCGAATAGCTGTTGATCTCGCCGATCTTGATCTCCTGCGCCCTCACCGAGCTGGCCATGCCGCCGACCAGGAGCGCGAACGCCGCGCCCACGAAATAGTTCTTTGCTCGCATCCAAACCTCCACTTTCTTGAAAACTCTATTTCTTGCATGATCTGATCGGAAAACCGGTTCCCACTTTTCCGGATCATGCGCTAACGCAGGCCATCTTCGCCCTTGATCTCTGCAACCGTTAAGCCCCCGACCCGCGGCAGCGGGCGGCCGCTGTCGGTGACGGCGACCGCGACCATGATCTCGTTGGCCCGCGGCGCGTCGTTGATCTGCACTTCCATGCCGTCGAAATGGCTGCGCACGAAGGCCGCGTCCTTGTGGCCCAAGGGAATGTCGAGCGTCGTGCCGGGCCCGCTGCGCTTCTTCGACGACGGGATCAGCGCCGCGCCCTTGCTCAGCACTTTACGCACCGGCGCCCCCATCTTCGGATGCAGGATCGCAGCCGCGTGCTCGAGCTCGCCGTTCTCGCCGACGGCGGCAGCCTTGCCATAGCTCTGCACCTTGGCACCGTCGATGCCGAGCGCCGCGACAGCACGCTTCGACAACAACTCGCCGAGCTCCTCGCCGATCGCGATCAGTGGCGAGAGGTCCTCGACATATTTTCCGGCAAATGGATTCTCGATCACGGCAATCGCCGCGGCGCGCCGGGTCGGCGGCGACACGGACCTTCCCATCTCCATCTGCGTCTCTTCGACGACGGTGACGATCTTGCGGATGATCGCGCTCATGACTTGCTTCCCCGTTCAGGCATGGACCGGGCTCTTCGCGATACGGGCGCGCGGCCGCTGCCGATCAATATCCCTGGTGCCGATGACGAGCATATCACCACAAAGCCTGAGCACGGCACCCTCGATCAGTCCGCGATCGAACAATTGCCGTGCACATTCTGCGCCAGATTCGAGAGCTTCACGAATTTCTGTCTGCGACAATGCGCCGACGTCGCGGGTGACGAGACGCGCGCCGAGATCACTGTCGGGCTGGATCTCGTTCGCCGGACGGCGCTTGACCGCCGGATGCCCGGGCAGATCGACGGCATTGGCGATGACGGTCGCGGCCGCATCAGCTTGCGAGGCCGTCGCAGCCAGCACCGTCACCGCGTCGGCAATCCCGAGCGAGAAGCTGCGGCCATGGCGCCCACTGGTCGCGATGCCGCGGACCGGATCGTCTGCACCGATCGTCATCGTCCGCATCACGCCGTCACGATCGGGCCGATCCATCAGGCCGATGGTAAAGCGCTCGCCCTCACCAAGATGAAGCGCAATATCGCCGCCATTGTTGACGTAGGCCTGGTCGAGCTGCGCAGCATTCAGCATGGCGCTCAGGATTTCCTCCGCGACGCTGCCGGCGACCGCGGCCATCGGCGTGATGAAGCAATCGACGGCATAGGGTACGACGGCCGCGGACATGCGCCGCGCAACGACACCTTGCAGACAGGATTGCGCCGGAAGCGCTGCCTTGCGCAACTCGGTCAACTCGGAGCAGAGCTCGTCGAGCAGCCCGTTGAAACGTCGCGCCGCCGCCTCATAGGCCACGCGCACCCGGTGCTCGGTCCCCCTCGCCTCCACGATCAGATCAATCGGACCATCCTGCAAATGCAGCCGCCGGCCATCAGACAGCAATGCGATTTGCGGGAGCCTCCTCATGCGCGCCGCCCTGGAAGCGGGTTCTGCCACGGCACCTGGCGGATATCATCGCTCTCCTGGACCTCGGACAGCGGGCGAACATGGTCCATGTGGCCCCCGAGCGCGGCATAGTCGGACAGCCGCATCGTGAACTCGATCGGCGCGACCAGGGCCGGCGTCGGCACATAGCCGAACGCACCGGCTGGCATCTGCGTGACATCGACCATGTAGGTGATGCCGCCGCCGGGCCAGACATAAACCGGCGCGCCGCCGCTGGTGACGCGCGTCAGCGCATCCTTCACCGAGCGCGTCAGACGCACCGGATTGTCGGTGACGCCGGCGCGCAAGGAGCCGCCGGCCCCCGCCATGAACAGCACGGTGCACAAGGCCGGCTCGCAATTCTCCTGGATGCGCTCGACCGAGAATCGCAAGTCGGCAGGCATCTCGGTCTCGACCGGCTTCAAGGTCTCGTCGAGCACGTAGTAGGACGCGTGCTCGCCGGTCGTGGAGACCATCAGCATGGACAGTCCGGGCCTCGCTTCCTTGGCATTGAAGGGACCGAGGATCGACAGCGGATCGGAGATGTTGGTGCCGCCCCAGCCCGTGCCGGGATCGGCGACCTGAAAATAGCGGCCGGGCGTCGAGCGCCGGCCCTTCATCTTGATGCCGGTGTCGGCGATGTCGAGCAGCTTGCCGGCCTGGTGCTCGCTGAGCACGCCGGTGATGTGATCATCGACCACGACGACCTCATCGACCTTGCCGTGCCACTGTTTTGCGAACATGCCGATCGTCGCCGAGCCGCAGCCGACCCGCATGCGTTCTTCCTTCACGCCGTTGACGATCGGCGGCTCTCCCGCCTGCACCACCACCGTCGCGCCGCCGTCGATCGTGAACTCGACCGGCTTGCAGTTGGAGAGGTCCATCAGCGTGTCGCAGGTGACGCGGCCCTCCTTCTTGGACCCGCCGGTCAGATGATGCACGCCGCCAAGCGAGAGCATCTGCGAGCCGTATTCGCTGGTCGTGACGTGACCGACCGCCTCGCCCTGCGCGCGGACAACCGCGCTTTCCGGGCCGAGATAGCGGTCGGTGTCGATCTTCACCTTGACGCCGCAATAAGAGAAGATGCCTTCGGTCACGACGGTGACCATGTCGACGCCATCGACTTCCGACGAGACGATGAACGGCGCCGGCTTGTAGTCGGGATAGGTGGTGCCCGCGCCGATCGCCGTGACGAAGGTCGAGGGTTCGTGGACGATCTTGCCGTCCCAATCCTCGCTACGGCTGAACGGCACCAGCTTGCCGCCATGCGATACCGTGCGCTCGAGGATGATATGCGGATCGACGCGGACGAGCTTGCCGTCGTGGTTGGCGTAGCGGTCGCAGGCGCCCGCCGCGCCCGGCTTGATGTAGCACATCACCGGACAGGCATCGCAGCGGATCTTGTCGGAGGCAGCGCTCGTCGCTTCAGTCACCATGTCAAAGCCAGCGGATCACGGCGGTTATCATTCGTATACGAACGATGTTGCGCGCGATGCCGGAAGCTGTCAAGCGGCGCCACCGGCAAAACCGTGAGGCTGCCGAATAAAACCTCATCTGCCTGCCCGCTTTGTCCACAAAGCGGGCAACCGCGCTGCACTGCGGCATGCGGCGCTTGCACGTTTGTGTACAAACGGTATCGTCCGACTCTCCAATTTGACACGCGCACGCACGGCCGGGACCAGAGATGACGCAGACAATGATCCGCCTCACCGTAAATGGCAGGATCCATGACGTCGCCGCCGCGCCGGAGACACCGCTGCTCTACGTGCTGCGCAACGACCTCGCGCTCAACGGTCCCAAATATGGCTGCGGCCTCGGCGAATGCGGCACCTGTACTGTCCTGGTCGATGGCGCCGCCGCGCGTTCCTGCGTCATTCCGATCAGCGGCTGCGCCGGGCGCGACATCGTGACGCTCGAAGGGCTCGGCACGCGCGACAAGCCCGACCCGGTGCAACAGGCCTTCATCGACGAGCAGGCCGCACAATGCGGCTACTGCCTCAACGGCATGATCATGACCACCAAGGCGCTGCTTGCGATCAACCCGCACCCCACCGAGCAGGAGGCGATGGCGGCGCTGCGCTACAATCTCTGCCGCTGCGGCACGCATGTCGAAATCCTCCGCGCCGTGATGCGCGCATCGGGCCAGCTTGCCGAGGCCGGTGATTGATGGCCTCCCCTGTTTCGAATGGATCTGAGCGGCGCTCCGGTTCGCTCGTCGTCGCCCGCGCGCTGGATGACGGCACGTCCGAGACCTTCGTCCGGATCACCGCGGACGGCTCGGTCAGTGCCTATAACGGCCATGTCGATCTCGGCACTGGTATCCGCACCGCGCTCGGCCAGATCGTCGCCGAAGAGCTCGACGTATCCTTTGCCCGCGTCGTCGTGGTGCTCGGCGATACCGCCGTCGTGCCGAACCAGGGCGCGACGATTGCGAGCGAGACGATCCAGATCACCGCCATTCCCCTGCGCAAGGCCGCCGCGCAGGCGCGGCATTTTCTGATCACGCGCGCCGCCGAACGGCTGGAGCTGCCGGCTGCGGATCTCGGCATCGAGGACGGGCTGGTTCGCGGCCACAATCGCAGCATCAGCTTTGGCGAGCTGATCGGCGACGAGATCATCCGTCTCGAGCTCGCCGAGGACGTGCAGGTCAAGCCCGTCGGCGACTACGCCATCGTCGGCCGCTCCGTGCCGCGCGTCGACCTGCCGGCGAAGGCGACGGGCGAGCTGACCTTCGTCCACGACATCCGCCTGCCCGGCATGCTGCACGGCCGCGTCGTGCGCCCGCCCTATGCCGGCGTCGATGCCGGACCGTTCGTCGGCACAAGCCTGATAGCGGTGGACGAGTTCTCGGTGCGCGACATCCCTGGCCTCGTCGCCGTCGTGCGCATCGGCGACTTCGTCGGAATCGTCGCCGAGCGCGAGGAGAATGCGATTCTGGCCGCCAGCCGGCTCAAGGTGAGCTGGAAGCCGACGCCCGCCCTGCCCGATCTCGCCGATCTCGAGACTGCGCTGCGCGCCAACCCGTCGACGCCACGCACGCTGATCGACAAGGGCGACGTGACCACGGCAATCGCCGGCGCCGCCAAGCCGATGCAGCGCACTTATGTCTGGCCTTACCAGATGCACGCTTCGATCGGGCCGTCCTGTGCCGTCGCCGATTTTCAGGACGGCGCAATCCGCGTGTGGTCCGGAACGCAAAACCCGCACATCCTGCGCACCGACCTTGCCTTGCTGATCGAGCGGCCCGAGACCGAGATCGAAGTGATCCGGCTGGAGGCCGCCGGTTGCTACGGCCGCAACTGCGCCGATGATGTCACCGCGGACGCGCTGCTGCTGTCGCGCGCGGTCGGCCGGCCCGTGCGGGTGCAGTTGACGCGGGAGCAGGAGCACGCCTGGGAGCCGAAGGGCACCGCGCAGCTCATCGACGTCAATGGCGGGTTGAACGCCGACGGCGGCGTCGCCGGTTACGATCTCGCCACGCGCTATCCTTCGAACGCGGCGCCGACACTAGCTCTGCTTCTCACCGGCCGGATCTCGCCCGAGCCCGACGTGCTTCAGATGGGCGACCGCACCGCCATTCCGCCCTACGATTACGACCACATGCGCGTCGTCGCCCACGACATGCCGCCGATCGTACGCGCCTCCTGGTTTCGCGGCGTCTCGGCGCTGCCGAACACCTTTGCGCATGAATCCTATATCGACGAGCTCGCGAGCGAGGCCGGAGTCGATCCCATCGAATATCGCCTGCGCTATCTCAGGGATCAGCGCGCGGTCGATCTCGTCAATGCGGTCGCCGAGCGCGCCGGCTGGACGCCGCGGCCGGTGCGGCAGGACAAGGACGGCGAGATCGTGCATGGGCGCGGCTTCGCCTATGCGCTCTACGTGCACAGCAAGTTTCCCGGCTATGGCGCGGCGTGGTCGGCCTGGATCGCCGACGTCGCGGTGAACAAGACGACCGGCGATGTCAGCGTCACCCGCGTCGTCGCCGGACAGGATTCCGGATTGATGATCAATCCGGACGGCGTGCGCCACCAGATCCAGGGCAACGTCATCCAGTCGACCAGCCGCGCGCTGATGGAGGAGGTCTCCTTCGAGCGCGGCGCGGTCGCGGCACGCGAATGGGGCGCCTACCCGATCATCCCCTTCCCCGACGTGCCCAAGATCGACGTTCTGATGCTGCCGCGTCAGGACCAGCCGCCGCTCGGCGTCGGCGAGTCCGCCTCGGTGCCGAGCGCTGCGGCGATCGCGAATGCGATCTTCGATGCCACCGGCGTGCGTTTCCGCGAGCCGCCGTTCACGCCGGAGCGCATCCTCAGGGGTTTGCGTGGCAATGTTCCAACTGAGCCTCAGGCGTTAGCTGCGCCGGCGGCCGCCCCGACCAGCTCCTGGACCAACCCGTTTGCGAAACGCGCTGGCATCTTCGCAACGATGGCCGCGCTCTGCACGGCCGCGATCGGCATCGGCGCCGCCATGCTGCCGGGCCGCGCCATCGCGCCGATCGCGCGGCCCGATGTATCAGTCTATTCCACTGCCACGATCGCGCGCGGCGCAGAGCTCGCCGCGCTCGGCAATTGCGCGGAGTGCCACACCAGCATCCACGGCGCATTCAATGCCGGCGGCCGTGCGCTGGAGACGCCGTTCGGCACAATCCATAGCACCAACATCACCCCAGACGTCGAGACCGGCATCGGCGCCTGGTCCTATCCGGCCTTCGAGCGCGCGATGCGCGAGGGACTGCATCGCGACGGCCGGCAACTCTATCCCGCATTTCCCTACACGCATTTTGCGAAGACGAGCGACGCCGACATGCAGGCGCTGTACGCGTACCTGATGGCGCAACCCGCGGTGCGTGCGACCGCACTGAGCAATGCGCTCGCCTTCCCGTTCAATCTCCGGCCGCTGCTGGCGGGCTGGAATGCACTGTTCCATCGGACGGACGCACTGAAACCTGATCCGACCAAATCCGAGCAGTGGAATCGCGGCGCTTATCTCGTCGAGAGCCTCGGCCATTGCAGCGCCTGCCATTCGCCGCGCAATGCGCTCGGCGCCGAGCAGCGTAGTGCCTATCTCGCCGGCGGCTTTGCCGAGGGCTGGGAGGCGCCGGCGCTGACGTCGCTGTCGCGGTCGCCGATCCCCTGGAGCGAGGACGAGCTTTACGCCTATTTGCGCACCGGCTATTCGCGCTTCCACGGCGTGGCGGCGGGTCCGATGGCGCCCATCGTGCGGGATCTCGCCGCCCTGCCCGACCAGGACATTCGCGCGATGGCGGTCTATCTCGGCTCGTTCAACGACACCGCGATCGACCGGCAAGCACAGGAGGCGCTCGCGGCCCAGCTCGAGAGCGCAACGCAAGTCACCACCACTGCCTCGACCGGCGCGCGGCTCTATCAGGGCGCCTGCGCCGTCTGCCACGAGGTCGGCGGCTTGCCGCTGTTCGGCAGCCGGCCCTCGCTTGCGCTCAACAGCAATCTGCACGGCGCGACGCCGGACAATCTCGTGCAGGTCATCCTGCACGGCATCACCGAGCCCGCATCAAGCGACCTCGGCTACATGCCAGCCTTCAAGCAGAGCATGAGCGACGCGCAGGTCGAAGAGCTCGTCACCTTCCTGCGCAAGCAGTTCGCGCCGAACCAGCCGGCGTGGCGCGGCGTGCGCGAGACGATCGCGCGCGTGCGATCATCCACGCACTAAGCGTGCTTCTTCATCTCCACCGGCGGCGTGCCGTGGGTGTGGAAGGACTCGATCGTCTTCAGGCCCCAGGCCTGGCCCTTCTTGCGCTCCTCCTCCGTCCACACGATCGGCTTCCAGTCCGGCGCGAGGATGAGGCGCGCGCCGGCATTGGCGACTTCGACGCGGTTGCCGCCGGGCTCATAGACGTAGAGGAAGAAGGTCTGCTGGATCGCGTGCTTGTGCGGGCCGGTCTCGATGTAGACGCCGTTCTCCAGGAAGATGTCGGCAGCGCGCAAGATCTCCTCGCGGCTGTCGAGCGCGTAGGTGACATGGTGGAAGCGGCCGGGCACGCCGGAGTGGTCGAGCGAATAGGCGAAATCGTAGCTCTTGTTCGACATCGTCAGCCACATCGCGGCTTCCCGGCCGTCGTTGAGCACGATCTGCTCGGTGAGGCGGCAGCCGAGATAGGTCTCGAAGAACTCGCGGTTGGCCTTGATGTCGGCCGCGAGGCAGTTGAGATGGTCGAGGCGGCGCACATTGACGCCGCGCGCGGGAAAGCGCTGCGCCTGGTTCTTCAGTGCGGGCTTCAGCTCGGGCGGCGCCTGATACCACTCGGTCTCGTAATAGAGCTCGACGATGTGGCCGTCGGGATCGCGGCAGCGGAAGGTCGGACCCTGCCCCATGTCACCGTCGATCCAGCCGATGTCGAAGCCGGAGCCCTTGACTGCCGCGACGCGCCGCTCCAGCGCCTGCTGGCTGCGCGCACGCAGCGCCATGTGACCCATGCCCGAGGTCTTCGACGCCGTGAGTTTCAGCGAATAGCGCTCATAATCGTCCCAGCCGCGCAGATAGACCGACTCACCCTTCTGGCCGCTGACGGTCATGCCCATGACGTCGACGAAGAACTTCAGGCTCTCGTCGGGCTTTGGCGTCAACAGCTCCATATGGCCGAGATGGGCGAGATCGAGGATCGGTTCGGGCTGCATCTTTTCCTCCATGGCATGACGGGCGATCCGCTTTCCGCGGATCCCGGAATTTCGACGCGGCTTGCGGACGCAACGGGCGGAACCTGCATGCGCGCGGGCAGCCTGCATGCGCGCGGGCAGCCTGCCGGCCGCCGGTTCATTTGTACTAATGTACAAATGATTAGGTCCCGTCAACAAATAGAACCGCCCGCCCGCCCGGCGCCGGGCTGCACCGGCCCGCGCCGCTTTCATCTCCCAACCAGGGTCAGGCGGCTTTCCGAATGGTAAATCCTTCCTTACGCGGTGACCGGCCGGCCGACCGAGGAAAGCGGCAATTTCATACCGATTTTCGCGGAGAGCATGCATTGGGAACAAATCTCCCGACCGAATTGTCGCGGATTTAACAAAGAGCCGACGCTCAGCGTTTAACCGTTTGTCCAGTGACGGCCGCGCATAGTTGCGAACAAATCCTCTTTGTTGCCAGGTTCATCATCGTGACATCCTTTGGACGCGTGATTTCGGTACGCGGATCGCTTGCCCGGGTCGGGCTTTTGGCGGAAAGCCGGATGCCGATCTCGGAAGTGCGCGCCACCGTCGGCCGCTTCGTAAGCATCCGCTGCGCAGGCTCGATCATCGTGGCGATGATCACCGAGGTCTCCTGCGAGAACCTCGGAAACTCCGACACCTATATCGCCATCGCCTCCGTCGACCTGCTCGGCGAGATCCTCAATGCCAGCGACAAGGCCAAGTTCCAGCGCGGCGTCACCAACTATCCGACCATCGGCGACGCAGTCGACCTGATCACCAGCCAGGAGCTGCGCACGATCTACGCGCCGACGGGATCGGACCAGATCAACGTCGGCTTCCTGCAACAGGACCGTTCCGTCGTCGCCTATGTCGACGTCGAGGAAATGCTTTCCAAGCATTTCGCGGTGCTCGGCTCCACCGGCGTCGGCAAATCGACCGGCGTGTCGCTGCTGCTCAACGAGATCCTCAAGGCGCGCCCGAACCTGCGCATCTTCCTGCTCGACGTCCACAACGAATATGGCCGCTGCTTCGGCGACCGCGCGCTGGTGCTCAACCCGCGGAACCTGAAGCTGCCGTTCTGGCTGTTCAATTTCGAGGAGATCGTCGACGTGCTGTTCGGCGGTCGGCCCGGCGTGCCCGAAGAGCTCGACATCCTCGCCGAGGTCATCCCGATCGCCAAGGGCGTCTACACCCAGTATCAGAATGCCGACCGCATCGGTTTGAAGCGCGTCGATCCCAAGCAGGTCGGCTTCACCGTCGACACGCCGGTGCCGTACCGCCTGGTCGATCTGATCTCGCTGATCGACGAGCGCATGGGCAAGCTGGAAAACCGCTCCTCGCGCATCGTCTACCACAAGCTGATCTCGCGTATCGAGGCGGTACGCAACGATCCGCGCTACGCCTTCATGTTCGACAACGCCAATGTCGGCGGCGACACCATGGCGGAGGTGATCAGCCATCTGTTCCGCCTGCCAGCCAACGGCAAGCCGATGACGGTGATGCAGCTCGCCGGCTTCCCGGCCGAGGTCATCGACTCCGTCGTCTCGGTGCTCTGCCGCATGGCGTTCGATTTCGGCCTGTGGAGCGACGGCGTCTCGCCGCTGCTGTTCGTCTGCGAGGAGGCGCACCGCTATGCGTCCGCCGACCGCAATGTCGGCTTCGGGCCGACCCGCAAGGCAGTGTCGCGCATCGCCAAGGAAGGCCGCAAATACGGCGTCTATCTCGGCCTCATCACCCAGCGTCCGGCCGAGCTCGACGCCACCATCATCTCCCAGTGCAACACGCTGTTCACGATGCGCCTGGCCAACGACCGCGACCAGGCGCTGCTGCGCGCCGCGGTGTCGGACGCGGCCGCGAACCTGCTTTCCTTCGTGCCCTCGCTCGGCACCCGCGAGGTGCTTGCGTTCGGCGAAGGCGTGGCACTGCCGACGCGACTGCGCTTCAAGGAGGTACCGCCGCATCAATTGCCGCGCGGCGAAGCGACCATCAGCAGTGTTCCCTCGGTCACCGCCGGGCACGACATGCATTTCGTCGGCGCCGTGCTCGAGCGCTGGCGCGGCGCCACCTCGCAGCGCGACGCGCCGAACGATCCGGTGTTCTCGGCGCCGCCTGCGAAGAGCCTCGACGCCCCGATGCTCCAGCCGTCGATGGGGCTCGACCCCGACCGCTTCTCGCTGTTGAAGAAGCCGCTAAGGTAAGACCAGTCGCATCGCAGACGATTTCCGTTCGCGAAAGCCGGGCGATCAGTACGCCGCAGCGCCCGGACCCAAGCCGGTTGCGCGCTCTGGCGCATAGCGGAAGGTTGGTCCTTCGTGCTACCCTGCGTCTAAAGCTGGTTTGAGCGCACGGGGCGACAGGATGGCCGTGGGCAGCGCCAATACTGCGGATCGTAACATCATAACGGTTCTCGCCGTCGACATGGTGGGTTCAACTCGCCACATCGCGGAGTCCGATCCCGACGAGGCGCAAGCATTTCTCGACCAGTGGCTGGATCACATCCGCAGTTCCGTGGAGCGTCTCGGGGGACAGATTGTCCACTACGCCGGAGACGGCGGCATCGCGATCTTTGGCTGGCCGACCGCATATGAGGATCATGCGGATCGTGCATGCATCGCAGCCTGGGACATTCAGAGTCACCGCCAGTCGACCGGCCCGGGGGGAGCTCCGGTCAATTTTCGCGTCGGGGTTCACTCCGGCCTGGTCGGTCTGCGCATGGGCGGTCGCAATGCGATCGCGCGCTTTGACGTTGCCGGCGCGACGGTGCACGTTGCCGCCAAATTGCAGCAGGACGCGATGCCGGGCGAGGTTCGCGTCAGCGCCGAAACCGCAAAGCTGTGCCGATCGTCACTTGACCTCGCGATGCACAAGTCGTCTTCCGGGATCGCCGATCGGGTCATCGAGGCCTACACGCTGAATGCCCGGCCGGACGATGTCGATCACAACGACGTCGCTCGCCGCTATCAAAATCCGATGGTGAATCGGATCGACGAACTCGCGACTCTTCGTGAACGGCTCCCGCGCGTGGGCGGCAAAAGTTCCTCCGTGGCCGTGCTGGGCGAGCCGGGTATTGGCAAGAGCCGCCTTGCGACGGCCGCGATGACCGACGCGCTGACCTCGGAAGCGAGATGTTGCGTCTTCTATGGCGGCGTACAGAGGCGCGTTACGGCATTTGCCGCCGCCCGCGCCCTGGTAGGCGAATTGCTGAGTGCAAGCAGCCTGTCATCGGCTGAACACATTCGCGGGACGCTTGCGGAATTGGACGTCGAGGCAGGCGATCGCAGAAAGCTCGAGGCCCTGTTCATCCCTGGAAAAGCGCAGGCACGCCAACGACTGGGCGACAACACGCAAACGCAGATTGCACGCGCGCTCGTCAACGCCTTCCTGGCATTGGCACTCAACAGGCCAACGCTCCTGCTGATCGAAGACCTCCAGTGGATCGATCCGGAAAGCCGTCACTTCCTCAAATTGCTCGCACGCGCAAATAAGTCACAGCCGCTTTGCATATTGCTGACCGGACGCCCGGAATCGTCGAAACAGGCTGCCGACATTGCGGAATTGGTCATTCGTCTGCAACCGCTGTCGCGGAGCAACATGGAGGCTTTGGGGCGCCAGTTGTGGCCGAAAGACCGATCTCCGGGCGTGTTTGCCAGAGCGATCGATCGCGCCGACGGCGTGCCCTTCGTGTTGGAGGAGGTTTTGCGTTCGGCGGATGCAACCAACGCAATGAGCGAGCAATCACTGCCTCAGAGCGTCGAATCCGTGATTCATGCGCGGCTGCAACGGCTTTCACCGAAGATAAAAACATTCGCGCAGACGCTCAGCCTGTTGGGGGAGGAAGTTGAAATCCAATTGGCTACGGCGGTGCTCGGCGTAGAAATGGGCGAGCTGTTGAATGCGCTGTTCGAGCTCGACCGATTTGCATTTATCCACCCGCTCGCGGGCAACTCCGTGCGTTTCAGGCATCAGATCATCGCCGAGGCCTGTGCAAACACGATACCGCGCGATCGACGGCGAGAAATCCATCGGGCCGCCATCGAGGCGATTATTCGGCGCTACCCAAATCTGAATGGTCGCCACGAACAGCTGGCCTTCCACGCAGAGGAAGCCGGAGATTCTGTCGCCGCACTTGACCATCTCTGGGAGGCTGCCGTTGAAGCACGCCGCAACGCCGCCGCCTCATCGCTCAGTCTGATATATGACCGGGCGCTCAAGCTCATTGAACGGTTGGGGGAAGCTGCCGAAGAAAAATATGTCGACTTCGGTCGAATGAGCTTCGCTTCGATGTTGCAGCTCGGCGAATTCAACAAGGTGAACATGCATCTGCCGCGCACCATGGAGCTGGCGCGGCGCCAAGGCAAAGCTGCCCAGGTGTGCAGCGTTCAGTCGCAACTCGGGATGATCTACTGGTTTGAAGGCCGGTATGAAGAAGGGTTGCAGATCACGAGCGAGGGGCTGAGAACGGCCCGCGCGCTGGAATCGCCCGCGCTCATATTTTCAAATCAAACCATCATGGCGAATGTGCTGTACAGCATGGGCCATGTCGATCGCGGGATTGCCGCGATGGACGAACTCAATGAAATGCTTACGGGAGAACTCGAAAATGCCCGGCTCGGGACACCAGCCGGTCCGAAATGCACGGTCTTGGCATTCAGGAGCTGGTTCATGAATGCAACAGGTCAATATGCGGAGGCGCTTGAATTCGCCCGCCGCGCATTGGAGATCGCAGTTCGCGAGCAGGATTCATACGGTGAAGTGCTCGCCCGCATCACGATGGGGCGGAATCTCCTCATGCTCCACCGAAATGACCAAGCCGTGGAATGTTTGTCAGTCGCAAGGGAGATCGTCGAACGCAACGGCTACGATACCAGCAAGGCCAACCTGACGGGAGCACTCGCGACCGCGCTTGCGCGAACAGGCCAGGCGCATCAGGCCGTCGGCCTGGTAGAGACCTGCATCGAAAGCGGCATGCATCTGCGAACGGGCCAGATCGAGGTCTGTTATCTCCATGCAGGCTATGCCGAGGCCCTCGTTCGGGATGGGAAATCCGAGCCTGGACTGAGTGCCTTGGATCGCGCTCTTTCCATCGCCAGGACCGTCAGGAATCCATGGCTGATTGTCGAATGCCTTGGTTTGAGGGCCCGACTGCTCGCTGAGACGAAGCCGGGCGCCCCCCGCGTCGATGAGGATCTCGCCGAGATGCACGCGATTTGCGATCAATATGGCGTTGTCGCATGGGACGGATCCCGGCTCGTGGTCTAGCAACCCGCGGCTCGCCGCGCTTCCACGAACGCTGCCTGCAATCCGGACGAGTTCGACCTTGACGCGAAAATGGCAAGACGTACAATTGCGATCAGCTGGCGGATATTCCTGACAATGTCCGCCGCTACACGCGCCAGCTGCGCCTCTTTAACTTCGCTCATTACCGTGAGCTCGTGTCCAGCGAGCTCACTCGGCATATCTCGCGCAACGACGCGGATCCTGGTTTTGAAGAATAGGTGATCGAGTCATAGTTTTTGGAGGGTCATGCGATGCGTCGTGTCGCTTTCCTCATTCGCTTTGCGCTCTTCGTCGCGGCAAGTTCGGGAATAGAGGCCGCTCTTGGCGATCCGATATATGTCGACCAGGGCCGAGATTGGACAACGGCGGAAAGAACAGATTTCTACATACGCGATCAAGGCTCGCGCCTGATTAACCTCGCCTGGTTGCAGGCTTTGAAGGCGCGCGACGGACAACCGTTCCTCTCGGATAGCATGTCCCGATACGGCTTTCTCCCGAATCCGGGCAACACCACCAACCTCCCCGTCGGCTTCCACACCACAGGTTCGGGAGACGCCCAGATTGTCGGGGTAACATGCTCCGCATGTCACACGCGACAGCTTGAAGTCGACGGCAAGGCGTACCGCATCGACGGCGGTCCGGCCTTCATCGATTTCCAGGCATTCCTGAGCGACCTGGACAAGGCGGTAGGAGACGCAACCGCCAGCAAGGCGGCGTTCGATGCATTTGCTGCAGCGGTGCTCCGGAGCGCAACACCCGCCGCCGCCGATGTTGACAAGCTACGTCAGAGGGTTGACGCATGGTACCGGCGCTTTCACACGTTCGTGGCCGGGACATTGCCGGCAGTTGGCTGGGGGCTTGGACGTCTGGACGCGATCGGGATCATCTTCAACCGCATATCCGGCACCGACGTTGGGCCGCCACCTGATTTTTTGATCCCGGAGAACATGAAGATTGGCGATGCGCCGGTGCGCTATCCTTTCCTGTGGAATTCACCGATGCAGAGCCAGACCGACTGGGCCGGTTTTGTGTTGAATGGAAACCGCGTCTTCGCACTGGCTCGGAACACGGGACAGGCTCTCGCATTCGGCAACTTCGAACCAAGGCGTTCGTTCGGCCCGTTCTTCAACTATGCCAACTCCATCAACTTCGATGGACTGAAACGACTCGAGGAATTGCTCCTCAAGATGGGCCCGCCAAAATGGCCATCCGATTGGCCCATCGACTCGAAGCTGGCTCAAGACGGTCAAAAAATCTTCGAGAGGCAGTGCAGCAAGGGATGTCACGAGAAGAAGGAAGTCCGTGCCCTGCGCGACCTGTTTGTTACGACGTGGGTGACGCCGATCCAAAACGTGGGCACCGACACACGTCAATACGACGAGCTTGGTTGGAGAGTGAAGACCGGCGCGCTGAAGGGAGCAGGTATTCCGTTGATCGCCAGGCACCTCGATGAGGAGGATTATGCCGTCCACATGATGTTCAGTGCAGTCGCCGGAGCGATCCTGGAAAATAAGCTGTTTCTGAGGAGCGACATCGGCTCCGGTGACGGCTTCGGCTCCTCCGTGACTCCCAACGGGCAAACGGCGCCCTCCACACCCCGCCCTCCATCACTGGCTCCGGTGCAGGCGTCCACTGCGCCGCCGCCCAGCAGCGCGGAACCTCCGGACCAGCCGGAAAGCCTGACGATCGAACCTGGCACGCTTCTCGAGCGGACCCTCAACAGAGGCGAGTATGAAGCTCGCGTGTTGGAGGGAATTTGGGCCGCAGCACCTTATTTGCATAACGGCTCGGTGCCGACCTTGGCGGAGTTGCTCGTGCCGCCCGCGAAACGCAAGGCATACTTCAATCTCGGCGCGAAATACGACATCAAGAATGTTGGTCTTGATGTCGACCAGAACGGTCCGGCTCGCGATGTCACCGATTGCAATGACCTCAATTCAGGAAACAGCCGATGCGGTCACGACTATGGCACACGCTTGACCATCGATGAAAAGAAGGCGCTTCTCGAATACTTGAAGACTCTCTGAGCGCTCGACTTGCGCGGGGCGCCTCCGCGCTTTGCGCGAAGTATTGCGATCGACTATGTTCCGGAAATCCCGAGCGCCTGATCCGGAACATCGTCATGTCCTCACCATCCGCAAAACGCTTCCCCGCCCCCGCCCTCGGCAGTCTGCCCGAGGACATCCGCACGCGCCTCCTTGCCGTGCAGGAGAAGAGCGGCTTCGTGCCCAACGTGTTCCTGACGCTGGCCTACCGGCCCGACGAGTTCCGCGCCTTCTTCGCCTATCACGACGCGCTGATGGAGAAGGATAGCGGCCTCACCAAGGCTGAGCGCGAGATGATCGTGGTGGCGACCTCGGCGGCCAACCAGTGCCAGTATTGCGTGATCGCGCATGGCGCGATCCTGCGCATCCGCGCCAAGAATCCGGTGATCGCCGACCAGGTCGCGGTGAACTACCGCAAGGCCGACATCACGCCGCGGCAGAAAGCGATGCTCGATTTCGCAATGAAAGTATCCGCCGACGCGCAGCGGATTTCCGAGGAGGATTTCGCGGCGCTAACACCTCACGGTTTCAGCGACGACGACATCTGGGACATCGCCGCGATCTCGGCATTCTTCGCGCTGTCGAACCGGCTGGCGAACTTCACGGGCATGCGGCCGAATGACGAGTTTTACCTGATGGGGCGCCTGCCGAAGCAATGATCGCCTCGCTCGACTGGCACCGCGCGTGGGCGCGAGGAGTGAGTTGAAGACCGCGCGCGTCCGGCGGAGAGCGCTTGCCGCGTCTCCCGGCACATCCAGCATGCTGACAGAATGCTGGCAGCAGCGCTCGCCTACGGTCCGCCGAGATGCCCGGCAGCGGCCGTGGCGACATCCGGAAAGCGGAGGATGAGATGACCATGACCGATCGTACGGGAGGATGTGCGTGTGGGGCGATCCGATTCAGGGTCACGGCGCCGCTGATGGGCGTCGGGGTCTGCCACTGCACCGACTGTCAAAAGGCCTCGGGCGGCGGGCCGAACTATGTCGCGCTCGCGCCGAAGACCGCCCTCGAGGTCACGAAGGGCGAGGCACGGATCTACTTCAGCAAGGGCGATAGCGGTGGAGACGTCGGGCGCGCCTTCTGTCCGGATTGCGGGGCTCCGTTGTGGAGCCTGCCGCCGCATGCTCCGTTCGCGACCATCAAGCTGGGCGCACTCGACCACAACTCTGACCTGACGCCGGGCCTGCATCTCTATACGTCGTCGGCACAGCCCTGGCACCTGATGCATGAGGGCGTGCCGACCTTTCCCAAAATGCCGCCGTCTCCTCCGCCCGGAGCATGAGCGACTGCCGTTGACCCGATGATAGGCAGCATCACTGATGCTTCGCCATCAACTCGGCCGCCGGGGCGAAGCGTTCAGCGAACGTGGCTGCCTTGGCGTCGCGGGCTGCGCCGAGCGAGGCCGAGAGGAACGTGTGAAACCCTACTGTGGCGACCGCGAGCAAGGCGGCGGCGAAGACGAAACGGCGCATTCCTCCCTCCTTTGTGGGCTCGACTACCCCAAAGGATGAAGCGGCTTTGTTTCAGGACCTCTTCGTGCGGCCGGAAAATGATTTCGCTCAAGAGACCGTGATGAGGTCCAGGCCGTGAATCTACGTGCCCCAACGGGGTTCGCATACCTTCGTATAGCCCCCTCATCCTTTTTTATGCCCTCCGCATAGACTCGTACAATTGAGCGGCGGCGAGAAATTCTTATGCTCGCAGACTAGTCCAAAGCGACGCATGAACGACGCGAACTTCACTCTCGAAGAGAGCGACTAACAATAGTCACCGTTGTTTTACGTAGACGCGAGTCGTGTTGGGAATTATGCGCTCGGGATCACGATCATGAATCGCAAGACTGTCGCGACAAGCAGCCTTTGCAGGAAGGCAGGATCTCTAGGGAATACTCAAATGAACGTCGTCATTCAGAAGCTCAATGGCCTGTGGCACCTCATCGTCGGGTCGTGCCAGATCCGCACGCCTTTCCTGGACACCCAGGATCGCGAGCTGGTCGTCACTTACGCCCGGCGCGTCTACCCCGGCGCTAAGATCTTCCAGCGCGACTGATGTGAGCGTCGCGCCTAATCCTCCGACGCAGGTCCGCACCAGCCGGGCAGATAGATTGCGTCCTTGATTTTTGCCGCAGCCAGCGCCTTCTCCAGCGCCTTGTCGAAATTGGCATCGACCGCCTTGCGCGACAGCTTGCGGCGCAAATAATCGGCCCACAGGAATTCGGAGAATGGCGTGGTGTCCTTGGCGAAGCCGCCCATGCGGCGGAGTTCGCCGGCGAGACTGCGGAACGGGTCGTCCTTGAGATCGGCGATCGATTTCGGCAGGTCCTTGAAATGCCGCCGCTCGCCCTTGGCATCGTAGGGGTAGACCCAGCGCTTGTTGTCCATCACGCCCCAGAAGGCGTCGCGCTCGACCATTCTGAGGTCGCCGACAATCGTCACCAGCACGTCCTTGACGCCCTCGTCGTGCAGCGCGCGAGCCAGGTGATGATGGTCGATGACGTAGTAGCGCTCGTCCGGCCCGTGAACCACCGGGATCATGTGCCTGCCGAGCGAGTCCGCCTGCTTCTGCTTGTCCTGCTCACGCCAGCGCTTGCGCTTCTCCTTGACCTCGCGCATGCCGACCGTCATTTGCGTCGGCCTCAGCGACAGGATCGGCACCGGGTGCACTCTGGGCTCGCGCGTGTTGGTCATGATCGAAAACCCCACAAAGGTTGCAAAGAACGTCCTGAAGTCCGTACGATTATGCCATGACGGCCGGGACGGCAAATGCCGCTGCGGCGCGAAGAGATCAAAAAACGGATGCTTAAAATCCAAAATGAACGGACGGCCAGAGCGCGGATCGTCAGGCTCGGCGGGCGCGAGATCATCGCCGAGGGCTTGACGCTGAATTTCTGGGCCGACATCAGCCATCGGTGCATGACGGCGTCCTGGCCCATGTTTATCGCGAGCGCCGCGCTGGTCTTTCTCGCCTTCAACGCGTTCTTCGCCTTCTTTTACTGGATCGGCGACCTGCCGATCTCGAACGTCCCCGGCGGCGCCTATATCGACTACTTCTATTTCTCGATCGAGACGCTCTCGACCGCGGGCTACGGCGACATGCACCCGCAGACCCATTACGGGCACCTCATTGCGACGGTCGAATTGTTCACCGGCATCTTCTCGATGTCGCTGATGACCGGGTTGATCTTCGCCCGCTTCTCGCGGCCGAGCGCGCGGCTGTTGTTCGCCGAAAATCCGGTGATCTCGCTGCACGAGGGCAAGCCGACGCTGATGGTCCGCCTCGCCAATGAGCGGCACAACATCATCGCCAATGCCAATGCGCGGCTCTGGGCGTTCAAGAGCGCGGTGACGAAGGAAGGCCGGCCGCTGCGGCGCTTTTACGAGCTCGCGCTCGACCGCAACGAGATCCCCGGCCTTGCCTTGAGCTGGACGCTCTATCACACGCTCGACGAGACGAGCCCGCTGCATGGTTTGTCAGCGGAAGACATGGAAGCCGCGACCGTCGCGCTCATCGTGGTGCTGTCGGGCTACGACGTTGTTGCAGCGCAAACGGTGCATGCCCGCAAATCCTACGAGCATTTCGAAATCAGGTTCGGTCACCGCTATGCCGACATCCTCGATACGCAGGACGATGGACGGCAGCGCATCGACTACGGCAAGTTCCACCAAACACTGGAAACGACTGGCGAAGGATAATTCCGAATGCGCAGGCGCACGCTGTATTTGCGAAGATTTTCTGCAACGCCTCGTGCCCGTGTGCTATCTAAATTTCGCTGCTTCGAAAGCTGATCCGCGACCCATCCATTGGCATGAAAACCCAGCGGCCCATAACCTCGGACGACGAGCACCGGGTGCTCCAGTTCAGGCCGCGCAGCCAGCTCCAGGGCGTAAGCCGGCGGGGGAACGGGACCGTGCAGCCGCTGCAAGCCCAGCCCGCACCGGAACCGCTCGATCTCTCGCGTTATGAGCAGCCCCGTGGCGAGCCGGACGACTTCCGCCACCGCATGCTCGCCAACATCGCAGCCCTCGCCTTTACCATCGCGCTCACCGCGATCGGGATCTGGCTCGCGGTCAGCATTGCCGACCTCAGGCGGACCCAGGATTGCGTACTGATGGGCCGGCGCGACTGCGTGAAGATCACGACGCCTCATATCTAGGCAGGGCGGCGCGGAGAGCCCGATTCGCGGGGCTCGGGCCGGCATTCCCAGCCCTATCCCGGGGCTTGCCCGGCTCCATTGAACTCAGGGCTGCCCTCCGATATACGGGCACTCGACCCGGCCAGAGGGCGTTTGAGGGCATCACTCGGGGCGCGATGCCCGCCCACCGTGCCTCTCTGGAACATCTGAAAAATACCCGCAATATATCAAAGGCTTAGTGATGTCCTCTACATTCGATCAGGTCGCCACGATCATCGCTGAAACCTGCGACATCCCGCGCGACACGATCACGCCGGATAGCCACGCCATCGACGATCTGGGCATCGACAGCCTCGATTTTCTGGACATCGCATTCGCGATCGACAAGCAGTTCGGCATCAAGCTGCCGCTGGAGAAGTGGACTCAGGAGGTCAACGACGGCAAGGCAACCACCGAGCAGTATTTCGTGCTGAAGAACCTGTGCGCGCGCATCGACGAGCTGGTGGCGGCCAAGGGCGCGAGCGCCTGATCGCGCGACCATGCAACTCGAATACTTCCACATGATCGATCGCATCGTCGACCTCAAAGTCGACGAGAAGCGGATCGTCGTCGAGGCGCTCGTTCCGAAGGAAAGCACCATCTTCGAGGGACACTTTCCGGGCTATCCCCTGATGCCCGGCGTGCTCCTGATCGAATCGATGGCGCAGGCCTCGGGCTGGCTGCAGCTCGGCGTGTTGAAGTTCGAGCGCATGCCGATCCTCGCCGCCGTGAAGGAGGCCAAGGTCCGCGGCTCGGTCTTCCCCGGCGATCTCATGAGCATCGAGGCTACCCTCGTCCACGAGGGTTCGGGCTATGCCATGACCGAAGCCAAGATCAGGGTCGGCGGCAAGCTGCGCGCGAATTCGACGCTCACCTTCACGCAGATTCCCTTCCCCAATGCGGATATGCGCGGCTACATGGACGCGTTCGCCAAGCGCATCGGCTTTCCGCAACAGGCCGTTTGACCATGACTGACACTCCTGCTTCGAAGCCCGGCCAGACGGAAGTCTGGATCACCGGTATTGGGCTCGCCACTTCGCTCGGCGAAGGACTTGACGCCAACTGGGCCGCGCTCGGCGAGCGGCGCATCAACGTCGACGAGAAAGGGTTTGCCCCTTTCATCGTGCATCCCCTGATGCCGGTCAGTTTCGACAGCCAGATCCCGAAGAAGGGCGACCAGCGCCAGATGGAAGCCTGGCAGCGCATCGGCACCTATGCGGCCGGTTTGGCGCTCGATTCGGCCGGGATCAAAGGCAACAAGGACATCCTGTCCAAGATCGACATGGTGGTCGCAGCCGGCGGCGGCGAGCGCGATCTCAACGTCGATACCGGCGTGCTCACAGCCGAGGCCAAGGGCGCCAATGCGCCCGGCTTCCTCAACGAGCGGCTGATGAGCGATCTGCGGCCGACGCTGTTCCTGGCCCAGCTCTCCAACCTGCTCGCCGGCAACATTGCCATCGTGCATGGCTTAGGGGGCACCTCGCGCACCTTCATGGGCGAAGAGGTGGCGGGCGCGGATGCCACGCGCATCGCACTGGCGCGGATCGCCTCGGGCGAGAGCGACATTGCGCTGGTCGGCGGCTCGCATAATGGCGAGCGCAAGGACCTGATGGTCCTCTACGAGTTCGGCGACTTCAACCTGAAAGACAAGTTCGCTCCCGTCTGGGCGCGCAAGGACCACGCCGGCTTCGCGCTCGGCTCGGCCGGCGCGTTCCTGGTGCTGGAATCGAAGGCCCATGCGGAAGCGCGCGGCGCAAAACCGTTCGCGAAGCTGACCAGCGTGGTGGCCGATCTCGCCAGGCGCAAGCAGCCGGGCGAGTTGACCGCGACGCTTGAGAAGTTGTGGTCGAAGCTGCCCAGGGGCGAGGGCAAGGGCGCGATCATCACGGGGGCAACCGGCGCGGAGCCGGCGACCGCCGAGGAGCGCACGTTTCTCGAGAGCCATACAGACTTCCCGGTTCGCGCCACCGGTACCATGTTCGGCCACACCATGGAGACGCAGTTCCCGCTCGGGATCGCGCTCGCCGCACTGTCGCTCTCGCGCGGGGCGCTGTTCCCGCCGAACGATTCGACCGGCCTCGAGATTGAAATGCAGGGGGCTCCGACCCAGATTGTGGTGGTGGGAGCCGGACACTGGCGCGGCGAAGGCATGGCGCTGGTGGAAGCCGTCAGCTGAGCTGCGCGTTCGGCTGGTTGTTTGGCACGATTGAGACGAGCGGGGGAAACATGACTGCACCACGCGACAAATTCGGACGGCCCGTCGTCGTCGTCACCGGCATGGGCATCATGACCTCGCTCGGCGCCGGCAAGGCCGACAACTGGTCGAAGCTCGTCGCCGGGCAATCCGGCATCCGCACCATCACGCGCTTTCCGACCGACGGGCTGAAGACGACGATGGCCGGCACGGTCGATTTCGTCAGCGTCGATCCGTTCTCCTCCACCGGCCTCTCCGAGCGGATGGCCGAGATGGTCACGGAGGAAGCGCTGGATCAGGCCGGTATCGGCGCCAAGGGCGACTTCCCGGGTCCGCTGTTCCTGGCGGTCGCGCCGGTCGAGGTGGAATGGCCGCAGCGCCGTGAGCTCGGCCGCGCCGTCGGCAAGCCCGACTTCACCTATGATGATCTCCTGCGCATCTCCGGCGGCGGCAAGTACAACGCCTATCATCACCGCTTCATGTTCGGCTCGGTCGCGGCCTATCTCGCCGAGACCTTCGGCACCAAGGGCTCGCCGATCTCGCTGTCGACGGCGTGCGCCTCGGGGGCGACCTCGATCCAGCTCGGCGTCGAGGCGATCCGCCGCGGCGAGACCGACGCTGCGCTGTGCGTCGCAACCGACGGCACGGTCAATCCGGAAGCGCTGGTACGCTTCTCGCTGCTCTCGGCGCTGTCGACCCAGAACGATCCGCCGCAGGCGGCCTCCCGCCCCTTCTCCAAGAACCGCGACGGCTTCGTCATGGCCGAGGGCGCAGGCGCCCTAGTGCTGGAAAGCTATGAGGCTGCGACCGCGCGCGGCGCAAAAATCCTCGGCGTGCTCGCCGGCTGCGGCGAGCTCACCGATTCCTTCCATCGCACCCGCTCCTCGCCGGACGGCAAGCCGATCATCGGCTGCATGAAGAAGACGCTGGCCGATGCCGGCATGGAGCCGGACCAGATCGACCACATCAACGCGCACGGCACCGCGACGCCCGAAAACGACAAGATGGAGTACAATACGACATCGGCCGTGTTCGGCGAGCTCGCGCAGAAGATTCCGGTCACCTCCAACAAGTCGATGGTCGGCCACACCATCTCGGCCGCCGGCGCCGTGGAGGCGATCTTCTCGCTGCTCACGCTCGAGCATCAGCGCATTCCGCCGACCATCAACTACGACAATCCGGATCCCACGATCCTGTTCGACGTCGTCGGCAACACCGCGCGCGATGCCCGCGTCACCGCGGTGATGTCGAATTCGTTCGGCTTCGGCGGCCAGAACGCATCCCTGATCCTGACCCGCGAACCGGCCTGACCTGACGCATGGCGCTGCTTCCTGCGAGCACGAAGGCCCGCGCGCGGGAGGCTGCCAAGTCGATCGGCGGCGGCCTGATTGGCGCGGCCACCGTCGGCATGCTGCGCACCACGCGCTATTTCGATCCGGTCAAGACCTCGGACTTTTTCGCGCGCGTCACCAAGACGATCGGCCCGCGCCTGCGCGAGCACCGCATCGGCCGCGCCAACCTCAGCGCGGCATTTCCGGAAAAGTCTCCCGAAGAGATCGAACAGATCCTGATGGGCGTGTGGGACAATCTCGGCCGCGTCGGCGCCGAGTTCGCCCACATGGACCACGTCTGGGATTACGACCGCGCGCATCCGGAGAAGAGCCGGATCGAATTGCCCCAAAGCAGCATCGAACGGTTCGACCATATCCGCGACGACGGCAAGCCGGCGCTGATCTTTGCGGCGCACCTCGCCAATTGGGAATTGCCGGCGCTCGCCGCCGTCGCGCACGGGCTGGACGCTGCGATCCTCTACCGCCGGCCGAACATCGCGTCTGCCGATCGCATCATCCAGGAGATGCGCCAGGTCAACATGGGCACGCTGATCCCCGCGGGCCGCGACGCGCCGCTGCGGCTCGCGCAGGCGCTCAAGGACGGCAAGCACGTCGCCATGCTCGTCGACCAATATCTGACTGGCGGCGTCGAGGTCACCTTTTTCGGCCGCAAGACCCGCGCCAATCCGATGCTGGCGCGTCTGCTTCGCCAGGTCGAATGCCCGATCCACGGCGTGCGCATCATCCGCAAGCCCGGCTTTCGCTTTACCGCCGAGCTGACCGAGGAAATCCCGCCGGTGCGCGATGCCGACGGCAAGATCGACATCCAGGGCACCACGCAGACGATCACGAACGTTGTGGAAGGCTGGGTCCGCGAGCATCCCGAGCAGTGGCTGTGGCTGCACCGAAGGTGGCGGTAGTTATTACTCCGTCATTGGACTGCCGTTCCTCATCCTGAGGAGCGCGGAACGCGCGTCTCGAAGGATGAAGGCCCGGCTATCGGCCTCGCCCTTCGAGACGCGCGCGAAGGGCGCGCTCCTCAGGGTGAGGGTCTGTCTTTCTGGATTGCGTCGAGAGGCATGGACGACGCGAACCGGTATGAGCCGCCCTCACTGCTCCGGCAACCCCGCGTCGACCTCGGCCTGAACGACGCGCTCCCAGGCTGCGATGCAAACCGGACTTGCGTTCTTCATCGGCGGCCAGACGTTGAGCCTGGTCGTACCGGGCCGCAGCCTCAGCCCCTCCGCAATCGCCGCCCTCGCCTCCTCGAATCGGCTCGTTCTCCGGTAAGCGGCAGCGAGCAGAAAGTGCGAGCGGCCGGTCCCCGGCGTGATCGCGATCGAACGCTGCAGCCACGGCAACGCCTCCTCGTCGCGCCCCATCAAGACATTCGCCATGCCTGCGCCGAGCAGCCAGGTCCAGCGCGAGGCCGGCGGCGTGTCGTAACGATCGGCTTGCCGGAATGTCGCGAGCGCATCGTCGAAGCGGCCGAGATAGATCTGCCCGAGGCCGATCAGATAGAGCGCAGACCCGTTCCACGGATCGAAGCTCAACGCCTTGGCGCAGGTGACGAGACTTTCGACGAAATGATTGGTCGCGCTCAGGAAGCGGCAATGGGCCTCGAGCACCGGAATCGAATTCGGCTTCGCCCGCAACGCCTGCTCGAGCGTCGCATTGGCCCTCGCCTCGACCGTAACAGCCTCCTCCGGGCTGAACCAGACCATCTGGATCCCGCGCATCTGGAGCGAGGCGAGCGCGACGGCGAGATCGACATTATCAGGGTCGTCGGTGAGCGCCTTTTGCAGCATCGCCTGTGCCGCGCCAAAACGCTCGCGCGTGGTTTGGTTGATCGAGGCGAGCGCCTGCTCGACGGCCACCCTGTCGCCGCCCGTCGACGATTTGCGGCTCGCAGATGACGATGCGCTCGGCTCCAGAATTTCGTTGAGGCGGCGCGCGAGCACATGGCCGACGCCCGCGGCGAGCCGGGACTGCGCAAGCGGCGCGTCCGCCTCGTCGGCGCTGACCGAGGCCGCGACGACCGACTGAACCTCACCGGTGCCCGCCTTGATGATGCGCGCCCGCAGCGTCCAGGATTGATCGCTGTGCTGCAACTCGCCGCGCAGTTCGAAATCGGACGAGGTGCCCGGCGCGGCGCTGCTATCGCCGCCCGCAGCCGCCGCCAATCGTGGCGCAACCACGCTGATGTTCTGGATCTTGGCAAAGCCGTCCGTAAGACGGCCGGTGACCTCCGCCGCCATCACCGCCCCACGCGGATCGTTGCTGGCATCGACGATCGGCATCACGGCGAGCCGCGGCGGCGTTCGCCTGAACAGGAGGTCCGGCTTCAGCACGGGTGCGGCAACCGCAAGCCCCACGACGATCACACAGAGTCCGGCCACGGCGGCCACCAGGGCCTGCCGGCTCAAGCCGAACATGGCGCGTTGTGGCGCCGCGGCGACCTCGGCCGGCAGTTCACTCCTGCCCGCCGAATCCGGCCGGGTCGCCTCGGCCTGCGCCGTGACCTCCGGCGCGGCCACCACCTCCGTCGCCAGCAGATAGCCGCCGCCGGAGGCGAGCTTGATCAGCTGCCGCCGCTCGTCGCCGAGCGCGGTGCGGAGCTCGCGGATGCATTGGAACAGGCTGTCCTCGCCGACATGCACATTCGGCCAGACCGCCTCCATCAGTTCCTGCTTGCTGAGCACCCGGCCGCCGCTGCTGGCGAACAGGCGGAGCATCTCGAAGGTCTTCGGCCGGAGCTTGATCGCAACGCCGTCCAGCCCTCGCAGCTCCGCGCGCTGCTGATCCAGCTCGAAGCCGGCGAAACGAAGCACGCTACCCCCCAAGTGTCTCTGCAGCTCGCTCATATAGTGAAAGTTTGCCGAAAGTGACCGAAAAACGGGTCTGAAGCAGAAATATCAGAAAGCTTCAGAAACTCGCCACCGCCTTATCAGGACACCGCGCCGCCGCCAATGAGAAGAATCCCGCTGAGACTCGCTGTGCGTGCCGGGGGAAGTGGTGTCGACGGGGAAATATTATTTCATTGCTGGCCGCAGCCTGCGCGCCGCGCTGCTGACGTCATCGGCGCTGGCGCTGGCCTGGACGCTCCCGGCCGCACCGGCGCACGCCGCAGCGAATGGCACCTGGCTCACCTCTCCCGGCAGCAACGACTATGGCACCGGCTCCAACTGGGACGGCGGCTTCGTACCGCCGGCCACGGCCTCCTTCGGCGCCTCCAATACCACCAGCCTGGTGATCTCGAGCGCCAGCGTCGGCGGCTGGACCTTCAATGCCGGCGCTTCGAACTACACGTTTTACGTCGGCAACACGCTGAACTTCACGGGTGCCGGCATCAGCGTCAACGGCGGCAGCGCCACCATCAACAACTACGGCGCCGTGAATTTCCTCAACGGCAGCACGGCCGGCAGCGCCACCATCAACAACAACGGTGAGTTAGTCTTCTTTGGTTCAAGCACCGCCGGCAACGCCACCATCAACAACACCACCGACCTCCAGTTCGTGGACAACAGCACGGCCGGCAATGCCACCATCAACAACAGCAACGTTGGCAGCATACTGACTTTCTTCAATTCAAGCTCGGCCGGCAGCGCCACCATCACCAACAATTACATCGTCCGGTTCCGGGACAACAGTACGGCCGGCAATGCCGCCATCATCAACAATGGCGGCGCCTCGGTCGATTTCTCCCTCACCACGGGATTGAACGGCGACAACAAGATCAGCGCCGGCTCGATCGCCGGGGCCGGCTCTTACAACCTCGGCGCCAATGAGCTGACGGTCGGCTCCAACAATGCCTCGACCGAGGTCAGCGGCGCCATCTGGGGCGCCGGCGGCTCGCTGGTCAAGGTCGGCACCGGCACGCTGACCCTGTCGGGCACCAACAGCTATACCGGCGGCACCACGATCAACGGCGGCACGTTACAGCTCGGCAGTGCCGACGGCGTCGGCTCCATTGTGGGGACCGTTAACGTTGGCAGCTCGGGCGCATTCGACGTCGTCAACGCCGACACCAGCGGCATCACCACCATCACCAACAGCGGTCTTCTGAACTTCAGGAACACCAGCACAGCCGGCAGCGCCACCATCACCAACAACTACTATCTGTACGTCTGGGACACCAGCACAGCCGGCAGCGCCGCCATCACCAACAACCGGTTCTTGGGGTTCTACAATCTCAGTTCGGCTGGCAGCGCCACCATCACCAACAGCAGCATGCTGACTTTCAACGACACAAGCACGGCCGGCAGCGCCGCCATTACCAACAATGGCAGCATGAGTTTCTACGACACCAGCACCGCGGGCAGCGCCACCATCACCAACAACACCAATCTGTTTTTCAACGGCGCCAGCACGGCGGGCAATGCCACCATCACCAACGACAACAATTTGCAGTTCTTCAACTCCAGCACGGCGGGTCATGCGGCCATCACCAACACCAGCACCCTGGAATTCAACGACACTAGCACGGCGGGGAGCGCCACCTTCGCCAACAGCTTCAGGATATTTTTCTTCGGCGCCAGCACGGCCGGCAGCGCTGTTATCACCAACAATACCGGCGGCACGACCTCCTTCCAGGACAATTCGACCGCCGGCAATGCGCAGCTGATCAACAACGCGGCCAACGCCGTGTTCGATTTCTCCGGCAGCTCCGGCCCGAACGGCGACCACAAGCTCAGCGCTGGCTCGATCGCCGGCGACGGCACCTTCTCACTCGGCGCCAACGAACTCACCGTCGGCGGCAACAATCTGTCGACCGCCGTCAGCGGCGTGATCGCCGATGGCGGCGCGAGCGGCGGCACCGGCGGCTCGCTGGTCAAGACCGGCACCGGCACGCTGACGCTGTCAGGCACCAACACCTATACCGGCGGCACCACCTTCGCCGGCGGAACGGTCAGCGTCTCCTCGGACGCCAATCTCGGCGACCTCGCGGGCAGCCTGACCTTCAACGGCGGCACGTTGCAGATCACAGGCACGACATTCGGCGCCACCACGCGCAGCATCAATTGGGGTGCCGCCGGCGGCACATTCGACATCGCTGCTGCAGCCAACAATTTCACCGTTGGTCAGGTCCTCAGCGGCGGCGCGCTGACCAAGGCCGGCGCCGGCTCGCTGACCCTGACCAGCGCGGACACATTTTCCAGCGTGACTGTCACCGCCGGCACGCTCGTGTTCTTCAATACGACGGCCGGCAGCAACGACATCACCAACAACGCGCAGTTGACGTTCTACGGCCACTCCACGGCCGGCGACGCGACCATCGTCAACAGCGGCAACGTGCTGTTCGACGGCAACTCCACGGCCGAAAACGCGCAGCTCATCAACACCACCTCCAGCGCCGTCATCGACTTCAACACCCCCGGCCCGGGCAGCGACGGCAAAATCAGCGCCGGCTCGATCGCCGGCAGCGGCACCTTCAACCTCAACGGCGAAGAATTGACGGTTGGCGGCAACAATCTGTCGACCACCGTCACCGGCGTCCTCACCGGCGACGGAAGCATGACCGGGACATCGCTGATCAAGACCGGCACCGGCACGCTGACCTTGGCGGGCATCAACACCTACACCGGTGCAACCGTCGTGGATGCCGGCGCGCTGCTCGTGAACGGCTCGATCGCCGCCTCAAGCGGGGTCACCGTCAACAATGGCGGCATCCTGGGCGGCGGCGGGACGGTGAGCAGCACGACCGTCAACGCCGGCGGCACGCTGGTGGCCGGCAACGGCACGGCCGCCTCATCGCTGACCATCACAGGCAGCCTCGCGCTGCAGTCCGGCGCCGCCTACATCGTGCAGATCAATCCGGCGACGTCGAGCTTTGCCAATGTCTCCGGAACCGCGACGCTCGGCGGCTCGACGCTCAAAGCGGTGTATGCCAATGGCAGCTACGTTGCCAAGCAGTACACCATCCTGACCGCTGGCAGCATCAACGGCACGTTCGGCTCAGTCGTCGAGACCAACCTGCCGTCGAACTTTCACAGCACGTTGAGCTACGATGGCACGCACGCCTACCTCAACTTGATCCTGAACTTCGTCGCGCCCCCGGGCCAAGGCCTCAGCGGCAATCAGCAGAGTGTCGGCAACGCCATCATCAACGCCTTCAATGCCAATGGCGGCATCTCGCTGGTCTATAGCGGGCTCACCGCGGGCGGCCTGACGCAGGCCTCAGGTGAAACTGCCGCAGGATCACAGCAGACCACGTTCCAGGCCATGGGCCAGTTCATGGGCCTGCTCACCGATCCCTCCGGCGCCAGCCGCGAGAGCGGCGGGTCCGCGTCGTCGGCCTATGCCGACAGCGCGCCGGCAGGCGCCGCACGCGATGCCTTCGCCATGTTGCCGCCTGCCAAAACCTTCGAGCAGCGCTGGAACGTGTGGGTCTCAGGCTTCGGCGGCTCGCAGACCACGGATGGCAACACCGCGCAGGGATCGAACAGCGCGACCAGCCGCCTGTTCGGCACGGCCGCCGGCGCCGAGTATTGGTTCTCGCCGCAGACGCTCGCTGGCTTCGCGCTGGCCGGCGGCGGCACGACTTTCTCCGTCGTCAATGGCGGCACCGGCCGCTCCGACCTGTTCCAGGCCGGCGCCTATCTCCGCCACAGCAACGGTCCAAGCTATATCTCGGCGGCCCTCGCCTATGGCTGGCAGGACGTCACCACCGATCGCACCGTGACGCTTGCCGGCGTCGATCATCTGCGGGCCGAGTTCAACGCCAATGCGTGGAGCGGACGTCTCGAAGGCGGCTATCGCCTCACTGCACCATGGATTGGCGGCGTCGGCATCACCCCCTATGCCGCGGGCCAGTTCACGACGTTCAATCTGCCCGGCTATGCCGAGTCCGTTGTCTCGGGCAGCAACGCCTTCGCCCTCGCCTATGCCGCCAAGAGCGTCACCGATACGCGCACTGAGCTCGGCCTGCGCACCGACAAATCCTTCGCGCTGACGAACGCCGTCCTCACCCTGCGCGGCCGCGCCGCCTGGGCACACGACTTCAATCCGGATCATTCGGTCGCAGCAAGTTTCCAAGCACTCCCTGGCGCGAGCTTCGTCGTCAACGGCGCGCGGGCTGCGAGCAATTCCGCACTGACCACGGCCTCCGCCGAGATGAAATGGCTGAACGGTTGGTCGGCAGTTGCAAGCTTCGAGGGTGAGTTTTCCAGCGTGACACGTTCCTACGCCGGCAAGGGCACGGTTCGCTATGCGTGGTGATCAATGCGCGGCCGCGATCGAATTGAGGACTGATCTCGTGTCGCATAAGCAACGCTGGTTGGCGGCCGCGATCGTCTTCTCGATGCTTTTCTCGATACTTTTCCTGGCCACCCCGACGCTTGCGCAAAGCGGTGGCGCCGGCGGTGACGGCGACTACGCCCCGACGGGACAAATCGGCGGCGCCGGCGGCGTTACGGGTGTCAATGGCGGGGTCGGCGGCAACGGCGGCGCGCCGAACCGGTCGTGTCAATGCACCGGCGGCGGCGGCGGTGGCGGCGCTGTGGGGGCAGCGGGCGGAGCTGGTGGCCCGGGCGG
>NZ_BSOW01000009.1 GCF_030160715.1 Bradyrhizobium iriomotense
CGTCGCGGGCGGCGCAGTCACGACGGGCGTGGCAGGCGCGGTCGCCTGGACTGGGGGCTGCGGCGCCGGTTGCTGTGCAGCGGGCGCCGGAGCCGGGGGCGCGGTGGTCGTCGTGCTCGACGACGTCGTGTCGTTGTCGTCCTTGGAGCCAAAACCGTTGAGGTTGATGTTGTTCAGCGTGATCGGCTTGTTCGACAGGCCGGGTGCCACGATGGTGACGCAGTCCAGCGAGGCGCAGTTTCGTGGGGCCTGGATCTGGATTCGCTGGCCTTCGATCTGGAAGGAGATCGCATTGCCGGCATGGGCAATTGCGGTCGAAGCGAGGAAGAGCGCGGTAGCGGCGACAGAAAGCCTGGTCATGGCAGCCTCCCAAATGCAGCGTGGAAACGGTTATGGCCGGATGTCGGTCATCCGCCGAATGTGGTTCGACCCTACGCGCAGCCTGCCGTGGCTTCCGTGACTGATGTCACAAGTGTGGAGTCTTGCCGGCGTGAGCTGCGTCACATTCGGTTGGGGGCGACAATCTCTCGTGCCACGCGACCTGCTGCACCCTCGAAGGGACAGCAGCGTGCCTCCGCCTATCCAATTTGTAATCGTCTCTCACCGAACCCGCTTCTGCCTTGCATGCGACCGATCACTGAAGATCGCTGCAAAGGAGAGCCAACGTGTCCCGCCTCATCCTCATCGCCGCGCTGCTCGCCGGCACCGTCATCGCGGCGCATGCCGACACCGACATCTATCGCAACGTGCTGAAGCAGCCGCGAGGCCCCGACGAATTGCACGTGGATGGTGCCTTCTGCGACGCGCAGTTCGGCAAGCCGCAGAACGGCACGATGACCTCGCGCGAATACAAGCGCTGCATGCTGTCGCGCGGCTGGCGCTTCGGCCATACCGTTCGCCAGAAGGACGATCGCTATCCCGACCCCGACAATCCCGGCATGATGTGCCGCGATTTCAAGATCGGCGGCGTCACGGGATCGGAGTGCTCGAATTTCGACTGAACTTGACCGCAAAGCCGCGTCTGGCTCGGCGCGCCATGACCCACGCGCGCGAGATCGCGCGAGGCGCCCCCCGCCAGCCGTCGTCGATGTCCGAAAACTAGATCACGCCGAGCACGATGGCTCCGACAAAGGCTATTGCGAGGTACGCGGTAACAACGCTCAGTCTGCTGACGAACGTCATAGAAAGCTGCTCCCTCTGTTCGCGCGTCTTTGCGCGCAACTTATAAAGTTAACAGCGAGTTTCCATCTGAAAAAGTCAGCCGTGCTGTCGGTCACCCATCATTCGGGTTCCCGCGCATGGTTAAAGAAACGTGAAATCAACGCGTTGAAGAGTCCTTAAATAAATTCACCGAACCTGCGTGCATGACGCGCGGAGTTCGCTTGTATCTCGTCGGCTCCATCGTCCTTGTTTCGCTTGCGGGTTGCGGACGCGGCTTCTTCCAGGCCGAGCGCGAACCGTGGCGGGCCGAGGCCGAAGCCGCCTGCCTGAAATCCGGCGCGGTGAAAGAGAGCGCCGAGATCGTCCGCATCGAGCCAATCTCCGGTCCAGGCGCCTGCGGCGCCGAATTTCCGCTGAAAGTGGCTGCCATCGGCGAAGCGAGCAGCAGCTTTGGCTTTGCCGACGAGGAACTGCGGCCGCCGGCGAGCATCGGCAACCAGCCGCGCTGGCCGGGAACTCAGCCGAGCTATCCGCAAGGTCAGAACTATCCGAGCCAAGCCTATCCGAACGCCTCGAACTATCCGCAGCGCCAAAACCAGCCGTCCGGCTATGGCGGAGCCTCAGGCCCGGTCTCGCTCAGCGCGCCCGGCATCGCACCGCCGCAGGATGACGAGATCGACCTGCCGCCCGAGGGCACTGATGCGGCGGGAGCGGCGCGCTACATGAACGCGCCGAGCTATCCGGCGCGACCGAGTTACTCGCCCCGATCGCAGCCATCTTATTCACAGCGCCCCGAGCAGCAGCCCCTGCCGCGGCTTGGCCCTGCGCAGGGCAGTCCCGTCGGCGCCGTCGGCCCGGTTGCGGTGAAGCCGACTGCGACGCTGGCCTGTCCGATCGTCTCCGAGCTCGACCGCTGGTTCGCCGACACCGTGCAGCCCTCGGCGATGCGCTGGTTCGGCCAGCGCGTGGTCGAGATCAAGCAGATCTCCGCCTATTCCTGCCGCGGCATGAACGGCAATCCGCACGCCCACATCTCCGAGCACGCCTTCGGCAATGCGCTCGACATCGCCGCCTTCACGCTCGCCGATGGCCGCCGCATCTCGGTGAAGGACGGCTGGCGCGGCCTGCCGGAGGAGCAGGGCTTTCTGCGCGACGTGCAGTCAGGCGCCTGCGCGCATTTCACCACCGTGCTCGCGCCGGGCTCCAACGTCTATCACTACGATCACATCCACGTCGACTTGATGCGCCGCGCCAGCCGCCGCCTGATCTGCCAGCCGGCCGCCGTCTCCGGCGACGAGGTCGCCGCCCGCGCGCAGCAGCGCAATCCTTACGCCAACTCCCGCGATCCCTACGTGACCGGATCGCTCGGCCGCAAAGGCAAGCGCGAGAAGGTCAACGAGGAAGACGAGTTCGAGGACGAGTAGGGCGCGCACGCGCGGCCGAAGCGAGGTCAGCAACTCACGTTGCGGTCCGCATCGATGCCGGAGGGGCGAGGCCCATGCAGCCCTGCACCTCGCCCGGCACGTTGTAGGTGCGCATGATGTGGCGACTGTCGCGCAGCCCGCACGCCTCCCGCTGCACCACGAACATCCAGAGCGCGTGGCCCGCTTCCATCACCAGGGCGCGCCGCGCCTGCTGCGCCGACGCCGGCGCGTCCGAGGATGGATGAGCGGCGTCGAACTCACGTAAGCGAGCGAGGGCTTCTTCCAGCGCGCGCCCCATTCGTCCCAGCGCAGAGGCCTGCTCCTGGACGATCTCATAGTTCAGAACATCGACGGGTGTGCGATGGAGGTGAAGATCGCGGGACATGGCTCATGTATAGCGCCGCGCGGGGCGCAGGCGCAACGAGGCGACGCGCTCTCTCACTTCCCCCGGTATGCCGCCAGAAACATCCGCGTTGCGCTGTCGACCACCGCGGTCATGCGCTCTTCCGATGGTGCCGGCGCGGCCTGGAAGACGAAGGGCAGGAACAGCGAGGCCTTGCACAATTCCATGAACTGGGAGGCGGCGAGGTCGCAGTCGTCGATCGCAAGGTCGCCGGAGGCGACATGGGCCTTCAGATAATCCGCGAGGCGGTTGATGGTCTTGTCCAGCACGCGCCCATAGTAGCGGCGGCCGACATCGGGCATGCGCTCGGCGATCGCCATCACGGTGCGGATCGCCGATCCGCCGCCGGGCCGGCACAGCAAATGGATATAGGCTTGCCCGAACTCCTTCAGCGTGGTCTCGGCATCGCGCGCGGGGTCGAAGTTGAATACGACCTGGCCGTGCTGAAGCGCTTCCTCCTCGAGGATGGCTTCGAACAGTGCGCATTTGTCGGCGAAGTAGACGTAGAGCGTGCCCTTGGAGACGGTGGCCGCCCGCGCGATCTCGCCCATGCTGGCGCCGTCGAAGCCGAGGTCCATGAACACCTTGCGGGCGCCATCGAGGATCTGGCGACGCTTGGAGCTGTCCTCTTCCGAGACGATAGCGACGGTGTCGCGAACGGCTTCAACCATTGATGCAGGGTTTCCCAGGGTTTTTGGCGCCAGAAACCCAAAGAAAGGATTCGGACCACTAGGGTTCCAGCGGGGAATAATCTATATTGACCGAACCGTTCGGTCAATGGTATTCGTCGTTTGGCGAAAGTGAGGGGCCGCGTCGCGGCCCGCCCGATCGCGTGTTTTGTGGGGAGGCCTTCATGGCCGTATCGAGAGACCAGGCGGCGCGCGTCCTTCGCCAGGATTCCCTGGACCAAGCGCCAGCTCAGGGCGAAGCCGCGAGCGACAATTCGGCGGCACTCGCCGAACAGTTGCGCTCCGTGTCCGAAGAGAGCAAGCGCCGCACGGCCGAAACACCGGAGAAGCCTGCAATCGAGAAGCCTGCCCCGGGCACGCCGGCACCGAGCGCTGCCCCGCCGAAATCCGGCAAGCGCAAATTCGTCCTGATGGGCGTCGGCCTTCTGCTTGCGCTCGCGGCCGCGAGCTATGCCGGCTATTACACGCTGGTCGGCCGCTTCTACGTCTCGACCGACGACGCCTATGTGCGCGCCAACAACACCATGCTGGGCGCGCGCGTTGCCGGCCACATCTCCTCGATCCTGCCCGGCGACAACACGCTGGTGCATGCCGGCGACGTCGTCTTCCGCATCGACGATGGCGACTACAAGATCGCAGTCGACGCCGCCGCGACCAGGATTGCGACCCAGCAGGCCACCATCGATCGCATCGGCCGCCAGGTCGCAGCGCTCGATAGCCAGGTCGTGCAGGCCAAGGCGCAGCTCGTCTCCGCCGAAGCGGGTCTCAAGCGCGCCGACCTCGACTATGAGCGCCAGCAGGCGCTGAGCAGCAAGGGCTTTGCCTCGCGCGCCACGTTCGAAACCTCTGAAGCTGGACGCGACCAGGGTGCCGCCGCGGTCAAGGCCGCGCAGGCCGCTTACGACGTGGCAGTCAGCAATGTCGACGTCGCCAAGGCGCAGCAGGCCGAGGCGCAGGCGCAGCTTGCGGAGTTGAAGACCACGCTCGCGAAAGCCGAGCGCGACCTCAACTTCACCTCGGTGCGCGCGCCGGTCGATGGCACCTTCTCCAACCGCCTCGTCAACACCGGCGACTTCGTTGCCGTCGGCCAGCGGCTCGGCAACATTGTGCCGCTCGATGAGGTCTATATCGACGCCAATTTCAAGGAAACCCAGCTCAAGCGCATCCGTCCCGGCCAGCCGGTGACGATCAAGGTCGATGCCTACGGTATGCGTAAATTCAGCGGCGTCGTCGACAGCATCGCGGCGGGCGCGGGCTCGGTGTTCACGCTGCTGCCGCCGGACAACGCCACCGGCAATTTCACCAAGATCGTGCAGCGCGTGCCGGTCCGCATTCGCGTACCGAAATCGGTCACGCGGCAGAACCTGCTCCGCGCCGGCATGTCGGTCTATGCGACCGTGGACACCAACAAGGGTGCGGCCGACGCCGACAGCGAAGTCGATCTCGACGATCCCACGATGATCCATCCGCAGTAGCATCAAGCGCTGCGAGGTCAGACCATGGCGAACGCCACGACCGCCAATCCCGCCTTGATGGCGAACCCTGCTTCGGAGCGCATCGAGCCGAAGCGGCTGTTCGCCTTCATCATCATGGTGTTCGGGATGTTCATGTCGATCCTGGACATCCAGATCGTCTCCGCCTCGCTGTCCGAGATCCAGGCGGGTCTGTCGGCGAGCCAGAGCGAAGTCTCTTGGGTGCAGACGGCCTATCTGATTGCCGAAGTGATCGCGATCCCGCTGTCGGGATTCCTGTCGCGCGCGCTCGGCACGCGGCTGTTGTTTGCGATCTCGGCGGCCGGCTTCACTATATCGAGCCTGCTCTGCGGCTTCGCCTCCTCGATCGAGGAGATGATTTTGTGGCGCGCGCTTCAGGGCTTCCTGGGCGCCGGTATGATCCCGACGGTGTTCGCCTCGGCCTACACCGTGTTTCCGCGCACGAAATTCCACATCGTCGGCCCCATCATCGGTCTCGTCGCGACGCTGGCGCCGACCGTAGGTCCGACCGTCGGCGGCTACATCACCGACCTCATGTCCTGGCACTGGCTGTTCTTCATCAACGTCGTGCCCGGCATCGGCATCACGCTGGGCGTGCTGGCGCTGGTCGATTTCGACGAGCCGCATTTCGAGCTGCTCGACCGCTTCGACTGGTGGGGCCTGATCTTCATGGCCGGCTTCCTCGGCTCGCTGGAATATGTGCTCGAGGAAGGCCCGCAATACGAATGGCTCCAGGACACGTCAGTCGCGATCTTCGCCTGGGTTTGCGCGATCTCGGCGATCGCCTTCTTCTGGCGCGTGTTCACCGCGGCCGAGCCGATCGTCAATTTGCGCACTTTCTCCAATCGCAATTTCGCGGTCGGCTGCGTGCTTCAGTTCTGCATCGGCATCGGGCTCTATGGCCTGACCTATATCTATCCGCGCTACCTCGCCGAAGTGCGCGGCTACAGCGCGCTGATGATCGGCGAGACCATGTTCGTCTCCGGCGCCACCATGTTCCTGGTCGCGCCGCTGGTCGGCCGTCTCATGCTGAAGTTCGACATGCGCTACATGATCGCCTTCGGCCTGATCGTGTTCGCGATCGGCTCCTACCAGATGACCTGGATCACCCGCGACTTCGATTTCTATGAGCTGCTGCTGCCGCAGATCCTGCGCGGCATCGGCATGATGTTCGCGATGGTGCCGACCAACAACATCGCGCTTGGTACGCTGGCGCCGGAGCGGGTCAAGAATGCCTCCGGCCTGTTCAACCTGATGCGCAACCTCGGCGGCGCCGTCGGCCTCGCCGTGATCAACACCGTGCTCAACAACCGCACCGATCTGCACATCACGCGTCTTCAGGAGCGCGTGACCTGGGGCAACGCGACGGCGACCGAGACGCTCAACACCTTCATGCAGAAGTTCCAGGGCCTGGGCGACGCCACGCTGATGGCGATGAAGCAGCTCACCCAGATCGTGCACCGCCAGGCCGTCGTGATGGGCTATGGCGACGCCTTCTTCATGCTGACGCTGTTCTATCTCAGCCTGAGCCTCTTGGTGACGCTCCTGAACAAGCCGGCGTCCCTCGCCGGCGGCGGCGACGCGCATTAGGCAAGCCCCACACTCGGTGTCATCGCCCGCGAAGGCGGGCGATCCAGTACTCCGTGGCGGAAGTTGTGTAAGCCAGCTATCGCCGCGGAGTACTGGATGCCCCGCCTTCGCGGGGCATGACGGCGGAGGTCAAGTCGGCGGCGACGCGCATTAAATTTGCAACACGCGCGCGACATCTTGCGCGAGCCGTGTTGCAAATCGCAACCGACACATCTATAAAGCGCGCCTCATTGCTCGAACCGGGAGGGATTTGCATGATTTCGACGCATTCGCAGATCGCACGCCCGCGCTCGATGTCTACCTTTTTCATGCTCGGTGTGTGCTCGGTCCTTTAGAGACCGTTTTCGCCAGCTTCGGCCGGGCCTTTTTCCCCGGTCGCTCCAACTCCCAAGCGACAATTTGATCTAACGACGCCGTTTTCGGCCCTAGTGGCCGTCATGCGTCCATTGATGGAGCCGGACTGCGCCAGCGCGCAGCCGGATAACGCCATGACCGCACTGTCAAAAAGGCCCGCGGCGATACGCGTGGTGCTGCCCTTCGTGTTCCGCCACTGGCTGAAGCAGCCGGGGCGCGCGCTCGCGGTCGCCGGCGGCCTGTTGGGTGCGACGGTCGCCGACCTGTTCATGCCGGTGTTCTCGGGCCGCCTCGTCGACGCCCTGACACATGGTCCCGACGATCCCGCCGCCCACCATGCGGCGCTGGTTGCGTTCGGCGCGATCGTGGCGCTTGGCTTCACCTCGATGGTGCTGCGGCTGGCCGGCTTGCAGGTGATGGTGCCGTTCACGCTGAAGCTGATGTCCGACATCGCGCAGGACGCCTTCATGCGCGTGCAGCGCTTCTCGACCGACTGGCACGCCAACTCGTTCGCCGGCTCGACGGTGCGCAAGATCACGCGCGGCATGTGGGCGCTCGACCTGTTGAACGACACCATCCTGCTGGCGCTACTACCTTCGCTCAGCGTGCTGGTCGGCTCGATGATCCTGCTCGGGGTGCACTGGGCTTCGCTGGGCGCGGTGATCGCGCTCGGCGCGTTGGTCTACGTGACGATGACGGCGCTGTTCTCCACGCGCTACATCGCGCCGGCCGCGCGCGTCTCCAATGCCTGGGACACCAAGGTCGGGGGAACGCTCGCGGATGCGCTGACCTGCAACGCGGTGGTGAAGTCGTTCGGCGCGGAGGCGCGGGAGGATGCGCGGCTCGCCCGCGTCATCAAGCGCTGGCGCGTGCGCGTGCGGCGGACCTGGCTGCGCTACAACTACACGGCGCTGGCGCAGCTTTCGCTGCTGCTATGCCTGCGCGCGTCGGTGATCGGCGGGTCGGTGTTGCTGTGGATGGCAGGGCGCGCCTCGCCCGGCGACGTCACCTATGTGCTGACGAGCTACTACATCATCCACGCCTATTTGCGCGACGTCGGCATGCACATCAACAACCTCCAGCGCTCGGTCAACGACATGGAGGAGCTGGTTGCGATCCATGATGAGCCGATCGGCATTGCCGATGCGGTGGATGCGACGCCGATCCTGATCGAGGGCGGGCGGATCGTGTTCGACGACGTCACGTTCCATTACGGCGGCCATCGCGCGCCGTTGTACGACGGCCTGTCGGTCGAGATCCGCGCCGGCGAGCGCGTGGGCCTCGTCGGCCGCTCCGGCTCCGGCAAGACGACCTTCGTCAAGCTGGTGCAGCGGCTCTATGACGTCTCTGATGGCCGCGTGCTGATCGACGGGCAGGACATCGCGAAAGCGACGCAGCAATCGCTGCGCAGCCAGATCGCGATCGTGCAGCAGGAGCCGATCCTGTTTCATCGCTCGCTCGCCGAGAACATCGCCTACGGCCGGCCCGGCGCCAGCCTGGAGGCGATCGAGCAGGCGGCGCGCCTTGCGAACGCGCACGACTTCATCCTGCGCCTGCCCAAGGGTTACGGCACCCTGGTCGGCGAGCGCGGTGTGAAACTGTCGGGCGGTGAGCGGCAGCGCGTTGCGCTGGCGCGTGCGTTCCTGGCGGACGCGCCGGTGCTGATCCTGGACGAGGCGACCTCGAGCCTGGATTCGGAATCGGAGGCGCTGATCCAACAGGCGATGGAGCGGTTGATGAAGGGCCGCACCTCGATCGTGATCGCGCACCGCCTGTCGACGGTGCGCAGCCTCGATCGCATCCTGGTGTTCGACCGCGGCGAGATCGTCGAGCAGGGCACCCATGCCGTGCTCGCGGGCAGGCCAGGAGGCATCTATCGCGGGCTGTTCGAGCGCCAGGTGGTGGAGCTTGGGCACATTGCAGCAGCGGAATGAATGGCGCGTGGCTGACGGACCAATGTCGGCCACGCCGCCAGGGATGGAATGAGATGAAAGACCTGACGAACGGCTCCATCGTGAGGCACATCCTCGCCATGACGCCGCCGATCATGGCCGGTATGATCTCGATCATGATCTGCCAGCTGGTCGATCTGTATTTCGTGTCGGGATTGGGCGATGCTGCAGTGGCAGGCGTTGCGGCGGCCGGCAACGCGGGCTTTCTCGTCAACGCGCTAATGCAGGTGCTCGGCGTCGGCACGGTGGCGCTGATCGCGCATGCCGTGGGACGCAAGGATCGGCCCGACGCCAATTTGATCTTCAACCAGGCAGTCGTGCTGTCGGTGCTGTTCGGCCTGTTGACCCTGGTCATCGGCGCAGCAATGTCGCGCCTCTACATGCGTTCGATTGCCACGGACCTGGCCACGATCGAGGCGGGGACCACTTATCTGCTGTGGTTCATGCCGGCGCTGGCGATGGAATTCGTCATGCAAGTGACGGCATCCGCGCTGCGCGCGACCGGCATCGTACGCCCCGCCATGCTGGTGCGGGTCCTCGCGGTCGTCATCAATATCGCGCTGGCGCCGGTGCTGATCTCGGGGTGGGGCACCGGCTACGCGCTCGGCATTGCCGGCGCGGGGCTGGCGAGCTCGATCGCGGTGGCCATCGGCACCCTGATGCTGCTGGTGTATTTCCGCAAAGTCGAGCGCTATGTCGCCTTCAATGCGGCGCAGTGGCGTCCGCAGCCGCGCCATCTGAGGCGCATCCTCAATGTCGGTCTGCCGGCCGGCGGCGAGTTCGCGATGATGTTCGTCTTCATGGCGGTGGTTTACTACGTGCTGCGCGACTTCGGCGCGGCAGCGCAGGCGGGATTCGGGATCGGGCAGCGCGCGCTGGCCCTGATCCAGATGCCGGCGCTCGCGGTTGCGCTCGCCGCCGGCCCGATTGCCGGGCAGAACGTCGGCGCCGGAAACGGCGCACGCGTTCGGGAAACCTTCGTCAAGGCGGCGCTGATCACCACCATCGTGATGATCGGCTTCATGATCCTTGCACAGTTGGGGCCGGAACTGCTGCTCGCCGGATTCTCGAACGACCGGGAGACCATGGCGGTCGCCTACCTGTTCTTGCGGATCATCTCGCTCAACATGGTGGCGCAGGGCCTGATCTTCACCTGCTCGAGCATGTTCCAGGGCCTCGGCAACACCAAGCCGGTGCTCCTGAGCTCGGCGACACGTGTGTTCACCTATTCGCTGCCGGCGATCTGGCTCTCGACGCGGCCCGGCTTCCGGATCGAGCATGTGTGGTATGTGTCGATCGCGGCGACCACGCTGCAGGCTGCTTTCAGCGTGTGGCTGCTGCGCCGCGAGTTTGGCAAACGTCTGGCGCCACGGGAGGTCGCTGCAATGCAAGTCGGGCCCGAGCCGGAGGTACCGACGGCGCGCGCGGCGGCGGCAGAATAGGTGCATGCGCTTGTCCCTTGCCCACGGCTCCGGCTAAAGCGCGATGAATTTTGGTTGAATCGTCATCGCGCTTTAGCTCCTTGTTTGAGCACGATCTTTTCGGAAAACCGCTGCACACTTTTCCGGATCGTGCTCTAGTTTGCATGAGCCGTGGGAAGGCGAGGGGGCGGCATGAGCGAAACGTTGAACGGGCGGGTGGCGTCATGTCTCTCCGCCATCTGGGCGGCGCGCTACCGGACGCCCGCCCGTTTCGTCGCGTTGATCGCGCTGCTTCTGCCGTGGACGACGACCGGCGTGATCTTCGCGCTCCCGGCCTGGCTGATCGCCTTCGCGTTCATCGACCTCAGGGAATTTCCGCGCTCGCTGCTGCGCCCGATCTGCCTGCTACCAATTGCGCTGTTCGTCCTGGCCCTTGCCGGCACGCTGTGGTCGGATGCGCCCTGGCCGGAGCGGCTGCATGCGATCGCACCATCGGCGAAACTCCTCGCGCTGCCGCTCCTGATCTACCAGTTCGAGCGCTGGCCCCATGGCAACTGGGTGTTCGCGGCGTTCCTCGTCTCCTGCACGCTGTTGCTGCTAACGTCCTTTGCCGTCGCGATCGAGCCCAGCCTGTCGCTCAAGCTCTATCTGTCGCACGGGCCCTACAAGGTCGAGAGCGGGATCGCGGTACGCAACTATATTGACCAGAGTCAGGAATTCGCGCTTTGCGCCCTCGCGCTGGCCTATCCGGTTGCGGCGCTGGTCCGCGGCGGTCGAACGCGTATCGCGGCGTTGCTGGCGCTGCTTGCGCTCGGTTTCCTCGCCAACATGATGTTCGTGGTGGTCTCGCGCACGGCGCTGGTCACGCTGCCGGTCCTGATCGCGGTGTTCGCGCTGCTGCATCTGCGATGGCGGACGGCGCTCGCTCTGGGAGGAGCGGGGGCGTTGGCCGCCCTGCTGCTGTGGACCGCCTCGCCGCATCTGCGCGCAACGGTCGACAAGTTCAGCGGCGACTATGAGCGCACCACCGTCGAGAACGAGGTCAGCGGCATGGGCTCGCGGCTGGAGTTCTGGCGCAAGTCGCTCGGCTTCGTCGCCGATGCGCCGCTGTTCGGCCATGGCACCGGCGCGACCCGCGGGCTGTTCGAGCGTGCCGCGATCGGCGAGAGCGGCATGCGCGCGCAGATCGTCAGCGATCCCCACAACCAGACCCTCAACATCGGGGTGCAATGGGGCGCGCTCGGCGTCATCGTGCTCTACGCGATGTGGCTTGCGCACCTTCTCCTGTTCCGCGGCGCGGGGCTTGCGAGCTGGATCGGGCTACTGGTCGTCCTGCAAAATATCCTGTCCTCGCTGTTCAACTCACATCTGTTCGATTTCAGCGAGGGCTGGCTCTACGTGCTGGGCGTCGGCGTCGCCGGTGGCATGGCGCTGGCGAAGACAACTGAGAGCTAAAGCGCGATGAGATTAGGATGAATCGTCATCGCGCTTTAGGTTGTTGTTTGCGCATGATCTTTCCGGAAAACCGCTTCACACTTTTCCGGATCATGCTTTAGTGCGCGAAACTGTTCCAGACCAGGCCGACACCCGACAGGAACAACAGGCCGAGCACGATGTCGCCAAAATGCTTGTCGCTGAGCGCGTGATAGACGCGCGCGCCGCACCAGGCGCCGACCAGCGTGCCCGGAAACGCAATCAGCGCGAGCCAGATCACCTGCGTGGCGACCAGGCCTGACGCCGTCTGCAACACCAGCGCGGCGGCCAGCACCGTGAAATTGAAGAGCTGGAAGATGCCGCGCCGCTCATGCTTGTTCCAGCCGCGGATGTTGGCCCACAGGATCGGCAGCGGCCCCGACAATCCGGCGAGGCCGCCCAAAATGCCGCCGGCGAAACCGATCGCGCCGTCCGCAATCCGGCCGCCGAACTTGAAGGCGAGCGGCCTCTGGTTGAGATAAAGCGCGGTCGGAAAGATCAGCAGCAGCACGCCGACGCTCAGCTTGAACACCTTGGGATCGGCGGTGGCGACCATCATCGTCCCCAGCGGCACGCCGGCAAGCCCGCCGATCAGGAACGGCCAGACCAGCGAGAGGTCAAAACTCTTCCACATCGAGGGCAGCGTCGAGGTCTGCGCGATCACCGAGCAGATCAGGACTAGCGGCACCGCGAGCGATGGCGGCAGGATATAGAGCCAGATGCCGAGCGCCATCAGCGCGGTGCCGAAACCGGCCAGCCCGGAGACGAAGCCGCCGGCCAATGCGCCGAAAAGCAACAGCGCGTAGTTGAGTGTATCCACACCAATGTCCTTGTTGTTATCGGCGGTGTACTAGACGATCTGCCGGGCGTCGACCGGCCTGTGCAGCGCGCTGAGGAGAATTTGCAACGCCTGGCTGAGCTCGGCGCGATTGCGTGCGGCGCCGAGCGACAGTCGTGCCGCATGCGGCGGATGATCGCCGACCACGAAGGCGTCACTGGCGATGACTGCAAGCCCGTTGCGCAGCAGTTGCGCCGCGATCTCCGTCCGGCTCCGCCCCTCCGGCAGCCGCAGCCAGAGATGATGCGCGGCAGGTTTGGCCAGGAATTGAAAACCCCTGAGGGCGCGCTGCGCGAGCTGCTGACGGCCGACCGCCTCGTTGCGGATCGCGGTGATGATGCGATCCGCGACGCCGCTCTCGAGCCAATGGGTGACGAGCGCGACCATCAGTGGCGCGGGCATCTGCACCGTTGACTGAAGATAGCTGCGCATCTGTTCCTGCGCGGCAGCGTCTGATGTCACCAGATAGGCCACGCGCAGCGCCGGCGCGATGCATTTGGACAGCGTGGTCGCGAGATAAGTCCGCTCCGGAATGAGATTGGCGATCGGCGAGGCCGAACGGTCCAGCAGGCCATAGGCATCGTCCTCGATCAGCGTCGTGTCGGCGTCACGTATGATCTTCGCAATCGCGCTTCGCCGCTCGGTCGAGAGCGTCGCGGTGGTCGGATTGTGCAGCGTCGGAATGAGATAGACCGCCTTCGGCTTGTGCTCGCGGCACGCCTTGGCCAGTGCGTCAGGAAGGATGCCGCCTTCATCCATCGCGACGCCAATGAGCTTGACATCGAGCCGTGCGGCGACCGCCTTGATGCCGGGGAAGGTGAGGGCTTCCGTCAACACGATATCGCCGGGCCTGGCGAGATAGGCGATGAGGTTGAACAGGATCGTCTGCGTGCCGGGAAAGATCACGAGCCGGTCGGCGCGGACATGGGGGACACGCGTGCGCATCCACTTGGCGGCGACGTCGAGCTCGTGCGGGCTGCCGCCGGGCGGCTGGTAGTTGAGATAGGCGGTCAGGCCGGATTGCTGGCGGATCGCCTCGAGCCCGGCAAGGATGCGTTCATCGAGCTGCGCCTCCAGCGGATGCGGCGGCACGTTCATCGACAGATCGATCGTGACCGGGTGCGGCAGGTCGACCGCGCGGCGTGCGCTGGTCTCCGACACGAACGAGCCCTGTCCGACCCGTGCTTCCAAAATCCCGCGCCGCCGTGCCTCGGTATAGGCGCGCGTCACCGTGGTGAGGTCGAGACGAAGCGCTTTCGCCAGCGCGCGCTGCGTCGGCAATTGCTGGCCGCGCACCAGCCGGCCTGCGGCGATGTCGGCCTCCATGGCGTCGACGATGCGCTGATAGCGGGGGCCGCTGAGCTCGGCGATTGTAGGGACCCAATCCATGCAAGTTTGGCCATTTTCTTTGAATGTATGGATGCAAGATATTATTGTATGGATCGTAGGAAAGGAAGCAGGAAAGAAAGAGGTGTAGTCATGACGACCGGTTCAGTCTCTCTGGCGAAGGCGATGTGGCGGGGTTTTCACGGCCGCTGTCCGCATTGCGGCGAAGGCCATGTGTTCAAGCACTTCCTGAAAGTCACCGACAGCTGCGACGTCTGTGGCGAGGAACTGTTCCACCATCGCGCCGATGATCTTCCCGCCTATCTCGTCATCGTCGTGGTCGGCCATCTCGTGGTGCCGGCGATCCTCGCGATCGAGACGGCCTATGCACCCGCGGTCTGGCTGCAATTGGCGGTGTGGCTGCCGGTGACGCTGTTTGCTTCGCTCGCTTTGTTGCAGCCGACCAAGGGCGCCATCGTCGGACTGCAATGGCAGGTCGGGATGCACGGCTTTGAGGAGAGCAAGCGGCGGCGCGAAACCGGTCGGCTCGCGCCCGTGCTCGTCAAGGCCAAGGGCGCACCGCGAGCTGCCTGAGCGCGTCGCGACGTTTACATCGCGCGGTCGGCCGCTACACTCCATCGTACCAAACAAGAAACGATGGAAACGCCGATGACCGCACGTTCGCCTAAAACCTTCCTGCTCTGTCATGGCGCCTGGTCGGGCGGATGGGCCTGGAGGAAGATGCATTCGCTGATGGCGCGGTCGGGCCATCGCCTGGTGGCGCCGACCTACACCGGCCTCGGCGAGCGGTCGCATCTGGCAAATCCCTCGATCGACCTGGAGACGCATATCCAGGACGTCATCAGCGTCATCAGGTTCGACGATCTCAGCGACATCGTGCTGCTCGGCCACAGCTATGGCGGCATGGTCGCGACCGGCGTTGCCGATCGCGCGCGCGACCGTATCACGCAACTGATTTATCTCGACGCCTTCGTGCCGCGCGATGGCCAGTCGCTGTTCGATCTCAACGAGCCCGCGCGCGAGCCGATGCGCAAAGCTGCGGCGGCAGGCGACGGCTACCGCATCCCGCCCAACCCGTCGCCGCCGGATACGCCGCAAGCCGATCTCGACTGGCTCAACGCACGCCGTGTCGACATGCCCGTCAAATGCTTCGAGACGAAGCTGAAGCTTGGGCATGGCGAGCCGGGGATGCCGCGCAGCTACATCTACTGCACGCGCATTCCGCCGGGTGACGCGTTCGGGCAGTTCGCGAGGCGCACGAAGAGCGAAGCCGGCTGGCGCTATTTCGAGATCGACGCCAGCCACGCGCCGAACGTCACGGCGCCGGAGGCGCTGATGACGGTGCTTGAGAAGATCGTGGCCTGACTCACTCCGTCATTCCGGGGCGCGACGAAGTCGCGAGCCCCCATTGCGCAATTGCGCAATGGGGAATGACGACTTCTCAAAATGGTGAGGGGCCCGATGCGTTAGCATCGAACCCCTCCCTAGCAAGACGCGTTTTCTTCACGCGAACCGGAAAACCACTTCGCTCGAAAACGCTTTAGAACATCAGCCGGCCTGTAAGCCGGGTTTTGTAGGGCACCGCCCGCTTGCGCGGGCGATGCGTGACGGCCATTCCTCTGGGGCAATGTTTGCACATTGCCTCGAGCAACCTACCCGGACGGCGGGCCTGACATCGCCCCGCGGCGTTATCGCTTGCGCGAACAGCCCGCTTAAGCCGTCCCTATTCGGTTTTGCTCCCGGTGGGGTTTGCCATGCCGGCTCCGTTGCCGGAACCGCGGTGCGCTCTTACCGCACCTTTTCACCCTTACCCGTCTACGCAGCTGACGCTGCTACGAGGTGGCAAGCCCGGCGGGCCTGCCTCGCCGAAGCCCAAAGGGCGAAGGCGGGCGGTTCGTTCTCTGTGGCACTTTCCCTAGGGTCACCCCCGCCGGACGTTATCCGGCACCGCATGTCAAGGGAGCCCGGACTTTCCTCCCCGGCGGCCTTTCGACACTTGCCGGAGCGGCCGTCCGGCCGACTGATGGTGTACGCAATGAGCATTTATGACGGTTTCGTCAAGGCGATATCGTTCCGCACGACATGCGAAAATAATTTATCCTGAAGATGTCGTTTGATGTTTGCCCCGTTCGACCGGATGTCGGCGATCCCCCGAGCAACAGGAGTTAAACGATGCAGTATCTGCTGCTGATCTACCGGAACGAAGCTCAACAGAGCAGGATGGACCCTGCGGACTACCAGAAGCTGTTGGCGGAGTACGGGGCGTATACCCAGTCCATCGTTCAGAGCGGCAATTTCAAGGCCGGCGACGGGCTGCAGCCAACCACGACGGCGACCACCGTTCGCGTTCGCGATGGCAAGATACTGACGACCGATGGTCCGTTCGCGGAGACCCGCGAGCAACTCGGCGGCTACTATCTCGTCGACGCCAAGGATCTCGACGCCGCGATCGCGATGGCTGCGCGGATTCCCGGGGCCAGGCACGGGTCGATCGAAGTCAGACCGGTCATGATCTACAAGTGATCTCGTCCGCCGACATCGAAAAAAATCGTGAAGATGTCGTTTGGTGCGTTCCCCGTTCGACTGGATGTCGGCAATTCAGCCGATCAAGGAGTTAACCGATGCAGTATCTGCTGTTGATTTATCGGAGCGAAGCCGAGGTGCTGAAGATGGATGCCGCTGACCGGCAGAAGATGTCGGCGGAGTACGGCACGTACACCCAGTCCATCATCCAGAGCGGCCATTTCAAGGCCGGCGACGGGCTTCAGCCGACCACGACTGCGACCACCGTGCGCGTGCGTGACGGTAAGACCCTGACCACCGATGGTCCGTTCGCGGAGACGCGCGAGCAACTCGGCGGCTACTACCTGGTCGAGGCTAAGGATCTCGATACTGCGATCGCGCTGGCCGCGCGAATTCCCGGGGCCAGGGAAGGGTCGATCGAAGTCAGGCCGGTCATGATCTACAAGTGATGTCGTCCATCGAGATCGGAAAAGTCTTCCGCGACGAGGCGGGGCGGGCGCTCGCCACGCTGATCCGCCTCGTCGGCGATTTCGATCTCGCTGAAGATGCGCTCCAGGACGCCTTTGCAGTCGCACTGGAGCGCTGGTCTGCGCGCGAGATGCCCGACAATCCGCGTGCCTGGCTCGTCAATGTCGGACGCAACAAGGCGATCGACCGCATCCGCCGCCGGGCGGCGTTTCGCGGCAAGCAGCAGGCGCTCGTGCATGAGCTCGAGCTGAATGCGCAAGCGCCCGACGAGCCGGCGACGATGCTTGACGACGATATGCTGCGGCTGATCTTCACCTGCTGTCATCCTGCGTTCGCGCCCGAGGTCCAGGTCGCGCTGACGCTGCGCACGGTGTGCGGGCTCACCACGGCGCAGGTCGCGCGCGCCTTTCTCGTCAGCGAGGAGGCGATGGCGCAGCGTCTCGTCCGTGCCAAGCAGAAGATCAGGCTCGCCGGCATTCCCTACGAGGTGCCGGAGCGCGACGCGCTGGAGCTGCGCCTCAACGGCGTACTCGCTGTGATCTACCTCGTCTTCACAGAGGGCTATGTTGCGACCTCAGGCGCAGACCTGATGCGGCCGGATCTTGCGGTCGAGGCGATCCGGCTCGGCCGATTGCTCGACCGCCTGATGCCTGATCGTGCCGGTATCAAGGGCCTGCTGTCCCTGATGCTGCTGCACGATGCGCGCCGTGCCGGGCGCGAGACGTCGGCCGGCGACATCGTGCTGCTGGAGGACCAGGACCGCACGCTGTGGGATCGTGCGCAGATCGAGGAAGGCTCGCGTCTGGTCGACGATGCGCTGCGCGTGCCCGGCCGACCGCAGCCCTACGCCGTGCAGGCGGCGATTGCCGCGCTCCATGCGCGGGCGCCGAGTTATGAGGAGACTGACTGGCCGCAGATCGCCGGACTCTACGAAGTGCTGCTGCGGATCAACCCGTCGCCGGTGATCGAGCTCAACCGTGCGGCGGCCGTGTCCATGGTCGACGGCCCCGCACGCGCGCTCGATCTCGTCGACGCGATCGCAGCGCGCGGCGGGCTCGATGGCTACGAGCTGTTGCCCGCGGTGCGCGCCGATTTGCTGCGACGGCTCGACCGGAAGGACGAGGCACGCGAGGCCTATGTCGCGGCGACGGTGGCGACGCAGCTCGAGCCGCTGCGGAGGCTGTATGCGCGGAGGATGAGGGAACTGGGGTAGGCTACTTCAACACCGTCATTGCGAGCGAAGCGAAGCAATCCAGATTGTTTCCGCGGAGACAGTCGGGATTGCTTCGTCGCTTCGCTCCTCGCAATAACGAAGTATGTGGCTTGCGCCGTCACTTCGATGCGACGGTCGCACCTTCTGTCGGCAAGCTCGCCAGCAGGGCCTGCAATGTCGACAGTGTCGAGTGATCAACGACGCCGTCCAGCCGCGCCGGGCGGAAATGGCGCTGGAAGGCGGTGACGACCTCCATCGTCGTCGCATCGTACTTGCCGGTGAGCGGAACGCCGTAGCCATATTTGGCGAGCGCCTGCTGCAGGCTCAGCACCTCGTCGCTGATCGTGCCGAGCATCAGGCTTTCGCCGCGCACGATCGGCGCCGGCGTTACCCAGTGGCCGACGCCGGAATTGGCCAGCGAGTGCCACGGAAATTTCTCGCCGGGATCCTTCTTGCGCGCGGGCGCGACGTCGGAATGGCCGAGCACCCGGTGCGGCGCCACCTTGCGGCGAAGCATGATGCCGCGGCACAGCGCGATCACGGCAGCGATCTGGCGCAGCGGGAACTCCGGATAACCCCAGTCATGGCCGCGATTGACGATCTCGATGCCGATCGAGCAGGAGTTGACGTCGTCCTCGCCCGCCCATGACGAGACGCCGGCGTGCCAGGCGCGCTTGCTCTCCGGCACGCATTGCACGATGCGGCCGTCCTCGAGCACGACGTAATGGGCCGAGACCTCGGTGCCCGCCGTGCACAGCCGCGCCAGCGCGCCCTCGACATCGGGCATCCCGGTGTAGTGCAGCAGGATCATGTCCGGCTGGCGGCCCTTGTTGCGCTCGCCATAGTTCGGAGAGGGGATGATGTCGGAGACGGTGGAGGAATCGGGGTCGAACGTCCGCATGCTCGCCGCGGCCTTGGGAACCGGGAGCACACGTTGACGCTTCGAATCAGATCCTGATGACGCGGACGAACCGGACGACATTAATTAAGGCTCAATCGGACGAGAGCGGTGGGCTCTTCAAGCCCCTCACTTTACTATTCCTTTACACTTGCGGCCGCGCAATCGCCGGCATCGGTTAACGGGCGCATTTCGCGGCAGGTGTGTGGATGACGCATCACCACGGATTTTACCTTTTTGACTTGTAACCGAACCATCAACACTTTCTTAACGCTAAGGGCCGTTACTGACAGGTGAAGAGCCGACCCGCGTCCGGAGGCGGCCAACGCGTTTTTTGCTCGAAATCCCATGGCTGCCCGACAAATTCCATGCGGAAAACAGGGTTTGCGGCCGGGGACCGCCGGGCTGGGCGAACGCGCCGTACAGGGGTTGAGCCGTGGAACCGCCGCGAAGCGGAACAATTCGAGACGTGATGGGCGTGTTAACCATCGTTCTCGTCCGCACGCCCAGCGAGTCGGGCGCATGAGCTCCCCTGCCCACATTCCCGTGCTCGGACGCGAGGCGATCGAGCATCTCGCGCCGCGCGAGGGCGGCGTCTATGTCGATGCGACCTTCGGTGGCGGCGGCTACAGCCGCGCCATTCTGGATGTACCGGGAACCCGTGTCATCGGCATCGATCGCGATCGCACGGCGATCGCCGGTGGCTTTGATCTGGTCGACCGGTCTCGTGGGCGCCTGACGCTTGTCGAAGACCGCTTCTCGAATCTCGCCGAGGTCTGCGCCGCGCAAGGCGTCGATGCCGTCGACGGCGTCGTCATGGACGTCGGCGTTTCCTCGATGCAACTCGACCAGGCCGGCCGCGGCTTCTCGTTCCGGCTCGATGGTCCCCTCGACATGCGGATGGGGCAGGCGGGGCCGACCGCCGCGGACGTCGTGGCAAAAGCGTCCGAAAGCGATCTTGCTGACATCATCTATCTCTTCGGCGAGGAGCGGCATTCGCGCAAAGTCGCGCGCGCCATCGTCGCGGCACGCGAGGAAGCGCCGATCACGACCACGCGCGCGCTCGCCGATCTCGTTGCAAGGGTCGTGCGCTCGAAGCCCGGCGACATCCATCCGGCGACGCGGACCTTCCAGGGCCTGCGCATCTTCGTCAATGAAGAGCTCGAAGAGCTGGAGACCGCTCTTGCGGCTGCTGAACGTGTGTTGAGGCCCGGCGGTCGGCTGGTCGTGCTGTCCTTCCATTCGCTGGAAGACCGCATCGTCAAGAATTTCCTCAGCGAACGCGCCAAGACCGGCGGCGGCTCGCGGCATCTGCCCGAGGTCGCACAGGTGCCACCGAGCTTCCAGCTTCTGACGCGGCGTCCCGTCGTCGCGGGCGAAGAGGAGGTCGCGCATAATCCGCGCGCGCGTTCCGCGAAGCTGCGCGCCGCCGAGCGGACCGCGGCTGCCGCGCATGCCGAGGGCGAGTCATCATCTTGGCCGAGACTCTCCGACGTGATGAGGGGCGGCTAGCGCATGCGCATTATCCACCTCCTCGTCATCGGCGCGCTGATCTTCGCCGCGGCCTATGTCTACCGGATCAAGATGGAATCCACCGCCCGGACCGAGCGGGTGCTTCGGCTGCATGCCGACATCCGCGAGCAGCGCGATGCCATCGCCGCGCTGCGCTCCGAATGGGCCAAGCTCGATGCGCCGCTGCGGCTGCAAGGACTTGCCGATCGGCATCTGCCGCTCAAGCCCGTCAATGGCACGCAATACGACTCGCTGAAGAACCTGCCCGATCGTCCGCCGCGGCTGGTCAGGCCGGGCGAGCCTGATCCGATCGGTGCCATGATCAACACCATCGAAGCTGCGACCGATGCCGACACGGTCACGGGTTCGGTGCCGCAGCCGGAGGACAAGCAATGAGCGCTGCCACTCCGAGCAAACCCGCAAGGCCGCCGGAACCCTGGCATCAGCGGCTGATCCGCAGCCTGCTCTACGGGCGCAATGTCGATCGCGCGGCGAAGGCACGCGCGCGTGTCGGCCTTGCAATCCTGGCGTTTTCGGCCGTCTATGCCCTCATCGGCGGCCGGCTCGTGATGTTCGCCATCGGTGCCGACGTCCACAGCGCGCGCCGCGGCGGCGCGCAGGATGTGGTTGCGACCGCGCGGCCCGACATCGTCGACCGCAACGGCGAGATCCTCGCCACCGACGTCAAGGCGCCGAGTCTGTTCGGCGAGCCGCGTCGCATCATCGACAAGGACGAGGCGATCGAGCTGCTCACCGCCACCGTGCCTGACCTCGACGAGGCCGAAGTGCGCGAGCGGCTGTCAGCGCGGAAGGGTTTCGTCTGGCTGAAGCGCGAGATCACGCCGAAGCAGCAGCAGGAAATCCACAAGCTCGGCATTCCCGGCATCGGCTTCCTGCGTGAGAACAAGCGCGTCTATCCGACCGGCAACGAGGTCGCCCACCTCATCGGTCTCGTCAATATCGACAACCAGGGCATCGCCGGCATGGAGAAGTGGCTCGACAATAACGGGCTCGCCGATCTCCATCGCGCAGGCTTTGCCACCGATCGCCTGCAAAAGCCGATCGAGCTGTCGGTGGACTTGCGCGTCGAGCACGCGCTGCGCGACGAGCTGTTGAAGGCAAAGGAGAAGTTCCACGCCAAGGCGGCGTCGGGCATTATCTCCAACGTCAAGACCGGCGAGATCGTGGCAATGGTCTCGCTGCCGGATTTCGATCCGAACAACCCGAAGGAAGCGCACGACCCTGACCGCATCAACCGCCTGACCACCGGCGTCTACGAGATGGGCTCGACCTTCAAGGCGTTCACGCTCGCAATGGCGCTCGATTCCGGCAAGATCAACCTGAACTCGATGTGGGATGCACGCGGAAACCTGCACTACGGCAAGTTCACCATCCATGACAGCCACATGCTCGGGCGTTTCATCAACACCAAGGAAGTATTCACCTTCTCGTCCAATATCGGCGCTGCGCGGATTGCGCTCGGCCAAGGCGTCGAGGCGCACAAGGCGTTCCTGGCCAAAATGGGCCAGTTGACGCGGTTGCGCACCGAATTGCCGGAGAGCGCTGCCCCGCTGGTCCCGCGCCGTTGGGGTGAGCTGAACACGGTCACCGTTGCGTTCGGTCAGGGCCTGTCCGTGGCGCCTCTGCAGGCGGTGATGGGCATCAACGCCCTGGTGAACGGCGGCTATCTCATTCCTCCGACGTTCCTCAAGCGCAGCGAAGAAGAGGCCGCGGCGATGGCCAAGCGCGTCATCAAGCCCGAGACCTCCGACAAGATGCGCTATCTGATGCGGCTCAACGCCGAGATCGGCACCGCCAAGAAGGCCGATGTTCCCGGCTATTATATCGGTGGCAAGACCGGCACGTCCGAGAAGGTCATCAACGGCCGCTACGCCAAGAAGCGGGTGCTCAACTCCTTCACCGCGATCATGCCCTCCGACGATCCGAAGTACCAGATTCTGGTCATGCTGGATGAGCCACAGCCTCTGAAGGAGACGTATGGCTTCATCACGTCAGGCTTCAATGCTGTGCCGACGGGGGGTAACGTTATTGCCCGCATCGGGCCGCTCCTGGGCATCGAGCCCCGTTTCAACCTGCCGCCGTCCGACCGCCTTATTCTTGCAGCATCCAGGACAACCCAGTAAGCCGTACCGAGGCTGCCCCGAGTCGGGTTTCCCCTGGATCCGGCTTGGTATCTCGACTGGAAGGCCATGAAACTGCGCGACCTCTTGGGTCAGGATTTTCCGGGCAATGATGCCGCAATCGAGCCCGCCGTCGCGGCGCTCGATGTGACGGGGCTTGCGCTCGACAGCCGCGTGGTGAGGTCCGGCGATCTGTTTTTTGCGCTTGCGGGCAGCAAGACCGACGGCGCGCGGTTCATCGATGCCGCCGTCGCCGCGGGCGCCGTCGCTGTCGTCGGCGAGCATGCGCCGGATGCCCGCAAGGTGCCGTTCATTGCGGTCTCCAATCCGCGGCGCGCGCTGGCGCTGGCGGCGGCAAGATTCTTCCCCGCACAGCCTGCGACCATCGCGGCAGTGACCGGCACCAGCGGCAAGACCTCGGTGGCGGCGTTCACGCGGCAGATATGGGAGCGGCTCGGCCACGTCTCCGCCAGCATCGGGACCATCGGCCTGGTCTCGCCGAAGCGCACCGTCTATGGCTCGCTGACGACGCCCGATCCGATCGCGCTGCACCGGCAGCTCGATGAGATCGCGCGTGACGGCGTCACGCATCTGGCGTTTGAGGCGTCCTCGCACGGGCTCGATCAATATCGCCTCGACGGCGTGCGCGTCGCGGCCGGCGGCTTCACCAACCTCACGCGCGACCACATGGATTACCATCCGACAGTTGCGCATTATCTTGCTGCGAAGCTGCGGTTGTTCCGCGATCTGGTCCCGCCAGGCGGTGCGGCCGTGATCTCCGCAGATCATGATTGCTCGACTGAGGCGATCGAGGCCGCGAGGTCGCGCGGCTTGCGCGTGATGGCGGTCGGTCGCAACGGCGACGGGGCAGGCGAGGGCATCCGCCTCGTCGATGCCGAAGTCGACGGCTTTTCGCAGCAGCTCGCAATCGAGCATCGCGGCAAGGCGTATTCGATCAGGCTGCCGCTGGTCGGCGCATTCCAGATCGAGAACGCGCTGGTCGCCGCTGGTCTCGCGATCGGCACCGGCAGCGATGCGGCGAATGTCTTTGGGAGCCTCGAGCATCTCGAAGGCGCCAAGGGTCGGCTCGAGCTCGTCGGCGAGCGCAATGGCGCGCCGATCTTCGTCGACTACGCACACAAGCCGGATGCATTGGTCAAGGCACTTCAGGCGCTGCGGCCCTATGCGAAGCGCAAGCTCATCGTCGTGTTCGGCGCCGGCGGCGATCGCGATGCCGGCAAGAGGCCGATCATGGGTGCGATCGCGGCGGAGAATGCCGACGGCGTCATCATCACCGACGACAATCCGCGCAGCGAAAGGCCGGAAGCCATTCGCGCCGCGATCCTCGCGGCTGCAAAAGGCGCGAAGGAGATTGGTGACCGCGCTGCGGCGATCCGCGCGGCAATCGAGGAGCTCGAGCCGGGAGATGCGCTGCTGATCGCCGGCAAGGGCCACGAGACCGGGCAGATCATCGGCGGCGATGTGCTGCCGTTCAGCGATCACGAGGCGGTCGCGGCCGCATTAGCGACGAGGGTTTCATGAGCGCGCCATTGTGGACGGTTGCCGAGGTGGCGCGCGCGCTGGGGATCGAAGGATCGTTCCCGGACACGGCCATCGACTTCGTCACCCAGGACAGCCGGCTGGTGAAGCCGGGCAGCCTGTTCGTCGCGCTGAGCGGCACGCCGAGCGGCGGCTTCATCTCGGCCTTCGCCAGCGCGCGCGACGGCTGGGAGTTTGCCGACAAGGCCGAAGCCTCGGGTGCGGTCGCGATGATCGTGCCGCACGAGATAGCGGGTATCCGCATCCCGCAGCTCGTCGTCAAGGACACGCTGATCGATGGCCTCTGGGGCCTCGCGCGAGCCGCACGCGCGCGCTTTGCTGGACCGGTGATCGGGCTCACGGGCAGCGCCGGCAAGACCAGCACGAAGGAATATCTCGCGGCCTATCCGAACGCCTATGCGAACCCGTCCAGCTTCAACAATTTCTGGGGCGTGCCGCTGACGCTGTGCAATGCGCGGCCTGATGCGAGCCTCTGGGTCGTCGAGATGGGTATGAACCAGACCGGCGAGATCGCGCGGCTGAGCGGGCTGACGCGGCCGACGGTGGCGCTGGTCGTCAACGTCCAGCCGGTGCATCTGGAGAAGCTCGGCTCGCTCGAAGCCATCCGGCGCGAGAAGGTCTCGATCGCATTGGGCCTGCCGGACGACGGCGTGCTGGTGCTGCCGGCCGATATCGCCGCCCCCGAATGGCGCGGCAAGGTCATCCGCTTCGGCGACGGCACCGAGGTGCGCGAGCTCAAGCATTCGCCCCAGGGTGAGAGCTGGCAGGTGGGTGCGCTGGTCGGCGGCAAGGAGATCGACTTCAGTCTCACGCCCGGCGCGCCGCACCGCGTCCACAACGCGCTGGCCGCGCTGGCCTCGATTGATGCGGCCCATCTCGATGCGGCTGCGCTCGCGGCAAGGCTCGATGGCGTCGGCATCATGACGGGTCGCGGCGTCGAGCAGAGCGTCGGCGGCATCACCGTGATCGACGACAGCTTCAATGGCAATCCGGCCAGCATGGCCGCAGCCCTGGAAAGCCTCAAGGCGCGCCACATGACCAGTGGCCGCCGCATCGCCGTGATCGGCGACATGCTCGAGCTGGGAAGTGACGCGCCGTCCTATCACGTGAATCTTGCAAAACATCTCGACGGGATCGACGGCGTCTACTGCGTCGGTCCCTTGATGCATCATCTCTACCAGAAGCTGCCGCCGGCCAAGGGCCTTGGCTGGCATGACGACCCCGCCACGCTGGCCCCGCGAGCTGTCGCTGATCTGCTGAAGGCAGGCGATGTCGTGGTTGTCAAGGGCAGCAAGAAGATGTTCTGGGTCAACAAGTTTGTGCCGGGGCTAGTGGCCGCCTTGCAGGCAAAGGCGTAAACTGGTTAAGCGCCGTGTCTGATCCCACCATCCCCGGCCGTCCGGTTCTTGAGGGTCGCCCGACCACATGATGTAGGCCGGCGAGTGCGCCAAAAGTGCTTTCCGGCAAGGCCGCACGCGACGAGGCGGTATAGGACTGTCTGAATGTTTTACTGGCTGATCGAGCTCTCCAACACGTTTCCGAGTTTCGGTGCGTTTCGCACCGTGCTGAACGTTTTCCGCTACATCACGTTCCGCACCGGCGGCGCCGTCGTCACCGGCGCACTGTTCGTGTTCCTGTTCGGGCCGTGGATCATCGATCATCTGCGCATCCGCCAGGGCAAGGGCCAGCCGATCCGGGTCGATGGCCCGCAATCGCATCTCAGCAAGAAGGGCACGCCCACCATGGGCGGGCTGATGATCCTGTCCGGCCTCACGGTCGGCACGGTGCTGTGGGCCAACCCGCTCAACCCCTATGTCTGGATCGTGCTCGCGGTGACGCTCGGCTTCGGCTTCGTCGGCTTCTATGACGACTACCTGAAGGTGACCAAGCAGACGACGAGCGGATTCGGCGGTAAGCTTCGCCTACTGATCGAGGCGATCATCGCGCTGGTCGCCTGCTATGCACTGGTGCGGCTCAACCGCGATCCCGCGTCGACCGCGCTGACGATTCCGTTCTTGAAGGACACGGTGCTGCATTTCGGGTGGTTCTTCGTCGTGTTCGGCGCCTTCGTCATCGTGGGCGCCGGCAATGCGGTGAACCTCACCGACGGGCTCGACGGCCTCGCCATCGTGCCGGTGATGATCGCGACCGCGAGCTTCGCCATGATCGCCTATCTCGCTGGTAACGCCGTGTTCGCCGACTATCTTCAGATCAAATACGTCGCGGGCACCGGCGAGCTCGCGGTGCTCTGCGGTGCGCTATTGGGTGCCGGCCTCGGCTTCCTCTGGTTCAACGCGCCGCCGGCCTCGATCTTCATGGGCGACACCGGCTCGCTGGCGCTCGGCGGCATGCTTGGCTCGATTGCGGTTGCGGTGAAGCACGAGATCGTGCTCGCGGTGATCGGCGGCCTGTTCGTACTCGAAGCCGTCTCGGTGATCGTGCAGGTCGTCTCGTTCAAGCTGACGGGAAAACGCATCTTCAAGATGGCGCCGATCCATCACCATTTCGAGCAGCTCGGCTGGACCGAGCCGCAGATCGTGATCCGCTTCTGGATCATCTCGGTGATGCTGGCGCTCGCCGGCCTCTCCACGCTGAAGCTGCGGTGATCGATCGATGATCCCCGTCACTTCTTTCGCCGGCAAGACGGTCGCGGTCTTCGGCCTCGGCGGTTCCGGTCTCGCCTCCTGCCACGCGCTGAAAGCCGGCGGCGCCGAGGTGATTGCCGGCGACGACAGCGCCGACAACCTCGCAAGGGCCGCGCAGGAAGGTTTCATCACCGCCGATCTGCGCACCGTGTCGTGGGCGAATTTTTCCGCACTGGTGCTCGCACCCGGCGTGCCGCTCACCCATCCCGCGCCACACTGGAGCGTGCTGAAAGCGCGCGAGGCCGGCGTCGAGGTGATCGGCGACATCGAGCTGTTCTGCCGCGAGCGGCGGCGCCACGCGCCGAACGCCCCGTTCGTCGCGATCACCGGCACCAACGGCAAGTCGACGACGACCGCGCTGATCGCGCATCTGACCAAGGTTGCTGGCTACGACACCCAGATGGGCGGCAATATCGGCACCGCGATCCTGTCGCTGGAGCCGCCGCGCATGGGCCGCGTCCATGTCGTCGAGATGTCGTCCTACCAGATCGACCTCACGCCGTCGCTCGATCCCTCCGCCGGCATTTTGCTCAATGTCAGCGAGGACCACATCGACCGCCACGGCACCATCCAGCACTATGCCGAGGTGAAGGAACGCCTCGTCGCCGGCGTGCAGGCGGGCGGCACGTCGATCGTCGGCGTCGACGACGGCTGGTGCCGCGACATCGCCGACCGGCTCGACCGCGCCGGCAAGAATGTGGTGCGCATCTCCGTCAAGAATCCGCTGGCCTCCGGCATCTATGTCGAGCACGGCACGGTTCTGCGCGCCTCGGGCGGCGCGCGCAGCGAGGTGGCAAAGCTCGGCGGCATCGGCTCGCTGCGCGGCCTGCACAATGCGCAGAACGCGGCCTGCGCCTCCGCCGCCGCGCTCGCCATGGGCATCAGCCTCGACGTGCTTCAGAACGGCCTGCGCAGCTTCCCCGGCCTTGCGCATCGCATGGAGCAGGTCGGTCGCCTTGGCAATGTGCTGTTCGTCAACGACTCCAAGGGCACCAACGCGGACGCCGCCGCCCACGCGCTGTCGTCCTTCGCCGACATCTTCTGGATCGCCGGCGGCAAGCCGAAGATGGGCGGCATCACTGGCCTTACAGGCTTTTTCCCGCGCATCCGAAAAGCCTATCTGATCGGCGAGGCCGCGCAGGAGTTTTCGGGCACGCTGGGCAGTCAGGTGCCGCACGAGATCAGCCAGACGCTGGACGTCGCCGTCGAGCACGCCGCGCGCGACGCGGAAGCCTCAGGCCTCAATGAGGCCGTCGTCCTGCTCTCGCCCGCCTGCGCCTCCTTCGACCAGTACCGCAATTTCGAGATCCGCGGCGCCAAGTTCCGCGAACTGGTGCAAGCGCTGCCGGGCGTGAAGGCGGTGGTGTAGGGCACTCGCGCATCATTCTCCGCTGTCGTCGCCCGGCTTGACCGGGCGACCCAGTATTCCAGAGGCGGTGCTTGAGCCGCGAAGCCGCGGCGTACTGGATGCCCCGCTTTCGCGGGGCATGACGCGAGCATTTGTGGGCTCTCTCCAAAGTTATCGATCTCATTAACCCCCCGTAAACCAACCTCGGCGACCAATGGGCTGACCTCTGTCCGAAAGCCGGCCGCCCATGCTCTCCCGTGAAGAACGCACCCCCTTTTCCGAGTGGTGGTGGACCGTCGACAAGCCGCTGCTCGGCGTCATCCTGGCGCTGATGCTGACCGGGGTCATCCTGTCGCTGGCGGCGAGTCCGCCGGTTGCGACCCGCATCGGGCTTGATCCCTTCCACTTCTTCAGCCGGCACGTGATGTTCCTGGCCCCGTCCTTCATGGTCCTGATCGGCGTGTCGTTTCTGTCGCCGCGCGCGATCCGGCGGAGCGCGCTGATCATCTTCGCGATCAGCATCGTCCTGATCGTGTTGACGCTCGCCATCGGTCCCGAGGTAAAGGGCTCGCGGCGCTGGATCACGCTGCTCGGCGTCAACATCCAGGCCTCCGAGGCCGCAAAACCGTCCTTCGTCGTCATCGCCGCCTGGCTGTTCGCGGAATCGACCAAGCGGCCGGAGATGCCGGCGACCTCGATGGCGCTGGTGCTGCTGTTGATGCTGGTCTCGCTCCTCGTCATGGAGCCCGATTTCGGCCAGACCATGCTGATCCTGATGGTGTGGGGCGCGTTGTTCTTCATCGCGGGCATGCGCATGATCTGGGTGTTCGGGCTCGCGGGCGCTGCCGCTGCCGGCCTGTTCAGCGCCTATCTGTTTGTTCCGCACGTGGCAGGTCGCATCAAGCGCTTCATGAATCCGGCCTCCGGCGACACCTTCCAGGTCGATACCGCGATGGAAGCCTTCTACAACGGCGGCTGGTTCGGCCTCGGGCCGGGCGAGGGCATCGCCAAGCGCAGCCTGCCGGACAGCCACACCGACTTCGTGTTCGCGGTCGCCGCGGAAGAGTTCGGCATCATCCTGTGCCTTGCGATGCTGGCGCTGTTCGCCTTCATCGTCATCCGCACGCTGTCGCGCGCCTATGCCAATGAGGACATGTTCTCGCGCTTCGCGGCCTCCGGCCTTGCCATCCTGTTCGGCGTGCAGGCCGCGATCAACATGTCGGTCAATCTTCAGCTCATCCCGGCCAAGGGCATGACGTTGCCGTTCGTCTCCTATGGCGGCTCCTCGATCGTGACGCTCGCTTACGGCGTCGGCATGATGCTGGCACTGACACGGCTGCGCCCGCGCACCGAGGTCGAGTCGATCGGCCGCGCCGAGGCGATGCGCAGCTACGCGTAGAGCGCTCTCGTGTCCCGGACAAGCGGAGCGCAGATCCGGGACCCAGAATGCCGCACCAATGGGCCCCGGTTCAGCAGCGCACCACGCCGCGAAGGGCGGCGTGCTGCGCTGCGCCCGGGGCACGAGCCCAGTGACGTGGTCCGGCTCGCCATGATGGCTGACTGCCTGTAAAACCCTCGGCCATGGATACCTCCCCCTTGATTCTTCTCGCCGCGGGCGGCACCGGCGGTCATCTGTTCCCGGCCGAAGCGCTCGGCGTCGAATTGATCCGGCGCGGGTTTCGCGTGCGCCTCGTCACGGACGCGCGCGCGCTCCGCTACAGCGGGCTGTTCAGCAAGGACATGATCGACGTCGTGGCAAGCGAGACCGCGCGCGGCCGCAATCCAATTCAGCTTGCCCATGCCGGCCTCACGCTCGCCACCGGCACGCTGTCGGCCTTCAATCTGATGCGCCGGTCGAAGCCCATCGCGGTGGTCGGGTTCGGCGGCTATCCGACGCTGCCGCCCTTGATCGCTGCGAAGCTCGCCGGCGTGCCCGGCATCATCCATGATGCCAACGCCGTGCTCGGCCGCGCCAACCGTTTCCTGTCGCGCTATGTCCGCGCGATCGCAACCTCCTTGCCCGGCGTGCTCGACCGTGATCCCACGCTGGCGCCGAAGACCACGACGGTCGGCACGCCGATGCGTCCGGCCATCCTCGCAGCCGCGGCGGTGAAGTACACGCCGCCGGAGCCGAACGGTCCGCTCCGCCTGCTCGTCGTCGGCGGCAGCCAGGGCGCGCGCATCATGGCCGACATCGTGCCCGGTGCGATCGAGCGGCTCGATCCTGCGATCTGGCGCCGGCTGATCCTCACCCAGCAGGTCCGCGATGAGGACATGACGCGGGTGCGCGCGGTCTACGACAAGCTCAAGATCAATGCCGAGCTCGCACCGTTCTTCACGGACTTGCCGGCGCGGCTTGCCTCCAATCATCTGGTGGTGTCGCGCTCCGGCGCCGGCACGGTCGCCGAGCTCGCCGCAATCGGGCGGCCCTCGATCCTGGTGCCGCTGCCCGGCTCGATCGACCAGGACCAGTTCGCCAATGCCGGCGTGCTGGCCCAGGTGAACGGCGGCTTGCGCATTCCGCAGACCGAGTTCACCTCGGACCGGCTGGCTGCCGAGATCTCCGCCTTTGCCGCCGAGCCCGCGCGGCTTGCCGCCATGGCGGAGGCTGCCCGCGGTGCCGGCCGGCTCGATGCCGCAGAGCGTCTGGCCGATCTGGTGGTCAAAGTCGCGGGAATCTGACGCCCGTTCTGCCCCGGAATGACCAAAAATGCCCCTTGTCATGCCCCGCGAAAGCGAGGCATCCAGTATCCGGCGCAGCTGATTTGAATCTCGGGCGGCGCGGAGTACCGGATCGTCCGCAGTCGCGGACGATGACCCTGAGGAACCCACATGAGACTGCCGCGCGGGATCGGACCCATCCACTTCGTCGGGATCGGCGGCATCGGCATGAGCGGCATTGCCGAGGTGCTGGTCAATCTCGGCTACACCGTGCAGGGCTCGGACGCCTCCGACAATTACAATCTCGACCGTCTGCGCAAGAAGGGCGCAAAGGTCTCGGTCGGTCACAAGGCCGATAATGTCGACGGCGCCGAGGTCGTCGTGGTGTCCACTGCGATCAAACGCGACAATCCGGAACTGATGGCGGCGCGCGAACGGCGCATTCCCGTGGTGCGCCGCGCCGAGATGCTGGCCGAACTGATGCGGCTGAAGAGCTGCGTCGCGATTGCGGGCACCCATGGCAAGACCACGACCACCACGATGGTCGCAACGTTGCTCGACGCCGGAGGTCTTGATCCGACCGTGATCAACGGCGGCATCATCAACGCCTACGGCTCCAACGCGCGTCTAGGAGCCGGTGACTGGATGGTGGTGGAGGCGGACGAGAGCGACGGCACATTCCTGAAGCTGCCAACCGATGTCGCCATCGTCACCAATGTCGACCCCGAGCATCTCGATCACTTCAAGACGTTCGAAGCCGTGCAGGATGCGTTCCGCCATTTCGTTGAGAACCTGCCGTTCTACGGCTTTGCCGTGATGTGCATCGATCATCCGACCGTGCAGAGCCTGGTCGGCAAGATCGAGGATCGTCGCATCATCACCTATGGCGAGAACCCGCAGGCCGATGCGCGGCTGGTCGAGCTCACGCCGATGGGTGGCGGATCGAAATTCAAGGTCGCGATCCGCGATCGCAAGAGCGGTGCCGTGCATGAGATCGCGGACCTCATGCTGCCGATGCCGGGACGTCACAACGCCTCCAACGCGACCGCTGCGATTGCGGTGGCGCATGAGCTCGGCGTCTCGGACGAGGCGATCCGGAAGGCGATGGCGACCTTCGGCGGCGTGAAGCGTCGCTTCACCAAGACCGGCGAGTGGAACGGCATCACCGTGATCGACGATTACGGTCACCATCCAGTCGAGATTGCTGCAGTGCTGAAAGCGGCCCGCGAATCTACCAACGGCAAGATCATCGCCGTGGTGCAGCCGCATCGCTTCACCCGCCTGCAATCGCTGTTCGAGGAATTCTGCACCTGCTTCAACGATGCGGACGCAGTGATCGTCGCCGAGGTCTATCCCGCAGGCGAGGCGCCGATCGAAGGCATCGACCGCGATCATTTCGTCGCCGGCCTCCGCGCCCACGGCCACCGCCAGGTGATCCCGCTGCCGGCATCCTCGGATCTCGCCGGCATCGTCAAGGGCGTGGCGAAGTCAGGCGATCTCGTCGTGTGCCTGGGCGCCGGCAACATCACGCAATGGGCATATGCGCTGCCTGGCGAATTGAAGGCGCTGGGGTGACGATGCCGATGTCACACTCGCTGCTTGCCACAAAGCACACTGCACTCCCTCCCCCCTTGTGGGGGAGGGCGGGGGAGGGGGGTAGCCACAAACTCCGACCTCACTTGGGGCTACCCCCCTCCCTGCCCCTCCCCCACAAGGGGGGAGGGAACGGAGACATTGTGCCTTCCTTACAAAGGCCGCGTCTTCTCGCGAGTGTACTCGTATGAGCTTCCCCGACATCACGCCTGACCTCAAAGCCGCGATGCCTGACCTGCGCGGGCGGTTGCTCGCGAACCAGTCGCTGGCCGAGCTCACCTGGTTTCGCGTCGGTGGGCCGGCGCAGGTGTTGTTCACGCCGGCCGATGAAGACGATCTCGCTTATTTCCTCGCGCATCTCTCAACCGATATTCCGGTCTACGTCGTCGGCGTCGGCTCAAATCTGATCGTGCGCGATGGCGGCATGTCCGGCGTCGTGATCCGTCTTGCGCCGCGCGCCTTTGGCGATGCGAGCGCGAGCGGTGACGTCGTCACCGCGGGGGCGGCCGCGCTCGACAAGCGCGTTGCGGAAGTGGCGGCCAGCGCCAACATCGGCGGGCTCGAATTCTTCTTCGGCATTCCCGGCACGATCGGCGGCGCGCTGCGCATGAATGCCGGCGCCAATGGCGGCGAGACCAAGGACGTGCTTATCGAGGCGACCGGCGTCGGTCGCGATGGGAAGAAGCACGCCTTCTCCAATGTCGACATGCAATTCGTCTACCGCAACAGCGGCGTCGATCCCTCGATCATTTTCACCTCCGCGCGCTTTCGCGGCGTCATCAAGGACGAGGACGCGATCCGCGCCCGCATGGCGGAGGTGCAGAACCATCGCGAGACCGCGCAGCCCATCCGCGAAAAGACCGGCGGCTCGACCTTCAAGAATCCGCCCGGCCACTCCGCCTGGAAGCTGATCGACGCCGCCGGCTGCCGCGGCCTGCGCGTCGGCGGCGCGCAGGTCTCGGAGATGCACTGCAACTTCCTGATCAACACCGGCGATGCGACCGGCCACGACATCGAGACACTGGGCGAGACCGTGCGCGAACGCGTGAAGGCAAATTCCGGAATTGAGCTACACTGGGAAATCAAAAGGATCGGGGTTCCTCAGTGACTTTCATTCCGGAGCGCGACGAAGTCGCGAGCCAGGAATCCATAACCACGAGCTGGGGTTATGGATTCCGGGCCTGCGCCTGGCGGCGCATCCCGGAATGACGCAAGCAATAGGTGACGAAAGAACATGCGCATCACCATTCTCTTCGGCGGCTCCAACAGGGAGCGTCTGGTCTCGGTCGCAAGCGCACAGGCCCTGCATCAGGCGTTGCCCGAGGCCGATCTCTGGTTCTGGGACATCCAGGACAAGGTGCATGTCGTCCAGTCGAAGCAACTCGCCGAACACGCCTGTCCCTTCGAGGACGAGTTCAATCCGGGCACGCGCGGGATTCCGCTGGAGCAGGCGCTCGACCAGGCCAAGGCCGAGGATCGTGTGCTGGTGCTCGCGCTGCATGGCGGCTGCGCCGAGAATGGCGAATTGCAGGTGATGTGCGAAACGCGCGGCGTGCCCTTCACGGGATCGGGCTCGGCGTCCTCGCATCTGGCCTTCGACAAGATCGCCGCCAAGCAGTTTGCCGCGCTCGGCGGCGTGACGCCGCCGATCGGCATTGCGCTGGAAAACATCGACGTGGCTTTGGCCGAATACGGCAGGCTGATCGCAAAGCCGGCGCGCGATGGTTCGAGCTACGGCCTGATCTTCGTCAACGCCAAGCAGGATCTCGTCGCTGTCCGCAACGCTGCGAAACACGAAGAGTACGTGATCGAGCCCTACATCGCCGGCGTGGAGGCGACCTGCGGCGTGCTCGAGCGGCCGGACGGCTCGATGATGTCGCTGCCGCCGATCGAGATCATCCCGGGCGAGGGCAATTTCGACTATGCGGCAAAGTACCTGCTCAGCTCGACCCAGGAGATCTGCCCGGGCCGCTTCTCGCCCGAGGTCACGGCGGGGCTGATGGACCAGGCGATGCGGGCGCATCGGGCGTTGTCCTGCACCGGCTATTCCCGCTCGGACTTCATCGTGTCGGACAAGGGCCTGGTCTATCTCGAGACCAACACGCTGCCGGGCCTGACCAAGTCCTCGCTCTATCCCAAGGCGCTGAAGGCGCAGGGAATCGCGTTTGTCGACTTCCTGCGCGACCTGATCGAGCTCGCCGAGCGGGGTGTGCGGAAATAATTAGGGTTGGTTAACGGCCGGACGGGCGAAACGAGCCGTTTTGGAACCGAAAATCGCTAAAATGCGAGGGATAGCGGCATAAATGCCTCACAAGACGAGGCAAAAAGCGCCGGCCGTTAACGAAGTTTACCTTTTGTTTACCAGGAAGTCCGAAGGTTAACGCTGGCGGCGCATATGGCGATTTGGCTGCCGGCGCGTGGGCTGTTGCGGGTGTTCCCGTCTCTGGCCAACGCTTTGAAGGGGAGAGGCTTCTTCTGCTGAAGACCACCCGGCCGGCAGGTCCGAGACGTCATGGCGCGAGAACCCGCGAAATTTCCGCGGGCTAACTGTTGACGGGCTCGTGCAATGGATGGTGCAGGCAACCTCACCCGGTCGGTCCTTCGATCGCTGAGGCCCCAAGCTGACCTGAAGGCGGCCGCTATTGGAGCGGTCGTGCTTCTGCGCGAGTGGATCGAGCAGAAGCGTCAGGACAAGCGCGAAGAGAAGCTCCTGGACAAGCGCGCCCGCGCCAAGGCCAGTTTCAAGGCCGTTCCGGAGCGCGAGCCGACGCCGCGCATCGTTGCGCTGGTTGAACGCTTCCTGCCGCGCCGGGTCGGGATCAGCCTGACCGTCATCCTGCTCGCCGGCGCCACCGGCCTCGGCATCGTCAAGGGCGGCCATCTCCAGGATTTCATCGCCGCGGTCAGCGATGCCCGCAATGCGCTGGCCAATTCTGCCGGCTTCCGCATCACGTCCGTCGTCATCAACGGCCGCAAGCAGCTAAGCCAGGACGAGATTCTCGCCATCGGCGGCGTCAGCGGCCGCTCCTCGCTGCTGTTCCTCGACGCGGACGGCCTGCGCGACAAGCTCAAGGCCAATCCCTGGATCGCGGACGCGACCGTGCTGAAGCTCTATCCGGGCCAGCTCCAGATCGACATCACCGAGCGCAAGGCGTTCGCGCTGTGGCAGGAAGCTGGCCGGCTCTCCGTGATCGCCGACGACGGCGCCGTGCTCGAGCCCTATGTTTCGCGCCGCTTCCTGATGCTGCCGCTCGTGGTCGGCAAGGGCGCCGCCACCCAGGCGCGCGATTTCCTCGCGCTGCTCGCGCGCTATCCGCAGGTGCAGTCGGTGACCAAGGCGGCGATCTTCATCGGCGAGCGCCGCTGGAATTTGCGGCTGAAGGACGGCCTCGACGTGCGGCTCCCCGAGCAGGATGTCGGCAATGCGCTTGCCGCCCTGTCCAGGCTCGACAAGGAGGAGAAGCTGTTCTCCAAGGACATCGTCGCCGTCGACATGCGTCTGCCTGATCGTCTCGTGGTGCAGCTCTCCGACGACGCCGCGAAGGCGCGCGAAGAATTGTTCAAGGACAAGAAGTCCAAGAAGAAGGCCGGTGATTCCGCATGACCGGTCTCGATCGCACCCAGACGCCGAAGACCCGCCCGATGCCGCATAAGCGCGCCGGGCTCGTCGCCTGTCTCGACATCGGCACCAGCAAGATCGCCTGCATGATCGCGCGGCTGAAGCCGTCCGCGCCGAGCGAGGCGCTGCGCGGCCGCACCCATGCGGTGGAATTGACCGGCTACAGCCAGATCCAGGCGCGCGGCATGAAGGCCGGCGCGGTGGTCGATCTCGGCGAATGCGAGCAGGCGGTGCGTCAGGCCGTCGGGCTTGCGGAGAAGATGGCCAAGGTACGGGTCGAATCCGTGCTGCTGTCGGTCTCCGGCGGCAGGCTCGCCGGGCATATGGTCGAGGCTGCCGCCGACATCCGCGGCGGCGCGGTCACGCCGGCCGACGTCGATCGTGTCACCTCCACCGGCATGCGCCATGCCACCGGCGAGGGCCGCACCGTGTTGCACGCGCTCCCCGTCGGCTACACGCTCGATGGCGTCAAGGGCATCCGCGATCCCCGCGGCATGGTTGCGCGCCAGTTCGGCGTCGACATGAACGTCGTCACCTGCGACGCCACCGTGGCGCGCAACCTGATGCTGGCGGTGGAGCGCTGCCACATCAACGTCGAAGCCATGGCGGCGAGCCCCTATGTCGCCGGCCTCTCCGTGCTGACCGACGACGAGGCCGATCTCGGCGCCGCTGTCGTCGAGATGGGCGCGGGCACCACGACCATTGCCGTCTATTCCGGCGGCCGCTTCGTGCATGCGGCAGGCTTTGCGGTCGGCGGCCATCACATCACGATGGACCTGGCGCGCGGACTGTCGGCGACCATCGCCGACGCCGAGCGGATCAAGACGCTCAACGGCACGGTCATCACCGGCGGATCGGACTCGCGCGAGCTGATGTCGGTGCCGACCGCCGGCGACGAGCAGGATCTGCCGCAGATCGTCTCCCGCGCCACCATTGCCAACATCGTCAAGCACCGGGCCGAGGAAATCTTCGAGATGGTCCGCGACAAGTTGAAGGAGTCGCCCTTCGCGGCCGAGCCCAAGGGCCGCGTCGTGCTCTCGGGCGGCGCCTCGCAGCTCACCGGGCTCGTCGAGCTCGGCACGCAAATTCTCGGCCGTCCCGTGCGGATCGGCCGCCCGCTCGGCTTCGGCCGGCTGCCCAATGAGGCGAAGAACGCCGCCTTCGCGGTGCCCGCCGGGCTCCTGGTCTACCCGCAATATGTTCACCTTGAACATGTCGAACCGCGGCATACGCGGCAGATTAAGACAGGGACCGGCGGTTATTTCGGAAAGGTCGGACGATGGCTTCGCGAGGGCTTCTGATGACTCGTTTCCACGTTCCCGGATTTTCACCAACTCCCGCGGCCGCCGGCCGGGGCGAACCCACGCGCGCGTGATCGAGAGGCAACCATGACCATCAGTATCAACGTTCCTGATATTCACGAATTGAAGCCGCGAATCACCGTGTTCGGCGTCGGCGGCGCCGGCGGCAACGCCGTCAACAACATGATCACGGCTGGCCTTCAGGGCGTCGACTTCGTGGTCGCCAACACCGACGCGCAGGCGCTGACGATGTCGAAGGCGCAGCGCATCGTGCAGATGGGTACGCAGGTCACGCAGGGCCTCGGCGCCGGCTCGCAGCCGAACGTCGGTGCGGCTGCCGCGGAAGAGGTGATCGACGAGCTGCGCGACCATCTCTCGGGCGCCAACATGGTGTTCGTCACCGCCGGCATGGGCGGCGGCACCGGCACGGGAGCCGCTCCGGTGATCGCCAAGACCGCGCGCGACATGGGCATCCTCACCGTCGGCGTCGTGACCAAGCCTTTCCACTTCGAAGGCGGGCGCCGCATGCGCACGGCGGAAGCGGGCATCAACGAGCTGCACAAGGTCGTCGATACGCTCCTGATCATTCCGAACCAGAACCTGTTCCGGGTCGCCAACGAGAAAACCACCTTCGCCGACGCCTTCGCGATGGCCGACCAGGTGCTCTATTCGGGCGTAGCCTGCATCACCGACCTGATGGTGAAGGAAGGCCTGATCAACCTCGACTTCGCCGACGTCCGCGCCGTGATGCGTGAGATGGGCAAGGCGATGATGGGCACGGGCGAAGCCTCCGGCGACAAGCGCGCGCTGACCGCCGCTGAAGCCGCGATCGCCAACCCGCTGATCGACGACAGCTCGATGAAGGGTGCCAAGGGCCTCCTGATCTCGATCACCGGCGGCAAGGACCTCACTCTGTTCGAGGTCGACGAAGCCGCGACCCGCATCCGCGAGGAGGTCGACCAGGACGCCAACATCATCGTCGGCGCCACCTTCGACGAAGCCCTCGACGGCCTGATCCGCGTCTCGGTCGTTGCCACCGGCATCGAGCAGGCGGCGATCGCCCGCAACAGCCAGGCATCGAGCGCACCGGCCGTTGCCGTTGCCGCCCCGCAGGCTCCGGCCGCCCAGGCTGAAACCCGGCTCGCGGATCTCACCGCGCGGCTGCGCGCGGACAACCAGCGGCTTGCCGAGCGCGCCCAGAAGCTGGAAGCGCAGATCCCGCCGGCGGCGGCCGCACCGGTCGCTGCCGCTCCCATGGCGCCGCGTCCCAATGTCGAGCGGGCTGCGCTGGCTGCGATTGCCGCCGCGGTGGCTCCCGAAGTGCCGCACGCCCCGGCGCCCCAGACCTATGGCGACGTCACCGTGCGTCCGATCGCGCAAAAGCCCTCGCTGTTCCCCGAGCCGGAAGCAGCGCCCGTCGCGATGCAGGAGCCGATGACGCCGGAAACCTTCATCCCGCCGCAAGCGGAGCGTCCGCCGCTGCGTGCGCCGCGGATGCCGCGCCTCGAGGACCTGCCGATGCCGGCCCAGGCCGAGATTCGCCAAGGCCGCGAGGCCGAGGACGAGCCGACTCAGAAGACCCGCCTGTCGCTGTTGCAGCGCCTTGCCAATGTTGGCCTTGGCCGACGCGACGAGGAGAGCGAGCCGCCGGTCACAGCCCGCACCGCAGGTCCGGCGATGCCGCCGCTGCCCGACCGCAGGCCGCAGCGCAGCGTGGCTCAGCAGGTCGCCGCCAGTGATCCGGTATCAGAGTATGCCCGCCGACCCCCGCCGCAAGGTTTGGACGCACATGGCCGCCCCGCACCTGTTGCGCCGGCGCCACAGGGAGACGACCATCTTGATATCCCGGCCTTCCTGCGCCGGCAGGCGACGTGAGGATTGTTACAATCGAGGCAACCCAAAAGGTCCCGGCGAAACGTTCGCCGGGACCTTTGCTTTTGCTCTGCGGAATCTCGGGCTGCGAGAGCAACCAACTGATTTTCAATGATTAATTATGTATTCCGTGGTGGAGTAAAGTTGCCGGAACCGGCTCCAAACGTGGCGCAAATTGGATCAGGCCACGCCCGAATGCGGCAGAGTTGGGGTAACAATTGGTAAAAAAGCGTGAGTTGGCTTGTTTGGGGCAGTGACTATGGTCTGCGCGTGACTTGGGGATACGGAGATTCGAGCTGGTGCCTCGGACGGCCAGTTCAGTCCAGTATAAGTCGCAGTGGGTCGTAGGGTGGGCAGTTCCCGATGAAATTTAGTCGGCAAACAACGCTTCGCGCGCAGGCCACCGTGGTTGGCGTCGGCGTTCATTCCGGTCTCCCCGTCACGCTGACCTTGGGGCCTGCACCTGTCGATGCAGGCTTGGTTTTTGTCCGCACCGGCCTCGAAGGTTCTGACCGCGAAGTGCAGGCCACCGCCGAGCAGGTCATCGCAACCGATTTCGCGACGGTGCTTGGCGACCGCGACGGTGCGCTGGTATCGACGGCCGAGCACGTGCTTGCTGCACTGCGAGGCATGGGTGTGGATAACGCCACCATCGAGATCGACGGTCCGGAAGTTCCGATCATGGACGGCAGCGCGGCGGCGTTCGTTGCGGCGATCGACCAGGCCGGTATCGTCAGCCAGTCGGCGCAGCGCCGGTTCATCCAGATTTTGAAGCCGGTCTCGGCTGCGATCGGTGATTCCTTCGGCGAGCTGCGGCCTTACGCAGGCGGCTTCCGCGCCGAAGTCGAGATCAATTTCGCCAATCCCGTGATCGGCCGGCAGGCCTACACGTTCGAGCTCAGCCCGGAGCGCTTCCGCCGCGAGATCGCGCGGGCCCGCACCTTCGGCCTGATGTGCGATCAGGCGCGTCTCTGGGGCGCGGGCTTCGCGCGCGGCGCCTCCTTCGAGAACACCGTCGTGTTCGACGACGAGCGACTGCTGAATACCGAAGGCCTGCGCTACGCCGACGAATGCGTGCGCCACAAGGTGCTGGACGTGGTGGGGGATCTGGCACTGGCCGGCCTGCCGCTGCTGGGCGCCTACCGCTCGGTCCGCGGTGGCCACAAGCTCAACCACGCCGTCCTGACCGCGCTGCTTGCCGATCGGACCGCTTGGCGGGTGGTCGAGGGTGAGGCGGCTCGCCGCACCACGCGTCCCGTGGTCGAGGTGGGCAGCGGTATCGTGGGTGGCCGGATTGCCGCCGCCTACGGGCCGGACGTGTCCTGAAAGGCTGATTCGGGCCGCTTTGGCCCAGCCGCGCAGGTCCTGGTAACCATGATCGATTAGCATCGGCACACCGTCGCCTTAATCCGGGCGAAATGCCTGCCTATCCGGGACGTTAACGATCGTTTTTGGGTTACACCGGCTTGGGTCGCATGGCAGGGCGCCGGAGTACGGGCAAACAGATTTCGCGGCCATGGCGGGGTCATGGCGTGGCGGGCAGCGCATCACAGGGCGTCAGGTCTTAAATTCATGTCAGCACAGCGTATGACGCGCGAATCATTCACGGCTTCGCTCGCGCCCCCGGCGCGACGGTTGCTGCAGGCCGCCGCGTTCCTCGCGCTCGCGCTGCCGCTCGGCGGCTGCGGCACGGGCGATCTGTGGGACAAGTTCACCGCCAAGGACGACACCTTCGTCGAGGAGCCGGCCGACAAGCTCTACAATGAGGGCCTGTACCTCATGAACGAGAAGAAGGACATCAAGGCGGCGAACAAGAAGTTCGAGGAGGTCGACCGGCAGCACCCCTATTCCGACCTGGCCCGCAAGTCGCTTCTGATGTCGGCTTACGCGTCCTACCAGGCCGGCGACTATGACAGCTGCATCGGCTCTGCCAGCCGTTACGTCACCCTGCATCCCGGCAGCCCGGACGCGGCCTACGCGCAATATCTGATCGCGGCGTCCCATTACGACCAGATCCCGGACATCAGCCGCGACCAGACCCGCACCGAGAAGGCGATCGCCTCGCTCGAAGAGGTGGTGCGCAAATATCCGAACTCCGAATATGCGGCCAGCGCCAAGGCCAAGATCGAGGGCGCGCGCGACCAGCTCGCCGGCAAGGAGATGTCCGTCGGCCGCTATTACGCGCAGAAGCGCGATTTCACGGCCGCGATCAACCGCTACAAGACCGTGGTCACGCAGTACCAGACCACGCGCCATGTCGAGGAAGCGCTCTACCGCCTGACCGAGGCCTATATGGCGATCGGCATCGTCGGCGAGGCACAGACCGCGGCCGCCGTGCTCGGGCACAATTTTCCTGACAGCCGCTGGTACAAGGACGCCTATAATCTTGTAAAATCCGGCGGTCTCGAGCCGAGCGAGAATCAGGGGTCCTGGATCAGCAGGACCTTCAAGAAGATGGGCCTCGGCGGCTAGGAAATTTGGGGTTCCATGCTGGCGCGTCTGTCGATCCGTGACATCGTCCTGATCGAACGGCTCGATATCGAATTCGCGACCGGCCTTGCGGTTTTGACCGGCGAGACCGGCGCGGGAAAATCCATCCTGCTCGATGCCTTTGCACTGGCGCTCGGCGGCCGCGGCGATGCCGGCCTCGTGCGCCATGGCGCGGAGCAGGGGCAGGTCACGGCCGTGTTCGACGTGCCGAAGGCTCATCCCGCGACCAAGATCCTCGCCGAGAACGGGCTGGAGGATACCGGTGAGATGATCCTGCGCCGCGTGCAGCTCGCCGACGGCCGCACCCGTGCCTTCATCAACGACCAGTCGATCAGCGTGCAGACCCTCAAGGCAGTCGGCGCTGCGCTTGTCGAGATCCATGGCCAGCATGACGAGCGCGCGCTGGTCGATGCCTCCACCCACCGCCGTCTGCTCGATGCCTTTGCCGGCCTCGAGAAGGATGTCACCGTGGTCGAAGCGCTGTGGGATGCGCGCCGCACGATAAATACGGCGCTGGACGAGCATCGCGCCGGCATGGAGCGCGCCGCGCGCGAGGCGGATTATCTGCGCCATGCCTCGGACGAATTGAAGCAGCTTGCGCCGAAGGACGGCGAGGAGACTTCGCTCGCCTCCCGCCGCACCACCATGATGCAGGGCGAGAAGATCGCCTCCGATCTGCGCGAGGCGCAGGAAATTGTCGGCGGGCACAATTCGCCGGTCGCGGCTCTTTCGGCGGCGGTGCGCAGGCTGGAGCGCCGCGGCGTCAATTCGCCGGCGCTGGTCGAGCCTGCGGTGAAGGCGATCGACGCTGCGATCAATTCGCTGGAGGAGGCCGACCAGCATCTCCAGGCCGCGCTCGCTGCAACCGATTTCGATCCCTTGGAGCTCGAGCGCATCGAGGAACGCCTGTTCGCGCTGCGCGCGGCTTCGCGCAAATATTCGACGCCGGTCGATGGCCTCGCAGCGCTTGCCGCGAAATACGCGGCCGATGTCAGGCTGATCGACGCCGGCGCCGAACAGTTGAAGAAGCTCGAGCTGGCCGCGATCGAGGCCGATGCGCGCTACGCTGCTGCTGCCAAGAAGCTCTCGGTTGCACGCCAGAAGTCGGCGGAAAAGCTCAACAAGGCCGTCAACGCCGAGCTCGCCCCGCTCAAGCTCGAACGCGCGAAATTCATGACCCAGGTCGAGACGGATGAGGGCGCGCCGGGACCGCAGGGTTTCGATCGCGTCGAGTTCTGGGTGCAGACCAATCCCGGGACGAAGCCGGGGCCGCTGATGAAGGTCGCCTCAGGCGGCGAGCTGTCGCGCTTCTTGTTGGCGCTGAAGGTCGTGCTGTCCGACCGCGGCTCGGCGCCGACCCTGGTGTTCGACGAAATCGACACCGGCGTCGGCGGCGCGGTGGCCGATGCGATCGGCGCTCGCCTGGCGCGGCTTGCCGGCCAGGTGCAGGTGATGGCGGTCACCCACGCCCCGCAGGTCGCCGCCCGCGCCGACCAGCATCTGCTGATTTCCAAGGACGCCCTCGACAAGGGCAAGCGCGTCGCCACCCGCGTCAATGCGCTCGCCGCCGACCACCGCCGCGAGGAGATCGCGCGGATGCTGGCGGGCGCGGAGATCACCGCGGAGGCGAGGGCGGCTGCGGAACGCTTGTTGCGGGCGGCAACGGCTTAGAACTCTCTCGTCCCGGCCGCAGAGCCGGGACCCAGAATGCTGCCCCATGGGCCCCGGATCGGCAGCGCACCGCCATAGCGCGTCGAAGACGCGCGTGAACGCGCTTATGGCGCTGCGCAGCGTCCGGGGCACGAGATTTTCCACACGCCTTTACCCTCACGCCGCGTCTGTCGTATTCAAGCACCATGGCAAGAGCAGCAAGATCCAAAGCGAAGACGCTTCCCGATGTCGCCGATCTCACCAAGCCCCAGGCCAAGGTGGAGCATATGCGGCTTGCCCTCGAACTCGAGGGGCACGACAAGCGCTACTATCAGGACGACGCGCCGACCGTTACCGATGCCGAATATGACGCGCTACGCCAGCGCTTCAACGCGATCGAGAAGCGCTTCCCCGAATTCGTCAGCGCGGAATCGCCGTCGCAGAAGATCGGCGCGGCGCCGTCCGGACGCTTCAAGAAGGTGCGGCATGCCGTGCCGATGCTGTCGCTCGACAACGCATTTGCCGAAGAAGACGTGCGCGATTTCGTCGGCCGCATCGCGCGCTTCCTGAAGCTTGCCGACGATCGGATCGATTTCTCTGCCGAGCCCAAGATCGACGGGCTGTCGATGTCGCTGCGCTATGAGGGCGGCGAGCTCGTCACTGCGGCGACGCGCGGCGACGGCGCGGTGGGCGAGGACGTCACCGCCAACATCCGCACGCTGCACGACGTTCCGCAGAAGCTGAAGGGCCGCAACGTCCCCGACATCTGCGAAGTGCGCGGCGAGGTCTACATGACCAAGAAGGCCTTCCTCGCGCTCAACGAGCGGCAGAAGTCCGCCGGCGACACCATCTTCGCCAATCCGCGCAATTCGGCCGCCGGCTCGCTGCGGCAGAAGGACCCCGGCATCACCGCCTCGCGCCCGCTCGGCTTCTTTGCCTATGCGTGGGGGCAGATGAGCGCGATGCCGGAGGGCACGCAGAGCGGCATGATCAACTGGTTCGAGCGCTGCGGTTTCAAGACCAATCCGCTGACCAGGCTCTGTCACTCCGTCGAGGAGCTGCTCGCGTTTCATCGTTCAATTGAAGAGCAGCGCGCCGAGCTCGACTACGACATCGACGGCGTCGTTTACAAGGTCGATCGCATCGACTGGCAGGAGCGGCTCGGCTTCGTGTCGCGCACGCCGCGCTGGGGCATCGCGCACAAGTTTCCGGCCGAGCGCGCCATGACGGTGCTGCGCGACATCGAGATCCAGGTCGGTCGCACCGGCTCGTTCACGCCGGTCGGCAAGCTCGAACCGATCGGCGTCGGCGGCGTGATCGTGCAGAACGTCACGCTGCACAATGAGGACTACATCAGGGGCATCGGCAACAAGGGCGAGACCTTGCGCGAGGGCCGTGACATCCGGATCGGCGACACCGTCGTGATCCAGCGCGCCGGCGACGTCATCCCGCAGGTCGTCGACGTCGTAATCGACAAGCGGCCCAGAAACGCGAAGGAATTCCAATTCCCGAAGAAATGCCCGTGTCCGCTGCACACCGACGTGGTGCGCGAGGAGACGGCGACGGGCGAGGAGGGGTCGCGCGCCCGCTGCACCGGCGAGTTCGCCTGCCCCTACCAGAAGACCGAGCATTTGAAGCTGTTCGTGTCGCGCCGGGCGTTCGACATCGACGGTCTCGGCGAGAAGCAGCTTCAGTACTTCTTCGACGAAGGCTTCGTGAAGGAGCCCGCCGACATCTTCACGCTACAGAAGCGCAATGCGAAGCTGAAGCTGGAGGAGATCGAGGGCTACGGCGAGACCTCGGTGCGCAACCTCTTCGGCGCCATCGAGAGCCGGCGCAACATCGCGCTGGAGCGTTTCATCTATGCGCTCGGCATGCGTCATGTCGGCGAGACCACGGCACTGGCGCTGGCACGCGGCTACGGTTCGTGGGATGCGTTCCACGATGCCTGCCTCAAGGTCACCAAGGGCGACGAGGAGGCAATTGCCGACATGGATGCGCTGGACCAGATCGGCGACACCGTGATCAAGAGCATCGCCGACTATTTCGGCGAGAGCCACAACCGCGGCATCGTCGAGCGGCTGACAGGCGAAGTCGACATCATCGACGCCGAGAAACCGAAGAGCAATTCCGCCGTCGCCGGCAAGACCGTGGTGTTTACGGGCTCGCTGGAGAAGATGACGCGGGATGAGGCCAAGGCGACGGCGGAGCGGCTCGGCGCAAAAGTGTCGGGATCGGTGTCGAAGAAGACCGACCTGGTCGTCGCCGGCCCCGGTGCGGGTTCGAAGCTCGCCGAAGCCAACAAGCACGGCGTCCAGGTGCTCACCGAAGACGAATGGCTGAAGCTGATCGGGGAGTGAGAGAGCGCGCTCGCGCCTCTCGCTCCGCCGTCATCGCCCGCGAAGGCGGGCGATCCAGCATTCCAGAGGCATGAGTTGGATACGGAGAGGCCGCGGCGTACTGGATCCCCCGCTTTCGCGGGGGGTGACAGCGAGATTGAGGAGATGCCGTAGGCCCCTCACATCATCCCGCTCTCTTCCTCTTCCGCTTGCTCGATCAGCTTCTCGTCCACCACCACATCGCGCCGCGGCACGACGAAGATCATGGTGGAGGCGCACAGCAGCGAGATCGCTGTTATCGCCGAGGTCAGCGGCAGCGTCGTTGCGGAGTGGCCGCCGAGATAGGCGCCGAATTGCGACACCAGCGCACCAATGCCCTGCTGCAGGAAGCCCATGGCGCCCGATGCGGTGCCGGCGGCCTCCGGGCGGACGCTGATCGCGCCGGCCGCGGAATTCGCCATCACGAAGGCGTTGCCGATCATCACGATCATCTGCGTGCCGAACAGCCAGGCCGGGGCTTCGTTCCAGCCCGTAAAACTCCAGACCAGGTTCAGCACGCTGCCGCTGAGCTGGAGCGCGAGCCCGAACCAGATCAGCCTTTCCAGCGAGTGCCGCGGCGCAAAGCGCACGCAGGCGAGATTGCCGACCAGATACGCAAAGCCGGTGGTCGCGAACCACGCGCCATATTCGGCGCTGCTGCGGCCCATCTGCGTCACCACGATATAGGGGCCGCCGCCGGCGAAGGTGAAGATGATCTGCGAGGCCAGCACCTGGCACAGCACATAGCCGACGAAGGCGCGGTTGCGGATGAGGCTGCCGACGTCACCACGAAAGCCGCTGCCGGCAGCGCGGGCGCGGCGCGTCTCGGGTAGCGCCAGCGCGATGCCGACGGCGATTGCGAGCGCGCCTCCCGTTATGGCGTAGAAGATCGCGCGCCAGCCGAACGCGGTCTCGATCAAGCCGCCGGTCAAAGGCGAGAGCATTTGCGCGATCATCATGACGGCGATGACGAGGCTGATCATCGCGCCGACGCGCTCGCGCTCGTAGAGATCGCGAATGATGGCGCGGCTCACCACCATGCCGGTGGCCCCGCCCAGCGCTTGGAAGAAGCGTGCGGCGATCAGTTGCGGCAGGTTGTCGGCGAAGATGCAGGCGATGCTCGCCGCGACCATCAGCGCGAGCCCCGCGAGCAGCACTGGTCGCCGTCCGAACCGGTCCGACAGCGGTCCCATGATGATCTGCGAGCAGGCGATGCCGACCATGTAGAGCGACACCGTCATCTGCGCGACGGAGATGTCGCGACCGAACGTCGTCGCCAGCACCGGCAGCGCCGGAACCAGCATGTAGAGCGAGATCGGCGCGACGCCGGTCATGGCGACGAGCAACATCAGCATCACGCGCGACGTCGCGAGGTTCTGTTGCGCCGAGAGCGTCGGCTTGCCCATCATGCCATGCATGGATCGACACTAGCCGCATCGTGCGCAAGCCGAATACGGATGTTTCGGCATACGGCCATGCGTGATGCCGGCACCGCAAATCTACCGTCACCAGACACGGCGTCGCCGCCACAAAGCAGGTGTCATCGTCCGGCTTGACCGGACGATCCAGTACGCTGCGGCGTCTCCGTATGCGACTGCTGTCTCTGGAATACTGGATTCCCCGCTTTCGCGGGGAATGACAGGGAGGCTGCAGTGAGACTTGCGCTGAACGCGACGGAGCTATGCGCTATTTCAGCTCCGCCGTCGCCTCGTCGAGCCACGCCTTGGTGGCCTCATCGAGTGCGGGCCGCACTTCCGCTCTGACACGGGCGTGGTAGGCGTTCAGCCAGTCGAGCTCGTCCCTGCTCAGCATCACCACCTCGATCAGCCGGCGGTCGATCGGGGCGAGCGTCAGCGTCTCGAAGGCGTTCATCGGCTTCTCGGCGCCGGCGATGTCGGCGGCAACGACCAGCTCGAGATTCTCGATCCGGATGCCAAAACCGTCGGTCTTGTAGTAGCCGGGCTCGTTGGACAGGATCATGCCGCGCTTGAGCGGCGTGGTGCCGAGCTTCGAAATGCGCGCCGGCCCTTCATGCACGGAGAGATAGCTGCCGACGCCGTGGCCGGTGCCGTGCTCGAAATCGACACCGGCGGCCCAGAGATATTGTCGGGCCAGCGTATCGAGCTGCGCGCCGGTGGTGCCGTCGGGAAAGACCGCGCGCGCGATCGCGATATGGCCGCGCAGCACGCGGGTGAAGCGGTCGCGCATCTCCGCGGTGGGCTCGCCGATGGCCATGGTGCGCGTGACGTCGGTGGTGCCGTCCTCATACTGCGCGCCGGAATCGATCAGCAGCAGATCGCCGCGCGCGATGCGGCGGTTGCTCTTGCGGGTGACACGGTAATGCACGATGGCGCCGTTCGGGCCCGTTCCGGAAATGGTCGGGAACGACACGTCCCTCAAGGCACCGGTGTCGCGCCGGAAGGTCTCCAGCGCCTCCACCGCGTCGATCTCGGTGAGCTTGCCCGAGGGCGCCTCGCGATCGATGAAGGCGAGGAAACGCGCCAGCGCCACCGCGTCGCGGCGGTGTGCGGTCTTCGTCCCTGAGATCTCGGTGGCGTTCTTGACCGCCTTCAGCAGCGTCACCGGATCGGCGCCGCGCAGCGGCTTGCCGCCACCGCTCGTGATCAGCCGGCTGAGCGCGTCGGCGGCGGTCGCATTGTCCAGCGCGATCGCAGCGCCGCTCTTGGCGAGCGCCATCAGCGTCGGCGTCAGTGCATCGGGCTCGCGCACGTCGGCGGACTGCTCGAGATGGTCGCGCGTCAGGTTGGAGAGTTTGCGGTGGTCGATGAACACGGTCGGCCGGCCGTCCTTCGGCACCAGGGCGTAGGACAGCGGCAACGGCGTGTGTGCGACGTCACCACCGCGGATGTTGAAGGTCCAGGCCACCGCATGGCTGTCGGACAGCACCAGCGCATCGGCGCCGAGCTTGCCGATGTCGCTGCGGATCTGCGTGAGCTTCTCCGTCTCCGCGATCCCCGCATATTGCAGGGCGTGAACCATGACCGGCGCGATTGGCGCAGGTGGCCGGTCATGCCAGACGGCGTCGATCGGGTTCGAGTCGACCGCCACCAGCTCGGCGCCGGCCTTGGCGCAGGCGGCGGACAGGCGCTCGGCTGCTGCAAAAGTGTGCAGCCACGGGTCAAATCCTAGGCGGTCGCCGGACTTCAGATGGGCGGACAGCCAGCTTTCCGGCGGCGGCTCGATCAGGGATTCCACCGCCCAGGCCTTGGCATCGACCTGCTTGGCCGCTTGCAGCGTATAGCGGCCGTCGACGAACACCGCCGCCTCTTGCGGCAGCACGACCGCCAGTCCCGCCGAGCCGGTGAAGCCGGTGAGCCAGGCCAGACGCTCCTCCGATGGCGCCACATATTCATTCTGCTGCTGGTCGGCGCGCGGAACGACGAAGCCGGTGAGCTTGCGGCGGGCGAGTTCTTCGCGAAGCGCCGCAAGCCGCGCGCTCAATGCGACGCCGGCTTCGGGCTCCTCGAATGTCTGGAAGTGAGCTTCGAACATGCTGTGTCTATCTTAGGGTGATGGGGATTGCTCCGCAATGTGGACGCAATCGTTAGTCATTGGCATAGACTGTGCTTGCGAAGTTCCATTCGCGTCGAGTGGAGTAAAGGATGCGGCTTCCGCGCTTCGTCCGGATGACAGGGCAAAAAGAGCAAGTGGTTCATCTCAACGGCGAGGGGACACACGATGCCTGCGTTTACGTTTGAAAAGATATCGCCTCCGCTCCGCCGCGGATCGTCCTCACCCGAGCCAGAGAAACCGCGCGGTGTTCTCTACCAGATGATCGACCGTTTCGCCGAGCGCCGCGCCAAGCGGATGTTGCGCGAGAAGCACGAGCCGATTCGCCACGACGACAAGCCGGTGGAATAGCGCCGCATTGTCGGCAGCGTAGGGTGGGTTACGCTTCGCTAACCCACCCACAGCAGTTCAACCCATCTTCCGCAGCAACAGGCTGCTCCAGCCCTCGATCCGCAAGTGCCGAACGGGCACGAGGCCGCGCGCGCGGTAGGCGGCGATCACGGCGGGGGCCTGGGGCGTCAGAAGCCCGGAGAGGATGACCTGCGCGCCGGGCGCAAGATGCCGTGTCATGGGGCCCGCCAATTGCCGCAGCGGATTGGCGAGGATGTTGGCCAGCACCAGGTCGAACGGGGCCCATCTGCCAAAATCGGGCGCGGCAAAGCCGGTGGCGCGGATCGCATGCACGTTGTGGCCGGCCTCGTTTAGCACCGCATTCTCACGGGCGACGCACACCGAGGGCGGGTCGATGTCGCTCGCCAGCACCGCGCGATGCAGCGCCTTGGCCGCCGCGATCGCCAGCACGCCGGTCCCGGTGCCGAGGTCGAGCACGCGCTTCGGCCGGGAACCTTTCAAAACATGGTTAAGCAACAGTAGGCAGCCACGCGTCGTGCCGTGATGGCCGGTGCCGAAGGCGAGTGCCGCCTCGATCTCGATGGCGAGCTTGTTCGGCGGCACGCGGTCGCGATCATGACTGCCATGCACGACGAAGCGTCCTGCCGGCACGGGCACCAGATCCGCAAGGCTCGCCTTGACCCAATCCTTGGCCTCGACGCTGTCGAACACCAGCGTGTCCGCGATCTGGCTGCCTGCCGTTTCAGTGATGATTCCCTTAAGGAAATCCTGATCCGGCGCATCCGCGAAGTGCAGCGTGACGTCCCAGCGCCCGTCCGGCTGCTCGAACGCGGCGACCGCCGCGTCGCCATCGAAAAAGATCTCGGTCAGGACATCGACGACGCGTTTGGCGGCGGCCTCGTCGCCGATCGCAAAGCTGGCGCGGTGGGTGGGGGAAGGGGGCATTTGCTTCAGATCTGCTCGCTCAGTTCGGTCCAATTTTATGAGTTTTCGCCTCGCATCATTCTCAAAACTTGTGGTTCCCTTGTTTATTCAACTTTAGGTTCCGCTCCGTAGATTACCGGATGTTGGGTGCAGCCAACGCAACTGGAAATTGGAGGCATAATCTTGAAGCGCATGGTTCAAAAGTTTTGGTCCGATGAGTCCGGCGCCACCGCGATCGAATACGGTCTGATCGCAGCCGGCATCGCCCTGGCGATCATTACCGTGGTCAACAACCTGGGCACCAGCCTGAATGACAAGTTCGGTTCAATTAGCAGCTCCTTGAAGTAATTTCCGCCTCCCTTTTTCCGGGCGGGGGCTATTTCATTGAAGACAACGACCGACGCCCGCGGGGGAAAGCCCCTTGCGGGCGAAGTCGTTTTGGCGTGTGGCTCGCAGGATTCCCCTGCTTTAACCCAGGGTTTGTCCACCGGCTCGTCCACAGCGATATCCCGAATTTGCCCCCAGGATATCCCCGGCTTGGTCCCCAAGATTCCCCCGCGATTTTCGCGCGACCTTTCCCCACGCGCCGGGCAGGCCCGAGCACAGGCTATCCACACGCTTATCCACGGCCTGCGAACAGCGAGCGGTGATCCCTCAGGATCGCCCGGGCGGCATTGTGGCCGGGGGCGCCGGTGACGCCGCCGCCGGGATGGGCGCCGGAGCCGCAGTGATAGAGGCCCTTCAGCGGTCCGCGATAGTCGGCATGTCCGAGCATCGGGCGTGCCGAGAACAATTGGTTCAGCGTCAGTGCGCCGTGAAAAATATCGCCGCCGAGCAGGCCGAATTGCCGCTCGAGATCGAGCGGGGAGAGGATCTGGCGGCCGAGCACGCTCGCCGCAAAGCCAGGTGCGTAGTTGTCCACCGTCGCGATCATGAGGTCGGCGACCTCCTCGCGGTGGTTGTCCCATGATCTGCCCTCGGGGAGCTCCGGCGCGGCGTGCTGGCAGAACAGGCTGGCGACGTGCTTGCCGTCGGGCGCTAGCGTGTCGTCGAGCGTCGAAGGGATCAGCATCTCCACCACCGGCTCACGGCTCCAGCCATGCGCGCGCGCATCGAGATAAGCGCGATCCATATAGGCCAGGCTCGGTGCGATGATGATGCCGGAGGTCAGATGATCGCCCTCGCCGGGGAGCGCCGCGAAGGACGGCAGGCGGTCGAGCGCGACGTTCATGCGGAAGGTGCCGGAGCCGTTCTTCCAGTGCCGGATGCGGGCGAGGAAGTCGGCGGGCAGGGCGTCCGCAGCGACGAGGCGCGTGTAGAGCAGCTTTGGATTGACGTTCGACGCAACGTATTTTGCGCGGATGCTCTCGCCGCTCTCGAGCACGACGCCCACAGCGCGATCGCGCTCGACGATCACCTCGCGCACGCCGGCATTGGTTTGAATCGCAACGCCTCGGTCGCGCGCGGTGCGCGCCATCGCCTGCGTGATCGCGCCCATGCCGCCGATGGCGTGGCCCCAGACGCCCTTCTTGCCGTTCACCTCGCCGAAGGCGTGGTGCAGCATTACGTAGGCCGAACCTGCCGCATAAGGGCTCGCATAATTGCCGACGATGGCATCGAAGCCGAACAGCGCCCTGACGAGATCGTGCTCGAACCGCTCGTCCAGCATCTCGCCGGCTGAACGCGTGAAAAGGTCGAGCAGGCTACGGCTCTGCTCCAGCGTGAGCTTGCGCAGGATGTTGGCGCTTTGCAGCGCGTTGACGCTCTCGCGGATCGCAGCCTGACCGAAGCCGTCGAGCAGATTCGGCGGCGCACGCAGCACGAACTGGCGCAGCACGTCGGCGATCGCCTCGAGCTCGCGCGAAAAGCCGTCGAGGGCCTCGGCATCATGCGCGCTGAACCGCGCCACGGACTCTTTCGTTCGCCCCTCACCCGTGAGGAGATAGCTGCCATCGGGAGCGGGCAGAAAATTCTGCGCACGCCGCTCGACGATGCGCAGGCCTTGCTCGACAAGCTTGAGATCGCTGATGACCTGCGGATTGAGCAGGCTCACCGTATAGGCCGCGACCGAATTCCTGAAACCGGGGTGGAACTCCTCGGTCACCGCGGCTCCGCCCACCACCTTGCGCCGCTCGACCACCGTCACCCGCAGCCCCGCCATCGCGAGATAGGCCGCGCAGGTGAGGCCGTTGTGGCCTGCGCCGATGATGACGACGTCGGTTTCGGTCATGAAAGCTTCAACATTGTCCATTGTCGCCGCAGAGGCGGTGCCGGAAATGACGCCTGTATATCAGGCATTCCCTGGCGCGACAGTCCCACCATTTATTGCCCGTTCATGCGCCTTGTGCTCCATTGCGCGCGCCCGGCGACCGCCGGGGTTTTGCCGGAGCTTTCATGGATTCGATCGTGCCTCCCGCCGTCACCGAGCAGCCGTCCGCCTCGCGCAACCGGCTGGTGCTGACGGTCTACACCGCCGCGATCTTCGTCAGCGCGCTGCTGCTGTTCTCGGTGCAGCCGCTGTTCACGAAAATGGTGCTGCCGCGGCTCGGCGGCTCGCCCGCGGTGTGGTCGGTGGCGATGGTGTTCTTCCAGTCGCTGCTGCTCGCGGGCTATGCCTATGCGCACTTCCTGATGCAGATCAGGAACCGCGCGATTCCGGTCGCCATCCATCTCGTGCTGCTGGTGGTCGCGTTGCTGACGCTGCCGCTGGGAATCGCGCATTCCTTCGGCGAGCCGCCGACCTCGGGCTATGCGTTCTGGCTGCTCGGCCTGTTCGCGGTGTCGATCGGGCTGCCGTTCTTCGCGCTCGCCGCCAACAATCCGCTGTTGCAGGCCTGGTTCGTCCGCACCGGCCACCCTGATGGTCCCGATCCCTATTTCCTCTACTCCGCTTCCAACATCGGCAGCTTCCTCGCGCTGTTGTCCTATCCGGTGCTGCTGGAGCCGGTGTTCACGCTGCGGACCCAGAATTGGCTCTGGACCGGCGGTTACGGTCTCTTGATCCTGCTGATCGCGGCCTGCGGCGTGCTGCTGCTGCGTTCGCCGGCACTGGCGGTGGCCGATGCGCGAACCGAAGACACCGATGCGCCGGCACCGAGCCTCGTGACGCGCGCGCGCTGGATCTTCCTCGCCGCCGTGCCGTCGGGCCTCCTGATCGCGGTGACCGCGCATATCTCGACCGACGTCGCCGCCGCGCCGCTTTTGTGGGTGCTGCCGTTGTCGCTGTATCTGTTGACCTGGGTGCTGGTGTTCCAGTCGCGTCCATTACTGCCGCACAAATGGATGCTGATGCTCCAGCCGCTTGCGATCGCGGGCGTCATCTTCCTTCTCGCCTTTGGCGGCGAGCAGAACCTGCTGCTGACGCTCGGCGGCCACCAGCTGTGCTTCTTCGTCATCGCCATGGCCTGCCACGGCGAGCTGGCGCGCACCCGGCCTGCCGCGAAATATCTCACCGGCTTCTACGTCGCGTTGTCGTTCGGCGGCATGGTCGGCGGCCTGTTCGCAGGCCTCGTCGCGCCATTCACCTTCTCCTGGATCGCGGAATATCCGATCCTGATCGCGCTCGCCGCGCTATGCCGGCCATCGGCAGGCGAGCGGCTTGCTCCCGTCATGAAGTGGTACTGGCTCGCGCTCGCCGCGCTGGCGCTCGCGCTGGTGGCGCCGTCCTACTCGACCGGCGAGGTCACGACCTGGTTCGAGGATCACCGCGTCTGGATCGCCGGCGCCGTCGGCCTGCTCGCAGCGCTTCTGGCGCTCGCGCTCAATGCCAACCGCTGGAAGATCTTTGCGACGATCGCGCTCGCGCTGACGCTGACCCGCGTCTATCCGGCCGATGAAGGCCGCGTCGAGACGGTGCGCAGCTTCTTCGGCGTGCACAAGATCGTGGTGACGCCCGGCGGCTATTTCCACGTGCTGATGCACGGCACCACGATCCATGGCGCCGAGCGCTTCCTCAACAATGACGGCACGCCGGTCGCGGGGCGGCCCGAGCCGATCACCTACTACCACAAGGACGGCGGCATCGGTCAGGCCATCACCGCTCTGCGCGAGCGCAAGGGCGCGCCGCTGAAGGTCGCCGCCATCGGGGTCGGCTCCGGCACGCTTGCCTGCGCCGCCGAGCCGGGCGAAAGCTGGAAGTTCTTCGAGATCGACCAGACCATGGTCGATACCGCGAGCGATCCGAAGTATTTCCGCTACATCTCGAGCTGCGCGCCGGGCCTGAAGCCGGTCATCGGCGATGCGCGGCTGACCTTCGCCAAGGAGCCCGACGGCATCTATGACCTCATCATCGTCGATGCCTATTCGTCCGACGCGATCCCGATCCATCTCGCCACTGAAGAGGCGATGAAGATCTACAAGGACAAGCTCGCCCCGCACGGCGCGGTCGTGATGCACATCTCCAACCGCCATCTCGATCTCGAGCCGGTCGTGGTCGGCATCGCCGATGCCAACGATCTCAAGAGCTGGGTCTACAACGAGGATTCCGGCCGCGACGCCGACTACATCTTCTCGACCGACGTCGTCGTCTCCGCGCGCGAGGAAGCCGATGTCGGCAAGCTCGCCTCCTCCAAGCAATGGGAGGAGACCGAGGCCGACGACAGGGTGCGGGTCTGGACCGACGATTACTCCAACATCATCGGCGCGCTGTATCGGCGTCTGCGGGATGGGGAGTAGAAAGTTCGTAGCCCGGATGAGCGAAGCGACATCCGGGTCGCCTGCACATTTACGCCGCACCGGCCCCGGATATCGCTTCGCTCATCCGGGCTACGGGACCTTGCGCGAGCGGAGAGGCTACGGACTGACCGGTGTCCCCGCGGGCAGTGCGATGCCCTTGTCGCCGGCGACCTGCCGCAACAAATCGGGGCGATCGGAGATGATGCCGTCGACGCCGATCTCGATCATCCGCGCCATGTCGTCCGCCTTGTTGACGGTCCAGACCACGACTCGCAAGCCGAGCTCGTGAGCTTCCTTGACCAGCGCCGCAGTCACGTCGCCGAAATAGGGGGACCAGATCGCGCCGCCGGCCGCCTTGATCGTGCGCGGCAGCGAGCCGCCGTGATCGGCCGGATTGAAGCCCGCCGTCCAGTCGGTGGCCCGGTCGAGTGCGTTGGTCGGCGCCGAGCCGCGCTGCAGCGTCAGATAGACGGTCGGAAGTTTCGGCGCCTGCTTTTGGACCAGGAGCAGCGTCCGCCAGTCGAAGGACTGGATCATGACGCGGTCTGAAAACCCCGCGGCGTCGATGACGCCGAGGAGCCGCGCCACAAAGGCTTGCGGATCCGGTGACTCGTCCGGATGGTTCGGATCGATCTTGGTTTCGATGTTGAAGCGCACGCGGGTGTTGCCGGATTTTTCGACCAGCGCGAACACTTCTTTCAGCGTCGGAATCCGCGTCCCCTCCACCGCGCGCTGCTCGGGGAATTGCTTGGCGTAGGGGCTGTCGGGGCGGATCTGGCCGACGTCATACGTCCTGACCTCGTCGAGCCGCAGTTTGACGAACGGCGTGCCGGGCGCGGCGACATAACCGCCTGCGGCGTCGCGCGCGAGATCCGGATTGAGGCCGCGCTCATGCGACACGACCACCTCGCCGTCCGCGGTGACGCCGACGTCGAGCTCCAGCGTATCGACGCCCATGGACAGTGCGTTGGCGAAGGCGGGCAGGGTGTTTTCCGGCAGCAGCGCGCGCCCGCCGCGATGCGCTTCGAGATCGAAGGCAGAATCGAGAGCCATGGCCTCTCCCGTGACGATAAGGCTGAGAGCACCCAGAAGTGTCGCGAGACGCAATGACATCATGAACCGGGACAGGCAAGAGGACCACGGCCTCGGCCGCGGATCGACCAATAGACGGCATCGATGATGCCGTCTACCCGGCAGGAGCCGGCCGCAGCATTGGAGCGTGGAGGAAGACGGGCGCGTTCAATTGCCGGGCACGGCGGCTGCCAGCTGGTCGATGGTGGGATGCGGCTTCGACAGGCGCGGCATGTTGAGCGGGCTGTCGTCCTCGCCGAGGTCGTTCAGGAAGTCATGGACGGCGCCTTCGATGAAACTCTTGACCCGGTCCGAGCCGCGGTCGCTGAGCTCATTGTGCTGGAATTCGGTCTTGACCACCTGGATGCCGACCCTGGCGCAGGTCTCGTCGTCGGGAACGACGCCGGGATCGGTCTTGAATTGCGGATCCTTCGAGCGGAACGACAGGATCTTGACCTTGCCGTCGGTGACGAACGGCACGCGCAGATTGTCGAGCGTGACGACTTTCTTGACCATGTCGGGATGCAGCTTGGCGAAATACATCGAGATGTCGCCGCCGTTGGAATGTCCGACCAGGGTCAGATGCTTGTAGTCGGCGTTCGGATAGAGCTGCTTCAGCTGCTCGATCGCGAACAGGATGTTGAAGATGCCGCGATTGTATTGAATACGCCGCCCGACATATTCCTCGCCGACTTTGGTGACCATGGGATCGTCGGTGTCAAGGTCGTGTTGGATGCTGACGACCATGTAGCCGCGTGCCGCAAACGTGTTGGTGAGGAATGAATACTCGGTATGCTTGACAGTGTTGCCGTGGCTGAGGATCACGACCGGCAGCTCGATCATTTCGGCCATCGCTTCCATCTCGCGGTCTCGGCGGATGGAGACCTCCACGGTCACATTGCGGTCGCCGCGCAGGATGTCGGACAGGGCAACGGTCGTGTGATGGATCGCCCATTTGCCGGCGACAAAATATGTGAAGCCCACCAACGCCGCAACTGAGACGAAAACGGCAATGCCGCGTTTCATGACAATCTCCGCATCATGTCATCGAAATCATGTGGGCCGGCGGGCCGCCGTGCGTGCCCCGCTGGCGGCCGCGGCGCAAAGCTTTCCACCCGGAAATTCATGCTCAATAAAGCGGCTCAGACTATTGCAGGGTTTTTACGCTCAGATGACCCGTGGTCGTTTCGTGCCGTCGGGAATGGAGTTCTCGCGCAAATGTGAGGGGATTGGGCCACTTCGGGAGTTCGCCAGGCCCATGGCGCGGCGCTGTCGCAGATGGCGGCGCGGTTCGGCGTCGGCAATGACGCCATCGCGGTGCTGGTGCGACGGCAGCAGGACCTGAAGGTGGCGCTCGACACGCATGCGATTACCGTGCTGCCCTCAGTGGCGAGCCTTCGCGCGCTGCGCAGCTTTGCGAAGGACCCGCGCGCCTCGAAGCCATTCATCGGGTTCGGTGATCCCCGTGGATCCCGCAATCTGGGCGCCGTTCGTGCTGGTCGGCGAAGGAGGTTGAGCGCAAGACAAGCGTCGGTTCACGCCTGCGCCGTTGGACGAACGACGATGTCGCCGACGTCGACATCCCGTGGCTGCTCGATCGCGAACGCAATGGCCCTGGCTATCGCATCGGGCCCGATCGCTACTTCGTCCATCGTGGCGGCGATCTTCGCTTTGACCTCGGGGTCGGTCATTGATGACGCGAACTCGGTCTTTACGAAGCCAGGTGAAATGCCGGTGACGCGCAGCTTGTCGCCCGCCTCGAGCCGCAGACCTTCCGAAATCGTGCGGACGGCGTTCTTCGTGGCTGCATAGACGGCCATACTGGGTGCGATCCTGAGGCCGGCAGTCGAGATCACCGTCACGAAGTGACCGAAGCCCTGCCGACGGAAAACGGGAAGCGCTGCGGCGATGCCGTAGAGAAATCCCCTGAGGTTGACGTCGATCATCCTGTCCCAATCGTCCACACGCAGATCGTCCAGCGGAGAGATGGGGCCAATGCCGGCATTGCCGACGAGGACGTCGATCTTGCCGTATCTCTCGCATCCAAGCCCGACCAGCGTGGCGAGGTCGCTGCGGCGCGTGACGTCCGTCGGAGAATAGACGGCCTCTCCACCGCGGCCGACAATGTCGTCGGCGAGGCATTTCAGCCGCTCCTCTCTGCGCGCTCCCAGGACGAGTTTCGCACCGCGCTCGGCGAGCAGGCGTGCGCTCGCGGCACCGATGCCGCTGCTCGCTCCCGTGATCGCAATGACCTTTCCATCTATTCCCGACACACTGGTCTCCTTCGGTCGCCGCTACACTCAGCGGTCAAAGCATTGCATCGCCGATCTGGATGATCTATGCGAACGACGCCCGGATTTCGTCGCGATCGTCCAAAACTGTGACTGACACCCTGTCCGACATTTTCGCCGTCCTTGACGTCCGGAGCGCGCGGTGCACGCGGTTCGAGGCGGGTGGCGAGTGGGCGTTCCGGTTTCCCGCCAAGCCGGCCCTGAAGTTTGCCGCCGTTCTGCGTGGGGAGTGCTGGATCGCGCTGTCCGGAGAGAGCCCGTACCGTCTTGTGGCTGGCGACACGTTTCTCTTGGCCGAGGCGCCCGAATACGTGCTGGCAAGCGATCCGCAGCTTGCGCCTCTAAATGGGCTTGCGTCCTTCGACTGGGAGCATTCGGACGTCGGCCATTATGGCGGATCGGACACCGTTCTGCTGGCCGGTAGCTTCGTCTTCGAGGCGCTCCATGTTCGGCTCCTGCTCGATGCTCTCCCGCGTTTCATGCTGATTCCGGAGGCGGACCCGGCCGCGACCGTCTTGCGCGGCCTGCTCGAAATCCTCGACCACGAAATACGAGCCGGGCAAATCGGCGTTTCCCTGGTGACGCGACGCATTGCCGACGTTCTCCTGGTCCAGGTGCTCCGCGGCTATGTCGCGCGGCACGGCGGCGTCGGCTGGATCGGCGCTGCAGCCGATCCGCAGATCGGGGCTGCTCTCAATCTCATGCATGGTGAAATCACACGGCGCTGGACCGTCAGCGACCTTGCGCGCGCCGTCGGCATGTCGAGGTCCGCTTTCGCGCTCGATTTCCGGGAGAAGGTCGGCTCTTCTCCGCTCGATTATCTGTTTCGGTGGCGCATGCAGGTCGCGCGCGATGCCCTGCGCCGAGGCGAGACGATCGCGGCCATTGCGGCCAAGGTCGGTTATGCCTCGGAAAGCGCTTTCAGCAACGCGTTCAAGCGCGCCCATGGCGAGGCACCAAAGCGGTACGGGTTGACGGCGGCCGCAGAACGGCGACAGTGACGGCGGGGGGATAGAACCGGGAACGATCAGATGCTGCGTTTTTTCATCGCGATCATGGCGGCTCTCATGCTCGGACAATCTGCTTGCGCCGAGGATGTCCTCGGCGGTGCCAGCCTCTATGCGGACGTGGCGCGCTACGCCTCCTTCGGCCTGCACCGTTTCGGCTCGTCCGGCGATCGCGCTACCACAGATTGGATCGCTGGCGAGTTGAAGGCTGCCGGTTTCGAGGTGAGCTTTCAGCCGGTCGTGCTGGGCCGGCAATATGTCGTCGAGCACGCCACTGCCGAGGCCGGCGGAGCGACGGTCGAGGCGACGCCGTTCTGGTGGCCGCCGGAGGACAAGGCCAGTTTCCATCTCTCCGCCCCGCTCGCGCGCGAGGGCGATGTCACGGGCAAGATCCTCTGGATCGAGCTGCCATTCGACCGGAGTGCCTATCTCGGGCCCGCGCATCGGGCGGCGATCGCGCAGGCCGCGGCAAAAGGGCCTGCGGCGATCCTCTTGATGATAGGCAATCCCGCCGACGAGCGCTTCGCCTACAACGTCGTGCAGGAGAGCCAGCCCTGGCCGGTGCCTGTCATGGTGGTGGCCGGCAACAAGAAGCACGCGTTCGAACGCGCGCTGGCGTCAGGGGCGTCCGTTACGTTCGATGTCGCCGGCCACTATGATCACGATGTCGCCGGCCGGAACGTCGTCGCCAAGCTCGGCGCCGGCAGCGGGCCGACGATCGTCGTCTCCACGCCAATGACCGGCTGGTACAGTTGCGTGTGCGAACGCGGGCCCGGCATTGCCAATTTCCTCGCGCTCGCGCGCACCGCCGCAGCTGAGAAGTGGCCGGCCAGTTTCGTCTTCGTCGCCACCGTCGGTCATGAGATCGGCCATGGCGGCATGGAGCTGTTCCTGAAGCAGGGTGCGCCGCCGCCGCAGGATACGCTCGCCTGGGTGCATTTCGGCTCGTCGAATGCCTGCTATGGCTTTGCCGACGGGATGCGAACCGACCGGGTTGAAGAGGAGCGCGCTTTGGTGCTGAGCAAATCGGCCGTACCGCTCACCGACGAAGCCTTCGCATCCATTGCGGTGAAGCGGCTGGTCGCGGAGAAGGAAGCGATCGGGGAGTTGCGCGACGTGCACGCGGCGGGCTATCGAAACTTCCTCGGCATGGCCGGTCGCCATCGCACCTTCCACACGCCGCAGGACGATCTCGCCGCGACCGGCCCCGAGATCCTCGAGCCGGTCGCGCGCGCCTTTGTGGACGCCGTGCACAAGATGATCGTGCAGGGTGAGGGCGCGTTCAGATAGCGGCCCGCCGTTTCAGCCGTCAGTTCTGATAGTAATAGGTGCGCGGCTGATAGTACTGGCGGGGCTGCTGATAATAGTAGCCCTGCTGGCCGTAGCTCGGATCGTACGTCTGATACTGTTGCTGCGGCTGATAGACCTGCGCACCATAGACCTGGCGCGAGCCGCGCGGCGCCGGATAGCGTGCGCCGGTATCGCTGCCGTCGGCCGGATAGATATAGCCGTCGTCCTGCGGCATGACGCGGCGACCGAGTTGCGCCTGCGGCGTCAAGTCGACGGGCTCGCCGGCCGCGCCGTACTGGTCGCCGTTCGGCTGCGCCGCGCGCGCCACCGCGTTGGGGCCGCGGCCGCGCGGATTGCGCATCAGGGCCACCTGCGCCGAGCCGGTCAGCATCACCGTGGTGTTGAGCACGCCCTGTTCCTGCACCAGCGCGTAGAGCGTCGAGGCGTTCTCGCGCGACAGCCGCACACAGCCGTGGGACGCCGGCGTGCCGAGCCGGCCGACCGAGTCGGTGCCATGGATCGCATGCCCGATCTTGGTGAAGAAGATCGAGTGCGGCATCGGCGCGTCGTCGAATTCCTTGGAGTAGTGATCCTCTTCCATGCGGAAGGCGCGGAAGCTGCCATTCGGCGTCTCGCGGGAGGGGATGCCGGTGGAGACCGGCCAGTGATAGCGCGCGACGCCGTCGACCGCGACGGTCATCCGCTGATTGTCCTTGTCGATGGTGATGTCGACCTTGGCTTGCGCGGTGCTCGCGCTGAAAAGCAATAATGAGGTGATTGCAACAAGTAAGGTACGCATTTTACTCCTGGCCTCCGGCCTGTTCGCGCAAGCGCCGCGGCTCTCCGTCCCCCTGGCACGTACTATGCCCGCAATCAGGTTTCGGTTCCAGTGGCCTGCTCCGGCGATCGTTAACGTGGCGCCGGGCGCAAGCAAGGCTCTTGCGTGACGAATCCGCGCCGCTGGCGCTGACATTTTCGCGAGCCGGTCACCTCTTCACGTCAATTCTTCAGCCGATAGCCGGTGCGGAAGATCCAGCCGATCATGACCAGACAGATCACCAGGAAGGCCGCGGTCATGCCGATGCTCAAGGCGACGCTGACATCGGCGATCTCGTAAAAGCTCCAGCGGAAGCCGGAGATCAGATAGACCACCGGATTGAGCAGGGCGACCGTGCGCCAGCCCGACGGCAGCATGTTGACGGAGTAGAAGCTGCCGCCGAGGAAGGTGAGCGGCGTCACCACCAGCATCGGAATCATCTGGAGCTTCTCGAACCCGTCGGCCCAGATGCCGATGATGAAGCCGAACAGGCTGAAGGTCACCGCGGTCAGCACCAGGAACGTCAGCATCCAGATCGGATGATGAATGTGCAGGGGAACGAACAGTCCGGCGGTGGCGAGAATAATCAGGCCGAGGATGATCGACTTGGTCGCGGCCGCTCCGACATAGCCGAGCACGATCTCGAAATAGGAGATCGGCGCTGAGAGGATCTCGTAGATCGTGCCGACGAATTTCGGGAAGTAGATGCCGAAGGAGGCGTTGGCGATGCTCTGGGTCAAGACCGACAGCATCACGAGCCCCGGCACGATGAACGTGCCGTAGCTCACGCCCTCGACATGGTCGATGCGCGACCCGATCGCGGCGCCGAACACCACGAAGTAGAGCGAGGTCGAGACCACCGGCGAGACGATGCTTTGCAGCAGCGTGCGCCAGGTGCGCGCCATTTCGAACAGGTAGATGGCACGAACGGCGTGCAAATTCATGACGTCCTCACGAGATCGACGAAGATGTCCTCGAGCGACGATTGCGTCGTGTCGAGGTCGGAGAAGCGGATGCCGGCGTTGCGGAGGTCGCCGAGCAGGCTGGTGATGCCCGTGCGCTCGCCCTTGGTGTCGTAGTCGTAGACCAGCGTCGCACCGCTGTCGCAGAGCTCGAGCTTGTAATGGGCGAGGCTTTCCGGCAGCGAGCTGAGCTTGTTCTGCAGATGCAGCGTCAGCCGCTTCTTGCCGAGCTTCTGCATCAAGGTGGCCTTGTCCTCGACCAGCACGATCTCGCCCTTGTTGATGACGCCGATGCGGTCGGCCATCTCCTCGGCTTCCTCGATGTAGTGGGTGGTGAGGATGATGGTGACGCCCGACTGCTGAAGGGTGCGCACCACCTCCCACATGCCCTTGCGCAGCTCGACGTCGACGCCGGCGGTGGGCTCGTCCAGGAACAGGATCTGCGGCTCGTGCGACAGCGCCTTGGCGATCATCACGCGGCGCTTCATGCCGCCCGAGAGCGTGATGATCTTGTTGTCCTTCTTGTCCCAGAGCGAGAGATCCCTCAGCACCTTCTCGATATGGGCCGGGTTCTTCGGCTTGCCGAACAGGCCGCGGGAAAAGCTCACCGTTGCCCAGACGCTCTCGAATGCGTCGGTGTGCAGCTCTTGCGGCACCAGGCCGATCAGCGAGCGCGCCTTGCGCCAGGAGCTGACGATGTCCTCGCCGCCGACCATGACCTTGCCTTCGCTCGGATTGGCGATGCCGCAGATGATCGAGATCAGCGTGGTCTTGCCGGCGCCGTTGGGGCCGAGCAGCGCAAAAATCTCGCCGCGCTTGATGTCGAGATTGACGTTTTTCAGCGCCTTGAAGCCGGACCCATAGGTCTTCGACAGGTTGGCGACGGATATGATGGAGGACATGATGGCCGGAGGGCTGGGGAGGGGAGGCTGGAACCAGCCCCTGAAGGGCAGGTCAGCGGAGCCCTGAAATAGGAACGCGATCTCCCTGTCGCAATTCCCTGGAGAAAAATGGTCTCAAAACAGGCCCCTGGATGGCGGGTTCCGGGCGACTGTTGCTGGAGAGACACGCGCGGCAGCCAAAGATTGCCGTTCACGCGCCTCTTTGTTGCGTGCGCGAGCAGGCCGTGGCTACGATTCCCGCCAATTGCGAAGCGTATTGCTCCCAGGGAATAGACCGATGAGACCGAACGGCCGTTACGCAGCCGGCGCCAGCCAGTTGTCCGCCATCCGTGTTTGGGCGACGTGCCTGCTCCTGCTGTCAGCTGTTGCCATGAGTCCGACGAGCGCCAAGGCGCAGCCGAGCCAGGCAGCCGCGACCACGCATGTCTATCTGCTGCGCGGCGTGCTCAACATCTTCTCGCTCGGGCTCGACACCATCGGCTCGCGGCTCGAGGCTCAGGGTATCCCGGTGACGGTTGCGAACTTCGTCTCCTGGTCCTCGCTCGCCGATGAGGCCGCCGCCGCCTACAAGGCGGGTCGGCTGAAGACCATCGTTCTGGTCGGTCATTCCTCGGGCGCCACCGCGCTGCCCGACATGATCGCCAAGCTCAACCGTCTCGGCGTGCCCGTGAAGCTCGCGATCGGGCTTGACTCCGTGTTCAAGACGAAGCTCTCGACCGGCGCCGAGCGTTACATCAACCTCTATATCGGCGATGGTCCCGGCGAGCCGGTGAGGGCCGCCGACGGTTTCCGCGGCAAGCTCGACAATGTCGACGTGCGCGGTTCGGGTGCCGGCCATATCACGATCGACAAGAACGAATTGATCCAGCGCCGCGTGATCGCCGAGATCGATGCCGTGGTGATGCGCTCGCGTGCGCCCGCGGCCCCGACGGCACAGCCGGGTGCGCCGAAGCCGGTCGCCCGTTCGGCCGCGGCGACGGCTCCAGGGCGGAACTAGGCGAGCCCCGCGCGGCGTCTCGCTCCGCTGCCGAGACGCTAGCCGAGAAGCTCGGTGATCAGCGACGCCGCCTTGATCCCCGTTCCCGTGATGACGACGACGGTGCGCTCGTTCGGGCGAATGGCGCCGCGCCGGGCAAGCTCGTCGAGCGCGGCGGCCGCGCTTGCCGATGTCGGCTCGGGAAACAGGCCCGTGATCGCGAGCTTCTTCAGCCCCGCGACGATGCCCTCTTCGGGGACGGCCACCGTGCCGCCGCCGGTTTCCTTCAGTACCGCCACCATCTGACGCAGGCGCAGCGGGCTCTTGATCGCGGTACCCTCGGCGATGGTCTTGCGGACCTCGCGCGCCACCGGCGTATCGACACCCGCCGTGAAGCTCGCATCGAGTGGCGAGCAGTTGAGCGGCTGCGAGGCAAACAGTTTTGGCATCCGCGCGATCTGCCCCGCCGCGAGCAGCTCCTTGAAGCCGAGATAGCAGCCGAGCAGGTTACTGCCCGCACCCACGGGAACGACAACGTTGTCGGGAGCCGAATAGCCGAAATCCTCCCACATCTCGTAGGCGAGAGATTTGGTGCCTTCGAGGAAGAAGGGCTGCCAATTGTGGCTCGAATAGAAGGTCTCGCTGGACTGGCGGATGGCCTCCGCCTCCGACTCCTCGCGCGGCCCTTCCACCAGCTGGATATCAGCTCCGTAAGCGCGCACCTGTGCGATCTTCATCGGAGATGTCGACGCGGGCGCCAGGATCTTGATCTTCATTCCGCCGGCCGCGCCATAGGCGGCGACCGATGCGCCGCCATTGCCCGAACTGTCCTCGAGGACTGCGTTGACGCCGAGCTGGCGGATGAAAGACAGCATCACGGTGGTGCCGCGATCCTTGAAGCTGGCCGTCGGGTTGAACCATTCGAGCTTGAAGTAGGGCCTCAACTCGCCCCATTCCTTCTGGACCAGGGGCGTGCAGCCTTCGCCCATGGAGATCGGACTGGCGATATCGACCGGCAGCGCCGCGCGATAGCGCCACAGCGAGCGCTCGCTGCGATCGATCTCGTCGCGCGAGATGCCGCGCAGCGTCGTCACCATCAGCGGCTTGCGGTCGTCGGAGCACCAGCGCGGCTGGTCCAGCGGGTAGAGCGTGCCGCTGAGCGGTTCGATGTAGCATGGCGTCTTCATGGGCGATCTCGGATGCGAGCTTCAGGGCCGATTACGCCGCCAGATGATCAGGCGAGAGGCGCGAGGAAGCGGCGGCCCGATTGAACGATTCTAAGTGCCGAAACGGAATATCGATGTCAATTCCGGCGTTCCCAAGTTCGCGGGAAGCTGCGACTGAATGCATTCGGAAAGCGAGGCTCGCATGATCCGGAGATTGGTTGCCACAGTCGTGCTGATGTCTGCGTTGCTCGGTCCGTCGCCCGGCCTTGCCGGCGTCAAGGTCCGCTTCATCAATCCCGAGCGGTACACTGACGCGGATAGCTTCGGTGGTGCATCGCGCGAGGTCACGCTGGCGGAGTTTCGCGCCTATCTCGAAACCCTGGGCAGGCGGCTGCTCGCGCCGGGGCAGAATCTGAGCATCGATGTCCTCGATATCGATCTTGCCGGCCAGGACGAGCCTCGGGGGCGTGGCACGGAGGTGAGGGTGATGCGCGACGTCACGCCGCCGCGCATCAAGCTGCGCTACACGCTGAGCGGCGGAGGCAGGCGCACGACGAGCGGTGAGGACGATCTGAGCGACATGAACTATCTGATGAACTCCTCCGGCCGCCTGAGTGGCCGCTACGGCTACGAGAAGGCGCTTCTGGATGACTGGTTCAGGCGCATCGCCGGTTCGCGATAAGTGAGCGGGGCCGGCGCATTGGCGTTGACGCGCAATTGGGGAGGCTTTGTGCCCCAAATTCCGCCAAATCGGTGGTCAGTAAGGCCGGAATAGGGAAGGCGTCTGCCTTTCCGCGGTGGGGTTGCAGGACGAATGGTTGTTTTGAGGCGAGTGGTCGTGCTGGCGGCTGGCGTGTTGCTTGCCGTCTCGACCGCCGTGGCGGTCGCGTCGCCGGCAAAACCGAAGAAGTCGGCCGCGATCGTGGCACCATCACTGCCGCAACCGCCCCCGCTGCCCGCTGAGGCAGAGTCAATGCCGTCGCCGCGTGTCTATCTGTTCCGCGGCGCGCTGGGGCCGATCTTCTCGACCGGCATGGACCGCCTTGGGGAGCGGCTGACGGAAGCCGGCTTCAAGGCCGACGTCTACGAATTCACGATCTGCCGGCTGGTCGCCCAGCGTGCGATCACCGCCTACCGTGAACAGCCTGCGCCGGTCGTGCTGATCGGGCATTCCATGGGCGGGCTGTGCTCGATCATCTTCGCCGAAATGTTTGCCGAGGAGAAGCTTCCGGTCAGCCTCGTGATCACCATCGATCCCGCGCATGCGACCGGAAACGTGCCGCTCAATGTCGAGCGCTTCATCAACATCTATCTGTCCGACAGCGTGCTCGGCGGCGGCGACGTGGTCGCCGAGCCCGGCTATCGCGGCCATTATGCGAGCTTCGATCTGAAGCAGAACAAACGCGTCACGCACATCAACATCGAGAAGTCCGAAGACATCCACCGCCAGATCGTCGACATGGTCGCGCAATTGCCGCGCGTGCCGGCGCAGGCGCAAGGAGAGCCCGTGCCGCTGCGCTATCTCGTTCCGGGCGACACGTTGGTGGAGCTGTGGGACTCGGGCGTGAAGCTGCCCATGCGTGCCGGCGACACGCTCGAACGGATCGCCACGCAATATCATGTGCCGGTGTGGTCGCTCGCGCAGGCCAACGGGTTGTCTGAAGGCACGCCGCTTGCCGCCGCTCAGGACGTCATCATCCCGCGCCATCTGCTGCAGGCTGTGCCGGCGCAGGCCGCCGTCACCCCGCCCAAGTCGGTAGCTAAGTCAGTGCGCTGATCCTCGTCGGCGGTGCGTAGAAATCACCGCGGCGACAGGAACGGAATGATCATCGGGACGCGGCGGCAATAGGCGCCGTAGGCATCTTCACCGAGTTCCTTCGACAGGAAGACTTCTTCCATCCGGCCCTTCTGCCACATGCCGAGCGAGATCAGGATGGCGCCGAGGATCGCCGTCACCGTGCCGACCGCGATGCCGGTCGCGAGCATGCCGGCGATCAGGCCGGTGTAGATCGGATGACGCACGATGCCGTACGGGCCGGTGTCGATGACGCGGTGGTCTTCCTTGTGGGTGATGGTGTTCGACCAGAACTTGCCGAGATGCAGACGTCCCCACCAGGTGAAGGAGATTCCGGCGAGCACGACCAGCGCTGCGATGTAGACGCCGGTTTCGCCGAATACCCATAGCGGCTTCTCGCTCAGCACTTCCGCGGTCCACGGCGTGAACAGGATGCCGCCGATCAGGATCGGCAGGCGATAGCGTTGCGAGTCCAGCGTCATCACCTGCTTCTTGGTGCGGCCCTGCCAGAACGAGGCTCCTACCCAGCTTGCGAGCCAGGCGAGCCAGATCAATGCCAGCAGTTTGGTCGGCCAGGTCGTGGTCCAGCCACCCCAGGCGAAAGAGAGAAGCTTGCTGAAATCAAAGGACATGCGGAAAGGTTCTTGCTTTTGGGCTTGGGCTCAGCTCGCGCGCGAGCTGAGCGCGTGGCGCTCGATGCCGGCCTGCGTTTGCAGGCCGCCACGTGCGAGCAGATGGGTGATGGTTTCGCGCAGCACCGGCTCGACCGGGCGGGGCGCATAGCCGAGCTCGGTGCGCGCCTTGTCGATCGAGAGGTCGCTGGCGGCAAGCGCAATGCGCACGCCTTCGCCAGTGCCGTTGGGCGGCCGGTGCGTGAGGTGGTCGGAGATGTATTCGAGCATGATCGCCGATAGCTCGGCGAGCCTGCCGGGCACCGCGATGGGGTACTGCTTGCGGCCGCTGATCACCGACATCATGCGCAGGATCTGTCCGAGCCGGACGCAGTCGCCGCCGAGAATGTAACGCTGCCCGATGCGCCCGCGCTCCATCGCGAGCAGGAGGCCCATGGCGACATCGCGCACATCGACCAGGTTGACGAGGAAGTTGATGTGCGGCTGCACCTTCTTTTGCAGGAAGTACCACAGCATCGCGGTCGGCGGCGTGAGATTCTGATCGACCGGCCCGATCGGCATGGTCGGCGTGCCGATGACGAGCGGGAAGCCCGCCGCCGCGGCCTTTGCCGCGCAATGTTCGGCGAGCGATTTCGACCGCGTATAGGCGCCCGGCATCGCGTCGGCCGGCTGCAGTGCCTCCTCGGCAGGAATGCCGGCGAGCTGCGAGTAGGGGAACAGGATCGATTCCGTCGAGCAGTGCAGGAAGCGCGACACGCCGCGCAGTTGCGCTGCCGTCAGCACGATTTCGGTGCCGCGGCAGTTGACCTCGTGGAAATCCTGCTTGTTGGCGACCCACATGCCGGGCAGGCCGGCGAGGTGATAGACCTGATCGACGCCCGCGAGCGCGCGATCGACCGCGTCGCCGTCGAGCACCGAGCCCGCGACGTAGTCGACGTCAGCACACGGTGCGGCCGGCGGTCGCACATCGAGAACGCGCACCCGCTGCCCCCTGGCGCGGAGCGCTTCTACAAGGTGATGTCCGATGAAGCCGCTGCCACCGGTAACCAGTACGAGAGTCATGAAGACGTTTGCTGCTGTTCCGCTCTGGAATCTTATCGGGTTGATAGGGAATTGGTCGGAACAGGCGCGAGAATCGCGGCAAGGTCACGACGAAATCCCAACGCGATGAATAATTTTGCCATTACAAACATCGGTCCAAGCAAAAGATGAGACGGAAAGGTGAACAACGAGGCCTCGCGGCCCTCGAAAACCTTGTGGCCGATCGCCTGCGCGGCGAAGCCGAGCGCGACCAGCGCGGCGAAGATCGCCCACATCGTGAGGGTGCTGACTTGCGCCGCAATGGTCGTCGCGATTGAGAACAGCACGATGGACACGGCAAGAATACCTGTCCCCAGCGCCACGTCGAGCAGCAGCCAATAGATGAGGACCGGCAACGCGAGGATCACCGCGAGGCTGAATTCGAATCCGAACAGCGGGACCTGCACCAGCGTCAGCGGCATCACGGCGCCCGTGAACAGCAGGAGAATACCGATCACATGCATCGCCGTGTTCCGGGGATCACGATGGTACTCGACATAAACGGCAAGTTGGCGTTGAAAAAAGCCACCCATCTTGGTCTCACTGAGCATGCAGGTCGGAGGAAGCGACAAGCCTATAGCATCTGCTTGCCCCCTGCACAAACCGGCGCAATTGTCGCGCAGAGCAGGCATTCGAGACGCCGTACGCGCGAAAAACAGTCAGGGGTTCAAGGGGTTCCGGATACGGCCCGGATGAGATCAAATTAGTGTTTTTTGGCCGGCTTCTTGGCCGGCGCCGCAGGTTTGGGCGCCGCAGGCTGGCCGGCCTGTTCCTCGGGGAGTTTTGCAAGCGTCAGGACCTGCGTCTGCCCGTTTGCTGCCGAGGTCGGACGCGCGCGATCGAGGAATTGCTCCTCGCCAAGTCCGATCGACTGGATGCGCTTGGCGGAGATCTTGAACGTGTTGACCAGCACGTCGCGGATCGCATCCGCGCGGCGCTGGCTCAGGATCGCATTGGCTTCCCGCGTCTTCGAATTGGATTCGACATGGCCGACGATCAGGAAGGTGTAGGGCAGCAGCGAGGCGTGAACCAGCGCATCCGCGATGCGGCCGACCGTCTGGTAGGACGAAGGCTGGATGATCGGCGTGTCGGCGTCGAACTGGATCGGCGTGTTGAAAGCCGGCAGGCTCGCAAGGTCAGGCGCGATCAGCGGGCGATTCACCGGACCCGGATCGTTCTTGATCCGCGTCTTGGCCCGCTCCATCACCTGTGGCTTCAGCGCCGCGAGGTCGAGGTCGGGGCCGGTTTCGAAATGGTTGAGCTTGGCGACGATGTCGTCGCGGGTCGGCGGCGTCGTCTGCGCGCCTACCGAGCCTGCCGCGAGCACCAGGGCGAGCGCGAGGCCGGTCGATTGCAGGGTGAGCCTGGCCGCGCGCATCAGCGATACCCCGCGTCGTCCACCGCCTTCAGGCAGTTGTTGCTGATGCCCTTTGGCGTCGAGATCAGGCAGGGAATCGACTTGCTGGTCTCCTTGGTCGAGCCGTTGCACACCTTGACGATCTCGCGCTGGCAGGCGTTCGCCACTGTCACGCGCGCGGCGACCCGCTTCTGGATGGCGTCGAAGGCCGCGAGATAATCGGTCTGGCACTGCGGCGACAGCACGTCCCGATTTCGCGACAAGCATTCCTTCAGCCGCGTCGAATCCGGGTTCACGCCACGGCAATTGGCCACGATCTCCGCGCCGCAGCTCTTGGCCAGCATGCCGATCGCATCGCCAAAGCTCATGGTATCAGCCGCTGCCAGCGACGGCATGCCAAATGCAAGTACGGCGAGTGTGATGAAGCCCCGGGCCATGGCCGCATCTGATACGGGGAAGTTCGCCATGGTCAAGGGGCGTGGAGCAAGGAAAGCCGGCGGCGTAACGCCGCCGCAACAGGGGGAGGCTTCACGCCCGCTGCACGAAGCTGTCCACGACCTTCTTCTCGCCGGCCTTGTCGAAGGCGATGGTGAGCTTGTTGCCGTCGATCTTGGCGACACGGCCGTAGCCGAATTTCTGGTGGAAGACGCGGTCGCCAATCGAGAATTCGGACGTCGTGCCGGTGGATTTTGCCACCAGCTCGCCCTCGATCGTCATCGGGCCGCGGCGGCGCGACGAAAAACTGCCGCCGAAATCGGGCGCGGAGGAAAACGGCGCGGGCTCTTCCTCGAAGCCGCCCCGACCGCCGCCGTTGCGGCCGCCCTGGCCGCGGTTGCGATTCGCCTGGGCGCGCTGCCAGCCCGGCGTCGAATAGCTGGAGCCGAAGGCTTCCATGTCGTCGAAGCGCGAGGCGCCGTAGCCGCCGCTGCCACCCCAGCCCGAGCCGCCCTTGGATTCCGTGATCTCGACATTGGCCGCCGGCAATTCGTCGAGGAAGCGCGAGGGGATCGTGGTCGACCAGGTGCCATGGATCCGCCGGTTGGTCGCAAAATAGAGTTTTGCGCGGCGGCGGGCGCGGGTCAGGCCGACATGGCCGAGCCGGCGCTCTTCCTCGAGGCCGGCGCGGCCCTGTTCGTCCAGCGTGCGCTGGCTCGGGAATAGGCCTTCCTCCCAGCCCGGCAGGAACACGTTGTCGAATTCGAGCCCCTTGGCCGAATGCAACGTCATCAGCGACACCGCATCTTCCTCGGCGCCGCCGTCGCGATCCATCACCAGCGAGATGTGCTCGAGGAACCCTTGCAGGTTCTCGAACTCCTCCATCGAGCGCACCAGCTCCTTGAGGTTTTCGAGCCGCCCCGCAGCGTCCGCCGAGCGGTCCTTCTGCCACATCTCGGTATAGCCGCTCTCGTCGAGCACGATCTGGGCGAGATCGGTATGCGTGGTCACCTCGCGCTGGGCGCGCCAGCGGTCGAATTGCGTGACGAGATCGCGCAAGGAGCCGCGCGCCTTCGGCTTCAGCTCGTCGGTCTCGACCACCGCGCGCGCCGCTTCGAACAGCGGAATGCGGCGCTTGCGGGCGTGATCATGCAGCATCTGCACGGTGGCATCGCCAAGCCCGCGCTTGGGCGTGTTGACGATGCGCTCGAAGGCGAGATCGTCGGCCGGCGAATTGATGACGCGCAGATAGGCGAGCGCATCGCGGATTTCGGCGCGCTCATAGAAGCGCGGGCCGCCGATCACGCGATAGGGCAGGCCGAGCGTGACGAAACGATCTTCGAACTCGCGCATCTGGTAGGACGCGCGGACCAGGATCGCGATCTCGTTGAGCTTCTCGCCCTGGCGCTGGAGCTGCTCGATCTCCTCGCCGATGCCGCGGGCTTCCTCTTCCGAATCCCAGGCGCCGGTGACGGTGACCTTCTCGCCGTCCTCGTCCTCGGTGCGCAACGTCTTGCCGAGCCGGCCTTCGTTGTGCGCGATCAGATGCGAGGCGGCGGCGAGGATGTGGCCGGTCGAGCGGTAATTGCGCTCGAGCCGGATGACCTTGGCGCCCGGAAAATCGTGCTCGAAGCGCAGGATGTTGTCGACCTCCGCGCCGCGCCAGCCATAGATCGACTGGTCGTCGTCGCCGACGCAGCAGATGTTTTTGACGTGAGCTTTTTCGTTCACGGGAATCGGCAACACATCATCATTCTCGTCATCACCGGGCCGACGCGAAGCGTCGAGACCCGGTGATCCATCTCGTGAAGAATCGATGGATTGCCGGGTCAAGCCCGGCAATGACGGGTTGGGAGACGGCGCCTGCGCCAACAGCCGCAGCCACAGATACTGCGCGACGTTGGTGTCCTGATATTCGTCGACCAGGATGTATTTGAAGCGCTGCTGGTACTGCCGGAGGATGTCCGGGTGCTCGCGGAAGATGCGGATGTTCTCCAGCAGCAGATCGCCGAAATCGGCGGCATTCAGGATCTTCAATCGCTCCTGGTAGCTCGCATAGAGCTTGCCGCCCTTGCCATTGGCGAACATCGCGGCTTCGCCCGACGGCACCTGGGTTGGGTTCAGCCCGCGGTTCTTCCAGCCGTCGATCAGGCCGGCCAGCATGCGCGCCGGCCAGCGCTTGTCGTCGATGTTTTCGGCTTGCAGGAGCTGCTTCAACAGCCGCACCTGATCGTCGACATCGAGCACGGTGAAATTCGACTTGAGCTGCGCGAGCTCGGCGTGTGTCCGCAGAATACGGCCGCCGATCGAGTGGAAGGTTCCGAGCCAGGGCATGCCCTCGACCGCCTGTCCCAGCATCTGGCCGAGGCGGTGCTTCATCTCGCGCGCGGCCTTGTTGGTGAAGGTCACCGACAGGATCTCGCCCGGGCGCGCGCGGCCCTGGCTCAGGATATGGGCGATGCGCGTGGTGAGCACGCGCGTCTTGCCGGTGCCGGCGCCGGCGAGCACCAGCACGGGGCCGTCCAGCGTCTCCACGGCGTCGCGCTGCTCGGGATTGAGGCCGGTCAGATATTTCGGGCCCACCGAGGCACGGGCGCGCGCGGCAATGCCGCCGGCCGCAGGCTGGTGGTCGGGGACGCCGTGAGAGGTGATTTTGCTCGGCTCGGTCATGCGAATCAGTGGCCCCACGATGGCACCGCGGGGTGGCGGAAGGGAGCCTTCATAACAGGGATTAGCCCCTATATGGGGCGGCGGCGAGGGGTTTTCCACGTGCGCCGAGGGCCGATTTGTTCCTATCGCCTCAGCGAATTTCCGCCCCTCTCAGCCAGGAACCTTCGTTTCGAGCTCGAGATTGTCTGTTCAAACGAGGCGTGGCGTGAGCCGCTCCGATCGCAGACAAACATCGAGATAGAGGTGTTGACCATGCTTGGCTGGGTTGTGACGTTTCTGGTTATCGCACTGATCGCCGGTATCCTGGGCTTCGGCGGCATCGCCGGCGCTTCGATCGAAATCGCCAAGGTCATCTTCTTCATCGCGGTCGTGCTGTTCCTGGTTTCGGCCGTGTTCGGATTGGCCCGCGGCCGCACCAGGGTCTAGCGCTACCGTTTCGAGGGCATCGCGACGTTTCTTCCGATGCCCTCGGGCCGCGGCAACGCGCTGTGGTCCTTGACCACCGAGGCGATGCGTTCGCGAATGTCCGATGGGAAGGGCGCCACCTTTCGCGAGGTCATGTCCATGTGCAGCGACATGTTTTCCGAGGTGGCCGACAGCCAGCCCTCGGTCGCGTGGCGCAGCTCCTCGAACGTGTGCAGCCGCTTGTCGTCGGCTTCCAGCAGCCACACCAAAATCTGTACGGGATCGCCGAGATGGATTTCGCGCAGATAGCGCACGTGGCACTCGGCGGTGAAGGTCGAGCCGTGGCGCTCCTTCATATAGGTCGGCCCGATCCCGAGCTTCAGCCAGAGCTGGTCGATCGCCCGGTCGAACATCACGTTGTAATAGGCCATGTTGAGATGGCCGTTATAGTCGATCCATTGCGGCTCGATCTGCATGATCGAGGAACGGAACGGCTCGGCCTCGTGCACGTGAGCGGCAGTCTCCGTCATGTTTCCTTCCTGCCAAGTTCTTCCTGCCAAGTTCTTCCTGCTATGCATCCGGTCGCTTGACTTGACCGGTTGTATGTCCTTTGCCACGGTCCTCTGTCGGGAGGAATGTCCGTGGGTATGACCATCACCAATAATCCGCCGCGGCCCGAGCCGAAAGCCCTGGCCAGTGCGCTGGAAGCGCTCACCGCGCGCTTCGGCAATCGCTTCATCACCTCGCAGGCCGTGCGCGAGCAGCACGGTCACACCACGACCTGGCTCGCAAACCAGCCGCCGGATGGTGTGGTGATGGCGCAGGAGACCAAAGACATCCAGGACGTGGTGCGGATCTGCGCCGGGAATGGCGTACCCGTGATCGCCTTCGGCACCGGCACCTCGCTCGAGGGCCAGGTCAATGCGCCGGCGGGCGGCATCTGCATCGACCTGCGCGACATGAACAAGGTGCTCGCGGTCCATGCCGAGGACCTCGACTGCGTGATCGAGCCCGGCGTGACGCGCAAGGCGCTCAACGAGCACCTGCGCGACCAGGGCCTGTTCTTCCCGATCGATCCCGGCGCCGACGCCTCGCTCGGCGGCATGGCCTCGACGCGCGCCTCCGGAACCAATGCGGTGCGTTACGGTACCATCCGCGAAAGCGTGCTGGCGCTGAAAGTCGTGCGCGGCGACGGCGAGATCATCACGACCGGCACGCGCGCGAAGAAGTCGTCGGCCGGCTACGACCTGACGCATCTGTTCGTCGGCGCCGAAGGCACGCTCGGCATCATCTCCGAGCTGACGATCCGCCTGCGCGGCATTCCCGAGATGATCGCGGCGGGCGCCTGCTCGTTTGAAACCGTGGGCGGCGCGTGTCAGGCCACGATCCTGGCGATCCAGACCGGCATTCCCGTGGCGCGCATCGAGCTGCTCAATGCCGCGCAGGTCAAGGCCTGCAATGCCTATTCGAAGCTGACGCTGGCGGAGACGCCGCTCTTGCTGCTTGAATTCCACGGCAGCGAGATCGAGGTCGCCGAGCAGTCCAAGGCGTTCGGCGAGATCGCCAAGGACTGCGGCGGTGGCGATTTCTCTTGGACCACCAAGCCCGAGGATCGCACCAAGCTGTGGCAGGCACGGCACGATGCCTATTGGTCGGTGAAGGCGTTGCGGCCCGGTGCCGGCGTGGTCGCGACCGACATCTGCGTGCCGATCTCGCGCCTTGCGGATTGCGTCACCGAGACCGAGGAGGATCTGAAGCGGCTCAACCTGCTGTCGCCGATCGTCGGCCATGTCGGCGACGGCAATTTCCACTGCTCGCTGCTCTGCGACGTCGACGATGCCGACGAGATGGCGCGCGGCGAGGAGTTCATGCACCGTCTGGTCGAGCGCGCGCAGGCGATGGACGGCACCTGCACCGGCGAACATGGCATCGGGCAGGGCAAGCAGAAATACCTCAAGGCCGAGCTTGGCCCAGAGGCGCTCGACGCGATGCGGGCGCTGAAGAAGGCGCTCGACCCGCAGAACATCTTCAATCCCGGCAAGATCGTGCCGCAGGCCTAGAGCACGATCCGGAAAAGTGTGCAGCGGTTTTCCGAAAAGATCATGCTCAAACAATAACCTAAAGCGCCTGCTTCGCCTGCGGTCGGGAACTTTCGGCAGTTTCGCCGGTTCCAATTCCCGACAAGTTCCGATGCCTCAATGGCGCGGCTTTGCGGGAGGATGCGATGTTGCGACCGGTCATTGGAATTGCCGCGATGGCGCTTGTCTGCATGTTGGCGGGCGCGGCGCTGGCCAAGGGCGGCGGCGGTGGCCATGGGGGCGGGCACCACGGGGGTGGGCACGGCGGCGGGCACCATGGTGGTGGCGGCCATCACGGCGGTGGTCATCATGGCGGCGGCCACGGTCATGGCTTCGGTCACGCCCATTTCGGCGGTGGACATCATGGCGGCGCGAGGTTCGGGGCCGTCGCGCGACACGCTGGCCCGAACTTTGGCCAGATCCGCAATGCGGCCGTGCGCCCTGCGAACTTCCGCAATGCAATGAACGTCCACGCCGGTGCCTTCCGCAACGGCCGACTGATGAGCAATCCGATGGCGCGTGCGCAGATTGCGGCTGCGGCAGCTTTGGTCGGCTGGCATGGCGTCGGTAACGGATGGTGGCAGCATCCCGGCGGCTTCTACGGCTGGGTGGGGCCGCTGTTCTGGCCGTTCGCCTATAACGACCTCTACGACTACACGATCTGGGGCGATGGTCTCGGCTTCTGGGGCTACGGCTATCCCGACATCTATGCCGGCATCTTCGGCCCCTATGGCTATGACGGTCTTTCGGCCTATCTGCCGCAGCGTCCTTACGGACGGAGGCAGGCGCGGGGCGTTGCGCTCGATCAGCTCTGCGGCAGCGACCGCCGCGAGATCGTCGGTCTGCCGATCGACCAGATCGCGGATGCCGTGCAGCCGACAGACGTGCAAGGCGCCGATCTCGATGCTCTCGGCAATGCCTCGATCCTCGCGGCCGAGTTGATCCGCGCATCCTGTCCAACGCAGGTCGCGGCGACGGCGCCCGGCCGCCTCGCGGCCATGCAGCAGCGCGTGGAGGCGATGACGAAGGCCGTCGCGCTGGTGCAACCGGCGCTCGACAAATTTTATGGCTCGCTCACCGACGAGCAGAAGGCACGTTTCAATGCATTGGCCGAGGACCAACGCCGCGCAGCGGCCTCCAACAATTCCAATGCATCGCTTGCGCAGAATTGCGGTACGCCTGTCGGGCTCGATTGGCCAGGCGCTGAAATCGAAGCGAGGCTTCACCCCGACGACACCCAGCGCGCCGCGTTGCAAGTGCTTGGGGATACCAGCGCCAAGGTCAGCGCGTCGCTCAAGGCGGCCTGCCAGCCCAGCGACGCGATGACGCCGCCGGCGCGCATGGCCGCGATCCGCAAGCGGCTCGATGTGATGCTCGACGGCGTCAAGTCGGTGCGCGCCGCGCTCGAGGCCTTCTATGCGACGCTGAATGACGAGCAGAAGGCGCAGTTCGAGGCGATCGGTCCGCGCCGGACGTCCTGAGTGCGCCGCAGGCCAAAGGCATGGCGGGAAAAACCGCCTCGCCGGGCGCGGCGGGGTTCTCTATGCTGGGCCGCACTGAAGCTCGACGATGAGGGGCCGGAAGACCACGGGTGGCGGGGCGATGAAGTGGTTCGCAAGGCAGAAGCCGTCCGACGTCTGGGATGAGCCGATCCAGTGGCCGATCGGCGACATCGAGGCTGCCGATCGCATCCGCAACATCTGCCAGTCCGCATCCGCCAGCGCCGAATGGGTCGGCGGCCTTGCCGCGCGCGCCGATCACGGCAGAAAATCGGCCGAGAAGCAGCGCAAGCACGAGAACGAGCGCTATGAACGCGCGGCGCGCGCCGCGATGGAAATCGCGATGAAGATCTCGGACGGTCTGATGCGCGACGACGCCGTCCGCCGCATCGTCGATCTCTGCATGAAGGCCAACGACGTAAAGACGGCGCAGATCCTCTATCGCGCGATCCAGGCGAGCTGGATTCGGGAGGCCGCGCAAAAGGACTATCCGGCGCTTGTGCAGTGATGCAGGCTTGCCTTGGGGCGTGTGCGCATAAATCCGGTTTCCGGACGCGCCTTAGCTGCGTCCGCTCCACTCCGAAAGCAACCCATTGCTGCGCAGGAGTGAAATGACGCGAAGGGCCACAAGGCGACATCGCGCGCCAGATCTGCTACGCCAATGATGAAGCCCCATAATAGGTGATTGGTGCGCTGCCATGCGTTACGACCTCGATCTTGTTAACCAGCTATGCCGAGAGATCGGCCTGGTAGTGCGACTAGATAACGATCATCGTATAGAGGTCGATCTTGGCCGTGACGCAGTTCTGTGCGTTCAGAACGCCGAGCGCGAGGAAGACTGCCTGATCGGTTTTCTTGGCATGCCCTGGCATGCGCACGATAATCTTATGTTCGCCGATGCTCGCGGTAACTACATCGAACTCGACTACCTCGATCTACTCACTGGCTTGAAAGAGGGGCGAATCCTCGTCTGCGAGCGGGAGGTGAAAGGGCGGACGGTAGACATCTGGCTGGTCCACAGCGAGTACAATGACGAGCTCAAGTATCTTGAAGAAGGCGAGCGGATCATCGTGCGTCGCGCAACGGTCCGACTGGCATAGTTGGACGGAACCGACTCTTTGTGTCGGCTCTGGGGCATTCTGGACCGAGTTCAGATGGGCTTGCCTACCTAACCCTTCTCCACCCCAACAGCGGACATTTCGCCGGCGCCCGCGTCGTATTAGTACACGCCCTAGCCGGCGAGCTTCCGGACAGCCTCGTCGACGCTGTGGAAGACGCGGTCGCTCGGAAGGACGTCGTAAAGCCGAAAGCGTTCGAACGCGTTCTGCGCCCGCACTGATTCCAGCCGCGCCACTGCGATCGTGACGCCCTGCTCGTTGCATACCCTGAACACCTCCAGCAGAACCTGGGCCGCGGTGAAGTCGATCTCGACCATGCCGCTCGCTTCCAGCACCATCAGCTTCGGTGTCGTGGTCTTCAAGAGATTGGCGACGTCGTTGCGGAAACCCGGCGCGTTGAGGAACGACAGCGGCGCCTGCAATCCGATCACGACGACGCCGGGGAGACGCTCGCCCGCGATATGCGGATGTGCCGGCCACCAGATCGTGGTGCCCGGCACGCGATCGAACTCGATGAGTTTTGCGCGCGTCGTGCTCCAGATGCCGTGCAGGAGCGACAGCACGATGCCGAGGAATGCGCCCTGCTGGATCGGCAGCACGATGATCAGCGCGGCCGTCGCGACGATCAGCAGGAACTCGCTGAAGGACTGGCGATAGATCGTGGTGATCTGCGTCACGCGGATGATCCGCAGCGCCACGAACAGCAGGATGCCGCCGAGCGCCGCGTCCGGCACGTGCTGCAACAGCCCGGTGCCGAAGGCGAGCAGCGCCAGCACGATCAGCGCCGCGGCGAGGCCTGACAGTTGCGACTGCCCGCCGGTCTCAACCACGATGCCCGTGCGCGGCGGGCTGGCATTCACCGGAAACGCGCCGAACACGCCCGCAAGCAGGCTGCCGGCGCCGGCGCCGAGGAAATCGCGGTCGACGTCGGCGGGCTTGTCGGGATCGGAGGGAAACGATCGCGTGGTCGCCGCGGTCTGAACCATCACCACGACAGTGATGACGAAGGCCAGCGGAACGAGGCGTACCCACGCCTCGGGCGCAAGCTCCGGCAAGGTCGGCATCGGCAACGTGCCTGGGACGGTGCCGACCACTTTCACGCCCTTGGCTTCGAGCCCGGCACCGATCACCGCCAGCGTCGCGCCGACCAGTCCGATCAGCGCGCCGGGAATCTTGGGGCTGATCGTCTCGGCGAGGAAGACGACGGCGAGCACGCCGAAGCCGATCACGATCGTGTAAGGATTGGACCGGCCGAGCTCGCGCGCCAGCGTGCCGATGCGATCGAGCGTCGGTCCGCCTGGTGCCTCCACGCCGAGCACGCCCGGCAGCTGCGAGACGATGATGTGGACGGAGATGCCGGCGAGGAAGCCGACCATCACCGGCACCGACAGCAAATTCGCGATGCCGCCAAGGCGGAAAATGCCGCTTGCGACCAGCATCGCGCCGACCATCAGCGCGAGCGCGATCGCCAGCGACTGATATTCCGGCGAGCCGGTCGCGGCGGCTGCCGCAAGGCCGCCGGCGAAGATCGGCGTGATCGTGGAATCGGCTCCGCAGGACAAGAAGCGGTTGCTGCCGAGCAGCGCGAAGCCGAGCGAGCCTGCCATGAAGGCGAAGAAGCCGATCTGCGGCGCGAAGCCGCCGAGCCGCGATGTCGCCATCTGCTCGGGGATGGCGATCGCCGCCAGCGTCAGGCCCGCCATCAGGTCCCCGGGCAGCAGGCCAAAGCGATAGGACGCGAGCGACCGGAATAGCGGCCAGGATGGCTTGGCGTCAGCGTCGTGCGGCATCGATACGAATCCCCTGGGCGACCGTGGCGGGGAACAGACTAACAGGAATCTGGAGATATCAGGCGCCCATGAAGATGCCCGCAGACGCTGTATGCATCTGCGGGCGCCTTCTCGATCTCGGGGTCGACTACCTTAGTGCGTCACTAACCCCTCTTGGTGAGGAGCGCGAAGCGCGTCTCGAACCATGAGGCCCCGCCTATGGCCCCCATCCTTCGAGACGCTTACTCCAAGCCCCTCAGAATGAGGAGTTAGATCGTTCATGACGCAGTAGGGCTACCTGCGATAATCGCCATGGTAGTTGTCGCCGCCGCGGCCGCCGCCCATTCCCATGCCGAGGCCGATGCCAACACCGATGCCGATGCCTTGCATGATGGCGCTGGGGGGCGGGCCCGGGGGCGGAGCGCGCTCGACGACCACCTCGTCCGGTGGAGGCCGGCGTTTGGGCGGCGTGTCGACGACCTTCCGCTTGGGCGGAGTGTCGTCGACCTTTCTCTTCGGCGGCGTGTCGTCGACGCGCTTCTTGATGATCGGCGCGACCGTCGGGTTGATCGGCGTTGCCGGTGTCGACGGCGTCGAGCACGGGCAGGTCGGCGCCATCGCGACAGCGACCGGCGTCGCGACCGCCGCGGCCACGCCGTAATTGCGGTTCTGCACGCGCAACAACATCCTGCGCGCGGTTGCTGCAAGGTCGCTGCTGCCCCAGTTCGTGAGATAAGTCTCGTACGAGGCGCGGGTGTTGATCGCGACCGCTTGCTCCCACGCCAGCATCTGGCGCCGGCGTTCCAGGATCGTGCGCAGGCGCGGGGTGTAAGAGGCTTGCGCGTACAGCTCGACATAGGCCTGATACGCAGGCACGGTGTCGTCGGCGATCACGAGATCATAGGCGACCTTGGGCTCCTTGCCGCGAAGCTCCTGACGCCAGTCCTCGACGGTGCGGCTCGCGCTGGCCAGCGCCGGCGAACCCGCGCCGGGAGCGGAAGGCTGCTGGGCGCTGCTGTCGCCGAAGAACTTGAAGTCGGCTGTCAGCGACGAGCTTTCCCACGGGATCTGCCGGCCGTCGGTCGACTGGGCGACGGCGACGCGGATGCGCTTGAAGACTTCCTCGATCGCCAGGTTCGGCTGCTTGGCAATCGTCAGCGCCGCCGTGGTGTAGGGGCTGTCGATGCCGGAGCCGTCCTCGGCTTCCGCGCCGGGCGAGGTCGAGTAGGAAATGAACGAGCCGGGCGCGCCGGCCTTGGTGTCGACGATCGCAAGCCCGTGGCCTGCGCCGCTGAGCGCCGGGAAGGGATTGTTGCGGCAGGCATCGAGCATGAAGATGCGCGCGCGCGTCGGCAGTGCGCCGAGCGTGTTGAGCAGGTCGTTCAGCCGCACGCCCTGCAAGGGAATGTCGGCCTCGCGCTTCGGATCGAGGTCGACCGGCACCAGATAGTTCTCGCCGTCGATCTGCAAGCCGTGGCCGGCATAAAACACCAGCGCTACGGTGTCGGCGCCGCTGGCGCTGACCTTGCCGGCAAAATCGCTGATCGCCTGGCGCATCTCGTTCTGCGCCAGATTGGGTGCGGTGGTGACGCTAAAGCCGGCGTTGCCGAGCAGTTCCGTCATGCCCTTGGCGTCGTTGGCGGCGTTGGGCAATTCGGGCACTGCGCGATAGGCGGACTGGCCGATCACGAGCGCGAGCCGCGTTTCGGCGGAGGCATCTGTCAGTGTGAGGAGTTGCGAAAGAACGAGAAGGCTGGATGCAAGAAGCAAATTACAAAGGGCCGGACGGCGCATGGTGTCACCTCCATCGGCAGTGCGCGCGAGGTGACACCTCTTCTAACCGTGGGCCATGACGGAGTCTGTGCGCTAGCTCACGTTGGCATCTGCGGCAAATTGGGTCTCCTGCCGGGGGTGCCCCTTGTGTCAGAACAGGCCACGATCCCAGGGCGGCTCCGGCGAAAAGCGCGCCGCCAGGAAATCGATGAAGGCGCGGACCTTTGCCGGCGGCCGCCGATCCGGCAGATAGACCGCATGCACCGCCGACGACTGCATCTCCGGCTGGTCGAGCGGAAGCGCCACCAGCGTCCCGGCGCGCAGATCATCGGCGACGATGAAGGTCGGCTGCCGCGCGAGGCCCAGGCCGGCGAGGCTCGCCGCGCGCAGCGCATCGCCATTGTTGGCGCGCAGGTTGCCGCTGACCTGGACGCGGATCTCGCCATCCGCGCCGAACAGCCATTCCGCGGCGCTCGCCTGCTGCGATAGCGTATAGCCAAGGCAGTTGTGGGCGGCGAGGTCGGCGACCGTGCGCGGAGTTCCGTGTTTGGCGAGATAGGACGGCGCGGCGCAGACCACGAGGCGGTTCGGTGCCAGCCGCCGCGCCACCATGCTGGAGTTGCGCAGGCGCCCGATCCGGATCGCGAGGTCCCAGCCTTCCTCGGCAAGATCGACCAGCCGGTCGTTGAGGCCGAGCTCGGTCGTGACCTTCGGATAGCGCTCGGCAAAATCCGAGAGTAGCGGCGCGATCTGCCGGGTGCCGAACACCACCGGCACGTTGACGCGGAGCAGCCCGCGCGGCTCGACCCGTTCGGCTGCGACCGCGGCGTCGGCGGTCTCCATGTCGGCCAGGATGCGCTCGGAGGATTCGAGATAGCTGCGCCCGGCCTCGGTGATCGACAGCCGGCGCGTGGTGCGATGGAACAGCTTGATGCCGAGGCGGCCTTCAAGCGAGGCAACGTGCTTTGTGACCATGGTCTGCGACAGGCCCATTGCGCGCGCGGCGCCGGACAGGCTGCCGACCGCCGCCACCTTGGCGAAGACTTCAAGGCTGGTGAGGCGGTCGAGCAATGATCTCACTCTCTAGGTGTGAACTATTGTTCCAAAATAGCAGATTATCACCGAATTTAGAATAGATCATAAGGTCGGCAATCAAAGGAGACCATGATGATCGATTCCCGTACCGCGCCCTATGCGGCGCTGGTGTTGCGCGTGACGCTGGGTGCGCTGTTTCTCGCCCATGCCAGCTTGAAGTTTTTCGTCTTTACCCCGGCCGGAACCGCAAAGTTCTTCGGCAGCCTCGGCTTTCCGCCCGAGCTCGCCTATCTCGTGATGACGGTCGAGGTGCTGAGCGGCGTCGCCCTGATCCTGGGGGTGTGGACCCGCTACGCCGCGCTCGCCGGCATTCCGATCCTGCTCGGCGCCATCTTCACCGTGCACGGCGCGGCCGGCTTCTTCTTCACCAATCCGAAGGGCGGCTGGGAATTCCCCGCCTTCTGGGCCATTGCGCTGCTTGCGCAGGCCCTGCTCGGCGACGGCGCCTATGCGCTGCGCCCCTCGCGCCAGGACGGTGCGGTCGGCGAGTTGAGCGGCGCACATTCGCGCTGACGTCCTTCGCAAGGACCGATCGCAAGAACTGATTGAGAAACAAGGCTGCGGGATCATGGTCCCGCAGCCTTGTCGCGTTTCGCTGCGCGATCAGGCGAGAGCCGGGTGCAATCAATATGAGTTCTGCATCGATCCATACCTGAATTGGATCGATCGGCTTCGGGCCCAGCCGAACACCACACCATCCATCGCGCGGCTTGCTGCAAACAGCTGCAAACATAGGCCGATCGCGCGTCCTCGCCGAAACATCCGTGCCTGCCGCCCTCCGGGTCGCCACGTGCCGCTACCCTTGCCTGTCTTGTCGCTTTGGCCCTACAGTCGATGAAACGGCTGCGGCAACGACTGCGGCACAAATAAAAAACGCTTGGGGAGAGAGCACAATGACGTCAGTGCCAGTGAGCCGTCGCGCGTTCATCAAATCCTCGACGGCGATAACCGCCGGCCTCGCATTCTCTCCCGCCATCATCGGCCGCGCCGAAGCCGCGACATTGAAGCTGAAATGCTCCTCGTCGCTGCCGAACGATCCCAAATATGCCAACGGCCGCGTCTACTACGACAATCTGGTCAAGCAGCTGAAGGCCAACGGCCTCGGTGAGCAGGTCGAGGTCGCGTTCTTCCCCGACAACCAGCTCGGCCAGGAAATCGACGTCATCAATTCGGTGAAGCTCGGCGTCATCGACCTGATGGTGTCGGGCTCGTCGATCTCGGCCAACCTGGTGCCGCTCGTCGGCACCTTCGACCTCGGCTATCTCTTTGCGAGCTTCCCGCAGCAGACCAAGGCGTTCGATGCCGGCGCCGCCAAGCCGATCGAGGAGGCGCTGCTCAAGGGCGCCAACATCCGCATCATCGCCTGGGCCTACAATTTCGGCTCGCGCAGCGTGCTAGCGAAGAAACCGGTGAAGACGCCCGAGGACCTCGCGGGTCTGAAGATCAGGACGCTGCCAAATCCCGTCATCACGGAATGCCTGCGGTTGATGGGCGCGGCGGCAACGCCGCTGGCGTTCGGCGAGATCTACACGGCGCTGCAGGCGGGCGTGCTCGACGGGCTCGAGCACGATCCACCGACCATCCTGGCCAGCAAGTTCTTCGAAACGGCAAAGTTCTACGGATTGACGCAGCACAATTTCTCGCCGCTTGCGATCTACTTCAGCGACATGACCTACAACCGCATGGATCCGAAGCTGCGCGACGGCTTTCTCGATGCTGCGAAGAAGGCCGCGGCCGACACGCGCACGCACGGCCTTGCGGTCGAGAAGGAGGCGCTGACGGCGCTGACCGAGAAGGGCGTGACGGTGGCCGAATGCGACCGCGAGGCCTTCAGGAAGCGCGTCATGCCGCAGACCGATAACTTCATCAAGGCGCGGCCTGAATCCAAGCCCGTCATCGACATGATCCGCGCGACCCAGGCCTAAGGATGACGATGACAGCCGCCGCGTCCCTCTCAGGCGGCCGCCGCGGGAGCATCGCTCTTTTGCTGCGCCTGAGCGATGGGATCGCGGCCATCCTGCTGGCCGCCGACCTCCTGGTGGTCTGCGTCTCGGTGCTGCTGCGCTTCCTCTTCAACGCGCCGGTCGAATGGTCCGACGACGTCGCGCGCGGTCTGATGGTCGGATCGGCCTTCTTCGGTGCGGCGAGCGCGCTCGCGCGCGGCGAGAATGTCGGCGTGTCCTTCTTCCGCGACATGCTGGCTCCGCGGTTGCGGGCGCTGGTCGATGCCGCGAGCGCGCTCTTGATCGTGCTGATCTCGGCCTACGTCGCCTACAATGCGATCAAGCTGGGGACGCTGACCGCAGGCCAGACTACCGGCTCCGGGCTGCCGCTGGAGCTGACGTTCTATCCAATGGGCGTCGGCGCGCTGTTCATGACGGTGTTCGCGATCGATCAGCTCTGCGCAAGGCCGCTTCCCGACATCGCCAAGGGTCTCGTTGCAATCGCCGTGGTGACCGGCCTCTATCTCGCCTGGGACGCGCTGCTGCCCGCGTCGGTGCCCGCATCTGGCACGCTGATGCTGATCGGCTTCTTCGTCACGCTGTTCGGCGGCCTGCCGATCGGATTTGCGCTGGCGCTGGCGGCGTTGATCTTCATCTGGGTGGAGGGCGCGCTGCCCGGCGTCATCTTTGCCCAGCAGATGGCGCGCGGCATCGACAATTTCGTGCTGCTCGCGATCCCCTTCTTCATCCTGGTCGGCTACCTCATGGAAGCCAACGGCATGTCGGTGCGGCTGATCGAGCTGTTACAGCGCGCAGTCGGCCGCATGCGCGGCGGCCTCAATGTCGTGATGGTCACCTCGATGGTGCTGTTCTCCGGCATCTCCGGTTCCAAGATGGCCGATGTCGCCGCCGTCGGCTCGGTGCTGATCCCGGCGGCGCGCCGCTCGCGACAGAATCCAGGCAGCGCCGTGGCGCTGCTTGCGGCCTCGGCGGTGATGGCCGAGACTATTCCGCCCTGCATCAACCTGATCATCCTCGGCTTCGTCGCGAACCTCTCGATCGGCGGCCTGTTCATCGCGGGCCTGTTGCCGGCAGCACTGATGGCGCTGGTGCTGATCGCGGTCTCCATCATCTTCGGCAAGCGCCCGGATTCGGCTGAGGAGGCCGAGCCGCAAGTCCCGGTGTCCGGCCTGTGGAGCGGTGCGATCGCATCCTTCGGCCTGATCTTCATGATCTTCACCGGCTTCAAGACCGGCTTTGCCACCGCGACCGAGATCTCCGCTTTCGCGGCAGCCTATGCCATTCTGGTCGGCAGCCTCGTATTCCGCGAGCTCACGTTGAAAGCCGCCGCGCATAGTTTCGTGCAGGCGGCAACGCGCGCCGGGCTCGTGCTGTTCATCGTCGCGGCCGCGCAGTCGCTCGCCTTCACGCTGACCTTGCAGCAGGTCCCGCACGCGGTCGGTGACTTCATGCTGGGCCTGTCGAAGACCTCAGGCGTCTGGCTGTTCATGCTGCTCGCGATTCTCGTCCTGATCGTGATGGGCTCGGTGCTGGAGGGCGCCGCCGCGCTGATCATCTTCGGGCCGCTGCTCTTGCCGGTCGCGGTCCAACTCGGTATCGATCCCCTGCATTTCGGCGTGGTGCTTGTCATCGCGATGGGCATCGGCCTGTTCGCGCCGCCGCTCGGGCTCGGCCTTTACGGCGCCTGCCTGATCGGTAACGTGCCGATCGAGCGGACGGTGAAGCCGATCATGGGATATCTCGGGCTGTTGATGCTCTGCCTGCTCGTGATCGCCTTCGTGCCGCCGATCTCGACGGCGCTGCCGCGGGCGTTCGGCTACTAGAGGAGTGTTCATTCGTGAAGGTGTTGCTGGCCCATACGCCGGAGATGCGCAGGAATTACTATGGCGAGCGCAGCCTGAAAGGCTTGCAGGCGCTGGCCGAGGTGATCCTGCACGAAGGCGACGCGCCGCTCGATGCCGCCGGCCTCGTCCGTGCCGCCGAGAATGCCGAGATCATCGTCGCCGACCGCATGACCGAGGGCCGTGGCGAGATCTTTTCGCAATTGCCGCGTCTCTCCGCCTTCGTCCGCTGCGCCGTCGACATCCGCAACGTCAATGTCGAGGCCGCCTCGCAAAGCGGCGTGCTGGTGACGCGCGCCGGTCCCGGCTTCGTGCAGGCAGTGACCGAGCTCGCGCTCGGCTTCATGGTGGATCTGTCGCGCGGCGTGTCGCGAGCCACGGCGGACTATCAGGCCGGCCGCAAGGCAGAGGCGCGGATGGGCCGGCAGCTCGGCGGCAGCAAGCTCGGCATCATCGGCTTTGGCAGCATCGGGCGCTATCTCGCCGAGATCGCAAAGGTGCTGCGCATGGAGGTGCTGGTCGCCGATCCCTTCGTGACGATCGACGATGGCGCGATCAGGCACGTGGCGCTCGACGAGCTCCTGGCGGCATCCGACTATGTCGTCTGCCTCGCCATCGCCAACGAGCAGACGGAGAATCTGATCGGCGCAGCAGCGCTGGCGCGCATGCAACGGCATGCCGTCTTCATCAACCTCTCGCGCGGCAATCTTGTCGACGAGGCGGCGCTTGCGGCCGCACTGCGCGAGAGGCGCATCGCCGGCGCCGCGATGGATGTCGGCCGCGCGCCGGACCAGATGCCGTCGCCGGAGCTCGCGCGGCTGCCCAACGTCATCGCCACGCCGCATGTCGGCGGCCTGACGCCGCAGGCGATCGAATATCAGTCGCTGGAAACCGTGCGCCAAGTGGAGGCGATCATCAAGGGCGAGGTCCCGCCGGGCGCGGTGAATGCCGAACGTTGGACGCGCCGTCCCTGAAATGCGCTAGAGCATGATCCGGAAAAGTGCGAAGCGGTTTTCCCTCGCGACCAACGCGGAATGCGTTTGCGCGGAGATCATGCTCAATGTTCGACCCGGTACAGGCGCCATCGCTCCGGCACGCCTTTGAGTTGGTGAACGCCGCGATCCTTGAAGCGGATCCCGGACTGCGACATCAGATCCTTGACCGCGCTCGAGACCAGGACCTCGCCGGCACGCGCTTTCGCGGCGACACGCGCGCCGATGTGAAACGCGAGACCGACCACCTCCGCCCCGCTCACCTTGTATTCGCCCGCATGCAGCCCCACCCTGATGTCGAGCCCCAGCGTGCGCACGGCCTCGCAGATCGCGGTCGCGCAACGGACCCCGGCAGTTGGCGCCTTGAACGTCGCGAGTAATCCGTCCCCCGTCGTCACGACTTCCTTTCCGCGCAAGGTCTTCAGCTCTCTGCGGACCGCAGCGTAATAGTGATTCATCACCTGCGTCCAACGCGTGTCGCCGAGCCGCGCGGCTTTTTCGGTGGAGCGGACGATATCGACAAAGAGGATCGTGGCGAGCGCCTGCTTGAGCCCGGCGTCACGCTCGGCGGTTCGACGCCGGTTCGCGATGTTTCCGGTCAGCGGTTCATAGCGATGGCTGCGTCGCCGCGCGATCGCTGCCTTTGCATAGTCCTTGGCGCGCTGTACCGAGCCGCAACGAATAGTCTTGTCCTGCGGTAGACGCGTCCAGTAGACCTTTCGCCCATCTCCGACGCCATGGACTTCCACGGCGCCCCACTTCAGAAAAACCGTCGAGCCGACCCGTCGAACGCACCATGCCTTTGACGTGTATCCGGAAACGTTCGACTGATGGAGTCCGATGCGAAGGAATTTGGGCATGAACGTGCGGCCAATCGAAAGATCGTTTGGGCGTACCTAGGGTGAAGCGTAGTCGTACATTCCTGCGTTGGCAACAGGACTCCCAATCTCCGATTGGGGAGAGAAGTTCTGCTCAGCCCCAAAAGCCAAGGCCCACGCATTTGTGAGTACACTCCGCCTACGGCCGGTCGATCGGCTTGAACGATCCGTCCTTCTGGATCATCGTCAGGAACACCTTTGGTGGCGTGTCGATCATCCGCACGCCGACGGTGACGCTGCTGCCGCTGATCTCGAAGCGGCCGACGTCGTTGATGACGCGCAACAGCCCGGCGCGGGTTGGGTTCGGTCCGGCCTTCTCCAGCGCGGCAGCCGCAAGGCGGGCGGAGATATAGCCTTCGAGCGACACGAAGTCCGGTGTCAGCGTCGGGTCGAACGCGTTCTGCGCCGCCTGGTAGTCGGCAACGAGCTTCAGCGATGCGTCCCAGGGAAACGGCACGACCTGCGAGACGATGACGCCTTCGCCCTCGGGCCCAAGCTCCTTGGCGAGCGCATTGGCGCCGACGAAGGAGATATTGACGAAGGTCGGATTGAGACCGCTGCGGTGCACGAGCTTGATGAACTCCGCGCACGGCCCGTAGGTCCCGACCATCACGATCGCTTCCGGCTCGGCGCGCTTGAGCATCCGCCAGGCCGAGGCGACGGCCCTGGTGTTGCGCTCAAAAGTGCCTTCGGCGGCAAGCTCGAGGCCGCGCTTGGCGAGCGCGCGTTTCACGCCCAGGAGACCGTCGCGCCCGAAGGCATCGTCCTGGTAGAAGATGCCGATGCGGCTGAACTTGCGATCCTCGGTGAGATGCTTGATCCAGGCCTCGGCCTCCGCGCCGTAGGAGGCGCGGATGTTGACGACGTTGCCGAGCTCCAGATCGCGCAGGAATTCCGCGCCGCTGAACGGGCCGATGAAAGGAATGTTCCGGAGGCTGGTGATCGGGATGGTCGCCATCGCGGTCGGCGTGCCCACCGCCCCGATCAGTGCGAACACCTTGTCCTCGTCGATCAGCCGCAGGGTCTGCGCCACCGATCGGTCGGGATCATAGCCGTCGTCGCGGCTGATCAGTTGCAGCTTGCGGCCATGGACGCCGCCCTGGGCGTTGATCTCGGCGAAGGCGGCGACGATGCCTTGCCGCATGCGCTGGCCGAGTGCGGAGGAGGGCCCTTCGAGTGCCGCAGCCTGGCCGAACAGGATCGCGTCGGGGCTGACGCCGGCCTCGTCGCTTCCGGCGGCCGGTGCACCGAATGCGGCCAGCACGATGGCCAGAACGATGCATGTCGCGGAACGGACTCGTGTCATGACAACGCTGATACGGGATTTGCGGGAATTACGGGAAAACGATAGTTCCGCCGTCTGAACAGCTTGCTAACCGCAACGCCGATCGCGCCCCGTAGTACTCCGGTGAATCCGCGCAGATTGTTTCCATGATGCGGCGACTTGCAGGGGAACCGTTAACTAAGCCTCGCGGTCATGCCCGGTGCTGCAGTGAAATTGTGCACTTCTTAACCGAGCCCCATGTCCGATCGTCCTGGCGGCTCAACCAGAAGTTCGATCCGTCACGCCAGAGGGACGGCTGAGAGAGATGGGCGATCGCGATCAGAATGATCAGGATCGGAAGCGTATGATCGGGCGATGGCGTCCTCTGCCGCTGTTCCGGCTCTATCGTCCTGCGCTCGTTGCAGCAAGCCTCGGCGTATTGTTCTCGGTGGTGGGCGCGGCCGCGGTCGCGCGCTGGGAGGACCGCGTCAACAGGGTCGAGTTCGAGAGCACGGCCGAAACCGAAGCCATCGTCATGCAGAACGGCATGAACGAATATATCAGTCGGCTCGTGGCGCTGCGCACCCTGTTCGAATCGACCAACGAGGACGTCACCCGCAGCGAGTTCGAGACGTTCGCCGGCCGGCTGTTCGAGCGTCACCCCGGCATGCTCCGCGTCGCCTGGCTGCCGCGGGTCAACCGCAAGGAGCGCGCCGAGTATGAGGCCGCCGCGGCCGCGGACGGCGTGTCCGGCTATCGCATCAAGTCGCTTCAGGGCGACGGCTTTGCGACCGCGCCGCAGGAGGACGAGTATTTCCCGGTGTTTTATTCCACGCAGCCGAAGACCTCGCCCGTCTACGGCATGGACTACGCGACCATTCCGGATCGCTATGCCGCGATCGAGCGCGCGCGCGACGGTGACCGGATCGCGGCGCTCCGCACGCGGCTCTACGAGCCGCGGGAAGGCGACCAGTTGCCCAACGTCCTTGTCGTCGTTCCCGTCTACGCCAAGGGCACCTCGCGCGACACGGTTGCCGATCGCCGACGAAACCAGGCGGGCGTCATCGTCGCCGCGTTCGATCTGCCGCTGCTGCTGCGCGCCATCCGCACCACGACGGCGGCAAGTCCCGCCATCAGCGTCAATGTCTATCCGCCGTTCACGGGGCAGATTGTCAGCCTGGAGCAGTCGCTGCCGGATTTCTCGTCCTCGGCGACCGCGCCGCAATCGATGGCCGACGTGTCAAAGGGCGTGCACTGGTCGGGCAACTTGCGGATCGGCGACACCGATTGGCAGGTGCGTGCCTTGCCGACCGCCGGCGGTCCGCTGGAAACCGCCTATGACCGCGCACTCACCGTGCTGGTCGTCGGCATGCTCCTGACGATGTCGCTGGCAAGCTATCTCGTGCTCGCGAGCCGCAATTCGCGGCGGCTGTCGCTCGCCAACCGCCGGGTGCTGGAGCTCGCCCAGACCGACATCCTGACCGGCCTGCCGAACCGCGCGTTCTTCCTCGCGCGGCTGGACGAGATCAACCGGCAGATGCGCGAGGACGGGCTGACCTTCTCGATCCTGATGCTCGATCTCGACCGCTTCAAGAACGTCAACGACTCGCTCGGCCATGGCGCCGGTGACCTCCTGCTGCGCCAGGTCGCGCAGCGCCTCAAGTCCGCGCTGCGCCAGAGCGACGTGCTGGCGCGGCTCGGCGGCGACGAGTTCGCCATCATCCAGGAAGGTTGCGACGATCAGCGGGTATGCTCGGCCGAGCTCGCGGGCCGGATCGCCAAGCTCGTCACCGAGCCGTTCCTCCTGCCGGGTCATCGCGTGGAGATCGGCACCAGCATCGGCATTGCGATCGCGCCGGAACACGGCAGCAACCAGGAACAGCTCCTGAGGAAGGCCGACCTCGCGCTCTACCGGTCGAAGGCTGCGGGGCGTAACTGCTTCACCATCTATGACGAGGCGATGTCGGCGGAGCTCGAGGCGCGCAACATGCTCGAGGGCGACCTGCGCGACGCCATCGCCCGCTGCCAGTTCGAGCTGCACTACCAGCCCTTCGTCGACGTCGCGAGCGGCCAGCGCTGCGGCTTCGAGGCGCTGGTGCGATGGCGTCATCCGACGCGCGGGCTGATCCCGCCGGACCAGTTCATTCCGCTCGCGGAAGAGACCGGCTTGATCGTGGCGCTCGGTGAATGGGTGCTGCGGCGCGCCTGCGAGGACGCGGCGTCATGGCCTTCGGACGCGCGGGTCGCCGTGAACCTGTCGCCGGTGCAGTTCAAGGAAGCCGAGCTGTTCGACGTGATCTGCGCGGCGCTGGGGGATTCCGGCCTGCCGCCCGAGCGCCTCGAGATCGAGATCACCGAGTCCGTTCTTCTGGAGCGCGGCATCGAGAACCACGCCTTCATGGAGCGGCTCAAGAGCATCGGCATCGAGCTCGCGCTCGACGATTTCGGCACCGGCTATTCGTCGCTGAGCTACCTGACGGCGTTTCCGTTCGACAAGATCAAGATCGACAAGTCCTTCATCAGCAATCTCAGCCATCGGCCGCACAGCTCGGCCATCATCTCCTCGATCGTGACGCTGGCGCGCGGGCTGGACATGTCGGTGACCGCCGAGGGCGTCGAGACCAGCGAACAGTTCGAGCGGCTGAAGGGGCTCGGCGTGAACTTTGCGCAAGGCTATCTCCTGGGACGGCCGCAACCGATCGAACGGATCGCGCCGGAGCCGCCCGTCGCGGGCTCGCGCCTGGACGCCGCCTGAGACCCATCGCCGCGCAGGGCGCAAGCGTGGCTCCGGCATGCGCGAAAAGCGCTTGACCCGGACATCCCCCGATGATCGGAAAGATCGTCCAGGGATGAAACCAACACAATGCGGCTTCCGTTCTTCTATGGCTGGGTCGTGGTCGCGGTGACCTTCGTCACCATGGCCATCGGGGTCAATGCGCGCACCGCGTTCTCGTTGTTCTATCCGCCGATCCTCTCCGAGTTCGGCTGGGAGCGCGGCGTCACCGCGGGCGCCTTCTCGTTCGGCTTCGTGGCCTCCAGCGTAGCCAGCCCGCTGATCGGCCGGCTTATGGACAATGCCGGGCCGCGCGCGGTGATGGAGGTCGGCGTCGCGCTGATGGCGGGCGGACTCTTGCTGGCGCCGCTCACCAGCCAGCCCTGGCATCTCTATGTCACCATCGGCGTCATGGTCGGCGCCGGCAGCGTCTGCCTCGGCTATTCCGGCCAGTCGTTGTTCCTGCCGAACTGGTTCATCCGCAAGCGCGGCTTCGCCATCGGCATTGCCTTTGCCGGCGTCGGCATCGGCTCGGTGACGCTGCTGCCCTGGGTGCAGCACGTGATCGAGCAGACCGGCTGGCGTACCGCCTGCACGATGATGGGACTCTTGACCCTGATCGCGCTGGCGCCGATCAACCTGCTGTTGCGCAAGCGTCCCGAGGATCTCGGTCTCCAGCCCGATGGTGACGCCGTGCCCTCGGCGAGCGCGGCAAAACCGGTTTCCAACATCGTCGATCCCGTCTGGGCCGGCATCGAATGGACGCTGAAGCGTGCGTTGCGCACGGCGCGGTTCTGGTGGATCGCGTTCGGTTATTTCTGCGGCCTGTACATCTGGTACGCGGTGCAGGTGCATCAGACCAAATTCCTGCTCGACATCGGCTTCAGCCCTGGCGTCGCCGTGTGGGCACTCGGCGTCGTCAGTCTGCTCGGCATTCCGGGCCAGATCCTGCTCGGCCATGTCTCGGATCGGATCGGACGGGAATGGGTCTGGGCGGCAAGCTGCGCGGGCTTTGCGATCTGCTTTGCGGCGCTGATCGCGCTGCGATACCAGCCGTCGCTGTGGCTCGTCTATGTCATGGTGTTCACGCAAGGCGCGCTCGGCTACGGGCTGACCTCGATCATGGGCGCGGTGGTGTTCGAGATCTTCCAGGGCAAGCACCAGGGCAGCATCTTCGGCATGATCATGCTCGCTGCGCTCGCGGGTGGGGCGGCGGGTCCCTGGGTGACCGGCTTCCTCTATGATCTCACAGGCAACTACACGCTCGCCTTTGCCATCGCGGTGGTCGTCAGCGGATTGTCTGCGCTGTCGATCTGGCAGGCCGGACCCCGCAAGGTGAGGGCGGTTGCCGGCCGGCTGCATAAGCTGCAGCCCGGAACCGGCGCCGGATAGGTCCGCTTCCCTTCGCAATTCCGCAGCTCGTCTTCGCCGAATCTTAAGCATGTCTGATCTTGGCAAGCCCACGTCAGGTTGAGCCAACCTCTTGGACACCATCGGACCGCTAGGCTCGCGGCCCTTGTCGCACCTGGTTGCGACGCGCCTGGTGTCCAACGATGTCCGTCAACGATTGCCCTGCGATCAAAACTCCGGAAGTCCTGCTGGCTGCGCTGGAGCTGGCCGAGGACGGTGTCGTCATCGTCGATGCAGGCCGCAGGATCATGCATTTCAACGCAGCCGCGGAGCGGCTCTGGAAGCTCCCGCGCGCGGACGCGCTCGGACGCGATGCCGGCATTCTCGCGCTCAAGTGCTTGGCTGACCCGGTCGTGGATGTCCGCGACGAGATCAGCCTCGTGCGGTGCGACGGCTCACGGCTCAGGGCGGCGATATCGCTTTCGACCATCACTGCCGACGGCGCAACCTATCACGCCGTCTACGTTCGCGACGTCACCGAGGAGGCCGAACGCCGCGTGCGGATCGGGTTGCTCAACGCGGTGTCCGACCAGACCAATCGCGCGGTGATCATCACCGATACCGAGCTGAAGATCCGCTACACCAACGCGGCCTTCGCCACCGTGTTCGGCTATGCCTCCGATGAAGCCGAGGGGCGGCCCGTGAGCGAGCTCCTGGCCGGCCGCCACACCGACCGCAGGGCGCTTGCAAGGCTCGGCAAACGGCTGATGGCGGGTGGCCGCGGCGGCGAAGCCGAGGTGATGCTTTACAGCAAGGACGGCGAGGAGATCTGGGTCGTCGCCAGGATCGACGCCTTCCGCGATCGCAAGGGCCGGGTCAAGCACATCTTTGCCCTGCTCGAGGACGTTACCGAAACCAAGCAGCTGCGATCGCTCCAGCAATTGATCACGGTCGCGCTGGCCGACGAAGTGCCGATCACCGAGATTGCCGACCGGCTGTGCCGGCGCGTCGAGGAGATCGCGCCCGACGTGGTTTGCTCGCTGCTTCATGTCGATGCCGCCGGCTTCGTGCATCCGCTCGGTGGTCCCAGCCTTCCCGACGTGTACTCGCGCGCGCTGGACGGTGTCGCGATCGGACCCGAGGTCGGCTCCTGCGGCACGGCCGCGTACTACGGCAAGCCGGTTCTGGCGGTTGACATCGACAGGGATCCGCGCTGGCAGCCCTACAAGGCGATGCCGCTGTCGATTGGCTTGCGCGCGTGCTGGTCGACCCCGGTCAAGGCCAAGGACGGACGGGTCATCGCCACCTTCGCCTTCTACTATCGCGAGCCTCGCGCGCCGAGCCGTTGGCATCGGCGCATCGTCGATGCCTGCGTCAATCTCGGCGCGCTCGCGATCGAGCGCAAGGAAGCGCGCGCGGAGATCGCGCGGCTTGCCTATCACGACATTCTCACGGGCCTGCCGAACCGCGTGCAACTGCGCCACCTGATCACGGCCGCGATCGACGAATGTCGCCCCGGCAGCCACGTTGCGCTGGCGTTTCTCGATCTCGATCATTTCAAGGACGTCAACGACACGCTCGGCCACGCTGCGGGCGACGAGTTGCTGGTCGAGCTGGCGCATCGCCTGCGCGCGCAGATCGAGCCCAGCGACATGCTCGGCCGGCTCGGCGGCGACGAGTTCGTCGTCCTGCTGCCGAACCGCGATGCCGAAGGTGCCGCGCGCGTCGCGAGCCGGATCACCGAGGCGCTGGCCGAGCCGCTGCGGCTCGGCGCGCGGCAGATGCAGATGTCCGCCAGCATCGGCATCAGCATCTATCCGGATCACGCCACCGACATCGACACGCTGATGCAGCAGGCCGATGCCGCCATGTACAAGGCCAAGCAGGCGGGACGCTCCACCCATCGCTTCTTCAGCGCCGATATGAACGGGCTCGCCGAGCAGCGGCTCGTCCTCACTGCGGCGCTGCGCCGTGCCATTGCCGAGGACCAGCTCAGTCTGCGCTACCAGCCGCAGATTCGCACCGCCGACGGCGCCATCCATGGCGTAGAGGCGCTGGCGCGCTGGCACGATGCTGACCTCGGAGACGTTTCGCCGGCCAAATTCATTCCGCTCGCCGAGGAATGCGGCTTGATCGAGCAGATCGGGCTGTGGTCGATCCGCGAGGCCTGCCGCCAGATGGCGAGCTGGCGTCGCGCCGGGCTCGACATCCCCAGCGTGTCGGTCAACCTCTCGCCGATCAATTTCCGCAATGTCCTGCTGGCCAAGCATGTGGGACACGTCCTCGCCGCGCACGATCTGCCGGCGGACGCTTTGATGCTCGAGATCACCGAGGGCGCGTTCATGCAGGAGCGGGCGGTTGCACTCGAGACGATGAAGGCGATCCGCGCGCTCGGTGTCGGGCTTTCGCTGGACGATTTCGGCACCGGCTATTCCAGCCTGAGCCGGCTCGCGCACTTGCCGATCCGCGAGCTGAAGATCGACCGCAGCTTCATGCGGGACATCGAAGCTGATGCCGGTGCGCTCGCGATCGCGACCGCGGTCGTGCGCGTCGGCCAGGGCCTCGGCATGACCGTGGTTGCCGAAGGCGTCGAGACCGAGGCGCAGCGCAAGGTGCTGGCCGAGCTCGGCTGCGACGTCGTGCAGGGCTTTCTCTACGCGCCGGCGCTGACGCCTGTCGCGTTCGAGCGCTGGCTGCTCGACCATGGCGCCGCGAGGGCGAAGGCGATGCGCGACCATCTCGATCGCACGCCCGCCGATGCCGTCCCGGTGAAGCGCTCGGCCGCGCATTCAGCCTGAGACAAGTCCCATCGCGCGACGGAGATCGCCGATGGCGCGCCAGAAGTTGTCAGCCGGTGTGGTGTCCGGATCGATCAGCCGGTGCAGGCGAAAACCGTCCTCCAGCGCCAGCACCACGGCGGCGGCCCAGGACGGGTCCTGTATCCTGTTCGGGCCGCCGAGTTGTGCGCCCTGCAGGATATCGGCGACCAGCTTGCGCCGTGCGCGCAGGCGCTTGGCAAGCTCGGGCCTGCGCTTTTCGGCGCGCGCCACGTAGAGGATCATCTCCATATGCAGGAGCGGCGCGCGGCCGAGCGGGTCGCGGCGGCTGCGCTCCATCGCCTTCAGCGCCGCGATGAAATCGTCGAGGTCAGTATGCTCGGCGAGCAGGTCGAGATTGCGCCGGATCGACTGCTCGACGTGGTCCTCGAGCATGGCGATGATCAGCTCGTCCTTGCTGGCGAAGTTCGAATAGAACGCGCCGCGCGTGAAGCCGGCGGCGGCCGCGATCGCCTCGATGCTGGCGCCGCCGATGCCCTGGTCCTCGAACACGCGCGCGGCCGCCTCGAACAGCTTGTCGCGCGTGTCGTCGCGGGTCGGCCTGGTTCTCACTCTTGACATCCCTGCATTTTAGTTCAGGATGCAACTCAATACAATAATGTATCGAATTGTAGATTTCAGGGATGGTCACGCCGCGCATTTCGGGCGCACCGGCGTGTTCGATGTCATGCGGCGAATGATTTGAGGTCTCCATGAACGAGCATGCGCAGCAGCCGGCGGCAAGCGACCCGCTGTTCGATCCGCTGGCCCCCGACTTCATCAGGGATCCCTATCCCCACTACGAGCGGCTGCGCACGCTCGATCCGATGCATGTCACCCCGTTCGGTTCCTTCCTGGCGAGCCGGCATGCCGAGGTGAGCCTCGTGATGCGCGACAAGCGCTTCGGCAAGGATTTCGTCGAGCGTAGCAAGCGCCGCTACGGTCCCAAGATCATGGAGGAGCCGGTCTTCCGCAGCATGAGCCACTGGATGCTGCAGTCGGATCCGCCCGACCACACCCGCCTACGCGGTCTGGTCGTGAAAGCTTTCACCGCACGCCGGGTCGAGGACATGCGGCCGCGTATCCAGGAGATCGTCGACCAGACGCTCGACGCGGTGATCGATCGCGGGCAGATGGACCTGATCGAGGATTTTGCCTTCCGCCTGCCGGTCACGATCATCTGCGACATGCTTGGCATCCCCGAGGATCATCGCGAGGTCTTCTACAAGGGCTCGCGCGATGGCGGGCGGCTTCTGGATCCCGTGCCGCTATCTCCGGAAGAGATCCGCCAAGGCAACGCCGGCAACCTGATGGCCCAGATGTACTTCCAGCAGCTCTTCGAGCTGCGCCGCCGCAATCCGGGCGAGGACCTCACCACCAAGCTGGTGCAGGCCGAGGAGGACGGGCACAAGCTCACCAATGAGGAATTGACCGCCAACATCATCCTGCTGTTCGGCGCCGGCCACGAGACCACCGTCAACCTCATCGGCAACGGCTTGTTGGCCCTGCACCGCAATCCGGACCAGCTCGCGCTGCTCAAGGCCCGGCCGGAGCTGATCACCAACGCGATCGAGGAGTTCTTGCGCTACGATTCCTCGGTGCAGATGACCGGGCGCGTCACGCTGGAGGATATCGACGATCTCGGCGGCAAGCGGATCCCCAAGGGCGAGACCGTGCTGTGCCTTCTGGGCTCGGCCAACCGCGATCCGGCCGTCTATCCCGACCGGCCCGACCGCCTCGACATCGCCCGAGAGAACGTCAAGCCGCTGTCGTTCGGTGGCGGCATCCATTTCTGCCTGGGCGCCCAATTGGCGCGCATCGAGGCCGAGATCGCCATCAACACCCTGCTCAAGCGGCTGCCCGACTTGCGGATCGACGACGTCGAGAACCCCGAATGGCGGCCGACCTTCGTCCTGCGCGGCCTGAAGCGGCTGCCGGCGAGCTGGTAGCGTTAACCTCCGCGCGCAACAGTCGCTGTGACTTCGCCATACTTGGCCCTATATAAGGGGGAGTTCCGGCGCGGCTTAGGCTTCGATTTGGCTTGGGTTTGGCCCGGGTGCCGGTTTGGCCGAGGGGAGACCCGTGCAGACGACGCTGCTCGGATTAGCGATTGCCTTCATCATTGCGCTGCTGGCCGCGCTGATCGGGCCTTACTTCATCGACTGGAACCAGTTCCGGCCCCAGTTCGAGGCGGAGGCGACCCGGATCATCGGTGTCCCGGTGCGGGTCGCGGGCCAGCTCGATGCCCGGCTGCTGCCGGCGCCGACGCTGCGTCTGCGCTCGGTCACCTTCGGCGGCAACAACGACCTCGGTAAGCTCCGCGCCGACAAACTCGACGTCGAGTTCAGCCTCTCCTCGCTGATGCGCGGCGAATGGCGCGCCACCGAGCTCACGGTCAACGGCATGGCGGCCGACCTCGGCCTCGATGCCAGGGGCCGGGTCGACCTGCCGTCCACGGCCAGCGGCAGCTTCAATCTCGCCTCGCTCGCGATCGAGCGGCTGAACCTCACCGGCCGCATCGCGCTTCATGATGCCGCCAGCCGCACCACGCTGGAGCTCAGCGACATCGCGTTCGCCGGCGACGTCCGCTCGCTCGCCGGCTCGGTGCGGGGTGACGGCAACGTCACCGTCTCCGGCACGCGCTATCCGTTCCGCGTCTCCTCCGGCCCGAGCCCCGACGGCACCGCCACCCGTCTCCACATCAATATCGATCCCGGCGAGCGCGCGATCCTGGCCGATCTCGAAGGCGTGCTCGCCTTCGATGGCCGGCTGCCGAAATTCGACGGCGCGCTCACGCTCGCCGTGCCTCCTCCACCCAAGGAAACCTCAAAGGACCGGCCGGCAGCCCCTGCGCCGACGCCGTGGAAGCTCACCACGAAGCTCAAGGCGGATCCGTCGCTTGCGAAGTTCGACCAGATCGAGGCGAGCTTTGGCCCCGAAGACACTGCGCTCAAGGTCGCCGGCGTCGGCGATCTCAAATTCGGCGCCGCGCCCCTGCTGCGCGCGAATCTGTCGGCCCGGCAGCTCGATGCCGACAAGCTTGCGGCCAAGGACAACACCGAGCCGCTGCGCATCCTGCCGGCGCTGCGCGCGGGGCTTGCCGCCATTCCGCAGGCGCCGGTCCCGGCGCAGATATCATTCAGCTCCGAGCAGATCATGCTCGGCGGCCGGCCGCTGCAAAACATCGCCGCGGAGTTGCAGACCGACGGCAGGTCCTGGACCTTCCAGCGGCTCGATCTGCGCGCGCCGGGCATGACCGAGGTTTCGCTGAACGGCGCGGCCCCGGGATCCGACAGTTTTAGTGGCCGGCTCAGCGTCGAATCCAGCGATCCCGATACGCTGGTGGCCTGGCTTCAGGGCCGCAGCGAGATCAACCGCCGCAGCACCAAACCGCTCCGCCTGAGCGGCGACGTGACGGTCGCTGCCAATCACCTGGCGATCGAGAAGCTGAAGGCCGAGATCGAGGGTGGCGCGGTCGAGGGCCATATCACCTTCGCGCAGACCGCCGCGAACAAAGGCTCGCGGTTCGATGCGGAGCTGAAGGCCGACCGGCTCGATCTCGATGCGGCCGCAAACTTCGTGCGCGGTCTCGCCGGGCCGCAAGGCGAATGGCCGGACGAGGCAAAACTGTCGCTCGACGTCGGCCGCGCGACCTCGGCCGGGCAGGAGCTGCGGCCGTTCGCCGCCAAATTCGGTTACAGCCCGACCACGCTGTCGCTGGAGCAGTTGCAGTTCGGCCAGGCGAGCGGGGTGACGACGCAAGCGAACGGCAGCTTTGATCGCGCGCATGCGACCGGCAAGCTGTCGCTGACGTCGGCGGCCCTTTCCCTGTCTCAGCTAACGGCCCTGATCAACCCGATCGCGCCGGCGCTCGGCGCACGCTTCGATCGCCTCGAGGCGCGGCCCGGTCCGACGCGCCTCAAGCTCGATCTGAGCCTGGACAAGAACGCCGAGCATGCCGATCGCACCAATGCGCGCGCCGCGCTGGATCTCGATGCGCCGCAGTTGAAGGGAACGGCGACGCTGTCGGCGCAAGTCTTGGCGGCGGCGATCAACGGCCTCGATCTCGACAAGCTGCGCAATAGCGACTTCACGCTGGAGTCAAAACTCTCCGCGCCGCAGGCGGGTTCGCTCTTGGCGCTGTTCGGCCTCGACCGCGTGGTCGCGGCAGGCGAGGGGGCTTCGCAAGCGGAAAGCAAGGTGAGCGGCGCCTGGGGCCGGCCGCTTCAGCTCAACGCGAAAATTGCGGGTGGTGGACTGGACGCAGACGCGCAGGGCAGCTTCGAATTGTCCTCGCCCGATCCGAAGGCCAGCGTGAACTTGCGCGTGCGCAACGCCAACCTCGCGCCGCTGCTCGGGATCGGCGCCGGCGAGAAGCCGGTGCAAACCGTCAACCTGTCCTCGCGCCTGACCTTGTCCGGCAACAGGCTGACCTTCGATGATCTCGACAGCACCGCCGCGGGATCGCACCTGCGCGGGCGTCTTGCGATGACGCTGGACCCGGAGAAGAGCATCGACGGTGAGGTTGGACTCGATACGCTCGATCTCGTTCCGGCGCTCGGCGTCGCCATCGGAACGGCCGGGCGCGACGCAGAGCAGCCGCTCACGGCGGGGCTCCTGGGCGGCTGGCGCGGCCGCATCGTCTTCCAGGCCCTGCGCGGCGGATTGCCTGGCGGCGTCGAGATCCGGCCCTTCAGCGGCATCATCCGCAATGACGGTCAGTCGCTGGCATTGGATTCACTGAAGGGCGGCATCGGCGGCGGTGAGATGACTGCAAGCATAGATGCGCGCGACAGTGCCAACGGCCTGTCGCTGAACGCACGCATCCAGCTTGCCAATGTCGATGCGACAGTGCTGCGCTATCGCAATCTCGCCGTCCCCAAGGGCCGCGCCTCGGTGCAGATGACGCTGTCGGCCCAGGGCCGCAGCATTGCGGCGCTGACCGGCGCGCTCGCCGGCAACGGCACCGTGACGCTGGAGCAGGCCGAGCTCACCGGGCTCGATCCGCGCGCCTTCGAGCTCGCGATCCGGGCCAGCGATGGCGGCCAGGTCGCTGACGACACCAGGCTCCGGCAGCTCGTCGAGCCGGCGCTGTCGGCAGGCCCCCTGGCGATCGGCTCGGCGCAGATCCCGTTCACGATCCGCGACGGCCGCCTGCGCGTCGGGGCGACCACGCTGGAAGCAAAGAACGCCCGCGCCATCGTCTCCGGCGGCTATGACATTCCCGCCGACCAGGCCGACATCCGCGCCAGCCTGACGCCGATCATGACCGGCCTGTCCGGCGCGCCTCCGGAAATCCAGCTCTTTGCGGCCGGCCCGCCCGACAAGCTGAACCTTTCCGTCGACCTCACGCCGCTGTCCTCGTGGCTGGCGGTACGGACCATCGACCGCGAGACGCGGCGCCTCGATGCCATCGAGCGCGGCGAGCCGCCGCCGGCGACCGCCGCATTGCCGCGACTGGTGTCCCCGGACGCCGCGCCCGAACTGCCGGCGCCGGTCGACGTGCCGATGCCCGGCCGTGATCCCCGCCGCGCCCAGCCCAAGGCTAAGGTCGAGCCCAAGGTCGCGCCGACGCCGCGGCCGCCGCTGGCCGCACCGGCTTCACCAAGTCCCTCGGTCTCAAATCCTTCGATCTCCGGCCCGCCGATCGCAAGCCAGCAGGTGGCGCCGCTTCCGCCGCCGATCGAGGTCAGGCCTGCGCCTGGTCCCCCACCGGCGAGGCCCAAGCCGAAACCGCCGCTGGTGCTGGTGCCGCAGTCCAATCCGTAAAGCTCGCACGGCCGGTGCGGCAGCGAGACCCTGCGTGGGCGTAAAGCCATTCGCGCAACTTTTAGCGAATTTTGCTCGGAAAAACTGATCTGCCGATTTTACCGGATTCTCGCGTTTGACGGCTAGTTTGGTCCGGAAGAGGAATTCGGCGTCCTGCCAAGTGGACAGGACGGCCCGCCAAGAATTGGGGACATGCGCCATGAACGAAGCGAAATCGCTTCTGCAGGATCTGGATGACGCGATCGCGCGCGGCACCGACGAAAGCCGTGCACGTGCGTTGTGGCACGCGACCGACCTGTTGATCACCGGTCGCTACCGCGACGACGAGATCAGCATGTTCGGCGAGGTGATCGGGAAGCTCGCTGACGAGATCGAGGTCGCGGCGCGGGCGCAGCTCTCGGAGCTGATGGTCGCCTGCGACCATGCTCCGCTCAACGTGCTGCATCAGCTCGCCTTCGACGACGAGATCGCGGTCGCCGGCCCCGTGCTGCGCGAGTCCGACCGGCTCGACGACAAGATGCTTGTCGAGAACGCCCTGACCAAGGGACAAGACCACCTGCTCGCGATCTCGCAGCGCAAGTCGATCGGCGAAGCCGTGACCGACGTGCTGGTCAAGCGCGGCAACCAGGAGGTCGTGACCTCGGTGGCGAAGAACGAGGGCGCGCGCTTCTCGGGCTCGAGCCTGTTACACATGGTCCGGCGCGCCGACGGCGATTCGATCCTCGCCGAGCAGCTTGGCCTGCGCAAGGACGTGCCCCGGCACGTCTTCCAGCAGCTCATCGCGAAAGCGTCGGAGGACGTCCGCCGCCGGCTCGAGAGCGAGCGGCCGGAGATGATGTCGCAGATCCAGAGCTCGGTGACCGACGTCACCGGCGACCTCCAGTCGAAGTTCGGACCGTCATCGCGCACCTATTTCGTCGCCAAGCGCGTCGTGACGACGCAGCACCGCCAGGGCAACCTCAACCAGGATTCGATCTCCAACTACGCGCGCCAGCACCGTTTCGACGAGGTGCAGATCGGCCTGTCGCTGCTCTCGGCGCTGCCGGTCGACGTGATCGAGCGCGCGCTGATGGACCGCAATCGCGAGATGCTGCTGGTGCTGTGCAAGGCGCTGGATTTCTCGTGGGATACGACGATGTCGCTCCTGTTCCTCGGCGCCAAGGATCATCTGATCACCGCGCGCGAGCTCAAGGACAATGAGCGCGACTTCGGCCGGCTCAAGATCGAGACCTCACGCAGCGTCCTGAAGTTCTACCAGTCGCGCAAGAACGGCACTGCTGCCGATCCCGCTGCCGGCCGTCAGGCCGAGCTGCACATGCACTGAGCGCCATCGGGAAATCGAGAGGGGAGTATTTGCCATGTTGCCTCAATTCGGCACCGCAGCCCGCAAGAAGCCCAACAAGCCGCTCAACGCCGATCTCGGCGGCGCGAAACCGGACAAGGCCTCGGTCGACGCGGCCTGGCTCGTGCTCGAGGCCGCCAACGATCTCGGCGACCACGCCGCGGTGGAAGCCTGCCGCCGCGTGATCGACGCCGACCTCAACGGCACCGCCGCCGGCCGCCCGGACCTCGACCTCGTGCTGGATTATTTCAGGTAGGCCGCGCAGGGTCCGCGGGGAGGTTGGCGCGTGCCTGACTGGATCCTCGCACCTATCTGCCTCATCGTTCTTGTCGGGTTTATCGGTTTTGCTTTCAGACAAGGACTAAGGGTGAAGCCTGACAGCGAAAATCGTGACAACTGGGATCGATACGGCGGCCCGCCCGACAATCATCCAGGAAGTCACCACTGAAGGCCACCAGCTAGTCCTTGACGATCGCCGGCGCGATCAACAATAGCTCGCCAGTCTTCACCCATTGCGCAAGAACGCTGCCGAAGCCCAGGACAGTGCCAGGCCAGCAGCGAGATTGATCGCGGCTAACCCGGCGCATAGGAAAGGGCGAGAAGCACGAGACCCAGGATGGCAAATCCGACTACGCCATAGGCGATCGTCCATGCCCGGCTGTCAGGCGCGATCTTGATCCCGAACCACGGCAGCACGCGCCTGACGACCGTCGTCGAGATCGCCTTGAGCAGGGCACATCCGACGGCCATGCCAACAATCGCGAACCAGGGCGCATCGACGAGAACGAACGGCACCAGCCACTTGGGCGCCGCGTCCTTCCAGTGTGTGAACAGGATCGATACGCCGCTGCCCCAGACGAAGGCATTCACGAACGTTTCGCCGAGCGAGCCGGGAACGAGCCGTATCCCGATCTTGCGTAACGCCCACTCCGTCATCCCGTCGTTGGTGAAGAAGATGAACAGGCCGAGATCGAGGGGAAACCGCGTCCGCAACACGCCCGCGATGAGGCCGAAGAACAGCACATGAAAAATGAACGACACCAAGTATTCGACGGCACCTCGTTCAGAGCCGGATGATTGTGCCGATGCTCTGGAGGAGCCGGCCGCCGGGACGCGGGAGGGCGGTGGCGCCGGCGGCGTCCATTCGCGTGGCTTCTTGCGTGGCTCCATTGACTTAACCCCCTGCGACGGATGGACATCCCGGCATGCCGTTGCCTGGACGGCCACGTCGTGCGCCGTAGCCGGGATTAGTCGTCGCAAGCACAGGGCTGGTTCGCGGCGACAGCGAAGATTGCGATCGTTTTGTCGCCCGGCATGGACGAAACGGGCGAGTTGCGGAGGCCGTTAGCAGAACAGCTATCCGTGCATCGTCCGGCCCCGGCGCGCTGCACGGCCGGGCCGACCGCGGCCCGGCCGTTGACGCCCTCGACCTCTACGCGTTCGCGCCGCCGTCGACGGTCAATGTCGAGCCGGTGACGTACTTGGCTTTCGCGCTCGCCAGGAATGCAACCGCGTTGGCGATGTCCTCCGGTGCGCCAAACCGGCCCAGCGCCATGAACTGCTTCAATGACTCCGCGGTCGAGCCGCTGGCCGGGTTCATGTCGGTATCGATCGAGCCCGGCTGCACGAGGTTGACCGTGACGTCTCTGGGGCCGAGCTCCCGAGCCAGGGCCTTGGTGAACGCGATCAGGGCCGACTTCGACGCGGCGTAGACGCCGAGTACCGGCGACGGAACGCGGTCGGCAAAATAGCTGCCGATGGTGATGATGCGACCGCCCTTGCCGAGGTGGGGCAGTGCGGCCTTGCTCGCGACGATCGGCGAGCGGACGTTGACGTCCAGCAGCGCGTCGATGTCGCCGAGCGCGATGTCGTTCAGGCCGCCCAATCGCAGAATTCCGGCGTTGTTGACAAGGATATCAAGCCCGCCCAGTTCCGCGACGGTCTTGTCGATCGAGGCCCGAACGGCAGCGACATCGGCGCTGTCGGCCTGGATCGCGACGGCTTTCCGCCCCGTCGCCTTGATGGCGTCAACGACCTTCGCGGCGCTGTCCGCCGACTTTTCGTAAGTGATGGCAACGTCGGCGCCTTCCGCGGCAAGCGCTTTCGCGATGGCTGCGCCGATACCTCTGCTTGCGCCCGTCACCAGGGCCCGTTTTCCTGTCAGCGTCATTTGATCTCTCCAATTCTGTAATGATCGACACAGAATATGTGGCGGCTTGATAGATCGCGTCAAGTGAATTATGTGTTGATCATTACAGAAAGAGGCGCGATGGCAGGACGACCACGGGAATTTGATCGCGAGGCGGCGTTGGAGGCCGCCATGTTCCTGTTTTGGCGCAAGGGTTATGCGTCCGCCTCGATGAACGATCTGTGCGAGGCCATGGGCGTCCGCTCGCCGAGCCTCTATGCCGCCTTCGAAAGCAAGGAGGCGCTCTATCTGGCGGCGATCGAGCATTACGTCCTGACCCAGGGACAGCCGGTCTGGGACCGGCTCGCGGAGGGCGCGACCGCGCGTGCCGGCATCGCGAACCTGCTGATCACGGCGGCCGAGACCCTGCCAAGATCCCGGGTCGCACCGGCCGGCTGCATGGCCGTGCTCGGCGCCGTCAGCGATGAATGGCCGCCCTCGATCGCCCGCGCGGTCAAGAAGGTGCGGCTCGACATGCTCGGCAATTTGCGCGCGCGGTTAGAGGCTGCGCTGGCCAATGGCGAATTGCCGGCCGCAACCGACATCGATGCCCTGAGCCGGTTCTACCTCAGCGTCTTCCAGGGCATGGCCATCCAGGCCAAGGACGGCGCCACGCCGACGGAGTTGAGAGGCGCCGCCGAGGCGGCCATGGCTGCGTGGCCCGGGGGAGGACCCAACGCGCGACGAGAACAACGCATGGAATAGCGCGCCAGGCTAGCGGGCATGCTGTACGCGCGGCTTCAAGTCGATCAAGCCGCGATCCACAAGCGTGCGGTGGAATCGGCGTTTCCGTTCGGAGGCCGATGCAAAGTAGGTGTTTCCGCAATCGTCGAGCAAGCTCGCACGCGTGGCGAAGATTGGATCAAGCGGGAGGCCTGCACGTTGCAAAGCGACGGTTCCCAGAAAAGCGATATCGAGGTCCGTGCCTCGCCCTGGGTCGAAGTGAGGGATATTCAAAGCCTCGATCGCATAGAATGTACGAAACGGACGCCGGCTATCTCCCGGGCCTTCCAGGTGCCGATCGATCCGTCTCGTCAGCACGGGTTGATGGTCCCCATAGTGCATCACGAGAACAGGGCGCCCCGGAAAACTGTTTGCCAGCTTCTCTCTGAGCTTTTGCCAGGTCGAGGCGGTCTCCACGAGTCGCGCATAATATTCGGCATATTCGTCATCGGGAAGGCTCGCCATGGCAAAGGCGCGCTCCTCCTCAAACTGCCCGGGCGGCACCAGCCGCCGGTTATGCGGACCATGATTGAAGTTGGTCAGCACGTAGAGAAATCGAGGTGACGGGTCATCGGCAATCCTCTTGGCGTGAGCATCGATCGCCGCATCGAGAAACATGGCATCCGAATTCGTCGCCTCGAAACGTCTGATATCAAAGGGCGGCGGAAAATCGTCAATGAAGATGCGTTCGTCGATGCCGATCGAGCTGTAAAATTCATCGTAGTCGAGAAAGTTGCGACGACAGCTCGATGTGAGCGTCGTCTTGTAGCCGAGCGACGCCAACGAACGCGGCAGGCTGCTGTGGAATCGGCCGGCGCCTTTCTTGAAGAGGTAGTACGCGCTCGAGCCGAAGCTTGCACTTGAAAGACCGGTCAGCAGGCTGAATTCCGACTGCCACGAGCCGCCACCGAAGATGTCCACGTTGAGGCGGCCAAATTCCCCGTCTGCCGGGGACAGGAACGCTTCGACGACCGGCTCGATCGGCAGGCCAAAAATGCGCGGGTCGAAGATCGACTCGTGCTGGATGACGATGATGTCCGGACGGTCGCCGGAGCGCGCGGGCATCGCCTCCTTCAGCGGCAGCGGTTCGTTTGCGATATCGCTCAGAGCCAGCCCGTTGAACTGCCGCCAGGACGCGGGGTCGATGAGCGAGGCCATGAAGGTCGAATAAAAGCACCGCCCTTGCGTCAGCGTCAGCCGCAAGGACGTGGCGCCCTTGATGGCGGAAGCTTTCGCGAAGCCGATGAGTGCAAGGCAGACCAAGGGAATTCGAACGGCAACGGAAATCGGCGATCCGGCGCCGTAGACCAGAACCGCGATCGAAGCGGAAGCAAGCAAGATGCCGGCGACGAGAACACCCAGCATCATGCGTGGGTATTGCAGCACGAAGAATGGGACTGTGCCTGCAAACGCAAGCGGCACATCGGACACGACCAATTTGAGGGCACTGTGCTTGAATTTTACGATCGATACGCCGGCGATTGCGACGGCCAGCATGCCAGACAGCAGGATCGCTCTCTCGAAATCGGCAACAAAGACCAGCAACAGGGCTGCGTTGAAGAAGAGCGCCGCGATCGCAAACAGCAGGTGCTCGACGCTGCGTTCTGTCAGGGCAACGGCGCAGATGGTCGTCACAAGTGCCAAGGTCAAAGCCATGGGAGCAGGATGCCGCCACGGCCTGAGACGTGTCAAATGGCTTTGCAGACTAGGCGGGGCATCGTGCGGACAAGGCGCGCTGGAGACCTTCTTGGTCAGCCCACGAGCAACGATTTCGTGGTGCGATCAGAGAGATCGGTGTAGCTCTTGTTCCGCTATCTGAGAAGACCGGCAATTCGCTCCGACCGAACAATGGCGTCGCCAAGATCGACAAACCCGTCAAGGTCGCGCGGGGCTGCCGCCAGCCCGACGCCTTTCGTGTCGCCCGCATGCGGTGCCCACACCTCCCGGGTCTCAAGAAGGTAGACGCCATATACCGCCCGCAGTTCACCGGCCTCGTTAGTCCCGACGCCTTGCTGTATTGAGTAAGCAGCGAGCGCGGCGTTGGTCACGATCGATGCCTCAATAAGGGCCTCTCGGTATCCCGGGCGGTGCGCAACCTCCGGTCCGAACGCCGTGGCCAACTTCCTTGCGCACGTCTGAATCACGACCAGCAAACGATCCAGAATGTTGCGCAGCGAATGCTTCGTCGCGAGGGACAAGTAGTCGCCGGGATCCAGGAACACATCCACAGCGCTGGTCACAGCGCCGCATCCGCTATGTCCCAAGACAACGATGAGTTTTACACTGCCGCCCAGGTGGTCCACCGCAAACTTCAGGCTGCCCAGGACGTCCGTGCCCAGCACGTTGCCTGCGACCCTGACGACGAAGAGGTCGTTCGGGCCTTCGTTGAAGATGAGTTCGATCGGCACCCTGGCGTCCGAGCAGCCAAGAACCGCGGCGAAGGGGTGCTGGGTGGGTGTTCCGATTTGGCCAGAGATCAGGCCTAGATCACGCGCATCGACGGGCACAACTCTCTCTGTTCGCCCATGTTCGTCTTTGACCTGATCGAGGAGCGCGGCGAAGGTCCGGTTGCCTTCATCGAGACGTAGTAGCGCTTGGTCGCTATCGGATGGTCGGTGTCTCGCAGGCGCATCTGCTTGATATCGGTAGATGACGTCGACCGTTTTCACATCGGCTTCCTTTTGCGGTTAGCCTGCCTGTCTCAAGGTCACCAAAAGTACCTTCTCGACAGTTGCGGTGCGATCGATGTCGCCGACCTTGTCCTCGAGGCCATCGGCGCGCAAGAGATCGCGCACTCTTCCGTGGGCGCCGACGATCCGCAGCGCGACAGCGCGGCTCGAGAGCTCGGCCTCCAACTCGCGCAACATCCGCGAGCCCGCGAGATCGATGAACGGTGAAGCGGACAGATCGCAGACCACCAGACGGATCGGGCCTGAGGTGGATTGAACGCGGGTCAGAACGGCTTCCAGCACGGCATCGGCATTGGGGTAGATCAGCGAGGCCTCCGGTCGGAACACGACCACGCCAGGCACCGGCTCGTTGTCAGGATGGCGCTCCATGTCGGAATATTGTTCGGTCCCGGGAATGCGCCCGAGGAAGGCGACGTGGGGCTGCGATGCACGCGCCAGCAGCAGCAGAATGGAAGCCAGCGCCGCGAGCAGGATGCCGTGAAGAATTCCAAGCCAAAGCACGGCCAAGAGCGCGATCGCCGCTGCCAGGAAGTCGAGCCGGCTGACGTGCCACATGCGGATCATCGCCGGGAAATCCAATAGTCCATAGATCGCGGTGAGGACGACCGCGGCGAGAACGGCCTTCGGAAGGTTCTCGAGTAGCCCCGTGAGAAAAAGTAGGCACAAGGCCAGTGTGACCGAGGCGAAGATGAGCGCCAAAGGGGAGCGCGCGCCGGCGTTGTCGTTGACGGCCGACTGCGACAGTCCACCGGCAACCGGGTAACCCTGTCCAATGGCTGCGGCGAGATTGGCGGCGCCGATGCCGAGAAGCTCCTGGCGTGCGTCGACCGCATAGCCGTGCTTCGCCGCAAGGGTTCGCGCGGCGGACACGCCCTCGATGTACGCCAGCAACAGGCAGCCCCCCGCAAGCGGCAGGATGCCTTCGACGTCTCGGATCCGCAGCGCCGGCGGGGCGAGGCTCGGCAGACCCGACGGGATTTTGCCTGTCACAGGAACACCGAGCGCCGGCAGACCGAGCAGAGTCGCGGCCGCGATGGCCAGCACGACGACGCCGAGAGCGACGGGTCGCCTCGGGAGCAGACGTCCGCCGGCGACGAGCAGAATGAGGGCCACGAGCCCGACAGCAAGGACCAGCAGCTGGGTCTGACCGAGCTGTCCGACGAACAGATAGATTCGTTCGAAGAAGTTGTGACCGCCGCCTGGGACGCCGAACAGGCTCGGCAGCTGCGTCATCGCGATGGTGAGGCCGGCACCCGCCTTGAACCCGACGAGAATGCTGTCACTGATCAATTTGACCAGCGCGCTCAACCGCAGCAGCCAGGCGAACAGGCTGAGTACGGCCACGGTGAAGGCTGCCAGGCTGGCGATCTGCACGTAGCGGAGTGTGTCGCCGGCGGCCATCGCGCCCACCGTGCCGGCGATCATGAGCGAGATGGCGGAGGTCGGCCCGATCGCAAGCTGGCGCGAAGAACCGAACAGTGCGTAGCCGATGCCTCCGAGCAGGTAGCCGTAGATCCCAACCTGCGGAGGCAGCCCGGCCAGTCCGGCATAGGCAAGGGAGACCGGGATTGCGTAGGCTGCGAGCGTCACGCCGGCGATGATGTCGGAAGGCAGCCAGGCCGGAGAATATTCCGCGAGCCACCGGGTTGGTGGCAGCCAGGATAGCCACGAAGTCTGCCGCTCGACGCTGCCCGTTTGTCCTGTCGCATCGGCCATGGTGCCAAGCCTTTCGGCGGATGAAACGGTAACGTTGATGTGGCTGCACTGCCGATAGCTTGATCCAAGTCAACGCTTCCGATCGAAAAGTGAACAAACCCGAAGGTCGATAAGGCCGGGGTTCATGATGGATCGTGCGAGCCACAAATCAGAGGCCAGGACGCGGCCGACCGTCGGCACAACACCTCACATCGTTTCCCCAGACGATCGCGCTGCCGCCGGCAAGGCTCTTCGCGGCAAGCTTGCGCGCGAGCAACATGGCGGCTGGAAGCCGTCAAAAGACCGGCCGAACCCGATCGACATCTTGCAAAAGTCGGACGCCGGCCGGGTGAAGGAGCTGGTGCCGATCCGCTATGGCCGGATGCTGCAATCGCCGTTCGCATTTTATCGTGGCTCTGCGGGCGTGATGGCCGCGGACCTGGCGCGGACGCCGAGCACCGGGCTGAGCGTGCAGGCCTGTGGCGACTGCCACCTCGCGAATTTCGGAGGCTTTGCGACGCCCGAACGCCATATAATTTTCGACATCAACGATTTCGATGAGACGTCGCCGGCCCCGTGGGAATGGGACATCAAGCGCCTCGCCGCCTCGGTCATGCTTGCCGCACGATCGATTGGATTGTCCGACGCCACAGGCCGCGATTGCGCCACGGCTGCTGCGCGCGGCTATCGCGAACACATGCGCGAATACTCAAGAATGGATCCGCTCGCTGTATGGTACGCCAACATCGCCGCCGAGGATTTGATAGCGATCGCGCCAAAGAGTGCTCGGAAACGTCTGCAACGGCGGATTGACCATGCGGCCACGGACAGGGGCTCGGAGCTGGATTTTCCCAAGCTTGCCGGCAGCGTCGGTGGGCAAATCCGTATCACGGAGCAACCTCCGCTCATCTTTCATCCGGAGGCGGCACGCGCTCCTGATTTCCTTTCGACACTCGAAGGAATCTTGGGCACCTACAGGGATTCCCTGGCCGATGACCGGCGTCAGCTGTTCGACCGCTACCAACTGGTCGACGCCGCCATCAAGGTGGTCGGCGTTGGAAGTGTGGGCCGGCATTGCTGGATCGTGCTCATGATGTCGGAGGCCAACAGTCCGCTGTTTCTCCAGGTGAAGGAGGCGGCGCAATCCGTTTTGGAGCCCTATGCGGGAAAGAGCGCCTATCATCATCACGGACAGCGCGTGGTAATGGGTCAGCGTCTGATGCAACCTGCGTCGGATTCTTTCCTCGGCTGGCTTACAGGCCCCCGCGACCGGCAATTCTACGTGCGGCAGCTGCGCGACGCCAAGATCAAACCCCTGATTGAAGCGTTCGACGCGGAAGTTCTGGAGGTCTATGCGAGCGCCTGCGGCTGGGTGCTCGCGCGTGCGCATGCCAAGGTCAGCGAGATATCGGCGACGATCAGCGGCTATCTCGGCTCATCCAGCGACGAATTCGACCAAGCCATGGGCCGCTTTGCGGTTGCCTACGCCGATCAGGCCGAGCGCGACCATGCCGCCCTGAAAGCTGCTGTGAAGAAAGGCGACATCAAGGTTTATTTGGAATCCTAACAACAGCGCCCAGCATGAAGAGCGAGATGGCTGCGATCGCGCCCGTGGTCAAGGGAGTGTAGGGGCCCTTGACCGCGGCTGCGCGATTTTCGAGTTTACTTGGTATCCGTCGTCACTTCCGGCCAACGGTGTCACTATCCGCCCGCTCGATGGCCGGAGGATTCCAAACCCCGGTCAACGCCTCCGACTTCGGCGCATAGAGGCGCATGGTGAGGTTGAACGGTCCTTTTGGCGTGGGCAGCCAGTTGGCTTCGCGATCGACGCCGGGATTTTCGTTCTGGAAGTGGAGTGTCAGCGACCCATCGGCGTCGCGCTTGAACGGCATCCAGCTGCTCACCGCAAAGCGATTGAGTGGATTCGCAACCTGGAAGCCGTCATTGTCATACAGGGTAATCGACCAGAATGCTTCGACCGGCGGCATCGTGTCTTTGGTGAAGCGGATGATGTACTTGTTTGCGCCGTCGAGCGGCTTGCCGTTTTGATCGGCAATACTGCCCGGGTAGATCGCATCCTCCGGCAGATTGGCGCCGAGGCCGACCTGGGCGACGATCGCGCGCTTCAAGTAGTAGTTCCCGTAAACGCCCATCGTGTCCGTGTTCATGGACCAGTTGTTTGCGACGCGCGCCAATGTCGGGACTTTCCATGCCATCAGCTTTTGCGCCTGCGCCGGCGCGTCTTCGACAGCCTTCCGTACCGTCGCGTCAACTTTGGTGATGTCGAAGCTCTTGCCCTGTTCGAGGCCGATCCGCTTCATGCGCGCGACGATTGGCTCATCGGTGATGTGCGGCGGGTTGGCCTTGAGCAGCTCTGCTGCATAGGCGAAGAATTTATCGCCGGCCATCGTGTCGACTTGTGTTTTCGGTGGAGTCTTGACGTCGACGCTGGGATCGACGGTCTGCGTCACGGCGACGGAGGGCTTGCCCCATCCGGACAGCGGCGTGATCTTGTAACCCTTCTGCACCTCATGAACCGCGGCATAGTCGGCGGGACCATCGGTCTTGGTGCGACCGATGATCCAGACGTAAGGCGTGGGCGCGTCGATGCGCGCGAAACCCGCCGGCACGTTTCCGTTCCAGCCCGGCGGTACGACCAGAAAATCGGCGGCCTTGGTGCCTGTCGTGCGCAATCCCGGTGACGCGAACACATCGCTCCACATGTCGAGCATCGGCAGCAGGTAGTAGCGGCCGCCGGTATCTGGAACCGAAACGACCATGGGCTCTCGCGTCAGGTCCAGCCAGGCGCTGGAATACAACGTGTCGAAATTGGGCCGCACCACCGCCTTCATGTCCGCGGTCGGGTAGGCCTGGATATTGTCGAACGTGTTGGGAGGACCGCCCATTCCCGCGGTCTTGGGATCAGAATTGATGAGCTGCTTGCGCGTCAGGTCCATCGTCACGAGCGGATAGAAGTAAACATATGCTTCTGCAGCGATGGCCTGTGCCTCGTCCGCAGAAATCGATTGAGCAAAGCTCGGCGCCGATGTCGAGGCCATGAGAATAAGACCTGACGAGACCGCAGCAAGCGATGACAGATGCTTCTTCATGATGATTTCTCCGGAACTTGTCTGCGCCGTTGACCAATGATCCAAGTGGATATGCGCTGGGGGTATTTTCCCCATTTCCTTCCTTCAAAGGCAAAGAACGGATGGCGGGCGGGCCAGCTAAGGAGCAAGGCGCCGCGTTCTGATTGACTTAGATCAAGGATGTCTGGCTTGGGGGCACTTGCAGACGCTCCCGATCGGTTGGGCCGTGCGGGCTCAACACCTGGGAGCAGATAGTCCTGGACTAATAAGGACGCGCCCTAATGGCGACTGTCGATGATGCCATTGTGCCGGTGATTTGCCCGACGCGTCAAATGATTTTTTCTAAAATCCGAAATTCGCGCAGGCAGCCCTCGGCTCCTTTGCATGGGGTTGTTTTCGATATTTTTGTCGGAAGGCTATCCCGCGCCCAGCGCCACGGCGACGTTGTACACCACCAGGCTCGCGGCATAGGCGAGCGCCAGCATGTAGGCGAAGGTGGTCGCCATCCATTTCCAGCTTCCGGTCTCGCGCCTGATCACCGCGAGCGTCGAGGCGCATTGCGGGGCGAAGATGTACCAGGCGAGCAGCGACAGGGCGGTCGCCAGCGACCATTTGGTCGCCAGCACCTGGCCGATCTGCTCGGCCGCTTCCTTGCCGCCCTCGATCGCATAGACCGTGCCGAGGGCCGCCACCGCGACCTCGCGCGCCGCCATGCCCGGGATCAGCGCCACTGCGATCTGCCAGTTGAAGCCGACGGGCGCGAGCAGCGGCGCGATCGCCTTGCCGAGGATCGCGGCGAGGCTGTAGTTGATGGCGGGGTCCGCGGCACCCGCCGGCGGCTGCGGGAACGAGGCCAGGAACCAGATCAAGACCATCATCGAGAAGATCGTGGTGCCGGCGCGCTGCAGGAACATCTTGGCGCGCGTGAAGATGCCGATCGCGATCGATTTCGGCCGCGGCATCTTGTAGTCGGGCAGCTCCAGCATGAAGGGCGCCGGCGCATAGTCGCGCAGCATGAAGAACTTGATCAGGAACGAGACGAGAAGCGCGCTGATGATGCCGGCAGCGTAAAGGCCGAACATCACGAGGCCCTGGAGGTTGATGAAGCCCCAGACCTGTTTCGGCGGAATGAAGGCGGAGATGATCAGCGTGTAAACCGGAATGCGCGCCGAGCAGGTCATCAGCGGCGCGATCAGGATCGTGGTCAGCCGGTCGCGCCGGTTGTCGATCACGCGCGTCGCCATGATGCCGGGAATGGCGCAGGCAAAGCTCGACAGCAGCGGAATGAAGGCGCGGCCGTGCAGCCCGGCGCCGCCCATGATGCGGTCCATCAGGAACGCGGCGCGCGCCATGTAGCCGAAATCTTCCAGCAGCAGGATGAACAGGAAGATGATGATGATCTGCGGCAGGAACACGATGACGCTGCCGACGCCGGAGATCACGCCGTTCTGAAGGAAGCTCTGCAACAACCCGGCGGGCAGGGTGTCGTGCACGAACTGGCCGAGCGCGTCGAACGAGGAGGACAGCAGCTCCATCAGCGGCTGCGCCCAGGCGAACACCGCCTGGAACATCACGAACAGGATGAGGGCGAGCACGATGAGGCCGCCGACGGGATGCAGCACCACGGCGTCGATGCGTGCGGTCCAGGTGTCGGGCCGGCTCGGCAGGCTGACGGTGGAGGCGATGATCCGGTCGGCCTCGCGCTGGGTGGCGCGCAGCTCGGCGACGCTGAGCGGTCGCCAGTTGTTCTCCTGGGGCTGCGGCGCTACCCCCGCCGAGATCTCGTCGGTCAGCTTGAGCAGGTCGGCGGTGCCGCCCTTGCGTACCGCGATCGAGGTGACCACGGGCACGCCGAGCGCGTCGGCCATCTGCGTCACGTCCACCGTGATGCCGCGGCGGGTCGCGATGTCGAACATGTTGAGCACCAGCACGATCGGCCGTCCGGTGCGCTTGAGTTCGAGCAGAAGGCGGATGGTCAGGCGCAGATTGGTGGAATCGGCCACGCACAGCACGAGATCTGGCCTCGTCTCGCCGGACGCCTTGCCGAGCACGATGTCGCGGGTGATCTCCTCGTCCGGGCTGCGGCCGCGCAGCGAATAGGTGCCGGGCAGGTCGACCACCGAGACCTGGCGTCCCAAGGGGGTGACGAAAAAGCCTTCCTTGCGCTCGACGGTGACGCCGGGATAGTTCGCGACCTTCTGCCGGCTGCCGGTCAGCGCATTGAACAGCGATGTCTTGCCGCTGTTCGGCGTGCCCACCAGGGCCAGATGCAGCAGGGGAGCTTCCATTGGATCAAAGGCCTGGGTCGGAGGTCCGGTCGCGCATTAGGCGACGATGATGGCCATGGCTTCGCGACGGCGCACCGCGATGGTGACGTTGTCGACGCGCACCGCGATCGGGTCGCGGCCGACGATACCCTCGTGCAGGATCTCGACCTTGGCCCCCTCGACGAAGCCGAGCTCGATCAGGCGGCTTTCCAGCTCGACATCCGACAGGGCCGAGCCCGCACCGCCGGCGGAAAGATGCTGGATGACGCCCGAATAGCCGCGCTCGGCCAGCCCCAGAGGCGAACCCGAGGGCGTGTCTGCGGAGGTTTGCGGGAGCGTGGTCTTGTCGTCGGTCATGCCCTGTATTTTCAACGGCAGCGAGACAGGTCAAGCGCGCTCACGCAGGTAGGACCGCACCTTAGAGTGATTTTAAAGTGCGGGCCTTTCTTGTCGAACGCCTGGGGGCGTTCTATTGCGCCGGGACCTTCTCGGACAGGACGGCCATAGCGCGGCTCTTGAAGTAATCGAGCACGAACAGGCGGATCGCGGACGACAGGTTGCCCTGCTGGCGATTGCTGTCGATTTCGCCGACCAGCTCCGACAGCGTCATGTTGCGCAGGCCGGAGATCTCCTTCATGCCGTTCCAAAAGGCCTCTTCCAGGCTGACGCTGGTCTTGTGGCCGGCGACGACAATCGATCGCTTGACGACGGGCGATTTCATGGCTGTTCCTCGCGCTCGATCCGATGCTGATCCAGGCGCTCCTTCGCTTGGGCTTCGCGCTTCTCCTCCGCCGATCGCTCGGCCTTGCTGCGGCCGAACTTCGCCCGGTTGGCCTCCGCCTGCTTCTCCGAGGCTTCCCGCTCGGCGCGCTTCCGGAAGCGGTTCAAGTTGATGACGTTCCCCATGCCGCGTCTCCATCAGCCAATCCTCGGCAGGCAGGATAAAATCTTTGAAAATAAAGCGCTGTGCCGCGCACCATGAGACTTGATCGCCATTTGGTCCTCGTCAATCGGCCTCTGATACCATCAAACAATCAATTTTCGCCGGGTCAGGGCAAATACCCGCCTAGCATGCGCCAGGCCCAGAACATTGACGGTAATCAAATCCCTCCATTCCGGCCTCATTTTTCCTGGGGTTTAAGCCTCCGTACGATTACGGAGGCCTATCAGAATTCGGAATTCAGCCGGGATGGGTCATTTTCTCGGGCTGGACCAGCCGCTCGAACTCGTCCGCCGACACGAAGCCGAGCCGGAGCGCCTCTTCCTTCAGGGTGGTGCCGTTGGCATGTGCAGTTTTGGCCACCTTGGCCGCGTTGTCGTAGCCGATCTTCGGCGCCAGCGCCGTCACCAGCATCAGCGAGCGCTCCATCAGCTCGCGGATCCGCTTCTCGTCGGCGCGGATGCCGGAGACGCAATGCTCGGTGAAGGAGCGCGCCGCGTCGGCAAGCAGCCGGATCGAATGCAGCATGTTGTAGGCGAGCACGGGCTTGAACACGTTGAGCTCGAAATGGCCCTGGCTGCCGGCGAGTGTGATCGCGGTGTGATTGCCGAACACCTGGCAGCACACCATGGTCATCGCCTCGCACTGGGTCGGGTTGACCTTGCCGGGCATGATCGAGGAGCCGGGCTCGTTCTCGGGCAGGATCAGTTCGCCCAGCCCCGAGCGCGGGCCCGATCCCAAGAGGCGGATGTCGTTGGCGATCTTGAACAGCCCCGTCGCCACCGAATTGATGGCGCCGTGTACGAGCACATAGGCATCGTTCGAGGCCAGCGCCTCGAACTTGTTGGCGGCGCTGGTGAAGGGCAGCTTCGTGATTGAAGCGACGTGCCTGGCGAACAGTCTTGCAAAGCGCGGCTTCGAGTTGAGTCCGGTGCCGACCGCGGTGCCGCCTTGTGCCAGCGGATAGAGGTCCTTCACCGCAACCTTCAACCGCGCGATGCCGCTTTCGACCTGTGCGGCGTAGCCGGAAAATTCCTGGCCGAGCGTCAGCGGCGTCGCATCCTGGGTATGGGTGCGGCCGATCTTCACGATCTTTGCGAACGCCTTCTCCTTCTTGCGCAGCGCACCGAGCAGCTCGGACAGGGCGGGAATGAGATCGGCCGTGATCCGGCCGGCTGCCGCGATATGCATTGCGGTCGGGAACGAGTCGTTCGACGACTGGCTCATATTGACGTGGTCGTTGGGATGAACCGGCTTCTTGGCGCCGAGCTCGCCGCCGAGCAGCTCATTGGCGCGGTTGGCGATCACCTCGTTGAGGTTCATGTTGCTCTGGGTGCCCGAGCCGGTCTGCCACACCACCAGCGGAAAGTGGTCGTCCAGCTTGCCCTCGACCACCTCGCGCGCGGCGCGGATGATCGCGTTCGCCCGGCGCTGGTCGATGAGGCCGAGCTCGCGATTGGTCTGGGCTGCGGCCAGCTTGACGATGCCGAGCGCATGCACGAGCGAGATCGGCATGCGGTCTTCCCCGATGCGGAAATTCTGCCGGGAGCGCTCGGTCTGCGCGCCCCAGTAGCGGTCGGCGGGGACCTCGATCGGACCGAAACTGTCGGTCTCGATCCGGGTGGAAGACCGGTTTGAGAGGCGGGTCGTCTTGTCCATGAGCGCATCCATTCTGCCGCGCGGAACGCGCGCAGCTTCTCGATGCACATCTATATAGGTGGTTTGGCCGCGCTTGGATTGTCGCGCGTTGCGGCCTTACATCATTTCTTGCGGAAGCGATCCAGTCGCACGACCTCGGCGCCGCCCTGGTTGGGTGCAGTCGGCTCGTCCTCAGCTTCCGCCTTCTCGGCAGCCGGAGCGGGGACCGAGACAGCCGAGGGAGCAGGGGCCGCAGGGAGTGCTGCGGGCGGCACTTCGGCGACATCCGAGGTGTCGAACTGGAGGCCGAATTTCACCGATGGGTCGAGGAAGCTCTTGATCGCGCTGAACGGCACCACCAGCCGCTCCGGAATGCCGCCAAAGGACAGGCCGACCTCGAAGCGGTCTTCGAGCACGGTCAGATCCCAGAACTGATGCTGGAGGATGATCGTCATCTCGTCGGGGTATTGCGCGAGCAGCCGCGGCGACAGCTTTGCGCCCTCCGCCTTCGACACGAAGGTGATGAAGAAGTGATGCTCGCCCGGCAATCCGTGCGCCGCGGCATCGCTCAGCACCTTCCGCAGCACGCCGCGCAATGCGTCGCGTGCCAGCACGTCGTATCGGATATGATCGGTCGCCATTATCGATCCTGACTATCGGTCCTGTCGCATTCGTTCGAGCCAGTGCCGCGCCGACTCGCCGAGCTGCAATGGTACCGCGCCCGACCGCCCGGCAGGAGTCCCGCCCGCGAGAAAAAGTAGGCGGGAGAAAAATGGAAGTGGAGGCTTCTGTTGCCAGGTGCCTCCGAACCCCGCCTAGCGGAGCTTAACCCGCTAGGACTTTAGAGTGGTCTTTCAAACTGCGTTACGCAGCCTGAGCAACCGGAGCAAAGTTGTCGTTGGCAACTATTGCAGTAGCCCGATAACGGCGGAACAATACCGGGAAAAAGTACGCCCTTTACGCCCTCGTCGATCCTATTTCGCCCCCGCCAAAGCCCGCTCTGGGGTAGCCCGCTGGTGGGCTTTGGTGGAGGCGCCGGGTACCGCCCCCGGGTCCGAATGGTTTATTGCGACGACCGTTTATTTCCATAGCCGGCAAGCCGGCACCCCTAATATAGGGGGCAAAGGTCGGGAAAGACAGGGGTTTGGCGCGAGTTCCTTTGGATAGCTTCGGGCGCCGGCAAGGCCGGCCTTGGCGCGGGGATAGTGGCCCCCTTAAGCTGCCGCGATGTCCCCGGATTCCGCACCGGCCGTTCAAGAGCCGGATATGCCCGCCAAGACCGTCCCCCCGGGCCTGTTCGCCCTGTTCATGGCCTTCGCCAGGATGTCGCTGGCCGGGTTCGGCGGCGTCCTGGTGTTCGCGCGGCGGGCGATCGTGGACGATCACCGCTGGATGACGGCGGACGAGTTCAACGAGACCTTTGCGCTCTGCCACTTCCTGCCGGGGCCCAACATCGTCAACCTGTCGATGGTGTTCGGCTCGCGGCTGCGCGGGCTTGCCGGCGGCGTTGCCGCCTTTGCCGGGCTGCTGGTGCCGCCGACCCTGATCATGACGGCTCTCGCCGTGCTGTACGCCCATTTCGGCGAGCTCGAGGTTTTGCGCCGGACCCTTGCCGGGGTGTCCTGTGCCGCGGTTGGACTCCTGATCGCGGTGGTCTTTCGCATGATGATGCCGCTCTTGAAGCGGGCCGACGCCATCGCCCTCGTCCTGATGGCCGCCGTGTTCGTCGCGATCGGAGTGCTGCGGCTGCCGCTGCAAGCCGTGCTGCTGGTCGCGATCCCCGCCAGTATCGCCGTTACGGTAGCCCTGCGACGGAAGGTAGCAGCATGAACAGCGAAAACCCGATCTGGGCGCTGATCTCGACCTTCGGCCTGATGTCGCTGTTCGCGGTCGGCGGCGCGGCCGCCGCGGTGCCGGAGATGCACCGCATCGCCGTCGACGTGCACCATTGGATGACCGACAAGCAGTTCGCCGACGCCTTTGCGATCTCGCAGCTCTCGCCCGGACCGAACGTCCTGATCGTCACGCTGATCGGCTATGCGGTTGCCGGCATTCCCGGCGCGCTCGCGGCAACGCTCGCGATGTGCCTGCCCACGGCCCTGCTTGCCTACTATGTGAGCCGTCTCCTCAATCGTCCCAGCCAATCGCGCTGGCCCGCCATGATCCAGGCTGCCCTGGTTCCGTTGTCGATCGGCCTGATGGCGGCAAGCGCCCTGATCCTTGCCCAATCCACCACGCACACCGTGATTGCCGCGCTGCTGATGGCCGGCGTTGCGGTGCTTGCCTCGGTGTCGCGCGTCAATCCGCTCTGGCTGTTGCTTGCCGGGGGCGTCTTGGGTTTTGCTGGCGTTGTGTGATGAAAGTCGCTAGGCAATGATGCTGGTGGTGGGGATCCAATTCCATCTAATAGAACAACAAGACTCGTGACTTAGGGGTCGCGGAGGAGACATGCATGGCCGACACGATGGGCCACTCGGCGACAGCGACGCGAAACACATCGCTCGCAATCGGCATCGTCCTGCTGGCGCTCGCGCCGCAGATCTTCGAATTCATCTGGTCGATCGGTACCCTCTTCGGATGGGGGAGCGGGCGCGGCCCGGCGACCGTCTTGATCAGCCATGCGACCGCGCTTCTGGCGGGGGCGCCCGGCGCTGCGTTCGGGTCGTTCGGCGCTGATGCCAAGAAGGCGCTGTCCTCGGACGTGCTGCTGGCGCTGATCTACTCCTATCCGCTGTTTGCGGTCGCGATCCTCACGCTCTTCATGACCATCCGCGCGCCGCAGGACTATATCGGCGGCATCGTGTTGATGGCGGTAGCGTTGTTCGCGCTCTGGGCGTCCAGCGACCTGCACGGCATGCAGGGCTTCAAGTTCGGCGCCGGCACCGCGCCGCGCATGTTCGGCGGGCTGCTGGTCGCGCTGGCCGCCGCGATCGCGCTGACGGGACTTCTGAACGAGGGGGCGGGGCTCTCGCATTACTCCTGGCGCGGGCCGTTGTTCGTGATGGCGGCGATCGTCTTCTTCGCCTTGGCGATCCGCCCGCTGGGCCTGATCGTCTGCGCGTTCGCCAGCTTCCTGATCGCGGCGGCCGGCTCGCACGAGACGCGCTGGACCGAGGCCGTCATCGTCGGCGCCTTCCTGACGCTCGGCTGCGCACTGCTATTCCCTTACGTGCTGGGACTGCCGATGCCGATGTTCCCGCGATTCCTGGTCCAGTGAGGGCGTGATGGTCGATCTCTTTCACAATCTGGGCCTCGGCTTCGGTGTCGTGTTTCAAGTCAGCTGGTGGTCACCCTGGTGGCTCTTCGGTTTGTCGCTTCCGATCTCGATCAATATCCTGATGTGCCTGATCGGGGCGCTCGTCGGCACGCTGGTCGGCGTCCTGCCGGGCATCGGCACCGTCGCAACGGTCGCCATGCTGCTGCCGATCACCTTCGGGCTGCCGCCGGTCGGCGCGCTGATCATGCTCGCGGGCATCTATTACGGCGCCCAATATGGCGGCTCGACCACCTCGATCCTGGTCAACATTCCCGGTGAAGCGACCTCCGTCGTGACGGCCATCGACGGCCATCAGATGGCGAAGCAAGGCCGTGCCGGTCCGGCGCTGGCGATCGCGGCGATCGGCTCGTTCTTCGCCGGCTGCGTGGCGACCGTCCTGATCGCCGTTCTCGGCGCGCCCCTGACCAAGCTCGCGCTGGCCTTCGGCCCGGCCGAGTACTTCTCGCTGATGGTGCTCGGTCTGATCTTCGCGGTTGTGCTGGCGAAAGGTTCGGTGCTCAAGGCGATTGCCATGATCGTGTTCGGCCTGTTGCTGTCGATGGTCGGCTCCGACATCGAGACCGGCGCCTCGCGCATGGCCTTCAACATCCCCGAGCTCGCCGACGGCCTCGGCTTTGCGACGGTCGCGATGGGCGTGTTCGGCTTTGCCGAGATCATCCGCAACCTCGACGCCGGCGCGGAGATGAACCGCGATCTCGTGCAGCAGAAGATCACGGGGCTGATGCCGACCAGGAAAGACCTGATCGACTCGGCGCCCGCGATCGGACGCGGCACCATCCTTGGTTCGATCCTCGGCATCCTTCCGGGCGGCGGCGCGGTCATCGCGTCTTTCGCCGCCTATACGCTGGAGAAGAAGATCGCGAAGAATCCGTCGCGGTTCGGCCGCGGCGCGATCGAAGGCGTGGCTTCGCCGGAAAGCGCCAACAACGCTGCGGCGCAGACCTCCTTCATCCCGCTGCTCACGCTCGGTATTCCGCCGAACGCGGTGATGGCTCTGATGGTCGGCGCGATGACGATTCACGGCATCGTGCCGGGCCCGCAGGTGATGCAGAAGCAGCCGGACCTGGTCTGGGGCATGATCGCTTCGATGTGGATCGGCAATCTGATGCTGATCATCATCAACCTGCCGCTGGTCGGCATCTGGGTGCGCCTGTTGCGCGTGCCCTACCGGCTGATGTTCCCCTCGATCGTGATCTTCTGCGCGATCGGCATCTACTCGGTGAACAACGCGCCGGTCGACGTCATTCTCGCAGGCGTGTTCGGCCTCGTCGGCTACTGGCTGATCAAGCACGATTTCGAGCCGGCGCCGCTGCTGCTCGGCATGGTGCTCGGACCGCTGATGGAGGAGAACCTGCGCCGCGCGCTGCTGATCTCGCGCGGCGACTGGAGCGTGTTCGTGACGCGTCCGCTCTCCGCCGTGCTGCTTGCGGTCGCAGCCGCGCTCCTGGTGCTCACGGTTCTGCCGGTGCTGCGCGCCAAGCGCGACGAGGTGTTCACGGAATCGGAGAACTGATCCTGTCGCGCCTGCGTCGGCGCGCCGCATAGACCCTCGGTGCTGCTTCGTGAAATGAAAATGCCGGCCGCATTGGCCGGCTTTTTTGTTTGTGCTCAGAGGGAACCGAGATGAAGTCCGTTCGCCTGCTTGCGCGCGCGTGTGTCGCTGCGACCGCCGCGCTGTGCGCCTTTGTCGCACCGGCGGCCGCGCAAAGCTATCCGACGCGCAGCATCATTATGATCGTGCCGTTCGCGGCCGGTGGTCCGACCGACGTCGTCGCGCGCATCGTCACGGCGCATATGGCGCAGACGCTCGGACAGAGCATCATTATCGAGAACGTCGTTGGTGCAGGCGGCACCACTGCCACCACGCGCGCCGCGCGCGCCGCGAACGACGGCTATACACTGATCACCGGGCATATGGGCACGCATGCCGCCTCCGTGCCGCTCTATCCCAAGCTCGTCTATCATCCCGAGAAGGACTTTGAGCCGGTCGCGCTGCTGGCGGGCACGCCGATCCTGATCCTGGCGCGCAAGGATTTTCCGCCGAAGGATTTGAAGGAGTTCGTCGCTTACGTGAAGGCCAATGCCGAGAAGGTCAACGCTGCGCATGCCGGTGTCGGCTCGGTCTCGCACGTGTCCTGCGAGCTCCTGCATTCGATCCTCGACATCAAGCCGGTGGGCGTGCCCTTCAACGGCACGGGACCGGCGATGAACGCGCTGGTCGCTGGTCAGGTCGACTATATGTGTGATCAGATCGTCAACGCCGTGCCGCAGATCAACGCCGGCACCATCAAGGCCTATGCGATCGCGACCGCCGAGCGCAATCCATCGCTGCCGAACGTCCCGACCACGGCGGAAGCAGGATTGCCGGCCTTCCAGGCCCAGGCCTGGAATGCGATCTTTGCGCCGAAGGGAACGTCGCCCGCGATCCTCGCAAGCCTGAACGCAGCCGCCTCCAAGGCGCTCGACGATGGGGCCGTGCGCAAGCGCCTGCTCGACCTCGGCAGCGTCATCCCGGCACCTGCCGAGCGGACGCCGGAAGCGCTCGCCGCCCTCGTCAAAGCCGAAATCGCGAAGTGGACCCCGGTGCTCAAGCCGGCGACTTAAGCAGTCCGATCAAGCTGATAGGCAAGGGGCGGGACGCAAGTTCCGCCCCTTGTCGTTTGCCGGCGGAACGCTCACTTTTCCGGGTATAATCTGTGTGCAGCAGCGAATCGCTGCTGTCGCGGCACGGGACCGGCCGCTAAGTTCGCCGTCCCCCAAAAGGCCCATAGCGCACGCATGCACCAGTATCAGGACCTGCTCGAGCGGATTCTCTCAGACGGTGTCGAGAAGCGAGACCGGACCGGCACCGGGACGCTGTCGGTGTTCGGCCATCAGATGCGCTTCAACCTCGCGGCCGGCTTTCCGATGCTGACCACCAAGCGGCTGCCGCTGAAGGCGATCGTGCATGAGCTATTGTGGTTCCTGAAGGGCGACACCAACATCAAGTACCTCAAGGACAACGGCGTCACCATCTGGGACGAATGGGCCGATGCCAACGGCGATCTCGGGCCAGTCTACGGTCATCAATGGCGCTCCTGGCCTACGGCTGACGGGCGCAGCATCGACCAGATCGCCAACGTCGTCGACATGATCAAGCGCAACCCGGACTCACGCCGGCTGATCGTCACCGCCTGGAATCCCGCCGACGTCGAGAAGATGGCGCTGCCGCCCTGCCACCTGCTGTTCCAATTCTATGTCGCGAACGGCAAATTGTCGTGCCAGCTCTATCAGCGCTCGGCCGACGTCTTCCTCGGCGTGCCCTTCAACATCGCCTCCTATGCGCTGCTCACGATGATGGTCGCGCAGGTCACGGGGCTGAAGCTTGGCGACTTCGTGCACTCGCTCGGCGACACGCATCTCTATTCCAATCATCTGGAGCAGGCGCGGCTTCAGCTCACGCGGACGCCGCGCCCGCTGCCGGTGATGCGGATCAATCCGGACGTGCAGGACATCTTCTCCTTCCGCTATGAGGATTTCGAGCTTGTCGGCTATGATCCCCATCCGCACATCAAGGCGGAAGTCGCGGTCTAGCGCCGATGTCGCTTCTGATCCGTCGCGCTCGATCCGATGAGACCGGGCTCGTTCTCTCCTTCATCCGCGAGCTCGCCGAGTACGAGAAGCTCTCGCACGAGGTGGAAGCGACGGAAGCGATGATTGCGGAGGCGCTGTTCGGCGCGAACCCGCGGCTCTATTGCGCGATCACCGAATGGAACGGCGAGGCGGTCGGCTTCGCGGTGTGGTTCGTCAATTTCTCCACCTTCAGCGGCCGCCACGGCATCTATCTCGAGGATCTCTACGTGCGGCCCTCGCATCGCGGCAAGGGCATCGGCACGGCGCTGCTCAACTATCTCGCCAAGGAATGCGTCGACAACGGCTGGTCACGGCTGCAATGGTCGGTGCTGGACTGGAACGCGCCGTCGATCGCGTTCTACAAGTCGCTCGGCGCCGTCATGATGGATGACTGGACGCTGTGCCGCGTCACCGGTGACGCACTGACGCGGCTTGCAGGGAAGGCGCCCTGAGATGGAGATCGTCTTCGTCGTGGCCATCGCGGAGAACGGCGTCATCGGCGCCGGCAGCGCCATCCCGTGGCGGCTGAAATCCGACATGCAGCGCTTCAAGGCGCTCACCATCGGCAAGCCGGTGGTGATGGGCCGCAAGACCTTTGAGTCGCTGCCCCGGCCGCTGCCGGGTCGCACCAACATCGTCATCACCCGCGATGCGGGCTTCCGCGCGGCTGGCGCCGTCGTGACCACGTCCTCGGCGGATGCCTATGCGATCGCGCGCGGCGATGCCCTGCGGCGGTCGGTCGCCGAGATTGCCGTGATCGGCGGCGCCGAAATCTATCGCCAATGGCTCGATCGCGCCGACCGCCTCGAAGTCACCGAGGTGCATGCGCGCCCCGAGGGCGATACTGTCTTTGAGATCAATCAGGCAGAGTGGGAGGAGGTCGCGCGTGTCCGTCATCCGGCGGGAGGCGACGACAGCGCCGATTTCTCCTATGTGACATATCGTCGGCGGCCGTAACATTAACCGCTTTCACCAATGTTTACATTGACTTTTCCTCAGCGCGGCATAGCTCGGAGACGGTCAGGCGTGCGTTGTAAGGGGGCAAGGCGTCCCCTATAAAGCCGGACCGGACAAAGCGGGCGGGGGCAATTCCAGACCCTGCCGAGGAGACTGTCGAATGCCGTGGAAGAATCAGGGCGGTGGCCCGTGGGGCTCTGGCCCGAAAGGGCCATGGGGCACAGGCCCGCAACCGGTCGGGCCGAGGCCGCCGGATCTGGAAGACCTTCTGCGGCGCGGCCAGGACCGGCTCCAGCAGCTTTTGCCGGGCGGTTATTTCAGCGGCATCGGCATCACCGTCATCGTGCTGTTCATCGCCGCGATCTGGCTCGCCTCGGGCTTCTTCCGCGTGCAGTCGGAAGAGCTCGGGGTCGTCCTGCGCTTCGGCAAGCATGTGCGCACCGTGCAGCCGGGCCTGAACTACCATCTGCCCTATCCGATCGAGACGGTGCTGCTGCCGAAGGCGCTGCGTGTCTCGACCATCTCCATCGGCATGACGCTGATCGACGATCCCTCCAGGCGCGGCCGTACCATCCGCGACGTGCCAGAAGAGAGTCTGATGCTGACCGGCGACGAGAACATAGTCGACGTCGACTTCACCGTGCTCTGGCGTATCAAGCCGGATGGTGTCGGCGACTTCCTGTTCAACATCCAGAATCCCGAGGGCACAGTGAAGGCGGTCGCCGAAAGCGCGATGCGCGAGGTGATTGGCCGCTCGCAGATCCAGCCGATCCTGACCGGCGCCCGCAACACCACCGAGCAGGGCGTGCAGGAGCTGATGCAGCGGACGCTCGACGGCTACGGCTCCGGCATTCTGATCACCCAGGTGCAGATGCAGAAGGTCGACCCGCCGGCGCAGGTCATCGACGCCTTCCGCGACGTGCAGGCGGCGCGCGCCGATCTCGAGCGGTTGCAGAACGAGGCCCAGACCTATGCCAACCGTGTCGTGCCCGAATCGCGCGGCCGCGCCGCACAGATCCTCCAGGCCGCCGAGGGCTACAGGGAACAAGTGATCGCCGAGGCCAAGGGCCAGAGCGCGCGCTTTTTGAAAGTGTACGAGGAATACAAGAAGGCCCCCGACGTGACGCGTGAACGGATTTATCTGGAGACGATGGAGCGCGTGCTCGGCGGCTCGGAAAAGCTCGTCTATGACGGCGCCGCGACCGGACAAGGCGGTGTCGTGCCCTATCTCCCGCTCAACGAGCTGACAGCGAAGCGGCCGGCGGCCACCTCCGGCCAACAGACCGGAGGCACCCGATGAGGTCTCCGGTTACAGGCATCGTCTCGCTGATCGTCCTGCTGCTCATCCTGATCGTGGCCTACAGCTCGGTCTTCACGGTGCAGCAGACCGAGCAGGCGCTCGTGGTCCGTCTCGGCGAGCCCGTCAAGGTCGTCACCGAGCCCGGGCTGAACTTCAAGGCGCCGTTCATCGACAGCGTGATCAGCATCGACAAGCGCATCCTCGATCTGGAAAACCCGTCGCAGGAAGTGATCGCCTCCGACCAGAAGCGGCTCGTGGTCGACGCCTTTGCGCGCTACCGAATCAAGAACGCGCTGCGCTTCTATCAGAGCGTCGGCTCGATCCAGGCCGCCAACCTCCAGCTCACGACGCTGCTCAACGCGGCACTGCGCCGCGTGCTCGGCGAGGTCACCTTCATCACGGTCGTGCGGGACGAACGCGAGAAGCTGATGGGCCGCATCCGCGAGCAGCTCGACCGCGAGGCTGACGGCTACGGTATCTCGGTCGTCGACGTCCGGATTCGCCGCGCCGACTTGCCCGAGCAGAACAGCCAGGCGGTCTACGACCGGATGAAGACCGAGCGCCAGCGTGAAGCAGCCGAGTTCCGTGCGCAGGGCGGCCAGAAGGCGCAGGAAATCCGCTCCAAGGCGGACCGCGAGGCGACCGTGATCATCGCGGAAGCCAACTCGCAGGCTGAGCAGACGCGCGGCGCGGGCGATGCGGAGCGCACGCGGCTGTTCGCGGAAGCCTACGGCAAGGATCAGGACTTCTTCGCCTTCTTCCGTTCGATGTCGGCCTATGAGACCGGGCTGCGCTCGAGCGACACTCGCTATCTGCTGCGGCCGAACTCGGATTTCTTCCGGTACTTCGGTAGCCCAAGCGGCAAGGCGGGCGCCGAAGCGCAGGCGGCGCCGAAACAATAAGACGGAACAAGGGGCGGCCCCGGCGCCGCCCCTTCGCAGAACAAGAACGGCACAAGGGGAGGTTCCAGTCCGATGAGGTCCATAGCGTTTGCCGACTTCCTCATCGGCTTGGGCATCCTGTTTGTGCTGGAAGGCTTGATGTTCGCGGCGAGTCCCGCCTGGATGCGCAAGGCGATGAAGAGCGCGCTTGCAACTCCCGATCACATCCTGCGTGGCGTGGGCATCGCCTCGGCCGTGGCGGGCCTGATCCTGATCTGGTGGATACGGCGCCACTGAGCCCGGCATCTCCAGCGCGAACGCTAAAGTGAAGCAAAGCCGCCGGTTTTTCGCCGTATTATCCGGGTCTTGAGGCCCGTTAACCTCCGTGCTTGCGCCGCCACCCCGTTCGAGCGCAGTCTGGAGATCGAATCCTTAATTCTCTTTCGGAGATCACAATGACCGCTGCCACCATTGCCACGACCCGTTTGCGCCATTGCGTGCGACTTGGGCTGGCTGCGATCGCCATCGGCGCGTTCAGTGCGTTCGGCTCGCCGGCTTACGCGCGCGGACCGGAGGGCATCGCCGACGTCGCCGAGAAGGTGATCGATGCGGTCGTCAACATCTCGACCTCGCAGACCGTCGAGGCCAAGGGCGGCGGCACCAACACCATGCCGCAACTGCCGCCCGGCTCGCCCTTCGAGGAATTCTTCGACGACTTCTTCAAGAACCGCCGCGGTCCCGGCGGCGGCAGCAAGGGTGGCGACAGAGGCGACAGCGGCCCGCCGCGCAAGACCAACTCGCTCGGCTCCGGCTTCATCATCGACACCTCCGGCGTCGTCGTCACCAACAATCACGTCATCGCGGATGCCGACGAGATCAACGTCATTCTGAACGACGGCACCAAGATCAAGGCCGAGCTCGTCGGCGTCGACAAGAAGACCGACCTCGCCGTCTTGAAGTTCAAGCCGCCGAAGCAGCTGGTCTCGGTGAAGTTCGGCGACTCCGACAAGCTGCACCTCGGCGACTGGGTGGTCGCGATCGGCAACCCCTTCAGCCTCGGCGGCACGGTGACGGCCGGCATCGTCTCGGCCAAGAACCGCGACATCTCGTCGGGCCCCTATGACAGCTACATCCAGACCGACGCCGCCATCAACCGCGGCAATTCCGGCGGCCCGCTGTTCAACCTCGAAGGCGAAGTGATCGGCGTCAACACGCTGATCATCTCGCCGTCCGGCGGCTCGATCGGCATCGGCTTCGCCGTGCCGTCGAAGACGGTCGCTGGCGTCGTCGACCAGCTTCGCCAGTTCGGCGAGCTGCGCCGTGGCTGGCTCGGCGTGCGCATCCAGAGCGTGACGGACGAGATCGCCGAAAGCCTCAACATCAAGCCGCCGCGCGGCGCGCTGGTCGCAGGCGTCGACGAGAAGGGCCCGGCAAAGCCCGCCGGCATCGAGCCCGGCGACGTCGTCGTCAAGTTCGACGGCAAGGACATCAAGGACCCGAAGGATCTCTCCCGCGTCGTCGCCGATACGGCTGTCGACAAGGAGGTCGACGTCGTCGTCATCCGCAAGGGCCAGGAGGAGACCAAGCGCGTCAAGCTCGGCCGCTTGCAGGATCCCGACAAGGTCCAGGCCGCGGTGAAGACTGACGAGCCGGTGCCGGAGAAGCCGGTGACGCAGAAGGCGCTCGGCCTCGATCTGGCGACACTGAGCAAGGACCTGCGCACGCGCTACAAGATCAAGGACACCGTCAAGGGCGTGGTCGTCACCAATGTCGACGCCAATTCCGACGCTGCCGAGAAGCGGCTCTCTGCCGGCGACGTCATCGTCGAGGTGGCGCAGGAGGCCGTCTCCAGCGGCGCCGACGTCCAGAAGCGCATCGACCAGCTGAAGAAGGACGGCAAGAAGTCCGTGCTGCTGCTCGTCTCCAACGGCGATGGCGAATTGCGGTTCGTGGCGCTGAGCGTGCAGTAAGGCACGCGTTTGGCCGCATACTCGCTGTCATGCCCCGCGAAAGCGGGGCATCCAGCACGCCGCGGCTTCTCCGTACCCGTCGCTGTCTCTGGAATACTGGATCACCCGCTCCAGTGCGCAATTGCGCACAAGGCGGGTGATGACAGCGGAGGGGAGGCTAGCCCTCCACAAACTCCTTGCGCGTATACCCTTGCGCATAGAGCAGCGCGGTGAGATCGCCATGATCGATCCGCGCGGCTGCCGCAGCCGCCACGGCAGGCTTGGCGTGGTAGGCGACACCCAGCCCGGCCGCCTGGATCATCGCGAGATCGTTGGCGCCGTCGCCGACGACCAGCGTATCGATATCGTCGAGATCGAACGACTCCATCAGGTCGACCAGCGTCGCGAGCTTTGCCGCGCGGCCTAAAATCGGCTCCTTCACCTCACCGGTGAACTTGCCGTCGCGCACGATCAGCTCGTTGGCGCGGTTCTCCTGAAAGCCAATCTTGGCAGCGACCGCGCTGGTGAACAGCGTAAAACCGCCGGAGACGAGACAGGTGTAGGCGCCGTGGGCGCGCATGGTCGCGACCACTTCGCGGCCGCCCGGCGTCAGGGTGATGTGCTTGGCCAGCACTTCGTCGACGACGCCGACGGGCAGGTCCTTGAGCAGCGCGACGCGCTCGCGCAGGGCCGGCTCGAACTCGATCTCGCCGCGCATCGCGCGCTCGGTGATGGCTGCGACATGCGCCTTGAGCCCGACGAAATCGGCGAGCTCGTCGATGCATTCCTGGCCGATCATGGTGGAATCCATGTCGGCGAGAAAAAGCCTCTTGCGCCGGAAGCCGACAGGCTGCACGACGATGTCGATCGGCAGGTCGCCGCGGAGCTCGCGTAGCCGCTCTTCGATGGCGTGACGATCGCCTTCGAGGTTTTCCTGAGCGCCGAAGGGGATGTCGACCGCAACCCCGTCGAATAGCCAATGCGCGGGCGCCGCAGAGGGCAGCACGGCGCGGGCGCCGTCGACGATGGTGCTGTCGAGCGCGGGACTATTGGGATTGCAGATCAGCGTGGCGACGAGGGACATTTGAGGTTTTCGTGAGCGAGGGGCAAGTGAGCAAGGCCGTGCTTATCGCAGGCCCGACCGCCAGCGGCAAGTCGGCGCTGGCGCTCGAACTTGCGCTGAGTGCCGGCGGTGTCGTGATCAACGCCGATTCCATGCAGGTCTATCGTGATCTGCGCATCATCACGGCGCGCCCGACGCGGGACGAGGAGGCGCAGGTTCCGCATCGTCTCTATGGCCATGTCGACGCGGCCGTGAATTTTTCGACCGGCGCCTGGCTCGCGGATGCGGCCGTCGCGCTGGCTGAGGCGCGGGCGCAAGGCGGCCAGCCGATCTTCATCGGCGGCACCGGGCTCTATTTCAAGGCGCTGACGAGGGGCCTCTCGACCGTGCCGCCGATCCCGCCCGAGGTGCGCGACAGCGTGCGCGCGCGGCTCGAGCGCAACGGCGTCGAGGCGCTGCATGCGGAACTCGCGAGCCGCGATCCGGTCGCCGCCGGACGGCTGAATGTGCGCGACCGCACCCGCATCGCACGGGCGCTCGAGGTGGTCGAGGCGACCGGCCGCTCGCTGCTCGACTGGCACCGCGAGGGCCAGCCGCCGCTGTTGCCGGAAGACAGTTTTCGCGCACTGTTTCTCGCCCCCGAGCGCGATGAGCTCTACGCCCGCATCGATGCCCGCTTCGAGGCCATGCTCGGCGCCGGCGCGCTTGCCGAGGTCGAGCGGCTCGTCGCGCGCGATCTCGATCCGCTGTTGCCGGCCATGAAAGCCCATGGCGTGCCCGTGCTGATCCGGCACCTGCGTGGCGAGATCAGCCGGGACGAGGCGGCTGCCATCGGCCGCGCCGACACTCGCCACTACGCCAAACGCCAGTTCACCTGGTTCCGCCACCAATTGCCCGAGTTCGAATGGGTGAAGCCGGAGGAGGCAAGGGGGTGGCTGGCGGCCGTGGGCGCGGGGTGAGGGCGGCGCCGCTCATTCAGCCGTCGTTCCGGGGCGCGCGCAGCGCGAGCCCGGAACCCATAATCCCAGACGGTTGTGTGGCGATGACTGCCGGCCACCGCTTCGCGCCTCATCACGGCCTGTGGTTATGGATTCCGGGCTCGCTCGATTTCCGCGAGCGCCCCGGAATGACGAGCTTTTGTGGCTCCGCCGCAAATTCCCTCTCGCCGAATGCCGGGAACGCCGCTACAATTCTCGAAATCGCGCGAAAATGGCCGCATTGCCTTGACATCCGGGCTTTGGCCGCTATGGTTCGCGCAACCTTTGGGAAGCCGGGCCGACCTCATGCGTAACATTATTACCAAACTCCTTATCGTCGTCGTACCCAGGCGCATCGCCGGGGATGGCTAGCGGCCATCCAAAACCGAGCGGTGCGCATGGGGCCTCTTGGGGCCCTTTTTTATTTCCCGAACCAGACCTCAAAGAAGCCGCTGACAACAGCGCATCCGGAGCAAGACAATGACCGAGAACAGCCACGATCCGAACCAGATGACCGGCGCCGCGATGATCGTGCGCGCGCTCATCGATCATGGCGTGACGGATATTTTCGGCTATCCCGGCGGCGCGGTGCTTCCGATCTATGACGAGATTTTCCAGCAGAGCGAGATCCAGCACATCCTGGTCCGGCACGAGCAGGGCGCGGGCCATGCCGCGGAAGGCTATGCGCGCTCGACAGGCAAGCCGGGCTGCGTGCTGGTGACCTCCGGCCCCGGCGCCACCAACATGGTGACGCCGCTGACGGACGCGCTGATGGATTCGATCCCGCTGGTCTGCATCACCGGCCAGGTGCCGACCCATCTGATCGGCAACGACGCGTTCCAGGAATGCGACACCGTCGGCATCACGCGGCCCTGCACCAAGCACAACTGGCTGGTGCGCGACGTCAACGATCTCGCAAAGGTGCTGCACGAAGCGTTCTACGTCGCGACCTCGGGCCGGCCGGGTCCGGTGCTGGTCGACGTGCCGAAGGATGTGCAGTTCGCGACCGGCACCTACCATCCGCCGCGAAAGTCCGACGTGCATGTCTCCTACGCGCCGCGCGTGAAGGGCGACGCGATGCAGATCCGCAAAGCCGTTTCGCTGCTCGCCAATGCCAAGCGCCCGGTGATCTATTCCGGCGGCGGCGTGATCAATTCCGGCCCCGAGGCCTCGAAACTGTTGCGCGAGCTGGTCGAGGTCACGGGTTTTCCGATCACCTCGACGCTGATGGGTCTGGGCGCGTATCCGGCGTCGGGCAAGAACTGGCTCGGCATGCTCGGCATGCACGGCACTTACGAAGCCAACATGACCATGCATGACTGCGACGTCATGCTGTGCGTCGGCGCGCGCTTCGACGACCGCATCACCGGCCGCGTCGACGCGTTTTCGCCGGGCTCGAAGAAGATCCACATCGACATCGACCCGTCCTCGATCAACAAGAACATCCGCGTCGATGTTCCGATCATCGGGGACTGCGGCAACATCCTCGGCGACATCCTCCAGGTGTTCAAGGCGGAGGCGAAGAAGCCCGACATCAGGCCGTGGTGGCAGCAGATCGCGCAATGGCGTGCGCGCAATTCGCTGTACTTCAAGAAGAACAACGACGTCATCCTGCCGCAGCACGCGATCCAGCGCCTGTTCGAGCTGACGCGCGGCAAGGACGTCTACATCACCACCGAGGTCGGCCAGCACCAGATGTGGGCGGCGCAGTTCTTCGGCTTCGAGGAACCACACCGCTGGATGACCTCCGGCGGTCTCGGCACCATGGGTTATGGCCTGCCGGCCGCGGTCGGCGTGCAGGTCGCCCACCCGGACAGCCTCGTCATCGACATCGCGGGCGATGCCTCGGTGCAGATGACGATCCAGGAGATGTCGACGGCGGTTCAGTACGAGCTGCCGATCAAGATCTTCATCCTGAACAACCAGTACATGGGCATGGTGCGGCAGTGGCAGCAATTGCTGCACGGCAACCGCCTGTCGCATTCGTACTCCGAAGCGCTGCCGGATTTCGTCAAGCTCGCGGAAGCCTATGGCGGCGTCGGCATCCAGGCGCACAAGCCCGCCGATCTCGACGGCGCAATCAAGGAGATGATCTCGGTCAAGCGCCCGGTGCTGTTCGACTGCCGCGTCGCGGCGCTCGAAAACTGCTTCCCGATGATCCCCTCCGGCAAGGCGCACAACGAGATGCTGTTGCCGGAGCAGGCCAATGATGAGGCCACCGCCACCGCGTTCGCCGGCGGCAAGGCGCTGGTGTGATGCGATGTTCGACCTGAAGGAGCTCGAACGCGCACATGAGATCGTGGGGCAGGCGGTGCCGGCGACGCCGGCGCACGCCTGGCCGTTGCTTAGCCAGCGGCTCGGCACCCGCGTCGTGGTCAAGCACGAGAACCACACGCCGATCGGCGCTTTCAAGGTGCGCGGCGGGCTCGTCTATCTCGAGCGGCTGAAGCGCGAGCGGCCGAACACGCCCGGCATCATCTCGGCAACGCGCGGCAATCACGGGCAGAGCCTGGCGTTTGCCGCAAGCCGCCACGGCGTGCCCGCGGTCATCTACGTGCCGCGCGGCAACTCAGTCGAGAAGAACCGCGCCATGAAGGCCTTTGGCGCCGAGCTCGTCGAGCACGGCGAGGACTTTCAGGCCGCCCGCGAGGAGGCCGAGCGTCGTGCGCAATTCGCAGGCCTGCACATGGTGCCGTCGTTCCACCCGGACCTCGTGCTGGGCGTTGCGACCTACGCGCTGGAATTGTTCAAGGCTGCGCCTGACCTCGACATTCTCTACGTGCCGATCGGCCAGGGTTCCGGCATCTGCGGTTGCATCATGGCGCGTGACCTGCTCGGCCTGAAGACCGAGATCGTCGGCGTGCAGTCGACGGAGGCGCCGTCCTATGCGCTGTCGTTTGCGGCCGGCACGGTCGTGACGACGGAGACCAGCAACACGCTCGCCGACGGCATGGCGACGCGCATTCCCGACGCCGACGCGCTCGCACTCATCCGCAAGGGCGCCTCGCGCATCGTGCAGGTGACCGACGACGAAGTGTGCGCGGCGATCCGCGCCTATTGGACCGACACGCACAATCTCGCCGAAGGCGCCGGCGCAGCCGCGCTTGCGGCTGCGCTGCAGGAGAAGAGCAAGTTGAAGGGCCGCAATGTCGGCCTCGTGCTCTCGGGCGGCAATATCGATTTCGATCTCTTCAAGCAATGGGTGGTCGCATGATGACGCGAGCGCTCACCAAATACACCGCTGTCATCGTCCGGCTTGACCGGACGATCCAGTACGCCGCGGCAGTCGTGGGAAACTCAGGCGCCGGTGACTACTGGATGCCCCGCTTTCGCGGGGCGTGACGACAAAGAATAGAGGGGACGACAATGAACCAGCCCGCATCCGCCTATTTCCTCGAGGACCGTCACGATCCCAACGAGACGCATACGCTCTCGGTGCTCGTGCAGAACGAGCCCGGCGTGCTCGCGCGCGTCATCGGCCTGTTCTCGGGCCGCGGCTACAACATCGAGAGCCTCACGGTCTCCGAGACCGAGAGCCAGAAGCATCTCTCGCGCATCACCATCGTGACGACAGGCACGCCGATGGTGATCGAGCAGATCAAGCACCAGCTCGACCGCGTGATCCCGGTCTATCGCGTGGTCGACATGACGCAGACCCGACGCTCGATCGAGCGCGAGCTTGCAATGGTCAAGGTGCGCGGGGAGGGCGAGCATCGCGTCGAGGCGCTGAGGCTCGCGGACGCCTTCCGCGCCCGCGTGATCGACGCCACCACCGAGAGCTTTGTGTTCGAGATCACGGGCAATACGGACAAGATCAACCAGTTCATCGACTTGATGCGCCCCATCGGCCTCGTCGAGGTGTCGCGCACCGGGGTTGCCGCGATCGGTCGCGGGCCTGAAGGGATGTGAACCATGCTGGCGCGCGACTGGTACTACAACGAACGCAACCGGATGGGCATCGAGCCCGCGGTCGCCTCGATCTACGACAATCACGATGACGCCGATCTGCGCGCGCGCGCCGCGCTGAAAATGCTCGGCGTCCAGCGCGGCTGGCGCATCGCCGACATCGGCTGCGGTAACGGCGTGCTCGCGACCGAGGCCGCGTTGCTGGGCGCCGAGGTCGACGCCATCGACATCTCGCCGGCGATGCTGGCCCTCGCCGAGATCTATGCCCGCGACCGCAAGGCCAAGGTCGCGACGCAATCGGCCGGCCTGCTCAGCTTCGCGTACCGGCCCGAATCCTACGACCTGATCGTCAGTGAATTCACGCTGCATCACCTGCCGGATTTCTGGAAGGCAGTTGCGCTCTCGCGCATCTATCGTGCGCTGAAGCCGGGCGCGAGCTTCTATTTGCGCGACATCGTCTTCGTCTCGATGCCCGATGCGGCCGAGCGCGACGTCGAGCAATGGGCCGAGTTCCAGATCAAGAACCACGATTTTTCGCGCGAGAGCGTGGTCACGCATATGCGCGACGAATATTCCACCTTCGGCTGGGTGATGGAGCGCATGCTGACCGACGTCGGTTTCACGCTGGTCTCGGCCGACTACCACGCCCCGATGCACGGCACCTATCTGCTGCGCAAACCCAACCCTTCTACGTAAGCGCCGGCGAGCAAGGCTGAACGACAAGAACACGCAAGCGGAACAGAGCCCGAAGAAGAACAACAATGAAGCCGGCCGACATCCTCATCGCCGTCATGGTGGCGATCGTCTGGGGACTTGCCTTCGTGGCGAGCCGGCTGGCGCTCGACGAATTGTCGCCGGAATTGATGACAGCGCTGCGCTTCTCGGTTGCTGCCGTGCCCTGCCTGTTCATCCGCAAGCCAAAGATCGCCTGGCCGCTGCTGATCGCGATCAGTTTCACGCTGTTCCTCGGCCAGTTCCTGTCCCAGGCCTATGGCATCGCCCATGGCGTGCCGGTGGGGCTCACGAGCGTCGTCGTGCAGAGCCAGGCGCTGTTCACCATCGGCTTTGCCGTGCTCGCCTTCGGCGAGCGGCCGACGCCGGCGCAGACAGCAGGCATTGCCATTGCCGCGGTCGGCCTTCTCTTGATCTGCGGCACCGTCGGCTATGATTTCAGCGTCGGTGCCTTCGCGGTACTGATGATCTCGCCGATCTCGTTCGCGATCGGCAATCTCCTGCTGCGCGGCGCCCGCGGCGTGCCGATGTTCGACCTGTTTGCCTGGCTGTGCCTGACGTCGGCGGTGCCGCTGTTCGCGCTGGCGCTGATTGCCGATGGTCCCGCGCCGACCTGGCAAGTGCTGACGCACATGTCGCTGACCACGGCGCTCTGCATGCTGGCGCTGGGCGGCATTTCGACCAGCATCGCCTATTGGCTGTGGGGCCGGCTGCTGCGCGACTATCCGGCTGCGCAGGTCGTGCCGTTCGCGCTGCTGGTGCCGTTCGTGGGCTCGGCGGCCTCCAGCATCGTGTTCGGCGAGCGGTTCGGACCCCTGCGGCTCACCGGCATGCTGACCGTGATCGGCGGCATTGCGGTGATGGTGCTGGCCAAGCGCCCGCAGCCGCTTGCGAAGACCGCGTGAGGTGACTATGGCCAACTCGCTCTTCTATGCCTTTCTCGCCTTCATGGTGGTGATGTACTTCACCCCCGGGCCGAACAACATCATGCTGCTGGCCTCGGGCCTGACCTACGGCTTCCGGCGCACCATCCCGCACATCGCCGGCATCGTCATCGGCTTTGCCTTCATGGTGGCCGCGGTGGGGCTCGGGCTCGGCACCGTGTTTCTGGCCTATCCGATCCTCCAGACCATTCTGAAATATGCCGGCGCAGCCTACCTGATTTACCTCGCCGCAGTGATCGCCATGTCCGGCCCGACCACGCCGGGCGGCGACAGCGGCCGCGGCCCGATGACCTTCTGGGGCGCGGCCATGTTTCAGTGGATCAACGCCAAGGGATGGGTGATCGTGATCGGCACCATCACCGCCTATGCGGCGATTGCCCAATTCCCCATTAATATCGCCATCCAGACCGTGATCAGCCTGATCGTCGGTACGGTCTCGACCGTGGTCTGGGCCGTGTTCGGGAGCGCGCTCCGGCCGGTCCTGACCTCCGAGCGGCTGGTCCGCGCCTTCAATATCCTGATGGCGGTCCTGCTGCTTGCCTCCCTCTACCCCGTTTTCATGGATGCATGATGTCGCGGATTTCCATGCAGAAACGGGTTTCCTTCGGGGCGGAAAATGCTCTAGACAGCCCCCGAAATCCGCAAATTTCACCCCTCGACACCTGACCATTGGCCGATTTTCGGCCCTCAATGAGGAAACGACTATGCGTGTTTATTACGATCGCGACGCCGACCTGAACCTGATCAAGGGCAAGAAGGTCGCCATCGTCGGCTATGGCAGCCAGGGCCACGCCCATGCGCTCAACCTGAAGGACTCCGGGGTCAAGGAGGTGGCGATTGCGCTGCGCAAGGGCTCGGCCTCGGCCAAGAAGGCGGAGAACGCCGGCTTCAAGGTGATGGAAGTCGCCGAGGCCGCCAAATGGGCCGACCTCGTCATGATGCTGACCCCGGACGAGCTCCAGGGCGACATCTACCGCGAGCACCTGCACGACAACATGAAGAAGGGCGCGGCGCTGGTGTTCGCGCACGGCCTCAACGTCCACTTCAACCTGCTCGATCCCCGCGCCGACCTCGACGTGCTGATGATCGCGCCGAAGGGCCCCGGCCACACCGTGCGCTCGGAGTATCAGCGCGGCGGCGGCGTGCCCTGCCTGATCGCGATCGCCAAGGACGTCTCGGGCAATGCCCATGACCTCGGCCTCTCCTACGCTTCGGCGGTCGGCGGCGGCCGCGCCGGCATCATCGAGACCACCTTCAAGGAAGAGTGCGAGACCGATCTGTTCGGCGAGCAGGTGGTGCTCTGCGGCGGCCTGGTCGAGCTGATCAAGGGCGGCTACGAGACCCTGGTCGAAGCCGGCTACGCGCCCGAGATGGCCTATTTCGAGTGCCTGCACGAAGTGAAGCTGATCGTCGACCTGATCTATGAAGGCGGCATCGCCAACATGAACTACTCGATCTCCAACACCGCCGAGTACGGCGAATACGTCACCGGCCCGCGCATCATCACCGACGAGACCAAGAAGGAGATGAAGCGGGTTCTCAACGACATCCAGTCCGGCAAATTCTCGCGTGACTGGATGCTCGAGAACAAGGTCAACCAGACCTCGTTCAAGGCGACCCGCGCCAAGCTCGCCGCCCACCCGATCGAGGAAGTCGGCGCGAAGCTGCGCGACATGATGCCCTGGATCAAGAAGGGCGCGCTGGTCGACAAGTCGAAGAACTGACCGTGCGACGCGCAAGCGTTGCGTGCGGAAATTCTCGGCACACCAAATCTTAAGCCCTTGCGGCTAACTTCCGAGCGAGATCGCAGCATGCGGTCTCGCTCTCTCCTTCCCTTCAGCGGCAAGCGCTGGTGCTTCATTCAAATTCTTCGATGTTGAAGTGCAGTCTGAAGACCAAGAACTGACGCTTAAAGCACATTCTTGATCTCACGCTGTTTCAGAGGCCTTTTGTTCGCCTCTCCAATCCGCAAAAGCCAAGCGACTTCAGAGTCTAGGATTCGGCTCTTCATCTGCGATGTCATCGTCCGCGCGGGATCTACGGGACGACTTCGCGTGCTGCATCAACTTAAGAGCTGACGTCCGATCGAGATGCTTGGTGGCCATCGCAGATGGACGCTACGCTGCGCAGATCTAGCCCGCGGCGACCGGCTTCGGGTGCGAGCTCGCGGCCATCGCGATCAGCCGCAGCGCAATAACGGCGAGGAGGGGGACGAGGAATGCCGCATAGAGCGGCATTGCCGGCACGCGCTTGCCGAACGAGACCATGAACTGGAGCCAGAGATAGTAGCCGCCGACGAGGTGAAGGGCGCGCCAGGCACGGCGGCCGAGCAGCTCGGCCGTTCGGTCGAAGGAGGTCGCGGCCATCGCGATGATGACGGCGTAGCCGATGCCGCCGAAAACATAGGACGCGGCCGAGGTCGCTGCCGTAAAGCCGGCCGGATCCATCTTGGCGAAGGCGATGATCGCAACTGCGTGGACGCCGTGGGAGACTGCAAAGCCAAGGCCGAGATAGCGCCGGTTGCGGCGCTGCCAGCGCGTCCAGGCGTTGGGCCGGAGCCGTGCCAGGGCGGCGGCGCTGAAGGCGAGGCAGAACAGGAGGAGCGAGCTGCGCGCCGTGAATCGGACCACCATGCGCACCCCCTCGACCTCGAACTGCCGCATCGCGGCGATCCAGGTACACAGGACGATCAGGCTCAGGCTGAGCAGGGCGAGTAGGCGCCAACCCTCGAACCAGCTTTGACGTTGCGACATGACGACGGTCTCCTCCGTTATGTAATCAACGATTACATTTGGAGGCCCTGTTTTGGTCAACAGTGTAATCGCCGCTTACATTCACGTTCGGGTGATGCTAGGAGGTTTCGATGCCCGCCCGTGAGCCCCCAAAGCGCCGCTCCCGCGCCGCCGAAGCCCGGCCCTACCATCACGGCGATCTCCGCCGCGTGCTGATCGATGCTGCGCTGCAACTGGCGGCCGAGGGCGGCGACGTTTCTGTCCGCGAGGCGGCGCGGCGGGCGGCGGTGTCGCCGGGGGCGCCGTTCCGGCATTTTCCCAACCGGGACGCACTGATGGCGGCAGTGGCGGGAGAGGCGCAGCGCCGGTTTCGTGCGGAGATCGATACGGCACTTGCGCAGACGCCGCCAGCCGAACCGCTCGTGCGTCTCCGCGCCTTCGGCCTTGCCTATCTGCGCTGGGCGATGCGCAACCCCGCCCATTTCGAGATCATCTCGACAGGGCGCTACTTCGCCCATGGCAGTTCGCCTGAGCTCACCCGCGACAATGCCGAACTCATCGCGCTGACCGAGCGGATGCTGGGTGAGGCCGCGGAGCGGGGCCTGCTGCGACAGGGCGAGCTTAAGCCGATCCAGATTGCCGCCCGCGCCCTGGTCTACGGGTTTGCGCGCATGAACCTTGACGGCCATTTCCCGCGCTGGGGCGTGGAGGAAGGCGAGATCGAGAAGATGGCCGAAGCTGTGATCGACGTCTTCATCGCCGGGATCGCCAAGCCCAAGCGCGGCGGCTGACGCTGTCCAACCCTCATGGTGAGGAGGCGCCACCGGGTCCGCGCGAAGCGCGGCCCGATGACAGGCTCCGCGCCGTCTCGAACCATGCAGGCCCGGCTGCCCGATCCGGCCTCGCCCTTCGAGACGCCTGCTTCGCGGGCACCTCAGGGTGAGGAGAGCAAGCGGGGCTTGGGGCGCAAGCCGCATTCGCCGCCTGCTAATATTAAGCGAAGGTCGGACGGCACGTCGCGTTGCCTGCCCACGACTGTTCCGTTACAGTTTTATGACACGGCGCTCTCCGGCGGCGCCGGACGCTCTGGCCGCCAGCAGGCTGGCCAGAGGGCTTGGCATCACCGCGCCGGAGCGTGTTCAGCGTGTCGTCGATGGCGTCCGCGCCCAACCCAGGTCCTTCCGCCGCCACCGCCGTGCTGGCGAGCGTTGCCGCGATCGGCATCTGGCGCCTCCTCGCCGTCGCCGCGCCGCATCTGGCCGCGCTCGCGCTGATGTACGAGACCGAGATCGATTTCAGCTCGCGCCTTGGCTTCGCGCTTGCCTGGGGCATCCTCAATTTCTTCTGGATCACGCTGCTCCGCCGCCCCGCGCTGTCGGGCGCGCTGTCGCTGACCATGGTCGTGGTGCTGGTGCTGCTGTCGCGGCTCAAGCACGACGTCGTGCAGATGACGGTCAACTTCATCGACCTGATGATGATCGACCGCGACACCGTCGCATTCCTGTTCACGATCTTTCCGAACCTGCGCTGGTCGGTGATCGGGGTCTGCCTCGTCATCCTGCCGTTGATGTATGCGCTGTGGTGGCTCGATCCGTTCCGCATCCGCCGCCTGCCGGCGCTCGCCTGCAAGCTCGCTTGCCTCTCCGCGCTGGTCGGCTATTCCCTTTATCATCCGGATGAAGCCTGGCGCGGCTATTACGACGACGGCTATCTCTCGAAATTCTTTCGCTCCGGCGTCACGGCAGTCTCCGACTTCGTGCAATACGGCTTCATGGAGTCGGCCGCCTCGACCAACGAGCGTCTCAACATGCCGCTGGTCGATGCCTGCCATCCAGCCGGGCGGCGGCCGAACATCATCATGATCCATGATGAATCCAGTTTCGACATCCGCGCCGCGCAAGGCATCAAGGTGCCACCAGGCTACGGCAGCCACTTCAAATCCTGGGATGGCAAGGCTCGCACCTTCCTCGCCGAGAGCAACGGCGGCCCGAGCTGGTTCACCGAATACAACGTGCTCGCCGGCCTGTCGTCGCGCTCGTTCGGTCGCTTCGCCTATTTCGTGACGCGCATCGCCTCGGGACGCGTCGAGCGCGGCCTGCCGCTCAGCTTGCGCCGCTGCGGCTACGATACGATGTCGCTCTATCCCGCCTACGGCGCCTTCATGAGCGCGCGCAGCTTCCAGCTGACGACCGGCATCGAGCACTTCTATGATGTTAAGGACCTCGGCGCGAAGGACGTCGAGCCGGATTCCTTCTTCTACGACAAGGCGCTTCAGTTGATGAGCCAGCAGCCGCCGAACAAGCCGCTGTTCAGCTTCATCTATCTCGGCGCCAATCATTTCCCCTGGGAGACGCGTTTCCGTCCCGACCTGACGCCAAGCTGGCGCGCGCTTGGGAATACGCCGTCGCTCGACGAATATCTGCGCCGCCAGGCGATGAGCGCCGAGCAATACCAGGCCTTCCTGGCCGGGTTGAAGAAGAAGTTTCCCGGCGAGCCGTTCCTGATCGTGCGCTACGGCGATCATCAGCCGGAATTCGCGCCGCACATCCTCGAGCCCGGGCTCGACGAAGGCAGCCTCGGCAAGAAGCTCGACGCCTATGATCCGCGTCTCTACGCCACCTATTATGCGATCGACGCCATCAATTTCGAGCCGGTGAGAAGCGACGCGGTGATGGACACGATCGACGGCGCCTATTTGCCGCTGGTGATCCAGGAAGCCGCCGGTATCCCGCTCGACCCATCCTTCGCCGCGCAGAAGGACGTCATGCTACGCTGCAAGGGCATCTTCTATGGCTGCAAGGACGGTGCCGAGGCGCGCCGCCTCAACCGCCTGCTGATCAACGCCGGGATGATCCACGGGCTGTAGCGCTTCGACGCTCTGCGTAAGGTCGGTGTCGTGAGAGCGCGTATGCCTCTCCAATGTCGTCCTGGCGAAAGCCGGGACCGATACCGCGTGATCTATCAATTGAAGTGCGCGGGGCAGTACCGCCCACATGACTAAGCCCTGGGTTGATGGTGTGGACGGGTCCTGGCCTTCGCCAGGACGACTCCGAATTAATGGCACGGTCCTACCGCTTGCTGATCTTCTCCCACAGCCACTTCGCCACAACGTCCGGCGACGAGTTCGCGTCGTTGCCGCTGGCGCGCAGATTTGCTTCGCGCATGTCGGCGATGTCGAGCCGATCGAGCAGCGGTTTCAGTGCGGCCTTGAGCCGCTCGTCGCCGGCGCGCTTGGGAGCGAGCAGCAGAATGGCGTCGTAGGGTGGGATCGCGCGCTTGGGGTCGTCGAGCGCCACGAGATCGTATTTCGCGATCAGGCCGTCGCTGGTGTAGCCGGCGATGACGTCGACCTCGCCGCTTGCGACCGCCGCATACATGAAATCCGGCTGCATCTGCCGCTGGGCGCGGAACGCGAGCCCGTAGGCATCGCGCAACGCCGCCCATTCCGGGCGCGAGAAGAATTCGTAGTCGCCGGCGATCGACAGACCTGACGTGTGCGCGGCGAGATCGGCGACGGAACGGATACCAAGCGCCTCCGCGCGCTTTCGCGGCATCACCAGCGCATAGGCGTTCTCGAAGCCGAGCTCGCCGAGCAGTGTGATATTCTGCTTGGCGAGCGCCGTCTTCAGCTCGTCGATCAGCTCCTTGCGCGGCTTGATGTCCGTGCGGTGCAGCTGGTTGGCCCAGAGTGTGCCGGAATAGTCGACATAGAGATCGATATCGCCGGCCTTGAGCGCCTCGAAGGCGACGTTGGAGCCGAGGCCGGACCGCGTCGTCGCCGGCAGGTCCGCCGCCGCCAGGCGATCCCGGATCAGGGCCGACAGCACGTATTGCTCGGCGAACGTCTTGGCGCCGACGATGTACGCGGGCGACGAACGCCCAAGCGAGGGCACCAGCGTCGCGGCGACCAGCGCCGCAATCCCGACGCCGCCGAGCGTCGTGCGCAGGCGGCTGCGATTGCGCAAGCCGGCTTCGATCAGGCCGAGCAATTGATCGACCGCAAGCGCCAGCACGGCCGAGGCAAAGCAGCCAAACAGCACGAACACCCAGTTCTGGGTTTGCAGGCCGGCGAAGATGTAGTTGCCGAGGCTGGTCTGCCCGATCGGCGTGGACAAGGTCGCCGTGCCGATCACCCACACCGCAGCAGTGCGGATGCCGGCCATCATCACCGGCAGCGCCAGCGGCAGTTCAACCGTCAGCAGCGATTGTCGCGGCGTCATGCCGACGCCTTGGGCCGCTTCGAGCAAGGCGGGATCGATGCCGTTCAACCCGGTGATGCCATTGCGCAGCACCGGCAGCATGGAATAGAGCGCGAGCGCGAGCATCGCCGGCAGGAAGCCGAAGGCGGAGAAGGCGACGCCGAACCAGGCGAGCGTCACGGAGGCCGCGAGCAGCAGGAGCGGATAGAACAGCGCAAGCAGCGCCAGCCCCGGCACGGTCTGCACGATGCTCGCAAGCGCAAGCAATATGTTGCGCGCCACCGGGCGGTTGCGGCAGAGGATCGCGAGCGGCAGGCTGACGATGAGCCCGAGCGCGAGCGCGGCAAGGCTCACCCTCACATGATTGCCGAGATAGTCCGGCAGATGCGACAGCGCCTCGCCCCAGCGCGGATCGGAGATCAGGCTCATGCCGCACCACCCTGCGGCAGCCGCTCGTTCAGCCGCGCGACCTGGCGCCGCGGCGTCCGCAACAGCTCCAGCACGTACGCGTCGTCGCTTCGGCCGAGCTCCGCCGGCGTGCCCTGCGCGAGCAGTTGCCCGGCGCGCATCACCGCGATGCGGTCGGCAAGCAAGATCGCTTCCGTCATGTCATGGGTGATCATGACCGTGGTCAGGCCGAGCTTGTGATGCAGTGCGCGATAGTCTTCGCCGAGCGCATCGCGGGTCAGGGGATCGAGCGCGCCGAACGGCTCGTCCATCAGCACGATGCGTGGACGTGCCGCGAGTGCCCGCGCCACGCCGACGCGCTGGCGTTGTCCTCCGGACAGGTCTTGCGGCAGTCGATCGCGATGCTGGGTACGGTCGAGCCGCACGAGGTCGAGCAGCTCATCCACGCGTGCGGCAATCTCTCCCTGCGGAATGCCCAGCAGCTTCGGCGTGATGCCGATATTGTCCGCGACGCTCAGATGCGGAAACAACCCGCCGCTCTGGAAGACGTAGCCGATGCGGCGCCGCAGCTCCACCGGGTCGGCGCGGCTGATATCCGCGCCCTCGACGGTGATCGTGCCACGGTCGACCTCGATCAGCCGGTTGGTCAGCCGCAGCAGGGTGGTCTTGCCCGAGCCGGAGCCGCCGACGATGGCCAGAAACTCACCCTCGGCGACGTCGAGCGAAACGCCGTCCACGGCCACGACCGGGCCGAAGTTTTTCGCGACACGCGCATAGCCGATCACGGGCTTGGAGGGCATCGGTACGGACCCAACCTTGCACTCCCGCAGGGGGAGATTGATGGAGGCGACCCCGCATGCGTAGCACGCTTGGCCGCTCGATTGAACTTGCCGGCGCAAGCAGCTAAGGCATCCGCCAAGAGCTGGGAGGAAATCGGCAGATGACAACCACGGCGGTGGCGCTCGAGGATACCAAAGTCGCATTCCGGCTGGGGGACGGGCGCGTCTATACCGCGGTCGAAGAGGCGCAGCTGACCGTCGGCCAGGGTGAGTTCGTCGCGATTGTCGGCCCGACCGGCTGCGGCAAATCCACACTACTCAACGTCGCCGCGGGGCTGCTGAAGCCCGCCGCCGGCAGCGTCAAGGTATTCGACCGTCCGCTCGCCAGCCTGAACCGGGATGCCGGCTATTTGTTCCAGGCCGATGCGCTGTTCCCCTGGAAAACGGCCATCGACAACGTCGCAATCGGCCTCGAGATCAAGGGCACGCCGCGCCCCGAGGCGCTTGCACGGGCGCAAAAATGGCTGACCTCGGTCGGGCTCGGGGCGTTTGCCAACCGCTATCCGCACATGCTCTCCGGCGGCCAGCGCAAGCGCGTGGCGCTGGCGCAGGTGCTGATCCGCGATCCGAAAATCCTGCTGATGGACGAGCCGTTCGGCCCGCTCGATGCCCAGACCCGGCAGGTCATGGGCAATCTCCTGCTCGAGCTCTGGAGCGCCGACCGCAAGGCGGTACTGTTCGTCACCCATGACCTCGAGGAGGCGATCGCGCTCGCCGACCGCGTCGTGATCATGTCGGCGGGGCCGTCCTCGCGCATCATCGGCGACTGGCGCGTCGAGCTCGCGCGCCCGCGCGACATTTTCGAAGTGCGGCTGGACAAGGAGTTCCATGCGCTCCATCGCGAGATCTGGAGCGTGCTCAAGGACGAGGTGATGAAGGGCTACGCGCAATCGACCCAGGCGGAGGCGGTCTGATGTCGCGCCTCACGCTGCTCTCGCTGCAATTGCTGGTCGCCGTGGTCGCTATCGTGCTTTGGCAGGTGCTCTCCACCGTGCCGGTATTCGGCAAGATCCTGCTGCCGCCGTTCTTCTTCTCCAATCCGGTCGACGTGTTCAGCCAGATCGTGAAATGGTTCGCGAGCGGCGTGATCTGGAAGCATCTCTGGATCACGCTGTGGGAGTCGATCCTCGCCTTCGTGATCGGCTCGCTCGGCGGCGTGCTGGTCGGCTTCTGGTTCGCGCGGCAGCCGCTGGTCGCCGCCGTGTTCGATCCCTACGTCAAGATGGTCAACGCCCTGCCGCGCGTGGTGCTTGCGCCGATCTTCGCGCTGTGGCTCGGCCTCGGCATCTGGTCGAAGGTCGCGCTCGGCGTGACGCTGGTGTTCTTCATCGTGTTCTTCAACGTCTATCAGGGCGTCAAGGAGGTCAGCCGCACGGTGCTGGACAACGGCCGCATGCTCGGCATGAGCGAGCAGCAGTTGATGCGGCACGTCTATTGGCCATCGGCGCTGTCGTGGATGTTCTCCTCGCTGCACACCTCCGTCGGCTTTGCCGTGGTCGGCGCCGTCGTCGGCGAATATCTCGGCTCTGCCGCGGGCCTCGGCTATCTGATCCAGCAGGCCGAAGGCGTGTTCGACGTCGCCGGCGTGTTCGCCGGGATGTTCGTGCTGTCGGCCTTCGTCCTCCTGATCGACATGGGCGTGACGATGGTGGAGCGCCGGCTTCTCGTGTGGCGGCCGACGGCGGCGGACGGGCGAGGGTAGGTGTATCCGTAAGTCGCCTTCTCAAGCGTAATCCGCTGCTCTAATGTGCCGCCAGCCGAACGGAGGAAACCAATGAAGAACACGATTGCCAGGCTCGCGGGCGCGCTGCTCGCGCTCACGCTCACCACCGGCTTCGCCGCAGCGCAGAGCAAGGTCACCATCGCGGTCGGCGGCGGCTCCTGCCTGTGCTATCTGCCCACGGTGCTGGCCAAGCAACTCGGTGAGTACGAGAAGGCCGGCGTCAATGTCGACCTCGTCGACCTCAAGGGCGGCTCGGATGCGCTCAAGGCCGTGCTCGGCGGCAGTGCCGACGTCGTCTCAGGCTATTTCGACCATTGCGTCAACCTGGCCGCCAAGAAGCAGGAATTGCAGGCTTTCGTGGTCTATGACCGCTATCCCGGCCTCGTGCTGGTGGTTGCGCCCTCGCATACCAACGAGATCAAGTCGGTGAAGGATCTCGCCGGCAAGAAGGTCGGCGTCAGCGCGCCCGGCTCCTCGACCGACTTCTTCCTGAAATATCTCCTGAAGAAGAACGGCCTCGATCCCGCCGGCACCGCCGTGATCGGCGTCGGCCTCGGCGCGACCGCGGTCGCGGCCATGGAGCAGGGCCAGATCGATGCGGCCGTGATGCTCGATCCCTCCGTCACCGTGCTCCAGGGCAGCCACAAGGACCTACGCATCCTAAGCGACACCCGCACGCAGAAGGATACGCTCGAGACCTTTGGTGGCGAGTATCCGGGTGGCGCGTTGTATTCGACCGCGGCCTGGGTCGCCGGTCACGAAAAGGAGACGCAGGCGCTGACCAATGCGATCCTGAACACGCTCGCCTGGATCCACTCGCACTCGCCGGAAGACATCATGGCGAAGATGCCCGAGGAGATGGTCGGCAAGAACAAGGAGCTTTATCTCGCCGCGCTGAAGAACACGATCCCGATGTTCTCGGAAACCGGCAAGATGGACCCGAAGGGCGCGGATGCCGTGCTCGCGGTGTTCAGCGTCGGCTCGCCCGAGGTTGCGAACGCAAAGATCGACGTCAGCAAGACGTTCACGAACAAGTTCGTCGAGCAGGCCAAGAAGACCACGGGGATGAACTCGAAATAGCAATGCCAAGCAAATGACGTGAAGCCCTGATATGCAGGCGTCATGACATCCCCTGCTATTCATCGTATCACGACGCTCGATCTCACCGTGCGATCGCAGGCCTGGCCGTTCGCCGAAGAACGTCGCGCCGAGATCGCGGCGCATTTTGCCGACAAGCAGCGCGAGCGGCCGCAGATCTGGAATGGCCGCATCCTGCTCGGGCGCGATCCTGTGCTCTCCGACGGCCACCTTGCCGCAAGCTATTTCGAAGCCGATTTCGCCAGCTTCCTCGCCTGGCGCGATTGGGGTTTTCCCGACAAGGCGGTGTTCAACGGCTTTGGCATGGGCGCGCTACGCGCCTCCGATGGCGCCTTTGTCATGGGTGAGATGAGCCAGCGTACCGTGAATGCCGGGCGCATCTATTTCCCCTCTGGCACGCCTGACCTTGACGACGTCAGGGACGGCGTCCTCGACATTCCCGGCAGCGTCGTCCGCGAGATCGAGGAGGAGACGGGTTTGAAGCCCGAGGACTACCGGGCGGATGCGGACTGGCATTGCGTAATGACGGGACACGCGATTGCGATGATCCGGATCCTCGACCTCGACCTGCCCGGCGAGATGGCGCGCGCCCGGATCGAGGCCAATCTGGCGGCCCAGGCCGAACCCGAATTGTCGGCCATTCACCTGGTCCGCGGGCTCGGTGATCTGACGCCGACCATGCCGCGCTTCGTCACCGCCTTCATCGAGCAGCAGTTCGCCGCGCGCTGACGCGTTAAGCCCGCGACGCTATTCGGCTTGACATCGCATCTCCCAGCCCATGTGATGGGCAAAAAAGTAAAAGCAAAAAGACTGCAATGCACAATCGTCCAGGGAGGTTTTGATGCGCATGCGCATGGCTGCCCGTTTGGTACCTGGGCTGATGGTACTTGGGCCGATAGTACTTGGGCTGATAGTACCTGGGCTGATGGTCGCGATTGCGGCGACGGGCTTGGCGGCGTCTGCCCAGGCCCAGGACAAGAAGATCAAGATCGGCGTGATTTTCGACCTGACCGGACCGCTCGCCGGCGGCGGGTCCGAGCTCGAATATATCGGCACCAAGATCATCCTCGACCAGTTCGCAAAGTCCGGCGTCGAGGGCTACACGGTCGAGGCCGTCTACGCCGATGCGCAGAGCAAGCCAGACGTCGCCATCAACGAATCCGTCCGCCTGCTCGAGCAGGAGAAGGTCGACATGGTGCTCGGCTTCTTCTCCTCGGCGCAATGCGTCCCTGTCGCGGCGCGCGTCGAGCAGTTGAAGAAGTTCATGTGGATGACGACCTGCATCTCGTCCGCCGTGGTCGCCGACAAGAACTACAAATACGTGTTCCGCCCGCAGGCGAGCGGCGACCAGTTCGGCATGATGACGATGGACTTCATCGCGCAGAATTCGAAGGAAAAGTTCGGCAAGGAGCCGAAGGATCTCCGCGTCGCGATCATCCACGAGGACGGTGCCTACGGCGTCGACGTCGCCAAGGGCAACGAGGCCGGCGCCAGGAAGGCCGGCTTCAACGTCGTGCTGAAGGAGGGTTACTCCGCGACTGCGCCCGACCTTTCCGCGCTGGTCACGAAGCTCAAGCGTGCCAAGCCCGACGTGATTTTCCACACCGGCTACAATCCCGACATCACGCTCCTGCTCCGCCAGGCGCGCGAGCAGGGCCTGAAATTCGGCGCGCTGATGGGGCACGGCGCGGGCTATGGCGTCTATGAGAAGCTGAAGGAGGGCATGGGCGCTGATGCCAACAACATCTTCAACACCGACCCGATCTCGATCTGGCTCGCCAATCAGAAGACCATGGATCCGAAGCTCGCGCCCGTGATCAAGATGGTCGGCGAGGAGTTCGACAAGATCAAGCCGGGCGTCGCGATCCGTTCCGCCCATGTCGGGATCGGAGCTTCCAACACCTACGTCTTCATGGCGGACGTTCTGCCGCGCGCGATCAAGAAGTATGGCGGCATCGATCCCGACGCGTTGCGCAAGGCGGCGCTCGATACCGACATTCCCGAAGGCGGCACGATGCTCGGCTTCGGCGTGAAATTCTATGGCGAGGGCACGCCGATGGCGGGCCAGAACGAGCGATCGTTCCCTGTCGTGATCCAGTATCTCGACGACAAATCCTATGTGGTGTGGCCGAAGAGTCAGGCGCAGCGCGAGGCCGTGCTGCCACTGCCGAAGGGCTCCACCTACAGCAACCAGTAGCGCTAGGCGCGGTGGAGGGATGCGGTGCTGGAAGTTCGCGGGCTGGTGAAACGTTTTGGCGGCTTCACGGCCGTCAACAACGTCTCCTTCAAGGTCGATCAGGGCGAGATTCTCGGCCTGATCGGCCCCAACGGCTCCGGCAAGAGCACCATCTTCAACATGCTGTCGGGCACGCTGACCCCGACAGCCGGCTCGATCGTGTTCGCGGGAACGGAGATCGCGGGGCTCGCGCCACATCGGATCATCAATCGCGGCATCGGCCGTACCTTCCAGATCCCGCGGCCGTTTCGCCGCCTGACGATGTTCGAGAACGTCGCGCTCGCCGGCTATTACGGGCAAGGTCGGCACAGCCGCGCCAAGGCTGAAGAGGCAGCGGAGCGCGCGCTCGCCATGGTTGGTCTGTCGACCGATCGGCATGCGAACGTCGATGGCCTGGGTGCCGCAGGGCTGAAGAAGCTCGAACTGGCAAAGGCGCTCGCCACGGGACCAAAGCTGCTGCTCGCCGATGAAAGCCTCGGTGGCCTTGATGAAGCCGAGATGGACCAGGCCGCCGACATGCTGCGAAAGATCCGCGACGATCTCGGCATCACCATCATCTGGGTCGAGCACATCATGGGCGTGTTGATGCGCGTGGTCGATCGCGTGATGGTGCTCGATCACGGCGAGAAGATTTCGGAGGGGCTGCCGAGCGCAGTCGCCAGCGACGTGCGGGTGATCGAGGTCTATCTCGGCACCGACGCCGAGACCACGCAAGCCGCGGCCGCCGAAGCGCGCCGCCGCGCCGGAGGGTAGACCATGCTGGAGCTTCGATCCGTCGATGCCGGCTATGGCAGCTTTCAGGCGCTGTTCGGCGTTAATCTCGAGGTCAAGGCCGGGGAGGCGGTCGGCGTGATCGGCCCGAATGGTGCCGGCAAAACCACGCTGATGCGGGTGATCTCGGGCCTGATCCGTCCTGCGCGCGGATCGATCAAAATGGAAGGCGTCGATGTTCTGACGACGCCGGCGCACCGTATCGTCAGCCTCGGCATCGCGCATGTACCGGAGAACCGGCGGCTGTTTCCGCAGCTCTCGGTCGATGACAATCTCAAGATGGGCGCTTTCATGAAGGAGGCGCGCCACAAATATGCCGAGCGGCTCGAAATCGTCTTCGAGCTGTTTCCACGTCTGAAGGAGCGCCGCTACCAGATGGCCGGCACCATGTCGGGCGGCGAGCAGCAGATGTGCGCGATCGGGCGCGCGCTGATGTCGGATCCAAAGCTCCTGCTGCTGGACGAGCCCTCCGCGGGGCTCGCCCCGGTGGTCGTGCAGCAGGTTTTCGAGCTCGTGAAGCGCATTCGCGCGAGCGGGCTGACGGTTTTGATCGTCGAACAGAACGTGCAGCAGGTGCTGCGCGTGGTCGACCGCGCCTATCTGATCGAGGCCGGATCGATCCGCGCGTCCGGCAGCTCGGCCGAGATGCTGGCGAGCGACACGGTCAAGGAAGCTTATCTCGGGGTGTGAGGGCGGGTGGGCGCATGCAGGCATTTCTCGATATCTTCGACATCTATTTGCTGGAGGCCGTGATCAACGGGATCCTGCTCGGCGGCGTGCTGGCGCTGCTCGCGCTCGGGCTGAACCTGATCTTCGGCGTCATCGACGTGACCTGGATCTGTTACGCCGAGCTCGTGATGATCGGCATGTACGCCATGTATTTCATGGTCCAGTACTACGGCGTCAGTTATTTCATCGCCGCGCCCTTCACCATCCTTCTGGTCGCGCTGCTCGGCGCGGCGCTGCACTATCTCGTGATCGCGCCGCTCTTGACCGCGCCGCCGATCAACCAGTTGCTTGCAACCGGCGGCGTGCTGTTCGTGCTCCAGAGCTTCGCCACCGTCGCCTTCGGCATCGATTTCCGAAATCTCGGCATCCGCCTGCCCGTGCTCGCGTTCGGCGACATGAATTTCAGCTATGCCCGGCTGTTGTCCTTCATTGCGGCGCTGGTCGGAATGGTCGCCGTCTATCTGTTCATGACGCGCACCTTCACCGGAACGGCGATCCGCGCCATCTCGCAGGACCGCCAGATCATGGCGCTGATGGGTGTCGATACCAAGAGGATCTACATCATCACCTCGGCGCTTGGCGGCGCGCTCGCTGGCCTCGCCGCCTGCCTCCTGGTGCTGCAATATGACGTGCATCCCTTCGTCGGCCTGTCGTTCGGGCCGATCACCTTCCTGATCTGCGTGCTTGGGGGCCTCGGTAATTTCATCGGCGGCTTCATCGCCTCCTTCGTCTTCGCGGAGATCATTTCGCTCGGCGGCCTGTTCTCCGACCTCGAATGGGGCTACGTGCTGGCGTTCGCCTTCTTCATCGTCATGATGTTCATCCGGCCCGCCGGCCTGCTCGCGAGGCGCAGATGACGAGACAGGCGCATCTTGCTGCATGGGCAGTCGGGCTTGCGGCACTCGTCATGCTGCCGTTCGTCTATCGCGATCCCTATCACCTGCATATCCTGGTGCTGATCCTGATCTGGTCGTTCGCCTACACGTCCTGGTCGATGATGGGGCGGTTCGGCCTGGTGTCGCTCGGCCATGGCGGCTTCATGGGGATCGGCGCCTATGTCACCGCGCTGTTGTGGAATCATCTGGGGTTGTCGCCCTGGGTCGGCATCCCCGTCAGCATGGTTGCGGCCGGTGCGCTGGCGCTGATCGTCGGCTATCCCTGCTTCCGCTTCCGGATCACCGGGCACTATTTCGTTCTGGTGACCCTGGCGCTGTCAGGCATCGTGCTCCAGGTCATTACCGCGACACGCGACTGGACCGGCGGCTCGCTCGGCTATACGCCCAACCGCGCAACGGGCAACAAGCTCTGGGCGCTCCAGTTCGATGACAAGACGACCTGGTATCTGGTCGCGCTTGCGGTCTGGGTCGTGGGGCTCGTGGTCTGGCACTGGATCGATCGCAGCATGAGCCGCTACGCGCTGGAGGCGATCTCGGAGGACGAGGACGCTGCGGCCGCCGCGGGCGTCGACGTCACCGCGGAGAAGCTGAAGATCACGTTGATCAGCGCACTGATGACGGCACTAGCCGGTGCGATCTACTGCCAGTACCAGATGTTCATCACGCCCGACACCGTGAGCGGCATCGCCGTGTCGCTCCAGATGGTGTTCGCAGCGATCGTCGGCGGCCTGTTCGTCTCGCTCGGGCCGACGGTCGGCGCCATCATCACCATCCTGCTCGCCGAAAGCTTGCGCATCGGATTTGGAACCAGGGCCGTCGGCTGGGACAACCTCGTCTATGGCGTGCTGCTCGTCCTCTTCATCATATTCCTCCCCAAGGGCATTCTTGGTAGCCTGCTCGAACGATTGAAACCGCAACGCAAACCATCTCCGAGCTCATGAACAAGAAACCCGCCAAAACGCTCGCCGCAGAGCTCGCCAAATTCATCACGCCCTTCCGTTACGACGGTTCGGGCAAATTTCACCTGAAGGAGCACAAGACGAACGAGAAGGGTGATCTCGACAAGGACGAGGGACAGAAGATCCTTGAGGCCAACAAGAAACATCTCGCGGACTTCCAGGAGAGGCTTTATGCGCAGGACCGCTGGTCGGTCCTGATCATTTTCCAGGGCATGGATGCCTCCGGCAAGGACAGCGCGATCAAGGCGTTGTTCGAAGGTATCAACCCGCAGGGCTGCGAGGTCACTGCGTTCAAGCAGCCGACCAGCCACGAGCTCGACCATGATTTTCTCTGGCGCCACGTGGTCGCGCTGCCGGCGCGCGGCCATATCGGAATTTTCAACCGGTCACATTACGAGGAATGCCTGGTGACCCGCGTGCATCCGGAGATCCTCGCCAAGGAAAAGCTGCCGCCGGGGCTCGTCACCAAGAACATCTGGCGCGAGCGCTTCGAGGACATTTCCGCCTTTGAGCGCTACCTCGCGCGCAATGGCACCGTGGTCCTGAAATTCTTCCTCAATATTTCCAGGGAGGAGCAGCGCCAGCGCTTCCTCGATCGGCTGGAGGACCGTTCCAAGCAGTGGAAGTTCTCGATGGACGACATCAAGGAGCGCGCGCTGTGGCCGCGCTACCAGGCGGTGTATCAGGACATCGTCCGGCACACCGCCACGACCCATGCACCCTGGTATGTCGTTCCCGCCGACCACAAATGGTTCGCGCGTGTCGTGATCGGATCCGTCATGGTCGCCGCGCTTGAGCGGCTCGATCTGCGGTTTCCTCGCGCCGACAGGGCCTCGCTCGGTGAGTTCGAGGCGGTGCGGGAAGCTCTGGAGCGTGAAGCGAAGGGAGGCAGCAGGCGCGCAAAGTGAAAGATGGACGTACCACGAACGTGAAGAACGTCAACTTCGCGCTACAGGGCGGCGGGGCGCACGGCGCGTTCGTGTGGGGCGTCCTCGACCTCGTGCTGGAGGATGGACGGCTCGCGATCGAGGCGATCAGTGCGACCAGCGCCGGCGCGATGAATGCGGTGGCGATGGCCTCGGGCATGGCGCATGGCGGCAATGAGGCTGCGCGGGAGAATCTGCACCAGTTCTGGTACGAGGTTTCTCGCATGGACATGGTGTATGACTTCTTCTCGCCCCTCAATCAGTGGATTCAGGCGCTCAAGCTGCCTCCGGAATACCATCCAGTCCATTCTTTCATCCATACCCTGACGCATACGGTTCCGCCGAACCTGCTCAATCCCTTCCATTTCAATCCGCTGCGTTCGCTCTTGCAGCGCGTCGTCGACTTCGACCATCTCAATTCCTCGCCGGACGCGCCGCAGCTTTTTCTCAACGCCACCAATCTCCGGACCGGCAAGATCAAGGTGTTCCAGACGCCGCTGCTGAGCGCGGACGCAGTGCTCGCCTCGGCGTGCCTGCCACCCTATTTCCAGGCAGTCGAAATCGACGGCGAGCATTATTGGGACGGCGGCTATCTCGGCAATCCCGCGATCTTTCCCTTGATCTATCGCAAGGGCAGCCACGACGTCATCATCGTGCAGGTGACCGCGATCCGGCGCGACGAATTGCCGGCGAGCGCCGCCGACGTACTCCACCGCATCAACGAGATCAGCTTCAACTCGTCATTAATGCGCGAGATGCGCGCGATCGCCTTCGCGACGCGGCTGATCGACAGCGGCGAGCTGGACAAGGACAAGCACAGCCGCATGTTCATGCACTGGATCGGCAACGACCAGCTGATGTCGCAGCTCGGGACTGCGACGCAATTCCACCCGGAATGGAGCCTGTTGTGCCGGTTGCGCGACGAAGGCCGCGAGGCGGCGCGAAGCTGGCTCGACAGGCACTTTGACCAGATCGGCAATGCCTCGACCGTCGATCTGACCGAGATGTTTCTCTGAGCCCTCCCTGCAACTGCAGGGAAGGGCGGAGAGGTCGTTTCGGTTAATAGCCGCGGCCCCACCAGTAGCAGAAGCGCTCGACGTTGGCGGCAAGGCCGTTCTCGTAGTTCGCCCACTTCTCGTATTTCGGCAGCTTGACCTCCTTCATCGCGGTGTCGAAGCATTTGCCGCCGTCCGCGGCCTTCTTTACCTCGGCGGAGAGATCTTCCATGTAGGCGATGTCGTCCTGCACGTCCTTCTTGGTGCCGAGGCGTCCGCCGGCATAGGGGTGGCCGGGAATCATCCGCTCCCAGTCCAGCGAGGCAAGCTTCTTCATCGAGGCGATATATTCCAGCGGCGAAGCATTGTCGGGGATGTTGCGGAACTGGATGGACTCGATCGGCGCGAAATCGACGACGAAGACCAGCTTCTCCTTCGGCAGCCGCATCACCAGCGAATTGTCCGAATGGTTGCGGCCGACATAGACCAGCTCGAGCGTGGTGCCGCCGAGCGTGATGGTCTTCTTGTCGTCGACGACCTGGTCCGGCATCACGACATCGGCCAGCAGCGCGTTCTGCTTCTTCAATTCGAGCCAGCGCTCCTTCAGCCGCCGGTGCGCGATGAAGGTGGCGCCGAGGTCCTTGAACGCCTGGCCGCCAGCGGCGTGGTCGTAGTGATGGTGGCTGTAGATGACGTATTTGATCGGCTTGTCGCTGACGGCCTTGATGGCGTCGATATAGGGCTTTGCGGGACGCTCATACGAGATCGGATCGGTGGCGATCACGCCCTGCGGGGTCACGACGAACATCGACTGGTGACCGCCGTAGCGGAAGATGTAGACGTTCTCGGTGCCCTCGACCTTCCTGGTCGAGACCTGTGGGGGATTTTGTGCGGACGCGGAGCCAATTGCGGTGAAGATCGCGGCAAGGACAATGAGGCGATGGACGATTTTCATGTGTGATTTTTCCGGCTGGGAATTGTGGTGCATGCGAGCGGAAGATCTTGTCGACACAAACGCCGGCGGAACCAATTTATTCCGATCGCGGAACACGTGCTTCGGCGCTTCACATTTGCTCGCTGCGCCTCCGTTCCCGCTTGACAGTTTTATGTCGCGGGAGGAGCATGCTCGTGGTCGCCCAGCGCGACGCGTAACGTCCATGTCATGAGCAAGGGGAGGTCTATGACACCACCTCCGCAGATCCAGCCGCGTTAAGTGCGACGGAGCTCGTTCGGACTATCGCATAGCGGCAAAATCCGCGAACGGCACGCCGGGTCAAGGTTAAGCGGGCTGCATCAGTGAGGCATGGCCCCTTACCTTCCCGGCGCTGTAATTTTGAGCCAACGAACGCATTGGACCAAGAGGTGAGGCCGTTGAGGCATCACAATACGTGTTGTCAGACGGTCTTCTGCACGCCGAAGAGATCACCGAGCCATCGATAACAGACCGGCTGCTTGTCGCGCAGATTGCTGCGGTTGAACGGCAGGCGATCGACATTGCCCCAAAGGTAAAGGCTCGCCGTCACCGCAAAGAGCTCCTGTATGTTCTTCACATAAGCGTCGGCTACGGCGCGGTTCCCGATTCATGCGCCGCAACAAATGCCAAGAGAAAGTCGCCCCGACAGCAAACTTCCGACACACGATCGGGGCGAATAGCGACGATCCGACATGACTCATACGCAAAGGCGGTGCCGGTTCCGACGCCGCCGTTGTAGCTATTTCCAGGGAATCATCGTGTCGCACAGGTTTTCTCCGGTCCTTCTCGCGACCTGCCTCTTTCTCGCAATCTCAGCTGTTTCCGGCGCTCGCGCCGAACCGCCTGTGCCCGCCACCGGCAGTGCTGCAACGCTGTCGCCAGAGCAGGCCCGGCGCGCGCTGGACACGCTGCAGGACGATCAGAAGCGTGCCCAGATGATCGACACGCTGCGCGCAATCGCCACCGTGTCCTCCGCCGAGCCGCAGGCGGCGCCTCCCGCTGCAGAACAGAAGTCGCCGGCTTCGCTGTCGGCGGACGGCCTCGGCGCGCAGCTCCTGCTGACGGTTTCGGAGGAGATCGGTGAGATCTCGCGTCAGGTCGCCGACATGGCGCGGACGATCACGCATTTTCCGGCGTTCTATTACTGGATCGTGCGGACGGCGAACGATCCCGCCGCCTACAACCTGCTGATCGAGATCGCATGGAAGCTGGCGCTGGTGTTCGGCTGCGCCTTCTGCGCCGAGTGGCTGATCTTCCGCCTGATCAGGCGTCCGGTCGCATTCCTGGAGGCGCGCGTGCCGCAGGCACCGCACGTGCTGACGCAGGCGTCTCCCATCATTGATCCGCCGTTGTCCGTGGCCGCCGAGCCCGAGCTGCATCGCCGCCATGCCAGTCTGGCCCGGGCCTGGCAGCTCCTGCTCCGTCTGCCCTTCGTGCTCGGCCGCCTCGCGATCGAATTGCTTCCGGTGTTCGTCTTTGTCGGCATCGCTACGACGTTGCTCGGCACCGAGATCGGCGAGCCGGCAACCGTCCGCCTCGTCATCCTCGCCGTCGTCAACGCCTACGCTTTCTCGCGAGGACTCATCTGTTTGATCCGGGCGCTGGCGGGGCCCTTCGGCCTGTTTCCGGTTCGCGCCGAGACCGCGGCCTATATCGAGATCTGGGCGCGGCGCATCGTCGGCGTTGGCGTGTCCGGCATCGCCTTTGCCAATGTAGCGCTGCTGCTCGGCCTGCATCGGGCCGGCTATGCGGCCTTGCTGCGCATGGTCATGCTGATCGTGCATCTCTTCATCGTGGTTATCATCCTGCAATGCCGCCGCCAGGTCGCCGATGCCATTCGCGCGCCCGCCGGCCGACAGGGCCTTGCGACAAGGGTGCGCAATCGCATTGCCAGTGTCTGGCATTATCTTGCTATCGCGCTCGATCTCGCGCTCTGGGCCGTCTGGGCGCTCAACATTCGCAACGGTTATTCGCTGCTGCTTCAGTATTTCGTCGGCACCATCGCGGTTGCGCTGATCACGCGCGTTGCCATCATGGTGACGCTGAGCCTGATCGACCGCGGCTTCCGCATCAAGCCGGAGATCCTCCAGCGCTTTCCCGGTCTCGAGATCCGCGCCAACCGCTATCTGCCCCTGCTGCGCAAGATCGTCTCGGGCATCATCGCCTTTATCGGTTTCGTAGCCGTGCTGGAGGTCTGGGGCGTGGATGCCATCGTCTGGTTCTATGGCGGTCAGATCGGCAGCAGGCTTCTGTCCGCGGTCGCGACCATCGGCATTGCCGCCGGAATCGCGGCGGCGATCTGGGAAGCCAGCAACGCGTTGATGGACCGGCAGGTCAACGTCCTGTCGCGCGACGGCCATTATGCCCGTGCGGCGCGTCTGCGCACGTTTCAACCGATGCTGCGGACGGCATTGCTCTGCCTGATTGCGACGGTCGTCGGTCTCACCGCGCTCAGCGAGATCGGCGTCAATGTCGCGCCGCTCCTGGCGGGGGCCGGCATCGTCGGTATCGCCATCGGCTTCGGCTCGCAGAAGCTTGTGCAGGATCTCATCACCGGCCTGTTTCTTCTCCTGGAGAATACGGTCCAGGTCGGCGACACCGTCAGTGTGTCTGGATTGACAGGGGTGGTCGAGAACGTCTCGATCCGCACTCTTCGCCTGCGGGCAGGGGATGGATCGCTGCACATCGTGCCGTTCAGCGCGGTGACCACCATCACCAATTCAAGCCGTGGCGCGGGCAATGCATCAGTCAGCGTCAATGTCGCCTACAAGGAGGATACCGATCGCGCCGGACAAATCCTCAAGGACATCGTCGATGACATGCGTCGGGAGGCGGAATTCCGTGCCGCGATCCGCGGCGATCTCGAGCTCTGGGGCATCGACAAGGTGGATGGTTCGATGGTGTCGATCGTCGGTCAGATCCGCTGCACCGACAGCGGCCGTTGGCCGGTTCAGCGCGAGTTCAATCGCCGCATGAAGCTGCGCTTCCAGGAAAACGGAATCGAGATCGCGTCCTCCGCCCAAACCATCCTGATGCAGATTGCCGCGCCAGCCGACACGGCCTCGAACCTGACCTTGCGGCGAGCGACCGGCTGATTTTCGTCCTTGCCTCCTGGACGGCGACGTCGTTCACTTCTCTCCGCAAAACTGCCCGCAGGTCAACTGCGGACGGAAGCGAGAGGCTGGGGAATGATGGGTGGATTGTCGGCCGGATTGCGCGGCTGGGTCACTGCGATTTGCGCACTGATCGGACTTGTTGCGTCCGCCGCACCAGGGACGACTCAGCCATTTCCGTCGCGGCCGATTACGCTGATGGTGCCCTTTGCGGCGGGCGGGCCGACCGACACGCTGGGGCGGATTCTCGCCGAACGGATGGCGGCCGATCTTCACGCAACGATCGTGGTCGAGAATGTGGTCGGCGCGTCCGGCAGCATCGCAGGCGCGCGCGTCGCGCGGGCTACGCCTGACGGCACCACGATCACCATCGGTCATTGGGGCACGCATGTGCTGAACGGGGCGGTCTACAAGCTCAGCTACGACGTGCTTGCCGATTTCGAACCGATCGCGCTGGTTGCCAGCGGGCCGCAACTCATCGTCGGCAGGAAGACTCTGGAGGCCGGCAATCTCAAGGAGCTGATCGCCTGGCTGAAGGACAACCCGAACAAGGCGTCCGCCGGGACGGCCGGCGCAGGCTCCGGCGCGCATGTCGCCGGCGTGTTCTTCAAGACGAGGACCGGTACCGAATTCCAGTTCGTGCCCTATCGGGGCGCGGGGCCGGCCATGATCGACCTCGTGGCCGGGCAGATCGACCTGATGTTCGACCAGGCGTCGAATTCGCTGCCGCAGATCAAGAACGGCACGATCAAGGCGTTTGCGGTGACCTCGCCGACGCGGCTTGCCTCCGCGCCCGACATTCCGACGGTCGACGAAGCGGGCCTCCCCGGCCTCTACATTTCCTACTGGCACGGATTATGGGCGCCGAAGAACACGCCCAGGGACATCGTCGAGCGGCTCAATGCGGCGATCGTCGCCGCGCTCGCCGATCCCACGGTCCGCCAGCGCTTTGCAGAACTCGGTCAGGAGATCCCGCCACGCGAGCAGCAGGCTCCCGCCACACTCGCAGCGTTCCAGAAAGCCGAGATCGACAAATGGTGGCGTATCGTAAGGATCGCCGACATCAAGGCGGAGTAGGGCGCGGCGTCAACTCTTGCGGCCGGCGCGATGCAGCGCCAGCCCGCATCATTCTTCATCATAACGTGCATCGCTGCGGTGCGAGATCACAATCGGGTCTTGACCTGTAACGTCCTTGATCTCAATCGAGGGGTGGCCGACAATGTTCGTTCCGACATAAGAAACTCTTGGGGGAATTCGTGAATAGACCTGACCGGGTCAGCGCCCACTCTACGCCTTCCGATTCGCCGCGCGGCATGACGCTGCTCCGCGATCCCTTGCTCAACAAGGGCACCGCCTTCACCGAACAGGAGCGGGCCGCACTCGGCCTGCGTGGCCTATTGCCGCCTTGCGTGCTGACGATGCAGGACCAGGCGGAGCGCGTCCTGATCAACTTGCGCAATCTGCCGAGCGACCTCGAGAAGTATGTTGCGCTGAACGCGTTGCATGATCGCAACGAGGCGCTGTTCTTTCGCGTCGTCTGCGACAATATCGATGAGATCCAGCCGCTGATCTACACCCCGACGGTCGGGCTCGCCTGCCAGAAATACGGCCTGATCTTCCAGCGTCCGCGCGGCATGTTCATCTCCTCGCGCGACCGTGGCCAGATTGCCGAGCTCCTGAAGAACTGGCCTTATCCGGCGAAGCTGATCGTGGTGACCGATGGCGAACGGATTCTCGGTCTCGGCGACCTCGGCGCCAACGGCATGGGCATCCCGGTCGGCAAGCTCTCGCTCTATTCGGCCTGTGCCGGTGTGCATCCGGAGCAGTGCCTGCCGATCGTGCTCGACGTCGGCACCAACAATGAGGAGCTGCTGCGCGATCCCTATTATCTCGGTTTGCGCGAACGGCGCCTCGCGGGCGAAGCCTACGACAGCTTCGTCGACGAGTTCATGCAGGCCGCGCGCAAGACGTTTCCGGGCGTGCTGATCCAGTTCGAGGATTTTGCCAACCACTCCGCGTTCAAGCTTCTGCACAAGTACCGGGATGAGGCCTGCGTCTTCAACGACGACATCCAGGGCACGGCGGCGGTGGCGCTTGCCGGCCTGTTCTCGGCGCTGCGCGTCAACGGCAGCAAGCTCAGGGATCAACGCATCCTGTTCCTGGGCGCGGGCGAGGCGGCGACCGGCATCGCCGATCTCGTGGTCTCGGCGATGATGGCGGAGGGCGCGTCGGAAGCCGAAGCGCTGGGGCGCAACTGGCTGGTGGATTCCCGCGGCCTCGTCGTCAAAGGGCGGGCCGGCCTGTCCGGTCACAAGCTGCGCTACGCCCACGACCATGGGCAGATCGCGGACTTCCTCGCTGCGATCGAAACGCTGAAGCCGACCGCGATCATCGGCGTCGCGGCGGTCGGCGGCGCATTCACGCCTGACGTGCTCAAGGCGATGGCGAAGCTCAACGCGCATCCGATCGTGTTCGCGCTCTCCAATCCGACCTCGAAGGCGGAGTGCTCGGCCGAGGACGCCTACCGCTACACCGAGGGCCGCGCGCTGTTCGCCTGCGGCAGTCCCTATGACCCGGTGACGCTGGGGGGCAGGACCTTCGTTCCGCGCCAGGGCAACAACTCCTACATCTTCCCAGGCGTCGGCCTCGGCGTGATCGCCAGCCGGTCGCGCCTCGTGACCGACGAGATGTTCATGGCCGCCGCACATTCGCTCGCCGATTGTGTCGGCAAGGACGATCTCGACCAGGGTAGCCTCTATCCGGCGCTGCCACGCATCCGCGAGGTCTCCGCGCGGATCGCGGCCGCGGTCGCGCAGGTTGCCTATCAGCGCGGACTTGCGGAAGGGCCGGCGCCCAATGACGTGATGGGCCTCATCCGGTCGCAGATGTACGAGCCGCATTACTGACGTCTCCGTCCGCCTGAGTGGACGGATCGGTCAGCACCACGGCACCATCTGAGGTGGAACGCCATTGCGCGGCGCGGCCGTATATGCGACGATCTGTAGCGTTACAAGAAATTCTCAAGCCGCAAGGTCACACACCATGGACGATCGTTTGCCCGAACTGGGCGACCTCGAGCGCGAGGTCATGCAATTGGTTTGGGCTCACGGGCCTGTGACGGCCGAAGTCGTGCGTGAACGGTTGCCGCGCCGTCTCAAGGAGTCGACAGTCCGCACTGTCCTGCGCCGGCTGGAAGAAAAAGGCTACGCGCGGCACACTGTGGACGGACGCACTTACGTCTACCAGGCGGTCGAGCCCCGCGCGCGCGTCGCGGCCAAGGCGGTCCAGCGCATCGTCGACTGGTTCTGCAACGGCTCGATCGAGGAGGTACTGGTCGGCATGGTCGATAATGCGATGCTCGATCAGCAACAGTTGCGGACGCTGGCCGACCAGGTGGCCAAGGCAAAAAAGGTGAGGGGAGTGAAGAAAGAATGATCGCAACTCTGGCAGAGGCGGCGCTGCGCTCCTTTGTACTCGGAGGCGTCGTCTGGTTTGGTCTTTATCTCTTTCGCGTGCGCAATCCGCACGTGCACATGACTGCGTGGGTCGTCGTGCTGCTGGCCTCGCTCGCGATGCCGTTCGTGATGCATTGGCCGACGCTCACCATCACCCGCCTGCCGTTGCCGGTGGCGGCGCCGGACAATATCTGGCCGGCTGAAGCGCCGATGGCCGAGGCGCTGCCGCCCTTGCTGTCCGCCGAGCACGGCGCAGCCCTGGTGCCGCCAGTGAAAAGCGCGGCGCCGCTCAACTGGTGGGCCATCGCCACGATGACCTATGCCGGCGTCGCCGGCTTCCTGCTGCTGCGGCTTCTCGTCGGCCTCTGGCTGACCTTTCGTCTGGCGCGGGCTGCGAAGCCGATCGGCGGTCCCAGGGTGGTCAATGCCGAGGTGCGCGTCAGCCGCGACGTCGGCGGTCCCGTCACCTTCGGATCGACCATTCTCGTGCCGCCACAGTTTCTTGACTGGGATGCGCGGAAGCGGCTCGCCGTGCTCGCCCATGAGGGCGCGCATGTTGCCAATCGCGACTTCTACGTCCTGCTGCTCGCCTCGCTCAACCGCGCCGTGTTCTGGTTCAGCCCGTTCTCGTGGTGGCAGCTCGCGCATCTCGCTGAGCTTGCCGAGATCATCAGCGACGTCCAGGCGATCGAGGCGATCGACGACAGGCTGTCCTACGCGGAGATCCTGCTTGATGTCGCAACCTCTGTGAAGCCGCGTCCGATGGAGCTCGCGATGGCGCGGGCATCGACGGTGCGCGCCCGCGTCGAGCGTATCATTGCAGCAGCGGCGATGCCCGCTGCGGTCGGCTGGCGCAAGCGCGTCTGGATCGCGGCCATGATCGTGCCCGCCGTGATCGTCTCGACCGGCATGATCGCCTATCGCACGCCGGAGGCGAGTCCGGCCGTGGAGGATGCCGGCGAGACAGGCAGCGCCCAGCACTACCGCGCGTTCGTCAATTTCTATGCGCTTGGCCCGACGTCGGTATTCGCCATCTTCCGCGACGGCGATGAGGTGTTCGGGCAGTGGACCGGGCAGCGCAAGCTGCGACTGACGGTGCAGGATGGTATCGCGTCCTATGTCGCCTCGTTCGGCAACATCACGTTCCCGGTCGATGCGGAGCGTCGGTCCTCGGAGCTGATGATGCGGGTGAACGGTCGCGACGTCCGCGCCACCCGCGTCGCCGAGATGCCGGCTCCAGCCGTCGATACGGCCACGCTCGACCAGTATGTCGGCTGGTACAAGATCGCATCCAACCGGGTGCTGACCGTCAAGCGCGATGGCGATCGGCTGTTGGTGCACGAAACCGGCCGACCGGCCTTTGCCCTGATGGCCGAAGGCGCCGATGCGTTCTCGATCAGGGGCGACGATCTCGTGGTCTTCCTGCGCGACGATCAGGCCCAAGTGGCGCGGGTCCTGCTGCACAGCCCCGCGTCGGGCCCGCGTCTGGCAGGACGCATCGATGCGGCCGTCGCAGGCAGCATCGAGGCCGACTTCCTGCGGCGGATCGCGGAAGTTCCGGAGCGGTTCAGGGATCAGGTCCCGGCGCCGGGAAGCAAGGAGATGATTCTCCGCGGGATCGAGGATCTGCGCCGCGGTACGCCGAACTACGACGCCATGAGCGCGCCGCTCGCCGCCAAGATCCATCGGCAGGTCGGCGAATTGCACGCGACGTTCCTGGCGCTGGGGCCGGTGGAATCGATCTTCTTCCGCGGCGTCGGCCCCGGCGGCTACGACATCTATGGTGCGAAATTCGAGAATGGCATGGCCGAGTTTCGCCTGCTGATCGACCCGGACGGCAAGGCCGGCGACGTGATCTTCCGCCCCGACGGCAATGACGAACTCGGCGGCATCGTTGCCTGCTCGGAGCAAGCCGCCGTTCGCGGCCAGGCCGGCACCTCGCCGATCAGGATCATGATCTACAACGACACCGGCGACGACATCCAGGTCTTCAACCTTGATGCGGACGGCAATCGGCGTGTGCAGACAACCATCGGCAGCAGCATGACGTCGTGGTTCCTCACCACGGTCAACAGCCCCTGGGTAATTGCCGATCGATCGGGACAGTGTCGCGAGATCCTGCTGCCGGGACGTCAGACGCGCTTCTACAATGTCGACGCGCCGCATCCCGGTGCGCGGTTAGGGCGCGTCGCCCGGCGGAACATGCCGATCGCCAATGGCGAGGAGATGCTGCGGCAGTACATCGAGAGCGTCGGCAAGGGCCGCCCGGACTATGACCACATGACCACCGAGGTCGCCGAGCAGACGCGTCAGCAGCTTCCGTTCGACCAGGCGATCCTGACGCGGCTCGGTACGTTGCGTGCGATGTCGTTCCGTGGCGTCACCGCGCTCGACAGCGACATCTACATCGCGCAATTCGCCAACGGCTCGGCCGAATGGCGGATCGGGGTGAAGAACGGCACCATCACGAAAATCGCGCTCGGGCCAAGTTTCTAAGACGCGCGCCAGGCCCCGTCAGCCGTGCTGACGGGGCCTGATCGCCGAACGGGCCGGTTCACTCCGCTCAATCTGAGCTTGCGCGGTTTGGCCTCAAGTGTTACGATATGTAGCATTACATGGTGTAGCCGGATGCAAGGCCCGGCCGCCGTTCTCCGGGACTTCAAGGATCGGGCGTCTGCCATGAGCAATTCTGCAAGGGCCGAAGCCGTGCTGGCTCTCCATCGCTTCGGCATGGGGCCGCGACCGGGATCGATTGCCGCGATCGAGACGGACGTGCGCGCAGCATTGATCGCCGAACTCGACCGGCCGTTGGTGCTGGCAGCCGCGGCGAGCCTGCCCTCCAGCGCCAAGGCCTACCGAACGGTCGCAGACGCCAACGCCAAGCGTGCGGCGCGGGCCAAGCAGGAAGCCAAGAAGCAGCAGATGGCCGCAGCTCCCGTCATGGCCGAGGGCCAGGACGCTAGTCAGGGACAGAACCAGGCCCAGAAGCAAGGACAGGCCCAAGGTCAAAGCCAAGGTCAGGGCGCAGAAGCTGCCGAGATGGCGGCCAAGAAGGCCGCCGATGCCGTTCCCGATCCGGGGCGACCGATCTATCTCGAGGAAGCAAAGGTGCGCACCGAGGCGGCGCTGGCCGCGGAAATCGGCTTTGCCGAGCGGCTGGTATGGTTCTGGTCGAACCACTTCTGCATCTCCGCAAACAAGATCCAGAGCATGTCGGGTGCCTATGAGCGCGAGGCCATCCGCCCGCATGTGCTCGGCCGCTTCAACGATCTCCTGCAGGCTGCCGAAGGCCATCCGGCCATGCTTTTCTATCTCGACAATCTCGGCTCGATGGGCGCGAACTCGATTGCAGGCATCAACCGCAGCCGCGGCCTGAACGAGAATTTTGCGCGCGAGATCATGGAGCTGCACACGCTCGGTGTGCGCAGCGGCTACACGCAGGACGACGTGATCGCGTTTGCCAACGTCTTGACGGGTTGGACCCTGATTCCGCCCGGCAACGATCCCCAGCGTGGCGGTGAGTTCACCTTCAACCCGCGGCTCCATGAGCCCGGCGCGCAGACCGTGCTCGGCAAGCTCTATGACCAGGACGACGTGGAGCAGGGGCGCGCCGTGCTTCGCGACCTCGCAGCACATCCTGCGACCGCGACCCATGTCGCGACCAAGCTCGCGCGGCACTTCATTGCCGAGACACCGCCGCCTGCGCTGGTCGAGCAAATGGCCAAAACATTTCGCGAGACCGATGGCGATCTCAAGGAGGTCGCGAAGACGATGGTGTCCTCGCCCGAGGCGTGGAGCGAGCCGCCGTCCAAGCTCAAGCGGCCCGGTGAATGGGTCATCGGCATGGTGCGCGCGACCGGCATCACGCAGGCCGATCCTGCGCGCTTCACGGGCGGCCAGGAACTGCTTGGCGAGGCGCTGTGGCGGCCGCCGGCCCCGAAGGGTTATCCGGACGACGAGGCGAGCTGGATCGACGGCGTGGGACGGCGGCTCGACATCGCCAATAATTTCGCCGAGCGCGAGGCCAGCAGGGCCGATCCGCAGGACATCATCGAGACCGTTTTCGCATCACAGGTCTCGTCCGAGGTGAAGCTGGCGGTCAATCGCGCCGAAAGCCGGCAGCAGGCGCTCGCGCTCCTGTTCATGTCGGCGGACTTCCAGAGGAGGTGAGCATGAGCTTGGCCAACCACCTGCCGACACGGCGCGAGCTGCTGATCGGATCGGGCGCGCTGTTTGCGTGGAGCCAGATGCCGAAGCTCGCGCGCGCGGAAGGGCGCGATCCGCGCCTGCTCGTCATCATCCTGAGGGGCGCGCTCGACGGCCTCGGCGCGGTCGCGCCTGTCGGCGATCCCGACTGGATCTCCTTGCGCGGCGAGCGCGCGCTGGTGCTCGACGGCAAGACGCCCGCGCTGCCGCTCGATGCCTTCTTCGCGCTCAATCCGGCGATGCCCAACCTGCATCGGCTGTACAACAGCCGGCAGGCGCTGATCGTGCACGCCACGGCGACGCCGTATCGCGAACGCTCGCATTTCGACGGCCAGGACGTGCTCGAGAGCGGAATCTCAAAGCCCGGTGCGATCGGCTCCGGCTGGCTCAATCGGGCGCTGGTCGCGCTGGAATCGGGTGGCCGCGTCGATCCGCGCGGCAGCCGGGCGCTCGGCGTCGGCGCGGTGACGCCGCTCGTGGTGCGCGGCTCGGCACCCGTCATGTCGTGGGTGCCGCAAAAGCTTCTGTCGGCGAGCGAGGACACGCAGAACCGCCTGCTCGATCTCTATCAGCACACCGATCCGAAGCTCGCCGCCGTGCTCCAGGCGCGGATGCGGCTGGCCTCGCTCGGAGGCCCTGCGGGCATGGGCGACCCGATGTCGGAGGACCCGACGCTGATGCCGCCCGGCATCGCGCGCGTGCGCGCCTATTTCGCCGAGGCCGCCGGTACGGCCGCGCGCTATCTTGCGAGGCCGGACGGCCCGCGCGTCGGCGCCATGGGCTTCGTCGGTTGGGATACGCACATCGCTGAAGGCGCAGCCTCGGGGCAGCTCTTCAACCTGCTCGGCGCGCTTGACGGGGCGCTCGCCTCGATCGAGACCAACATGGGTGCGGCCTGGCACGAAACCGTCGTTGCCGTCGTCACCGAGTTCGGCCGCACCGCGCGGATCAACGGCACGGAGGGAACGGACCACGGCACCGGCACGGTCGCATTCCTCACCGGCGGTGCGCTCAAGGGCGGCCGCGTGATCGCGGACTGGCCGGGATTGAAGCCGGCACAGCTCTTTGAAGATCGCGACCTCAAGCCGACGACGGATCTGCGCGCCGTGCTGAAGGGGCTGCTGCTCGATCACCTGCGTGTCGAGGACAGCGTGCTTGCCAGCACCGTGTTCCCCGACAGCGCGGATGTCGCGCCGATGAGTGGACTTGTCGGTAGCGGATGAGGAGCCGCGCGCGCTGCGCGGAATCGGGATTGGGGTCGTCATGTGCTTTCTGACCCAGCGGGAGATCGAGTTCCTGGCCGGCCTGCGACGGCGATGGCGGAAGCTCTATTGGCTCGAGCTCGCGCGGCTCTGCACTGAAAACGCCGTGCGCGAGGTGCAGTGCGAGGCGCAGGCGATGTTCTGGCGGGAACCAGCCGGCTGACCTCGGCGCGTTCGCGTGCCCAGCCTCGATTCGGCACAAGCAGCCCCTGTGGTGGAATCGCAACAGCCCAAGTGAAACTGCACCGGCCTCCCGGCGGCTTTTTTTCCGACAAGGTTCTGCCTCCATTGACCGACGAACTAGCGGCCGGTCGGAGGCGCGCAATCATGTCTCGCTTCGAATGTGCCAGAACCGTTCACCAGATCGGCGCAAGCCGAGGTTCCCCGCGCGGGCAGGCGGCTCGGCTTGTCCTCGCCGTTATCGGTGCCGCATCGCTCGCGGCCTGTGCGCAGTCCCCGGTGGCGCGGCAGAAATCCGAATTTGCGACCGCAAGCAGGCAGGCCGTGGTCGAGCGCCATCGCGAGCCGAGAAGGCTCGCCGGCGTGTACGCGCGGCCGCGGCACCATTCGCCCGTGCGGGCGGTCGAGACACACACGGCCTCGCAGGGCGTTGCGAGCTTCTACTCGGAGGATCAGGAGACCGCGAGCGGGGAGAAGTTCGACAAGCACGAACTCACAGCCGCCCATCCCACGCTGCCGTTCGGCACGCGCCTGCGCGTGACCAACGTCTCCACCGGCCGCTCGGTGACGGTCCGCGTCAATGACCGTGGCCCCTATGTCCGCGGGCGCGTGGTCGACGTCTCCTATTCGGCTGCCGAGGCGCTCGGCATGGTCAACAAGGGCGTCACCAATGTGAAGCTCGACGTGGTGCAGTAGCCGCCGCGTCGCAGGAGTCCAGGGTAGGTGATCGAATCCGCATACCGCGCTTAACCGGTTGTTAGTCTCGCTGAAGCAGCATGGCGGGCTAGACAATTTCGACGGTTAGGGGAGGGCGCGTGAACACGATCCAGTATCTTGAGGACCAGGCTGCGCGTGCCGAGCGGCTGGCGAAACGGATCACGGATACGCTCACGGTCGAGAAATTGTTGTCCTTCGCGGGCGATCGTCGCCGCGAGATCGAGGCGATGGTCGGCAGGCGCCGGCAGGCCTGATCATCCCCAACACCAAGATTTCCCGGTATGTAGTCACTGGTGGCGCGCGATCTAGCGCGCCGCAATCCGCGCACGGGGTGCGGCATACAGGCCGGGCGGAGAGCAGGAGCTCGCGCAGATGTGGCGCTCGACGAAGTCCCGGAGATGGTCGGGCAGGTCGGTGCCGTCGATGTCGCAGCGGGACTGGATTTCAAGGGCGACGTCGGCGGATATGTCCTTGATCCAATGCTCGAGCGTGTTGAACGAAATGACCCGCACGGGATCGCTGAAGCAGCCTGCGATGAACTCGCCGATGGTCCCGTCGAGGTCCGCGCGCTCCATGCGGATTTCTCTCGCGCCGCTGATCCGATCGATCACGACGAACAGCGTTTGGTCCGCGCCATAGGGCACATCGAGAGATAACGGGACGACTTCAAGCATCTGGGGCACTCACACCGTTTGCTTCGTATCCCGTTAACGGGAAAAAACGGAAAAGCGTTCCCTGCGCCGCAGTTCGTGATCGGTGGCGTCAGAGAAACTCGCGCAAGCGCGACAATTCGACGACGTGTTCAGGCGAGAGAATCGCGGTCACCAGCGGCGGTTGCGGCGACGTATGAATCTCATAGAGGTGCCGGGTTGCCTGCGGCTTGTCCATGAAGGCCGTGATGCATTGGTCAAGCGTTCCTTCGAGCACCAAATAGGTGTCCCGATCCTCTCTCCGTTGATTTCCGAGCGAGGGCCATTTGCGCAAGCGCGCGGTTGCGCCGAAGTTCACTTTGGACTCGGAAGACATCTGCCCCTGCCACGCAGCTCACGCAAAAAAGAACCCCAGCACGCATGGTCGCGTGCCGGGGTCCACACCTATCGCTGCATCTCTATGCCACGTATCCCCAACGCCCGCGGCCAAGATTCGTTCCCCGTCGACGAAACCATTTTTGACCGCATCTGCGGAGCCCCGGGCCGGTCCAGGCCCACAGACACGTCATCAGGGCCGCGACACCCGCAGTCAGCTCGCGGCGGCCGCGATCTTGTGCGCGGGCGGTGCGTGACCGCGGCTCGCGTCTTCGCCGCGCCGTGCCTCCGGCGGAAGGCCGGCAAAGCGGCGCAAGGCGTCCGCCATCTGCACCCGTCCAGTGACGCCCGTGATCACCACGTCAACCATGGCGAAGGACGAGTGGAAATGGCCGCGTGCCTGCAACTGCTCGACCGGAACGCCAGCGGCCGCGAGCGCCTCCGCGTAGGCGATGCCTTCGTCGCGCAAAGGATCGAACTCGCAGGTCACCACAAACGCTGGCGGCAGGCCGGCGACCTTGCCGCGCAGCGGCGAGACCCGCGGATCGGTGCGTTCGGTGGGCGAGCAGTAGATGTCCCAGAACCAGTACATCAGCGAGCGTGTCAGGAAGTAGCCGACCGCATTCTCCTCATAGGATGGACGGTCGAATGTGCAGTCGGTGACCGGGCACACCAGAAGCTGGCCGGAGATCTGCGGGCCTCCACGATCGCGCGCGAGCTGGCAGGTGACGGCGGCGATATTGCCGCCGGCACTCCAGCCCGCGACCAGCACCGGGCCCGGCGTGCCGCCGAGCTCGGCCGCATGCGCCGCGACCCAGCGCGTCGCCGCATAGCCGTCCTCGGCTGCCGCCGGGAAGCGGTGCTCCGGCGCATGCCGGTAGCCGACGCTGACGAAGATCATGCCCGTGCGCCGGCACATGTCGCGGCAGAACGGATCGTCGGACTGCTCGTCGCCGAGCACCCAGCCGCCGCCGTGGAAATAGACCACGATCGGGTGTGGCCCCGGTGTCGCCGGCCGATAGAGGCGGTAGGGCAGCGGGCCGTCAGCGACTTGAAGCGTGCCGTCGACGACCTCGCCGACCGGCCGACCCGCGGGTCGGGACTTGTTGAACTCGTTGACGAAGGCGCGCGCACCCAGCGCGCCCATCGATTCGATCGGCGGCAGGTTGAGCTGTGCCAGCATGCCGAGCACGATGCGCACGTCCGGCTGCAGGCGCACGACCTCACCGTCATTGCGCTGCGCGGCGACGTTGGGCCCGGTGAGTTCGAAGCCGAGCATGCCGCGGGCAACGATCTCGTCGCAGATGCTACGGTAGGGGCCGACGCCGCCGGTATAGGGCATCAGGCCCTGTACCTTGCCGGGAACGTTGGCGCCCGTGTACCAGGTGTTGGCGAGCCGATGCAGCGTCAGCATCGAGCAGTCGGCCATGTGCTGACCCCATCCGGCCTGCGCTGTCTCGGTCGCCTCGATGGTGGTGAAGCCGGCGTCGCGAAGTGCGGCGAGGCGCTCGACCACCCAGTCGACATGCTGCTCGATCGATACCGCCATGTTCGACAGCACCGACGGGCTGCCAGGTCCCGTGATCATGAAGAAGTTGGGGAAGCCGGCGACCGTCAGGCCGAGATAGGTCTGCGGCCCGTCCGCCCAGACGTCGGACAGCGATTTGCCGCCGCGCCCGGTGATCGGGTGCACGGCCCGGATCGCGCCGGTCATGGCATCGAAGCCCGTCGCGAACACGATGACATCTACTTCGAAGCTGCGCTTGTCGGTGGTGATGCCGTTGGCGGTGATCGCCTTGATCGGCTCTTGCCGCAGATTCACCAACGTCACGTTGGGCCGGTTGTAGGTTGCATAATAGTTGGTATCGAGGCAGGGCCGCTTGGCGCCGAACGGATGATCGTGCGGCGTCAGTGCCGCGGCGATCTCGGGGTCCTTCACGACCTCGCGGATTTTCTCCCGGATCAAGTCGGCAACCAGCCTGTTGCCGTCGAGATCGACGCCCTGATCGGCCCAGAGCTGTGACAGGATATGGACGAGGTCGCCGGCGGCCCACGCCTTGTCGAAGCGTTCGCGGCGCTCGGCCTCGCTGAGCTGCCAGCTCACGGAGGTCTGCTGCGGATAGGGCACGCCGGCCATCGACCAGCGCGCCTGCTCGCGATAGGCGGCGCGGTCGCCTTGCAGCAGGCCGAGCCGGTCCGCCGGCGCAGGACCGTTGTGGGCGGGCAGCGCGAAATTCGGCGTGCGCTGGAACACCGTCAGATGTGCGGCCTGCTCGGCGATCATCGGGATCGACTGGATGCCCGAGGAGCCCGTGCCGATCACGGCGACGCGCTTGCCCGCGAGATCGACACCCTCGTGCGGCCAGCGCCCGGTGAAATAGACCTCGCCCTCGAAATCCTTGACGCCGTCGATTTCCGGCGGCTTTGGCGCGGAGAGACAGCCCGTCGCCATGATGTAGTGGCGGCAGGAGACAGCCGGGCCGTTGCTGGTCGTGAGCTGCCAGCGTTCGGTGGCCTCGTCCCACTTCGCTTCCATGACCTTGGTCTTGAAGCGGATGTCACGCCGCAGGTCGTAACGATCGGCTACGAAGCCGAGATAGCGCAGGATTTCCGGCTGGGTTGCGTATTTCTCCGACCAGGTCCAGGCCGTCTCGAGATCCGGATCGAACGTGTAGCTGTAATCGATGGTCTGAATGTCGCAACGTGCGCCGGGATAGCGATTCCAGTACCAGGTGCCCCCGACATCGTCGGCCTCTTCCAGCGCGACTGTCGTCAGGCCTGCCCGGCGCAGCCGGTGGAGAAGATAGAGACCGGCAAAGCCTGCGCCGACCACGGCGACGTCCACTTGTTGGGCTTTCCGGGTTTCCTCCGAAGCACGTGCTGCAACCATTGCCTCAGCCATGCGATTATCCTCCCGAGCATTTTGCTTTGTCGACAGGCTATCGCCGCAGCAATGGTTTGTCATCATCGCAAAGTTCAATCTTGGGTAGCGATAGATGGATGCGCTGCGGCTCGCGTAGCGTACGCCGCGCCGCAGCAACCGCCGTGAGCGCTTGATTTTTCGACGCAATCACGCTGTTGTTCCTTCGATGCCGAGTCCGTGCCATTGCCTCGGAGAAAAGGCCCTCGAGGTTTTTAGAGACCAAGGCTCTCACGAAACGCCATGAAGAAGCTGAGCGAGCGAACCAAGGCAAACATGGACGTGGTGCTGGAGGAAACCTGCCGTCAACTGCCGCATGGCGGCGACCACGATAGCCGCAGGTTCATTGCCGAACGCTTGATCAAGGCGGCAGAAGCCGGGCATTCGACGCTCGGAGAGCTCGGCATCGTCGCGCGCCGCGCGCTCGCGGAGCTGACCGGCAAGAGCGGCCAGGGATAGTGCCTAGAGCGTGATGAGATTGGGATGAATCGTCATCGCGCTTTAGGCTATTGTTTGAGCATGATCTCCGCGCAAACGCGTTCCGCGTTTGTCGCGAGGGAAACCGTTTCACACTTTTCCGGATCATGCTCCAGCTGTGGATGGGACAGCCGGACCCGAGCGCCCGGTCCGGCTGCGGTGCCTCAGGTCTCGCTTGCGTTGCCAGTGATGAGCTCGGCCACGCGGGCGCGCGAGATCCTGTGTTCGGCGAGCAACTGCGCTGCAGGGCTCCGCGTCTCCGGAAATATGCCGATCAGCATGTTCGCCCCGGTCACAGCAGTGCGGCCCAGCTCATGCGCATGGATTTCCGCACGCTGTTCGGCGCGTTCGAAAGCGGCGGTGGGTTTGGCCTCCCTGCCATCCTGGGCGGCGATGTTGTTGAGCCCGCGATCGACATAGGCCTTGAGACTCGTTCTCATGGCGTCGAGGTCCGCATTGCAGTCCTGCATCACGGCGGAGGCGTCGGCATCGTCGAGCAGTGCGAGCAGGAGATGCTCCAGCGTGGCGTATTGATGGTGCCTTTCCGTGGCGTAGCCGAGAGCGCGGAGCTTTGTTGCCTGGAGCGCCGGCGATAGTGGGCGTCCAAAGTCCATGAAGGCATCGACCTGTTTCAGCCGCGCCACAGGATCGAGCGTTGCCAGCAGGCTCTGCTTGTCGCCCATCGGCAATCGCAGGCGCGTCGCGATGATGTCGGCGACGCGTCCCGGATCGCGGGTCTGTTCGAGCAGGGGCCATATCCCGGGAATGCGGATGTCACGGGCCGCCGCATAGCGTTCGAAGCGCTTGACTGCGCGGAGGATCAGTTCGGGTGCGTCGGGGATCGGCCCCTCGCCGAGAGCGGCAACCTCCGCCTCGAATGCGCCGCTGCCGGTAACGAAGCGGTGGATCAGGACGCGGCGGTTGACCTGAGTCAGCACCTTCAGCGTCCCGTCAGGCAGCGTTTCAAGCTCGAGCAGCTGGGCGAGAACGCCGATCGCATGGACATCCCCCTCTCCAGGCTCGTCGGTGCCTGACTCCTTCTGGATCGCCAGCACCACCTCGCGCTGCCGTTCGAACGCATGGTCGAGCGCCTGCATGGTCTTTGGGCGTCCGACGAACAGGGGATAGGTCGCGGTCGGGAAGGGGACCAGGTCGCGCAGTGGAACGGCGGGGTAGCTTGTGATTCCGGTTTGAAGTCCTGTTGCCTGCGCCCTTGCGGGCGGCGTCTTGCCGTCGCGTCGATCGGCCAGGAGCATTGCAGACATGGTGTTCCAGTCGGCGAGGCCGAACATCCTGGAGACCAGCTCCAGGCTCTCGCCGTGACTTATGCTGATGGACTTGATCTGGAGGGAGTCGCGCAAGGTTTGCGCCATAGCTTTGGCGTCGCGAAAATCGCGCATCGGTGTCGTCCTTTGCAATGAGCGAACCAGGCGTGTCAGGTGGTTGCGTTGCTGACCCGGTCGCTCGGGCAAAGGGAGGCCGAAAAGGCTTCGATACGTTCACCGTCCCCTGGAGGGTGCAACCGGCAGGTCGTATCAACCGGACGAAAAAGTGACCCAAAGCGCGCTCGCTGTCAATCGCACGACGCTGGGTGAGGCTTGCCTCACCGCGTCAGGCGGACGTAAAAGTACTGGACGCAACTACTGCGCATTGAGATTTCGCCGATGCGGTCCTTGCTGGCGCTCGCTACGGCTTCGATGGTCTCTTCAGTGGTCCTGGGACAGGTCGGCTCGGCCGCGGCCCAGCTGGCCGGGCAATACCCGTTTGCCCTGACGCATGAGGGCCAGATGCTCGGCGCTGTCGAGGGCGAGGTGTCCTCTTTCAAGGGACTGGCGTACGCGGCGGCGCCTCTCGGGCTACTGCGATGGCGCGCGCCAGAGGCGCTTCCCGAGAGCTCGGAGATGCGGACCGCCTACGATTTTGGTCCGGCGTGCCTGCAGCCTGCGATGCCGCAGGCAAGCGAGGATTGTCTGACGCTGAACGTCTTCCGACCCTTCGGCGTCGATGGACCGTTACCGGTGATGGTTTTCTTCCATGATGGCGGCTTCGTCACGGGCACAGCGAATGATCCTCTCTTCGATGGCGCGAAACTTGCGCAGGCTGGCATCATTGTCGTGACGGTGAATTATCGTCTCGGCGTGTTCGGCTGGCTGGCGCATCCCGCGCTCGCCGTGAATGCGCCCGACGGCGCAAGCGCCAATTACGGCATGATGGACCAGATCGCTGCGCTGCGCTGGGTTCATGACAATGCCGCCGCGTTCGGCGGCGATCCCAGCAACGTCACGTTGTTCGGTTCGGGCTCCGGCGCGACCTCGATTGCCCTTCTGATGCTTTGCCCGCAGGCACGCGAGTTGTTTCACAAGGCGATCTTGCAGTCGCTGCCCGCGCGTCAAGGCGTGCCGTCGCTGCAAGAGGCCGAGGCCATTGGGCAACGCGTGTTCTCCCTGGTCGCGCGCGACAGAACTACGTCTGATCCGCGTGCGTCGGATACGAGAATGCTGCTCGCGGCCGAAACCCTGCTGTTCGCCAAATCCGCAGGCAGCTTCGGCCCGGTGCTGGACGGCCGGCTCGTGACGGAGGACATCGCGAGCGGTTTCGGTGCCGCGCATGAAAGCCGAATCCCGCTGATCATCGGCTCGAACGAGGACGAGACGAGTCTTGTCGACGAGCCCGATCTGAAGGAGGAGCTCCGCCTCGCCGGTGAATCCGCCGATCGATTGAAGTCGCTCTATCCCGGCATTTCCGGTAAGCCCGCGGAGCTTGCCGCCCGACTCTACACCGACAGGGTCTTCACGGAGCCCGCGCGTTTCCTCGCGCGGCTGCACGCGGCGACCGGCGCACCGACCTACCGCTACCGCTTTTCCTATGTGGGCGAAGCCCAGCGCGCGAACGGTGATGGCGGTCACGGGCGAGAGTTACAGTTCATCTTCGGCGCCCAGGGCGTGCCGGGCGCGAGCCCCTTCACGCGCGCCGACCGCGAGCTTGCGGGTCAGTTGCGCAGCTACTGGACCAATTTCGCAAGGAGCGGCGACCCCAACGGGGCGGGCCTGCCGCGTTGGGACGCGACATCACAAGGCGAGCGGTTGCTTCAGATCTCGAACGATCGCGTCTGGAGCGGCGACGATGACTGGTCGGATCGCCTGGATCGCCTTGAACGGCGCAGTCCCAAAGGTTGAGCGAAGAGCTGCGCGAAAAGCCTACGCGGCGAGTTCGACGCGGGGCGCCGCCGTCAGCTTCTCTTCCTCCAGGAAGTCCATCGCGCCCTCTTTCTCGACGGCGTAGCATTGCCGGCCTTCTCTCGACATGTAGACGGCGCGGACGACCCCGCGGCGACCCTTGTCACTGTTGACGACATCCCCCAGCGCAAACTTTGCCATCTTACTTCCCGCAAAAACCAACCGGCCGAGTGCTTCGACCCCGGGCGCGGATTTTGGAAGGCAAATCGTTAACGACTTGCTAACCATGCGCGTTTCCCTATGCTCGCCGCCGAAAAGCGCGTAAGCCCAAAGCGCGATGAGGTTAGGATGATCGTCATCGCGCTTTAGGTTGTTGTTTGCGCATGATCTTTTCGGAAAACCGCTTCGCACTTTTCCGGATCATGCTTTAGCCGCGCCTGTTGCGAGAGAGATGAGCCAAAGGCGATGACGCGATTTCCGACCTTCTTCCTGTCACATGGCGGTGGCCCCTGGCCGTTCATGGACGATAGGCGGGTGCAATATGCCAAGACCGCGCAGGAGTTCGGCCGGCTACCCGAGCGGCTGCCGTCGCGGCCGAAGGCGGTGCTCGTCATCACCGGCCATTGGGAGGCGGACCAGTTCACGGTCTCGACCTCGGCGCATCCGCCGATGGTCTACGACTACTACGGTTTCCCCGAGCATACCTATCACCTCAAGTATCCCGCGCCGGGCGAACCGGCCCTGGCCGCGCGGGTGAAGGAGCTTCTGGATTGTGCCGGCGTCGATTGCCGCGAGGACGCCAATCAGGGCTTTGATCACGGCACCTTCGTGCCGCTCGGCCTGATGTATCCGAACGCCGATATGCCGATCGTGCTGTTGTCGCTGAAGGCGACCTACGATCCGGCCGAGCATATCAAGGTGGGCCAGGCGCTGACCGCGTTGCGCGATGAAGGCGTCGTGATCATCGGCAGTGGTCTCACCTACCATAACATGCGCGGCTTCGGACGCGCGGAATCGAAGCCCGTGTCGTATGAGTTCGAGGCCTATCTGAACGAGGCGATCGGCCAGCCGGACGCTGCACGGCGCAATGCCATGCTGATCGACTGGCAGAACGCGCCGGGCGCGCGCCTTGCGCATCCGCGCGAGGACCATCTGCTGCCGCTGATGGTCGCAGCCGGCGCGGCGGATGGCGATACCGGACGCCGTCTGTTCGTCGACGAGGTCGCGAGCGTCGCGATGGCGTCGTACGAGTTCGGTGGTGCGTAGAGCGGATTAGCGTAGCGTAATCCGCCAATCTTGCCGCGGTGACACGGTGGGTTACGCCTTCGGCTAACCCACCCTACGAAGCGCGCAGAGCCCTCACCCGTATTTCAGCTTCATGAACAGGATGCCGCCCGCGAGCACCATGGTGACCGCGTTGGCGGCGACCAGCGGCGCGTCGCCGGAGAGCAGGCCGTAGATGAGCCAGAGCGCGAGGCCCAGCAGCAGCACGAGGAACATGCCGAGCGAGATGTCCTCGGTGGAGCGGGTCTTCCGGACCTTGATGAATTGCGGGGCGTAGGCGAGGGTCGTGCAGGTTGCCGCCGCGAACCCGAGCAGCTTGATGAGAAACGATTCCATGGGCGGCTCTATAGCACGGAATCGACGATGAACACGTGTCAGGTGACCCGGATCATGACCGGCGGGCTGCGACGATCGTGCGATAGAGTGCGGCATAATCCCCCGCCCGGTTGCGCCAGGAGACGTCGGTCGTCATGCCGCTCAATTGCAGCCTGCGCCAGGTCAAATGGTCGTGGAAGGCGAGGTTCGCCTTGCGCAGCGCGCCGGCGAGACCTTCCGATGTGACCGGTCCAAACTTGAATCCGGTCGCATCGTGCCGGCTGCTGTCGGCCTCGCCGATGTCTACCACCGTGTCCGCCAGCCCGCCGACGCGCGAGACGACCGGCACGGCGCCATAGCGAAGCGCGCACAGCTGGGTGAGGCCGCACGGCTCGAACCGCGACGGCACGACGAGCGCGTCGGAGCCCGCCTGGATGAGGTGGGCAAGGATCTCGTCATAGCCGATCACGACCGCGATGCGGCCGGGATAGGCTCGCGCTGCGGCCTGATAGCGGTCCTGGAGATCGGCATCGCCGCTGCCGAGCAGTGCGAGCTGCATGCCTTCGCGAAGAATCGTCGGAATGGTCTCGAGCAGGAGATCCAGGCCCTTCTGCCAGGACAGGCGGCTGATCACGCCAAGAAGAAGTGCATTCGTCGACGGCGCGAGATTGAACTGCTTCTGCAGCGCCGCCTTGTTGGCGGCCCGGGATTGCAGGTCCCTCGCGCCGAAGCGATAAGCGATGTGCGCGTCGGTCTCGGGATTCCAGACCCCGATATCGATGCCGTTGAGGATTCCGCTGAGCACGCCGGAGCGCTCGCGCAAGAGGCCGCCGAGCCCCATGCCGCCCTCGTCGCCCTGGATTTCCCGCGCGTAGGTCGGCGACACCGTGGTGATGCGGTCGGCGAATTGCAGGCCGGCCTTCAGGAAGCTGATCCAGCCAAAATATTCGACGCCGTGGACGCTGAAGGACTCCGGTGGCAGGCCGAACGAAGCAAGCATCTCGTAGGCGAACCTGCCTTGATAGGCCATGTTGTGAATGGTCATCACGGTCCCGGGACGGGAACCGCCAGAATAGTGCAGATAGGCTGGCAGCAATCCCGCCTGCCAGTCGTGCGCATGCACGACGTCAGGCACGAACGAAGGGACGAGGCCGAGGCCGATATCGGCGGCGACGCGTGACAGCGCTGCAAAGCGCACGCCGTTGTCGGGCCAGTCGGTCCCCGCTGCGGTGACGTAAGGGTTGCCCGGCCGCTCGTAGAGATGTGGCGCGTCGAGCACGAAGAGCTCGAGCTCGTCATGCGTGCCCGCGAGCAGGCGCGCGGGTCCACCGAAATAATCCGGCCAGCGCCGGATTTCCTCCGCCTTCGGCAAGGCCCGCATGACGGCCGGATAGCCCGGTACCAGCGTCCGCATCGCGACGTCATGGGCTTTCAGTGCAGCCGGCAGCGCGCCGGCGACGTCGGCAAGACCGCCGGTCTTGATGATCGGATAGATTTCCGATGTGACCGCAAGGACGCGTGTCAACGTCATGCGTTCAGCCTGTCGATCATCAACTGCGTGATGAGCGAGATGCCCTGCTCGGTGGTGCGGAAACGCTTTGCATCCAATTCCGGGTCCTCGCCGACGACGAGGCCTTCGGGTATCTCGACGCCGCGGTCGATCACGACGTTGCGCAGGCGCGCGCCGCGGCCGACAGTGACGTAAGGCATGATCACCGCATTCTCGACATTGGCATAGGAATTGATGCGCACGCCGGTGAACAGCAGCGAGCGCCGGAGCGAGGCGCCGGAGATGATGCATCCGCCCGAGACGAGCGAGCTCACCGCCTGACCGCGCCGGCTCTCCTCGTCGTGCACGAATTTGGCAGGGGGCGTGATTTCCGAATAGGACCAGATCGGCCAGGAGCGGTCGAACAGGTCGAGTTCGGGCACCACGTCGGTAAGATCGGTGTTGGCAGCCCAGTAGGCGTCGACGGTCCCGACGTCGCGCCAATAGGAGCGCTTGTCGTCGCCGGACCGGACGCATGAGCTCGAGAACTGATGCGCCACCGCGCGGCCGTTCTTGACAATATGGGGAATGATGTCCTTGCCGAAATCGTGACTCGAATTCGGGTCGGCGGCGTCGCGCTTCAGCTCCTCGAACAGGAATTTGGCGTCGAAGACGTAGATGCCCATGCTGGCGAGCGACATGTCGGGCTTGCCCGGCATCGGCGGCGGGTCTTTCGGCTTCTCGAGGAACGAGTGGATGATGCCGTCGTCGTCGATGTGCATGATGCCGAAGCCGGTCGATTCCGCGCGCGGCATTTCGAGACAGCCGACGGTGACGTCGGCGCGGCTCTCGACGTGCTGGCGCAGCATCAATTCGTAGTCCATCTTGTAGATGTGATCGCCGGCCAGGATCACGATGAATCGGCAGAGGTGGGACTCGATGATGTCGATGTTCTGGTAGACCGCGTCGGCCGTGCCGACGTACCACATCGCTTCCGAGACGCGCTGGCTCGCCGGCAGGATATCAAAACTCTCATTGCGCTCGGGCCGGAAGAAGTTCCAGCCCATCTGGAGATGCCGGATCAGGCTGTGGGCCTTGTACTGGGTGGCGACCGCGATGCGGCGGATGCCGGAGTTCACGGCGTTCGACAGCGCGAAGTCGATGATGCGGGATTTGCCGCCGAAATAGACCGCAGGCTTGGCACGCCGGTCGGTCAGCTCGAGAAGACGGCTTCCTCGTCCGCCAGCGAGAACGAAGGCCAGGGCCTGGCGCGCGAGTGGCTCATTTCCAACACGATTCATTCTGTCCTCCCGAGGGCCCCGTTTTATCGCCCCGAAACTTCCGTCGCGGGAAGCCGGTGGCGGCTGCATCGAAGCAGAATTCTAGCGGCACGGATAACAATTCGGAAAGTGGCCTGTTGGTTGCCATCGGTCGTGGCCGCCCCGCGGCCCGGCTTTTTCCGTTGCCGAGTCTTCCCGATCGCCCCGAAAGGGTGGTAGGCTGAGGGCTATTTCAGACCGTGTTCATATTTTTTGGATTCATCCAATGCCTTGCGCCAACGAAATGTTCGGCCTGCTGCGGCTGCTTTCAGTCGGGCTGGCCTACCTGACCGGCACCCCGGATCACCCCGTACAGCAACGCGATCTCGCCGAGGCCTGGCAGGTGCTCTCGCCCTGCGCCGATACCGCCTCCTTCGACGGGGCGTGGACCCTGTCGCTGAAGGACAACGGCACCGCCATCGCCAGGAGCTATCGCCACGCGCAGTTGCTGCAAGGCCGCTGGGAGCTCGTCGATGCCGGGACGCACAGCTATCGCATCGACGTGCTCGCCTTTGGCAATGATTTTGTCGTGGTCCCGACGGCGGCTGGCTGCCTGCTCGGCTCGGGCACGCTCAGAAACGTCGATCTGCGCCAGAGCTGGTTTACGCATGGCAGCCGCGAGGCAGGCGATCTCATGGCATGGGCGACCGATCCGGGCGCAAGAACGAAGTAGCCGCTTCGGCACGGCTTGCGGGCGTTTGTCCTGCGGCATTTCAGCGCCCGCGGCAGAGCTGGCGCGATCCGTGCCGGCTTTCTGAGGTTTGAGGCGGTCGGGATCGACGGCGGGCCGGGAGGCCTTGTGCGGTGCACGCAAACGGATGCTTTGATTCAGCGCAAAGATGCCAGATCATGCGGCGTGCGACCTTTTTCCAAACGAAACGTCAGAGGAGCAAGGCGATGAGTATCTGGAAAACGGCAATAGCCTGTTCGCTCGCTGGTGCCGTTGTGGCCGGCCAGGTGCAGCAGGCGGCGGCGGCACCGATGCCGACCAATGTGGCAACGATGAAAGCCATGGTCGGCGATGACACCACGCAGGTGTACTGGCGCGGCGGATGGGGCTGGGGATTGGGAGCGCTTGCAGCCGGCGCCATCATCGGTGGCGCCATCGCAAGCAGCGGGCCCTACGGCTACTATGGTGGTGGTCCATACTACGGCAGCCCTTATGGCTATGGCTATGGCGGGTATGGCGGGTATGGCGGCTATGGCTACGCGCCGGCCTATTACGGCTACGCGCCGGGCTACGCCTATTCGTCCTATTATTCCTATCCCCGCTACTACCGCCCGTATCGATCGTATTACGGCAGCTATGGCTACTACCGGCCATACCGGGCCTGGCACCGCCCCTACTATCGCGGATATTGGTGATCGCGCGAGCGTGCGTCGGCAGTTCTGACAGTCGACCTGGCAAGGCTCGGCGCTCGCGCTGTCGCGCGCGAGCGCCCGTGGCCGGTCACGGTAGAAGCGCGATGATCGCAAGGCCGGCGTCGATGACGATTGGCTCCGACGACGAGAAATAGACGGCGGCAAACACGCAGGCGATCGCGTAGACGAATACGAACCAGCCTTCGCAATTACGGGTTGAAGAAATACCTCTGCGGTATGGGACTGGCATGGTCAACTCCCTGCCAAAATTTGGGCATCGACTGCCCTGATCGAAAAAGACAGCGTGATGAAATACTTCCTGGTGATGTCCACGACATCGCCAGGCGCGACGCTAGCGCCGAGGACCGGCAGGAGTCCTTAAGCCGTCCTTACATTTGACTGAGCTTTCTCTTAAGCTCGGAAAGCACACGGAGATTGCGGCCGTGCGGACAGACGAGCTCGCCTTTGGCCAGTTCCGGCTCGATCGCGCCAATGCGCTGCTGTGGCGCGGTCCGGAGCGCGTTGTGCTGGCGCCGAAACCCTTCGAGGTCCTCTGCTGCCTGATCAAGCGCCCCGGCGAGCTCGTTACCAAGGAAGAGCTGCTCGACGCGGTCTGGTCGGATCTGCACGTCAGCGAGTCGAGCCTCGCGGTCGCCATGAATGCGCTGCGTGCGGCGCTCGGTGATGACAGGCAGTCACCCAACTACATCGAAACGGTCACGCGCCGCGGCTACCGCTTCATCGCACCCGTCACCACCGCATCATCGTCGGCCATCGAACGGCTGGAGGAGACATCCGAAGACGTGATCTCTCGGCGGCGGCAATGGCGCGTGGGACGCGATACGGCGCTCGAAACGCTCGACAACGTGCTGCAGAAGGTCAAAGCCGGACAGCGTCAGGTCGTCTTCATTACGGGCGAAGCCGGAATAGGCAAGACGACACTTGTTCAGATGGCTCTCGATCGCATGGCGCGCGAGAGACCCGGAGTGCTGCATTGCGGTTGCAACGAATTGTTCGGCACCCATGAGGCTTTCCTGCCGCTGATTGAAGCCCTCAACGAGCGATGCCGCGGCGAGGGAGACGCCGCAATGCTCGCCGCCATTCGCGAGCACGCGCCGACGTGGCTCGCCCAGATGCCGGGTTTCCTTGGTGAAGGTGATCGCGTCGCCTTCCAGCAGGAGATCTTTGGCGCGACGAGGGAGCGCATGTTGCGCGAGTTCGCCGATCTTCTGGAAAGCATCGCCGCGAAGCGGCCCTGGATCATCATCCTGGAAGACCTGCACTGGAGTGACTTTGCCACCGTGGATGTTCTGTCGCGCCTGGCGCGGCGGGACCGGAAGGCGGCCATCCTCGTTCTCGCCACCTATCGGCCGATGGAAGTCGCCGTCGGCGGACATCCGGTCAAGACCGTCCACCAGGACCTCCAGATTCACGGACATGCAACCGAGCTCGCGCTCGATCGGCTGACGGGGAGCGACGTCGAGCGATACCTTGCCCTGCGCTTCAACTCGGCCGAATTCGCCGGCGAGCTGGTCGAGCGCATCTTCGCGCGAACCGAGGGACAGCCCTTGTTCGTGACGTCGCTCCTCGATCATCTCGTTGCCCAGGGCGTGCTCGTCGAGGATGGCGGGGAGTGGCGGCTGGAGCGCGAGGAGGCGGCCTCGCATGACAGCATGCCGGGCGATTTGCAGGGCATGATCGAGCGGCAGATCGATCACCTCACGGCCGAGGAGCGCAGCCTGCTCGAGGTCGCAAGCGCGGCGGGAGCCGAGTTCTCGGCGCTGCACATTGCCGGCGCACTCGATCGGAACGTGCTGGACGTGGAGCAGATGTGCGAGGAGCTGGCGCGCGCCGGCCGCATCATCCTCGTGGCCGGCTCGACCGAATGGCCGAGCGGAGAGGTCTCGGGCCGCTACGCGTTTCAGCACGCGTTGTACCAGGAGATGCTCTACCAGAGGCTGGCGCCCGCGCGCCGCGTGAATACCCACATGCGGCTCGGTGTCAGTCTCGAGCGCGGTTATGGATCGCAAGGCGCGGAGGTTGCCTCGGTGCTCGCGCGTCACTTCGAGCTGGGGCGCGATTTCGCAAAGGCAATGCGCTATCTCACCATGGCGGCCGAAGGTTCGGCGCGGCGCTTCAGCACGCGCGAGGCCGCGAACTACCTCACGCGTGCCTTGGATCTCGTGCCGCATCTGCCGACGGACATGCAGGTGCCGACGCGCCTGAAGCTGCTGCTGCAGCGCGCCTGGGCCTGGCGAGCCGGCGGCGACTTCCTGAACTCGCTGCAGGATCTCGGCGCGATCGTGGCCCATGCAGCGGAGAACGGCCTTGTTCGGGAGGAGGTGAACGCGCTGGTCGATCTCAGCAGGTTCTGCCTCTATATCGATCGGCGACGATGCCTGCCCTTCGCCGAGCAGGCGCTGGCGAAGAGCCGGGCAATCGATGATGCCGCATTCGCTGCCCTGGTTCGGGGCAACGTCGCGAATCTGAAGCTGATGTTGCGCGGCTGGAGCCGCGAGGACGCCGAGTTCTCCGAGCAGGCGTCGGCGCTGATCTCGGAAGCGCAGGACCTTAGCATGCGGCTGCGGCGCTGCTCCATGGAAATGGTGCTCGAGTTCCTGAGGTCGAACTATCCGGCCTGCATGGATGCGACGGGCAGAGGCAAGCAACTCGCCCGCGCGCTCGGCGATGTCTACCTCTTCGTGCTCTATGAGTCAGTCGAAGCGTTCGCGTCCCTCTATACGGGCGAATGGGGGGCGTTGCAGCAGGGCGTTCGCTCAGCGCTCGCCATCGCGGAGCGGAACGCGAACCCGCAGGCACGCGCCCTGTGCCAACTCACGATCGGGTGGCTCCACGCCGCGGTGCAGGACCATGAGACGGCGGCGAGACATGCGGAGGAAGTCGTCGGGCCGATGCTCGAGGCAAACCCGTTCACCTTCTTCCTCGGCAGGAATTTGCTGGTGCGCGCCCATCTCGGGATGGGCGATCTCGCTTCGGCGCGGCAGCATCTCGATGCCGTCGAGCGGCGGATGGCGGTCGATGGTGTGCCGATCGAGTCGCTGGTCATGCCGCAATACTTGCTGAACTGCTGCGAGTACTGGATCGAGGCCGGCGACCTCGACCAGGCAAGGGCGGCGTCCAGCCGGCTTCACGAGGTGACGAGCGCGGCTCCCGATCGGCCGTTCCTCGCGCTGTGTCAGGAGGTGATGGCGAGAATAGCGCTGCTGAGCGGCGATGCGGAGATCGCCCGGCGGCACCTGTCCGAGGCCGTCTCGACGGTTCACCATGCAGGGCTGCCCTACGCGGCATGGCGGGTCTACGCCTCGCTCGCGGAGTTTTACGCGAGCCGTGGAGAGGCACGGAAGGCAGCGAACTGGAGAGGTCACTCAGATAAGGTCGTGAATTCGCTTGCGTGTTCGCTCGCGCCCGATGATCCGCTGCGCTCGCTGTCATTCTTCACCAGCGGCGAGATCGCCGGTGCAGCGGACACTTGTGTCCGCCGGCCCGACATCAATCGGGAAACTCGCTGATGTCCTGCGGTTCTCTGGGCGGCGGGATCGGTCCGTTCTGCTTGTGCCGGCGCTCGCGAGACGCACGATAGGCATCCCTGCGCAGCCGCATGATCGAGCCGAGCGGCTGATGAGCGGCCAGGCAACGCCAGGGATCGAACGACAGGACGTCGTTGGCGTAGTCGCGGCGTGTAGAGGTATTGGCGGCCTGCGAAGGAATGGCGATCTTGCCCAGCGGCTGCGGTACCGCAACACCCTCTGGCCAGTCGATCGAGGAATCCTCGACCGGCGTGCGTTTCAGGTCGGTGCAGAGCTGGGCACGCAGCTCATATTCCGCAAAATTGTCCTTAAAGAACGATGTGACCGAGTCCCGCACGATTTCGTCGCCGTCATGGCAGGGCTGACCCGTGAGCCTGCGCACGGCATCCGAAACCGGCACCGCCCGGATCCTCGCGATATAGTCTCCGAAGCGGAGTGTGCCCTCGGTGTGAAAGGTTTCGCCGAGGATGTTGTTGCCGGGGTCGCCAAGCGCCTTCGCAAGCAATGGAATCGGGGCGCCAGTCGCGTTCGAAACCGTGAGAGCGATGCGGGAGAAGAACCCCACGACCCTGAACCCGATGTCGGGGGTATTCAGGTTGCGCTCGACGTTGCGCTGGGCCGCCAAATAAGCCTTGGCATCGGCCATGTAGCTCGGGTGATTGACGAGAAGGAAATCCTGGTTGGTCGAAGTGTCGTCCGCCAGCGCCTTGTCGCCGGACACACCCAGGACCTTGATCGCTATGCCGCGGGGTGCCCGAACGCGATCGCTCTTGAGCCCGAAGGCGGTGGAGAGACGGACGATGATCGGATAACGGGCGGGCTTTGCGAACAGGCCCTGGCGCAAATGCGCCGGCAGATTGTCGTAGACGGTCAGTTCGCCGCGCAGGAAGCCGACGCCTTTGGCGTGTTGCTGGCGAATGCCGTGGCTAAATCGCTTGAAGGTGGCGTCGCTGGTCCGCTCGATCGAGGCGACGATGGCCCGGACCGCATCGGTCTCTTCGGGACTCGGTTGTTCGATAGAGGGGTCGTAGCGAAGATATTGATCGGCTGACATGGCGCTGATCTCCAGCCCGCGGGTCGCCTGCCCGTCGCGAACGGTGGCGGCCGCTGGGCGAGTTCCATTGTAGACGCGCGCGCGCCGCGCGAGCAACCGGAAGACGAATTCCGGCTGCTCTGACGCCCCCTTCCGTCGCAACTTTTCAGTCGCCGCTATTGCGCGACGCGCTGCGATGCAACGATGTTCTCCTGGCGAACCTCGCTGCGGCGCTCAGGCGTGGTGCAGACCTTGTCGCCGTAATACGCCTCGCGCCAGACATATCCCGACTGGCATGTGTCGCTGGCGGGCAGATGCCGGCTGGCGGCCCTTGCATTCTCGCTTGCGACGACGCTCCTGGACTCCGGCGTGACGCAGACGAGGTCGCTTGGAACGGCGACGCGCCAGACATAACCGGGGGCGCATTCCATCGCCGCCATTGCGGGGCTGGTCGCGGAGACGCAGGTCGTCAGGAAGGCATAGAGGGCGGCGATCCGGTAGCGGCTCCTGACAGTGTTGTTGTCCGAATGCGAGGGAGAAGGTTTGCGTGCTGAAATGGTCATGATCAAGTCCTCCTGAAATACGGCGCCACGCGGTCTCCCGATTGATGCGGAGATGAGGCATGGACGTCACCGGACGCGATGCTAGGGCGGAGGCAGGCCGGGAGTCCTTAAGCGCGGCTTATCTTCTTCTCATCTTTCTCTTAAACGCGGTCGCCCTCACAATGAGAGCCAGAGCATCGCCGCCATGCGGGCGAGGTGCAGCAGCACGATCGCCGCGAGGTGAAGCGGTCCGGCCTTGAGAGACGGACCGCTCATCCTTCGGGCTGCCTCAGTTCGATCCTGCGGCGGCCGCGGTGAAGCTGCGGTCGACGGCCTGGCTGACGTCGAGCTTCTTCGGCAGGATGCCGTAGCGGGTGGCGCGGTCGGAGGCCTCCTGCACCTCCTTCACCACGTTCTCGTCAATCACGATCGGGCTGGTGCGCTGCGCGGTGTAGGCGCTGAACAGCACGTCTTCTGGGAGTTTGGTCAGCTCCGCGGTGTTCTTCGCATAATCGCCGAGGTGATCGAGCGACCACAGCCGCGCCTTGTTCAGGCGTTGCACCAGATCCTGCACGGCGGCGCGCTTGCTGGCGATGGCGCTGTCGGAGGCGACGATGAAGGTGATGGTCGGCGTCAATCCTTCGCCGTCGGCGATGACGCGCGCCTTGTCCTTCAGCGTTGCAAAGGACACGTAGGGCTCCCACACCGCCCAAGCATCGATCGAGCCGGCGAGCAGCGCGATCTTGGCGTCGACCGGTCCGAGCGGCGCGAACGTCGCGTCGTCGAGCTTGATCTGCGCCTTCTCGAGTGTCGCGTCGATCAGGAATTGGCCCCAGCCGCCGCGGGTGCCGGCGAGACGCTTGCCTTTGAGGTCGGCGGCCGACCTGATCGGTGAATCCTGCCGCACGAGGATGGCTTGCGTCTTCGCGTCCGATCTGGTGCCGCCGATCGCCTTGATCGGCGCGCCGGCGGCATAGACCGACAGGAAGGAAAGATCGCCGGTATAGCCGACGTCGAGCGCGCCTGCGTTCAGTGCCTCGAGGATCGGTGCCGCCGCGGGAAATTCCGACCATTCGATCTTGTAGGGCAGGTCCTTGGCATAGCCGGAGATGTCGAGCAGCGAACGGTTGCCGCCTTTCTGGTCCCCGACGCGCAGCACGATCGTATCCGCTGCGAACGACGCAGCCGCCGTCGACAGTGTGATTGCGGCGGCGAACAGCGATGTCGCGAGTCGGCGCGTGAGAGAACGATCGTGAGAGTGGGAGTTGATGCTCATGTGATGCTTCTTGTTGTCCTTGCTCACGACGCGTGAGCGAACGATGCTGCGAGACGATCAAGTCTATGAACGCGCGACATGCAGTCAATGAAACGGCTAACCGAATTGCGTGCGCTTGCCAGAAGGACGTTTCTCGAAACAAGTGTCTGCCAGAACGCGATATGTCCGACGTCTGATCTGCGCGGAGATTGTGCAAACGACGGAGTCGCGACGCATCATCGCGATGCGGTGAAGGCGGAAAAATCCTTTCGTCGTTGATGCGCGCGCTGGTGGAGAGAATGTCTGCGCTGCTCGCAACATTCGAAATTCCATTTCATTGACGATGCGGCCGACGCGCCGCATCATTTGCGCATCGCAATCAAGAGGCGGCGTGTTCGCCTCGAGAAGGTTTTTCTCTTATCGCAGCTCCGCACGGAACATGCGCAACGCGACGCGTTGCGTAAACGGCGGAGTGTTGGGGCAATGAGGTGCCGATGAGCAACGACGAGGACAAGCGCGGCGGGTCGGACTTCGACCGGCGCTATATGCTGCGGGCGGGCCTTGCGGCGGCATTTTCTGCGCCGCTCGGGGCTCTCGGCGCGCAAGCATTCACGCCGCGCGCAGCTGCGCCGGCGATCGATTTCTCGCAGTTTCCGCTCTGCCAGACAGCCTCCGATGCGCCGGCGCCCACCGGCGCGCCGCGCAAGCTGAAACTGTCGTGGAACGCAGGTGCCGTCTGCCTCGCGCCGGTCCCGGTGGCGATCGAGCATGGCTTTTTCCAAAAGCAAAATCTCGACGTCGAGCTCGTCAACTATTCCGGCTCGACGGATCAGCTCCTGGAAGCCATCGCAACAGGCAAGAGCGACGCCGGTCTCGGCATGGCGCTGCGCTGGCTGAAGCCGCTGGAGCAGGGCTTCGACGTCAAGATCGCTGCCGGTACCCATGGCGGCTGCATGCGCGTCCTCTCGCGCGCCGACTCCGGCGTGAGCAAGCTTGCCGATCTCAAGGGCAAGATCGTCGCTGTCGGGGATCTCGCCGGTCCCGACAAGAACTTCTTCTCGATTCAGCTCTCCAAGCTCGGCATCGATTCGATCAAGGATGTCGACTGGCGCGCCTATCCCGGCAACCTGCTCAACGTCGCAGTCGAGAAGGGCGAGGTGCAGGCCTTCTTGTCGTCCGATCCGCTCGCCTATCTCTGGCTCAAGGACACCCAGTACCAGGAGGTCGCCTCCAATCTCGACGGTGAATATCGCGACAAGAGCTGCTGCATCTTGGGGCTGCGCGGCAGCCTGGTGCGCGAGGAGCCGCAGGTTGCACGCGCCATCACGCAGGCACTGCTCGATGCTGCGATGTTTTCCTCGCAGAACCCGGAGAAGGCGGCAAAATCGTTCCAGCCCTATGCGCCGAAGGCGGCGACGCTTGCCGACCTCGAAGGCATGGTGCGCTACCACACCCACCATCACCATCCGGTCGGCGAAGTGTTGAAACGCGAGCTCAAGGCCTATGCGGATGATCTGAAGAGCGTCTCGGTATTCAAGCCGAGCACGGATACCGCCAAATTCGCGGAGCGCATCTATGTCGACGTATTCGCTGTCTGACGGCCTGCCGTCGGCCGCGCCGCGCGAGCTTGCGCTTGCTGGCTGGCTGAAGGAGTCCGGTTCCGGTGTCGTGGCGAGCCTCGCCTGGATCGCCTTCGGTCTGTCCTGCCTGCTCTGGGATGACGTCGGCGACTGGTCGCGGACGCATTCACTTGGGATCGCCGCCTTCATCATCGCCGCCTTCGCCCTGTTCGGGACGGTCGGTGCCGATTACCTCGGTTCTGCCGGACGCGCCTTGCGCAAGCGCGCACCGTGGCTGCTGGCACTCGGCCTGATCCTGACGCTGTGGGAGGTCGCGACTGCAAAATTCGCGTGGCTGCCGCTACCGTTCTTCCCGCCACCGCAGGCGATCATCGAGATCTATACCGACGATCTGCCAAAGCTGCTCGACAGCGTCTTTGCTTCCGTCAGGCTCCAGCTCGGCGGCTATGTCATCGGTGCAGCCGTCGGCTTCGTCACCGGCGTTTCGATCGGCTGGTCGCGCGTGGTCGGTTATTGGGTGCATCCGGTATTGCGCTTCATCGGCCCGCTGCCGGCCACCGCATGGCTGCCGATCGCCTTCTTCACGTTCCCGTCGAGCTGGAGTGCCTCGACCTTCCTGATTGCGCTTGCGACCGGCTTTCCCGTCACGGTGCTGACCTGGTCGGGCGTCGCGAGCGTCAGCAACGCCTATTACGACGTGGCGCGCACGCTCGGCGCGAAGCCGTCCTTCCTGGTGCTGAAGGTTGCGATCCCCGCAGCACTGCCGCACGTCTTTGTCGGCCTGTTCATGGGGCTCGGCGCGTCCTTTGCCGTGCTCGTCGTCGCCGAGATGATTGGCGTCAAGGCGGGGCTCGGCTGGTACCTGCAATGGGCGCAGGGCTGGGCAGCCTACGCCAACATGTATGCGGCGCTGATCGTGATGTCGCTGCTCTGCTCCGGCGCGATCACGCTGCTGTTTGCGATCCGCGATCGCCTGCTGGTCTGGCAGAAGGGGACCGTCAAATGGTAGCGACTGCCGAGATCATCGCCTATCCCGCCGCCGGCGCCGCGCTCGACATCGAGCAGGTCAGCCACGCCTTCGACATCGACGGCACGGAGCTTCCGGTGCTCAGCGATGTCAGCATCGCCGTCGAGCCCGGCGAGTTCGTTGCGCTGCTTGGTCCGTCCGGCTGCGGCAAGTCCACGCTGCTGCGGCTGGTCGCGGGCCTCGAGAAGCCGCGGGCGGGCTCCTTGCGCGAGGACGAGAGCCGTATCACGCACCCGCATCCCTCGCGCGTCGTCGTGTTCCAGGACCCGACGCTGTTTCCCTGGCGCACGGTCTGGGACAACGTCGCGCTCGGCCTCGAGGCTCAGGGCATCCTGAAGAGCCAGCGTTCGCGCGTCGATGCTGCGCTCGAGCTCGTCGGGCTGTCGGCGTTCCGCAACGCCTATCCGCACCAGCTCTCCGGCGGCATGGCGCAGCGCGTTGCGCTCGCACGCGCGCTCGTCAACGATCCCAAGATCCTCATTCTCGACGAGCCGCTGGGCAAGCTCGACTCGCTCACCCGCATCACGATGCAGGCCGAGCTCGTCTCGCTCTGGCAGCGCAAGGGCTTTACCACGCTGCTCGTGACCCATGACGCCGAGGAGGCGCTGGTGCTCGCCAACCGCGTCATCGTGTTCAGCGAGCGTCCGGCGCGCGTCAAGGCGGACATTCGCGTCGATCGGCCCCATCCGCGACATCGTGGCGATCCGTATCTTGCCGATCTGCGCCGCCAGATCCTCGGCCTCTTAGGGCTCGATGCCACATGGTGACGCCACAGGGAAACTCCGTCGCAAAATCTCGTGTGGCGCAAGGTGAGCCGGACTATGTCGAGCGTGCCCAGGTCCTTGCCGCAGGCTTCGCCGAGCGCGCGGCCGAGCACGACCGCACCGCCAGCTTCCCCTTCGAGAATTTCAGGGAGCTGTCGGAAGCCGGTCTGCTGTCGCTGACGGTGCCGGCCGCGCACGGCGGGGCCGGAGCCGGCGCGCGCTACGCCGCACGTATCCTTGGCATCGTCGGCAAGGCCGATCCGTCGACCGCGCTGGTGCTGTCGATGCACTACATCAATCACCTCGTCATGGCGAGAAGCACGACGTGGCCAGCGCGGCTGTCGCGCAAGCTCGCACGCGAGAGCGTCGAGGGGCTTGCGCTGATCAATGCGCTACGCGTCGAGCCCGAGCTCGGCTCGCCGGCGCGCGGCGGCCTACCGGCGACCATCGCGCGGCGCACCGAAACCGGCTGGCGACTGACTGGTCACAAGATCTATTCGACGGGATCGCCGATCCTGAAATGGTACCTGGTCTGGGCGAGGACCGACGAGGCGGAGCCGCGCGTCGGGCAGTTCCTCGTGCCAGCGGGCTTGCCGGGCACGCGCATCGTCGAGACCTGGGATCACCATGGCCTGCGCGCGAGCGGCAGCCATGACGTCATCTTCGACGACGTCGTCATTCCCCTGGATTCCGAACTTGATGTCCGCAGGCCGGCCGATTGGCGCGCACCGGATGTCACGCAGGCGACCGTCCATACCGTGTTCGTCGCGGCGATCTATCACGGCGTCGCGCGCGCCGCACGCGACTGGCTGATCGAATTCTTGAAGCATCGCGTCCCCGTCAGTCTCGGTGCGCCGCTGTCGACGCTGCCGCGCGCCCAGGAGATCCTCGGCGCCATCGAGGCGCGGCTCGCGGTGAACGCCCGGCTGATCGCCACGTTTGCCGGCGATTTCGACGATGGTGTCGCGCTCTCCGCTGCCGAATCCAACGTCATCAAGCTGACGGTGACCAGTAACGCCGTCGCCGTGGTCGAGGACGCGCTTTCGCTCACCGGTAACCACGGGCTCACCCGCGCCAATCCGCTGGAGCGGCATTATCGCGACGTGCTGTGCGGCCGTGTGCATACGCCGCAGGACGATTCAACGCGCCTCACGCTTGGCCGTGCCGCGCTCGGACTTTGAGATCAACAGGGAGACGATCAATGTCGATCGAGTTCATCGGTTACATCAGCAACAACAATTCGTCCGAGACCGTCGTCCGCGAGGGGCCGATCCTCAATCCGGTTCATATCGAGACGGTCGCCAAGGCGCATGAGAATGCCGGCTTCGATCGTGCGCTGCTGGCGTTTCATTCGACGACGCCGGACAGCCTGCAAGTGGCCCAGCACGTTCTCAATGTCACGGACCGACTCAACGTGCTGATCGCGCAGCGTCCCGGTTTCACCGCGCCGACGCTGCTGGCGCGGCAGTTCGCCGTGCTGGATCAGTTCTCCCGCGGTCGCGTCGCGCTGCACGTCATCACCGGCGGCAATGCGACCGAGCTTCGGCAGGACGGCAACACGCTCGACGACAAGGACGCGCGCTACGCCCGCACCTCCGAATTCCTCGACGTCGTCCGCCTGGAATGGACCAGCGACAAGCCGTTCACCTACAAGGGCAAGTATTACCAGGTCGAGAATGCCTTCTCGCAAGTAAAACCATATCACCCGGAGGGCATCCGCATCTATTTCGGCGGCGCCTCGGATGCCGCGATCGACGTCGCCGGCAAGCACGCCGACACCTTCGCCCTTTGGGGTGAGTCCTACGCCCAGGTGCGCGACGTCACCTCGCGCGTGCATAACGCAGCCGTCAGGCAGGGGCGGCCGACGCCGCGCTTCAGCTTGTCGGTCCGGCCGATTGTTGCGCCGACCGAGAAGCAGGCGTGGGAAAAGGCCGAAGCGATCCTGGCGCGCGCAACTGCGCTTCAGGACAAGACCGGCTATCGCAAGCCGGCCGACGGCCATGCCACCGCCGGCGCGCGCCGTCTGCTCAGCCTCGCCGACCAGGGCAGCCGCATCGACAAGCGCCTCTGGACCGAGATCGCAAAGCTCACGGGTGCGAACAGCAACACCACCGCGCTCGTCGGCACGCCCGAGCAGGTCGCCGAGGTCTTCGGCGACTACTACGATCTCGGCATCTCGCACTTCCTGATCCGCGGCTTCGATCCCCTGATCGACACTATCGAATATGGCCGCGAGCTGATTCCGCTGACGCGCGAGCTGATTGCCAAGCGTCAGGTCGCCCGCGGTGAGGCCGCGGAATGATCCGGCTTATGCTCGCCGGCGCGCTGCTGCTCGGTTCGATCGAGCTTGCAGCAGCGCAAACCACCCTGCGCGTCGGCGACCAGAAGGGCAATGCACGGGCCGTGATGGAAGCGGCGGGGCAGCTCAACGACGTGCCCTACAGGATCGAGTGGAAGGAGTTTCCGGCGGCGGCGCCGCTGCTCGAGGCGCTCAGCGCCGGCGCGATCGAGACCGGCCTCGTGGGCGATGCGCCATTCACCTTTGCCGCGGCCTCGGGCGGGCCGGTGAAGGCGATCGCGGCGATCCGGCAGACGCGCGAGGGGCTTGCGATCCTCGTGCCCGAGAACTCGCCCATCAAGAGCTTCGACGATCTGCGCGGCAAGAAGATCGCAACGGGGCGCGGCTCGATAGGCCATCAGCTCGTTCTCGCGGCGCTGGAAAAGAACGGCTGGGCTGCGAGCGACGTGCAGATCGCATTCCTCGCTCCGTCCGATGCCAAGATCGCCTACAGCCAGGGATCGGTCGATGCGTGGTCGACCTGGGAGCCCTATGTCAGCCAGGAGGAGGTGCTGTTCAAGTCGCGCCGTATCATCACCTCGGAAGGCCTGACGCCGGGCCTCAGCTTTCAGGTGGCGCGGCCCGAGGCCATCCGCGACAAGCGCGCCGAGCTGACCGATTTCATCCGGCGCCTCACCGCAGCGCGGGCCTGGTCTCTGGACAACGTGAACGGCTATGCCGAGACGTGGGGCAGGCTGATGAACATCCCGACCGCGGTCCCGCAAAACTGGCTCTCGCGCGCAAGAATCCGCATCACGCCGATCGATGACAGCGTGGTCGTGGACGAGCAGGCCACGATCGATCTCTATTTCCGCTGGGGTCTGATCAAGCAGAAGCTCGACGCCGCCGAGATCGTCGATCGTTCCTTCTCGGACGCGATCGCCAAGGCGGGATTGTAGGTCTCGTGTCCCGGACGCGGCGCAGCGTGCAACGCTGCGGCGCAGAGCCGGGACCCATGTCGCACGTCGGCTTTCGGCAACATGGGCCCCGGCTCAGCAGCGCACCACTGCGTGATGCGCTACGTCCGGGGCACGAGACCTCACAAACACTCAAGCATCGATCCGACCACGCCGGCCGATGCGCCGCCGCGCGAAAGCATCGAGCTGCGCACGCTGGTTTTTCACAAACAGTAACAATGTGTGATGGCACTGCCGGGCTCGGACCGGCAGTGCTTCTGGAACTTCCGGGAACAGATCCGCGTTTGCAGCGCCGGGCAGGGCGAACCCGGAGGGGTGCCGTGCGAGCGCTGACGACTTTATTGTTCTGTCTTGCCACCTTTTCCCTAGCGCATGCTGAAAACGGACTTGCCTCATATTACGGATACGGAAAAGCCGCCAGGAACGGCGAGCTGACCTGTGCCCACAAAACGCGCCCGTTCGGCAGCGTGCTCACGGTGTCGTACGGCGGGCGCTCGATTCAATGCCGCGTCAACGATCGCGGTCCGTTCATCCGTGGTCGCATCGTTGATCTATCCGTCCCTGCCGCTCGCGCGCTCGGCATGATGAGCGCGGGTGTGGTACGGGTCTCCGTGCAATAGGCATGCGTCTGCCGGCAAGCTGGCTATAATGCCCCCAGACCAAATGGCGAGGGGGCGTCGTAATGGCAAAGATCAGGGTGGGGCTCGTCGGCTGCGGCTTCGTGTCGGAGCTGCATATGTATGCGTTTCGGCGCGTCTATGGCGTCGATGTCGAGGTTGCGGCGGTGGCCGCGCGCGGTGACCACGTCATCGAATTCGCCCGCCGCCACCAGATCCCGCGCAGCTATCGCAGCTTCTCCGACCTGGTTGCAGATGCCGATATCGATGTCGTGGATATCTGCACGCCGCCCAATCTGCATGCGACGATGATCGTCGAGGCCATGCGGGCGGGCAAGCACGTGATCTGCGAAAAGCCGTTTGCGGGGTATTTCGGGCGCGAGGGCGACAAGCAGCCGATCGGCAAGCACGTGCCGAAGGCGCTGATGTATGAGCGCGTGCTGGAGGAGATGGAGGTGACTCGCGCGGCCATCGAACGCACCGGCAAGCTCTTCATGTATGCCGAGGACTGGGTCTACGCGCCGGCGGTGACCAAGACCGCGGAAATCATCCGGGCGACCAAGGACAAGATCCTGTTCATGAAGGGCGAAGAGAGCCATTCCGGTTCGCATGCCGCGCACGCCGCGCAATGGGCGATGGCCGGCGGTGGCTCGCTGATCCGCATGGGCTGCCACCCGCTCTCCGCGGTGCTGTACCTTAAACAGGTCGAGGCGAAAGCGCGTGGCGAGACGATCGGTGTCGCGAGCGTCACCTGCGATGTCGGCAACGTCACCGCCGGTCTCAAGCCGGAGGAGCGCACCTACATCCAGGCCAACCCGGTCGACGTCGAGGACTGGGGCACGCTCACCATCACCTTCTCCGATGGTACCAAGGCGACGGTGTTCTCCGGCGACATGATCATGGGCGGCGTGCGCAATCTGATCGAGACCTACACCAGCGGCGGCTCACTGTTCGCCAACATCACGCCGAACACGCATCTGATGAGCTACCAGACCAGCGAGGAAAAGCTCGCCTCCGTCTACATCACCGAAAAGGTCGATCGCAAAACCGGCTGGCAATATGTCTGCCTCGAAGAGGAATGGACACGCGGCTATTTGCAGGAGATCCAGGATTTCATGGAGTGCGTCGCGACCGGCCGGCAGCCGCTGTCGGATCTGGCCCTGGCGTTCGAGACCATCAAGGTGAACTATGCGGGCTACTGGGCCGCGGAGGAGGGGCGGCGGGTGGTGTTGTAGTGTATCTTAGTCGTGGTGATCGTCCACGAAGCACCGTGCTCATCCTTCTCCCCTTGTGGGAGAAGGTGGCGCGAAGCGCCGGATGAGGGGTCTCTCTCCGCAAACTCAAATCGCGAGAGGTTCACGCGCGGAGAGAACCCCTCACCCGGCTTCGCTTCGCGAAGCCACCTTCCCCATAAGGGGAGAGGGTGCACTGTCAGCGCAGTGCTTACGCCGCGTAGGTCGAACCCTTCGGCAGCGGAAACACCGGGTCCTGCGTTCGGATATTCGTCGGCCACACCACCGAGATGTGCTCGCCGGCATTTTGCATCACGACCGGTGTCGAGCGCTCGTTCTGGCCGGAGAGCGGCGTGCCCGGCGGGAAGAATTTCACGCCATAGCCCTGGATGGTGCCGCCCGCGGGGATATCGACGTCGAGCGCGGCCTTGCGGATCGCATCGGGTTCGAAGCTGCCGTATTTTTCCTTCGCCACCGGCAGCACGTTATTGAGCAGCACCCAGGTCTGGTTGAAGCCCATCGAACAGTGCGGCGGCACGTCGGTCGCGCCGGTCTTCGTCTGATAGCGCGAAACCATGGTCTTGATGAGATCGCCCATGCCGGGGGCGAGCTTCGACGGATCGAGCAGCTGCGCCGGCACCGGATCGATGTTGCAGAAATTGTCGATGTCGGGGCCGAAGGTGGCGCGCAGCTTGTCGAGCTGGCTGTAGCCGGCTCCGGCGCCGAACAGCATCTTGAAGCGCAGCCCGCTCTCGCGCGCCTGGCGCAGGAACAGCGTGATGTCGGGGTTGTAGCCGGCATGCGAGATGACGTCGGCCTTGGCGCGCTTGATCTTGGTCACGAGCACCGAGAGGTCGGGCGCTGACGCCGAATAGCCCTCGCGCAGCACCACCTGAACTCCGGCCTCCTTGGCATAGGCTTCGTCGGCGGCGGCAACGCCCACGCCATAGGGCCCGTCCTCATGGATCAGCGCGACCTTGACGTCCTTCGGATCCATGCCGAGCTTGCCTTTCGCATGCTCGGCGAGGAAGCCCGCGAAGGCCTGGCCATACTGGTCGGAGTGAATCTGCGCGCGAAAAACGTATTGCAGGTTCTTGTCCTTGAATACGGCGGTCGAGACCGCGGTCGTGATCCAGAGGATCTTCTTCTGCTGCTCCACCTTGGCCGCGAGCGGGACCGCGTGCGCGCTCGCATAGACGCCGTTGATGATGTCGACCTTCTCCTGGTCGATCAGGCGTGTTGCCTCGTTGATCGCAACATCGGGCTTGCTCTGTGAATCGGCGGCGACAGGGACGATCTTGGTCTTGCCGCCGATGCCGCCCTTCTCGTTGACGAGGTCGATCGCGATCTGTGCGCCGATCGAGGAGGCGACCGAGCCGCCCGCCGCGAACGGGCCGGTCAGATCGTAGATCACGCCGATGCGCAATGTTTCAGCCTGTGCCTGGGCGCGTGTCCAATCGAAGCTGAGCGCGGCGGCGGCAGCCGCTGAGGTCTTCAGCAGCGTCCTGCGTGAAGTCGGCATCCTATCCTCCCTTTGAACCGTCGTGTGAGACGGGTTTTACGCTTGTTTTCGCGGAGTATTTGGAGGGGTGGTCGGAAAGTCAACATGCGTGGCAGTAGGTAATTCGGACGTGCCGCTACCAGGATCGAGGTCGTTCTTGCCGGCATGATCGGCGCACACCTCGCTCGACCGCCAAAGTCGCACTTTTCCCTGAGTCTCATTCTTTTTACGCCGTGCCTCGCGACGAGGTCGCCGAAAGCCGACTGGCCCATCGCCGCTGCGGCTTGCCTGCTCGCCGCGCATCAAGCCTGCTGCGAACATCCGCTTGTCGGCCGTACATTTTCGGCTGCGGCGGACGAGGCCATAATGCCTCCGGCGATTGTGATGGTTTGCCGTGATGCATACGCAGCGCGCCGTGCGCTCCGACCGGCATTCGGCTTGTGCGTGTCGGAGGTTGCGTGCCATCCTAGCCTGGCAAATTGCATGGGAAGCCCAATTCCCGGCATGGCCATCGCGCCAGTTTTAAGGGTTGGAACGCAAAACGCTCAAGGAGAAGGGACATGGAATGGACGCATCGTCTTGCAGGGCTGGCTTGCGCCGGTCTCCTGCTATCCCCGGTCAGTGCTTTGGCAGGCCCCAAGGTGGTGTCCGGTCCGGGCGCCGATCCCGGATGTTTCAAGCCTTGGTCCAGCCAGACCAAGATATTCCAGTGGGATAAGAAGCCGGGGCCGTACAAGATTGCCCTCGTCAACGGCTTCGTCGGCAACACCTGGCGCATCCAGATGGTGAAGACGGCGAAGGCGTTTGCCGAGCAGCCGGGCATCAAGGAGAACATCAAGGAGTTCAAGGTGGTCTCGACCGGCACCGATGTTGCAGCGCAACTCGGCGCGATGGAGGACTTCATCAATCAGGGCTTTGACGGCATCGTCACCATCGCGGTGGCGCCCGACGGCTTCGACCGCATCATCCGCCTCGCCGACAAGAACAACGTGGTGGTCGTTCCCTTCGACAACATCCTCGACACCGACAAGGTGATGATGGTCAACGAGGACCAGAAGGAAATGGGCCGCATGTCGGCGAAATGGATCATGGATGAGAGCGGCAAGAAGTCCGGCGACATCCTCGAGGTCCGCGGTCTGCCCGGCAATTCCGTCGACCGCGATCGCCATATCGGCTTCCGCGAGGTGATGGAAGCGCCCGGCAACAGCTTCAAGATCACCGAAGTGGTCGGCAATTGGGATACCGGCACCTCGCAGAAGGTGACGGCGGACGCGCTTGCGGTGCACGGTCATTTCGACGGCGTGTTCACGCAGGGCGGCTCCGACGGCACCGTGCAGGCGATGATGTCGGCCAAGCATCCCTTCGTGCCGATGTCGGGCGAGGGCGAGAACGAGTTTCGCAAGCAGATCGCCGATCACGCCAAGGACGGCCTCAAGGGCATGTCCTACGGTCAGTCGCCGGCGCTGGTCGCCATCGCCATGAAGGCGGCGATCTCGGCGCTCCAGGGCAATCCCATGCCGCAGCTGATCTCGATCCCGATTCCGGTTGCGACCTACAAGGATCTCAAGCCCGGCACCAATTACTGGCCCGATCTCAACGCGAACTTCTTCGCGCCGAACCAGTTCACGCCCTGCGGCGTGAATTTCACCGCGCCGGAGATCATGTCGCAAAGCGAAAAGAATACCCAGTGACGGAGCTGGAGATGTCTCGGTTGCGGCCCGGCAACTGCCGGGCCGCCGCTGCGTAAGGGAAGCGCCATGCCGGGGGCCGTCGTGACGCAAGGAGCCTTTCTCGAACTGTCCGGCATTTCCAAACGCTACGCCGGCGTCCGGGCGCTGGAGGGCGTCGACTTCGCCTGTGAACGCGGCAAGATCCACGCCGTGCTGGGCGAGAACGGCGCCGGCAAATCGACGCTGATCAAGATCATCGCCGGCGTGGTGCAGCCCGACGCCGGCAGCATGCGCCTCGCTGGGAGCGACGTGAGCTTCGCGACTCCCTCGGCCGCCAATGCCGCGGGCGTCGTCTGCATCTTCCAGGAACTGTCGCTGATGCCCGACCTCTCGGTCGCGGACAACGTCTCGATCGCCTCGCCACCGCGCCGGTTCGGCCTGATCGACGCGCGGGCGCAGCGCCGCCGCGCCGAGCAGCTGCTGGCCGAGATCGGGTGCGAGGACGTCAACCCGCTGATGCGCGTTCGCGACCTGCCGTTGTCGCGCCGCCAGATCGTCGAGATCGCCAAGGCGCTCGGCAAGAAGCCGCAGCTCTTGATCCTCGATGAGGCGACATCGGCGCTCACCAGCGCCGACGTGGAGAAGGTCTATGCGATGCTGGCGCGGCTCAAATCCGAGGGCGTTGCCATTCTCTACATCTCGCACCGCATGCATGAGGTCGAGGCGCTCGCCGACCGTGCCTCGGTGTTCCGCAACGGACGCCATATCGAAACCTTCGACAAGGGCAGGCGCTCGACCGCGGAAATTGTTCAGCTCATGATCGGTCGCGACATCGCTACTCAATATCCTCCTAAACCGGCCCGCACCTCGGTGAAGCCGATGCTTGCGCTCGACAACCTGTCCTGGGAGGGCCGTCTCGACCGCATCTCGCTCCGCGTCGGCGCCGGCGAGATCGTCGGCCTCGGCGGCCTCGACGGCCAGGGCCAGAAATCCCTCCTGCTCGCGCTTTTTGGAGTGCTGCGCGGCATCTCCGGGCGCGTCACGGTCGAAGACCGCGAGGTGCGGCCAGGCTCCCCGGCAGTCGCGAAGTCGGCCGGTATTGCGCTGGTGCCTGAGGATCGCAAGACTGAAGGCCTGATGCTGCCGATGTCGATATCAGACAATCTGGTGGTCGCCTCGCTCGACGCAATCTCGACCGGACCTCTGGTCGACCGTGCCAAGGAGAGCGAAGCCGTCAAGCGCGCCATTGCGCGGCTCCAGATCAAGATCGGTGCGGCGAGCGATGCAGTCTCGACGCTCTCGGGCGGCAACCAGCAGAAGGTGGTGCTCGCCAAATGGCTGATGACCGAGCCGCGGATCATCCTGCTCAACGATCCCACGCGCGGGATCGACGTCGGTACCAAGCAGGAGCTCTACCGTCTGATGCGCGAGCTTGCCGACCAGGGCGCCGCCATCCTGTTCTACTCGACCGACTATGACGAGCTGATCGGCTGCTGCGACCGGGTGGCGATCATGTACGACGGCCGTATCGTGCGCGAGCTCGAGGGCGACGAGCTTACCGAGACCAATATCATTGCGAGCGCGCTGAACATCGATGCGGCAGCGCCGGCTGGCACTGGGGCCGTCCATGCTTGACGACGTTGCCATCCGCGTCCGCCAGAACGTCGGCATCGTCACCGCCGTCCTTTTGTTCTGCGTCCTCTATGTCCTCTACAACCTTGCGCATCCCAAGGGCTTCTCCTCGGCCGTTCTGGTGCAGAACGGCGACGAGATTTTTGCGCTAGCCATGCTGGCCATGGCCCAGACCGTCCCAGTGCTGGCGTCGGGGCTCGATCTCTCGGTCGGCGCAGTCATGACCATGGTGGGATGCTTTGCGAGCTATCTGCTCACGGGAACGGCGGGAGGCGCGCCGCTGCATCTCGATATCTTCGGCCTGCATCTTTCCCTCGGTACCTTTCCCGGCGGCATCAGCGGCATTCTGCTCGGGATCGTGGTGTGCCTCGCCATCGGCGCACTGGCCGGCCTCATCAACGGCTGCGTCGTCGTCTATGGACGGATCCAGCCGATCATTGCGACGCTCGCGACCGGCGCGGTCTATATCGGCATCGCGCTGTTCCTGCGGCCGACGCCGGGCGGAAAGATCGACGAGGATCTCAACTGGGCGCTGACCAATTCGCTCGGCGATTTCGCCGCGACCGTGCACATCTTCGACGACGGCGCCGCAAGCTGGTTTGCGCCGGTGGCCTGGATCCCGGTGCCTTTCGTGCTGCTGGTCCTGATCGCGCTCCTCGTCTGGGTGCCGTTCCGCCGCTCCGTGCTCGGTCGCGCCGTCTATGCGGTCGGCTCGGCCGAAGGCGCGGCCTACATGTCGGGACTGCCCATTGACCGCGCCAAAATCGCGGCCTTCACGCTTGCCGGCTTCTTCGCCGGCTGCGGCGGCCTTTTTCTGGCCATCCAGACCTCCTCGGGCAATGCGGACATTCCGCAGGCCGGCGCCTATACGCTCAACTCCATCGCCTCCGTCGTGATCGGCGGCACGTCGTTGCTCGGCGGCACCGGCAGTGCGATCGGCTCGATCTTCGGGGCCATGATCCTGCGCGTGATCTCCTTCTTCTTCCGCATCTTCGATATTGCGCCCCTGCTGCAACCGCTGTTCGAGGGCCTGATCCTGCTGGCGGCGGTCAGCATCGGCGCGCTCGGCGTCCTGCGCGTCAGGAACACGCTGGAGCTCTTCCGATGACGTCGGCCTCTCTCAGCCTCTCGCGCGACGACCGCCCGATCCTGATTGCGGCGCTGTTCATCCTCGTCATCCTGGTGGCGGGTACCGTCTATACGTTCGCGCGTTTCGGCAGCGCGCCGCTGCTGTCACCGACCTATCTGTTGCAGCAGCTCCAGATCGGCGCCTTCCTTGGCATCGTAGCGGCCGGCATGATGGTCGTGATCCTGATCGCCCAGATCGATCTGTCGGTGCCATGGACGCTTGCAGCCGCGGCGATGATGGCGACGTCGATCGGCGGACCGCTCGCCATTCCCGTCGGGCTCGGGATCGGGCTTCTGGTCGGGCTCGTCAACGGCATCGGCGTTGCGTATCTGCGCGTGCCCTCGATGATCTTCACGCTCGGCGTCAATGCGGTGATGCGCGGCTTGATGGTTGCCCATACCGGCGGCTATGCGCCGCAGACGGCCGCCACCGATTTGATGCGGTCGCTCGCTGCCGACCGTACGCTCGGCATTCCCAATGCCTTGTTCGTCTGGGCAGTGGTGTCCGTGCTGGTCGCCGTCATGCTCCAGCGCACGGCGCTCGGCCGTTACATCTATGCCATCGGCAACAAGGAGGCGGCGGCGTACCTGGCCGGCGTCGACACCCGCCGCGTCACGGTGATCTGCTTCGTCATCTGCGGCGTTGCGGCCGCACTCGCAGGCGTCCTGCTCGCCGGCTATTCCACAAAGGCCTATCAGGGCATGGGCGACGCCTATCTGCTGCCGTCGATCGCGGCGGTGGTGATCGGCGGCACCAATATCCTGGGCGGCCGCGGCCGCTATCTCGGCACGCTGATCGGCGTCGTGCTGATCGTGCTGCTCAACAGCGTTCTGTCGATCATGGACATGCCCGAAGCCGGCCGGCAGGTGATCTACGGCCTCGTGATCATCTTCATGCTGCTGGTCTATGGCCGCGGGGAGCGCGTGACGAGCTGAGCGACACGCCTTTCACTACACCGCCGCCGTTGTATTGAGAAAGATCGAATACAGCGAGGTCTGGCCGCAGATGTAGAGCCGGTTGCGGCGGGGGCCGCCGAAGCAGACGTTGGCGACGATTTCCCCGATCGGGATCGTGCCGATGTGCTTGCCATCAGGGGCGTAGCAGAACACGCTGCGGCCTGCCGACGTCCAGATGTTGCCATGGATGTCGCAGCGGAAGCCGTCGTAGAGACCCTCGGGACAGGTGGCAAACAGTGTGGCGTCGCCGGTAGTTTGCTGTCCCTCCACCTTGTAGGACCAGATCGTTGCAGGCAGCCCGGGGACGTGCGTGGCGCCTGTGTCGGCCAGATAGAGTAGCTTCTCGTCGGGCGAGAAGGCGAGGCCATTGGGCTGCACCCGGCCGGACACGACGCGCGTGATCTTTCCGGTGCTGCCGTCGATCCGGTAGACGTTGCTGGCACCGATCTCGGACGGGCTCTGCTGTCCCTCGTAATCGCTGTCGATGCCGTAGGTCGGATCGGAGAACCAGATCGAATCGTCGGACTTGACCACGACGTCGTTGGGCGAGTTCAGCCGGCGGCCGTCGAACTGGTCGGCCAGCACGGTGATCGAGCCGTCATGCTCGGTGCGGGTGACGCGCCGCATGAAATGCTCGCAACTGATCAGCCGCCCCTGGCGGTCGACCGTATTGCCGTTGGAATTGAAGCTGGGCGAGCGGAACACCGACACCGATGCATCGGTCTCGTCAAACCGCATCATTCGGTTGTTGGGAATGTCGGACCAGACGAGGTAGCGGCCGGCCGGGAAATAGGCGGGGCCTTCGGCCCAGCGGCAGCCGGTGAAGAGCTTCTCGAGATTGACATGACCGATGACCAGCCGCTCGAAGCGCGGGTCGTGGGTAACATAAGGGAGCATGGGTCCTCCGCATGAGCCGCAGGTTCTGAAAATTGCCCGCGTGCCGCTTTCCGTCACTCTGATCGCCCCCGCCAAATTTGCAAGTGGTGCTTCATCGAAGAGTGCAGTGGCGCAAAAGTGAATGCCCGGGGGCAAGCCCGGGCATCTGCTTTTGTGGACTGCGTCCTGCGCCCTTATTGCGACAGCTTCACGAAATTGGGAAACTTGAGCTTCCCCTCCGCGATCGCCTTGGGCCAGACGGTGATCTGCCTGCCGTCCTGCCATTGGAAGACGAGACCGGTCACGGCGCCGGGACCGGACTTGATGCCGTGGGTGAACTCGTCGTTCTTGCCGTAGAACTGGATGCGGCCGATCGTGCCCTCGAAATCGGTCTTCTCGAGCTCGGCAACCAGCTTGTCCGGGTCGGTCGAGCCCGCGCGCTTGATTGCATCGGTGATGATGTAGACCTCGTCATAGGCGGTATAGCCGGTATAGGCCGGCGGCGTGCCGAACTTGGCCTTGAAGGCGGCCGCGAACGGTTTCGTCTTCGGCGTCACCGCGACGTCGGGCGTTGCCACCGCCAGCGACGGCACGCCGTCGGCCGCGCCGTTGGTGTCGTTCCAGAAGCTCGGGCTCAAGGCTTGCGCGCTGATGCCGAACATCGGGATCGGCACCTGCTGGTTCTTCCACTGCACCGTCGGCTGCACGCCGACATGGGAGATGCCGGTGACGATCACGTCCGGCTTCTTGCTCTCCATGTTGTTGAAGATCGGCGTGAAGTCGGTGGTATCGGGCGAGAAGCGCACATGCTCGACGACCTTCAGACCGGCCTTGGGCAGGCAGGCTTCGTAGCCGACGTCGAGCGGCTTGGTCCAGGCGGCGTCCTCGCTCATGATCGCGACCGTCTTGAACTTGAGCTGGTCGACGAGCAGGTCCTTTGCGGCATCGCAGACGAGCTGCGCCTGCGCGGCCGAGGTCAGGTAGCCGTGGAATGTGTACTTGTTCTTCTCGTAATCGTGGTGGATCGCCTTGGTGATCTCGTTCGACGCAGCGCCCGGCGTGATCAGCGGCATCTTCAGTCGCGCCGCCCAGGGCTCCAGCGCCAGCACGACCTCGCTGATATAGCTCGCGATCACCGCGGAGACCTTATCCTCGCTGACCGCACGCTGGAAGGCGCGTACCGAATCCGCCGATGAGCTCTTGTTGTCATAGGTGACGATCTCGATCTTGCGGCCAAGCACGCCGCCCTTGGCGTTGATCTCGTCGGCGGCGATCTGCGCGCCACCCGGCGTCGCCGCGCCCGCGATCGACTGCACCTCGGCGATGACGCCAATCTTGATCGGATCGTTCGATTGCGCATAGGCGGGCGCGGCGAGGCACAGCGCCAGGGCGGAGGCGAAGAGGGCACTACTGGGGCACGTCGATGGTCGCATGGTCGTCTCCCTTGCTTGTTGTCGTTATGGCGATCGTCAGAGATATCCGGCGCCGGCCTCCGCTGCGAACCGCCCGGGATCGCCTTCCCAGACGATCCGTGCGTGCTCGAGCACATAGACGCGGTCGGCGTGGGGAAGGGCGAAGGTCACGTTCTGCTCGCCGAGCAGCACCGTGATCGACGTGGTCTGCCGCAGCTTCTCCAGCGCCTTAGACAATTGCTCGAGGATGACCGGTGCAAGCCCCAGCGTCGGCTCATCCAGGATCAGGATTTGCGGCTGCATCATCAGCGCGCGGCCGATCGCCAGCATCTGCTGCTCGCCGCCGGACAGCGTCTGCGCCAGTTGGCCCTGGCGCTCTTTCAGGATCGGGAACAACTCGAAGAGCCAGGCGAGCTGCGCCGCGCGTGCCTCGTCGGTCAAATGCTGGCCGCCGAGATCGAGGTTTTCGCGCACCGTCATCTCGCCGAACAGCTCGCGCGATTCCGGGCATTGCACCAGCCCGCTGCGCGCGATTTTCGCCGCGCTCGTGCCGCGCAGCTTTTCCCCGCTGCGCAGGATCTCGCCGCCATAGGGCAGGAAGCCGGAGATGGTGTTGAACAGCGTGGTCTTGCCGGCACCGTTCAGACCGACGATGGAGACGAACTCGCCCTCATGGACGTGAATCGAGACATTCTCCAACGCCTGGGCCTTGCCGTAATAGACGCTGACGTTCTCGACCTGGAGCAGCGGGACCTTGTCCTTGAAGCTGGTCTCGGGCCGCGCATGGGTCTCGATTGCGCCGCCAAGATAGACCCGCCGCACGGTCTCGTTCTTCATGACGTCGTCGGCCTTACCGGTCACGATCTCCTCGCCGAGATACATCGCGAGCACGCGGTCGACGAGGGCCGCGACGCTCTTGACGTTGTGGTCGACCAGCATCACCGCGCGGCCGTCGTCGCGAAAGCTGCGGATCAGGTCGGAGAAGACGTCGACTTCGGCGCGTGTCAGGCCGGCGAAGGGCTCGTCGACCAGCACGACTTTGGGATCGCGCGCGATCGCCTTGGCAAGCTCGAGCCGGCGCAGATCGGCAAAGGGCAGCGTCGGCGGACGGCGGTTCATCACGGCGCCAAGCCCGACGCGGTCGGCGATCCACTTGGCACGCTCGACCAGCGCCTTGTCGGGAAACAGCATGAACAGGCTGTCCGGCAGCAGCGCCACCATGATGTTCTCCAGCACGGTCTGCCGGTTCAGCGGCCGCGAGTGCTGGAACACCATGCCAAATCCCTTGCGCGCGATCTTGTGTGCGGGAAGGCCAGCGACGTTCTCGCCCTCGAAGATCACTTCGCCCGCGGTCGGGCGCTCGATGCCCATCACGCTCTTCATCGCGGTCGACTTGCCCGAGCCGTTCGGCCCGATCAGGCCAAAGATCTCGCCGCCGTTCACCTCGAACCCCAGATTCTTCACCGCCGTCAATCCGCCGAAGCGTTTGGTCAGGCCGCGAACTTCGAGCACGGGCCTGTTTGAAAGCCTCTGATCCATCACGAGCGCGCCTCACGCGAGAGGGCCGCTCCGAGGAAGCCGCCGGGGAAGAACAGCACGACGAGGAGGGCGACCGCGGAGACGATGAAGGTTGCGAGTTCGCCGGTCGGCCTCAGGAATTCGCCGGCGACGATAAGGAAGATCGCGCCCAGCGCCGCGCCGAGCACGGTCCGCCGGCCGCCGAGCACGGCCGAGACGATGACGTTGACGCCGACCGCGACGTCGACGACGGTGCCGACCGAGGCGGTGCCGAAATAAAACACCAGCAACGCGCCTGACAATCCCGAGAAAAATGCGCTGACGATGAACGCAGCCAGCTTGTGCTTGACGATGTTGAAGCCGAGCGCGCCGGCCTGCACCGGGTCCTGGCCACTTGCTTGCAGCACGAGCCCGATCGGTGATTGTGACAGGCCGTAGAGGATCGCCGCCGAGATCGTCATGAAGCCGAGCGCGATCCAGTAGTTGGCGCCGGCCTCGATGGTGATGACGTCAGGGATGGTGAGCCCGATCTCGCCGCCGGTGAGATCGGCGAACACCACGATGAAGTTCTGGAGCATGAGCACCGCAACCAGCGTCGTCAGGCCGAAATACGGCCCCCGCACCCTGAGCGCCGGTAGGGCCAGCACGAGGCCGGCGATGACCGAGGCGAGCGCCCCCAACACGATGCAGAGATAAACCGACCAGCCGAACTGGTTGTTGAGGATGCCCGCCGTGTAGGCGCCGACGCCGATCAGGAAGGTCGGCCCGAAATTGACCTCGCCGGCGAAGCCGAACAACAGATCCCAGGCCATGGCGAAGACGCCGAAATAGAACGCGACCGTGAGCAGGCCAAGGACATAGCCGGAGACGTAGAGCGGCAGTGTCGCTGCGACCACGACGAGCGCGAGCGAGACAAAGAACAGGCGCGAGGTGAAGAATCCGGACATCTCAGCGCCTCCCCAGCAGGCCCTGGGGCCGGATGTACATGACGACCACCAGAAGCAGCAGCGCCGGAATGGTGCGATACGCCGGCGAGACCAGATAGGCCGTGATGGTTTCGAGATAGCCGACGACAAAGGCCGCGATCAGCGAGCCGGAGACGCTGCCGAGGCCGCCGAGCACGACGATCGAGAACGCGCTCGCCGTCAGCGGCCCCACGCTGTAGGAGCTGACCCCCAAGAACATCCCGAGCAGCACGCCCGCGATGCCGGCGAGCACGCCGTAGATCGCCCAGACCACGATGTAGATGTTGGTGAGCTCGAGGCCGAGCAGGGTGACACCGCGCGGATTCATCGAGGCTGCCAGCACCGCCTTGCCGGTGCGGGTGCGGTTCACCAGCAGCCACAAGAGCGCGATGACGAGGCAGCACACCACCGCGGTGAAGATCTCGTTGCGCGGCGTGCGCACGCCGAGAATGTCGACGACGCCTTCGACGATCGGCAGCACGGTCTTGGCGTTGTTGGTGAAGAAATAGGCGATCAGCTCCTGGATCATGATGCCCCAGAGCAGCGTGCCGGTGAGGACGAAGATCTCCTTCTCCTCATTGGGGATGCGGCGGGAATCCTGGATCGGCTTCACCACCGCGAAGTAGGTGGCAAAGGCGGTGACGACGGCGACCGCCACCCCGATCAGCGCGCCAAAATAGGTGTCGACGTGCAGGATGCTGGCGGCGGCCCAGGCCGCCACCGCTGCGGCCACCATGATGGCCCCGTGGGAGAGGTTGAGCACGCCGGAGACGCCGAAGATCAGCGTGAAGCCGGTGGCACCGAGGGCGTAGAGGGCGCTGATGGCAAAGCCATCGATCAGGATCTGGAATGCTCGCATCTATGATTGGCCAGGTGGCAGCCTGGCTGCCGCTTTGAGGGAAGGTGCTGCGGGGAGGTGCATGTGGAAGCTCCCGGGAGGCGGTCCCGGGAGCTGTTCCGGCTAGTTCGAGAGCTTGATGAAGCTCGGGAACTTGATGTCGACCTTGGCGACGTCCTTGGGCCAGACCGCGATCTGCTTGCCGTCCTGCCATTGCAGCATCAGCCCGGTGATCAGGCCCTTGCCATATTTGATCGAATGGGTGAACGGATCGTCCTTGCCGTAGAACTGGACGCGGCCGATGGTACCTTCCCAATCGGTCTTTTCCAGCGCGTCGACCAGCTTGTCGGCATCGGTCGAGCCCGCTCGCTTCACGGCGTCGGCGATGTAGTAGACCTCGTCATAGGCGGTGTAGCCGGCATAGGATGGATAGTTGCCGTACTTCTTCCGGAAGCCTTCCGCGAACGGCACCGACTTCGGCGTCACCGCGACGCCGGGACCGGAGACGCCCTGGTAGAGCACGCCTTCGGCCGCCTGGTTGGTGTCCTTGCCGAACGTCTCGTTGGTCGCCTGCGAAGCGATGCCGAACATCGGGATCGGCACCTGCTGGTTCTTCCACTGCACCGTCGGCTGCACGCCGACATGCGAGATGCCGGTGATGATCACGTCGGGCTTCGCGCCCTCGATCTTGTTGAAGATCGGCGTGAAGTCGGTGGTGTCGGGCGAGAAGCGGATGTGGTCGAGCACCTTCAGCCCGATCTTGGGCAGGCATTCCTCGTAGCCGACGTCGAGCGGCTTGGTCCAGGCGGCGTCCTCGCTCATGATGACCGCGGTCTTCATGTGCATCTTCTCGACCAGCAGGTCCTTGGCGGCGTCGCAGACCGAGAGCGCCAGCGCGGCCGAGGTCAGGTAGCCGTGGAAGGTGTACTTGTTCTTCTCGTAGTCGGCGTGAACGCTCTTGCTGATCTCGTTGGAGGCGGCGCCCGGTGTGACGAAGGGCGTCTTCAGGCGCGAGGCCCAGGGCTCCAGCGCCAGAACCACTTCGCTGATATAGCTTGCGATGACGGCATTGACCTTGTCTTCGTTGACCGCGCGCTGGAATGCGCGCACTGAATCGGCCGAGGAGGAGTGATTGTCGTAAGAGATGATCTCGATCTTGCGACCGTCGACGCCGCCCTTGGCGTTGATCTCGTCGGCCGCGAGCTGCGCGGCCTGTGGGATCGATGCGCCGGCGATCGCCTGCGCCTCCGCGATCACGCCGATCTTGATGGAATCTGCTGCAAGTGCCGCGCCTGATCCGGTCATCAGTGCACCGAACGCTGCCGCACCGAGGAATATCCGCAATGCACCAGGGAGTATGTTTTTCATGTTGTTTCTCTCCTCTTAAACAAGCCTCTTTTGAGCTATTGGGCGCGACTATAACGGCGAGGGCAATCTCGGCAAGCGAAACTGCATTCAGGATTGTGAGAGCCGGACTAAAGTCTAGCGCTGCGCAAATAGAGTGCAGCATGATCGTTGCAGTCATGCAGAATTCGTTGGCGGGCATGCGTTCTCGTCCGCCGAAATTGTCGGGATAACGTCGCGCTGCGGAGGAAGGTCCTATTGATGGCTCAACTCGTTCAATGCCGCCTCGTCAACGAGCCGTTCGCCGATCCCGGACTGCTGGCTGATTTCAGGTTCGGACGGCGCGCCATGTTGTTCGACCTTGGCGATCTGTCTTCCCTGGCCAATCGGGAATTGCTGCGCGTCAGCAACGTCTTCGTCAGCCACCGTCACATGGATCACTTTGCCGGCTTCGATCAGTTGCTGCGGGTCAGGCATCATCAGCCGGGCCGTTTACGCGTGATCGGGCCGCCCGGTCTCATCGCGGGCATCGCCGGCAAGCTGGCGTCCTATAGCTGGAATCTGCTCAACGAGGAGTCTCCGGACTTCGCGATCGCCGCCGCTGAATTCCGTGATGGCCGGCTCGGCGAGTGGACCGGCTTCTCCGCGAGACGGCAGTTTCATAGCTCGCCGATCGAAGAGCCACTCGTTGCACCGGGGCTGGTGTTTGCGGATGGCGATCTCCGGATCGAGGCTGCGACCCTCGATCACGGGATTCCCTGCCTTGGATTTGCGTTGCAGGAGACCCAGCGAGTCAACGTCTGGACAGCCGGTCTCGCGCAGCTCGGCCTTGAGGTGGGCCCGTGGCTCAATGCGGCCAAGCGCGCGGTACGGATGGGCGCACACGAGGGCACGTTGATCGAGATCGACGGCGGCCGGGCGGTCCCGCTTGGAGAATTGACCCGGCGCGCACTCAAGGTCGCGCCCGGACAGCGCGTCGCCTACGTGACCGACGTCGTCTTCACCTCTGACAACGCGGAGAAGATCGTCGCGCTCGCACGCGGCGCCGATCATCTCTTCATCGAAGCGGCGTTTGCTGGGGACGATGCGCAACTTGCATCCGAGCGCCGTCATCTGACGGCCGCGCAGGCCGGATATCTCGCGCGCGAAGCGGGCGTGAAGCGGATGACCACGTTTCACTATTCTCCGCGTTATCTGGAGACGCCGGACCGGCTGCGAGATGAGGCGGAGGCCGCGTTTGCCGGCCAATCTGCGCAGCCGGCCTGAGCGGCGTCGGGGCTCAGGATCAACGCGCTTGCAGCAACGACGGATCGAGCGGCCGAAGCCGGGCAGGATCGAACGGCGTCAGATCGACGCTGCTTGCTGCGCCTTCAGTGACCAGTTCCGCCAGTGCTTCGCCGGTCGCGGGCGCATTGAGGATGCCCCAGACATTGTGCCCGGTCGCAACGTAAAGGCCTTCGCTGTTCGGTACTCTGCCGATTAGCGGCAAGCCGTCTTGCGTGACCGGACGGAAGCAGGCCTGCCGCGCGATGATCCTGTCGGCGCGGAATGCTGGCGACAGCCTCTCGGAAACTGCCTGAAGGCGCGCGATTGCGTCCTGCTCGGGCACCACAGCGGCCGGGTCCAGCGGCAGCGGAGCGATGTCCGAGAACGCCGTGATGTGCGTGCTGCCGTCCGCTCGCGGGAAGACCTCGATCGAAACCGTCTCGCCGCCACTCTCATGCTCCAGGAACAACGCATCGGCCGGAACGTCCGTGCCCGTGTCGTACACGATGCTCGGGCTTCGCTGGCCGTATACGGCAGGCAGCGTCATCCATTGGGCCGCGAGCAGCGACCATGGCCCCATGGCGATGACGACGGCATCCGCCTCGATGACGCTGCCCTCGATCTCGACACCCGTCACGGTCATTCCATCGGCATCGCGCACGATGCCGGTGACACGTCCCTGGCGCAGCCTGGTGCCTTGCGCGAGCGCCGCGTTCATCATGGCCGAGGTGAATTTGCGCGGATGAACGATGGCCGTCGTATCCGTCGTGCCGAGCCGGTGCGCGATGACGACGCCGTTGGACAGCCAGCCGAGCGCGGAGGGCGCGTCGCGCTGCGCGTCATCGCCGGCAACGTAGCCGCCATAGGCGGTCATGCGGCGGTAGGCCCAATCGCCGGCGACCTCGTGAGGCAGTTGCGCGTGAAGGGTAAAGCTGCGCCGCGCCAGCGCATCGAGCGGCGTCCCGGCGCACCAGTCGCGTGCAAGGAAACCGCCGGCCTTGCCGGATGCGGCCGCGGCTATTTCGCTCCGTTCGACGACGGTGACGTCGATATCGCCGCGGCTGAGAAAATAAGCGGTGCAGGCGCCGATCACACCGCCGCCGCAAACGATAACGCGCATGGTCTCTCTCCCTTGGATAGATCCCCAGGCATCGACAAGGCCGGAGAAGTTCCCTCTGAAGGGTCAGCGGTACTTCCGTAGTTCTCCGGACGTGAACATAGTTCCGCCTCCTCAGCCGCGTTAAAAGTGCGCAGTGCTGAGCAGCTGGCAGAAAAAAATCATTGACGTGCAGCTGCTGCCAATCCGTGGAAAGCCTCGCAGGCTCGAGAGCCAATGCGTGCCGTTGAGTGTCAGCTCGCCGCAGGGCGGATCGCATTTTAATACGGAGCACCGGATGAGTGTTACGCTGGACGACAGGCTCGCGGAAGGGCTCGCAAGCTTGGAGGAGCAGCTGTCAAACCTTGAACGCGAAGCGGGAGTTAGTCCTTCGGCCCGGCCGGCCAGCATGAAGTGGTTTCCAATCACCCAGGCAATGCTCGAGGTGGATTGGCGCTATGTGGCTTTGGTCGGGTCTTTGTTGGCGGCATCCATTGGCGTGGCCGGCTTGTCGTGGTCGTCCTCCGTTGATCCGGCAATGAAGACTCCCCCAGACCCAGCGCTCCTGACACGCGGGGCGCCGGACGCGGTCGCGCCTGCTGCCGTTGCCCTGCGTTCCGAGTCGTCGCAGCAGCTCCAGCCGATGGCGCGCGATCTCGCGGCCTTGAGCCAAACGGTCGAACAGCTCAAGGCGAGGCAAGAACAATTGATCCGCGACAATGACGATCTGGCGAGCCAACTCAAGGCGAGTCGAGACGAAGCGACAAGCAACAAAAGTATCATCGATCAGATCAACGCCAACCAGATCCAGATGGCGCGCGAAAGCGCGACGCTTACCGAGCGGCTCAACGCAAGTCAGGAACAACTCGACCGCGTCATCGCCAAAGCTTCAGAGCCCAAAGCTTCAGAGCCCAAGGCTTCAGAGCCCAAGGCTTTAGAGCCCAAGCCTTCGGAGCGAGAGGCGATGTCCGAAGCGCCACCAAAGGTGAGTCCCGAGGAGCCAAAGGTGATGCCCAACATACCGCTGCCACGTCCGCGGCAGGCGGCCAATGTCGCCCAGATGCAAAAGCCGGCGCGAACCCCGGAGCGGTCGCAAGCCAAGAAGCCGCAATCGGTATTGGCATGGCCGTGGTCATCGCGCTAAGCCGCGCGGACCGAGTAAGCTGATTTGTGATTGCACGTCTCGCCAAACAATTCGGCGCCGGCGGGGCACGCCGGCGCCTCGTCGTGATCCGACTCGCGCCGTTTCAGCCCGGCCCTGCGCCCTGTGTCGCGGTGTACACGGCATAGAGCGACTGGCTCGCGGCCATGAACAGGCGGTTGCGCTTGGGGCCGCCGAAGCAGACGTTGCCGCAGACTTCCGGCAGGCGGATGCGGCCGAGCAGCTTGCCCTCCGGCGACCACACCGTCACGCCGCTATAGCCGACGGCGCGCCCGGCATTGCTGGAGGACCAGACATTGCCGTTGACGTCGCAGCGCACACCATCAGGACCGCACTTCACCCCGTCGATCATGCAATCGGTGAAGAGCTTCTGGTTGGAAAGCTTGTTGTCGCTGCCGACGTCGAACACGTGGATGTCGCCCTTGCCGCCCGCGCCGGTATCGCCCGGTCCCTTGCCGGTCGAGACGACGTAGAGCTTCTTGAAGTCTTGCGAGAAGCAGAGACCGTTGGGATCGGGCACCTGATCCTCGGTGACCACGAGGTCGACGCGGCCGGATGGATCGATGCGATAGCAATTGGTCGGCAACTCGCGCTTGCCCGGTACGAAGCCGGCCGGCTGGCCGATCCGCGGATTGAGCTTGCCGCCGGCATTGCTCGGGCCGCCCGGGCCATCGGGCTCGCCCTCATAGAGCTGGCCGCCATAGGGCGGGTCGGTGAACCAGTAGCTGCCGTCGGGATGCGCGACGACGTCGTTCGGCGAGTTCAGCTTCTTGCCCTGATAGGAGTCGGCGAGCACCGTGGCGGTGCCGTCGTGCTCGTAGCGCGTGACACGGCGGGTGAGATGCTCGCAGGAGAGCTGTCGGCCCTGGAAGTCGAAGGAGTTGCCGTTGGAGTTGTTGGACGGCATGCGGAACACGCTGACGCGGCCGTCGTCCTCGGTCCAGCGCATCTGCCTGTTGTTGGGAATGTCGCTCCACAGGAGATAGCGGCCCTGTCCGCTCCACGCCGGGCCCTCGGCCCACAACAGTCCGGTGTGAAGCCGCTTGATCGCGGTGTTGGGCTGCGCGAGATTTTCGAACGACGGATCGACCGCGATGATGTCCGGGTCCCAGAAATAGGTAGTCGGTGCGCCGTTCGGGCCGAAGTCGCGCGGCGGCGTCGTGATCGTGGTCGGCGGCGCCGCCGGCGCATTCTGCGCCAGCGCGGCACCGGCGCCAGCCATTGTGGCGCCTGCAGCGATCGCAAGGCCGTGGACGAGTGATCGTCGTGAAAGCGTGGTGTCCGGATCGCGTTGTTCGGAATCGCACTGTTGGCGTGTCATCGCTTCCTCCCGGTGGGGTTCGCCGGCCGGTTGATCCCGGCCGAGCAACTTCAGGTTAGTCCGGTCCGCGGCCCGTTTCGAGAGCGACCGCCCCTTCAGCACGCGGAAAAAAAGCGTGCAGCGCAGGACGATATGATTTGGTCCAACAAATTCCGGTCACAAAGCTCTCGCGGCCGGATCATCCGCCGTGGTGCGATCGGCAGGAAGTTCCCGCATTCGGTAAGTGTCATTGACGTGTTGTCGTGGCGGTCTCAAGAAAAAAACAAGCTGGTCTAAAGCAAATATCTGATCGGGTTGCCGTCTTTTGGCGCTGTTCCGCCGACCAATGATGGAGGCAGCTCCTTCGACAGGCTCGGTATCGAACGAGCGAAAGAACCAAGATCAAGCCTCGTATCGAGCCGCCAATGAGAACTCGGCGGGCCTCGGTGGTCCAAGGCGGCGACAGAATGGGCCTGTTCTGTGCAGCTTGGTCATCACGATGGTGCTCATATGAGACGACGGGATTTCTTACGCTTTGTCGCCGGCGCCACGGCTTGGCCTGCCGTTGCGCGCGCGCAAGAAGCACGAAAGGTCTATCATATCCATTGGTTGTCCACGGGCTCCGAACCGGATCCGTTCCTGGACGGATTCCGCGAGGGGCTGAGCGCGCTGGGATATGTCGAGGGCAAGAATGTCGCTCTCGAGAAACATTATGGAAATCCGGCGGCATTGCGCTCGGTCATCTCTGAATTGAGACGCGGGGACGTAGACCTTGCTGTGTCCAGCGGTCCCGCGACGCGCGCAATGAAGACGGTCAAGGACATCCCCGTCCTGTTTGCCTTGAGCGGGGACCCCGTCGCGTTGGGCGTGGTCAAGAGCCTCGCACAACCCGGCACTAATTTCACCGGCAGTACGTTTCTTTCACTCGAATTGGCGGGCAAGCGCGTCGAATTGCTCAAGGACATCTATCCAGGGCTGCGTAAGCTCGCAGTGCTCTCGAACACCGACCATCCCGGGGAACCGTCGGAATGGCGCGCCACGCTGCAGACGTGCACCGGACTCGGCATCAAGCCCACCTATATTCCTTTCGCCGGTGCAGGCGAGCTGGACAATGCGCTCGAAGAGGCGAGCGGTGAGGACGCCGATGCCATGCTCGTTTTTCCTGATGTCGTGACGATGGTCGACCGGGCGAAACTCGCGGAGTTCGCGCTGGCGCACCAGCTGCCTTTGATGTTCGGCTGGTCCGAGTATTGCGAAGCCGGTGGTCTCCTGAGCTACGGCGCCAATCAGCGTGCGACCTACCGTTGGCTGGCGAGTTATGCCGACCGGATCCTGCGCGGCGAGGATCCTGCCGTTCTTCCCGTGATGCGGCCGGAAAAATTCGAACTGGTGATTAATCTCAAGACAGCTCGGCTCCTGGGCATTGAGTTGGATACGTCCGCCATACTGTTTCGCGCCAACAAGGTCATCGCCTAAGATCGAGATGTCGAAAGGGTCTGCGCAAAAATCCTGGCCTGGCTACCGTGGGAGAACGAACCCGCGTCGCTCCCTCTTTTACAAGTACTTCGTCACCCTGTTCGTCGCAGCTGTCGTGCCCCTCATCCTGGGCGCGGCGATCGAAGCATCGTTCGGCTATCGCGACCAGCGCCGCCACATCAGCGAGGTTCTCCAGGCCGAGGCTCGCGGGGCCGCGGGCAGAATAGAGGCCTTCACGGATGAAATACGCGACCAGCTGGGCTGGGTCGTGCAGTTTCCCTGGGTGCAGGGAGATGATGACCTGCACCGGGTCGACGCGTTACGCCTGTTGCAGCAGGTCCCGGCAATCGTCTCCGTTTCGCTGCTTGACGAAACAGGAACCGAGCGCGTCTTCGTGTCCAGGCTGCGTCTGAACAGGACGGGCCGGGGCGTCGATATGTCTGCGGATCCCGCGGTCATCGGCGCGCGCGCCAATAAGGTCTGGTACGGTCCGGTACAGTATCAGCACGAGTCCGAGCCCTATATGAGGATCGCGGTTGCCGGAAATCTTCCGTCGGCTGGAGTTGCCGTTGCCGAGGTGAATCTGAAGCTGATCTGGGATGTCATTGCCGCGATCAGAATCGGCAACACCGGCCACGCCATCGTGGTCGACGATTACGGTCGCCTGATCGCCCATCCCGACATCAGCCTGGTCCTGCGCGGACGTAGCGGCTCCGAGGACTTCGGTCGGATCAAGCATCTCTTGGGCACCACGAGTGGGCGCGCGGTCCTGACCGGAGACAGGGGCAGTCCGGTGGTTGCGCTGTCGGTGCACGTTGCCGATGTCGGCTGGACGGTGATTGCGATGCAGCCCGTCCTGGAGGCGTTCGCATCGATCCGCGCCGCGTTGTGGCGGTCGGCGTTTCTTATCGCTCTCGGCGTGCTGACCGCGCTCGCGCTGGCCTATTGGCGGGCGAACCGAATGTCCGGCCCGATCAAGCAGTTGGAGGAGGGAGTTGAGAGGATCGGTACCGGACATTTCGACCATCGCATCAAGATCTCCAGTCGCGACGAATTGGAGCAGCTGGCCGTCCGATTCAACGAGATGGCTTCGGAGCTGGCGATCTCGCATCAGAAAACTGTCCGCATCGACCGATTGAAACAATTCCTCGCGCCGCAAGTCGCAGAACTCGTCGAGCATTCCGACGAGCTGCTCGAGGGGCAGCGCCGGGAAGTCGTCGCGGTGTTCGGTGATTTGCGTGGCTTCACCGCCTTCTCGGCACGCGCCGAGCCGGACGCCATCATGGCAGTCCTGCGGGAGTACTACGCAGCGGTCGGGGCCGTCACGACCCGCTATGAGGCGACGCTGATCCGCTTTGCCGGCGACGGAGTGATGCTGCTCGTCAACGCGCCCGTTGCCTGCGACGACCCGGCGAACCACGCTGTTCGGCTCGCGATCGACCTGCAGGTCGCTGTGCAGTCGGTTGCCGGAAAGTGGTGCGCCGCCGGCCACGCCATCGGTTTCGGTGTGGGTATCGCGATGGGAATGGCAACGGTCGGTACCGTCGGCTATGAAGGTCGGCTCGACTACACCGCTTTGGGCAACGTCGTTAACCTGGCGTCCCGGCTGTGCGGCCTCGCAAAGGATGGGCAAATCCTGACCGATCCGGTCGTCGCCGAGGGAGTGAGAGACACCATTCCCCTTGCTTCGGTCGGAAAGCAGATCATCAAGGGATACGATCAACCCTTGGAGATCTTTGCTGTCGCACAAACTGATACGCCTCCGAGGCGTCCGGATTCCGGGCCACGCCCGATGGTGTTCGAAGCCTTGTGAGGCCTGGCCTCCGCAGCATGGCGACGCAGGCTTGCCCGTTGACACGCGGCGGCAAAGACCTACGCTGCGCGCGATCTAAAACGAGACCGGCGGGCAAGCCGCGCAGAGAAGAGCAGCATTCATCATGACTTCACAATCACAACTGCCGCGCCGCACACTTGGCCGGACCGGGCTTCAGGCCTCGGTCCTCGGCTTCGGGACCGCCCCGCTCGGCGACCTTTTCCTCAGGCTTGACGACCAGACGGCGATCGCCGCCGCGGAGCGGGCGTTCGAGCTTGGCGTCAATCTGCTCGACACCTCCCCGCTCTATGGCTACGGCCTGTCGGAGCACCGCTGCGGCACCGCGCTGCGGCGCGTGGCCCGCGAGGATGTCGTCCTCTGCACCAAGGTCGGCCGCTGGATGGACGCGTTTCACGCCCCGGAGAACCGGTCGGGCTTTGTCGGCGGCCAGCCGCACAAGGCCGTGGTCGACTATTCCTATGACGGCACGATGCGCTCGGTGGAGCAGTCGCTGCTGCGGCTCGGCACCGACCGGATCGACCTATTGCTGATCCACGATGTCGACGTCTGGACGCACGGTGCTGCCGCGATCGAAGACCGGTTTCGCGAGGCGATGTCCGGCGCCTATGTGGCGCTCGACAAGCTCCGCTCGGAGGGCGTGGTCGCAGGCATCGGGATCGGCGTGAACGAGGCCGACATGTGCGTGCGCTTTGCCAAAGCCGGCACGTTCGACGTCATGCTGCTGGCCGGGCGCTATTCGCTGCTGGAGCAGCCGGCGTTGAAGGAATTCTTGCCGCTGGCGGTGCAGCAGGGCATTGCCGTGCTGCTCGGCGGCGTCTTCAATTCGGGCATTCTCGCCACAGGTGCGGTCAAGGGCGCCAAATACAATTATCAGGACGCGCCGCCGGAGATTTTGGCGAAGGTCGCCGAGATCCAGCGCGTCTGCGAGGCCCATCGCGTCGCGCTGCCGACGGCCGCCGTGCACTTCGCGCTCGGCCATCAGGCGGTGGCGAGCGTGGTGCTGGGGGCGCATAGTCCGGAGGAGGTCGAGCGCAACGTGGCCGCGCTCACCACCAAGGTGCCGGGCGCACTCTGGGCCGACCTGAAAGCCGCGCGCCTGCTCGACGCGGATGCGCCGGTGCCCGGGTGAGTTCGACGATGGCAAGGGTGGAGGTCAGATCGAGCCTCAGCGAGGCGAAACCGTCTGCAACTTGCCTGAACTCCAAATCCCTTCGCCGGCGGGATCGGGTCGAATGATCGCCGGGGTTCCCTTTAAGAAATCAATCATCACTCGCCACTATGGTTACGACTATCTTCACGCCATGGTGTTGAATGCGCAGTCAAGTCCTGGGATTTTGCAAGGCCGGATCGATCGTCGCGGCCTTATCGCTGCAGGTCCTGCATCCGGTTGCCGCCTCACCTCGATTGGTCTCTCTGGCCTTCAATTCCCAGTTGGGGAGCCCGCAGCAAATCGGGGCCGATGAGCTTCGTTCGAGGCTGACGGCGGCTGCTGGCAAGCGCATCGTGCTGGACGAGCGCGCCACCAACGCACTCGGTAGCGAGAACACCATTCTCGCGGCGGCACAGACGGGCTCCGTCGATATGGCGGTGCTGTCGGGTTCAGTGGTCAGTGCGGTTGTCCCCGAACTTGGTGTGTTCGACATTCCCTTCCTGTTTCGCGACACGGCTCACGCCAAGGCCGTGGCTCAAGGTCCGGTCGGCGCGGCGATCGCCGCTAAATTCGCCGACAAGGGCCTGACGCTGCTGGCGATCGGCCGCCAGGGCTTCCGAAACGTCACGAACTCCAAACGGCCGATTCGCTCGCCCGACGATATCAAGGGCCTGAAGATTCGTGTCATCCCCAACCCGATCTACCAGATGACGTTCAAGGCGCTCGGCGCCGAAGTGGTCCCGCTGGAATTTCCGCTGGTCTATACCGCGCTGAAGGATGGCCGGATTGACGGGCAGGAAAACCCGGTGCCGACCATTGCGGGCTCGCGCCTCTATGAAGTGCAGAAGTACCTGACATTGACCGGTCACTTCTTCGCGCCGGTCGCCTTCATCGCAAACCGCGCCATGTTTGAGCAGCTCTCCCCGGCCGATCAGGCCGTGCTGATGGCGGCCGCAAAGGCCGGTGCGGAGGCGACCTGGCAGGCTCAGCTCGATGCCGCCTCGCTCGAACAGGTGCGCAGCGGCGGCATGGATGTGATCGAGAAGTTCGATCGCCAACCCTTCGTCGATGCCGTCAAATCGCTCGATCCGGAATTCGAGAAGCGGTTCGGCAAGGATCTGCTCGCCGCCATCCGGTCCACTCCCTGATGCATTTCGGAACTCCCATGAAATTGTCGTACATGATGTCCTGGGTCGGCGTCCGCCCGCGTGTGTTTGGTGGCTTCGCGCTGGTCCTGAGCTTCCTGGTCCTGCTCGCGGGATTCGCCACGATCCAGGTCGAGCGGATCGGCGGAACGGTCAATGAGCTGGTCACCAGCGCCGCCGGCGATGCCGGCATGTCGCAGGTGCGCGCCGCGCTGTTGAGCGCGAACTCCGCGGTCGAGAAATTCATCCGGACCTGGAACGTCGGTGACAAAGACGCCGCGGCCAAGGCGATCGACGGCGTCGGCAAGCTGGCCGATCAGGTCGATCAGCAGTTCGGCAAGTTGCCGGCGATCGCGGACGGCATCGGCCCGGTCAAGAGCGCGCTGGAAACCTATCGTTCGTCGTTCATCGCCGCGGCCGATGCTGCGGATCGGCTGCGCGCGGCCACTACGAAAACCGACGTCCAGGGCGCAATCGCAGGACTGAATGTCGGCGGCATTCAGGTCGCTCTTGCCAACCGCTCCGATGATGCGGAACGGCTGGTCAATCCGATGCGCCTGGCTAGTGTCGTCGACGCGCTTCGCATCACCGTGATGCGCTACGGCGCCACCCTGTCGACGAGCGACGCCGACGATGCCAAGCAGGCATTGTCCTACGTCCAGCTGGCGATCGCGGACACCGAGGCCGAAATCGCGGGCGCGGGCGACGCCAAATTGAAGGCGCTGGTCGCGGCGCTCAAGACCGCGATCGCAGCCGACGCGGCCGCGCTCGAGGAGGTCATCAAGATCGCCGGCGACCTGCGCACGCGGCAAGCCGAATTGAAGAAGGCAAGTGCCGAGATCGACGACCAGGTCAATAAGATCAATGCGAAGCTCGGAACCGTGCGCGCCGAGCAGGGTGACAGGACCGCCGCCGCGGTCGATCAAACCAGGCAGACCGTCATCGCGACTGCCGCCGGTGCGCTGCTGCTGGGCGCCGTCCTGGCATGGCTGATCGGCGCCAGTGTGTCCGGCCCGATTCGCGGCATGACCGACCGGATGCAGTCACTGGCGGCAGGTGAACTCGATGAACCGATCCCGGGCGGCGAATCCCGCGATGAAATCGGCCGCATGGCACGTGCCGTCGAGGTGTTCCGCGAAAATGCGCTGGCTGTTCGCCGCATGGAACGCGAGGCTGCTTCGCAGCGCGAGGCGACCGAGGCCGATCGCGCCCGCATGATGTCGGACCTCGCCGGCCGGTTCGAGCAGGGCATGCAGGGCGTCATTTCCGGTGTTGGCGGCCGTGCCGACGACATGGGCCGGAGCGCCTCGGAGTTGGCAAGAGTCGCTGAGCGCGGTCGTGGGCTCGCCGAAGCTGTTGCGACTCGCGCTGAGCAGGCGTCGATGAACGTGCAGACCGTCGCCGCCGCCACCCAACAACTCGCAGCCTCGATCCGTGAGATCTCGAGCCAAGTGCAACGCTCGGTCGCGATATCAAACCGGGCGACCGGCGAGACCAACCGGACGTCGGATTTGATCAATGGACTGTCGGACGCGGCTGAAAAGATCGGCAACATCATTCACTTGATTCAGGCCATCGCCAGCCAGACCAACCTGCTGGCGCTGAACGCGACCATCGAAGCGGCGCGGGCCGGTGACGCTGGCAAGGGTTTTGCAATCGTCGCGAGCGAGGTGAAGAATCTCGCTACCCAGACGGCGCAGGCGACCGAGCAGATCGCCAGCCAAATCGCGACGATCCAGAACGCGACCGGCCAATCGGTCCATGCGATCACGCAGTTCGGCGCCACCGTCAGGGAAATGGCTGACATCGCCACCGCGATCGCCGCGGCGGTCGAGGAGCAGGGCGCTGCAACGAGTGAAATCGCGCGCAACGTCGAACAGGCGGCCAATGGCACCACGGCCGTGACTCAGGAAATCGGTCAGGTGCGCGCAGTCGCGGGCGAGACTGATGCCGGCGCCGAAGCTGCCCTTTCGGCGGCGGCGGCGCTGAAGCAGCAGGCGGATCTGATGAAGTCGAATGTTGACGACTTCCTCCAAACGGTCCGCTCCGCGGCCTAGAGCATGGATGCGGATGCGCCCGTGCCCGCCTGAGCAGGGCGATCGCTGTTATTTTCCGGCGCCCGTCGTCAGGCCGCTGACGATGTAGCGCTCGAGGAAGATGCCGACCACGACGAGCGGCGCGATCGCCGCCGTCGACAGCGCCGCCATCGACCACCAGTTGATGCCCTGCGAGCCGGTCTGGCTCGCCACCATCACCGGCAGCGTCTTGGCGTCGGTGCTGGTGAGGAGGGCGGCAAAGAAATATTCGTTCCAGCACAGCACCAGCGAGAGGATGAACGCAGCGACCATGCCGGGCACTGCGAGCGGCAGGATGATGCGCAGGAACGCGCCCCAGGTCGACAGGCCGTCCACGAAGGCGGCCTCATCGAGCTCGATCGGAATCGCGTTGAACTGGTCGCGCATGATCCAGATGACGATCGGCAGCACCGTCAGCGTGTAGAGCAGGATCAGGCCAAACGTCGTGTCGAGCAGCGCCAGGGCCTTGTAGAGCACGAGGAACGGCAGCGCGAGCACAACCGGCGGCAGGATCAGCTGCGACATGAAGAAGAACAGGATGTCGTCATTGCGCATCCAGGCGAATTTGTAGCGGAAGCGGCTCAAGCCGTAGGCGGCGAGCGATCCGAGGACGAGCGCGAGCAGCGATGCGCCGACCGACGTGATAATGCTGTTGACGAAGCGGTTCATGAATTCGGAACGCGCCGTCGAGGTCCCGAACAGCGTATCGGGCGACAGGCCGAGCGAGCGCCAGCCCTTCCAGTCCGGCTGGAAATCGACCCAGGGGATCAGGTGCGCCTGCGTCACATCGACCGCCGATTTGAACGAGGTCGTGACGGTCCAGTAGATCGGGAACAGGCAGATGAAGGTCCAGAGCAGCAATGCGGCGTAGATCAGCGCGCGGCCCAGCATCCGCCTGGCGCGCGGCGCTGCAGGCCGTTTTCGGATCGGGTTCGATGCCACCGTCGAGATAACCAAGCGCTCAAACTCCTTTTCCGACCTATTCGACCTTCTGCGTCCAGCGCTTCGAGGCGCGCAACATTAGCGTCAGCAGCACGATGATCAGCAGCAGATAGACCATGGCGAGCGCCGTGCCGTATCCGACGTTCGAGCGGTCGCGGTAGACGCGGTAGATGAAGCTGGACACCGTGTCGGTCGCGCCGCCGGGGCCGCCGGCCGTCACGTTGATCACGATGTCGGCGAGCTTCAGCTTGAAGATGATGCGGATGATCAGGACCGTGATGCTGACCGGCAGCATGATCGGGAAGGTGACGTGCCAGAACGACTGCCAGCCGTTCGCGCCGTCGACCTTGGCCGCTTCCTGCACCTCCTTCGGCATCGCTTGCAGACCTGCGAGCAGGATGATCATGATGAAGGGAATCGAGACCCAGGCGTCCATCGCCTGGATGCTGAAGCGCGCCATCCACGGCGAGGCGAAGAATGCCGGGTTGTCCCAGCCGAGATAGCGCGCCAGCGTCGCCGCTGGGCCGAAGCGATATTCCAGCAGTGACTTGCCGATCATCCAGCTCACGGCGACGGGGCTGAGCATCATCGGCAGCAGGAAGACCACGCGGAAGAATTTTCGCGCGCGGATCTCGGCGCTGAGGAGCAGCGCCAGTCCGAACGCGATCGCGTACTCGCCGAGCACCGCGACCGTGTAAAAGACCATGTTGCCGAGCGCATTCCAGTAATAGGTGTCGTTCAGCATGCCCCTGACATTGTCGAAGCCGCTGAAGCGCGGGCCTTCGATCGAGCTGAGATTCCAGTCGAGCGAGGCGATGTAGATTCCGAAGATCGTCGGGAAGATCACGACGGCGACGGTGAAGAACACCGCCGGCAGCAGGAACAGCGCGCGCTGGCCACGCTCGCCGCGGGTCAGAACTTGTCCGACGCCAAATGCAGCGGCCCAGACGAGGTAGGCGATGAGGATCGGTCGCCAATCGGAAAATCCGGCGGTGATCGTGCCCGTCGTGCGCAAGACCTGAATGAGGAGAACGAGCAGGAAGCCTAGCGAAGCCAGCAGAACAAGCGCGCGGCCCACGGCCTTCCTGCTGCCGGGTGCGCGCTTCGCCACCGGCTGGTGGTGCGCATCGTCGCTGATGGGTACGGAATTCTGCATCGAGATGAGCCGCAGTCAGTGCCGGTTCTATCGCCGGGCAAGTTTTCGGCTGGCGCCGGGAGCGCCAGCCGAGGGTAGATGATCTCGCGTGGGCGCGCTACACGCCGAGCGAGGCCTTATAGAGCCCGATCTGCCGCTCGCGGCCGATCTGGTCGGTCAGCTTCTCCCAGGCCGCTGCGATGTTGTTCGCCCCGGCCTGCGCGTCGACCTTGCCGGCGAAGATCTTCGTCAGCTCGTCTTCCGCGATGCTGTAATACTGGAAGATGCCGGGGATGCGCGGCTCGACCGCCCGGTTGGGGTGGTTGTAGGAGGCGAGCTGCGAGTTCAGGTACGAGGTGATGTACTTCTTGTCATAGCCCGCTGCGACCCACTCGTCGAACTGGAAGTGGCTGATCCGGTGAGCCTGGAAGCCCGACGGATACATCACCATCCAGAGCGACAGGTCCTTGCCGCCGAGATGCGCTGCCGCGCTCCAGGCCGCCTTGTGCTTCTTCTCGTCGCCATTGACGCGGGCCATCACATAGACGCCCCAGCCGAGATAGGCGCAGTTCGGCGCATGGTTCGGGCCGCTCGCAAGCTTGTCCCATTGCCCGGTCTTGGAATTGTAGACGTCGTCCGAGCCCGGCAGGATGTCGAAGCCGACGACATCGCCGATCACCGAGGTGTCGCTCGCCTTCGCCACCTGGCCGATGTCGCCCCACCAGGGGATCATCGAGCCGATGCCGGCCAAAAATTGCTGGAAGCCGGTGGTGTTCGGATCGGCGTTGAGCTGATCGGCCGGCTCGAACGGCAGCGCGTCGATCACGTCCTGGATGGCGCGCACCCAGGCCGGATTGTTGATGCGCGGCTTCATCGTGTCGATGTCGAACAGCCAGGCCTTGTCGTCGGGGTGCTTGGCGTAGGCCGAGGCGCGGCTGCCGAGGAAATAGAAGCCGAACCCGCCCCAGGGCTTGGGCGCGTCGAGATAGCCGAACGCGTTCTGATTCTTGATCTTCTTGCCCTTGAGGAATTTCGTCACCGCCTGGACCTGCTGCCAGGTTTTTGGCACGCCCCATTCGCTGGCATTGCCGGCGTCCTTCCAGGCCTTGGCGAGGGCCGGGTCGGAGAACACGTCGGTGCGGTAGTTGAAGTTGTGGCAGTCGCCATCGATGGTGACGCGATAGGTCTTGCCGTTCCAGGTTCCGACCGGCGGCTTCAGATAGTCGACATAGTCATCGATATCGATCTGCTTCTTGACCCAGTCCGGCATCTCCGACGCCAGCCCCTTGCCACAGACGTCGCCTTCGAAGGGCGCACCCATCTCGAGGATGTCGAAGTCGACCGTGCCGGTTGCGATCGCCTGCTGCAAGCGCGGGTTGTAGTCGGCCTGCGCGAGGTCGATCCAGGAGATTTTCGCGCCGGTATAGGCCTCCCATGGCTTGAGGAAGCCACGGAAGAGGAGGTTGTGCAGGTTCTGATTGTTGAGCCCCATGAAGGAGAGCTCGACACCCTTGAACTCGCCCTCCTTGATGCTCGCCTTGGTCGGGCCGAGGCAGAGCTCACCGACCTTCTGCCAGTCGGCATCCGTCGGCGCGCCCTTGCCGACGCCCGGGATTTGCGTGATCTGCGCGCGCAGATTGGCTTGCGCGAGCGCGAGCTCCGAGAACGTGCCGAGCGCGCCGCTCGTGCCCAATGCTGCGGCGCTTGCGGCGCCTTTCAGCACCGAGCGCCGGTTCGGCTGGATTGCTGAAAGCCGATCATGGTCTTGCTGTTTCACCGCGATACCCTCCCTTGTTGACTTTCTTGATGTGAAGTCTGAATCACCGGAGCACATCGAGGACGTGATGCTCGTGGACTTCGGTGTCGTCGTGATGGGGTGACAGAGGTCGCGCCGAGTATGCAACGGCACACATCAAAGTCAACGAATGCACACGGAGTTGAGGCCGCGCGTGCCGTCGGTAACGAGCGAGGAGACAGATTCCTCGCTATACCGCGCTGCAAGATGAATGCGCCGGCGCGATGATGTGCAGCCATCGCCGATGACGAACGCGCCAGTTCCGCGAGCGCGACATCATCTCGATGTCATATTTATGCCGGAGGTCTTAGGCAGCCGTCGCGGTGGCCCGCGCGGGGCCTGCTTGAGGTGTCCACCTCAAGCAGCATCGGGCGGGATGACGCCCTTCTTGAAGATGAAGCAGCCATAGAAGCGCCGCTCCCCCGTCTGGATCACGCAATAAGATTTCTTTGCGAGCTCGTAGAAGGCGAAGCGCTCGACTGATCCGAGTGGAAGCGGGCGGCCCTCCGCCGCGTCGATCTCGGCCTGAACCTCGCGCTGCACCTGCGGAATCTCGTTGGGCTGATCGACAACCTGCATGCGGGACGCCGGCTTGTCGACGAAGCTGTCGAGCGGCAGCACCGAGAGGATCGCGCGTGCGGCCCGGCTTGCGCTGACATTGTCGATGCGCAGGAGCCGTCCCAGTACGGTCTGGCGTGCCACGGAGTCGGCCGGGAAATTGGTGTCGCAGAGCACGAGATCGTCGCCGTGCCCCATGGCGCGCAGCGCATGAAGAACGTCGGCATTCAAAAGAGGATCGATCGATTTCAGCATGCGGCGTCTCCCTTGACGAGATCAGGCTTCTTGGATTGATTGACTATCCGACGTTGCGGCGCCGTCGTCCATATCGACGTCCACGATTTGTAAGGATGATGTATCTCGGCATCGATCTCGGGACCTCGGCGGTCAAGACCGTCCTCGTCGACGACACCCAGCGCGTGGTCGCGAGCGCGAGCCGGTCGCTCGCGACGGCCTCGCCACGTCCCGGCTATTCCGAGCAGGATCCGCAGGCCTGGATCGAGGCGGCGTTTGCGACGCTGGATGAGCTGAAGGCGGACCATCCGCACGAGCTGGCCGCGGTCGAGGGCATCGGCCTGTCCGGCCAGATGCACGGCGCCACGCTGCTCGATGCGAATCTTACGCCACTCCGCCCCTGCATTCTCTGGAATGATGGCCGTTCCGCGGCCGAGTGCCGTCTGCTCGAACAGCGCTGGCCAGCCTTGCGCGCCACGACCGGCAACAAGGCGATGCCCGGCTTCACCGCGCCGAAGCTCTTGTGGATCTCCGCACATGAGCCCGAGATCTTTGTGGCGACGAAGCTGGTGCTGCTGCCGAAGGCCTATTTGCGCCTGATCCTGTCGGGCGAAGCGATCGAGGACGTCTCCGACGCCTCCGGATCGCTATGGCTGGACGTCGCGCGGCGCGACTGGTCGGATGAGGGGCTTGCCGCGACAGGCCTGTCGCGCGCGCACATGCCGCGGCTGGTCGAAGGCTGTGCGCCGGCGGCGCGGCTGACGCGTGAGCTCAGCGAGCGTTGGGGCATGGTGAAACGGCCGATGATCGCGGGCGGCGCCGGAGACAACCCGGCCGGTGCCGTCGGCATCGGTGCGATCCGCCCGGGAACCGCGTTCATCTCGCTGGGGACATCAGGCGCGCTGCTGACGCCCACCGACAGGATTGCCGCGAACCCGGATCGCGTCGTGCACACCTTCGCCCATGCGATCCCCGCAATGTGGATTCAAGCCGGCGCGATCCTCTCGGCCGCGTCCTGCCTCGCCTGGATCGCGCGGCTGCTTGGCGCCCCGGAAGCCGAATTGCTGGCGCCGCTCGGTGCGCGTCCGCAGGCGCCATCGCCGGTCAGCTTCCTGCCTTATCTTGCCGGTGAGCGGACGCCGCATGACGACCCCAATGTGCGCGGCATGCTCGATGGTCTGAGCCATGCCACCGATCGCACGGCGATCGTGCAGGCCGTGCTCGAAGGCGTTGCGTTTGCGCTGGCCGATTGCCGCGACGCGCTCGCCGCCGCCGGCCTTGCCGTCGCGGAGGCCGATGCGATCGGCGGCGGGTCGCGGTCCGCCTTCTGGCTCGCCGTGCTGGCGAATGTGCTGGACATGCCGATCCACCGCTTTGCAGCAGGCGAGACCGGTGCTGCGTTCGGTGCGGCGAGATTGGGGCGGCTTGCTGTCACCGGCGAGGCGATCGCCGCCGTCTGCACGCCGCCGCGGCGCGTCGAGACGTTTGAGCCCGAGCGCGCGCTCGCCGATGCCTATGCCGCGCGGCTTCCAGCGTGGCGCCAACTGTACCGGCCGCGCCACTAGCGCTGCGCCTTTCGCGCGTGCGCCTCCTCGATATTGTCGGTTCGGTATTGCCCTGCGCCGCCGCCTTTTGTTTAATGGCCAAACCGCGCTGACGACGAACGAGACGCGGGTAGGAAACGCATTGTGCGCCGGGAGGCACGATGAACGATCCGATCCTCGAGATGCGCGGGGTCTCCAAATCCTTCTTCGGCATCAAGGCGCTGCGTGCCGTTGACCTCACCGTCTATGCCGGCGAGATCCACGCCCTGATGGGCGAGAACGGCGCCGGCAAATCGACCCTGATGAAAATTTTATCGGGTGCCTATCGCCCCGATCCCGGCGGCGAGATCCGCATCGAGGGCGAGCCGGTGCATATCCACGGGCCCCTCGGCGGCCGCGCGGCCGGCATCTCGATCATCTACCAGGAACTATCCCTGGCCCCCAACCTGGCCGTCGCGGAGAATATTTATCTCGGCCGCGAGGTGTCCCGTTCAGGATTGCTTGCACGCGGCACCATGCGCGAGGGCGTCGGCCCGATCCTGGAGCGGCTCGGCGCGGATTTCACCCCATCGACGCTGGTGACGCATCTGTCGATGGGCCAGCGCCAGCTCGTCGAGATCGCCCGCGCGCTGCATGTGCGTTCGAAAATCCTGATCATGGACGAGCCGACCACCTCGCTGTCGGCCGCCGAGAGCGAGCGGCTGTTCGCGTTGATCCGCCAGCTCCGCGCCGAGGGGCTCGCCATCATCTACATCTCGCACCGCATGGACGAAGTGTACGCGCTCGGCGACCGTGTCACCGTGCTGCGCGACGGTCGGCTGGTCGGCTCGCTCGACAGATCCGACATCCGCGCCGACACCATCGTCCGCATGATGGTCGGGCGCGACGTCTCGTCCTTCTACAAGAAGGATCACGATCCCGAGGCGGGGAGGGGACATCCGGTGCTTGCCGCGATCGACATGTCCGATGGGCATCGCGTCAAGGGCTGCTCGCTCACCGTCCATGCGGGCGAGGTCGTCGGGCTCGCCGGCCTGATCGGCGCGGGCCGCACCGAGCTTGCTCATCTCATCATCGGCGCTGCGCCGAAGATTTCGGGCCGGCTCGAGCTCGAGGGACGGCCGATCGAGATCCGCACGCCCGGCGAGGCGCTGGAGGCCGGCATCGCCTACCTCACCGAGGACCGCAAGGCGCTCGGCCTGTTCCTGGACATGTCGTGCCTGGACAACATCAACCTCGCGGTCTTGGGCCGCGACGCCAAGCTCGGTTGGGTCCTCGATCGCGACAAGGCGCGCGAGCGCGCCGACCGGGCGTTCACGGGCTTGAGCATCCGCGCCGCAAATGCCGGCGTGCCGGCGGGCGGACTCTCGGGCGGAAACCAGCAGAAGGTGCTGCTGTCGCGGCTTCTTGCGATCGCGCCGAAAGTCCTGCTCCTCGATGAGCCGACGCGCGGCGTCGACGTCGGGGCCAAGTCCGAGATCTATTCGATCATCGACAATCTCGCCAAGGCCGGCACCGCGATCCTCGTCATCTCGTCCGATCTGCCGGAGATCATCGGCATCTGCGATCGCGTCATCGTGATGCGGTCCGGGCACATCGAAGGCGAGATCAGGCGAACCGAGACGTCGCCGCTGAACCAGGAGGATATCATGGCGCTAGCCACGGGGACGGAGCATCTCGATGCCTGATGAGGGAACTGCAAAGGCTGTCACGGCCAATGGGCTTGCGGCCGCGCAGGAGACCAAGCGCCAGCGCGTCCGGCTCCTGATCCGCGCCGCCGGCATGCTGCCGGTGCTCCTGCTGCTGTGCGCCGGTTTCCACTTCCTCTCGGATGGCCGCTTTTTCACCGGACAAAATCTCGGCATCGTTCTGCAGCAGGCTGCCGTCAACACCGTGCTCGCGGCGGGCATGACCTTCGTCATCCTCACCGGCGGCATCGACCTGTCGGTCGGCTCGATCCTGGCGGCGTCCGCGATGGCCGGATTGACACTGTCGAAGCTGCCCGAGCTCGGGGCACTGTGGCTGCCCGCATCCGTTCTCACCGGCCTCGGTTTCGGCCTCGTCAACGGCGCGCTGATCGCGCTGCTGCGGCTGCCGCCCTTCATCGTCACGCTCGGCTCGCTCACCGCCGTGCGCGGCCTGGCGCGCCTGCTCGGCGCCGACACCACCGTGTTCAACCCTTCCATTCCCTATGCCTTCATCGGCAATGGCTCGCTTACCCTCATTCCCGGCGTGGTCTCGATTCCCTGGCTGTCGGTGATCGCGCTGCTCGTGATCCTCGTGTCCTGGCTGGTGCTGCGCCGGACCGTGCTCGGCGTTCACATCTACGCGGTCGGCGGCAATGAGAGCGCGGCGCGGCTCGCCGGCATCAAGGTCTGGGCGGTGCTGATCTTCGTCTACGGCGTGTCGGGACTGTTTGCCGGCCTCGGCGGTGCGATGCAGGCGGCACGGCTCTACGCGGCCAACGGATTGCAGCTCGGTCAAAGCTACGAGCTCGATGCGATCACCGCCGTGATCCTGGGCGGCACGTCCTTCGTCGGCGGTATCGGCTCGATCTGGGGAACGCTGGTCGGCGCGCTGATCATCGCCGTGCTGTCGAACGGCCTCATTCTCGTCGGCGTGTCCGACATCTGGCAATACGTCATCAAGGGCCTGGTGATCATCGGCGCCGTCGCGCTCGATCGCTACCGCCTGCAAGGCTCGGCGCGCACCTAACCGGTTGCGCGAAGATACAGCCACTCGCGCTGTGGGACTCCGTTGCGGCAACTGGTCTGTCGCGCCGGACATCAAATCAGACCAGGGAGGAAGCCAATGTTGAAGACGATTTCGCTTACCAGCGCCGCCGTGGCGCTTGCCCTAGGCTCCGCGCCGCTGCAGGCGAAGGAGCTCAAATCCATCGGCGTCTCGCTCGGTTCACTCGGCAACCCGTTCTTCGTCGCGCTGTCGAAGGGCGCCGAGTTCGAGGCCAAGAAGACCAACCCCAACGTGAAGGTTACGACCGTCGGCTTCGAATACGATCTGGGCAAGCAGGTGACCCAGATCGACAACTTCATCGCCGCCGGCGTCGACCTGATCCTCCTGAACCCCGGCGATCCCAAGGCGATCGGCCCGGCGATCAAGAAGGCCCAGGCCGCCGGCATCATCGTCGTCGCGGTCGATACCGCCGCCGAAGGCGCCGATGCCACGGTGACCACGAACAACGTCCAGGCCGGCGAGATCTCCTGTCAGTACATCGTCGACAAGTTAGGGGGTAAAGGCGACGTGATCATCGAGAACGGCCCGCAGGTCTCCGCGGTCATCGATCGTGTGAACGGCTGCAAGAGCGTGTTCGGCAAGAACCCCGGCATCAAGGTCCTCTCCAGTGACCAGGACGGCAAGGGCTCGCGCGAGGGCGGCCTCACGGTGGCGCAGGGCTACCTGACGCGCTTCCCCAAGATCGACGCCATCTTCGCCATCAACGATCCGCAGGCGATCGGCACTGATCTTGCGGCACGCCAGCAGAGCCGCTCCGGCATCGTCATCACCGCGGTCGACGGCGCCCCCGACATCGAGGCCGCGCTGAAAGACCCGCAGTCGCCGCAGATCCAGGCCTCGGCCTCGCAGGATCCGTTCTTCATGGCGCGCCGCGCCGTGCAGGTCGGTGTCGGCATCCTGGGCGGGCAGAAGCCAGCCTCGACCGTCGAGCTGCTGCCCTCGAAGCTCGTGACGCGCGACAACGTCGCCGAGTACAAGGGCTGGACCTCGGACCGCTCGCAGTAAGCGGCCTTGCGTTTGCCGGCGCCGCCCCTTGCGGGCGGCGCTGGAACGCTGCAAGACGGTGGGCGTTTGTGACCGACGGCTCGTGCCGTTCGACATATCCCCCAAGAGTGGCACCGCCTATGCAGCATTCCGATCGATCGACCTCCTTCGCATCCCGCCTCGTCGGGCAATACGCACTCGTGACCGGCGCGTCCCAAGGGATCGGGCGCGCAATCGCCATTCGCTTCGCGCAGGAAGGGGCGATCGTCGCCATCAATTACCTGGAGCACCGTGCGGATGCCGAGCAAACGCTCGCAATGGCGCAGGCCGCCTCGCGCGACCGCGGGCATGGTGATCGGGACCATCTCGTCGTTCAGGCCAATGTCGGCGTCGAGGTCGACATCGCGCGAATGTTCGAGACGATCTTGTCGCGCTGGCCGCGGCTCGATTGCCTCGTCAACAATGCCGGCTTCCAGAAGGAATCGCCGAGCGAGGCGCTCGACGTCGAGGCCTATCGGCGCATCATCGACGTCAATCTCGGCGGCGCCGTGCTCTGCGCGCAGAAGGCGCTGGCGCATTTCGTGAGCCGCGGAGGCGGCGGCACGATCGTCAATTGCTCGAGCGTGCACCAGATTGTCCCGAAGCCCGGCTATCTCGCTTATTCGATCAGCAAGGGCGGCATGGCGAACCTGACGCGCACGCTGGCGCTCGAATTTGCCGGTCGCGGCATTCGCGTCAACGCCGTGGGACCGGGCGCGATCGACACGCCGATCAACGCGGCCTGGACGGGGGATGCGAAGAAACGCGCGGGGGTCGAAAGCCACATCCCGCTCGGCCGGGTCGGAACGGCCGAAGAGATCGCAGCGGTGTTCGCCTTCCTCGCCTCGGACGAGGCGAGCTACATCACCGGCCAGACCATCTATGCCTGCGGCGGCATCACGCTGTTCGGCGAATTCCGCGAGAACTGGGCGAGCTAGGCTAACCGGTCGGCATTTCGAGTCTTTCGATCTGTTGGCCGGCGTCGTCAAAATTTTCTTGGGAAAGCCATTGATCTAGGGCCGCTTTACGTTGGGGCCACTCGTCCTTCAGCATAGAGAACCATGCCACATCGCGCTGCCAGCCATCCACGACTGCTGCTCGTCGCCATGTTCCCTCATAGGTGAATCCAAGATTTTTGGCAGCGTTGAAGGATTTTGCATTCTGTGCCTGACAGCGCCAAACCAATCGTTCATAGCCAAGATCATCCATCGCGTGGCACATCAGCAAGTAAATTGCTTCTCGTGCAGCTCGCGTTCCCTGGAGCGTAGGCGAGAACCAAATGCTGCCAATCTCGATACTGCCGTCCTTGTTGTATACGTCACATATCGAAAGCCAACCCTGTGGCCTCCGTCCCTTCGGCATCACAACCCAAAATGGTTGATCCGGGCGCTTGGAGAGATCAGCAAGCGTGCTTCGGAGTTTTTCGATATCGGTAAAGGGACCGTAGCGCAGGTAAGTGAAGCTCTCAGGCGCGGCGTCGGCGAAAGGCCAGAGATCAGCCAGATGATTTTCCGACAATAGCTCCAGGTCCACGTAGCGGCCGGAATGGGGCTTCCTGATCGGCAAAGGCCAGTTGGTTTTGGGAACTGGCCTACCCAAGTCTCGTTCAATTGCCATTCAGTGCACCAAGCAAGATGTCGCGCGATTGCTCGCCGAGCGCTAGAAATCTTCTGCAAAAACGCGGCAACGCTGCTTGCTGATCCATCAGGGCATGTCGCTTTGACCAGCTTAAAGAGCCTCGACCAGGTAGTCCAGCGATGTCGGCAATGGGCAAAGCGGACGTCGCGCTCTCCGGAGCTCTGTAGGAGCCGGAAGCTGGTCCAGAGGACGCCGCTTCAAGCTCGCCGCTTGACCGAGCGCACGACGGGTTGGCCGGCTTGCGCCGACACGAGGCCGTCCTCGTCCCGGCGTTCCACCTGACTTGTCCGAGACATAAGTCGCAGATCAACCCGCTTTTGATCTGGATCATGGAGGCCGGTCCGCCAGCGATACAGTGTAGGCGGGGCCCACCAAGTATGGGGCCGTCTCAACGGGAAGAACTCCAGGGATCATTGATGTGAGCAACCTCGCAAGGATTGAACGCGATCCGAACTACCAGGAGCTCGTGCGCCGACGTTCGTCGCTGGGCTGGATGCTGTCGCTGATCATGCTTGTCGTCTATTTCGGCTTCATCCTGCTGGTAGCCTATGCACCCAAGTTCCTGGGCATTCCGCTCGGCAGCGGCGTGACGACGATCGGCATTCCGATCGGATTGTCCGTCATCGTGCTCGCCTTTGTGCTGACGGGCCTTTACGTGCGCCAGGCGAATTCCAGCTACGACGTACTCGTTCGCAAGATCGTCGAGGAGAACCGCTCATGAAGAAGTTCTCCTGGTTAGTGGTGGTGCTGCTCGCAGGCATGCCCACCCTCGCACTCGCCGCGGGCACCATCGATGGCGGCTCCAAGCAGGCGACCAACTGGTCGGCGATCGGCATGTTCATAGGCTTCGTCGCCTTGACGCTCGTCATCACCTATTGGGCCGCAAAACGGACCGCGTCGGCTGCGGACTTCTATTCGGCCGGCGGGGGAATCACCGGCTTCCAGAACGGCCTTGCGATCGCCGGGGACTACATGTCTGCGGCCTCCTTTCTCGGCATCTCGGGCCTGGTCTACACGTCCGGCTACGATGGCCTGATCTATTCGGTCGGCTGGCTCGTGGGTTGGCCGATCGTTACGTTTCTGATCGCCGAGCAGCTGCGCAACCTTGGCAAGTTCACCTTCGCCGACGTCACGTCGTTCCGGCTCGGGCAAACCGACATCCGCATCCTGGCGGCGTGCGGTTCGCTGGTGACCGTTGCGTTCTATCTGATTGCCCAGATGGTCGGGGCCGGGAAGCTGATCCAGCTGCTGTTCGGCCTCGATTACTGGATCGCGGTCGTCCTGGTCGGCGGCCTGATGATGATCTACGTGACCTTCGGGGGAATGAAGGCAACGACCTGGGTGCAGATCATCAAGGCCGTGTTGCTGCTCTCGGGCGCGACGTTCATGGCCGGAGCGGTTCTCTACAAGTTCGGATTTAGTCCGGAAGCATTGTTCGCCAAGGCAACCGAGGTGCATCCCAAGAAGATCGCGATCATGGAGCCGGGCAGCCTCATTTCCAATCCGCTGTCGGCGATCTCGCTTGGCCTGGCGCTGATGTTTGGAACGGCGGGCCTGCCGCATATCCTGATGCGCTTCTTCACGGTGAAGGACGCTCAAGCCGCCCGCAAGTCGGTGTTCTACGCCACGGGCTTCATCGGCTATTTCTACATTCTGACCTTTATCATCGGCTTTGGCGCGATCACGCTGGTTTCCACCGATGCGGCGTTCCTCGACGGCGCCATCCTGGAGAAGACCAAGAGCGGGATCGCGGCGATCAAGGGCGGCTCCAACATGGCCGCCATTCATCTCGCGAACGCTGTCGGCGGCAACCTGTTCCTGGGCTTCATCTCGGCCGTTGCCTTCGCCACCATCCTGGCCGTGGTGTCCGGATTGGCCTTGGCCGGAGCGTCATCCATCAGCCACGACCTCTATAGCATGGTGATCAAGGGAGGGACGGCCAATGAGCAGGACGAGATCCGCGTCTCGAAGATTGCGACGCTGGTCCTGGGCGTGCTCGCGATCTTCCTGGGCATCGTGTTCGAGAACCAGAACGTCGCGTTCATGGTCGGCCTCGCATTCGCCATCGCCGCCTCCTGCAATTTTCCCGTGCTCGTGATGTCGATCTTCTGGCGAGGCCTGACGACGCGGGGGGCGCTGATCGGCGGTTTCCTTGGCCTCGTCAGCGCCGTGGTCGGCGTGGTGCTTTCGCCAGCCGTGTGGGAAGTGACGCTGGGCTATGCCAAGGGCTCGGCGCCGATCAAGCTGGACAATCCGGCCCTGTTCTCGATGGCGCTCGCCTTTGCCGGCATCTGGCTGTTCTCGGTCCTCGATCGCAGCAAGCGCGCCGCTGTCGACCGCGAGGGCTTTGACGCGCAATATATCCGGAGCCAGACCGGTATCGGAGCGGCTGCCGCAACGACGCACTAGAACCGGGTTTGCGGAACACGGCTTTGGCACCGGCCGGGTCGATGGACCAGCCGGTGCCTTGCTTCATTGTCGCCGTCCGGTCCTGGATCGTCCACGTCTTCGGAACGCCGAGATGCCCAAGGCATTCGACATCAGCAACCCGCCGTTCGATCGTCTGGCGTCGAACGAAGCCGAAACGCTACGGGCCTCGCTCGATGTCGCCTACTTCCGTCCGGGCGAAGCAATCATCGGCAGGGATGCTCCGGTGGATGCTCTCTATGTCGTCATCAAGGGCACGGTCGAGGAGCGGGATGAGGCCGGTCTGCTCGCCCTGCTCGGTCCAAAGGACACCTTCGACAGCCGTGCGCTTGTCCACGATCAGAGCGGGCATGCATTTGTCGCCCGCGACGAGACGCTTTGCTACCTGATCCCCAGGAAGACCGCCCTTGCGCTGATCAAGGCGAATGCGCGCTTTGCCGCGTTCTTCTACCGCGAAATTTCGCAGAAGCTGGATGAGCTTGCAAACGATGAGGAGGCCAGGCGCTACGGCTCGCTCATGAACGCAAAGGTCAGCGAACTGTTCCTGCATGCGCCGTCGTTTATTGCCGCAAGCGACACGATCGAGGCCGCCGGTCACCGGATGCGCGAGATCGGCAGCAATGCACTGTTCGTCCGCGACGGTGAGCGGATCGGCATCGTCACCGGAATGAATCTGTCCAAGGCGGTGGTGTTGCGGCGTCAGTCGATCCAGACGCCGGTACGGGAGCTGGCGAATTTCGACATCGTGTCCGTGCGGCCCGACGATTTCGTCTCCTCGGCTCTCCTGCTCATGACGAAACACAACAAGCGGCGCCTCGCAGTTCACGATGGCGAACGGTTCGTCGGTATCCTTGAGGAAATCGACCTCCTGGGCTTTCTGGCAGGGAGCGCTCAGGTCATTGCCGGCCGCATCGATCGGGCATCAAGCGAGCAGGATCTGGCGATTGCTGCGCGCCAGATCGAAGCGCAAGTACGGTTGCTCCGGCGGCAGGGCGTCAAGGTGGAGGTGATTGCAGAGATCGTCTGCGACCTCAACCGGCGCCTGATGTCCCGGCTGTTCGAGATGGTCGCACCGGCCGAGTTGCGCACCAGCAGTTGCCTGATCGCGATGGGAAGTGAAGGGCGCGGCGAGCAGACCGTGCGCACCGACCAGGACAATGGCCTCATCCTCGAAGGCCCGATCGAAAGCGATGCGCTGGAATTGTTCCGGAACGAATTCTCGGGTGCCCTGGAGCGTTTCGGCTTTCCGCCCTGTCCCGGCAACATCATGGTGAGCAATCCGGCATGGTCCAAGCCGCTCTCGGACTATCTTGCGGATTTCCGCCGCTGGATCGCGATCCCCGACCAGGCCGCGCATATGAACGTGGCCATCATCTATGACGCGCAAGCGTTTGCCGGCAACGACCAATTGCTGGGCAAGGCTAAGACGGCGTTGATCGACCTGATCCGGGGCGAGCAGGCGTTCCTGGCGCATTTCGCGCGCGCCATCGACGCCTTCGAAACGCCGATCGGCCTCTTCAACAACCTCATCACATCCGAGGGCAGCGGAGACGCGCTTGACCTCAAGAAGGGCGGCATCTTTCCCATCGTCCACGGCGTTCGCAGTCTGGCCCTGGAGCAGGGCCTGCGCGAGACGTCCACCGACAAGCGGATATCGCGACTCTGCGATCTCGGAGTATTGCGGACCGACTTTGGTCGCGACTTGAAGCAGGCTTTCCGATTCATGCTGATGCTGCGGATCGACGGACAACTGGCCGCGTCCGCCGGCACGTCGGGCACTCTGGTCAGGCCGGCGCATTTGTCGAGCATGGAACGTCATCTGCTGCGCGATGCGCTCCAGGTGGTGAAACAGTTTCGCGACATTGTCCGTCACCACTTCAAGCTCGGCATGTTCTAAAATGCTGCCCCGTGTTCTCAAGCGATTGCTTCACCAGGCGACCCTGAGCAATCAGTCGTTCCGGTTCATGTTCGATCGTCCGCCGGACGACGACGTCGTCGTCATCGATTGCGAGACGACCGGTCTCAACGTGCGGACGGACGACGTTGTCACCATTGCCGCAATCAAGATCCGCGGCAATCGGATCTTGACCAGCGAGCATTTCGAAGCGGTCGTACACCCCGACAGCGAGATGGGGGCGGAAGCAATCAAGATCCACCGCCTGCGTCAATCCGACGTGGAAGCGGCGCCGATCGTATGGAAGGTGCTGCCGAGCTTTCTGCGATTCATCGGCGCGCGCCCCCTGATCGGCTATTATGTCGACTTCGACATCGCCATGCTGGACAAGTACATCCTTCCGCTGGTGGGTATCGAGCTGCCGAACGAGCGCATCGAAATTTCACGGCTTTACTACGAGCGCAAATATGGCGACGCGCCCCCCAACACGTCCATCGATCTCTCCTTCGCTGCGATCCTCCGGGACCTGGATATTCCCGCCCTTGCGCAGCATGATGCGTTCGACGATGCGTTGATGACTGCGATGATGTTCGTCCAGCTGCGCGATCTGGCCGAACGCGGCGTGCGCATTGCGCGGCAACGCACCAGCCCGGTTTTCAATCCAACCGGCGCATGATCGAGGTCCAGGACGGGCTGCCGGCCTCCATCAGATTTCAGCGCGTGCCGGGACGATCCCCACAGGCAACGATGTCCCAGGGGGATTTTCGATCCGCTACCTCCGGCGGGGAGAACACCGCGAGGTATCCGCCGTCCCCTGCGAGCTTGTATGTGGCCACCGCGCGATAGCCGACGGCGGCCAGTTCGCAGCGCAAGAGCTCAATTGGCGTGCCGTGCTTCTGCGTCGGAAGCTCAAGGTCGACAATTCCGACCCGCGCACCCGGCTTCAATGCAGGCGTGAGGTTGTAGAGGAAGGCATAGGGATCGGCTATCTCGTGATACATGTGCACAAGGATTGCGGCATCGAGCGACGAAGCGGGCAGGCGTGGGTCGTGCGGTTCACCAAGCGCAAATCTGACGTTCGTCAATTTCAGAAGTTCCGTTCTCCTGGCGAGCTCGATGAGGTAATCCCGCCTGACGTCCTGGGCGACTACGGAGCCGGCGGGCCCGACGAGGTACGAAAGCCTGACCGTGTGGTAGCCACTGCCCGCGCCAATGTCGCCGACCGTCATGCCCTGCTTCAATTCAAGGAGATGCGCGATTTGACCGGTCTCATCCAGGGCGTCGCGATGCTCTTCACCCGAGCGGCGTGGGCTGACAATCCGTGCAACGGGGCGCCGGGGTGAGGGAAACTCTTTTGCGGCGACTCCGGCAGCAGCCAGATAATCAATGTCGGCGGCGCATGCGCGAGTCGCGGCAAACGCCACAAGTAGCGTCGCTGCACGGGCGAGTGCGATCACGGGCCCTGATGCCAACCGCGATCGTAGACGCGTACGCTTCCGGCGCGCAGGCATTGGCCGCGAACATGAAGCTCGCTCAGGGACGCGCAATGAGCAGCGGCTCCACATTCGCGCCACCTGCGATGAGAGGATTGGACGGTTCGAAGCGCTCGCTCAACTCTCGCTTTCTGACGAGTGCGCGCGCAATGACAAAGGCGTCCTTGAGGCTTTTGGCTTGCCGGAGCGCGACATTGAAGAAGGCATCACCAAAATAGGTCCATTTGGCCTTGTCCTGGCAGCCGAACGACGAATGCTCGGCGTCTGCCGCGGTGATGACGAGTACATCGGGGCTCGCGAGGCGAGGGATGAAGACACCCGAATAGCAGGCCGAGATGACCACCACCTTGTGCCGCACGCCCGTCCGCGCCAGCATTTCGGCAAGAGTGGAGGGGGTGAGTGTTTGCATGAGCCGTCCCGCCTTGACGGCAAGCCCGTCAGGGGAGCCGTGGGAGGTGAGAATCAAGAACAGAACATCGTTCTCAGTGTCCAGGCCATTCGCGGCCGCCAGCAACGACTTGGCGAGCGCCTGGATCGTTGCACCTCCGCCAGTCCTGGAGTTGTACCGCACATCGATGGAGCCAGTTCCGAAACGGCCCGCTACGATCTCGGCTGCCCCGGTCGCCTCGCGTCTGAACACGCCTTGATCGCCGTAAAGTCCGAAGGACACCACGCTCACTTTGCGCCCATCCTCAGCGGCATGCACGGAGGAAACCGACGGCAAGCCGATCAAGACAAACGCGATCAGCAACACACCAAGCCACCTGCACCAAGCTTTTGAGGTCATGAAGAATCTCGTTCTGTGATCGCAGCCACACTATAGCAGCGCGATGCGGTTATTGCGGAACCACTTGAGATCGGACCGCAGATACATTGCCGCGGCAGCCGAAAACATATATGGTTTGGGAACGCTCAGCCGGTTGTTCGCGCCGGTGTTTCGTTTGACCTTTGAGTTGCGTCGCGAAAAGGAGCACGACCATGTCGATTGTGACGGTGAAGGTCCTGGCGAGCCTCTTGCAGCTGCACGGGCCGGGCGCGACGATCCAGAGCGATCATCAGGGCATCAACGCGCTGCTGGGCGATCTGCGCGGGCAAGGTACCGGAGAAGTCACGGAAGTCGCTTTCAGACGAGGCGGTTTTGCCAAAGGGGCGAATGCTGGCGCCTTTCGCCGGGCCGGATACGCTCCGGGAGTTGGCGCGTTCCGCAAAGGGGCGTTTGTCCGAGGGTACTAGGACCAGTCGCAGCTTCCTTTAGTCCATCTCGGTATAGGCATGCCGGCTGACGATCCAGATCCTGCCGCCTTCCAAAACCAGCCGATCTCGCAGCTGCTTGTCAAGGTTGCAACGAGATGCAACATCGATTGCTCCTATTGCTACTGGTTCCGCGACGCGGCCGTTTATGACAAGCCGAAGCTCATGGGCGCCGAGGTGCTGGATCGGCTGCTGCAGCGCATAGAGGAGCACGTCGCCAAACACTCCCTGGTCGATTTCCCGATCATTCTGCATGGCGGAGAGCCGTTGCTGTGGGGTGTCGAGAATTTCCACCGCATGGCCGAAGCTTGCGAAGGCATATCGTCACGGACCGGCTGCGAACTACCCATCGCCGTGACCACCAACGGCGTGTTGATTGATGATGACTGGCTGAATTGCTTCGAGGCCCACGACATCTCGGTCGCAATCAGCCTGGATGGGCCGGCGCACATTCACGACGTTCATCGCCGAACGTTTCAGGGCACTGGCACGCACGCCGCGGTGGAGCGGGCCGCTCGCATGCTGGCATCACGCGACATCGGAACAATCGCTCTCGCAGTTTGCAATCCCGGTTACCCGCCGACAGACTATGTCGAGTTTTTCGCCGCGTGCGGAATTGCAAATTACGACATCATGATCCCGGATGCGACGGTGGATGAGCATCCGCCATCCATTGCCGCGTTCTACAACGGCCTGTTCAACCTCTGGCTCGAGGCCAACCGCGGCAAGCCAACGGTCAATATACGAATCATTTCTGACATGATCACCGCTCTGCTTGGCAGCAATTCGCCGACCGAGGGTGTGGGCTACAAACCGGTTGAACTTTGTACCATCATGACCGACGGTTCCGTGGAGGCCCACGATGTCCTGCGGATTGCGGGCGACGGCTTCACGCGAACGACCTTCAACATTTTCGAGCATGCGATCGACGAGGTGAGGAACGAGCCGCGCTGGAAAGCCGCGCGTGATGCTTCAATCAAGCTCTGCGACAAGTGCCGGCAGTGCAAGTTCATGGGCGCTTGTGGCGGCGGCTATCTTCCGCACCGTTTTTCCAAGAAGAACGGTTACGACAATCCGTCAGTCTATTGCGACGATCTCTATTCGATGTTCGAGAACATGCAATCCGTCCTGGAGAGCCACCTTTACGTCGCCAAGCCGGGCGGGGAACGCCTCAACGTTCGGGACGCGTTGCAGCGGGCCTAGAGCATGATCCGGAAAAGTGCGAAGCGGCTTTCCCTCGCGACAAACGCGGAAACGCGTTTGCGCGGAGATCATGCGCAAACAATAACCTAAAGCGCGATGACGATTCATCCCAATCTCATCGCGCTTTAGCGGCGCTGGCGCGCAATCGCATCAGAGTCGACGACGATGCTATCGTTGATCGCGATGATACGGCATGTCGCCTGGACCAGGAATCCGCAACGTTCAAGTGCCAGGCGTGCGGACTCAGTCTCGGATTTCAGTTGCCCGCCATATGCATATCCATAGTAGCCGCCCTCTCCCACGGCTATGGCCTTTGGGCCGGAAGCCGGAGAATAGAACTTCTCGACATACGTCCGCGCCTTCTCGGAAAAGACGGGGTCGGTGACGACCAGCGGCTTCTCGCCTGCGTGGTTGAACCAGGGGGCCGGCGGAACGTCCAGGGGAGCCTCCTTCCAGACCACCTTGCCGTCGACGGCATAGACGAAACACATTGTCTGGCTTGCCCCCAGGCACGCGCCGAGGACGCGCGTCCGTGCCTCCTCTGCGCCGCCGCGCCCCCATGTCGTCCAGAAACCGCCTGATAAGGAAATGGCGAGCGCAGTATGACCGGGCCGGGCCTTCAGCTCCTGCTCGATCTGCTCGCGGCAATGATCGCAGACGAATGGAATTTCGCTTGACCGGAATTGTGGTCCCGTCAGCGCGTAGTCGGGCCCGGTCACGCTTTGCGATAGTGGCCTTGCGGGGATCGAGCGAGGCACGGAATCCAGGAGGTTGCGGTTGACGACCAGGGAATCGGCAATTGCGACCACGCGGCACGGCGAATGGGTGATGTAGCCGCATCTCTGCAATACGACGCGAGCGGCCTCGTTGTCGGAATCCGCCCGTCCGGTCAGGGTCCATTGCCAGTCCGGCCCGACGGCGAGAGCCTTGCCGTGAAACTCGCGATACAGCCGGGCGACCCTCTCCCGATCGGTCGCATGAATCGCGCCGACGTCCTGGACGTTGAAGGGGCGGGCTGCGCCGGAGCTCGATGAAAACCAGGGTTCGATCGGAAGGGGCGGCGGTGGTTCGTCCCAGGTGATCCGGCCATCGATGGCATAGACGAAGCAACCCTGCCGATTGGCGCTCAAACATTGAGCCAGCGCGCCGGCGCGAGCCTCAAGGGCGGCGCGTTGTGCCGTCGACCAGTAGGATCCCCCGTCAAGCGACAGCACCAGGGCGGAATGCAATGGCTTGCCTGCGAACCCGGCCTTGATCCGCTCGCGGCATTGATCGCATAGAAAGGGGACCTCGTCGGCATTGAAGGGCGTGCCAAGCAACGTTCGCGACAAGCCGGACTGCTGAGGAGCCGAGGAGATCTCCACCTTCCCACGCAGATAAAACTCTCCGATGATCGACAAGGAAAGCTCGGGCAATTGGCTGTGCTTGGTCGACTCGTAGACGTCGGAACTGATCCTGCGGAATATGATCCCGATCTCCTCCGGCGCCTTGATGTTCTCGAGAAACGCCGCGGTGTAGGGACTGTTGCGGCCATTGCCGTCCTCCGCGGTCTGTCCGGCCTGGGTGGCGTAGGCGACGATCATGCCTTGCGCGTTGTCCAGCTTCGCCAGTCCCCGCTGAAGGGGAACGGCGCGGCTGGCGCCGAGCGAGCGCCTTAGTTCATTGGCGAACGGGTTGTCGCGGCAGGCGTCAAGCACCAGAATTCGCAGGTTCTTGGCTTGTTGCAGGTCGGCGACGATATCGTCGAGGCGCACCAGGCGTCGCAGGTCCGCTACGTCAGTCAGTTGCGCGTCGATCGGGGCCAGGTAGTTGACCCCGCCGAACTGAAGGGCATGGCCGCTGTAATATAACATCGCAATGTCGGCGTTTCGCGCCGCGCGCGCGAAGCGAATCGCAGCCTCGTCCATGGCGGCACGATCGAGGTCGATCGCCACGATTGTCTCGAACCCGACGAGCTTGAGTGCGGCAGCAACATCAGCGGCGTCGTTTGCAGGGTTGGTCAACCGCGGGACATTGCGATAGGCGCCGTTTCCGATGACCAGGGCCACCCTCGTATCGGCAAGGCACCCGTCGGTGATCGTCATAAGCAAGAGCGGAAAAAGACTTAAAAGAAGCGCCGAAAGGGACGACCGGATTTTCACCCGTACCTCCTGCCGAAAGCAACGCTTCAATAAGAATGCGATATGGGTCGAAAGGCAAATTGATCTTTGGCGCGGTCCGTTGGCCACTCTCGGTTCAGCGACCGAGCGACTTAACCCGTAGTCTGCGCCCAATCATCGTGCTTCGCCAGAGAAAGTCTGTCGCAGGGCTGACAGCCGATCGTATGCAGCTTGCGGCAAGGGGCCTTTTTGGACCGCGGCGAGGGCGTCCTCGAACTGTTGCGGGCTCGCCATGCCGACCAGGATTGTGCCCATTGCCGGGTGTGACAGCGCAAACCGCGTGGCGGCTTCGGTGAGGGTGGTGGCGAATCCCTCACTCACGAGCGGGATGAGACGGCGCGCGCGATCGACGTCGGCTTGGTAGCTCATCGCCGAACCAATCGGCTCGGGCGCCGCACCCGCAATCGGGTGACGCTCGGCCGAGCCCGACAGCGCACCGCCGGCGAGCACGCGGATACCCACGACGCCAACGCCGGCTGACCTGGTATGATCGAATAATCGCCCATAGTCCTGCGCCGGATAGTTCGTCGGCAAATCCTCGGCGGCGGATGGATTGAGCATGTTGTACACGATCTGCGCGCTGTCGAAGGCGTGTGCATCGATCACTCGTTGCAGCGCCGACGTGTCGCCGAGTGCCGTCATTCCAAGGAAACGAATCTTCCCCTGCTGGCGCAGGCGCTCGAACGTCGGGACCACTTCGCCGAGCACCTGTCCGACGCTCAGCGCCGATCCGCCTCCCGTCTCGGAAATCTGGTTGTGCAAATGAAAGATATCGGCGTGGTCGACGCGTAGACGCGTCAGACTTCCTTCGAGCGACGTCGTCAGGGCATCGGCTATGCGGCCGAACTCGTCGGGCAGCACCCGGACCTTGGTGCCGATGATCACGCTGGCCGGCTTCAGCCTGTGCAATACGCGGCCAAGATTTTCTTCCGAGGCGCCATTGCCGTACTGCACCGCGGTGTCGAAATAGTTCACGCCGGCGGCGATTGCCCGCGCGATGGTTCGCTCCTGGTCGGCAGGTTCGCCGCGGACCATGAGTCCACCGACCGCGCCGCAGCCAAAGCCCAGCACCGAGAGCTGTAGTCCAGTGCGCCCAAAGACCCGAGTCTGCATCGCTGTTTCTCCGATGAGCCTGCACGATAGTCCAAGGACACGCCGGAATTGCGCCAAGCTGATGACGCGGCGGTAAGCGCCGGCGCGCATTGAATCGGTGTGCGCTTGAAATGCACAGCTCTCGCGATGAGCAGCTAGTTCTTTGGGACTAGTCGTTTATCTCTAGCTCTCATGTCCGGCTTGGCGTCGCCGACGCGCAATGGGACCGTTCAATCCTGGCGCGATCGTATTGGAAGCGCACCCAAGTAGGAGTCAACGACAATGACTTTCCGAGCGTTCTGTCTTTCATTCCTTGCCGTAAGTGCGTTGGTCGGCGTCGCGCATGCCGACAACGCCGCGAACACCTCTTCGCCGATCATCATCGGTCCGCTGCCTCCGGTGCACGTCGGCCCGCCGCCGCAGCCGTGGCCATTGCCGTGGCCGCTGCCGCAAATCCCTGTTCCGGTGCCGGTCCATCCGTGGCCGCCCATTCCGATACCACAGCCGACCCCGGTGCCGATTGTTCCTGGTCAGGGGTGCGTTCCAGCGCCGGGCATGGCTTGCCCGCTCTGAGGCAGACGACGTCCGCTCGCGCCTGATCCCTCACCCTCAGAGCCCCGGCGGGGAGGGCAGGCGCGAAGCGGCGTCCGGTCTGAAGGAGTAAGCGAAGGGACGAGGAGAGCGCTCTAACCGCTCGTCGCAGCGCGATAGAAGGCTTCCACCTTCGCCAGGTCTTTCGCGTGAGTGACCTCCTGATCGGTTCTGGTTTTGGAATCGACACCGGCAGGTCGCACCGACCGAATGGCTTCCTTGACGTTGTCTGGTCCGAGGCCACCAGCCAGTATGACCGGGGTGCGAACACTCGCCACGATCCTTCGACTGATGCTCCAGTCATGCGTCACGCCCTGCGCGCCGATTTGCGCATCACCTGCGCGATGACTGTCGAGCAGGATCCAGTCGACAACTCCATCATATGCTTGCGCCAAACCTACCGCCTCAGGTCCCGTGACTGCTACGCTCCGCATGAATTTGCTCCTTGGCAGAGACTTTCGCAGTGCCACGACGAGATCTGGCGTAAGCAATTCGCTCGATGCGCCAAGATGGACGATGGGCGGATCAAGCTCCCGCGCCATCCGTTCGATGACCGCGACATCCGACGAGAGAAACAGCGCGGAAACTACCGACGGCGCCCGGACCATCCTCATAACGGCTGACGCCTTCTGAACCGGAAGCTCCCGCGGGAAGGTGCCATCGCCGACGAGCACGCCGATGTGATCCACGCCGATTGCCGATATCGCCTCGGCTTCCGTAGGCGTCGCCACTTCGTAAATTTGCGTGAGCATTGTCTTGCACCCGCGCTGCCAGCCGTACTCGGTTGAATAGACAGGATGGCCCGGTCTTGGGTCAATCTCGGTTTTTTGGTCAGAATGCGACTTGGCTCCGAACTTGGTTCGGAGATGAGGGGCGCTGGGGGCCGGAACCCGGCCGCGCGAGTCTGGATTCCCGTGATGGTTGGGATAAGCTTACATCATCTGCGCAGAAAAAAGCGCAAACGACATCCGGGAGGAAGTGATGCTCGACACCACGCTGAGCGCGCGCGTCCAGGTTTTCCTCGACAAGTTTGAAGCCGCGCTTGCGGCGGGTGATCTCGACACCGCTGCAGGAATGTTCGCTCCGGAATGCTACTGGCGCGATCTTGTTGCCTTCACCTGGAACATCAAGACAATGGAAGGCCGCGATCAGGTCCGCGACATGCTGGCGCATTGTCTTGCGCGCGTGAAGCCGGGCAACTGGAAGGTCGCCGAGGGCGAAGTGCCGACCGAGGCTGGCGGCGTGACCGAGGCCTGGATCTCGTTCGAGACCGAGCTCGCGCGCGGATATGGACTCATCCGCCTGCAGAACGACCAGATCTGGACGCTCCTGACAACCGTTGCCGAACTCAAGGGCCATGAGGAAAAGGCCGGCTTCAGCCGACCGCTCGGCGCCAGGCACGGCGTCAACCCCGGCGCCAAGACCTGGAAGGAACTGCGTGACGAAGAAGCCGAGCAACTCGGCTTCAAGACCCAGCCCTACGCACTCGTCATCGGCGGCGGGCAGGGCGGCATTGCGCTCGGGGCGCGGCTACGCCAGCTCGGTGTGCCGACGATCATCGTCGAGAAGAACGCGCGCGCCGGCGACTCCTGGCGCAACCGCTACAAGTCGCTCTGCCTGCACGACCCCGTCTGGTACGATCACTTGCCCTACATCGACTTTCCCAAGAACTGGCCAGTGTTTTCGCCCAAGGACAAGATCGGCGATTGGCTGGAGATGTACACCAAGGTCATGGAGCTGAACTACTGGACAAACACCACGGCCAAGCACGCCAGTTGGGACGACACTAGGAAGGAATGGACCGCCGTCGTCGAGCGTGATGGCAAGGAGATTACGCTACGGCCGAAGCACCTTGTGTTCGCGACCGGCATGTCGGCCAAGCCGAATCTGCCGAAAATCAAAGGCATGGAAACCTTCAAGGGCGAGCAGCACCATTCCTCGCGGCATCCCGGCTCCGACGGCTACAAAGGCAAGAAGGTGGTGGTGATCGGCTCGAACAATTCGGCCCATGACATCTGCGCTGCGCTGTACGAGGCCGGTATCGACGTAACGATGGTGCAGCGCTCGACGACCCACATCGTGCGCTCGGATTCGTTGATGGCGACCCTCGGCGATCTTTATTCCGAACGTGCCGTCCGCGGCGGAATGACGACGGCAAAGGCCGATCTGATCTTCGCCTCACTGCCCTACCGAATCCTGAATCAGTTTCAGAAGCCGGTCTACGACAAGATCCGCCAGGATGACGCCGCTTTCTATGCCGGGCTGGAGAAGGCCGGCTTCAAGCTCGATTTCGGTGACGACGAGTCCGGGCTATTCATGAAATATCTGCGCCGCGGCTCGGGCTATTACATCGATGTCGGCGCCTCACAGCTTATCATTGACGGCAAGATCAAGCTGTTCACGGGCCAGGTCGAGGAGATCACGCCGAGCGGCGTCAGGCTCGACAACGGCAAGGAATTGCCGGCCGACGTGATCGTCTATGCGACCGGCTATACCTCGATGAATGGCTTTGTCGCCGATCTTGTGAGTCGAGAGATGGCCGACAAGGTCGGCAAGGTCTGGGGCCTCGGCTCGAATACGACAAAGGACCCCGGCCCATGGGAAGGTGAGCAGCGCAACATGTGGAAGCCGACGCAGCAGGAGGGGCTATGGTTCCACGGCGGCAATCTGCATCAGTCGCGGCACTACTCGCAATTCCTGTCCCTGCAGCTGAAGGCGCGCTACGAGGGTATTCCGACGGCGGTCTATGGACTGCAGACTGTCCATCACAAGGCCTGAAGTTGGTCGCGATCAGCTCTCTCGGGCCAGTCTTTGCCGTTGCCGGGCGGCCCGAACCTTGGCGCGGTTGCCGCAAACCCGCATCTCGCACCAACGGCGGCGGTTGTTCTTGGTCGTGTCGAAGAACAGCCAGCCGCATTCCTGGCCCGCGCATCGCCTGGTTCGCAACAGGTCCTTCTCCATCAGCAGCGTCAGAGCTGAGAGCGTAACGGGGCCCAGGATGGCCGCGGCAATGTCGCGGCGCGGATCCCAGACCCAGATGTAGCTGCCAAGGCGCATCTTGATCTCGGCGTGGCCGAGGTTCGCCGCGTGGGCGGCCGACAGGGACGCGATCAGCTTCGCCGCGACCGGCCTCTGCTCGGCAAGCGCAGTCCCGATGGTCCAGATCAACTCCCGCATCTCGACCGCGCGCTCGAAGATGCGTTGTGCCCGGCGCGGATGGCCCGCGAGCGCGGCACGCGCATAGGCGCAATCGGCGGGCGGCATGATGCGCGCATGCTCGACCCACTGCATGAGCGTGTCAAAGCCTCTCAAATGCTCTTGTCTCGCGGGAGAGCCGCGCGCCGACGTCGTGTTCGTGAAATCCCACGCCAACTCGCCGCCGACGAGATCGAGACTGCCGGCGCGCGAGGGTGGGAGGAGCGGGGCCTTGATCCGGCGATCAGCGTTCATGTGTAACCATCAAACCGCATGTTTGCTCGGCAACGGGGCCGGCCTGGGTCTCTGCCGCGCCGTGACCCGCTCACCTTAAGGCATTCCAGCCTCCGGCGCCCAGCGGAATCTGTAACCATCTATCCATTGTTGACTGGTTGTGGCGTGCGTGACAGCCTGACCCGGCAAAACGCCATTTGGAGGTTACCATGACCGGTCGTCGCGGCGCTCTCCCCTTGCTCGTATCGTTGCTCGTCCTGCCTGTCGCGGTCGCAGCGCCGGCCGCCGCGCAGCTGGGCGGCAGAGATGTGAAGATCGGCATCGGCGGGCCGATGACGACGACCTCGGCCGGTTTCGGTGTCGAGATGAAACAGGCGGTGGAACTCGCCGTCGATGAGCGCAACGACGCGGGCGGCGTCGCCGGCGCCAGGGTCACGGCCGTGACCGTCGACGACAAGGCGGACGCCGAGACCGGAAAGGCCGTCGCCAAGGGTTTCTGCGACGATCCGGCGATCCTCGGCGTGGTCGGACACGTCAATAGCGGCGTGGCCATCGCCACCGGCAAGGTCTACGCCGAGTGCGGCCTTGCCGTCATTACGCCGATGGCGTCGAACCCGAAGGTGACGGAGAGCGGCTTTGCCACCATTTTCCGTCTGACCAACCGCGACGACAGGAAGGGGCCGGGTCTGGCGCGCTACCTGACGCAGAAGATGGGCAAGACGCGCGCGCTCGTGGTCGACGACGGAACGCCCTACGGCGTCGGCCTCGCCGACCAGTTTGTGGCGGGTTTTGGCACCGGCGGCACGGTGGTCGCGCGCAAATCCGTGCAGGTCGGGGAGAAGGACTTCTCCGATTTCGTGAAGTCGTTCCCTGCGGATTTCGACGTGCTGTTCTTTGCCGGCATTCGCGAAGGCGCGCTCATCCTCAAGGAGATGCGGGCGCAAGGTCGGACGCAATTGTTCGCCTGCGGCGACGGGTGCTGGGACACCAAGGCCTTCATTCAGGCCGCCGAAGGAGCCGCGACGCAAGCGGAAGGCGTTCGCATTCTCTCCGCCGCGCCCGCCATCGGCACCGTCCCCGGATCGTCCGAGTTCGGCGCCAGGTACACGGCGAAGTACGGCCCGATCAACAATTATGCAGCGAGCTCCTATGACTCGGGCCGCGTGCTGATGGCCGCGATCGCCGAGGCCGCGAAGGACAAGCAAGGCCTTCCCACGCGCGCTGACGTCGTGGCCGCGCTGCGCAAGCTGACCTTCCAGGGCATCGCCTACGCCAAGCCGGTGCAATGGACCGAGAAGGGCGACAACAAGTCAGCCGTGATCTTCGTCAACGTGGTCGAAGGCGACCACTTCAAGCAGATCGACCAGATCGGCGAGTGAGGTCTCTTACTGCCCGCGCTGACCGCATCAGCCTCGGAGCGAGCACATCTCGAAACACTGCTCGCCGTCAAGATCAGATGTCCGGTCGGGGTTTCGTCCGCCTGGAGCATCACTGGGCCATTGCCCGGGTGCCGCTCTTGCGCAGTTTGTCGAGATCCTCGTCAACCGATAGAGCCATGGGTGTATTGTACGGAGTCATCCGATACGTCTGCAAAGATGGTGCGGCGCCAACCAGAGTGGGCCACGCCGCCTCCGCCTCGAAGGCGTGGCCGGTACGGACCAGTGACGACAGCCAGATCGCCTTGCAGACGCCAAGCGCCGGGGTTCGATCCACGCATTCGCGCGCGAAACGCAGCGCATTTTCGTAATCCTGCACGGAATAGCGCAGCCTTGCCGCTACGACGGCGTAATTCGGTGGGTGGAGCGGACTCCAGGAGATCGCCTTCTCGAAGGCTTCAATCGCTGCTTGGGTTCGACCGGCATGGTGCTGTGCGACGGCGAGGGCGACCCAATTGTCCGGATCGCCAGGGCCGAGTTCAGTTGCCCGCTCGGCCGCTCTCACTGCTGCCTCAGGGGCCTGGCTCGAGTCGATTGCGATGGACAGCAATCGCCACGAGCTCGCAAGCAGCGGGTCCAGCGCAGTCGCGTGCTCGATGTCGGCGATCGCCCGCGGCAAGTCCTGACGACCGAGCCCAGGATCGTGATGGCCAAAGATCAACAGTGTCTTCGCCTGACCGAGATGCGCCCATGCCGGGGCGTAGTTTGGATCAAGGCGGACCGCCTGTTCCAGTTCTTGCCGCGCCTCGCGCAGACCCTCAGCACTCGGCGCGATAGTCAACGCGATCGCGCGCAACACGCGCGCGTGCGCATCAAGCGAGGTTGGCGCACGTTTTCGTAACATGGCCCGGTCCGACTCGCGCACGGTTGAACCAAGCGAGGCGCTGATCCGCAAGATCAACGCCTCGGTAACCTCGGGCAGGTCTTGCGCGGTAGGTTCGAACCGGCCGCTCCAGACGATGCGATTGTTGCCGGAATCGATCAGCTGCATGTGGAGCTGCAGCCGGTCGCCGCGCCTCTCCGCGCTGCCGTCCACAAGGTAGCGAGCGTGGGTCATCGCAGCGATCTCCGACGGCGATAGGTTCTTACCGCGAAGCTCGGCTGTGGCGAGGGGTGAGACGATGTGCAGGTCGGGATTGCGCGCAAGTTCGCTTGCAATCATGTAGGCTAATCCATTGCCATCCGGACTTCTTTCGCGAGATGCGTTGAGCACGCGCAATGGCAGGACTGCGACGTCGGCCACCATCGTGTCGTGTGCCTCGCGGCGTCCGGGGGCGATGCCGGGCAGCACGAACTGCCAGACCAACATGATGGCGACAGCCGCTGTCACAAGGATGGTGGCCAGGCGATGAACGCTGACCTTCTGCACATCATGAGGTTTCGTGCCGGCCGCATCAGCGATCAGAAGGTAACCACGTCGTGGCATCGTTCGCACGACTTGCTGCCGGGTGTCGCCGAGTGCGCGCCGGATCTCGACCACGCATTGCACAAGCGAATCGTCGGTCACCGAAACGCCCGGCCAGACCTGCGCACTTAGATCGCGCTTTGTAACCAGCTCTCCATGCCGGCGCCCCAATTCGAGCAGGACTGCCAGAGCCTGAGGCCGTAGCTCAACCGCTTGGCCGTGCAGGTCAAACAACTGCGCCTGATCCAAATCAAGCGTATATCCGTTCAGCCGCAGGCAGGCCATGAGCATGCCTCCCACCCTTTATTTTAGCGGACGGGTAAGTGCGCCTCAAGGCAGGGGCAGAGCCTGATTTCGTCTTTTATCGTCCCTTTTCGTCCTGTCTCTCCACAGACCTGCGCTACGTTGAAAATTGGAGAGCCGCTGCCTCCCAGCGGTATTCCGAGAACAAAAAAGCTGCAACGCAACTAAAAGGCGCGGAGTGCCTCCGGAGCGCAACCGCAGCGGTAAATCTCTTGTTTTTAAGGAGACTGCAAATTTTTAAGGAGACTGCGAATGAGGATGATATTTTCGATGGCCGCCATCACGGCGGCGACACTGATCGTGCTGCCGGTCTGGCACTCCGTGGCGCACGCGCACGATCATAGCCGCCCCGAACTCGATAGCTGGTTCGAGAGCCTCAAAAGTGGCAAGGGGCCATGCTGTTCCGATGCCGACGGCAAGGCACTATCCGATACCGACTGGGAGGTGAGGGACGGCCACTACCGCGTGCACATCGAGAGCCAATGGTGGGACGTGCCAAACGAGGCCGTGGTCAAGGAGCCGAACCGCGCCGGTCGCACGATGGTCTGGCCCGTCTACCATCGGGTGCTCGACAACCCGCCGCGGATCGACATTCGTTGTTTCATGCCCGGGGTCATGATGTGACCGATTCTCGTTTACGAACGAAAGCCTGTTCCACACGTGGGAGTCCGTTGTTGGCCCATCTGCGATCTCCAGTGTTCCGTAGTCTGTTCGCCGTCGTGCTGATCGTATGGGCCGGCGCCGTGGTCGCGCACGATCACAATCGGGCCGATCTGTCGAACTGGTTTGAGAAGCTTCATGACCGAAAGGGGGATCTGTGCTGCGATGGCAGCGAAGCGATGCATTTGCCCGAGGTAGATTGGGAGATTAACGGCAACCGTTACCGCGTCCGCGTGCCGACAACGCCTGGGGGCTTCCAGCGCGCGATGGCCGGCGCCGCCAACGTGGAAACCGAGTGGGTTTACGTGCCCGACGAGGCCGTCATCGACGAGCCGAACAGGGCTAACGTGACGTTGGTCTGGCCGCTGTACGGCCCGACGGGTGTGAGCGTTCGCTGCTTCGTGCCGGGAACGATGACGTGAAGCGCGCGGTTTGTGTTGCGATCCTGCGATCCAAATTGGCGCTGGGGGCAGGTCCGCAATTGGCCCAGAAGCTGATCCGCGCCCACCCCCGTGAGCGGCGTCGATAAATCAGGCAGCTCTTTTAGGCTTTACCTCAACGACATCTGGTGCCTCAGAAATGGGGTCTGGGCCGGCTTGGATCATGCCGTCGTGACGAATGCGCAGCCCGGAGTGAGGATCAATCGACAGCCGCTCGAACAGCGCTCGCAGTTCTGGCCGGAGGCCGTCTCCACAAAGAGCGGTGATGGAATGAAACTTGTGCATGTCGTGCTCCTACGTGTGTTAAGTCACGATAGGATTTCACACGGATCGATCCACCCGATTTCAGATTGGCCCGCCAGGCCAACACGGGTCGGCTTTGGCTCATTTTGAGACTTCGCCGCCATTCCGAACGATGCCTGCTGGCGATAGATGAACGGACATCCTGTTGCCCCTCAGGCGGCAACTGCCACCACAAAGAATAGGCTTGCCACCGGAATTGGCAGATAGGCAGGTCGGCAGATCGGCGACTACTCTGGGAGACCAATATTGTAGCTGCCGGAGTATGGGCCATGTCGGCGCAGATTATCCAATTCAGAACATATCAGAAATCCCGAGAATTCGCCCGGATGCCAAGCGATATGCAACGGAGCTTGACCAAGCTGAGCGAATTGGCTGCCCAGGTATTCAGCGCTTTGGAGGACGATTTGACCTCCGGCGTGAGCTCTCGACGACAAGCATTCTCCATCGAGCCAAGGCCCGACCATCCGACGCTTCCGTCGTGTTAGCTTTCGTACCGACGCCGCTGCAAACTAGCCGCGGGGAGGCGATCGAAGCCTATTCGCTCTATCAGCTGGCGCGCTGCAATGGCTCTTGGGACGAGACGACAGTTGCTGATCGTGCAGGAATGGGATCGCTGGATTGCGAGGCGACGATTGGCGCGCAAACGAGACGCGCGCAAGGAAACCCTCGAATTTTTCCTCGAACTTCAAAATGCCAAGTCGCCCCTCCTGGATTTCAATCCCCGCGGACGCGACAAGTGGGAGATCGTGCATCGTTGGTTGGTCGTTGCCGGGCGGGTGGCGGTGAAGAAAAAGTAAGCCGAATTTCAAGCGTCCTCGCCGATGCCTTGGCACCCTCGCTGCGTTCGGGAATGGCGCAAGCGCCGGAGCGGCCGCACGAACTTGTGGTTGCGGAAGGTCCGCAGGTCGGCTAACTTTCTCGTCACGAAGAGCCTCCGTGCTCATTCGTCCTATCGCGCGACTGGCGAGCTAACGTGGAAATGACCACGGTGAAGCGCGAAGGGGTCCAACGCCGATCGCCTGGGCAATCAATCTGCTGAAAGAACAGCGAGTTGAGGAGCCCGAGCATGTCGTCGTTTCGCAACGAATTGTCCATCAACGATCAAGAGATCGCCGCCGCCCTGGCAGGGGAAGAGCGTCGTCAACAGGACGGCGTCGAACTGATTCCCTCCGAGAACTACACCTACCCGGAGGTGCTTGAACTGCTCGGGTCGGTCTTCACCAATAAATACTCCGAAGGATATCCGGGACGCCGCTACTACGGCGGCCAGCAGTTTACGGACGAGATCGAGAACCTCGCCCGCCAGCGGGCCTGCTCGCTGTTTCGCGCCGAGCACGCCAACGTTCAGCCTCTTTCCGGATCCCCGATGAATCAGGCTGTCTATCTCGGCCTGCTGAAGCCCGGCGACACCATTCTCGCCATGGACCTGTCGCACGGCGGCCATCTCACCCATGGTGCGCCGGTGTCCCACATGGGGCGTCTGTTCAACTTCATTCGCTACAAGACGGCATCAGAGAGCGGAGCGATCGATTTCGACGAATTGCGCGCGATTGCGCGTCAATCGCGTCCGAAGATGGTGTTGTGCGGCTACAGCTCCTATCCGCGCGACCTGGACTATGCGGCATTCAAGAGCATCGCCGACGAGGTTGGCGCGCTCACGATGGCTGACGTGAGCCACTACGGCGGATTGGTTGCCGCGAATGTCATGCGCAATCCGCTTGACGCCGGCTTCGACGTCATGACGACGACATCCCACAAGACGCTGCGCGGCCCCCGTGGCGGGATCATCCTGTGCCGGAAAGAACATGCCGGCCGGATCGATGCGTCCGTCTTTCCCGGTTTGCAGGGCGGGCCTCACATGAATGTCGTGGCCGGGACTGCCGTGACGCTCAAGAAGGCAGCGACCTCGGATTTCCAGGCATACGCGCGGCAGGTTTTGCGCAACGCGAAGGTTCTTGCCGACGTGCTGATGGAGCGCGGGATGAAGCTGGTCACGGACGGGACGGACAATCACATGATGGTCGTCGATACGGTGGCGTCCGTCGGATTGGATGGGAGAGCCGCCGAGGACGTGCTCGATGCCATGGCCATCACCACGAACAAGCAAGTTATTCCCGACGATCCGCGCCCGCCGCTCAGGCCGAGCGGTATTCGCCTTGGGACACCGGCGGCGACCACGCGTGGCATGGGAGAATCCGAGATGCGTCGCATCGGCGAGTTCATTGCAGCGGCTCTGCAGGCGAACGGAGACGATGCGGTCGTCGCGCGTCTCAGGTCGGAGTGCGTCGAGATGTGCCGAGCTTTTCCCGTTCCCGGCGTCGTGTCCGGGTCCGGACCGAACTGATCGGCCGTAGGCCTTCAACCGCAACTTGGCGCACAGATATGCAGAACGGAGTTGGGCGCCGCGCCCAACCTCGATCATGCTTACCCGCTGAACTCAGTTGCACGACAGAAGACCGCTACGGCTCGAGTCGGCGGGAGCGTGGTTGTTTGGCATACCTGCAACCATGTCCGGTCTTTCTGAACAGTCGACGCCGAATTGCGCGGAAGCTTCGACGCCAAGGGCCAGAAGGCGACATTCGGAAATGACCGCGTCTGTTTGAACTGGATCAATAGTCTCCCGCATAGGCAAAGCCCCGCTTAACAAATTGGTAGCGGAGAATGATCGAGACGCGGTACGCCCAACGCCCCACGCATTTGTCATCTCTCAGGCGCGTGGGGTCGAAAGCCGATCAATGGCTGACGGCCGCTTTGGGTCCAGCAACCGACGTTGTCGGTTCATCCAGCCTTGTCAGCTCTGCCCTGACGGCAGACACTGTGGCCGTCACTTCGCATGTCGGCCCTGGGGGCCGAACGCTGCAATCCGATCTGGAGGTGGCATGACGCATCTGACCGCAAGCGCCGTCGCAATCTTGCTGGCGAGTTTTCCTGCTGTCGCGAGGGCGCAGGCGGACTGCGCTACGATACCCAGCGGACCGGCGCGCACCGATTGCTACCTCGCCCTAAGCCAGTTCTATCGAGGACAATCTGAACTTGCCGCTGATAGAGCGCGCGTTCAATCGGACGCCGCCTGGTATCGGGCAATTACGGGAACAGACCCTCCAAAACATCGGCCACTTCGGCGACGATAAAGGTTCGGACAGTGTTTGCACGGAAATGAGGAAGGCTACGATGCGGTTGTCCATAGTTGCTGCTGCCGCGCTCATCGTTGGAGCAACAAGCCCAATGTCGGTGTCTCTACGCTTGCCGCTCCTGAGTGTCCAAAGTTGGTAGGACTGGCGGATTGGGACGAAAATTCAACTGGCGACATCAGCGTCGCATCAGGGGGGAGTTGCCTGTGTTCGATCCCGATGCGCGGTACGGTGAGCAGTTCCGAGATTTTGCAGAAACCGACACATGGTAAGTTGAAAAAGATCAATCCAAGCACCTACGAATACAAGGCGAAGGCAAGGTCCACGGGAGGCGATACGTTCGCCATCAAAGCAACAGGACTGGGGCCGACGGCATCTGGCACGTCGGTCATTACTGTGCACGCGACGATCAAATAGCATTCCTCGCTCGATTGCATGAAGCAACAGCCGCCCGATGTGTCGCGCCGATGGCACCACTATGATAAGGGACCATCGGAGCGACCGATGGTCCCAAAAGCCTCAAAGGCTCTTCGTTGGCAAAGGCCTTGCCGTGTCTCGCTAAGTTTGGCTGCGAGGCTGCCAATTCCCGCATCGTCGGATGTGTTTTCTGATGACAACCGGCAGCGCGCTGACCGAATTGCGGACGGCGCACGTCCTTGCGCTGAACTAGTCAGCGCAAGTTTTGCTTTTTCGGGGACCGCGCTATTCTGGCAGTCACTGCAATGTCAGCCACGGCAGGGCTATCGTATTGGTCTTGGCACAAGCCTCAGGTCAAGCAGGTCAAGCTCCTCGCCGCTTGCCAGCAAAGAATCCATAGATCAGCAGCACGATGATCGCCCCTACGACGGCACCAATGAAACCGGCGCCTTCGCCTGCCTTATACCAGCCGAGCGCTTCCCCGAGGAAGGAGGCAACGAACGAGCCCACGATGCCCAAAATACTCGTCATGACGAACCCGGACGGCTCGTTGTCTCCGGGCATGATGAACTTTGCAACCACACCCGCCAAAAATCCGATGATGATGGTCCAGATGATGCTCATGTTACGATTTCCCCCTGTACCCGATGAGTTCAAGCGCCCCGAGGCGGTAGACGGCCGTCCGGCGTATACCTGTCGACGGCTGTTGGCAGTTCTCGCGAAAGTCGAGCGAGAAGCTCTTCTTGCGACAGCCCGGTCTGCTGGACCAGCGCAGCCAAGACATCCTGCCCGATGGCTTGTCTAACTTGAGGTGGCGAAATCTCCTTGTTGGGGCCGGTACCGACCCAAGATTCGGCGGCGTCTCCCTGCCCATTTTTCGTGAATTGCTCGAGCAATTCGTTGAGACCGCCACCAAGCAAGCTCCCGACTCCTCCTCCGCCTAGGAGGCCACCAAAGACATTTGAAAGGTTGCTCTGCCCCGGGGCCTGTCCGCCGCTGCCGGTATTGGGAAGGCCACTCGTTGCGTTGTTGAACATTTCCATGAGCTTGTCCCTATTCTGATATCCCGCAAGGGCAAGCATTCCAAGGAGCGCAGTCATCGATGGTGTTCCACGGCTCATTTTTTCCTCCTTCAGACCATGAGTTTTCACGCTGTGTTAGGCCCACTGCCTCATCAAATTTCGAGGGCGCTGGAGATTTCGGCCAAGGTCGCTTTCTCAGCCTCACTCACCTGAACACCGCCAAAGCCGAGCAGGCCACCCTCGTTCGCCGCCTCAGCAGTAGTTTGGCTGATCTGGCGCAACCAACTTCGGAAAGCTGGAGCATCGCCGGGCGCCTTCGCTTTCAATACCGCTGATACCTGGCGCAGAGATTCGATCGACTTGGTCTTGACGTCCGCAGCTTGGCTGTTGGCGAACTTGGTTTTGAGGCCATCACGCGCAGCACTTCGCGCCTCACTGGTCGAAAAGTCGGTCGCGAGTGCTTTCACAAGAGGATTGGCACCGGGATCGGCAATGGCTTTCGCGAGAGCATTGCCGCCGGCAAATGATTCCTTCAGAAGACCCCAAAGGCCGCTTGGATCGGCCGCGGTGACAGCCATGCCGGCCATCATCGGGCTCTCAAGCAACAGCACCCACTCTTCCTTTGTGAAGCTCGATTTGTCTGCCACGATTATCCTCCTAAGAACATGAAGCAGCGCCGGTTGTCTCGGCCACTGGCGAGGCCAGTGGCGATGCCCGAAGCTCTTTGGGTCCTGTAGGCCGCTCTTGACCTCGCTCCACGCTGCCTTCGACCGTCGCCTGAGCCGCCTTGCATCGCGCTTCGTTCGTCAACCTCCTGAAACACCACGGTTGGGAGCAGTCTCCATTCCCGCTCGCGGCGGCCGGGTTGCTCGTATCGTATGCCCCGAGCAGAACGACGTGTGCGGGTCAACGGCGGGTTGATCTAAGTCAAAGGCGCCGACTGTGAAATATGGACGTTCTTCTGACTGTTCCAAAAATCCTGTGCGACCCGGGACGTATAGAGCCATAGTCATATCGCCACGTCGCCGCCCATGACGGAAAGCCGTTGGTCGATCCCGTCCCGGAAGGCTTTCAAATTTTGCCCGTTAGTGTTTCCGCATAGCGTCGCAGGCGGCCTCGGCGAAGGTTTTGAAGGGCGAGCCGAAGATCCTGATCGCGCCGCGACTCTGGTAAATGCGACGTTATGACGCGACATACCCGGGACTCCCGTGAAAGCCGGGCCCGGTCCGACTTTCAAAGCTGATCATAAACGAAAGCCGTCGCTGCTCGCGCTCCATATTTCCATGCGCTCGACGGTACGGTGGAATCGCAGGGACACAAGGCCAGTCGCTCACTACGGGCAGCCAGCCACAGTGCAGCCAATCAATCCTCGTCTCCCGTCCGGCGCGGTGGCCGCAGCCCCGAAGAATTGAGCCAGCGTTCCACCTTCAATCTAGCTTCCAATTCCAACGCCTTCCAAAGCAACTCATCGCGTTTCTTGCCCAAAGGCAGTTTTTCAGCAGCCGCGAACAACTCTGCGATTTCAGGAGGCAACTCCGACGTCCCTGCCATCACTCCGTCCCTGCCGGGATGTTGAGCTCTCATTTCAAAGCATTGCGGCACTCGGGGCTAGTGTACTTTGGGGCATAAGCAACCGGGGTGGGCGATATGCTTGCGGGTTGCGCATGCGAGCTTGGTCGCCTTACCTCATTTCGAACTCCTTGATCACCCATCTCCGCCGGGTGACGGACACCGCTCCGGCTATCCTCGGCTTGATCTACAAGTCCGGGGAATCAACGATAACGAGCGAGAATGAGGCTTATCGATACTGATCGCGGGTCCCGTGGGCGCACATTTCCACTGCGCGTTTCCCAGGCGAGGCAGGTCCAAACTTGCCGAAATTTGCCACAGGGAAAACAACCGCCCGACCTCATTTCTTTGCGGGCTGTCGCCAACCAGACCTCGGTGCTCTCCAGGGGACCACCCGAGGAACCCAGCGGCGGACGTTCGCGCAATATGCCTCGTACTCTGAACCAAACGTGCTCCGCAGAGTCGGCTCTTCATAGGCAACGACGAACAGGTGGAAGAAGAGCCAGAGCAGTGCGCCCCACAGAACGAGGCGCCAATCGCCAAACAACACAGCCTGACCAAGGATGATTGCGACGACGGCGAGGTAGATCGGATTGCGCACATGCCGGTAGAGACCTGTGACCACCAGGTTCTTGGGTGGCGCAACGGGCGCAGGTGTGCCTAGGCCTTGAAGCGCAAATCGTGCAAAGGAGTCCACGAGTCCGGGCAAACCGACCAGGATGAGGAGGACGCCGACTGAGCGTCCGCCCTCAAGGCCGAAAAAAGCGGGCCTGAACTCCCAGCGGGTCATAGACCACGGGATCAGCCCTGCGAGCACACACGGCGCAACCACAAAGAATAGCGCAGAGCCCAAGACGGCACTCACCCTTTGCATGGTCACCTCCTGATGCTTTCGCTGGCGGCGCTATTGAAAGAGCATCTGTTGAATCGCGATGGCCTTGCGAAAGCGTCTCGACCAGGCCCACAGTCCAGCACATCGGGCATCCGCGTAACGCGACGAGGGCGGCAACGCCCGCGCCCAAGGATAGCCAAGGGTGCGCGGTCTGGTGGACGATGGCCCAAGCGAGAAGCGCCGCCGCAGCCGCGCCGCGCATCAGGTGTGCACCCAGGAAAGCGCTCCCGAACATGCCGACTCCACGAAAGTAATTCATGTGCTCTCTCGTCCGCTGTCCTTTGTGCCGAGCAGGTATTCGCGCACCAATGCGCGGGCGCGGCGCAGGCGGCTTTTGGCCGCTTCACGCGTCACGCCGAGCCGCCGGGCGATCTCCCCAATCGTCAGATCTTCGAGATCGCGCAGCAGCAGCACTTCGCGATGCGAGGGCGAAAGCGACTCGATCGCGTTGACCAAGTCTATGCGTAACTCGTCCGGCGGGACCTTTGCGAGCTCGCGTGACTCTTCCAGGCTGGCGAGCTCCTCGACTCCGCGCATCAGCATAAGCGCCGGCAGCATGCAAAGGCGCGCGATGACGGTTAGCAGCCAGCCAGCGAGTGCGGCTGGACTGCGGATCGTGCCCACTCGCCGGTACACGACGATGAGTGCTTCTTGCACCACATCCTCGATGACAGAGGCGCGGTAGCAAAGGCGCCGGGCGTAGCGTCGAATGTCCGGCTGCAGCGCGACCAAGAGCTGTGTGAGCGCGTGCCGGTCGCCCGACTGTGCCGCGAGCAAGAGATCGTCTGATACGCGCGCCAAGACGGTCACCCCTTCAGTGGCTCGCGCCCGGCGACGGCGCAAGCAGGACAGTAGCCGAACACGCCAGTGACCAGCGTCACCACTCCCGCACCGCTGAGCAGTAGCCCAAGCGGCGAAGCGTGCAGCGCAACCACGCCGCAGACGAGCATCAAGCCCCCGCCGATCAGCCTGGCCGCGCGCTCCCACCCGCCAACGTTCTTCCTATACCACATGGTTCTGTGCTCCGGTTCGTGACACGCCGCTATGGCGCATTCATCCAGACAAGAGGGCGCAAACCCGGCGCCGGGGTCGCGGCCCAAAAAATAATTTGAGGGGGGGCAGCTTCAGCAGGCTGGCGTGGGCGTCGGGCGCGGGCCCCGCGAAATTCGGAAGGTGGCCGCCCATGAGGCGTAGCGCAAAATCGCAGTCTGTCGCAGGTCATCCGGCCGGATCGCATCGGCGGGCCGCTGCATCAGCAGTAGTGCCCATCTTCATCGGCCGTGGTGCCCGTTTCAGCCCTTCGATTCCATCCAAGTTAAGTGCTTATTCGATTTCGATAGGTCCGAATTGGGTCAATCGCGTCGCTTTAGTCCTCTCGTGATGACTTCCGGTCAGCTCCGATGTCCTCAGTGCCCATCGCAAGGTCTCGAACGGGCCAGACGCGGTCATTCCGGGACGCCAGCTATTCGGTAAGCTCGCCCTAGTTTCTTGAGCCGCTGCTGACGACGCGCGCTCTGTTGCGGATCAGGTAATCTATCAGATCGAAGACCTGCGGAGCGATGGAGACGAGAGTCGTCCCGCGATGCAGATCGCGCCGATCAGTGTCGAATGCGTACTCCTCGAAGAGATAACGCAAGCCGCTGATCCCTCAGGCTGCCTCCGATCGCAGGGAGGCTCTCAAGTATCGCCAGGAGTCCAAAGAATAAGCCGCCGGTGAGGGAAATGTAAGCCGAACGTCAAGCCTGTCCTCTCATGCCTCGGCGTTCTCCTGTCGATGTCCGCATCGGGTCGCGCGCAGGCGCTTCGTTCTCGAACCTTCCGTTTGGAAGGTGAGGCGACGAGACCGGGCGTGTCGGGCACAAGTGCGGAGTGATCGAACGGCTTTCGCCCCGATGATGGCATTCTGCCAGTGATTTGCCCGACGTGTCAAACGATTTCGCAAAAAACGAACGACGTCATGCCGCCGCCGTCGACTCCTTTGCATGGGGTTGTTTTTGATATTTTGCTCACGACCTGTCTTTGATGGCGATGGCGCAGCAAGACCAACGCCGGAACGGGGGAAACCATGTCGGCGACAAGTCCTGGACAAGACGGCTATTTTACGCAGTGGAGGCTGAAGACCTCCGGTGTGATCCTGCCCGAGGAAAGGCTGCCCTGGGGCCAGACCATCATCGCCAGCCTCCAGCACGGCGTCGCGATGTCGGGGGCTACGATCATCGCGCCGCTGCTGATGGGGTTCGACCCAAATCTCGCGCTGTTCTTTTCCGGCGTCGGCACGCTGATCTTCTTTGTGGTCGTTGCCGGACGCGTGCCGAGCTATCTCGGCTCAAGCTTCGCCTTCATTGCCGTCGTCATCGCGGCGACCGGCTATTCCGGGCAGGGGCCGAATCCGCATATCGACATTGCGCTCGGCGGCATCGTCGGGGCCGGCGTGCTCTACGGCATCATTGCGCTGATCGTGATGTGGGCCGGCGTCGGCTGGGTCGAGCGATTGATGCCGCCGGCCGTCACGGGCGCGGTGGTCGCAGCGATCGGTCTCAATCTCGCGCCGGTGGCCGTGAAGGCCGTGAGCGCGAATCCATTCGACACCTGGGTCGGGCTCTTGACCGTGCTGATCATCGGCCTGACTGCGGTTGCAGCTCCGGGATTGTGGCGGCGGCTGCCGGTCATCGTCGGTGCCGTCGGCGGCTATCTCCTCTATCTCCTGCTCGCCAATGGCCTGGGTCTCGGCAAGCCGGTCGACTTCACCCAACTGGCCGCTGCGCCCTGGATCGGTCTGCCGAAATTCACCACGCCGACTTTCCACGCCGATGCGATTGTCCTGATCGCGCCAGTCGCGATCATTCTGGTTGCCGAGAATCTCGGCCACATCAAAGCCATCGGTGTGATGACCGGCCGAAGCCTGGACGGCTATCTCGGTCGCGCGTTCCTCGGCGACAGCCTTGCCACGATCGTCTCGGCCTGCGGCGGCGGCACCGGCGTCACGACTTACGCCGAGAACATCGGCGTGATGGCGGCGACGAAGGTCTATTCGACGCTGTTGTTCGCGGTGACCTCCGTGGTGTCGATCCTGCTCGGCTTCTCGCCGAAATTCGGTGCGCTGATCCTGTCGATCCCAGGTCCCGTGATCGGCGGCCTGTCGATCGTGCTGTTCGGCCTGATCGCCGCCATGGCCGGGCGGATCTGGGTCGAGAACAAGGTCGACTTCTCCGATCCGCGCAATTTGATCACGGTCGCGGTGGCGCTCACCGCCGGCGCCGGCGATCTCACGCTGAAGTTCGGCGCCTTCACGATAGGCGGCATCGGCACCGCGACCTTCGGCGCGATCATCCTCTATCAGATCCTCGGACGAAGCAGCGCGACGAATGCCTGACCGGTTCGGTCAGTCCGCTAGCGCAGGCAGCTCCAGCGCGATCACGCCGTCGCCCGCGCTGGCAGCCCTGATGCTGTCGCGCGCCACCGATTCGATGGCAGGCCATCGTTCGCGGAACAGGGCCGATGCGTCATGGAAGTTCTCAGCATCGACCCTGACACAGCACGCCCGCCGTCTGCCGCCATCTGCGATCTGGAAGGAAAATGTGAAGCCGACGCGCTCCTTGTCGCCAACAATCGCCCGTTGTTCTCGCATCAGTGTCCCCTGATGGTGCATTGCCCGGGCACCTTGCGTTTCCGATTTGGTATTTCCTGCGGCGCGATTGTGGCGCGGCGCAAATAGGTTTGCAGTGTTGCAAACATCTGACACTTTGCGTGAAGACGCAGCTCGCAGCCGAGGCATGGTCCAAGGCTCACGCTTCCAAGTTGCGCGCCGGATGATTACGATTCAGGCAGCGCGGGTGCGCAAGGCTTGGGAACTCGCTATGGAAGCAAGGCGTGGCATCATCGCGATGGTCGTCGGCATCGTCCTGACGGCCGCGGTCAGCGTTGGCCTTACATCTGCCGCGAAAGCGCAGCAGGTCGCGCTCACAGCGACGCAGTCAAAGGCACTCGATGCCTACAACGATGCCTTGAGCCGCTTCAAGGCGATCCTCGCCGAGCGCCGCCGCCAGGTCGACGCGCATGAGCCGCTTCCGAACCTGCCGGGGCAAGCCCTTTACCTGGCGCGCGTCGACGTCATGAGCACCTACAAGGATCTCACCGATGCGCTTCCGTCCCGCATCGGGCGGCCCAACAAATACGAGGTCCCGCCGGCCTATTTCGACGCCGATATCGAACCGCTGATCGACGAGTACAGAAGCCTCTTCGACGTCATGGAGGCGCCGCCCGCGAACGCGCAGGCCTCAACGACCCCGTTCAAGGACGTCGCCGATCTCGGCATCGCGATCGCGCGGGCGAAGGGGCTCGATGCGCGGCAGGCGGACCCGGCCGGCCGCATCAGCCTGGGGCTGTTCTTCGCCGAGACCAACGGCAAGCAGAATGTCGGCAACGGGCGCTCCAACACCTATATCGGCAGCTTTCAGACGGGCCCGTCCGAGGACCGCAATGGAAGGAAGCGATGGCAGGCGATCAAGCCGTCCATGGCCTCACTTGATCCAAAACTGATCGCGCGCGACGACAAGGAGGAGGCGCGCATCGGCAGCCTCGACCATCGGCTCAACCACTGGACCGCGGTGCGTGACGGCCTGATGAACGCCCACGCCGATCTCTTCGCGCAGATACCCGAGATCGTGAAGACGCTGCCGGACCCGATCGATCAGATGAAATTCTTCGAGCTCATCCAGATCATCCCGACCGCGACGCGAGCCGCGCTCAAGTCCGGCAATCTGCTTCAGAGTCGCGTTTCCGACCCGACGGTCATGAAATACTTGCGCAATAACAGCATCTTTGCGTATGGACGCGCCGACAGGGCAAGAACCTCGGCGAGCGTCCGCGAGATCCTCGATGCGATGTGGCTGTTCAATCAGAAGTTCGAGCGGGCGCAGGCGGAGTTCGAGCGCGTGCGCACGCGGTGAGGGGCCTTCACCTCACCGCATCCGCCAGCTTGCTCCATTCGCCGGCGGGGATACGAACGATCAGCTTCGATCCGCCGGCGCCATCGGGCTTGAACACCGACGCCTCGCCCTCGCGCACGTCGAACCAGTCCTTGCCGAAGGCGTCCATGAGGTTCGGCTTGTGCGAGACGATGACGAGATTGCCGCCTGCCGGCGGCGACGTGGCTGCGAGCTTGCGCAGCGCCTGGGCGCGGCGGTTGTTCTCATCGGGCGACACCACGAGACCGCCCTCGGTGACGTCTGCGGAGGCCGTGACGGTGCCGAAGCCGAGCAGCGTGCCGGTGTCGACCGCGCGCTGGAACGTGCTGGTGATGACCGCGCTGACGGGAATGCCGAGCCTGTGCATAGCAGCTCCGACCGCCGTGGCCTGCGCACGCCCGTCTTCGGTGAGCTGCCGCTGGGCGGCGACATTTTTCATGTTGAGCGGATCGGTGTCGGCCTGGTTCGCATGGGTCGGACCGTGGCGGAACACGATAACGTGGCCGCCCTGGCGCACCGTCTCCAGCCATTCGGGCTGCGCTGCCGTCACCGGATTGGCGGCCAGACCAAGCCACAGGATGAGCAACGCAACAGCAATACGGATGCCAAGCATGATGCCGCCTCCCATCGGCCGGGCGCGGGGCCCGGCCGCGCCCGACATATCGCAAGCGCGCCACGCAGGCTTTGCCGACTTCATGAGCTTTTCGTGACGGGCGCTTTGCGACTGATGGAGGAGACGGCGAAGGGGAGGCCGGGTGTGCCGGCCGACGGGCTCCATCACCCCATCAGGTCAGTTACCCTGACTATCTTTTGGCGTTGCAGTTTCAGCCATTTCTCGTCTAGAAACGCCTCAATGGGCCTCCCGGCAACGAACCGTCAACGGTTTTGGCCGAGGATTTGTGGCTCAAAGGGTCTGGCAATGCTGATTCGCGGCCAAAATGACGGGATTTCGGGGGAGGCGGCTCTGGCCGTCGGCACCGCCGCGTCCCGGCCCGCGATCCTGCCCACCCTCCTTCTTGGCGAGCTCCTTCTTACCTGCCCCTGAGGGCCGGCTGGGCGAAACGCGCCTGGGCACTCAGGGGTTTGTACGAGATCACCGGACACCTCAAGCGCTCGAGCCAACCGAAGGGCGCACCAGCTTAAAGGAAATTTCGAAATGGCCCCCGTGAACAAGTCCGAGAAGGACCGCGTCATCATTTTCGACACCACCCTGCGCGACGGCGAGCAGTGCCCCGGCGCAACCATGACGTTCGAGGAGAAGCTCGAAGTTGCGGAGTTGCTCGACGATATGGGCGTCGACGTGATCGAAGCCGGCTTCCCCATCACCTCCGAAGGCGACTTCCAGGCAGTCAGTGAGATCGCCCGCCGCTCCAAGAATGCCGTCATCGCCGGCCTCTCGCGCGCGCATCCGGCTGACATCGACCGTTGTGCCGAAGCGGTGAAATTCGCCAAGCGCGGCCGCGTCCACACCGTGATCGCGACTTCGCCACTGCATATGCGGGTGAAGTTGAACAAGACTCCGGACCAGGTGATCGAGACGTCGGTTGCCATGGTCGCGCGCGCCCGCAATCTGATCGACGACGTCGAATGGTCGGCCGAGGACGGCACCCGCAGCGAGATGGACTTTCTCTGCCGCATCGTCGAGGCCGTCATCAAGGCCGGCGCCACCACGGTGAACATCCCCGACACCGTCGGCTACACCACGCCCGACGAGTACACCCACTTCATGAAGACGCTGATCGAGCGCGTGCCGAACTCGGACAAGGCGGTGTTCTCCGTGCACTGCCATAACGACCTCGGCATGGCCGTTGCGAATTCGCTGGCCGGCATCGTCGGCGGCGCGCGTCAGGTCGAGTGCACCATCAATGGCATCGGCGAGCGCGCCGGCAATGCCGCGCTCGAAGAGATCGTGATGGCGATCAACGTGCGCAACGACAAATTCCCGTACTGGAACAAGATCGACACCACGCAGCTCACCCGCGCTTCAAAGGTGGTGTCGGCGGCGACCTCGTTCCCGGTGCAGTACAACAAGGCGATCGTCGGCCGGAACGCTTTCGCGCATGAGAGCGGCATCCACCAGGACGGCGTGCTGAAGGACGCCTCGACCTACGAGATCATGCGGCCCGAGATGGTCGGCCTGAAACAGTCCTCGCTGGTGCTGGGCAAGCATTCCGGCCGCCACGCCTTCGTGCACAAGCTGGAGGAGATGGGCTACAAGCTCGGCCCGAACCAGCTGGAAGACGCGTTCGCGCGGATGAAGGCGCTGGCCGACCGCAAGAAGGATATCTACGACGAGGACATCGAGGCGCTGGTCGACGAGGAAATGGCGGCCTCGCACGACCGCATCAAGCTGACCTCGCTGACCGTGATCGCCGGCACCCATGGTCCGCAGCGCGCCACCATGAAGCTCGATGTCGACGGCCAGACCAGGATCGAGGAAGCCGAGGGCAACGGTCCGGTCGATGCGGTCTTCAACTGCATCAAGGCGCTGGTGCCGCACGAGGCGAAGCTCGAGCTGTACCAGGTCCACGCGGTGACCGAGGGCACCGACGCGCAGGCTGAAGTGTCGGTTCGCCTGTCCCATGACGGCCGTTCGATGACCGCGCGCGCGGCGGATCCGGACACGCTGGTGGCCTCGGCCAAGGCCTATCTCGGCGCGCTCAACAAGATCGTCATGAAGCGCCAGCGCGATACGGTGACGACGGCGGCGGCGAGCTGACTCTGTCGGCTTCGCCTCTCCCGCTTGCGGGAGAGGCCGACGCCCGAAGGGCGGCGGGTGAGGGTTCTCTCCTCACAGGGAATATCCCGTTGTGGAAACACCCTCTCCCCAACCCTCTCCCGCAAGCGGGAGAGGGAGCGCAGAGGCGAACGTCGTTCATGATGAATGGCTGCCCTGCTAAGGGCCAATAGCGACTCCGCCTCCCAGCCGCTATTGATGCAGCCGGATCAAGGATCGGTCGCCCGTGCGCCGGGCGGCCCAAATAACAACAGGGAGAGATCATGCGCACCTTCGCGATCGCCGCGTCCATCGCGGTACTGGCACTTGGCTTGGCCGCGCCGGCGTCGGCCCAGTCGCCCATCGTCATCAAATTCAGCCACGTGGTTGCGACCGATACGCCGAAGGGCAAGGCGGCCGAGAAGTTCAAGGAGCTCGCCGAGAAGTACACCGGCGGCAAGGTGAAGATCGAGGTCTATCCGAACTCGACGCTCTACAAGGACAAGGAAGAGCTCGAGGCGCTCCAGCTCGGCAGCGTGCAGATGCTGGCGCCGTCGAATTCCAAGTTCGGTCCGCTCGGCATCCGCGAATTCGAGGTGTTCGATCTGCCCTACATCCTTCCCGACCTGAAGACGCTGCGGAAGGTGACGGAGGGAGCGCTCGGCTTGAAGCTGCTCAAGCTGCTCGACTCCAAGGGCATCACCGGCCTTGCCTATTGGGACAACGGCTTCAAGCAGATGAGCGCCAACAAGAAGCTCATCACGCCGGCCGACTATCAGGGCGTGAAATTCCGCATCCAGTCCTCGCGCGTACTCCAGGCGCAGTTCAAGGCGCTGGGATCGCTGCCGCAGGTGATGGCGTTCTCCGAAGTCTACCAGGCGCTCCAGACCGGCGTCGTCGACGGGCAGGAGAATACCTGGTCCAACATCTACACCCAGAAAATGCACGAGGTGCAGAAGTACATCACCCAGACCAATCACGGCTACATCGGCTACGTCGTGATCGTGAACAAGAAGTTCTGGGACGATCTGCCGGCCGATGTCCGCGACCAGCTTGCGAAGGCGATGAAGGAAGCGACCGACTTCAACAACGCACAGTCGCAGAAGGAGAACGACGACGCGCTCGCCGAGATCAAGAAGAGCGGCAAGAGCGAGATCATCTCGCTGACGGCGGAGCAGGACGAGGCGATGCGCAAGGCGATGGAGCCGGTCTACAAGGATGCCGCGAGCCGGGTCGGCCAGCCGTTGATCGACGAATTCCAGAAGGAAGCGAAGAGCGCGACGAACTGAGTTCACGCGCCGCTGCAATGCGACAAGGGCTTCCGCGCGCGACGCGGAAGCCCTTCGTCTGTTTCAGCCAGGATTGTTGCGAATGATTTCAAAGTGCGGCCGCGGATTACATCTTGGTAAGACTGCTCTGTCTATCGAAGTTGTAAGTTGAACCGCGTGCAAATGGCGCCCATCTTCAGGGAACCTTGGAAGAGGAGGTTCGTATGAGAAAGTTCGCCATCGCCGCCATTGCCGCGCTCAGCATCGCCGGCTCCGGCGCGGTCTACGCGCAATATCACCGCTTCGCCGACCACATGCGCCACATGCGCATGAATCCGGAAGACCGCGCCGCCTTCGTCGACGCGCGGATCGCGGCCGTGCATGCCGGCTTGAAGCTGAATGCCGACCAGGAGAAGCTGTGGCCGCCGGTCGAGGCCGCCGTGCGCGATTTCGCCAAGCTGCGCATCGATCGCGCCAATGCGCGGATGAATGCTGGTCCCGGCGATTCCGACAAGCCGGAGGATCCGGTCGCCCGCCTGCGCCAGCGCGCCGACGACATGGGCGCCACCTCCACGGCGCTGAATAAGATCGCCGACGCCGCCGACCCCCTCTACAAGACCCTGGATGACGGCCAAAAGCGGCGGCTGGCCGTCCTGACCCGCCACCAGGGCCCGTTCGGCGGTGAGGGCGGCTGGCACCACCGCTTCATGGAGCACCGCATGGATCGCATGATGGAGCGCGGCATGGACCGCTTCCACGGCGGCGACCGGGATGGCGGGCCGGACCGGGATGGCGGACGCCTGTAAGGCCCGCATTTCTCCGGAGATCGCGAGCGAAGCCGCTGGAATCCGGCGGCTTTTCTCTTTTTGGGACCCGGCCATGAAGACTTGGAAAACCTCCTCCACATCGCTTGCCTTCCCGGGATCGCTTTGCTAAACGACCGGCCTCGCAAGGCGTTAGCCGCCTTTCGGGCGCATAGCTCAGTTGGTAGAGCAGCTGACTCTTAATCAGCGGGTCCCAGGTTCGAGCCCTGGTGCGCCCACCAAATCAATGGCTTAGCCGGAACAACCGTTTGAGCAGCTAATTTTTCAAACGGTCTTTATTAAGCGACATCAAGCCCTGACGATTTAGCGCTATCCCGCGCCATTTCGCACTAAAGTAATTGTCGTAGCGGCACGCGATCTTGCCGCCGGACCGTCGTCAGCCGAACGCGATCTCGCCAATGATGGATTGGAGCGAGAGTTCAATATTTTCAGTTGGTTAGAGGGCGGCGTGTGCGCGACGTGTGCACCGGGAGATCAAGAAAAAACTACGCTCAACCAATTTGATGCTGTGACGCTTGGCATGCTGTCGGATCAGACCGCTTTCGCGCGATTGGTAGGTGAAGATTGATCACGAGGCGGCGGGCACGACGGCTGACAGCTCCACCGTCCGCTGGGTTGAGGAATTCTGCTGCCACTAAAGCGGGATGGGGTTAAGTTGAATCGATTTGGGATTCCCAAATCAGCCCGTTTCTGATTCACCATGCTGGCTGGAAGGAGGCCAGCATGGATGGGCAAGCCTTACTCTCTGGAT
>NZ_BSOW01000010.1 GCF_030160715.1 Bradyrhizobium iriomotense
CGTCATCCATGCTGGCCCCCGTTCCCCAGCATGGAGTTTGAATCAGAAATTGTCTCCTCTGGGAATCCCGATTCCGGGAAAAAACAACATGCTCTAGCGGTGATGGCCGTTGGCGCCCCCTGCATGTAGTCGGGGTGATGGTGGCTATCGTTCTCTTGCAGGACCTCGACGGACATTTCTAAGAACCCCGCGGCCTCCCAGAGTGGCGCCCGCGCTGTATCAGCCACGTTGCTGCCGTGTGGCGCAGCGTGTGTGGGCTCACTTTGCCGGACAGACCGGCAAGACGGACGGCGCTGCCAAATCCCTTCTTGACCGAGGCGATGACGTTGACTGCTCATCCGATGATCTGGCGCACGTTGTCGTAGGCGCGATCCCCCGCGGCTTTCTTCGACATCGGTGAAGTCCACTCCGGCGTGACCGCCATTTGGAATCGCGCGGCCGGTCAGCCACCGCCGGGCTCCCGTTGGCCGTGTGCGCCGAGCGCAACACGATCAAAGCGACACACCCAATGCAAGTGTAACAGCCATGCGGTGTGAACGCGCGATGGCGACCGCGCAAACCGTGGCTGCGCCGCAATCCGAACGCTTGCCAGGCGATCTCTCCCATTGACAGGCCACTCGATGTGATAGAATTATAACACACTAAGTTGCAGTAATAACAAAATGTCACTATCGTACCAATGGTGATCGGGAGGAGACCTTGGAGCCGTCTGATTCGGTTGCAGCACAGCACCGACCGCCGACGCCGCTCGTGATGGTCAACGCCATCAACAAGAGCTTTGGCGGTGTGCGTGCGTTGCGCGACGTGAATCTGCAGGTGCGGGCAGGGGAGGTGCATGCACTGCTCGGCGAGAACGGCGCCGGCAAATCCACGCTGATCAAGATCCTCAGCGGTGTGCATGCCTTCGACAGCGGTGCGATCGAGATTTCCGGCCGGCCGGTTGCGTTCGACAGCCCGGCGAAGTCGCGCGAGGCGGGGATCGCGGTCGTCTACCAGGATTTGAGTCTCGTTGAGTCGCTCAGCGTCGGCGATAATCTGATGCTCGGCCGTGAGCCGCTCGCCCGCTTCGGCTTCGTCAGGAAGCGAGCGTTGATGATGCAGGCCGGCGCGATGCTGGCGCAGCTCGGCATTCCCCTCGATATCAAGGCGACCGTCGGCTCGTTGCCGTTCGCCTACCGCCAGATGACAGAGATCGCCAAGGCGCTGATGGGCGAGGTGCGGCTATTGATCCTCGACGAGCCGACATCCTCGCTGACCTCAGACGAGGTCCGCATCCTCTTCGACGCGATCGGCAAGGTAACGCGCCGCGGCGTCGGCGTGATCTATGTGACCCACCGGCTCAACGAGGTGTTCGAGATCTCGCAGCGCGTCACCGTGCTGCGCGACGGGGCCAATGCCGGCACGTTCGTCACTGCCGATACCGACATGAAGCGGCTGGTGAATGCGATCGTCGGAAGCGATCGATCCGCGCCGGCGGCGACCCGGGCGGAGCCACAGGCAGCGCGCGCCGTCGAACCGTCGCCGGTCCTGTCGCTTTCGAACGTCTCCAATGATCGGCTGCGTGCGGTGGAGCTATCGGTCATGAAAGGCGAGATCCACGGCCTCGCCGGATTGATCGGCAGCGGCCGCACCGAGATCCTGGAAACCATCTTCGGCCTGCGCCCGGTCGAGAGCGGCACGTTCGAGGTCGAGGGAAGGCGATGGCTGCCGAAGAGCCCGGCCGATGCGATCGATCAGGGAATCGCCCTGGTGCCGGAGGATCGACACGTGCAGGGCCTGGTGCTCGATCATTCGATCGAGCGCAACGTCACGCTGTCGCGCCTGCCCTATTTCTCGCGGTGGGGCTGGATGCAGCAGCGCGCTGCGACGAGGCGCGCTGAGACCGCCATCGGCAAACTTGCGGTGAAGGCGCAGGGCGCATCGAGCCTGGTCAGGACGCTTTCCGGCGGCAACCAGCAGAAGGTCGTGTTCGGAAAATGGAATGATCCGCGGCCGCATGTGCTGCTGCTGGACGAGCCCACCGTTGGCGTCGACGTCGGCGCGCGTGAGGAAATCTACGGCGTGATCCGGCATGCCGTCCGCGACGGCTCTGGCGTCCTTGTTGTCTCGTCCGACCTCGTCGAGCTGATCGAGCTCTGCGACCGCATCTCCGTGATCGTGAACGGCCGCGTCGCGAGAGTTCTGGTGCGCGGCGAGATCGATGACGCGGAGGAGCTGCACCATCTGCTTCAGCTGTACCAGGCCTCCGGCCAGGACACCTCGAACGGCGTATTGCAAGAGTTGCCAGCATGTCCGAACTGACCGCGCCCAACATCGTTGCCGCGCCGACGCGAGCCGACCGCCGCCGCAAGCTGTTGCAGAACCTTCTGCGCGGCGAGCGGCCCTACATGCTCTACATCGCCTTCGTGATTCTGCTCGTCGTGTTCAGCCTGTCCTCGCCCTGGTTCCTGTCGGTCGATAATTTCCTGAACATCGGGCGGCAAACCACGCTGGTGTCGATCGTCGCCGTCGGCATGACCTTCATCATCATCGCGCGCCAGATCGATCTCTCGGTTGCATCGACGCTGGCGCTATCGGGCATGGCGGCCGCGCTGGCAATGAGCCAGATCAACAACAGCTGGATCGTCGGCGCGGCGGCCGGGCTCGGCACCGGTGCGCTGGTCGGACTGCTCAACGGCATCCTGACCACGCAGCTTTCGATCCCGTCGTTCCTGGTCACGCTCGGCACGCTGAGCATGGCGCGGGGCCTTGCGATGATGGTCACCAATACCAAGCCGGTCATCATCACAAACGAGACCTATTTCGCGATCTTCGGCGAAGGCACGTTCCTCGGCATGCCGGTGCCGATCGCCTGGACGCTTGCGGCGATGATCGTCGGCATCCTGATGCTGCATTATAACGTGTTCGGGCGGCGGATCTACGCCGTCGGCGGCAATCCGACCGCGGCGCTCTATTCCGGCATCAACACCAAATGGGTGACGACGGCGGCCTTCGTGCTCACCGGCACACTGGCCGGCCTCGCGGCGCTGGTGCTGTCGGCGCGCTCGCACGCGGCGCGGCCCGACGTTGTGCAGGGCATGGAGCTCGACGTCATCGCGGCCGTCATCCTCGGCGGCTGCAGTCTGTTCGGCGGGCGCGGCTACATCCTGGGGACGCTGTTCGGCAGCCTGATCATAGGCACGCTGAACAACGGTCTGGTGCTGCTCGGCGTCAGCTCGCCCATGCAGCTCGTGATCAAGGGCGCGATCATCGTTGCCGCGGTTGCCTTCACGAAACGCTAATCGAGATCAGTAGGGGCAAAGTCGCCGGCCTCGGTGAAACGGCGACCAACGGGAGGAGTACGAACAATGAAGCCACGCTCACGACAAACCTTGCCGCTGACCGCGTTGATCGCGGCGACGGTCATCTCGATCGTCCCGTCGGCGCGCGCCGAAGTGCCCGCGACCTGCGTCAAGGGCGTCGATCTCGCGACCCTTGGGCCGAAGTCGATCATAGGGCAGGGCCCCCACGGCGAGAAGGCCGCCTCGCCCGAGGTGCTCGCGCTGTCGGATGCCGATGTCGCCAAGATCAAGGAGAAGCATTTCAAGGTTGGCATCTCCATGCAGACGGTCAATCTCGACTGGTCGCAGCTTCAGATCCAGGGCATCACCGATACGCTGAAGAAGTACGGCGTGACGGTGACCGGCGTCGCGTCCGCCGAGTATCAGGTCGACAAGCAGATCGCCGACATCGAGAACACCATCCAGCAGCATCCGGACGGCATCATCTCTATCCCGGTCGATTTCACCGCGACCGCGCCCACCTACAAGAAGATCGCGAAAGCCGGCATCAAGCTGGTGCTGATGGATAGCATTCCGACCGGCCTGAAGCATCCGGAGGAATATGCCTCGATGGTCTCGGCGGACAGCCAGGGCAACGGCGTGATCGCGGCGCAGATCCTGGCGTCCTGCGTGGCGAAGGACGGCACGATTGGTCTCGTCAATTTCGGCGTCGACTATTTCAGCACCAACGAGCGGACCAAGGGCGTTCGGGAGTGGATGAAGGCGAACCGGCCCGATATCAAGATGAAGCAGGTCGACTTCACCGATCCGCCAAAGGTCTCGCAGATCGCGGGCGACTTCCTCACCGGCAATCCGGATATCAAGGGACTGTTCGCGGTGTGGGATCAACCGGCGCTGGATACGCTGAGCTCGATGCGGGCGCAGGGCATCGACATTCCCGTCACGACGGTCGACCTCGGCCTGCAATCGGCGATCGAGATCGCCAAGGGTGGTCCGCTGAAGGCGACCGGCTCGCAGCGTCCCTATGACCAGGGTGTCGCGGAAGCGATGGCGATGATGAATGCGCTGCTTGGCAAGGAAACCCCGGGCTGGATCGGCGTGCAGTCGCTCCCAGTGACGCAGTCCAACGTGCTGGAGTCCTACAAAACCGTGTTCAAGAAGGAGCCGCCGGCCGAACTGGCCGACGCCTGCAACAAGGCCAAGCCGGCCTGCAACTGAGGCCCCCGGGCGATGCGCGGTCTCTAACGCCCGCGCATCATCCAGCAAGCCTGATCCGGGCGAGCCAGCCCCCGTCCGGATCAGGTGGCGCCCGAGACGTATTCGACGGGAAGGCCGCGCAAGTGCTTGCGCATCTCCGAAGGCACTGCGCCGCCGACGATGACCCGCGAGAATGAGCTGACATCGGAGAAGAATGCCGGCTTCAGGCTGCCGAGCTTGCTGGCATCGACCACCAAAATGCTCTCCATCGCGGTGGCGATGACCGCCTGCTTAATCGCGACCTCGTGAAAATTCGAGCAGCTCGCGCCGCGTGTCCAGTGCAGGCCGCCGGCGGAGATGAAGGCTTTGTTGACCCCGAGCCGCCGCAGATAGGATAGGCCGTCGTCCGACGAGAATGACTGCGATGACGGATGGTAAAGCCCGCCCATCATCATCACCTGCGTCGCGGGCCGCCGCGTCACGATCGATGCGACGTTCAGCGAGTAGCAGATCACCGAGAGCGGCATGTCCTCGGGCAGGCAATCTGCCAGCGATTGCATCGTAGTGCCGCAATCGATGAAGATGGTGTCGCCTTCCTTGATCGAGGCGGCTGCAGACCGGCAGGCGAGCCGCTTATCCTGCGTGTGCTGGTCGATCTCCTGCTCGAACGTGTACTTGATCCCGGTCGGCGATGCCGCGTTGACGACGTAGCCGCCGAGGAGGACGAGCACGGCCTCGGGGCCGGCCAGGTCCCGCCGCACCGTCATCTCGGAAACTTTCAGCAGCTCAGCGGCGTCCTTCAGATGCAGCGCGCCGCTGCTCTCGACGGCACGGCGCAGCCGCTGCAGTCGCTGGACGCGTGTCTCGTTGGGTCGTGCGTTCGATGTTTCTGCCATTTTCATCACCGACCCTGCTTATCCGGTTGACAATGATCTTACAATGATGTGAGTTTATCAACGAAGGAATGTTACAATAATAACATGAGGCCGACAGGGACGATCCGGTGTCTGGCGGTATGCGTCGGGAGGCGGTGGGACTTCGGCGGGCAAGGGTGGAGGATCGCATGTTGCAATCGACACATTCAATCTATCTGGCGTCTCAGCCGATTCGCTAGGACCGCACGGCTTAACCGATGGCGCAGAGCGTCTTGATGCCAAATCCATCCGCCGTGCAGGCGCAGCCGCACGCGCGGGGCGAGAGTCATGTCCATCCCGTCGCGCGCAATAGCGGTCGCGCGCTCGAGATGGATTGGGTCGACGAGATCAGGATCAATCTGTCCGCGGCCGAGCGCCGGGTCGCGAGCCTGCCGGGCCGACGCACCGTCAAGAAGGACGCGCAGGCGGCGTGGCTGCTGAAGGCCATTACCTGCATCGACCTGACGACCCTCAATGGCGACGATACTGCTGAGCGGGTGAAGCGGCTCTGCGCCAAGGCGCGGGCGCCGGTGCGAAGCGACGTCCTCGAGGCGCTCGGCTTTGCCGGGCGCGAGCTGCACACGGGCGCGGTCTGCGTCTATCACCGCTTTGTTGCAACCGCAGTCGAGGCGCTCGATGGCTATGACATCCCTGTCGCCGCGGTCTCGACGGGATTTCCAGCCGGCCTCGTGCCGCACGATCTGAAGCTGAAGGAGATCGAGGCATCCGTCAGGGACGGCGCGCAGGAGATCGACATCGTCATCACCCGCGAGCATGTGCTGACCGCCGACTGGCGCGCGCTTTATGCTGAGGTGAAAGACTTTCGTGCCGCTTGCGGCGATGCGCATCTGAAGACGATTCTGGCCACCGGCGATCTCAAGACGCTGCGCAACGTCGCCAAGGCATCGATGGTCTGCATGATGGCCGGGGCGGACTTCATCAAGACATCGACCGGCAAGGAAGGCGTCAACGCGACACTGCCGGTCACGCTCGCGATGCTGCGGATGATCAGGTCGTATCAGGAGCGTACCGGCTTCAAGATCGGGTTCAAGCCCGCCGGCGGAATCTCGACAGCGAAGGACGTGCTGAACTATCAGTTTCTGATGAAGGAGGAACTGGGACGCGACTGGCTCGAGCCGGATCTGTTCCGCATCGGCGCCTCAAGCCTGCTCGCCGACATCGAGCGCCAGCTCGAGCATCACGTCACCGGCCGCTACTCGGCCTTCAACCGTCACCCCGTGGGATGAGCATGAGCGTTGCACATTACTACGAGACCATGGACTATGGTCCCGCACCCGAGGCGGACGTCGAGGCGCGCGCCTGGCTGAAGCGGCACGACGCGACATTCGGGCATTTCATCGGCGGCAAATTCGTCGCGCCCCATGCCGGCAAGTATCTGACGACGATCGAGCCTGCCACCGGCAAGACATTAGCGAAGATTGCGCAAGGTGCGGCAGCGGATGTCGAGGCGGCGGTCTCCGCCGCGCGATCAGCGCAACCGCTGTGGGCAAAGCTCGGCGGTCACGGCCGCGCCCGTCATCTGTATGCGCTCGCTCGCATGCTGCAGCGTCACGCCCGGTTGTTTGCGGTGCTGGAAGCGATCGACAACGGCAAGCCGATCCGGGAAACGCGCGATCTCGACGTGCCGCTTGCCGCGCGGCATTTTCTCTATCACGCCGGCTGGGCGCAGTTGCAGGAGCGCGAATTCGCCGATCAGGTGCCGATCGGCGTGATCGGCCAGATTATCCCGTGGAATTTCCCGCTTCTGATGCTGGCATGGAAGATCGCGCCCGCGCTTGCCGCGGGCAATACGGTGGTGCTGAAGCCGGCGGAGTTCACCTCGCTTACGGCGCTGCTGTTCGCCGAGCTCGCGGCCGAGGCCGGCTTGCCGCCGGGCGTCTTGAATGTGGTGACGGGCGACGGCGCCACCGGCGCGTTGCTGGTCGAGAATCCCGATGTCGACAAGATCGCCTTCACCGGATCGACCGAGGTTGGGCGGTCGATCCGCCAGTCGACCGCAGGGAGCGGCAAGTCGCTGACGCTCGAGCTCGGCGGAAAATCGCCGTTCATCGTGTTCGACGACGCCGACATCGATGGCGCCGTGGAAGGCGTGGTCGATGCCATCTGGTTTAACCAGGGTCAGGTTTGCTGCGCCGGATCGCGCCTGCTGGTGCAGGAGGGGATCGCGGATACTTTCCGCAAGCGCCTGATCCGCCGCATGGAGACACTGCGCGTCGGTCCGCCGCTCGATAAGGCGATCGACATGGGCGCGGTGGTCGCGCCGGTGCAGCTCGAGCGGATCAAGTCGATGGTCGAGACCGGGGTGAAGGAGGGCGCCGAGATCTATCAGGCGCCGGCTGCAATCCCGAACGAGGGATGTTTCTATCCGCCGACCTTCCTCTGGAACGTGCATCCATCATCGACCGTGGCGATTGAGGAGATCTTTGGCCCGGTGCTGGTGGCGATGACGTTCCGCACGCCTGACGAGGCCGTGATGCTCGCCAACAATACGCGTTACGGCCTTGCGGCGAGCGTGTGGAGCGAGACGATCGGGTTGGCGCTCGATATCGCGCCGAAGCTTCAGGCCGGCGTGGTCTGGGTCAACGCGACCAATCTGTTCGACGCCAGCGTCGGATTCGGCGGTTATCGCGAGTCCGGATTCGGGCGCGAGGGCGGCCGGGAGGGCATGTACGAATATCTCAAGCCGAAGGCATGGAGCACCCGCAAGCCGCGGGCCAAGGTATCGGCGATGCCGGCACCATCGGCCGACAGTGCCGGGTTTGGCGTGCCATCGATCGACCGGACGGCCAAGCTGTTCGTCGGTGGCAAGCAGGTCCGGCCCGACGCCAATTATTCGCGCGCCGTGCTGTCGCCGAAGGGCCGGCATCTCGGCGAGGCCGGCGAGGGCAACCGCAAGGATATCCGCAACGCCGTGGCTGCGGCACGGTCGGCGGAAGCGTGGGCGCGGGCGACGGCGCATAATCGCGCCCAAATCCTCTACTACCTTGCCGAAAATCTGTCCGCGCGGAGCGACGAGTTCGCCCGGCGCATCGGCGACATGACGGGTATGTCGATCGCCAAGGCGCGTGCCGAGGTCGACGCGAGCGTCGAGCGGCTGTTCAGCTATGGGGCTTGGGCCGACAAGTTCGAAGGGAGCATCCACGCCCCGCCATTACGTGGCGTCGCGCTTGCAATGCACGAGCCGATTGGCGTGGTCGGAGTGGCCTGCCCGGACGAGGCTCCGCTGCTTGCCTTCATCAGCTTGGTAGCGCCGTTGATCGCAATGGGTAACCGTGTCGTCGCCGTGCCGAGCGAGCGCCATCCACTCGCTGCAACCGATTTCTACCAGGTGCTGGAGACGTCGGATGTGCCGGCGGGCGTGGTCAACATCGTCACCGGCGACCGCGAGGGGCTCGTGAAGGTACTCGCCGAGCACGACGATGTCGACGCGCTCTGGGCGTTCGGGTCGCAGGAGGCTTCGTTGGCGGCGGAGCGGCTGTCGATCGGCAATCTCAAGCGTACGCTCGTCGACCATGGCCTGGCGCTCGATTGGTACGACAAGACTGCGAGTGAAGGTCCGATCCTGCTTCGCCATGCGGTGCAGGTGAAGAACATCTGGATTCCCTATGGAGACTAAAAAATCGCCTTGGGGTGATGACGGTTGAGGATCCGGACCGCCAGAGTTCGGACGATCGAAGAGAAGGGAGGGACGCAACATGCTGAAGAGCATCAATGCACTGCTCAAGGCCGACGTACTCTATGCCCTGCTTGCGATTGGGCACGGGGATCGGCTGGTGGTCTGCGACACTAATTTCCCGGCCGACTCGATCGCGCGCTATGGCTGCTTCATTTTTACCAAAGGCGTCATCGCCCCTGACGGAGAATGATCAGATGAGCAGGAATGGTGTCGCCGTCCTTGGCGTCTTCGTCGTCGACCTGGCGTTCCGCGCCGGCAACATGCCCGCGATCGGCGAGACCATCGCGGGATCCGGGTTCGCCATGGGGCCCGGTGGCAAGGGATCGAACCAGGCCGTCGCGGCCGCGCGTGCGGGGGCAGGGGTGACCTTCATCTCCCGGATCGGCAACGACGCCTTCGGCGAGCTTGCGATCAAGACCTGGGAGTCCGAGGGGATCAGGCCGCGCGTTGCCAAGACCGCGGAGGCGCCGACCGGTGCCGCATTCATTTATGTCCATGAGACGCGCGGCGACAACGCGATCATCGTGGTGCCGGGCGCGGCGGGCGGTATCAGCCCTGCCGATGTCGATGCGGTGGCGGACGCTATTCGCGAGAGCCGCGTGTTCGTGACGCAACTCGAGCAGCCTGTCGAGGCGGCATTCAGGGGACTCGAGATAGCGCGCGCTGCAGGCAGCATCACGGTGTTTAATCCGGCGCCGGCGATCAAGTTCGATCAGAGCCTGTTCGCGCTTTGCGACTACGTCGTTCCCAATGAAACCGAAGCGGAAGCGTTGACCGGAATCGCCGTTGGCGATCTTGACGGTGCCCGACGGGCCGGCGACGCGCTGTTGGCCAAGGGCGCCGGGACCGCGTTGATCACGCTCGGCGAGCGCGGCGCCCTGTTTCATGCACGTGGCCGCTCGCTGCATGTGCCGCCCTTTACCGCCGGCAAGGTGGTCGAGACCACCGGCGCGGGCGACGCATTCGTCGGCGGCTTCGCGGCGGCGCTCGCTGATGGCGTCGATCCGCTGGAGGCTGCGCGCTTCGGGGCGGCCACGGCAGCAATCTCGGTCACTCGTCCAGGGACAGCGCCTGCGATGCCGCGCCGGGCGGAGATAGACGCGCTACTGAGGGAATAGTTCGCTTCACGGCTTCCCGTCCGGGCCTTTGGTGGGCACGTAAAGCCGATACAACGGGGGCGAGGACTTGCCTGACGCCGAAGGGATCATGAAGGATGTGGAGCGAGTTGAGCCCGGCTTCTCATTGGAGGCCGGGCTCTGATCGATAGCGCCGTTTCATCGCGTGTGTCTTGGTCGGCCGCCGGTTATAGGGCGAGCGATTGACCGGTCTCAGCGAGATGCCGACGTTTGTCCCGGAGCGCCTTGTCTGCCTCCCAGCTCATGTTTGGACGATCGTTGACGGCGCCTTGTCTGCAGATTGAAAGCTGCCAAATCAGCTACTTTGCCTGTGAAGCAACGAGAAAGAAGTGTCGATGACGGCCCGCTCCGTCTTGCCATCAACTCCCGCAATTCTCTCAATGACAAGCCGAGCAGCTTCCCTTCCAATGAGATCACCCGGCGGGCGGATTGTGGTCATGGATGGGTTACATCCTGCGCTGAAGCTCAAGTCACCGAATCCGACCACCGACAAGCGCTCGGGAACCGCGAGGCCGAGGCGCTGACATTCGAAAATCGCGCCTAGTGCGATGTGATCGTTCGAGCAGGCGATGCCGTTGACGCCTGGAAAGCGACGCAAGGCCTCCGTGAGCAGCATGGCGCCCACGTCGGCGCTTGCCGGGGCCGGATGCTGTATGATCCCGGCACTCACGTCCGGCACGCTCCGTGCGGTCTCGACGAAACCCTGTGCACGCTGTGCAGCGCGACGATCCTCCTGCAGGCGGGCTCCAAGAAACAACAACTGCTTGCGTCGGCGTTGTATCAGATGCGACGCAGCGGCGCTGCCGACCTGAACGTGATGGAAGCCGACCGCCATGTCGATGGGCTGCGCACCGAGCTCCCAGATCTCGACAACCGGCACCTTGCCATCGCGTAACAGCTTGCGGGTAGCTGCGGTGTGGGAGAGTCCAGTCAGGACGATGGCCGCTGGTGCCCACGACAGCGCCGTGCGCACCAGATCTTCCTCGTCGTGCTCACTATATTCCGTGTGCCCCAGCATGACCTGGAGGCGCTGCTTGCTCAGTTCGGACTGCATGGTGGCGACGGTCTCGGCGAAGAACGCGTTGCGAACCGAGGGGACAATGATGCTTACGACGCGCGACGAAGCGGCTGCTAGGCCGCCGGCCATCAGGTTCGGCACGTAGTCGAGCGCCTTGATGGCGCGTGCGATCGATTGGCTGGCAGCCGCGGAAACCGCGTCGGGCTTCCTGAAATAAAGAGATACCGTAGAGGGCGAGAGCTCAGCACGGGCCGCCACGTCCATGATCGTGACCCGCTGCATCTTTCGCCGGGAGCGCGGAGACTTTGGTGAGGCCATCGGAAAATAATAGCGCTGCGAACGCTGCGAGCATAAGTGGGAATGCCCTCGGAATGCAATCGCTTCTTTTCTTGTATATTGTGGCGTGATATCAGGGCATTGTCGTCAAATTTGACCACCGTCAAGGATAAGAGCGGCTTTCGCCTTGATCTAAAAATTGCAGCGCTGCGATGGTGGGCGGAAGATCGAACGGCGTGGCTTAGCAGTGCTTCGGCGGCGCTGCGAAGGCTGCAGGATGCGCGAGGGAGGTGACGGGATGGCTTCAGTCAGCCTGTGCAAGCTCGACAAGAGCTATGGCTCGTATCGGGTCGTGAAGGGGATCGATCTCGAGATCGCCGATGGTGAGTTTGTGGTCCTTGTCGGCCCATCGGGCTGCGGAAAATCGACTACGCTGCGAATGATCGCGGGACTGGAGAGCATCACGGGCGGCGAAATCCGAATTGGTGAGCGCGTCGTCAATGCGCTGCCGCCGCGTGAGCGCGACATCGCCATGGTCTTTCAAGACTATGCGCTCTATCCCCACAAGACCGTGCGCGAGAACATGGGCTTCAGCCTGAAGGTGCGCGGTGCGAGCGCCGAAGAGGCTGAGGCCAAGGTTGCTGCGGCGGCGAACATGCTCGGCATCGCGCATCTGCTTGACAGGCGGCCGGGGCAGCTCTCGGGCGGTCAGCGTCAGCGCGTCGCCATGGGGCGTGCCATCGTGCGGCGTCCGCAGGTGTTTCTGTTCGATGAGCCGCTGTCGAACCTCGACGCGAAGCTGCGCGGCGAGGTCCGCGCCGAGATCAAGAGGTTGCATCGAGCCATCGGGACGACCATCGTCTATGTGACCCACGATCAGGTCGAGGCGATGACGCTCGCCGATCGCATCGTCATTCTTCGTGGTGGCGATATCGAACAGATTGGAACGCCCGATGAGGTATACAACAATCCGGCGAGCGTATTCGTCGGCGGCTTCGTTGGCTCCCCGTCGATGAACTTCGCCAAGGCGAAAGCCGCGGGCGGCCTCCTCGATTTCGCCGACGGCAATCGTCTGCCGCTCGCCGCGCTTGGCGGTTGCGCTATGTCCGCGGTCGACGGCCGCGAGTTCATCGTCGGAATCAGGCCCGAGCACTTCACCACCGCGGCGACCGATACCGGTCTGAACTGCGTGGTCGAGGTCGTCGAGCCGCTCGGCTCCGACACGCTGGTGCATTTCTCCATCGGCGGATCCACGCTGACTGCCCGGTTGCCGCCCCAGGCGAGGCCCACGCCGGGCGAGGCACTGTGGATCGGTCTCGATCCCAGGAAGATCCACCTGTTCGACACGTCGACCGAGCGCGTCGTTCACTGAGCCGGATCGGTTAAGCCGGATCAAATTGCATTGACTGAGATAAAGACCCGCGAAAAGGGGCAACAAATTCAGCCAGGAGGAAACGATGAAGTTTGCAAGGCTTGCAAGTCTGTTGTGGTGCGGCGCCGTGCTGGCCTCGAGTCCGGCGTTCGCCGAAACGCAGTTGAAGGTCTATCTCTCGAGTCAAGGCCAGCCGGCCGTCTGGCGGAAGGCATTGGATCAATTCGAAGCGCACAACCCGGGGATCAAGGTGACGATCGAACTCGGCGGTGCGACGTCCGACTTGCAGGCGCAGTACCTCAACACCGTGATGTCGGCGAAGGATTCGTCTCTGGATGTTTTGATTCTCGACGTCATTCGACCGGCGCAATTCGCAGCCGCCGGCTGGCTATCTCCATTCGCCGGGAGGGATTTGCAGTCCTACCTCCGTCCCTATGCCGAGGCCAACACCGTCGACGGCAAGGTGGTTGCGTTGCCGGCCTTTGCCGACGCGATGTTCCTCTATTATCGGAAGGATCTGCTCGACAAATACGGTCTCCCGCCGCCGAAGACCTGGGACGAACTCGCCATCGCGGCGAAGAAAGTCACGGAGGGTGAGCACAGTCAAGATCTGCAGGGGCTTTCCTTCCAGGGCAAGGCGATCGAGGGCGCGGTTTGCACCTTCCTCCTGCCTTATTGGAGCCAAGGCAAGACGGTCGTCGAAGGCGGCAAGCTCACGTTTGATCGCGACGCCGCAACCAAGTCGCTGGCTCTCTGGAAAAGCTTCGCCGAAGCCGGCGTCGCCAAGAAAAACATTTCGGAAGTAGCGACCGACGACACGCGCAAGGAGTTTCAGGCCGGCAATGTCGTGTTTGCCGTGAACTGGGGCTACGCATGGGCACTGTCGCAAGGGGACGGGTCAGCGGTCGTCGGCAAGGTCGGGGTCGCGCGTCTGCCTGCCGTTGCCGGCGGTGAGCAGTCGAGCTGCCTCGGTGGTTGGGAGTGGGGCGTTTCCGCCTATTCCAAGCACCAGGAAGAGGCGAAGAAGCTCGCCGAGTACCTCTCCAGTCCCGAGGTTTCGAAATTCATGGCGATCAACGGCTCGCTGCTGCCGACCTACGCCGCGCTTTACACGGATTCCGAGGTAAACAAGGCTGCCCCGTGGTTTGCCGATGCAGTGCCCGTGGTGCGAACGGCGAGAGCAAGGCCAGTCACGCCGCGCTACAATGAAGTCAGCGAAGTGATCCGAACCACAGTCAACGCGGTGTTGGCAGGCGTCACTACCCCGGCCGACGGCGCCGCCCAGATCGAGAATCGCTTGAAGCGGATTCTCCGCTAGGGTCGGTCGCGACCGCGAGCAGAGGTGTCCTTCCTTCGTTCACGCCTTGCTCGTCGTCGTGAATCGATGCCGCGCCTCGAAAGACAATGCGGACCGGGCACATGACCGTGACATCCAGACTCGAGCAAGTCGCCGAACGCGTCGAAACCCGACGCGCGATGCTGTCACGCTTGCTTGATCCGGATGAAACCACGCTCGGCGCGCTGTTGCTTGCACCGGCCGCCGTTCTGCTCGGGGGCGTGATCGTCTACCCGGTCTGTAAGCTGCTCTACACGAGCTTCCTCGATCTGTCGCTGACGTCGGGTGCGCCGGCGCGATTTGTTGGGCTCGCCAATTTCCAGCAGATGCTTGAGGATCCGGTGTTCTGGCAGGCGACCTGGAACACCATCCTGATTACCTTGATCACGGTACCGGGAGCGCTGGTCGTTGGGCTCGGACTTGCGCTGCTCGCCAACCTCCCATTCAACATCCGCTGGCCGGTGCGGCTGTCGCTCCTCATCCCCTGGGCGCTGCCGCTCTCCTTCGCGGGCCTGATCTTCGCTTGGTTCTTCCATTCGGAGTACGGCGTCGTGAACGACGTGTTGAACCGCGTCGGCCTCCCCGGTGCGATCTGGTTCAATTCGCCGAGACTCGCATTCGCCGCGATCTGCCTTACGATCACCTGGAAAGCTTCGTCCTTCATGGCGATGATCATTCTCGCCGGCTTGCAGACCATTCCGCGATCGCTCTACGAGGCGGCGGACGTCGACGGAGCCGGGCGCGTGCGGCAGTTTTTCGAAATTACGTTGCCGCTGCTCAAGCCGACCATCGTGGTTGCATTGATTTTCAGGACGATTGCCGCGCTGCAGACCTTCGATATTCCCTACATGATGACGGGCGGCGGGCCCGGCACGTCGACCGCGACGCTCGCCATGTATATCCATCAGAACACCGTGTCGTTCCTCGATCTCGGTTACGGATCGGCGCTCGCGGTGGTGATGTTCATTCTCTCGATGTGCGTGACCGCGGTCTATCTGCGCATGATCAGCGGCAGGGAGGGCGCCCGATGAGTGCAACCGCGATTTCAACCAGCGGATCACTCCTGTCGGGAAAGCCGCTGCGCGCGGTGGCGGCCGTTATTCTCATCGTCAACGGCCTATTTCCTGCGCTTTGGATTCTCCTCACCTCGTTCAAGACCGAGGCGGAACTGACGCTGAAGCCGATCACCTGGCTGCCGCATGCGCCGACGCTGCAGAACTATATGCAGGCGTTCGCCGATCAGCCGCTGCTCATCTTTCTGTTCAACAGCTTCATGGTTGCGCTGTTGTCGACCGCGTTGACTCTTCTCATCTCGGTTCTTGCGGCTTATGCGCTTGCACGGCTGAATCTCCGGTTCCGGGGACTGATCATGTCGCTGATCATCGCGGTCTCGACCTTTCCGCTGGTGACGCTGCTGGTGCCCCTGTTCGAGACGATGCGCGCGCTCGACCTGCTCAACACCTGGACTGCGCTGATCCTGCCTTACACGGTGTTAAGCCTGCCGGTGTGCACCCTGGTGCTGACCTCGTTCTTCGAAGGCATCCCGCGGGATCTCGAGAACGCCGCGATGATCGACGGCTGCACGCGATTTGGCGCGCTGTTCAGGGTGGTGGTGCCGCTCTCTGCGCCGGGCGTCTTTACAGCGGGCATCCTCGCCTTCGTCAACTCCTGGGACGAATTCCTGCTGGCGTTGTCATTCAACTCCAACCCGGCGCTGCGGACGCTGCCGGTTGGTATCCAGCTCTATCAGGGCGAATTCGCCTTTCCCTGGCCGGTCATCTCTGCCGCGCTTGTCGTAGGCATCGTGCCGGTCGCGGTCCTGATCGTGATCTTCCAGGAGCGCGTGGTCTCGGGGCTGACGGCGGGGGGACTCAAGGGATGAGGTGTTAACGTGTCTAAGAAACGTCGACCATCTGAGCAGAGGCTATTGCGAGGCGCCTGAAATGACCGCTTACGATTCCGTTCGCTACACTTCCCTGAAGGACCGCAACGTGCTGATCACCGGTGGCGCCTCCGGCATCGGCGCCGAGATGGTGAAGGCGTTCGCGGCTCAAGGGGCGACGGTCTCTTTCATTGACATCGATGTCGATGGGGGTGCGGCGATCGCAGCCTCGACGGGAGCAGAATTCACCGCGTGCGACATCACGGATATCGCAGCGCTGAGGTCCGCTATCGCGGCCGTGGAAGGCAGACATGGGCCGGTCGCGGTGCTGATCAACAACGCAGCCCGCGACGATCGCCACGCCATGGCCGATGTGGAGCCCGAGGCGTGGCGGCGCACGCTGGCGCTGAACCTCGATCATCAGTTTTTCGCGAGCCAGGCCGTGCGCACGCGGATGGCCGAGGCTGGCTGTGGATCGATCGTCATGTTCGGCTCGGTCTCCTGGATGCGCGGAATTCCGGGAATGGCCGGCTACACGGCGGCGAAAGCCGCGATCAACGGCATGACCAAGACGCTTGCCCGAGAGCTCGGCCCGGCCGGCATTCGCGTCAACTGCATCGTGCCCGGCGCAATCGTGACCGAGCGCCAACTGCGGCTGTGGACGACGCCGGAAAGCAATCAGAAGTTCATCGACAGCCAGGCGCTTAAATTCCGACTCGACGCCACGCATGTGGCGCGCATGGCGCTGTTTCTCGGCTCCGATGAGAGCGCCGGCTGCACGGGCGCGAACTTCGTTGTCGACGCCGGCCTGACATGAGTACTGAAGGAATGGACATGAGACTTGAGACCACCCAGGCGGGTTTTACGCTTTCTCTCGATGGTCGCCTGCTTCTGAGACACAGTGCGGCGGCTCCGTGCTTCTTCGTCGGGCGAGGCAACGACAGCATCGAGATGCATCGTGGCCGTTTCGAGATCGAAGATCGCCTTGTCGAGCGCTGTCCGCTGGCGCATGCCGAGATCGATGGTGAAAGGATCGTTCTTGCAGTCATGAAGGGGCAGCCACCGCGCCTGGTCATCAGGCTCGAGGGGAATGCCTTGGTGCTGCAAACCGTCGATTCCACCGTGAACCGGTTCTGGATTCGAGTGGCTGCCGATCAGGATGAGCACGTCTGGGGCGGTGGCGAGCAGTTTTCCTATTTCGATCTGCGCGGTCGTCGTTTTCCATTATGGAGCTCGGAGCCGGGCGTCGGGCGTGACAAGACGACGGAGATCACGTTCAAGGCGGATGTCACTGACAAGGCGGGCGGCGACTACTACCACACTTACTATCCGCAGCCGACCTATCTCTCATCGGCGCGCTATGCGCTTCATGTCGCAACGTCCGCCTTCAGCGCCTTCGATTTCCGCGACCGTTCGTTTCACGAAATCGAGGTCTGGGCTGTTCCGGAGCGGATCGAGCTTTTTGCCGCACCGTCGTTCATCGAGCTGGTCGAGATGCTGTCCGGCCGTTTCGGACGCCAACCGCCGCTGCCGGAATGGGTCTACAACGGCGCGATCATCGGGTTGAAGGATGGGACGAATTCATTCAAACGCCTGGTCAAGATGCGCGAGGCCGGCGTCAAGGTCACCGGCCTGTGGTGCGAGGACTGGGTCGGCATCCGGCCTACCGCGTTCGGCGCGCGGCTGTTCTGGAATTGGCAGGCCAACGAGACGCGATATCCGGGCCTGCGGCAGCGCATTGCCGAACTGAACAGCGAGGGCATCCGGTTCCTCGGCTATGTGAATCCCCATCTCTGCGACGATGGGGCCTTGTTCAAGGAGGCGGAGGCCGCGGACTATTTCGTCAGGGATGCCTCCGGGCGAACTGCCCTGATCGATTTCGGCGAATTTCATTGCGGCATCGTTGATTTCACCAATCCAGATGCTGCGGCATGGTTCTCCGAAGAAATCATCGGCGTGAGAATGCTCGACTATGGCCTGTCCGGCTGGATGGCCGATTTCGGCGAGTATCTGCCGGCTGACGTGCGTCTCGCCAACGGGATGGACGCGAAGCTCATGCACAATCAATGGCCGACGCTCTGGGCGGAGGTGAACGCGAAGGCGGTGGCGAGCCGCGGCAAGACCGGTGAAGGGCTGTTTTTCATGCGCGCCGGTTTCACAGGCGTGCAGAAATATTGCCCCTTGCTCTGGGCCGGCGACCAGTCGGTCGACTTTTCCCGCCACGATGGGCTCGTGACGGTGATGTGCGCGGCGTTGTCCTCTGGACTGCTTGGGAATGCGTTTCATCATTCTGACATCGGGGGTTACACGAGCCTGTTCGGCAATGTCCGCACGCCCGAGCTGATCATGCGCTGGGCGGAGATGGCTGCGTTCAGCCCGGTCATGCGGAGTCATGAGGGCAACAGGCCGCGCGACAATTTGCAGCTCGACGGCGATGCCGTAGTGCTGCAGCATTTCGCGAGGATGACCGAGATCTACGTTCATCTCGCCCCCTATCTCAAAACCTTGTCGCTGGAAGCCGCTCAGCGCGGCCTTCCAGTGCAGCGTCCCTTGTTCTTACACCACGAAGCCGATCGCCGGACGTACACCATTCAGGACAGCTATCTCTATGGTCCCGATCTGCTGGTCGCGCCCATCTGGCAGGCATCCCAAGAACAGCGGACAGTGTACCTCCCAGCCGGAACCAGTTGGGTCCACGTCTGGACAGGCCAGTCATTTTCAGGCGGCGATAAAATTACCGTCGACGCTCCACTAGGACAGCCGGCGGTCTTTCATAGGGCGGACTCCGCGTTTGGATCATTGTTCCGCGGATTGCGGGAGATCTAGGCGACACGTGGGTGGATGAAGCAGCATCCGACAGAGCGCCTCGCCTCATGGCGCTGTGTGATTGGCAAGCAGGATGGCAGGGAGTCCAGGGTAGAGAGCCGCTTGCCGGATTCACAACCTTAGAGCGTGTCTCCAGATTTGACTATGGGGATACAATAGTAGGTGCGGCGCCGCCGGGATCGGCCGCGCCGCTGTGACTTGCGCTACAGAGCAGGAGCGTCAGTACTCATCCGGCACGTAGGCCGGCGCGCCCCAGCCAGGCTCGCTATATCCATAGCCGTAACTGCGGCCCCAGTAGCCATAGCTGTTGGTGTGGTGCCAGCTGCTAAGGTTTCGACACTGGCCGACGCCAGCCATCAACTGGCCGCCGCTCATCGCCGGGCCAGCCGCGCCAACGACATTTTCACTCGACGGGGTGCACCAGCCCGGTCCGCGTCCCGCGGCAAGAGAAGGGCTTGAGGTCGCGAGCGGCAAAATCATGGCCGTCAGTGCGGCCGCGCTCACAAGTTTCAAACGCGTCATTATTGTCTCCATTGCTTGGATTGACAGAGGGCCAATCCCTGCCGCCGCCAGCCGTTCCTTACGGAACGGTCGCGATCTCGCGAGCACGGGTTTCCTCGGGTTTCACGGAACGGCGTGGATCCGCATCAGCACCTTCACGGGCGCGCGGTCTGCCAAGCGCGCGTCATCATCTGCGCGCGACCAGCACGCCCAGGAGAAACGCCACCAGCAGCGACGGTAGCGGCGCCTCGCGCACCATTCCACGCACGATGTCCGGCCAGTGCTGTTGGTCGGCGCCGGTCTCGACTGTTGGCCGGATACCCCACTCCGATGCAAGCGCGCCGATTTCACGCGGCGTGAGTCTTGAGGCGTCGCGGACGCGGAAGATCGCGGCTTCCGAACGGTCGCGCGCGGGCAGCGCCATGAGCGTAGCGAGCGCGGTGCGCAACGTCATCTCGCCATAGCCTTGCAAACGAACCGACTCTTCCGGGTCGGATGTCATATGTAGTTCTCCCTCACGCGGCGAAGTGACGGGCGAGGGTGAACACCGCCGTCGCGCAGAGAACCAGCGTGGAAATCGCGCCGGCGACGCCGCGCACAAGGCGGGCGCGTGTCAGATGCCTTGCCATGCGCCTCTCCTCTTCCTTTGAGGAAAATCGCGGCGCGGCCGGTTGGTTCCTCATGGAGAGACATAACCGTGGCTAAGGCTCGGTATGGCGTCGCGCAAAATCACCCGTCGCCAGCCAAAATCCGGCAAGCTGTGCTCGCCTCATAAGTAATCACACCCCAGGTACCCTGCATTTTCTCGATGCTCCGATCTCCGTAGAACTACCGAAAAACGCAGGCGCAACCATGCGCTCCTCTGCATCATTTGCGGTCACGTAATACGCACGTAACCGTAACTGACGTTTCAGCATCGACCTCGCGCCCGCCTTAACTTGTTCCAAGAATTCAAAGCCTAGACCTGCCGGAAGATGAAATTCCGAAAAGATCCGCAGGGGATCATGTTGCCGGCTGGCCGTTCGCTCAAAGGCCTCGTGACGATGTTCGGACGGGAGGGCGGGGCCCTGCCGATGCGCCGGACCGGCTCGACGCGTCCCGTCGTCGCCCTGATGCTGTGCGGCGCGTTCCTGATCGCGCTCGTCGTCTGCACTATCGCCCTTATCCTGTCCAACCTGCGCGATCACGCGATCGCGGAGAGCAAGCAGCAGTTGCTGGCAACTGCGAGCGTACTCGCCAAGCAGGCCGCCCGTGACTTCGAGGCCGTCGACCTGATCGAGGCGAATCTGATCGAGCACATGCAGACCCTCGCGGTCGTCTCGGACCAGGTCTACGCACGCGCCATGGCGAGCCGCGATATCCAGCTCATGCTCCAGGACAAGATCAGCGGTTTCCCGCATATCGAGGCCGTGATGCTCGTCGGCGCCGACGGCACGGTGATCAACTCGTCCATCGCGTGGCCCACCCCATCCCTCAATGTCGCAGAGCAGGATTACTTCCGGTCCCTCAAGGCCAATCCGGCGCTGACCTCGAAGCTCGGCCGTCCGGAGAAGGATCTGCGGACCGGGGCCTGGACGATATCGCTGGCCCGGAAGTTCATGGGCTCCGACGGCGAATTCCTCGGCCTCGTAGTCGGCACGATCAAGTCGCACTATTTCGAGGAGCTCTATCGAACGCTGGTCCGCGGCCCCGACGAGTCGATCGCGTTGCTTCGGCACGACGGCGTGATGCTGGCACGCTATCCGCACGCCGATTCCCTGATCGACAAGTCCGTGTCCGGCAGCTGGCTGGACGAGATCATGCGAACCGGCGGCGGCGTCACCCGACTGACCGATGCGGAGGGCGGCACTGACCGGCTGATCGCGGGCGCACGCCTTGCCAATGTCCCGATCCACCTGACCACCAGCACCACGGTGCCCGCCGCGCTCGCTGGCTGGCGGACGGAGGCGTTGTTCCTGATCGGACTCACTATCGTGCTCGTCATTGCCATCGGCGGCGCGGGAGCCATGGTCGTGCAGCACTTCCGCAAGCAGAGCATCCAGCTCGACGCAACCCTCAACAACCAGTCGCAGGGCGTGTGCATGTACGATGCGCACCACCGTCTCATCGTGTGCAACGACCGCTACGCCGAGATGTTTTGCCTGCCTCGCGAACTCACGCGACCCGGCACCACGCTGCACGAGATCTTCGGCCACCAGATATCGCAAGGCCTGTACTCCGAGAGCGACCCCGACGCGCATATCGGCGACCTGCTCGCCGTGATCGCGGCCAACAAGCCGGCGAGCATCGTGGCTGAGCTGCGGGACGGACGTGCCGTGGTCGTCGTGTTCCGGCCGGTGCCTGGCGGTGGCTTCGTGATGACGGTGGAGGACATCACCGAGCAAAAACGGGCCGAGAAGCGCATCGCGCACATCGCACACCATGATGCCCTGACGGGCTTGCACAACCGCGCCTCGTTTTCCGATTATCTCGCGACGACGGTCGACGAGACGATCAGCGCCGGCGGAGCGTTCGCGATTCTGTGCCTCGACCTCGACCGCTTCAAGGAGATCAACGATCTGCATGGCCATCTGATTGGCGACGCGCTGCTCTGCGAGGTGGCGCGGCGTCTGAAAGAGGTCGCAGGGAGTGCGTTCCTGGCCAGGGTCGGCGGCGACGAGTTCATCGCGGTGCTGCTCGGCGAGGCGCAGGCTGCGGCTGCCGGTCAGCTTGCGGAGCAGCTGCGGACGGCCCTCGTCGGCGACATCGAGATCGCGGGACGGCAGGTGCGCATCGGGCTGAGCATTGGCATCGCGCGCTCTCCCGCCGACGGCAACGATCCGACCACGCTGCTGGCCAATGCAGACATCGCTCTCTATCGTGCCAAGTCCGAAGGACGCAACGCGATCCGCTTCTTCGAGGCGGACATGGGCGCGCAATTGCGTGATCGCCGCGAATTGCAGCACGATCTGCAATCTGCGGTGGCCAATGGCGAGCTGCGCCTCGATTACCAGCCGCTGGTGCGGATCGGCGGCGAGATCGTGGGCTTCGAAGCCTTGGTCCGCTGGCACCATCCGAAGCGCGGCGTCGTCTCCCCCGGCGTCTTCATTCCGCTCGCCGAGGAGAACGGCCTGATCGTCGCCATGGGGGAATGGATACTGCGTGCGGCGTGCCGTGAGGCCGCGTCCTGGTCGAATGAGCTGAAGATCTCCGTCAATCTGTCGCCGGTGCAGTGCCGCAACGACGACATCGTGCGGCTCATCCACGAGATCCTGATCGAGACCGGATTGAGCGCAAGCCGGCTCGAGCTCGAGATCACGGAAGGCGTCCTGATCGACGACTTCTCCGGCGCTGTCTCGATCCTGCGCCGGCTCAAGGCGCTCGGCGTGCGCATCGCGCTCGACGATTTCGGCACCGGCTACTCGTCGATGTCTTATCTCCAGGCATTCCCGTTTGACATGATCAAGATCGACCGAAGCTTCATCTCGAACCTCGAGCGCGCGCAGTCGAAGGCGATCCTGCGCGGCGTCATCGGATTGGCGCGCGGGCTCGAGCTTTCGGTGACGGCCGAGGGCGTCGAGACGCAGGCGCAGCTCGATGTCCTGTCGCAGGCGGGATGCGATTTAGCGCAGGGCTTTCTGTTCGGACGGCCGGCCTCGATCAATCAATACGCGCAGATCGTGGGCGGAGCGCCGAGCCTTGCTCGGCGCGTCTTGGCGAGCCAGGCAACCACGGCATGAGCGGGCGTCGATCCCGAGGAGAAGATGGACCAATGAAGATCAAGATCATCCTGGCCGCAGTCGCGCTGAGCGTCGCGACGCGCGCGGCGATCGCCGAAGAACCGTCCGGTACGCTGGGGAAGATCAAAAGCTCCGGCTCGATCACGATCGGACATCGTGAATCATCGATCCCGTTCTCGTACTATGACAGCAACGAGAAGGTCGTAGGCTACGCCATGGACCTCTGCTACCTGGCTGCCGACGCCGTGAAGGCGCGCCTCGGGATGGAGAAGCTCGACGTCAAGCTCGTGCCCGTCACCCCGTCGGGTCGCATTCCGTCGGTGCTGAACGGGACGATCGATCTCGAATGCGGCACGACCACAAACAACATCGAGCGGCAGAAAGTGGTGTCGTTCTCGACCACCTATTTCGTGGCCGCGAACCGCTTCATGTCAAAGACGAAAGCCAAGCTGCGGACTCTGGATGACCTCAAGGGAAGGACCGTCGTCTCCACGATCGGATCGACCAATCTCAAGCAGCTCAGCGAGCTCAATGCGCAGCGTCATCTCGATCTCACCATCCTGGCCGCCAAGGATAACGGCGAGGCGTTCCGGATGCTGGAATCCGACCGCGCCGACGCCTTCGTGATGGATGATATCCTGCTCTACAGCCGCATGGCTCACTCGACCACTCCCGGCGAGTACAGCGTGTCGGAGGACGCGTTGTCGGTCGAACCATATGGCATCATGCTCCGGCGCGACGATCCGGCCTTCAAGAAGGTCGTCGACGATGCGCTCACGGCCGTCTATCGCGGCGGGGAGATCCAAAAGATCTATGCCAAATGGTTCCTGGCTCCGATTCCGCCGAACGACGTCAATCTCAACGTTCCGATGAGCGCGCAGCTTCAGCGCACGATCGAGCATCTGATCGACAGCGGCGATCCCGACGCGTATCTGGCGGAAAAAAACACGCAGTGACGAGCCTGCGTCAATCGTGATGATGGACCTCGACGGTTAGCTTGTGGACGGCCGGATCTTCGGCGACGAGCCGGGCCAGGGCGATACCGAAATTGCGCGTCATCTCAAAAGCCGTCGGACGTTGCCCGCGCGTACTGGGAAGCGCGAAGTCGAGTGTGGCCACCGACCACGGCGTTTCGTTGGGTACCCAGGTGTCGCAAACCTAGTAGTAGCGCGGGTCGCGTTTGGTCACTTCCGATCCGCTACGTGGAGCGAGCCGCCATGCCTACCGTCCTCAGCCTCGCATGAAGCCCTCGCACTCGCCCTCCGCCCACGCGAGGCTGTTCTCCATCGCTTCACCCCGCGAGTAGCGGAGGCACATCTTGGTCAGCGTCGCCTGCGTAAAGATTTGCTGCGCGATCTTCGGCGGGGCGGGCCAAGCCGCGATTGACAGTCTCTGATGATTGTGGGGATTGGGATAGTGATAGAGCGTGCCCTTCGGCGGCTCCGCTTCCGCCCAGACTCTTAAGTTCGTGAACTTCTCGTAGGCAGGGAGATCATAACCGCCGCTGGCGACTACCAGCTTCTCAATCGACGACGGCTGAGAGAGATGCGCGAGCAGGCTCTTGGCCGCCTCCTTGTTCTTGGAGAAATTCCAGACGCCCCAAAAGAAGGGCAAATACGGCGCAAAGCGGCCTTTCGGGCCAGCCGGGAAGCCGTGGGTCCAGCATTGCTCGGCAATTTGCGGCGCGTCGCGTTTGGCGACTGCCCAAGCGCTCGGTGCGTTCATGATCAGCGCCCCCCTGCCAGAGATCAGCCATTTATTGTTGGAAGCATCGTCCCACGCCGGCACGTCGGGGGGCAGGAACGCGATTAGCTTCTTGTAAAATTCCAGCGCCTGACGCACCTCGTCGGTCTTGACGGTGAGATTGCCTTTGACATCGACGAGCTGCGCGCCGAATGACTGGAAGAATGCGCCGGCGGCAACCACGCTGTCAGGGGTCTCTCCCAATCCGATGCCAAAGGGGAAGCCGCCTTTGTGGCAGGCTTCGGCCGCCTTCAAGAACACGTCCATCGTCCAGCTGTCGGCCAGCGGCGAGCTGCCTGCCGGGTATATCGCCCGCACGTCGATGCCGGCGTATTTTTTCATGAGATCAATGCGAGAGCAGGGAGCCAGAATTGAGCTACCAATAGTAGCGGGAACGGCCATCCAACTGGCGTTTACCTGGCCGAGATACTTCACCGTGCCGTTCGCCTCGCCGTTCTGTCTGAGGATCGGCTCCATGACATCGTTCACCGGCTCGAGCTGTTCGGCATAATTGTGAACACGCCATGTCGCCATCGCAAGAATGTCGTGTCCAGCTTTCGCTTGCGCTTCGGCAGCGCCGGTTAGAAGTAGTTTGTTGCCTAAGCTAGTAATGTAATCGATCCGAACCTCGACCTTTGCCTTCTCGGCCCATTCTTTGACGATATCCGCTGAGGTCGCGTTGGCGCCCGGCACAAAGTGGTCCCAGAAACCTATCGATAGCTTACCGGCAGCGTGAGCGCCGCGCACATAAGGCGTAGCGAGGAGCGCTGCGGACGACGTGGCGGCCGCGGCTACAAATTCTCGCCGAGAAAGTTTTCGTGACATTTGCTTCCTCCCTGCTGAGCCAGTCTGCTGGTCGAAAACGGCGTCAACCCCTCCCCGCAAGAGCAGTCTCGGTCATTTTCGCAAGCACACGCTGCACGAGCGCGGGATCGCGATAGACGCTGCGTGGCTTCAATAGATGTTGGACCTCGACCGTTAGCTTGTGGACGGCCGGATCTTCGGCGGCGAGCCGGGTCAGGGCGATACCGAAGTTACGCGTCATCTCAAAATCCGTCGGACGTTGCCCGCGCGTATTGGGAAACGCGAAGTCGAGTGTCGCCACCGACCACGGCGTCTCGATCAGCGTCGGCACTTCGGCGAAGAAAGCAGGTGCCAGCCCGGCGATTGGATCGCTGTTTCCCGCTGGTCTCTCGAGAAGCCGCTGGAGCAGGCACGCCTCCAGGGCGGCCACGCTCATGCCTTGCCCGTAGACGGGATTGAACCGACAAATTGCGTCGCCGATCGGCAACAGGCCGCGGGGAAAACCATCGAGTCGCTCGAAATGACGCCGCACGCTTTCCGGGAAACCGTAGCGCGCGACCCCGTCCAGGCGCCTGGCGTACTTGATCGCGTTGTAGATCGTCGGCGTCCGAAGTGATCGGGCATACGTCAGGAACCCCTCCGCATCGCCGGGCGGGACTTCACCGAGGCGACCGCTAAGGGTTGCCATCCACCGGTCGCTCTCGAGCGGAAACAAGATGCCACCCCGGCGATTGTGGGGCGCCTCGGCCAAGGTGATGACGCTTTTCCACTCAGTCGGGGCGTCGTCGGGGACGGCAAAGACGCATGTGGAATAGGAGAGATCGATGCCGATTGTGGTCTCCTCTGGCAGCGGTCGGCCGATCGATTGCAGCAGGGCGAGAGTGAGCGTGCCGCGCCCGGACGCGTCGACGACAAGATCCGTGGCGATCATCTCGCTCGCGCCCTCGCCATTCTCGCAGCGCACGCCGGTGACCGCCTCACCATTTGGCGAGGCCAGCACTTCCGTGACCCGGCAGCGCTGGCGCAGCATGATGTTGGCGAGGCCTTCGACCCGACGCCGCACAGCGCGCTCGATGGTGGGCCGTGACGCCGCGTAACCGCAGCAGCCGAGATCACGTTGCGGGAAGGGATTGTAGCCCGGGGGCTCGAAGCGAGTATCGAGACCGGACTGGAGCCGCACGCCTCCCGCCCGAGCGAGATCCTGTTCGAACCCCGGGAACAGCTCGCTCAGGGCGCGCTGGCCGCTGAGCAGCAGCGCATGCACATGCCGCGCCTGCGGCGTCCCGGCGCGAGGCGTGGGCTCCGAGGGCAGAGAGTCGCGCTCCAGAACAATGACCTGCTCGAAGTAGTTGGCGAGCGCCCCTGCGGCCACGAGCCCGCCCATTCCCGCGCCGATCACGACAGCCTGCTTGCCGATCAGAGTTGATGCCATCGCCACCTCCCCATTCCCAAGTATGTTTTGATCGACACGACGGCGCTTGGTGACCGCTTGAAGACGGTATCAGGCCATGGGCGGGGACTCTTGACATTCTCCTTACATTCCCCTCACCGGCGGCTTATCTTGCGTTGCAACCGGCGCGAGAGACCGACGGAAGTCACTCAAGGAATTGTCAGCTTGCGGTATCTCTTCGAGGAGTACGCATTAGACACCGACCTTCGCGAGCTTTACCGCGGGGCGCACTTAGTCTCCGTCGCTCCGCAGGTATTCGACCTGCTCGATTACCTGATCCGCAACAGGGAACGGGTCGTGAGCAAGGACGACCTCATCAATACCGTTTGGAACGGCCGTGTCGTGTCCGATGCGGCACTGACGACGCGCCTGAATGTCGCTCGGAGTGCGATCGGGGATTCGGGCGAAAAACAGCGTCTGATCAAAACCCTGCAACGCAAAGGCTTTCGTTTTGTTGGAGCGGTGCAGGAAGTGCAGGGGCCCGTAGACGCGCTGCTCCCAGCCCGTTCTGGCGAACAGAGCTTTCAGGGTATCGCTGGTCCGGATCGGCCCGACGCCGCGACCGTTACGATGTCGTTTCCTGCGCCGCGTCTTTCCATCGTCGTGCTGCCATTCGCAAACATCGGAGGTGATCCCGAGCAGGACTATTTCGTCGACGGCGTGACCGAGAGCCTGACCACCGACCTTTCGCGCATCAGCGGCTCATTCGTGATCGCGCGTAACACCGCTTTCACCTTCAAGGGCAAAACCGTCGATGTAAAGCAGGTCGGGCGCGAGTTGAACGTCCGCTATGTGCTCGAAGGCTCAGTGCAGCGAGGCGGCAACCGGCTTCGCGTGAATGTTCAGCTGATCGATGCGGAAACCGGTAACCACCTGTGGGCCGAGCGGTTCGAGAAACCCGTCGCCGACCTGTTCGATACGCAGGATGAAATCGTATCGCGGCTGGCAAATACGCTAAACGCCCAGCTCATTCAGGTCGAGGCGCGGCGAGCGGGCCGTTCAATTCATCCCGATGCAATGGACCTGTATTTCCAGGGCTGGGCTTGCGAGAACAATGGGACGACCGCGGAATACATGGCGCAAGCGCAGGCCTTTTTCGACCGTGCCCTGGCGCTTGATCCCGGGAACATTGAGGCGCTGGTCGGTTCGGCGCGGGTTAAAGCGGCGATTGGCGCCAACCTTATGCGCGATGACTGGATCGCGCATTTCATTGCGGCCGAGGCAGTCTTGATCCGGGCTCTGTCCCTTGCGCCAAACCATGCTCGGGCCCATAGCGTCCTGGGCCTCGTCCAGTCATTTACCAATCGCGCGGTCCAAGGCATCGCTGAATGCGAACGGGCATTGGCACTGGATCACAATTTGGCCGACGCTCATGCCTTCATTGGTCTCGCCAAGTCCTTTCTCGGACGCAGCGATGAGACCGAGGCCCATGTCCGCGAGGCGCTTCGCCTCTCTCCTCGCGATAACTACGCCTACAGGTGGTCGATGTTTGTCGGTCTCGCCAAGTTGGCGATCGGCGCCGACGTGGAAGCAGTTGCCTGGCTGCGCCGGAGCATCGAGGCCAACCGAAACCTTCCCTTCTCGCATTGCCTTCTCGCCGCCGCCCTGGCCCTGCTCGGCTCACTGGACGAGGCGCGGGCCGCCGCGCAGGCGGGCCTTGTGCTCAATCCGACCTTCACCCTCCGCCGCCTCCGAGCCCGCGTGTTGAGCGACCATCCGGCTTACCTCGCCGGGCGCGAACGTGTGTATCAGGGCCTGCGCATGGCCGGGGTGCCGGAGGGATGAACGGCACGAGGTTGCCGGTGCGACCGAAGCGCCGAAGCGGGCCGGGCCAGAAGCGTTGCGTCTGGCCAGACCTCTGTGATTCAAGCCTCCAGACTGGGGACTCGAATCATGCGCTACGAACTCGCCGATTATGAATGGATCGCCATCAAGCCCATGTTGACCGGTGATTTGCCCGACGTGTCAAATGATTTCGTAAAATCCGTAGAGCCTCATGCCGGCGAGGGTCGGCTCCTTTGCATGGGGTTGTTTTTCAAATTTTTTGTCGGGCCGCGCCGGCGCAAGGATTGGGAAACTATCCGCCGTCTCTCCGTCCGCCGCTAACGAATCGAAAAAGTTTCTGACGCACCTTTGGGCCCAACGAATGGGAATTGGGGAGTTTCTTGATATGGACGGGCAAGCCATCCTGGAGAACGTGCGGCGCTATCGGGCGATCGCGTCGTTGCACCGCCAGACGGCCGCGTTCCGGCCGCGTCAGAGCTGGTCTCTGCTGGAGCAGGCGAGCGAGTGGGAATCCCGCGCGCTGGCGGAGCTCGAGGCTTACTTTGCCGGTCGCGATCGTCGCTGGTCCGGACCCGCGCAAGCCGGTCTGGAACTGATGGCGGCCTAGACGCCGACGACCAGACCACGATGAGTGACGGCCGGAAGCCTCGTCTTTGCGATGGTCAGCCGGCGGTGGCCATTTACCAAGGCCGCGCATGGCCATTTCCGCAGTGCACATCTATCGCAGGCCCTGAACAGGTGTGCTAGCTTGGTTGGAACCTCAGCCGTGTTCGCGGCGCAAAAGGGGATTCCCAATGAGCCGCCCGGAAACGTTCGCTGGACCAAAAATACGACCTTGGTCCTGGCAGGCCTTTGCGTTCGCCTTCATTGTGCTGGCGACTTCAGCCGGCTTTCAGGGCGTCTGCGTTCTCTTTGGCGCTCAGCTTTATTTCGCGGCGTTCCTGCCGGCCGTTTTCGTCGTGGGGATCGTTGCGGGGGCGCCTGCGGCGGTGCTCGCCGTCCTGCTCACCGTTCCGCTGGTGTGGTGGGCCTTCATGCCGCCGTTCTTCGAGTTCAGCCCGCTGACCCGCGCCGACGCGCATGACATCAATCTGTTCTTCTTGTTCAGCGTGCTGTTGATCGGCCTTGCCGATCTCTGTCGTCAGACCATGACGATCATCAATGGCGGCGGCCTCGAGGCAACCGACAAGACCGTCGCGCCGAATTCGCAATAGCGCGCGCGGTCAGGGACTCGCCTTGGCCGATGCGGGCTCGGCTACAACCGCAGCCGAAGCAGGACCAGCGCCAGCAACGCAACGCCGCAGCACAATGCGAAGGATGAGGGCGAGGAGCAGGACCATGGCGAAAGCGCCGACGGCGGGGATCACCTGATGGTCCACCGTCTGATCAGCGCCTTGCAACACTTTCAGGCCCGCCGTCTCGAGCATCCCGTAAGCGCCGGCAATGAGGACAAGCGCGTAAAGGATGCCTCGCTCGGCGGAACTGGCCGCTCTGGTGAGGTCAGGGATCAGCAGCGCCAGACCGATGCCCACGATCGGGAGATCGTAGTCATAGGCGTAGGGGCTGATCATCACCGACACCAGCGCGGCGACGCCGAGCGCGGTGCGCGGCGACAGCTTGCGGGCCACCGCAACGCCAATCGCAAGCAGCGCAAGGCCGGTGCAGATCGCTTGCCCCCAGAACGCATACGCTGGGGCGACGCCCAGCGTATGCAGGGCGGCATAGCAGGAAATCATGCGAAACAGCGGATAGTCGCCGTGCTCCAGATAGGTCGCCGAAGCCCTGACGGCGTCGAAGAGCGCGGGCCAGATCTGCGGACCGAACAGCAGCGTGCACAGAACCGAGCTGGCCAGCACGCCGATGGCGGCGGTCAAAAGCGTCACCCAGCGGCGGGTGATCAGGAGATAGACAGCCATCGCGACCGCCAGATGCGGCTTGATCACCATTGCCGCGAGCGAGAGACCCGCGAAGACCTGTCCTGAGGCGTCGCGTTTCTCGACATTGAGGCAGATCAGGCCGATCAGTCCTGCAGTCAGGAATCCGTTCTGTCCGCAGGAGAGGGTGACGGCGAGCGCGGGAAACATCACCACCAGCACCAGCGCGAAGGCCCGCCCCGCGATCGCCCGTAGCGTCATGAGGAAGAAGGCGAGCGTGGCGGCCGTGAACAGGAAATAAGCGAGCCCGACCGGCAATAGCGCGAAGGGCGCAATCAGCACGTTGAATTGCGGCGGATAGGTCCAGGGCAGGAAGTTCGTGGCGCCGGACATCTCGCGCTGCATCTGCAGGAGCTTGTCGAGCTGATAGGCCTGGTGGACATCGCCGAGCCAGACCCTTTGCGCGACGATGTGGAAATCGTCGAAATCGACGAGACCACGCTGTTGCAGCGGCCCGATCCGGGCGAACCATATCGTCTTGGCGAGAACGCCGATCGTCACCGCCCCGAGGACGAGGCGCGTGTACATCGTTCGCTTCACTTCCGAGGATTGCGCCAGCTCCAATGTCTTGGCGAACATGAATTGACAGCCTTCTGGCAGAATTGACAGGTCGTGCCGGTCGCGAGCCTCGCGCTTGAGTGCCGCAACCGCACGTTGTGGATTGGTGCAGGAAAATCCTTAAAAGAAGCGCATCCGGGGGTTGTGAGGCGGCGAATTGCCGCATGGGAAGGGGTATTTAGGATTAACAATTCCATAGGAGCCTTTGAAATCGTCGAGCGTCGGTTATCGTCCGCGCAATTCCGGCACATCAGGCAGGTAGTTCGAACCCTCCGAGCCCAGAAAATCGAACATCGCCTGCGCCGGCGGCAGCAGCACCTTGTCGCTGCGGCGGATCACGTACCATTGCCGGACGATGGGTAGGCCCGCGACGTCCAGGATGATGAGACGGCCTTCGGCGAGCTCATGCGCTACCGTATGCGCGGAGATGAAGGCGATGCCGAGACCTGCGATCACCGCCTGCTTGATGGTCTCGTTGCTGCTCATCTCCATGCCGATGACCGGCTCGAGATCCGACTTCTGGAACATGCCTTCCATCAGCGTCCGCGTGCCGGATCCAGGCTCGCGGGTGAGGAAGGTCTCGTGCACGAGGTCGGTCAGGTTGAGGCCGGAATCCTTCGCCAGCCAATGTCCCTTGCGCGCGACGATGATGTGCGGGTTGCGCCCGAGCTGGCGGACGTCGACCGTGACGTCGGCCGGTGGCCGACCCATCACCGCGAAATCGAGGTCATAGCCGTGCATGGCCTCGCGGATCTCCTCGCGATTGCCGATGGTCAGCTTGATCTCGATCTTCGGATAGCGCTGCGAGAACGCCGCGATGGCATGCGGCACGAAGTATTTTGCGGTCGAGACCGCGCCGAGATGCACCGTGCCGCCGGTTCGCCCCGCCAGAAGATCGAGCGCGCCCTGGCAATCCGCGATCGCGGCTTCGACGCGATCGGCGAGCGCCAGCACCTCCTTGCCCGCCTCCGTCAGCAACATGCCGTCGCCGGTCCGCTGCACCAGCGGCAGCCCCGCCAGATCCTGCAATTGCCGGAGTTGCTGGGTGACCGCCGGCTGTGTCAGCCCGAGATGCGTCGAGGCCGCCGTCACGCTGCCCTTGGCCGACAGTACGGCGAGCGACCGTAGCTGTCGGATCGTCAGATGCCGGAGCTGGGTCGCTGGGTGGCTATTATAAGAAAATTCTTTGGCTGCCATTATGAATAGAAATTTTCCTTATTAGATCGGCTCTGTCAATTTCTTCGTGCTGGGACCAGCCGCTCCACTCCCTGACCCGGGAGCAAGGACTGCGGCGGCCGCGAGGGGATGGACGCAAGATGACCGGGCAACTCAGGCTGGATGACTATCTTCAACGGTACTCTGAAACCGCGCCCGAGGCGCTGGCCGTGGCAGTCGCGGTCGATGCCATCGCCACCGCGGCGATCGAGATCGCCGACCTTACTGGTACCGGTCAGTTGTCCGATGCCTCGGGTCTGACCACCGGCTGCAACAGCGACGGCGATCTGCAGCGCGACCTCGACGTACGGGCGGATGCCATCTTGCGCCGCTGCCTCGGCAAAGCGCCGATCGCCGCGCTTGCCTCAGAGGAGATGCGCGAGCCGCAGATCGTCGACCGCGCGGCAAAAATCTGCGTCGCGATCGATCCGCTCGACGGCTCCTCCAACATCGACATCAACATGACCGTCGGCACGATCTTCTCGATCCTGCCCGCACCGGACGATCTCGGGACTGCCTTCCACCAGCGCGGCTCGGCGCAGCTTGCGGCGGGGTTCGTCACCTACGGTCCGCAGACCTCGCTGGTGCTGACGCTCGGCGATGGCGTCGACGTCTTCACGCTGGATCGCGCGCGCTCGTTCCGCATGGCGCGGCGCGGCGTGCAGATCCCGGAGACGGCCGACGAGTTCGCGATCAACGCCTCGAACCGCCGGCACTGGGATGCGCCGGTGCGCGCCTTCGTCGACGAATGCCTCGCCGGCGTCGACGGTCCGGCGAACCGCAATTTCAACATGCGCTGGGTCGCCTCGCTTGTCGCGGAAGCCTATCGCATCCTGACCCGCGGCGGTGTGTTCCTCTATCCCTCCGATGCGCGTCCCGGTTACGGCGACGGCCGCCTGCGCCTGACCTACGAGGCGCATCCGATGGCCTTCATCATGGAGCAGGCCGGTGCCGCGGCCTCCACGGGGCGCGAGCGCATTCTCGATCTCGCCGCGCACAATCTGCATCAGCGCGTGCCGTTGATCATGGGTTCGCAGCACGAGGTGCGGCGCGTCGAGGAATTGCATTGCGATCCGCTGCTGGTCGCGAGCGTGTCGGCGCCGCTGTTTGCGCGGCGCGGCTTCTTCCGGCTGTGAGGAGGATAGGGCATGTCCAGGAAACATCCGATCATCTCGATCACCGGCTCGTCCGGCGCCGGCACGACCTCGGTCAAGAAGACCTTTGAGCAGATCTTCTTCCGCGAGCGCGTCAATGCCGTCTACATCGAGGGCGACGCGTTTCACCGCTACGACCGCGCCGAGATGCGCACGCAGATGGCGAAAGAGGCCGAGCGCGGTAACAAGCATTTTAGCCATTTCAGCCCCGAGACCAATCTGTTCGAGGAACTGGAGCGGGCGTTCCGCGACTATGGCGAGACCGGCACTGCAGTGACGCGCCATTACATCCACGACGCCGAAGAGTCCGCGTTGCATGGCGCGCCCCCCGGCACCTTCACCGAATGGGAGCGGCTACCGGAGAACTCTGACCTTCTGTTCTACGAGGGCCTGCACGGTGCCGTCGTCACCGACAAGGTGAACGTCGCGCGCTACGCCGACCTGAAGATCGGTGTCGTGCCTGTCATCAATCTCGAATGGATCCAGAAGCTGCACCGCGACCGGAGCGCGCGCGGCTATTCGACCGAGGCCGTCACCGACACAATTTTGCGGCGGATGCCGGACTACATCCACTACATCTGTCCGCAATTCACCGAGACCGACATCAACTTCCAGCGCGTGCCGACGGTCGACACGTCCAACCCCTTCATCGCGCGCTGGATCCCGACGCCGGACGAATCGATGGTCGTGATCCGCTTCAAGAACCCGCGCGGCATCGACTTCCCGTATCTCCTCTCGATGTTGCCGCACAGCTTTATGTCACGCGCGAATTCGATCGTGTGCCCGGGAGCGAAGCTCGATCTCGCGATGCAGCTGATCCTGACACCGCTGATCATGCAGCTCATCGAGCGCAAGCGAAGCCTGAAGTGATGCGCAAGCACTACGATAACGGGAGCGTCTGATGAACATCTCGGTTCATGCCGAAGTCGACCTCAACGCGGTCAGCCATGCCGATCTCGCCAACGCCGTCCGCTTCCTTGCGGTCGATGCCATCGAGCTATCGCAGTCCGGCCATCCAGGCCTGCCCATGGGCATGGCCGATGTCGCGACCGTGCTGTTCTCGCGCTTCCTCAAATTCGATGCCGCGCATCCCAACTGGCCGGACCGTGACCGCTTCGTGCTCTCGGCAGGCCATGGCTCGATGCTGCTCTACGCGCTGCTCTATCTCACCGGCGGCGCCGTCAGCCTCGACGACATCAAGGCGTTCCGGCAGTGGGGCTCGAAGACGCCGGGCCACCCCGAATATGGCCACACTCCGGGCGTCGAGACCACAACGGGACCGCTGGGGCAGGGGATCGCGACCGCGGTCGGCATGGCGCTCGCCGAGCGCATGGCCAATTCGCAGCATGGCGATGACCTCGTCGATCACTTCACCTACGTGATTGCCGGCGACGGCTGCCTGATGGAGGGCATCAGCCAGGAGGCGATCTCGCTCGCCGGTCATCTCCAGCTCGGCCGCCTCATCGTGCTGTTCGACGACAACGGCATTTCCATCGACGGGCCGACCTCGCTTGCGACCTCGGACGATCAACTCGCGCGCTTTGCCTCCTCCGGCTGGTCGGTCCGCCGCGTCGACGGACATGATCCGGAAGCGATCGCACAAGCGATCGCGGAAGAGCGCCAAACCGCAAGGCCGTCGCTGGTCGCATGCCGCACCATCATCGGCTACGGCGCGCCGGATCGACAGGGCACTGAGAAGGCGCATGGCGCGCCGCTCGGCACCGAGCAGACTGCGGCCGCCCGCCGGACTCTCGGCTGGGATTATCAGCCTTTCGTGGTGCCGATTCCGATCCTGAAGGCGTGGCGCTTGATCGGACAGCGCGGTCAGGTCGACCGTCTCGCCTGGCTCGATCGCTATGAGTGTGCGAGCCCGGCGCAGCGCGAGCTGTTCATCGAGGGCAAGGTTCTGGCCCTGCCGAGCGCCTATGCCCAGGCGTCGGCGAAATTGCGCGAGCGCTTTGCCACCGAGCGTCCGAAGCTTGCGACGCGGCAGGCCTCGCAACAGGTGCTCGACGGCATCGCCTCGTCGATTCCGGGGCTGATCGGCGGTTCGGCGGATCTGACCCATTCCAACCTGACGCATGCGAAGACGCAGGTTCCGGTCACGCGCGACAGGTTTGCCGGCGACTACATCCACTACGGCATTCGCGAACACGGCATGGCCGCCGCGATGAATGGGATTGCGCTGCATGGCGGCTTCATCCCCTATGGCGGCACGTTCCTCGCCTTCTCCGACTACAGCCGGCCGGCGATCCGCCTTGCAGCCCTGATGCGGCTGCGCGTCATCCATGTGATGACCCACGACTCCATCGGGCTTGGCGAGGACGGTCCGACGCACCAGCCGGTCGAGCATCTCGCCGCGCTCCGCGTGATTCCAAATCTGCTGGTGTTCCGTCCCGCCGACGCCGTGGAGACGCTGGAGGCCTGGGACTGCGCGCTGGAAGCGACGACGCGTCCCTCGGTGCTGTGCCTGTCGCGTCAGGCCTTGCCGACCTTCCGCAGCGATGCGCGGGGCACGAACCGCGTCGCGCGGGGGGCCTATCTCGTCGTCACGCCTGACGGCGGCCGCGATGTGACGCTGATCGCAACCGGCTCGGAGGTCTCGATCGCGATCGAGGCCGCACGCCTGCTCGCGACCGAGCATATCCGTGCGGCCGTGGTTTCGGCGCCGTGCTTCGCGCTGTTCGAGGAGCAGCGGGAGGAGTACCGCGCCGCCGTGCTGGGCATCGCGCCGCGCGTCGGTATCGAAGCCGCAGTGCTCGGCGACTGGCCGCGCTGGATCGGCGCCGACGGCGAGTTTGTCGGCATGCGCGGTTTCGGTGCATCCGCACCGGCGCCTGTGCTGTACCGCGAATTCGGCATCACACCGCAAAACATTGCGGAAGCCGCAAGGCGGGCCATCGCCCGCAAGAGCCAATAAGGAGGACGTCACGTGGCCCGTATCACCCTTAGGCAACTGCTCGATCACGCAGCTCACCACGGCTACGCGGTCCCGGCGTTCAACATCAACAACATGGAGCAGGGCATCGCGATCATGCAGGCCGCGGCCGAGGTCGATGCGCCCGTCATCATCCAGGCCTCGCGCGGTGCGCGCAGCTATGCCGGCGATCTCATGCTTTCGCACATGATAGACGCACTGGAGCGGACCTATCCGGACATCCCGCTCTGCATGCACCAGGACCACGGCAATGACGAGGCGACCTGCGCATCCGCGATCGCCCACGGCTTCACCTCGGTCATGATGGACGGCTCGCTGAAGGCCGACGCCAAGACAGCCGCCGACTACGACTACAACGTTGCGATCACCCGCCGCGTCGTCGATCTCGCGCATTGGGTTGGAGCGTCGGTCGAAGGCGAGCTCGGCGTGCTCGGCTCGCTCGAGCATGGCGGCGGCGAGCAGGAGGACGGTCACGGCGTCGAGGGCAAGGTCAGCCATGACCAGTTGCTGACCGATCCCGATCAGGCCGTCGACTTCGTCCGTGCCACCAAGGTCGATGCGCTCGCGATCGCGATGGGCACCTCGCACGGCGCCTACAAGTTCAGCCGCAAGCCGGATGGCGACATCCTGGCGATGCGGGTGGTCGAGGAGATCCATCGCCGGCTCCCGAACACGCATCTCGTCATGCATGGTTCCTCGTCGGTACCGCAGCCGCTCCAGGACATGTTCAACGCGTTCGGTGGCGAGATGCCGCAGACCTGGGGCGTGCCGGTGGAGGAGATCGTCCGCGGCATCAAGAGCGGCGTGCGCAAGGTCAATATCGATACCGACTGCCGCCTGGCGATGACCGCGGTGTTCCGCAAAGTGGCGTCGCAAGCGCGCTCGGAGTTCGATCCGCGAAAATTCCTGAAGCCGGCGATGGATGCGATGCGCGACCTCTGCCGCGAACGCTTCGAGCAGTTCGGCACCGCAGGCCATGCCGGCAAGATCAAGGTCATTCCCATGAGCGAGATGGCGCGGCGGTACCGCGCCGGCGAATTGGACCCGCGCGTCGACGTCCGCGAGTCGGTCGCTGCTTAGTCAATCAGAAAGAGCACACAGAAGAGCAGGAGAGAGACATGAACGCACATGCAGGCACGGTCCGCGGCAAAGAGCGCTATCGCTCCGGCGTCATGGAATACAAGCGCATGGGCTATTGGGAGCCCGACTATGTGCCGAAGGACACCGACGTCATCGCGCTATTCCGGGTGACGCCGCAGGAAGGTGTCGACCCGATCGAGGCCTCCGCTGCGGTGGCCGGTGAATCCTCGACCGCAACCTGGACGGTGGTGTGGACCGATCGCCTGACAGCCGCGGAGAAATATCGCGCCAAGTGCTATCGCGTCGATCCGGTCCCGGGCACGCCGGGCTCGTACTTCGCCTATATCGCCTATGACCTCGACCTGTTCGAGCCGGGCTCGATTGCGAACCTCTCGGCCTCGATCATCGGCAACGTCTTCGGCTTCAAGCCGCTCAAGGCCTTGCGGCTGGAGGACATGCGCTTCCCGGTCGCCTATGTGAAGACGTTCCAGGGACCAGCCACCGGCATCGTGGTCGAGCGCGAGCGGCTCGACAAGTTCGGCCGGCCGTTGCTAGGGGCAACGGTGAAGCCGAAGCTCGGTCTCTCGGGGCGCAACTATGGCCGAGTTGTCTACGAAGCACTTAAAGGCGGGCTCGACTTCACCAAGGACGACGAGAACATCAACTCGCAGCCCTTCATGCATTGGCGCGACCGCTTCCTCTATTGTATGGAGGCCGTCAACCGCGCGCAGGCTGCCTCGGGCGAGGCGAAGGGCACGTACCTCAACGTCACCGCCGCGACGATGGAGGACATGTATGAGCGCGCCGAGTTCGCCAAGGAGCTCGGCTCGGTCATCGTCATGATCGACCTCGTGATCGGCTACACCGCGATCCAGTCCATGGCGAAGTGGGCGCGGCGCAACGACATGATCCTGCATCTGCATCGTGCCGGTCACTCGACCTATACGCGACAGAAGAGCCACGGCGTGTCGTTCCGCGTCATTGCCAAATGGATGCGGCTTGCCGGCGTCGACCACATCCATGCCGGCACCGTGGTCGGAAAGCTCGAAGGCGACCCCAATACCACGCGCGGCTATTACGACGTCTGTCGCGAGGATTTCAACCCGACAAAGCTTGAGCACGGCCTGTTCTTCGACCAGTCCTGGGCGAGCCTGAACAAGATGATGCCGGTGGCGTCCGGCGGCATCCATGCCGGCCAGATGCACCAGTTGCTCGATCTCCTCGGCGAGGACGTCGTGCTGCAATTCGGCGGCGGCACGATTGGTCATCCCATGGGCATTGCTGCCGGCGCGACCGCCAACCGCGTGGCGCTGGAAGCGATGATCCTCGCCCGCAACGAGGGCCGCGACTACGTCCACGAAGGGCCGGAGATCCTGGCCAAGGCGGCACAGACCTGCACGCCGCTGAAGGCCGCGCTCGACGTCTGGAAGGACGTGACCTTCAACTATCAATCCACCGACACGCCGGACTTCGTGCCGACGGCGCTGGAAACCGTGTGAGGAGACGCAACATGAAACTGACCCAAGGCTGCTTCTCGTACCTGCCTGATCTCACCGACGATCAGATCACCAAGCAGGTGCAGTACTGCCTCGCCAACGGCTGGGCCGTGAACATCGAGTTCACCGACGATCCGCATCCCCGCAACACCTATTGGGAGATGTGGGGCCTGCCGATGTTCGATCTTGCGGACGCCGCCGGCGTCATGATGGAGCTCGCCGAATGCCGCAGGGTGTATGGCGACCGCTACATCCGGATCAGCGGCTTCGATTCCAGCCACGGCTGGGAATCGGTGCGGATCTCCTTCCTCGTCAACCGGCCGGCGAAGGAAGCCGAATTCGAGCTGGTGCGCCAGGAGGTTGCGGGACGCGCGATCCGCTACACCACCGTGCGCAAGCCGGCTGAGCACGCCTCGGTGTAGAGCGCATTCGTTTCCGCGCGGAGCTCTCCCTGCTGCGCTTCCTTGGCGGACAACTGCTTCGCCGCCCCTCCGCGGCGAAGCCTTTTCTTCGAGAGTCCCATGCTTGATCTGCCCCATGCGAAAGCCACCGAGACGAGCGAGGCCGTCTTCGATCTCCGCAAGGAGGCCGAAGCGGCAGGAATCACCGAGACGCTGCGCGAGCTCGATCAGGAGCTGATCGGCCTGAAGCCGGTAAAGAGCCGGGTGCGCCAGATCGCTTCGCTCCTCCTCATCGAGCGGATTCGCCAGCGCGCCGGCCTCGTCGCCGCGCCGCCGACGATGCACATGTCGTTCACCGGCAATCCCGGTACCGGCAAGACCACCGTCGCGCTGCGCATGGCAAAAATCCTTCACGGTCTCGGCTTCGTGCGGCGCGGGCAGGTGATCTCGGTGACGCGCGATGATCTCGTCGGACAATATATCGGCCACACTGCGCCGAAGACCAAGGAGATATTGAAGAAAGCAATGGGCGGCGTGCTGTTCATCGACGAGGCCTATTACCTGCATCGTCCCGACAATGAGCGCGACTACGGCCAGGAGGCGATCGAAATCCTGCTCCAGGTGATGGAGAACCAGCGCGAGGACCTCGTTGTCATTCTCGCCGGTTATGGCGAACGGATGACGAATTTCTTTGCTTCCAATCCAGGCTTCCGCTCGCGCATCGCTCATCACATCGAATTCCCCGACTATTCGGAAGCTGAATTGCTCTTCATCGCGGACTTGATGTTGCAGGAGCGGGGATATCGCTTCTCGGCTGCCGCGCGCGAGGCTTTCGAAAAGTACATCGCGCTGCGCCGGATGCAGTCGTTCTTCTCCAACGCGCGCTCGATCCGCAACGCCGTCGATCGCATCCGGCTGCGCCAGGCCGACCGCCTGGTTTCCGATCTCGACCGCATGCTCGAGATTTCAGACCTCGAGACCATTGATTCCGCTGACGTGCTGGCGAGCCGGGTGTTCAGCGGCGGAGCCGACGCGCGGAGTTCAAATCCATGACGAATGAAATCATCATCGCCCCCTCGATCCTCGCCGCGAACTTTGCGAGGCTCGGCGAGGAGATCGCCGCGATCGATGCGGCTGGCGCCGACTGGATCCATTGCGACGTCATGGACGGGCATTTCGTGCCCAACATCAGCTTTGGTGCCGATGTGATCAAGGCGATCAGGCCGTCCACCAGCAAGACGTTCGATGTCCACCTCATGATCACGCCGGTCGATTGCTATCTCGAAGCCTTCGCGAAAGCCGGTGCCGACATCATCACGGTCCATGCCGAGGCCGGGCCGCATCTGGACCGCTCCTTGCAGGCGATCCGCGCGCTCGGCAAGAAGGCCGGCGTGAGCCTGTGCCCGGCAACGCCGGAAGCTGCGATCGAATATGTGCTTGATCGTGTCGACCTGATTCTCGTGATGACGGTCAATCCGGGCTTCGGCGGGCAATCGTTTTTGGGATCGCAGCTCGAGAAGATCCGGCGCATCCGCGCGATGATCGGAGACCGACCGATCCGGCTCGAGGTCGATGGCGGCGTCACGCGCGACAACGCCGCCGTGGTTGCGGCCGCCGGCGCTGACACGCTGGTGGCGGGATCGGCGGTGTTCCGCGGCAATGGCAGTGCCGACTACGCGAACAACATTGCCGCCATCCGTGTTGCGGCGGAATCCGGCCGGGTTCCGAAGCTGCAATATGGTTCGGCATCGCCGGTGCGGACTAGCGAGAGCGAACTGGTCCGATAAGCCCGCGCGGCATTTCGCAGATGCATGCCTGCTGCGAGCGAGCGGAATTCGGATGAGTGAGCGCATCCCGGTGGTGGAACGTCGGCGCCAGGGCAGTGCGCCTCAAAATGAAAGAGCCGCCGGTTCCAGTTCCGTGCGGCTCCGGGAAGTCGCGGCTGCATGCCGATCTGTCGCAGTCCCTGTGTACCGCCGTTACCTTGTTTGCGGCCATACGCAGGAACTCATAGCGGAAATCTTTTGGCTTGACTGTGACTTGCCCCACTCGCGCCGCAACTTTGTGGCATGAACCTGACTCGGCTGACGGCAAAACCTTTCCGAAGTTTGACCCAAGGCAAAGCGAACGGGCTGGCGTCCGCGTTAACTCTCCAATGAGAGTGAGTGGCCGCGCAGCAAATGTTTCGCATGAATGCAATATCCGCGACGCAAACCGGCGAAATAAGCCGGGCGTAGCCAAGGAGGGAGATTCGCATGGAGAACGTACGTCGATACCGTGCTCTGGCGTCCTTGTGCCGTCAGCAGGCGGCATATCGACCCCTGCAAAGCTGGGATCTTCTCGGCCAGGCCGAGCACTTCGAACATCTCGCCGAAACAGAGCTGAGAGCTCACTTCGACGCATGCAATTCACAAGGTGCCGACGACGCAGCCGCCGTCGCGGAGTGGCAGCCTCCCGCCGCCGCGTGAGACGCGAAGCTCGCGTCAATGCGACATCAGCGTCGGGACCGTCATCGTGTGCAGCATCGCGCGCGTGACGCCGCCCAGCACGCGCTCCTGCAGGCGCGAATGACCGTAGCCGCCCATCACCAGCAGATCGAGGCTCTCGTCGGCTGCGAGTGACAGGATTGTCGGCTGAATGTCGGCGCGGCTCGCCGACAGGCTGACGATCCGAGCGTCCAGCCCGAGCCGTGCCAAATGCCTTGCGAGCTGATCCGCCGAAGCCGCGCCGGGCGCGGGCGTCGGCTCGTTCACCGTCATGATGACGATCTCTTCGGCCCGCGACAGGAACGGCATCGCGTCGCGCACGGCACGCGCCGCGACGCGGCTGCCGTCCCAAGCGATGCCGATCCGCCGAGTCTTGAATGTGCCGCGGAAGATATGCGGCAGGAACAGCACCGGCCCACCGGCCTGGAACAGGATCTCCTGTGGCAGGTCGCTGTCGAAGGATCCTTGATCTGCATCGGGCTGGAGCACGACGCTGAAATCGTGGAGGCGCGCCATCGCACCGACCATGTCGATCGCGTCCGCCGGGATCGCGCCGACCGGGTGGCAGCTATGGGAAATGCCGGCGTGCCTGGCTTCGGTCTCGAACACCGTGAGCACGGTCTCGGCGCGCTCGACCGCGCGCTCGCGCTCCATTTCGAACACGGCGGCCACCGCCGCGCCGCCTTCCATCACATAGGCCGTGCTGGTTGCGACATAGCCGACCGAGACCGCATCGAGATGGGCATTGAAGCCGGCTGCGAGTGACACCGCGCCATTGATGACCGGGCGCATGGGGCGTTCGGTCGGGATGTGGACGAGAATGTCTTTGATCATGGCGTCGCCTCCGGCGGAGATCATTGCACCGCTGTAATTTTCCACCGCGTGCTGAAATCGCCTTGACCTGCATCAAACGCCGTCACCCGCGGCCGCAGGTCGCGGCTTTCTTTGCCAAGAATTAATCGCGTGGACGGGACGTCGTAATGTTGCGTCGTCAATGTTGGGAGCAAGGCGACTGCTCATCCAACATGGACATTTCGACATGAACGATCACGTTAATCCCGATTCCGCCAATCCACATGTCACCAAGCCGCGTGCGATCCTGAAACCCCGGCGCCTCGCGTTACTCGGCACCGTGGCCGCGCTCGGCGTCGCAGTGCTTGCCGCAGCCCCCGGCGGACATTCGCCGTTCGACGGCGCCTCCTTCACCTCGCCTGCGCTCGCCGCCGAAACGGCTCCGACTCCGCCTGGCTTTGCCGATCTGGTCACCAAGGTGAAGCCCGCCGTGATCTCGGTGCGCGTCAAGATCGACCAGGCCGATGACAAGAGCGCGATGCTCCAGCAGAACCGGATGGACTCGGATGAGGATTCGCCGTTCGGCCAGTTCCCGAAGGAGTTCGGCTTCCGCCTGCCGAAGGGCATGCAGCAAATGCCGAACGGGATGCCGCAGCGCCACCGCGTGATCACCGGCGAAGGCTCGGGCTTTTTCATCTCGCCCGACGGCTATGCCGTCACCAACAATCACGTCGTCGACCACGCCCAGTCCGTGCAGGTGACGGCGGACGACGGCACGATCTACACCGCCAAGGTCATCGGCACCGATCCGAAGACCGACCTTGCGCTGATCAAGGTCGACGGCAAGAAGGATTTTCCGTTCGTGAAATTCTCCGAGCAGCGCCCGCGGATCGGTGACTGGGTGGTTGCTGTCGGCAATCCGTTCGGCCTCGGCGGCACGGTGACGGCGGGCATCGTCTCGGCCAACGGCCGCGACATCGGCGCCGGCCCCTATGACGACTACATCCAGATCGACGCGCCCATCAACAAGGGCAATTCCGGCGGTCCGGCCTTCGACATGAACGGCAACGTGATCGGCGTGAACACCGCGATCTTCTCGCCGTCCGGCGGCTCGGTCGGCATCGGCTTCGACATTCCGGCCAACACCGCAAAGCTCGTCGTCGCCCAGCTCAAGGACAAGGGCTCGGTCACGCGTGGCTGGCTCGGAGTCCAGGTGCAGCCGGTGACGGCTGATATTGCCGACAGCCTCGGGCTGAAGGAAGCGAAGGGCGCGATCGTCGACACGCCGCAGGACAACAGCCCGGCGGCCAAGGCCGGCATTGAGGCGGGCGACGTCATCACCGCCGTCAACGGCACCGCCGTCAAGGACTCCCGCGATCTGGCCCGTACCATCGGCACGATGGCGCCGGGCAGCTCGGTGAAGCTCGACGTCTGGCACAAGGGCGAGAGCAAGACCGTGAGCGTGAACCTCGGCGAGCTCCCGAACGAGCGCCAGGCCAAGGCGAACGACAAGGCGAACGACAAGGCGGACGAAGGTCAGCCGAGCGCGGGTACGCCGCGTCTCGGCCTCAGCCTCGCACCGGCCGGCGACGTGCAGGGCGCGGGACAGAAGGGCGTCGTCGTGACCTCCGTTGATCCGGAAGGCCCGGCGGCAAGCCGCGGCATCCAGACCGGCGACGTCATCCTCAATGTCGGCGGCAAGGCCGTCGGCAGCATCGACGATGTCCGCGCCGAGCTGAAGCAGGCAAAATCCGCCGGCAAGCGCAGCGTGCTGTTGCAGGTGAAGAGCGCGGAGGCGACGAAGTTCGTCGCGGTGCCGCTGGCGTAAGTCAGGAAACAGCAACGACCAAAGGCGGCCTTCGGGCCGCCTTTTTCATCCGTCGGTAAGATTCCCTGAGGATAGCGATAACATTCGCGTTAACGGGAGCGTTGAGGACAGGCTTCAGCCCCAAAAACCGCACTAAGTTAGAGTGATCGCGAGTCGCGTCATGCGGCTCGGCGGGCGAGGGCGGTTTTCAAGGCGGAACTTCTGGTCGCATTGCCGCTTTGTGGAACCGGATCTCGTCAGGGATCGGTGCCAACGATGGATCGATTGAAGACCTTCAGCAAGGGCGCGTTGCTTTTCGCGTCGCTTGTGCTCTGCACTCAAAGTGCTCTGGGGCGCGACGACGGACGCTATACGGATTCGCCGCTCAAGCCATGGTTCGACAGCCTGCGCAGCCACCTCGGTCCATGTTGCTCAGATGCCGATGGTGTGGCTGTCGCCGACCCCGATTGGGAATCGTACGGGGGACACTATCGCGTGCGCATCGACGGTCAGTGGGTCGAGGTGCCCGATGAGGCTGTCATCACCGAGCCCAACCGGGCCGGGCGAACCATGGTGTGGCCGGTGAAGACAGCGTTCGGCATTTCGATCCGCTGCTTCATGCCCGGCACGATGATCTGAAGGCCAATATCCGAGGGCCAAGATCTGGGGGCGAAGCATCGACATTGGGTGGCGCACGAGAGATTCGCGCACCCCCGTATGTCGTCTCACCGGGCGCTCTTCTTGCTCGACTTCCTCTTCGAGCTCTTCCGCTTCGACGTCTTCTTCGGGACTTTCTTGCCCTTCTTGCGCGCCTTCGACAGACCGATCGCGATCGCTTGCTTGCGGCTCTTCACGCGTCCGCCACGTCCGCCACGACCGCTCTTGGCCGTGCCTTTCTTGTAGCGACGCATCTCACTTTCGACCTCCTTGCCGGCGCTTTTCGAATAGCGCCGTGTCTTTGCTTTGCGTGCCATCGCTGATCTCCCTGGCTGCGGAAGAACAGCGCCTGACACGCAATAGTTCCGGACCAGCTAACGTCAGAACGAATTGGCAAGCTCGATCTCGGCCTCCAGCGCCTGGATGCGCTTTGCTGCCTCGTCGAAGCTGAGATCCCGCGCATACTGGCCGGGCTGATAGGCCTCCTCGCTCAGTCGCCTTAGCCGCAGGACCTGGGCCCTGGTCATCTGCGCGGCGAGGAAATCCTTGGCGTCGTATTTACCTTCCACTCGCATTGCCACTCTCCATCCCTGAATCGTGACTTGACTATATGTTCCTATTTTGTTCTAACAAGCCATGGACAATAGAATTAATGAAATTCGTCGAAAAATCAGTGCGTTAAGGTCCGAGATGATCGACCTTGAGGCGTCGGTGCGCGACCTCATCAACCGCGATCGCGACTGCAGCGAAAGCGCGCTTCGATTGCTCGGATTGCGCCAGGACATGAAGCAGCTGATTGCCGACTGGAAGGCGGCCGGCGGTGGCGATCTCCTGCCCAATATCGGCGAGCGGGTGAGCCTCCGCGCGAACGTCAAGAACGATCCCAAGCCGAACAAGCAGAACGATCCCGAGCAGAACGGTTACAAGGCGGCCCGCATGGCCGTGCGCCGGTGAAGCCGGGGGCTCGCCGTGGCTGAGGACCCGGACGCGTACCGGATTCTGAAGCTGCGTGCCGAGATTCTCGAACTTGGGTCGGCCATCCGCCAGTTGCGGCGTGCGGGCCTTGACGATGCCGCGGCCCAGCTTTTGATCGCGCGCAAGCGCGCGAAGCTCGAAGCACTCGTGAAGTGCGAGCCGCAAAGCGCAGCCCAGGCTCAATCCGGCCTTAACATGCCTGACATCCGACGCAGTTAAGTCCGCCACGTCACGCGGCGTGCCGGAGCCTTGCGTTGTTGGACACCGAGACGACAGCCCTGCTGCGCGCGGTTCTTGATGAAGTCTGCGCGGATATCCCTGCATCCAAGACGGCCGCGCGCGAACGCGTCGCTGCGACGATTCTCGGGATGATCCGCACGGGCCACCGCTCGATCGACGATCTGCGCCGCGTCGGCCGCGATGCGCTCAACCGGGCGCCGACGATGTGGCGCTAGCTACGGGCGTCATGGTGGCACCTTCAATAAGAAAGCCCCGCGAAGGGCGGGGCTTTTTCGGGTGTGAACGCACTCACTTGCTGGGCATGCTGCCGGCCTGATTGGTGCCCGGGCCGACATTGCCCTGGCTCGATGGATTGGCTGCTCCTCCACCGCTCGACTTCATGTTCGCACCGGTCGTGGTCTGCGACGTGGTCGCGGACGAATGATGCTTCTTGTGAGATTTGGCTTGCGCGGCCAATGGCGCGGCCGCGAGGCCTGCTGCCACGATCATGGCAAAAGCGAGCTGGGTCTTCTTCATGCGCGGAACTCCCTTGAGTTAAATTGACGCAGGGAGCCAACAGCGATCGGACCTGGGAGTTCCAGCGCGCGTTACATGCGCCCTCAAGCGGGCTTCAAGATTCCTTGTCGTCCATCAGAACGAACACGGCGCCGGTGAGAGTTGCGCCGATCGCAAAGCTCGTCACGAGCGTGATGACGAATACAAGAATGGTCGGGCTTCCTCCAGCCCTGAGCAGCGCCGCAACGGCTGGATTGATGAGTACGAGCATGAGGCCGAAGATGAGCCCGAGGGCCGCGCCCATCATCGCCTGCGTCATCAGCGTGATGGCGCCTGCCGTCGAAACCAAGCGTGGCGATTTTCGCGTTCGCATTGCCGCCCTCGACAATCATCCTGAAAACGCGCCGGACCACCCGCGAGTTCCTCGAATGCCGTATCTTCCTGAACAAATATTCACAGTGCGCGATCTTCAGGTGGCGTTCATGCGAGGCGTGAGAAGATCGGGGCTGAAGCAACGACAAGGAAAGCTCGATCATGGGACAGGTGATCTTTCTGTATCGCTCCCTTGCCTATCGAGACGCGGCGGCGGAAATGCTGCGCAAGGCGCGCATGCTGCCGCGTGGCGCCGAGCAGCGCGCCGCGCGAAGCTATGCGATGGCTCTGCGCGATCTCGAGCGGAGCGAAGCCTGGCTCGAGGGGCGCATCGCGAATGCGCCGTTGCAGATGCAGGCGGTGAGGGTGCGCGTCCGGCGCTAGCCCGAGGCGCGCTGCAATTCGCCGGCGATAGCAGCGCCGAATTTTTCGACCGCCGGCAGCGTCGCCTTCCGCGTCAGCGGCACTTCGAGGCGGCACAGAAGGCCCTCGGCGCGCCAATCGAATTGCGCCTGCCCGCCGAGCTGGGACTCGACGCTCGCGAGCAGGCTCTTGGTGCCGAAGCCGCGCGCCTTCGGCTGCCTGACCAGCGGCCCGCCGGATTCCTCCCAGGTCAGCGCGAGCATCTCGCCATTCACTTCCCAACCGATCGCGAGTCGTCCCGACCGCGTCGACAGCGCGCCGTACTTGGCCGAATTGGTGAACAACTCGTGCAGCGCCAGCGCCAGCGTCTGCGCGGTGGCAGGCACGAGCTGCACTTCGGGACCCGACAGGCGGATCTGGCCGCCGAGCGAATAGGGCGCGAGCTCCTCCTCGATCAGCTTGTTGATCTCGGCACCCTGCCAGCTCGATAGCGACAGGATGGTGTGCACGCGCGCCAGCGCATTGATGCGTCCTTCGACGGCATTGACGTAGGTCTTGACGTCGTCGGCGCGGGTCAGCCGGACGATCGATTGCGCGAGCGCCAGGGCGTTCTTGGCACGGTGATCGACTTCACGGGCGAGCAGGTTCTGCCGTTCCTCGGCGCGCTTGCGCTCGGTGATGTCGACGGTGACGCCGCTTACCCGCACAACGCGACCATTTCCGTCCAGCGTCGCCGCCGCCGTGCCGACGCACCAGCGTACCTCGCCGTCCGGCCGCTGAACGCGGAATTCGGCTTCATAGGCGCGCGTGCCCGTGTTGAATTCGGCGATCGCCTTGCGGAACTGATCGACGTCATCGGGGTGCAGCAGCGCCTGCACGCTGGCCGAGGTGACGTTGAATGTCTCCGGGTTGACGCCGAAGATGCGATACTGGCCTTCGTCCCACATCCAGTCGCCGTTGATCCAGTCCCAATCCCAGGATCCCATCTTGCCGGCGGCGATCGCCATGCTGCGCCGCTGCTCGCTCTCGAGCAGCTTGGCGGTGGAACTTTCGAGCTCGGCAGTGCGTGCGCGAACGCGATCCTCCAGCTCCTGGTTCAGCCGCTCGAGCTCGCGCGTCTTGCGATAGAGCTCGGCGAACACCTTGATCTTGGCGCGCAGCACCTCCGGGACGACCGGCACCGGAACATAGTCGACAGCGCCCATCTCGTAGCCGCGCAGGCGATCGATGTCGGAGACCTGGATTGCCGAGATGAAGATCATCGCGATCTTCTGGAAGCGCGGATGATCGCGGATCATCGCCGCGAGCTCGAAGCCGTCGAGCTCGGGCATGCAGACGTCCACTAGGATCACCGCGATCTCGCTCTTCAGCAGGATCTCCAGCGCCTCGCGGCCGGAGGAGGCGATCACGAGGTTCTCGCCGAGATCCTTCAGGATCACCTCATAGGCGAGCAGCTTCGCCGGCTGGTCGTCGACGAGGAGAATGTTGACCTTTTCGTGGTCCATACCCGGATCCCACTCAGCGGTGCAGCCACATGCGGATCGCAAGCAGCAATTGATCGGTGTTGACGGGTTTGGCGAGATAGTCGGAAGCGCCCGCTTCCAGACATTTCTCCCGGTCGCCCTTCATCGCCTTCGCAGTCAGCGCGATGATCGGCAGGCGCAAAAAGGCCGGGTTCTCCCGGATCACGCCGATGGTCTGATAGCCGTCCATCTGCGGCATCATGATGTCCATCAGCACGATCGCGATTTCCGGATTGGACTCCACCAGCGTCACCGCCTCGCGGCCGGTCGTGGCGGTCAGCACCTTCATGCCGCGCCGTTCCAAGACGCTCGACAGCGCGAAGATGTTGCGGGCATCGTCGTCGACGAGTAGCGCGGTCTTGCCGATCAGATCCTCGTCGGAACTGTTCAGCTTCTCCAGCATGCGCTGCTTTTCGGTCGGCAGCTCGGTGATCACCCGGTGCAGGAATAGCGCGGTCTCGTCGAGCAGGCGTTCGGGTGACTCCACGCCCTTGACCACGATGCTGCGTGCCATGGTGTGGAGCTCGGCGTCCTCTTCGGCCGAGAGCTCTCGGCCGGTGAAGACCACGACCGGGATGTTCGACAGCGCCTCGTCGCTGCGGATCTGGTCCAGCACCTCGAAGCCGCTCATGTCCGGCAGACGCAGGTCCAGCACCACGCAGTCGTAGGGAGCTTCGCGCAGTGTCGAGAGCGCGCCGGCGCCGGTGTCGGTCGCCACGATCTCGATGTCGTCGTGATGCAGCAGCTCGCGGATCGAGAGCTGCTCCGCCTCGTTGTCCTCCACGATGAGGAGCCGCTTGCGCCGCGGCCTTGCATATTCCTTGATCTGGGTCAGCGCGGCGGCAACGCCTTCGGTCGTGGTCGGCTTGTTGACGAAGGAGAAGGCGCCGCGGGCGAGCGCGTGCTGGCGGTCCTCGTCGAGCGTGATGATCTGCACGGGGATGTGACGGGTCAGCGGATTGTGCTTGAGCTGGCTCAGCACCGTCCAGCCCAGCATGTCCGGCAGGAACACGTCGAGCGAAACCGCCGTCGGCTGGTATTGCTTGGCGAGCTCGAGGGCTTCAGCGCCGCGTGCGGCGACCAGCACCTTGAAACCCTTGTCGCGGGCAAGATCGACCAATACGCGAGCGTAATGCGGATCGTCCTCGACGATCAGCAGAATGGTGTCCCCGGGTTCGAGATTGAGCCGGTCGTCGGGCAGTTGCTCGATGACGCGCTCGGGCGCAGTCGCCTGGGCCTGGAGCGCCGGCGGCTGGTTGGCCGCGGGCGCCGCCCGGGGCGCGAGTGTCGGTCCAGAATATTTGAGCGGCAGGTACAGCGTGAAGGTGGAGCCCCTGCCGGTCGCGCTGCGCAGGTGGATCTCGCCGCCGAGCAGGCTTGCGAGTTCGCGGCTGATGGCGAGCCCAAGGCCGGTGCCGCCATATTTGCGGCTGGTGCCGGCGTCGGCCTGCTGGAAGGCCTCGAAGATCAGCTTCTGTTTCTCCAGGGGAATGCCGATACCGGTATCGGAAACCTCGAACGAGATCACTGCGGGCGCAGCGTTGAGCACGGGGTGATCCGGCGTCCAGCCGCCGAGCGCGCCGGCGACCTTCAGCCGCACGCCGCCTTCGGCCGTGAACTTGAAGGCGTTCGACAACAGGTTCTTCAACACCTGCTGCAGCCGCTTGGAGTCGGTGACGATGCTGCGGGCGAGGTTCGGATCGACCTCGATGTTGAAGGACAGGTCGCGGTTCTCGGCCTCGTGCCGGAACGGACGTCCGACGGTCTCCAGCAGGTTGGCGGTCAGGATCTCCTCGGCGTCGACCGTCACCGTGCCGGACTCGATCTTGGAAAGATCGAGAATGTCGCTGATCAGGTTCAACAGGTCAGTGCCGGCGCCGTGGATCGTGCGGGCGAACTCGACCTGCTTGGCCGAGAGATTACCATCCGGATTGTCGGTGAGCTGCTGGCCGAGGATCAGGATCGAATTCAGCGGCGTACGCAGTTCGTGGCTCATATTGGCGAGGAATTCGGACTTGTACTTCGATGTCAACGCGAGCTCGGTCGCCTTTTCCTCCAGCGCGCGGCGGGCCTGTTCGATCTCCTGGTTCTTGCGCTCGACTTCCACGTTGCGCTCCGCGAGCTGCTGCGCCTTCTGCTCGAGCTGATCGTTGGTCTGCTGCAATTCGCGCTGCTGGGCCTGGAGCTCACCCGCGAGCTGCTGCGACTGCTTGAGCAGGCCTTCGGTCTGCATCGTCGCCTCGATCGAGTTGAGCACGATGCCGATGGAGTCCGTCAGCTGCTCGAGGAAAGTCATTTGCGAGGTCGTGAACGAGGTAAGCGAGGCGAGCTCGATGACGGCCTTGACCTGGGCTTCGAACAGCACCGGCAGCACCACGAGGTTCTTGGGTACGACGCGCAGCAGGGCCGAATTGACCGGCACCACGTCGGTCGGGATGTCTGCGATCAGGCGCGGTCGCTTGTCCAGCGCACATTGCCCGGCGAGACCGTCACCGAATTGCAGCACCTGCGGATAGGGATAGGCGCCGTCGCCGGCATAGGAGGCAAGCAGGCGGAGCTGCGGGCTGTCCTCGTTCTCGATCTGGTAGATTACGCCGGTATGCGCGTTCACCAGCGGCGACAACTCGGTGAGCAGGAGACGGCCGACGGTGGTGAGGTCGCGCTGGCCCTGGAGCATGTTGGTGAATTTGGCAAGGTTCGTCTTCAGCCAATCCTGCTCGGTGTTCACGTCCGTCGTGAGACGCAGGTTGGTGATCATGGTGTTGATGTTGTCTTTCAACTCCGCGACCTCGCCGCGGGCATCGACCTGGATCGACCGGGTCAGGTCGCCCTTGGTGACGGCGGTCGCGACCTCCGCGATGGCGCGCACTTGCGAGGTGAGATTTGCCGCCAGCAGGTTGACGTTGCCGGTGAGGTCCTTCCAGGTGCCGGCGGCGCCCGGCACGTCCGCCTGGCCGCCAAGCCGGCCTTCGACGCCGACCTCGCGCGCCACGGACGTCACCTGATCGGCGAAGGTCGCGAGCGTCTCGGTCATGTTGTTGATGGTGTCGGCGAGTGCCGCGACCTCTCCCTTCGACTTCACCGTGAGGTTCTGCTTGAGGTCGCCGTTGGCGACCGCGGTCACGACCTTGACGATGCCGCGGACCTGCTCGGTGAGGTTCGCCGCCATGAAGTTCACGGTGTCGGTGAGGTCCTTCCAGGTGCCTGCGACGCCCGGCACCTGCGCCTGGCCGCCGAGCTCGCCTTCGGTGCCGACCTCGCGTGCAACGCGCGTCACTTCGCCGGCGAAGGCGTTGAGCTGGTCCACCATGGTGTTGATGGTGTTCTTCAGCTCGAGGATTTCGCCCTTCACATCGACGGTGATCTTGCGGGAGAGGTCGCCGCGCGCCACGGCGGTCGTGACTTCGGCGATGTTGCGCACCTGTGTGGTGAGGTTGGCGGCGAGCAAGTTGACGTTATCGGTGAGGTCCTTCCAGGTGCCGCCGACGCCGGGCACCACGGCCTGACCGCCGAGCCGCCCCTCGGTGCCGACCTCGCGCGCCACGCGCGTCACTTCGGCGGCGAACGAACGGAGCTGCTCGACCATCGTGTTGAGGGTGTCCTTGAGTAGCAGGATCTCGCCGCGGACGTCCACCGTGATCTTCTTGGAGAGGTCACCGCCCGCGATCGCGGTCGCCACCTCGGCAATGTTACGGACCTGCGCCGTCAGGTTCGAGGCCATGAAGTTGACGTTGTCCGTGAGGTCCTTCCAGGTGCCGGCGACTTCGGGCACTTGCGCCTGGCCGCCGAGCTTGCCTTCGGTGCCGACCTCGCGCGCGACGCGCGTCACTTCCGATGCGAAGGCATTGAGCTGGTCCACCATGGTGTTGATGGTGTTTTTCAACTCGAGGATTTCGCCGCGCACGTCGACGGTGATCTTGCGGGACAAGTCGCCGCGCGCCACGGCGGTCGTAACCTCGGCGATGTTGCGGACCTGGGCGGTGAGGTTGCCCGCCATCGAGTTCACGCTATCGGTGAGGTCCTTCCAGGTTCCGGCGACGCCGGGCACGTTGGCCTGGCCGCCGAGACGGCCTTCGGTGCCGACCTCGCGCGCCACGCGCGTCACCTCACCCGCGAAGCGGTTGAGCTGGTCGACCATCGTGTTCAGCGTGTCCTTGAGCTGAAGGATCTCGCCGCGCACGTCGACGGTGATTTTTCGCGACAGGTCGCCGCCGGCGATAGCGGTTGCGACTTCGGAGATGTTGCGGACCTGGGCGGTGAGGTTGCCCGCCATGGAGTTCACGCTATCGGTGAGGTCCTTCCAGGTTCCGGCGACGCCGGGCACCTCGGCCTGGCCGCCGAGCTTGCCTTCGGTGCCGACTTCGCGCGCCACACGCGTCACTTCTCCCGCGAAGGCGTTGAGCTGGTCGACCATGGTGTTGAGCGTTTCCTTGAGCTGAAGGATCTCGCCCGACACGTTCACGGTGATCTTCTTCGACAGGTCGCCCTTGGCCACAGCGGTCGCGACCTCGGCGATGTTGCGGACCTGGCCGGTCAGGTTCGAGGCCATTGAGTTGACCGAGTCGGTCAGGTCCTTCCAGGTGCCGGCGACGCCCCGCACCTGGGCCTGACCGCCGAGCTTGCCTTCGGTGCCGACCTCGCGCGCCACGCGCGTCACTTCTCCGGCGAAGGCGTTGAGCTGGTCCACCATGGTGTTGATGGTGTCCTTCAGCTCCAGGATCTCGCCGCGTACGTCCACGGTGATCTTCTTCGAGAGATCGCCGCCTGCGACGGCCGTCGTCACCTCGGCAATGTTGCGAACCTGCGCGGTCAGGTTCGATGCCATCGAGTTGACGCTCTCCGTCAGGTCCTTCCAGGTGCCGGCGACGCCGAGCACGTTGGCCTGGCCGCCGAGCCGTCCTTCGGTGCCGACCTCGCGCGCCACGCGCGTCACTTCGCCGGCAAAGGCGTTGAGCTGGTCGACCATGGTGTTGAGCGTTTCCTTGAGCTGAAGGATCTCGCCCGACACGTTCACCGTGATCTTCTTGGAGAGGTCGCCGCTCGCGATCGCGGTCGCGACGTCGGCGATGTTGCGGACCTGCGCCGTCAGGTTCGAGGCCATGAAGTTGACGTTGTCGGTGAGGTCCTTCCAGGTGCCGGCCACACCAGGCACTTGCGCCTGGCCGCCCAGCTTGCCTTCGGTGCCGACCTCGCGCGCGACGCGGGTCACTTCAGAAGCAAACGAGTTGAGCTGGTCCACCATGGTGTTGATGGTGTCCTTCAGCTCGAGGATTTCGCCGCGGACGTCCACCGTGATCTTGCGGGACAGGTCGCCGCGCGCCACCGCCGTGGTCACGTTGGCGATGTTGCGAACCTGTGCGGTCAGGTTGCCGCACATCGCATTGACGGAGTCGGTGAGGTCCTTCCAGGTGCCGGCGACACCGGGCACGATGGCCTGGCCACCGAGCTTGCCGTCGGTGCCGACCTCGCGCGCCACGCGCGTCACCTCCGAGGCGAAGGAGCGGAGCTGGTCCACCATCGTGTTGATGGCTTCCTTGAGCTGCAGGATCTCGCCGCGGACGTCGACCGTGATCTTCTTGGACAAGTCGCCATTGGCCACCGCGATCGTCACCTCGGCGATGTTGCGCACCTGGTTGGTCAGGTTGTTCGCCATCGAGTTGACGCTCTCGGTCAAATCCTTCCAGACGCCGGTCACTTCCGGCACCTGGGCCTGGCCGCCGAGCTTGCCCTCGGTGCCGACCTCGCGCGCCACGCGCGTCACCTCGGAGGTGAACACGCCGAGCTGCTTGATCATGGTGTTGACGATGGTCGCCGACTGCAGGAATTCGCCGCGCAAGGGGCGGCCGTCGACGTCGAGCTTGACGGTCTGCAGCAGGTCGCCTTGCGCAACGGCTGCGACCGCGCGCGTCACCTCGCGCGTCGGCCACAGGAGATCGTCGATCAGCGTGTTGACCGAGCCTTCCATGTCGGCCCATGAGCCGGAGGCCAGGCCAAACTTCACGCGCTGGCGCGTCTTGCCTTCGCGCCCGACCACCTGGCCGACGAGCTCGAGTTGCTGCGCCATGCGCTGGTTGGCGGCGATGATCTCGTTGAAGGTGTCGGCGATCTTGCCATCGATGCCGAGATAGTCGCCGCTCATGCGCACCGAGAAATCGCCGCTGCGCATAGCCTGTAGCGCGAGCAGCAACTCCTGTCGGGAGTCGGCTTCCGGGCTGCCATTCGCCTTTCGTTTGGGGACGCGACGACCAGACTGAACCGGTCCGGGATCGAGGTCGCTCATATCATTCCCCCCGCAGGTGCGTCGCCGAATCCAAAGCAAATACGCAGCGTTGCAAATAGAACGTCGGCGCAATTCCAAATCAAGCTCCAACATTGGAGCAGGAAAAACTGGAACCTGCCTCGCTCAGCCCGGTGAAGCTAACGCGCGTCTGGGAACAGGGTTCCAACCGGGGTCAGGAATATTTTCTTGTGGCTTTTCCCGGTGTTCCGCGCGCAGGAACGGCCTAGGCGACGGTTCGGCTCGGAAACGCAGCGTCTCGGTTAGCCTGCAAAGCCGAACGAGCCTGTTAGGAAAATCGTAACCCTGATCGCCGGTGTGCCGAGAGCGAGCAGCATCAACCCGAACGGTGAGCGCCTACTTGTCGGCCATCGTGCGCGCGGCGTCCTTGAGCTGCGATCGCAGGATCGGCAATTGTTCGCGCGCGAAGGCTCTGAGCGCCTCATTGTCGGGCGCTCGCAGATAGCGCTCGAGCAGGGCGATGGTCTCTTCATATTCGGCGACCTGCGCCGCGTAGAATCGCCTGACATAAGCGGGCCCTTCGGAATCGTCAGGGCCGGCGAGTGCGGCGCCCGCTGTCGAGGTCTTGCGAGCGTTCAGCTCCGCGCCGATCGCTTGCTGGATCTGCTTCAGCGCCTTGTCGCGCCTGGCTGCATCCTCGGCGCGCGAGATCGCGAGGGTCTTGACCTCGTGATTGCCCCTAAGATCGGCGCTCTCGAGCAGGCCCTGCTGGAATCGCCCGAACGCATAGAGACCGCTGATGACGTCGGTTGCCGTCGGCGTGCGCGCGGACTCGTGCCCTGCCCATGTTCGCTCGCCGCTATTGTCGGCGAGTGCGGCAGTGCTCGTGAACAACAGGACAGTGGCGACTATCATCCGCATGAACCGTCAATGGCGGGCTTAAGCCGAAGTTCCCCCGCGACATTACGATCCGGTAAGGCGCCGTTGCGGATCGCTGAATTGTCCCCCACCTGTTCCGCATGAAGCAATCGGATATCTTCAGGGAAAATGCAGAGAACTGCCTGCATCTTGCCGAGCGGGCCGAAGGGCAACCCACCTACAAGCGCTACCAGCGGATGGCGGAAGCCTGGACGGCGCTCGCGGAGGAGCAGGATTGGCTCGATGGCGAAATCCCGCCAGTCGCCGAACGCATGCCGCAAAAGAAGCCGAAATCATAGCCGCTCTCGCGTTCGTGAGTCCTCGTGTGAGACTGCTCACTGACGATGCGCGACCAACTGACGATGATCCGGGGAAAGTCGGTACGAACCGCGTTTGTTCATTTCCAGCAGGAGGATTGTAATGGCTCCCCGTCTGGTACTGTTCGCCCTCATCATGGCGTTTGGCCTTTCCGCGACCTTCGCGACCCTGACGACGCTGCGGCAGGTCCATCTGGCGCATTCGTCGCCGACCGCCGCGCAGCATGCGCGCGGCTAAGCGCGCACCGCTTCCGTTCCGCTATCCCCGCTTGGCGCGCCGGAACCATTGCCGTTGCGGCGCGTAAGCGTCTTGAAGAGAAACGAAAGCGGAAAGCACGATCATGACGTATTCCAACCACGGCATCGTTCGCGACAAGCGCGCCGAAGATCAGCCGAGCGACAAGCAGCGCGCGCAGACTGTTCACAAGTCCGGCGCGAAAGGCTCGCCCTCGAGGGAGGCGACGCGCGATCCCGCGCTGAACGATGCAAGCAAGACGCCCGGCTCGGGCATGACGCCGGATGAATCAGGCACACCGCCCACCGGCTGAGATTCACGCAAGGAACGAATTCACCTTCGCCGCGTAGACGGATTGCTTTCGGCTTCATACCCCCGGTGGGCCGCAAGCAATCTCCAAGGCCGGCCCTGGCACCCCGTGCCGGGGCCGTTTGTTTTTCTGATCCCAATCGAATCAGTCTTCGGCGTTGCCATTCGGAAGATCAGGGGTGTGCCCCTCGGGGCCGCGGCCGAACACGCCGAAGTCGCTCGACTTGACGCCCGCCTTGGCGTCGAGGCCGACACTCGCAAGACCGAGCTTGAGAATTTCGCGCACCGCTGCGGCACGCGTCGGCATGCGGTGACGGAAGCGGAAATCGTCGACGGCCGCCAGTTCTTCAGGTGAGAGCATGACTTGCAGTCGCTCTGCGCGGAGATCACTCATCACAAGCCACCCAAAGTTAGCAAGTTGAGTAGTTTGCTCAACGAACCAAGTCGATGCGGGTTCCGCGGAGTCAGTGAAAATTGCCAAGTGAGTAAATTACCATGAAAAATCAATAGGTTGCATTGAACTTAGGGGCAGGGTGCGCGTTCTCCTGCTGATTGGAGAGCGTCATGACAGATCAAGTCAGATTGCCGCGCAAGCTTTCCGAGGAGCCGGGCGCGCCGGAGCCGCGGAGGCCGAGCCATCAGAAGGTCATTGAGCAACTCGAACGCTGGGCCAACAGCCCGGGCCTGCAACCACCGAGAGTCCCCGATGCGGAAACGATCTGAGCCCCACACATTCGAGCAACGGCTCGAACAGCAAAGACTTCGACTCGAAGAAGAGCTTGCAAGAACGCCGGTCGGACGGCTGCGCGATCTGATCGCAGCCCGGATCGAGCAGCTTCAGACCGCGGCCGAGATGAACGAGTTTCTGACGATGCGGCAACAGCCGGTTCGCTGACGTGCGGTCTTGCCAACGTCGAAGGCGCACGATGCGCAGCTTGCGACGCAGCCACCACATCGACACCGCGACGGTTCCCCAAGCGAGCAGTGCGCTCGCGAAGGCGCCGGTGATGCTTGCGGGAACGACGAGGCAGAACGCGGCCGCAAAGGCGATCAGGCCGACGCTGCCGAGGCCCGCGCCTGCGGCGTCGAGCGCTGCCGCCTCTCGGCCACGCCTTTCACCGCTGAGCCCGGCCTTCTCTTTCGTGCGGCGCTCATGCCGTTCGATCAGCGTGGCGCTGGCACAGAAGATCGCGGGCAGCGCGAGGAACAGGCCCCCCACCGACGTGCCGAATTCCTTGCCGATGAAAACCGGCCAGGACGGTTGCGCCGCCACCGAGAATAAGGCGGATAAGATATTCGTACCAATGCGTCTGCTTCAGGGACGACGCCGACAGCTTGACGGGCATCACGTAGAGCCTCCGAAGCTCGCCAGCAGGCCCAGGGCGACCGCGAGCCAGACGACGAAGGAGACGATCGTCGCGGACAGCGCCGCCATGTGCCATCGCATCAGCAATTGGCACACGACGAAGCTGTAGCAGGCGAGCGCAACTGCGCCATAGATCATGGTCCAGCTTTCGGCCGCGGCGTAAGTGGGGCCATGCTGGGCGACGGCAATGCCGAGCGTTGCCAGCGCGACCGAGGGCGCGGCGCCCAACAGGCCGGCAAAGCTCTTGGGCCGGAGCATGTCGCTCAGGATCGCGAAGGCGGACACGATCAGGCCGCCCGCGATGAAGCGTATTACGTATTCGCTCACGGCCGTCTTCGCGCGCGGCGCCTTCCAAGCCCGCGTGGCCTCATGATCCGCTCAACGGCGGCACCGAGCGCAAAGCCCACCACCACGTCGCTCGCCCAATGTGCCAGCAGGACGATGCGCGTCAGCGACAGTCCGATCGCAACCGCGCGCACGGCGCGACGCGGGCCGCGTGGCAGCAGGTCGGCCGCGGAGGCTATGGCCCCCATGTGAACGGCATGTCCCGACGGAAAGGCGTCGCGCGATTTTCCCGAGATCGGAATGCCGCGCCGGTCAGGCCTCGTCTGGTCGAAGATCGATTTCAGGATATGCGGAAGAACTGCCGTTATGAGTGACACAGCGAGCGCATGGTTGGCGATTGGCCGTGCCGTGGGGCGCCGCATCTGCGCATAGACTCGTCAGCGCCCCATGTCAGCGCCTCGGCGGCCTCCTCCATGCCGGGGTTGGCATGAGCTGCGATTTCGTCGGCGATCGCCGTGTCGATTCCGGTCGGCCTGACTGTTACGAGTGCCATCCTTGCCGGACGTCGGGGATACCGCGGCGTGCCCGATGCGGTCGCCGCGCTGGTGTTGCATGGCGACCAACATCCGATTTGAGCGCCCGTTCCAATGCTGCGCTAGTCGGCGGGATTGCGGCCGGTCCGCGGATTGAGCGGTTTGGTCGGCGCCCGACGCAACCTTTCGGGCAGGAACGGCTCGCCGGCCTGCGCACTTGGCATCGCGCGCACGTCGGCGTAGCGCTGCGCCCGCTCATGCGGAGTCTCGTTGTTGTTGATCTGTCGCTTCACATCGACGCCGCCGACGGGATCGTTGACGCCATGCTGGATATCGCGAAAGTCGCTCATGGTGATCCTCATCCCTCGCCTAATCTAGTGGGATAGGGGAGAACCGTTGCTGTCAAGCCTGGTTCCCGACGATGCGCGGAACACGAGCCGCGCGCGCCGGAACGATCGTTTCGCGGCTTGGTTGATCCGCAAAGCGAGTCTCAATGGAGATTTCACCATGATGGATCAAAGCGAAACAGGCACGCTGATCGGCAGCGACAAGGTCGAGGGGACCTCGGTCTATGGCGTCGACCACAGCAAGATCGGTTCGATCGAGCGCGTCATGATCGACAAGAAGAGCGGCAGGGTTTCCTACGCCGTGCTCGGCTTTGGCGGATTCCTCGGGCTAGGCAACGATCACTATCCGCTGCCCTGGCAGTCGCTGAAATACGATACCGACCTCGGCGGCTATGTCACCGGTATCACTGCGAAGGAACTGCGTAATGCCCCGCACTATGGCGAGGCCGCCGAGTGGAACTGGAGCGACGACGCCAAGGTCCGGGCGCTGAATGCCTATTACGGCGTGCCGATCGTCTAGAGCATCCGTCGCGCCATCGAGCAGGAGTTTCCGATGAGCAAAGAAAAGCCCACGGACGATCCCCGTCAGCAAAACGACTGGGGATCGCATGCCCAGACGGATAAGCCCTGGAAGGGTAATCCGGAAAAGGAACAGAGGTCGGGCGAGGCGAAGCCCGATCTGGAAAAGTGGCACGAGACAAAGACGCATTGAGGTGTGTGATTGCCGAGTGCGCAGCCACGCACTCCGACGTCATCGCCCGGCTTGACCCGGCGATCCAGTATTCCAGAAGCAGTCGTGGCTTCGCAGAGAGGCTGCGGCATACTGGATGCCCCGGTCAAGTCGGAGCATGACAGCGTTGGAATTTCCAACTGATTGAGGACTCAAACCGTGGATGCAAAAACACGGGAGCGTGGGCCGTCCGCGGAGCAGCCGTCGCTGCCGAAATCCAGGGATGACCCCGACAAGACCCAACAAGCTCCGTCGCCAGCGACGAGCACGACGCCGTCGTTGCGCTACCGCCTGCGGGAGCACCGGCTGCTCGCGAGCGCGGGGGCGCTCGTCCTGATCACCGTGCTCTTGGCCGGCCTCGTCTATTGGCTGAGCATCCGCCACTATGAATCGACCGACGATGCCTTCGTCGCCGCGCGCAGCTTTTCGGTGGCCTCGAAGGTCGCGGGCTACGTCGCCGACGTCCCCGTCACGGACAACCAGCACGTCAAGGCTGGCGATCTGCTGGCTCGGATCGACGAGCGCGACTATCGGATTGCTCTCAACCAGTCCGAGGCGCAGGTCGCAGCGTCGCAGGCGAATATCGGCAACGTCGAGGCCCAGATCGAGTCGCAGAAGGAGCAGATCAACCAGGCCAAGGCCCAGCTCGATCAGGCCCAGGCGCAGCTCAAATTTGCGCAGGAAGAGGACGCGCGGGCGCAGGACCTGGTCCAGAAAGGCGCCGGCACCGTCCAGCGCGCGCAGCAGACGCACTCCGACCTTCAGGCGCAGCAGGCCAACACCGAGCGTGCGAAGACCGCGGTCACCGGCGCCGAACTCGGCATCAAGACGCTTGAGGCGCAGCTCGAAGGTGCGAAGGCGCAAGCGAAGCAGTCCGAGGCGCAGCGCGATCAGGCCAGCCTGAACGTCGACTACACCAGCGTGCTCGCCGCGCAGCCGGGGCGCGTCGTCAAGCTTAGCGGTGCAAAGGGCACGTACGTCACGCCGGGGCAGAGCCTGATGATGTTCGTACCCGATGATGTCTGGATCGTCGCGAACTACAAGGAGACGGAGCTCAAGGACATGCGGCCCGGCCAGCTGGTCGAGATCCGCGTCGACGCCTATCCCGACCGTAAGCTCACCGGTCGCGTGGCGTCGGTGCAGCCGGGTTCCGGTACGGCATTCAGCCTGCTGCCGGCGGAGAACGCGACCGGCAATTACGTCAAGGTGGTGCAGCGCGTGCCCGTGAAGATCGTGGTCGATAGCTGGCCAGCCGATCTGCCGGTGGGTCCGGGCATGTCGGTCGTGCCCTGGACGAAGGTGCGATGACGGACATCGCGCAAGGCAGCGCAGGCGGCTGGTCGCCGGAACGCTCCGCGGCGGGCGGACACAATCCCTATCTGATCGCCTTCGTGGTCTCCATCGCCACTTTCATGGAGGTGCTCGACACCACCATTGCCAACGTCTCGCTGCGCCACATCGCCGGCGGGCTCGCCGTCGGCCTCGACGAGAGCACCTATGTCATCACGAGCTATCTCGTCGCCAACGCCATCGTGCTGTCGATCTCCGGCTGGCTCTCGACCGTGATCGGCCGCAAGCGCTTCTACATGATGTGCGTTGCGACCTTCTCGGTGGCATCGCTGCTCTGCGGCTTCGCCTGGAGTCTGGAGGCCCTGGTGCTGTTCCGCATCCTCCAGGGTCTCGGCGGCGGCGGCATGGCGACCAGCGAGCAGGCGATCCTTGCGGACTCCTTTCCGCCGCACAAGCGCGGTCAGGCGTTCGCGATCTATGGCGTCGCCGTCGTGGTCGCGCCGGTGATCGGCCCGACGCTCGGCGGCTGGATCACCGATACCTATTCCTGGCACTGGGTGTTCCTGATCAACGTGCCGATGGGTCTGATCTCGCTGTTCCTGGTCGGCACGCTGGTCAAGGAGCCGTCGAGTGCGGAAGAGGAGAGGGCGAAGCTCCTGAAGAGAGGCCTTCGCCTCGACTATGTCGGCTTCATCCTGGTCGCGATCGGCCTGGGCTCGCTCGAATTCGTACTCGATGAGGGCCAGCGCAATGATTGGTTCGGATCGACCATGATCGTTGCCTTTGCGTGTCTCGCAGCGTTCTGCCTGCTCGCGCTGATCCCGTGGGAATTGGCGCGCGAGGATCCCATCGTCGACATCCGCCTGCTCGGCCGGCGGCAGTTCGGCGCCTGCTTCGTGGTGATGCTGGGCACCGGTGCGGTGCTGATCTCGACGACGCAGCTCATTCCGCAGCTCTTGCAGACCGAGCTGAGCTACACCGCGATGCTTGCGGGCCTTGCCTTGTCGCCCGGCGGCGTCGCCACGCTCATTCTGATGCCTGTCGTCGGGCGCCTCATCGGCATTGTGCAGCCGAAATATCTGATCATGACCGGTGCGGCCATCTGTGCGGTTGCGATGTGGCACCTCACCGGGCTCAACGGTGACATCACCTACGGCTACGCGGCGATGGCGCGCATCCTGCTTGCGCTCGGGCTGCCCTTCCTGTTCCTGCCGGTGACGACCGCATCTTACGACGGCGTGCCGCAGGACAAGACCAACCAGGCCTCTGCGCTGATCAACGTTGCGCGCAATATCGGCGGTTCGATGGGCGTTGCGCTGGCCCAGACCATCCTCGCCCAGCGCCAGCAATTCCACCAGAACCGGCTGATCGAGCATCTCGCGCCGTCCGATCTCGGCTATCAGCAGAGCGTGGATGCGGTGACGCGGTTCTTTCAGGCGCAGGGCTCGAGCGCGTCGGATGCGGCGTCGCAGGCGATCGCCTGGGTCGGCAAGACCTTGCAGCAGCAGGTGGACTTCCTCGCCTATATCGACGTGTTCTGGACGCTGGCGATCATCGCCGCGCTGATGGTCCCCATCGCCGCCATCCTTCGCCCGATCGACCTGCACGCGCCGGCCCGCGGGCATTGATTGCTCTCGCAAGGTCCAACGATTTCCAAGAAAAGTCTGAAAAAGGAACTTATATGAAAGATCAAGATATTTCAAACTAAACCATAGCCCGCAATGCGAGAGTTTGACAGTTCTATTTTAGAACTATAGGTTCGGCCTCAATATTCCAACGGCCGCGCCGCGGCGCGGCCTCACAGGAGGAGGCGACCTTGTCCAAGCGAAACGCCACGGCTGCGGTCATCGGCGCCGGCGACTATATCGGCTCCGAAATCGCCAAGAAGTTCGCATCGGAAGGCTTCACCGTATTCGCCGGACGCCGCAACGGTGACAAGCTCGCGCCGCTCGTTCGCGACATCGAAGCGGCCGGCGGCGAAATCCATGCCCGCTCGCTCGATGCGCGCAAGGAGGAGGAGATCATCTCCTTCCTGGAAGACTCGGACAAGCACGCGCCGCTTCAGGTCTGCATCTTCAACGTCGGCGCCAACGTCAATTTTCCGATCCTCGACACCACCGAGCGCGTGTTCCGGAAAGTCTGGGAGATGGCCTGCTATTCCGGCTTCCTGGCGGGGCGTGAGGCGGCGCGGCTGATGTTGCCGCGTGGCGGCGGCAACATCTTCTTCACCGGAGCGACCGCGTCCTTGCGCGGCGGCAGCGGCTATGCGGCGTTTGCCAGCGCCAAGTTCGGCCTGCGCGCGGTCGCCCAGGCGATGGCGCGCGAGCTCGGTCCGAAGAACATCCATGTCGCGCACCTCATCATCGATTCCGGTGTCGACACGGCTTGGGTGCGCGAGCGCCGAGAGCAGCTCTGGGGCAAGGAGGCGCTCGACAATCCCGACCTCCTGATGCCGCCGGCCTCCGTCGCGGAATCCTATTGGCAGCTCTACCAGCAGCCCAAGAGCGCCTGGACCTTCGAGATGGAGATCCGCCCCTTCGGAGAGAAATGGTGACCGCGGCGCAGGACTACGACTAAACTCACGCTAGACAAACATCCGGGAGGACGCCTACGTGAAGACTGCGATCACCGAACTGTTCGGCATCGAGCACCCGATCATCCAGGGCGGCATGCATTTTGTCGGCTTTGCCGAACTCGCTGCCGCCGTCTCCAACGCCGGCGGACTCGGCATCATCACGGGGCTTACCCAGAGGACGCCGGAACTGCTCGCGAAGGAAATCGCGCGCTGCCGCGAGATGACCGACAAGCCGTTCGGCGTGAACCTCACTTTTCTTCCGGCCTTCTCGGCGCCGCCCTATCCGGAATACATCGCCGCGATCGTCGAGGGTGGCGTCAGAATCGTGGAGACCGCAGGCCGCAGCCCGGAACAATACATGCCGGCGTTGAAGGCTCACGGCATCAAGGTGATCCACAAATGCACCTCGGTGCGCCACTCGCTGAAAGCCGAGCGGATCGGCTGCGATGCGGTTAGCGTCGACGGCTTTGAATGCGGCGGCCATCCCGGCGAAGACGACATCCCCAACATGATCCTGCTGCCGCGCGCGGCGGAGGAGTTGAAGATTCCCTTCGTTGCCTCCGGCGGCATGGCCGACGGCCGCAGTCTCGTCGCAGCATTGTCGCTCGGCGCCAGCGGCATGAACATGGGCACGCGCTTCATCGCCACCAAGGAAGCCCCGGTGCACCAGAACGTGAAGAACGCGCTGGTCGCGGCGACCGAGCTCGACACCCCGCCTGATCATGCGTGCGCTGCGCAACACCGAGCGCGTGCTGAAGAACGCCAATGTCGATCGCCTGCTCGAGATCGAGCGCGAGAAGGGCGACAAATTGAAGATCGACGACATCCACGATCAGGTCGCGGGCGTCTATCCCCGAATCATGATCGAGGGCCACATGGATGCCGGCGCCTGGAGCTGCGGCATGGTCGCAGGACTCATCCACGACATCCCCTCGTGCAAGGAACTCGTCGACCGCATCATGAGCGAGGCGGACGAGATCATCCGCGGCCGGCTCATGGGCTTCCTCGACGGCAAGGCGGAGGCGCGCAAGGTCGCGTGACGTCGTGCTTGCGCTAAAGTGACGAGGATCGCGATCAGCATCCTCGTCACGCCGTGCGATGGAACGCCGATCAACAACGCGTGTGTTGCCTCGCTTCGCGGTGTGCTGTTTGCTGACGGCTCAGGACTGGGCCCTCTCCCGAAACGCCATGCAAAGCGAACCCGTGACCGTCAGGCGACGTGATCTTCTTGCGTTGATCGGCACGGTCGCCGGCAGCGCGGCCATGTATCATGCGATGACGAGCCTCGGGCTCGCATCAGAGTCGCGTTACAAGGGGCCGATCCGGCTCGAAGGCGATCCCAAGGGCGCGTCCGTGCTCGTGCTCGGTGCGGGCCTTGCCGGCATGACCTCGGCGCTGGAGCTGCGCAAGGCCGGCTACACGGTCCAAATCCTCGAATTCAACGGCCGCCCCGGCGGCCGCAACTGGACTCTGCGGGGCGGTGACACCTTCACCGAGCTTGGCGGCCACAAGCAGTTGTGCGAGTTCGAGGATGGTCTCTATCTCAATCCGGGGCCGTGGCGTATTCCCTATCATCATCGCGCGCTGCTCGATTATTGCCGGCGCTTGGGCGTCGCGCTCGAGCCGTTCAATCAGCTCAATCACAATGCTCTCTTGCATTCGGTGCGCGCCTTTGACGGTAAGCCGCAGCGCCTGCGCGCCGTGAAGGCGGATTTCCAGGGCCAGATCGCAGAGCTGCTCGCCAAGGTGACGCAGCAGGGCAAGCTGGACGAGACCGTGTCGAAGGAGGATCAGGAGATCCTGCTCCAGGCGCTGAGATCGTGGGGCGCGCTCGACAATGGTTATGGTTACAAGGCCAATCTGATCTCGGCGGAGTTCCGCGGCTACACCAGGGATCCCGGCGGCGGATTGACGGCGATGCCGGAGCCGAGCGAGCCGGTGGGTCTGTCGGAAGTGCTGAAGTCGCGACTCTGGCGCTATTTGCGCGGCTTTGCGCACTACAATTTCCAGACCACGATGTTCCAGCCGGTCGGCGGCATGGACATGATCGGCAAGGCCTTTGCGAAGGAGGTCGGCGATCTCATCCGCTACAATGCCAAGGTCACGCAGATCCAGCAGGATGCGCGCGGCGTCACCGTCAGCTATGTCGATGCCAAGCATCCGGGCGCGGTGCAGCAGGTGCACGCCGACTGGTGCGTCTGCACCATCCCGCTGACGATCTTGAGCCAGTTGCCGCTGGACGTCAGCGCCGCCATGAAGTCCGCGATCGATGCTGTTCCTTATGCCGCGTCCGTCAAGATCGGCCTGCAATTCAAGCGCCGGTTCTGGGAGGAGGACGAGGCGATCTATGGCGGCATCAGCTACACCGATCTGCCGATCCGCCAGATCGCCTATCCGAACTACCACTACAACCGCGCCGGGCGCGGTGTGCTGTTAGGGGCCTATCTGTTCGATGGTCCGAACTCCTACGAATTCACCGCAATGTCGCCGGCCGAGCGGGTCGCGCGCGCCGTCGAGTTCGGCGCCGTCATTCACCCGCAATACAAGAGCGAATTCGAGAACGGCATCGCCGTCGCCTGGCACCGGGTGCCCTTCGTGCTCGGTTGCAGCGGCGACTGGAGCGACGAGACGCGCGCAGCGCATTACAACAACCTCTGCCAGATCGACGGCCGCATCGTGCTCGCGGGCGAGCACGCCTCCGCGCTGCCAGCCTGGCAGGAGGGCGCGATCCTCTCCGCGCTCGACGCGATTGGCCGGCTGCACGACCGCGTGGTGAGGACGTGATGAGACAGGGCTTTCGACGGGAGCGATGGCCGGCGCGGCTTGCCTTGTCGGCACTCATGATGCTGTCGGCAACTGCGCGGGCGCATGACGGCCCCGAAAACCGCATCTTCAGCTCGGGTTTCAATTTCGCGGAGACCACGGGCGAGGAGTTGTTCGCCAATGTCTGCCAGGGCTGCCACATGCCGGATGCCGGCGGGGCCACTGGCGCCGGCGTCTATCCGTCGCTCGTCGCCAACAAAAATCTGGAAGCGCGCGGCTATCCCGTCTATCTCGTGCTCAACGGCCGGCGCGCCATGCCGCCGTTCGGCGAGATGATGACGGACGCGCAGATCGCCGCCGTCGTAAATTATCTGCGTACGCATTTCGGCAATGCTTACGATGATGCAGTGACGGCCAACGAGGTGAGGGACGCGCGTCGCTGACGTCCCGGCAAGAGGAGAAACCAATGAATTTCAGAACCGCCGCCGTCATTGGCGCATTGCTCGCGATTGCCCATGCGGGCACGACTTACGCCGAGGTCATCCGGCATCCAATTCCGAACTCGACCTTTCCGATTGCGCAGGCCGTGCAGGTCACCGGCAATGCCACGACCTATTATGTCAGCGGCCAGGTGCCACCCGTCGCCAACAAGGATGCCGATCCCCAGAGCCGGGAGGCCTATGGCGACACCAAGACACAGACAGTCGGCGTGCTCAACCGCATCAAAGGCATTTTGGACGGGCTCGGCCTCACCATGGGCGACGTCGTGAAGATGCAGGTCTTCCTGGTGCACAATGCGTCGGCACCGATGGACTTCAAGGCCTTCATGGAGGGCTACACCCAGTTCTTCGGCGGCAGCCAGCCCAACCTGCCGGCCCGGTCGGTGGTCGGCGTCGCCTCGCTTGCCAATCCCGGTTTCCTGGTCGAGATCGAGGTGATCGCGGTGAAGGACGCGAAATAGGCCGGGGGCGGTTGCAAAAACGGTAGAACGATCGCGCTTGCCAAAGCGCGCCTGCGCTGTCTGAATTCAGCAAGGCCGCATTTGCAGGAGCGCAAGATGAAGAAGACCATCACCACCAACAATATCTCGTGCCGGAACGCACTCCTGTCAGTGGCCTGCGCGGCCCTGCTGCTCTCCGGTGGTGTGGCGGCTGCCGAAGGCCTGAGCCAGCAGCAGCAGCTCTCCCACGACGTCTACAAGGAGCTCGTCGAGATCGACACCACCACCGCGACCGGCGACACCGCGCGCGCGGCCGAAGCGATGGCGGCGCGGCTGAAGGCGGCGGGCTTCCCCGACTCCGACGTCCAGGTCTTCTCGCCTGCGGCGCGCAAGGGCAATCTCGTCGCCCGCCTGCATGGCAGCGGCGCGCGCAAGCCAATCCTTTTGGTAGCGCATCTCGACGTCGTTCCGGCGCTGCGCGAGGACTGGTCGGTCGATCCGTTCAAGCTCGTCGAGAAGGATGGCTACTACTACGGTCGCGGCACCGCCGACGACAAGCACATGGCGTCGGCCTTCGTCACCAGCATGATCCGCTTCAAGCAGGAGGGCTACAAGCCCGACCGCGACATTATCGTCGCGCTGGAGACCGACGAGGAGATTTTTGACCGCGACGGTCTCGGCATCAACTGGCTGATCAAGAACAAGCGCGACCTCATCGATGCCGAATTCGCCCTCAACGAGGGCGGCGGCGTCGGGCTGAAGGACGGCAAGCCGATCCGTGTCGGCGTCCAGACCAGCGAAAAGATCCCGGTCAGCTTCCAGCTCGACGTCACCGACCCCGGTGGTCACAGCTCGGTACCGCGGAAGAGCAACGCGATCTACAAGCTCGCCGAAGGTCTCGTGCGCCTGTCCAAGTTCAACTTTCCGCTCAAGCTGAACGCGACAACGCGCGGCTGGTTCGAGAAGAGCGCGCAGTTCGAGAACGAGCAGACGGCGGCCGACATGCGCGCCGTGATGTCCGACAAGCCGGATCCGGCGGCGCTATCCTTTGTCCGGCTCGCTGCGAACCCCGTCTACAACGCCCAGCTCCGCACCACCTGTGTTGCGACGATGCTCCAGGGCGGGCACGCCGTTAACGCGCTGCCGCAGTCGGCGAGCGCCAAGGTCAATTGCCGCATCATGCCGGGCGAGCCGGTGGAGGAGGTCAAGGCGACGCTGGAGCAGGTGCTGGCGGACCCCGATATCAAGCTGACGCAGCTCGATACGGCGGTGGTCTCTGCGCCAAGCGAGCTGCACGAGGAGATCATGGGCGCGATCGAAAAGCTCTCGGGCGAGTTCTTTCCCGGCGCCATCGTGCTCCCGGTCATGAGTTCCGGTGCCACCGACGGCAGCTACCTGCGCAATGCGGGCATCCCGACCTACGGCCATTCCGGCATGGCGATCGACATTGGGGAAAACCGCATCCACGGCAAGGACGAGCGTGTTCCCGTGGCCTCGTTCTACAACGGGCAGGAGTACCTTTACCGGCTGGTCAAAACGTTGGCCGGCGGTTCCTGAGCCTGCGAAAGGACCGTGAATCGGGGATTGGTTTCGGCGGCCGGTAACCCTGATGGCAATCTGCGGCTGGAAATCCGTCTCATGCCTCCTAAATAAGGGTAAAATTGCCCTTAACTGAATTTCAGGAGGCGTCTCGTGGTCCTGAAAAGCGTTTCTTTTGCCTTCGCCACCGCGCTCATGCTCGCATGCAGCAGCGCGGCGATGGCTGACGACTACAAGCCTGACGAATATCTCGGCCTCGATCTCTCCAAAGCGGTACTGTCGCCGAAGCGGCTCGGCCCTGCGACGCAATTCGCGCCAGTCAAGGTGGAAGCAAGAAGTGACGCGGCGCGTGCCGTGCCTGACGTCACGCCGAAGACGGTCGCGACCGTGCGCGTGAAGGCGCCGGAGGCGCGGATTGCTCGCGCCAAGAGCGCTGACACGCGTGGCGCTGCCCGCGCCAAGCTTGCGCATCGGCACACCAGCCCGCTGGACGCGCAGGCGATGGACACGCGCATCCAGGCCTGGCCGTGCAGGTCGGGCGGCATCTGCAACTGGAAACGCTAGAGCTTGATCCGGAAAAGTGTGAAGCGGTTTTCCGAAAAGATCATGCTCAAAAAATAACCTGAAGCGCGATAACATCGCGCTTCAGGCGAGCGGCGTCATCCGCCCGTCGTAAAACGGTAGGCGCGGAGTCAAAAAACCGTCGGCTTGGAGTCAAGGGGCGCAGGCACCTTTCGTCGCGATTCGACGAAGGTTTCCTGAATGGCAACGCTACGCGCCTCGCGCGCATGGACCCGGCGGCAGTTTCTGGTCCGCTCCACATCCTCCCTCGCGCTCGCCGGTCTCGGCCCTCTCGCCAAACCAAGTCTCAGCCGCGCCGCTGACCGCCCGCTGATTGCGGGCGGCATCCAGTCCGGCGACGTCTCCGAAGGCTCGGCCGTCATTTGGGCGCGCGCCGACCGGCCTGCGCGGATGCAGGTCGAATGTGCCACCGCCGAAAGCTTCAAGACGGTCCTGTGCATGGCGTCCGCCGATGCGGTGCCGGCTGCCGACCTCACCTCAAAAGTGCTGCTGCGTGACCTCCCGCCCGGACAGGACATCTTCTACCGCGTGCGCTTCGACGACATCGCGACCGGCGGTGCCGGCGAAACGCGCACCGGACATTTCCGTACCGCGCCGGCCGCTGGCCAGTCGGTCTCGTTCGTGTGGTCCGGCGACACCGCCGGGCAGGGGTGGGGCATCGATACGTCGCGCGGCGGCATGCGCAGCTATCGTACCATGCTCGACAATCGCCCGGATTTCTTCATCCATTCCGGCGACCACATCTATGCCGACTGCACCGTTCCTGCCGAGCTGAAGCTGCCCAACGGCGAGGTCTGGCGCAACCTCGTCACCGAAGAGAAATCGGAAGTCGCGCATACGCTGGCGCAGTTCCGCGGCAACTACCGATACAATCACCTCGACGAGAATTTCCGCGCCTTCCATGCGGAGGTGCCGATGTTCGCGCAATGGGACGACCACGAGGTCACCAACGACTGGTCACCTTATGGCAGTGTCGACGAGACCGGCTTTGACGCGGACGGCGCCTCGCGTCTCGTCGCGCGCGCGAGGCGCGCGTTTTTCGACTTCATGCCGATCCGCGAGATCTCCCAGCAGCAAGGCCGCATCTATCGGAAGATTGGTTACGGACCGCTGCTCGACGTCTTCATGATCGACATGCGCAGCTATCGCGATGGTACCTGGAACAAGGGCGAGGAGCACGACGGCTGGATCTTGGGCCGTGAGCAGCTCGCCTGGCTGAAGCGCGAGCTCGCCGCTTCGCGCGCGACCTGGAAGGTGATTGCGGCCGATCTGCCGATCGGCCTGATCAGCCTCGATGCCGTCGCGCTCGGCGACGGTCCGCCCGACCGGCGCGAGCACGAGATTGCGGACCTGCTCGCCTTCATCAGGCGCGCCGGCGTGCGCAACATCGTCTGGCTCACCGCCGACATGCACTACACGGCGGCGCACTACTACGATCCCAACCGCGCGGTGTTCTCCGATTTCGAGCCGTTCTGGGAATTCGTCTCCGGTCCCCTTCATGCCGGCACATGGGGCCCGGGCGAGCTCGACAACACCTTTGGGCCGGTCGCGATGTACCAGCATGGCTGCAATGCCGAGCAGGGCGAGAATCTCGCACCCTGCTTCGGACTGCAGTTCTTCGGCCGCGTCGACATCGACGGCCGCACGGAGGTCATGACCGTGACCCTGAAGGACGTCGACAACCGCGACCTCTGGTCGGTCGACATCCTCCCGCAGCCGCAAGTGCGGCCCGCTGTGGTGGCACAGCATTCGTAAGGCGGCTGGCGCCAGCTAACCCGATCTTGATTGGCCGCGCCTTAGCCGCCCCGTTATAGTGCTTATCCCGCCATCGCTCTTCCATCACCGAAAATTCTGCTTGCGCGGCGATTGCCGCACGCATCCGGCGGGCTGGAATTCGTCAGGAGTGTTCTTATGGAAAATCTGAAAACCAAAAATCTGACAATCCACGGCATCAGCATGCCCAAGCTCGGCCTCGGCACGTTCCGCATGCAGGGCGATGCCTGCCGCACCGCGGTGGAAAGCGCGCTGTCGCTCGGTTATCGCCACATCGACACTGCCGAGATGTACGCCAATGAGGAGCCGATCGGTGCGGCGATTGCCGGCGCCGGCGTTCCGCGCGGCGAACTGCACGTCACGACGAAGGTCTGGCACGAGAACCTCGCACCGGACGCGATCCGGCGCGCCTTCGACGCCAGCCTGAACAAGCTCCGGCTCGACCACGTCGACCTCTATCTCGTGCACTGGCCGTCGCGCAATGCGAACTGGCCGGGGGTTTTCGAGACGCTGATGAAGCTGAAGGAAGAAGGCCGCACCCGCGCCATTGGCGTTGCCAATTTCAACACCGCGCTGCTCAAGCTCGCGGTCGAGGAGATCAGGGCGCCGATTGCCTGTAACCAGGTCGAATATCACGTGATGCTCGATCAATCGAAGGTCATCGACTATCTCGCCGCCAAATCGATTCCGCTGGTTGCATATTGCCCGCTCGCGCAGGGACGCGTCGCCTCGGACCCGGTGCTCGGCGAGATTGGCCGCAAGCACAACGCGACCGCCGCGCAGGTCGCGCTCAACTGGTTGCTCGGTCAGAAAGGCGTCGCGGCGATTCCGAAGGCATCACGGCGCGAGAGTCAGCAGGCCAATCTCGATGCGTTGAAGATCGCGCTCGACGACGACGACCGCAGAAAGATTGCGACGCTGCGGAAGGACGGGCGTTGCGTCAATCCCGGCTTCGCGCCTGCGTGGGACTGATATTACTCGATACGCACGCAAGGAAATGGCCCCGTCAGGGGCCATTTCTACGTGTGCATCAGTAGTCGTAGTGGCGGTGACCGCGCTTGATCACCACGACCCTGTCGCCGTGATGACGCCAGCCGCGATGCATGCCGAAGTCGCGGTGCTCGCGGAATTCGGCGCGGGCGCCGTAAGGGCCGTGATGATGATTCTTGATCACAACGGTCTCTGCGCTCGCCACCGTCGGCGCCACGATCGCAAGCGCGCCGAGGGCCGCGACGACATAGCCAAGCTTCCTCATGATGTCCTCCTCCAATGAACGCAAATTTAAACCGCGCATGCGCGCGAACGTTCCGGAGGAACACCGGGAGAATTCTGAACAGCTGTTCAGTTTCGAGGCTGCATGCGCTCACGTGCTGTTGCCACAGCGGTGCTGTGCCGGCGTCGGCGCGCCGGTCCTGACGAACTTGCCGTCGCGAATGGTGTAGTCGCCGCGTTCGCCGCGATTGAAGATCGCGCGCAGGCTGCCGTCCGTCTGCAGCGCGAGGCCGAACTCGCGCGTCTGATGCAGCGCTGGAAAGAACACCATGATGTTGAGCAGGCCGTCCGCGTCGGTCGAGGCTGCAACCACCTCGTTCTCGTCCCTGGCATCGCCAAAATTGCGGCGGTACATCACCCGCCCGTCCGGCCTGACCTCGTAGGTGAGCACCGCGCCCTTGTCGCGGTCGGGCAGAAGCGAGCAATCGATCGCCCACGAGCCGAGCAGCCCCCAATTGATGATCGTCGCCGTCAGCGTCTCGGCGCCGGCTGCGGATACGAGCGCGAGCCAGACCAGCGCGGCCGTCGTCCCACGGACCAAAAGCAATCCCGTCACTTCCAAAAATCCCCGCCGCCGCCCGTCGCAATAGCTTGAAGCCTAGCATTGTTATGCCGCACTGCAACTCGCAATGCATGTGCATGGTGCTTGCACCCGCACACCGCGCGGCGCATCATCTCCACAACAAACAGATGAAGGGGGAACGTCGCCATGACCGGGTTGTCGCGTCGTCAGCTTCTCATGTTCGCCGGATCGTCTGCCGCGGCGGCCCTCTCGGGCCCAGCCGGGGCGGCGATGGGGCCGGCTGACAAGTTCGATCTCGTCATCAAGGGCGGTGACGCGATCGATCCCAGCCAATCGTTGCGCGGCAAACGAGATATCGGCATCCGATGGGGCGTGATCGAGGCGGTCGAGCCGGAGATTCCGGCGGAGCGTGCGCTGAAAAGCATCGACGCTTCCGGCAAGCTGGTGACACCCGGACTCGTCGACCTGCACTGCCACGTCTATCCCTATGGCTCGGCTATCGGCATTCCCGCCGACGAGCTGGTGCAGTTTCAGGGCACCACCACCGTGGTCTCCGCCGGCGATGCCGGCGTCAACAATCTCGCGGCGCTGCGCCGCTACATCGTCGCGCAGTCGCGGGCGCGCATCTACGCCTTCGTGCACATCGCCAATAACGGGCTGTCGGCGTTCCCCGTTGCCGAGCTCTACAACATCGACAATGCACAAATGGAAGCCTGCGCGATGGCGCTGGCGGAAAATCCGGACTTTCTCATCGGCGTCAAGGTGCGGATGTCCGAGAACGTCATCTTCAAGCACGGGCTCGAGCCGCTCAAGCGCGGCATCCAGGCCTGCGAGCTCTGCGGCTGGCCGGCCAAGATGATGGTCCATATCGGTGGCGTCGAGACCAAGGAGCTGATGTCCGATATCCTCAACCTGCTGCGTCCTGGCGACGTGCTGACGCATTCCTATTCCGGCGCGCCGAACATGTCGGGCGCTTTCACCAACATCGTGCAGGACGGCCGGCTGTTGCCGGCGGCGCTCGCCGCCAAGCAGCGCGGCGTGATCTTCGACGTCGGCCACGGCGGCGGCAGCTTCGATTTCACGGTCGCCGAGGTCGCGATTCCCGGCGGCTGCACGCCGGATACCATTTCGTCCGACATCCACGTCTTCTCCGGCAACTCGCCGGGGATACCGTTCCTGCCCAACGTCATGAGCAAGTTCATGACTCTCGGCTTCTCGCTCGATCAGGTGGTGTCGATGGCGACCAGCGCGCCGGCCAGGATCATCAACCGGGCGCCCAAGCTTGGCACCCTCCAAATCGGCGCCCCCGGTGACGTCGCGATCATGGAGCTGGTCGAGGGCCCCGTCACCTTCGTCGACACCCGCAACAACAAGCGCGACGGCAAGGCCTATTTGAAGCCGGTCCAGACCGTGATCAACGGCGTGCCGTTCGGCCGGCCCTATCAGGCGCCGTTCGCGGTGCGCTAACCCGATCGTTCCGCTATTTGATCCGCGTCAATGAGGTGGCCCGAAGCTGCGCCATAATGCCGGCTTCGGGAGGCGACCGTGGATAGATCAATGCTGGATGAAGTCACCGATTTCGCGGGCGAAGCGCTGCCGGGCGGCACTGCCGTGCCGCCATATTCCGAGACCGAATTCCTGGTGGAGCTCGGCGAGCGGGTGCGCTCCTCGCGCATGCGCTGCGAGCTGTCGCGGCGGGAGCTCGCGCGCAGATCGGGAATTTCCGAGCGCTACATCGCGCAGATCGAGGCCGGCAAGGGCAACGTCTCGATCGTCCTCTTGTTGCGGCTGGCCTCTGCGATCCATGGCAGCCAGGCGCAGGCGGCCTGAAGGTCGCCTTAACCTCGCGCCTTTTCGACATTCGCGATCCGTGCCGGCACACCGAACTCCCTGCGGCAGACCTCGGCGAGCACGGCGACACCTTCGCGGATTTGCTGGTGCGTGGGGCTGGCAAAGCAGAGCCGCAGCCGCGAGCCCGAATGGCCCTTGCTGGTCGACCATTCCGGACCCGGATTGATCGAGACGCCGGCCGCGAGCGCGGCCTGGTAAAGCTTAAGCGTATCGACATGATCGGGCAACTTCACCCAGAGGAAGATGCCGCCTTTGGGCTCCTCGAACTCGGCAGCCGTTCCGAACTGTTCGTTCAGTGCCTCCATCAGCGTGTCGAGCTTGGTGCGCAGCGTGCGCGTCAGTGCAGGCACGTGGGTCGCGAAATGCGGCCGGCAATATTCGGCGAGCACCATCTGTTCGAGCGCGCCGGAGCCGGCGTCCGTCTTCAGCGCGAGCATCCGGGACATCACCTCCCAGGGCGCGACCATGAAGCCGACCCGAAGCGCCGGCGCGATCGATTTGGAGAACGAGCCGATATGGATGACGCCGCCCTTGTCGCTCATCGCATGGATGGCCCGCGGGCGCTGGCCTGACCAGACGAGGTCGGCATAGCAATCGTCCTCGAAGATAGGCACGCTATAGTCGGCCGCAAGCCGCAACAGCTCGGCGCGGCGGCTTTCAGGCATGATGCTGCCGGTCGGATTCTGCACGGTCGGGATGGTGTAGACGTATTTCGGCCGGACGCCTCGGCTCTTCAGATCCGCGAGCGCGGACGCCAGCGCGTCGATGCGCATGCCTTCGCCGTCGAGGGGAATGCCGATCGTATTCACGCCGAGCCGCGTCAGACGGTTGAGCGCGCCCTGGTAGGTTTCCTGCTCGACGATCACGGTATCGCCGCGCGCGAGCAGCGTGTGGTTGACGAGGTCCAGCGCCTGCAAGGAGCCCGAGACGATCAGGAGATCGTCAACCGTGCTGATGATGCCGGCGTCGCGCTTCAGCTTCGCGCTCAGGAATTCGCGCAGGGGCAGGTAGCCTTGCGGACCGTGTGCCAGTCCGTAAGTAGCGAGGTTGCGGCCCTCGCGCCGCAGCACCGCATCGACCGCCGCGATCAGATCATCGACCGGCACCTGCTCGGAATCATTGTTGCCGCCGACGAAGCTGTATTTGGCAAGCCCGGTCCAGCGCGCAGAAGGAGCCGGCAGCCCCGGCGGGAACAGGGGCGCAAAGTCGAAGTGGGCAGTCATGGGCAGTTTCCTCTGTTCTTGTTGAGCCAGCCGGCATTGCGCCGGCCGGCCTGTTACTTCTTGCCGATCGTCCGGGTCGGGCGGCCCTGGCTGATGAAAGCGTAATGCGCATTGGCGACGCCGCCAACCATCAAGGCCTCGACCACGGGTTCGGCGATCTCGCTCGCTGCCGCCCAGTCGACGATGAAGTTGGCCCCGGTCCCGCCGCGCACGTCCTCGGTCGGGATAACAATGGAGACCGTCGCGAGCGGCTTCAGCGCGACCGGAGATTTCAGGTAGCTCTCGATCATCTTGCCGGTGGTGCCGAAATAGGCGATCCGCTTCAGCACCAGGGGGAGGGTTTCCGACGCATTGTGGACGCTCAGCGTCACTGAGAAGTCGACGCGCAGCTTGCCCTGGCTCATCGCGACGCTGGAATAGGCCGGCACGTAGAAGCCGCCGGAGACGGCGAGTTCCTCCTTCGGCATCGCCGTCAGCGAATCGGCAAAACTCTGTTCAATATTGACCTTCGGCTGTGCCGCGGCAGGCAGCGTCACGCCGAACAGGCCACCTATCAATGCGAGCACGATCGGCAGGACAATTGGCATGTGACGAATTGCTCGTTTGCCGCGCTGCACCCCGCCTCTAGGGTGCGGCAAAAAGGACTGCTTTGAGATGCACGAACTCATTCGCGATATCACTCTTTGTATCTTGTTTGCCTGGATGCTGGGGCTTTTGGCCCATTTCTCCCGCCAGCCGCTGATCCTTGCCTACCTTATCGCCGGCTTCTGCATAGGTCCATTTGGCGCCGGCTGGGTCAAGTCGCAGGAATCGATCAGCGTCATTTCCGAGCTCGGCCTGATCTTCATGCTATTCATGATCGGGCTCGAGATCGATTTGAAGAAGATCGTGCGGGCGGGACGGGTGATCCTGTTCGCGGCCGGTGGCCAGCTCCTCGGCGGCTGCCTGCTCGGCATCCTGTTCTTCGCCGCCATCGGCCTGACGCTCGGCGGCGGTCATTTCGATGCGCTCTATCTTTGCGTGGCCTGCGCGCTCTCCAGCACGGTGATCATCGTCAAGGTGCTCTATGAGAAGCGCGAGCTGGACACGCTGCCCGGCCGCATCACCCTTGGTGTGCTGGTGCTTCAGGACATCTTCGCCATCCTGTTCCTCGCCGTGCAGCCGAGCCTTGCCGATCTGCAAGCGAGCGTCATCCTGCTCTCGATCGTGCGCGTCGCAGTGCTGGTCGCGGCCGCGCTCCTCGTCAGCCGTTTCGTGCTGCCGCGCCTGTTCCACCAGATCGCGCGCCGCCCCGAGCTGATCCTTCTGGGCGCGCTCGCCTGGTGCTTCCTGGTCGCCGAGACCGCCGAGCGGCTGTCGCTGTCGCGCGAAATGGGGGCGCTGATCGCCGGCGTGTCGCTCTCGACCTTTCCTTACGCGCTCGACGTCACCGCCAAGGTCACGACCTTGCGCGATTTCTTCATCACGCTGTTCTTCGTCGCGCTCGGCATGACGATTCCGGTGCCGAGCATGTCGGTGATCGGGCTTGCCCTGATGATCGCGGCCTTCACGGTCGTGAGCAGGCTGGTGACCACCTTCGTGCCGCTCTATCTGATGCAGCAGGGCCTGCGCGCGAGCTTGCTGCCGGCGATCAACCTGGCGCAGATCAGCGAGTTCTCGCTGGTCGTGATCCAGACCGGCGTCGCCGACAACCATATCGCCCAGGAGACCGCCAATGCCGCCTCCTTCGCCTTCGTGGTGCTCGCGGTGCTCTCGACCTTCGTGATGGTGAGGAGCGACGAGATCGCGCGCCGGGCGATCGGCCCCCTGAAGCGATTCGGCCTTCGTGACCTCGATCACGGCCACGCCGAGGAGGGGCACGAGGGCGGCCATGGCGAGGCGCGGCGCATCGTCATCCTCGGCTTTTTCCGCGCGGCGAGCGCGCTGCTCGCGGAGATCGAGCGGCAGGCGCCGGTGCTGCTCGAGCAGATCACGGTCGTCGATTTCAACCCCAATGTGTACCAGACGCTGCTTTCACGCGGCCTGCACGTCATCTACGGCGACATCAGCAATGTCGACACGCTCGTCCATGCCGGCGTCGGCAAATCCGAGATGATCATTCTCAGCGTGCCCGATGCGCTGTTGAAGGGGGCTACCAACGAGAAGCTGGTCCGCCACGTCCGTGCGCTCAACCCCAATGCCCTGATCGTGGCCACCGCCGATCTGTTGTCCGACGTCGGCGAGCTCTACGCGGCGGGCGCCAACTACGTCACCGTCACCCGGCTTAGCGATGCGCACGAGCTGTTCACGGTCATCGAGGCAGCTCAAGCCGGCCTTCTGGAGGACAAGCGGATCGAGCTTGACCTGCGATTGAGCGAGCGGCGCGAAGTGCTGCCATAGGCTCGGTAGCCTTCCACGCAGCCCGGGAGGTGCCTATATCTCTGGTATTTCCGGTGCAAGGCGGGCCTCGCGGGACCTGCTGACGGCATAAGCGGTTGCGTCCGGGACACTAGCGCTGGCGTCGGAGTCCGGCTAAGCCTCCGGCCAACAATAGCCAGAGATTGGGAAATGCCCGATACCATACAGGAAGTTCTACAGGCCTTTGCCAAAGGTGAGCTCGTCGTCGTCACCGATGACGAGGACCGGGAAGGCGAGGGCGATCTGATCGTCGCCGCCTCGCTCTGCACCGCCGAGAAGATGGCGTTCATCATCCGCCATACCTCCGGCATCGTCTGCGCGCCGATCACCACGGAGGACGCGCGGCGCCTGCGGCTCGATCCGATGGTCGCCCACAACGACTCCGCCCACACGACGGCCTTCACTGTCTCGATCGACTACAAGCCCGACGGTGGCACCGGCATCTCGGCCGAGGAGCGCGCATCCTGCTGCCGCGCGCTCGCCAATCCCAATGTCGGTGCCGGCGATTTCGCCCGTCCCGGGCACATCTTTCCGCTGATCGCCAAGGACGGCGGCGTGCTGCTGCGCTCCGGCCATACCGAGGCCGCCGTCGACCTCTGCAAGCTCTCCGGCTTGCCGCCGGTCGGTGTCATCAGCGAGCTGATGAACGACGACGGCAGCGTGATGAAGGGCGAGCAGGTCGCGCGCTTCGCGGCCCAGCACAAGCTCAAGCACGTCACGATTGCCGACATGATCGCCTATCGCCAGGCGCGCGAGAAGCTGATCGAGCGGGTGTCGACCTTCGTCACCGAAAGCCCGATCGGGCCGCTCCAAGGCTATGCCTATCGCTCGCCCTTCGACTCCATTGCCCATGTCGCCTTCGTCTATAACGGCGTCGGTGACGGCAAGAACGTGCTGACGCGCTTTCACAAGCCGAACATCGTCAAGGAGATCTTCACCGGCCACAAGCGCATTCAGGCCGTGCTCGAGCAATTCAAGAAGGAGGGGCGCGGCGTCCTGATCTACTTGCGCGACGGCGCCGCCGGTGTTCCCGTTGAACCCTTGCCGAACGAGACCTCGGCGGAGGCGGACCGCAACCGGCAGTGGCGCGAAGTCGGCGTCGGCGCGCAGATCCTGCGCGATCTCGGCGTCACTTCGATCCGCCACCTGACCTCCTCGGTGCACGACTACAAGGGCCTATCCGGCTTCGGCATCGAGATCGTCTCGAACGAGCAGCTTGAGAACTGACCGCCGCCGAGCAGGTGCAACGCAATTGCACTTGGCGCCGTGGCGTTTTAATTTATCGGTCAATTTTTTGACGGAACCAGACGCGAAAGGACGTTTCATGAGTGTGCGCCCTCAGGCCAAGGACAAGCCGGCTGCGGCTTCTTTCCAGTGGGACGATCCGTTCCTGCTCGACGAGCAGCTCACCGAAGACGAACGCATGGTGCGCGACACGGCGCGGGCCTACGCCCAGGACAAGCTGCTGCCGCGCGTCACCAAGGCTTATCTCGAGGAGAAGACCGATCGCGAGATCTTCAACGAGATGGGCGAGCTCGGCCTGATCGGCATCACGCTGCCCGAGGAATATGGCTGTGCCAATGCGGGCTACGTCGCTTACGGCCTTGTCGCCCGCGAGATCGAGCGGGTCGATTCCGGCTACCGTTCGATGAACTCGGTGCAATCCTCGTTGGTGATGTATCCGATCTACGCTTATGGCGACGAGAACCAGCGCAAGAAGTACCTGCCGAAGCTCGCCAGCGGCGAATGGGTCGGCTGCTTCGGCCTCACCGAGCCCGACGCCGGTTCCGATCCCTCCGGCATGAAGACCCGCGCCGAGAAAGTCTCGGACGGCTATAGGCTGACTGGCAGCAAGATGTGGATCTCGAATGCGCCGATCGCTGACGTGTTCGTGGTCTGGGCGAAGTCGGCCGAGCACGATAACCAGATCCGTGGCTTCGTGCTGGAGAAGGGCATGAAGGGCCTCTCCGCGCCGAAGATCGGCGGCAAGCTGTCATTGCGCGCCTCCATCACCGGCGAGGTCGTGATGGACGGCGTCGTGGTGCCCGAGAGCGCGCTGCTGCCCAACGTGTCCGGCCTGAAGGGTCCGTTCGGCTGCCTCAACCGCGCCCGCTACGGCATCTCCTGGGGCGCGCTCGGCGCGGCCGAGGACTGCATGCACCGCGCCCGGCAGTACACGCTCGACCGCAAGCAGTTCGGCAGGCCGCTCGCCGCGACCCAGCTCGTGCAGAAGAAGCTCGCGGACATGGAGACCGAGATCGCGCTGGGCCTCCAGGCCTCATTGCGCGTCGGCCGGCTGATGGACGAAGGCAAGTTCGCGCCCGAGATGATCTCGATCGTCAAGCGCAACAATTGTGGCAAGGCGCTCGACATCGCCCGCGTCGCGCGCGACATGCATGGCGGCAACGGCATCCAGATCGAGTATCACGTGATGCGCCACGTCCATAACCTCGAGACGGTCAACACCTACGAGGGCACGCACGACGTCCACGCCCTGATCCTGGGACGTGCGATTACGGGCATTCAGGCGTTCTTCTGAATACGTCTTCCGTCATTCCGGGGCGCGCGAAGCGCGAACCCGGAATCTCGGGCCGCATCATCCTGTTCAATCGAGATTCCGGGTCTGGCCCTGTCGGCCATCCCGGAATGACGTCAAAGAACAAAGAAGAAGCCATGTCCGATAACGACGACGTCCCGTTCAACCGCAATTTTCCGCTTGTGCCCGGTGTCGCCGAGGAAGTTCGTCCCGGCGTGCGTCGCGTGCTCTGCAACAATCCGAGCCCGTTCACTTTTACCGGCACGGTCAGCTACATCGTGGGCCGGGGCAAGGTCGCGATCATCGATCCGGGGCCGGACAACGAGGCCCATGCGGCGGCGCTGCTCGATGCTGTCAGTGGCGAGACCGTGACGCACATCCTGGTCACCCACACCCATCGCGACCATTCGCCCAACACCGGCCGGATCAAAGAGGCGACCGGCGCGACCGTCTATGCCGAAGGCCCGCATCGCGCCTCCCGTCCGCGCTTCGAGAGCGAGAAGCACAACCCGGAATCGGGTGCCGACCGCGATTTCGCGCCCGACGTGACGGTTGCCCATGGCGACATCATCGAAGGCTCCGGCTGGCGGCTCGAAACCGTCGCAACGCCTGGCCACACCGCCAACCATCTCGCCTTCGCGTGGCCCGAGCGGAAATTCAGCTTTGTCGGCGATCACGTCATGGGCTGGTCGACCTCGATCGTGGCTCCGCCCGACGGCTCGATGATCGACTACATGGACTCGCTCGACCGGCTCGCTGCGCGCGAGGAGGACCTCTATTTCTCCGGCCACGGTGCCGAGATCCCCGAAGGGCCGCGCTATGTGCGCTTCCTGATCCGCCATCGCAAGGCGCGCGAAGCCTCGATCCTGCATCGCCTCGCCAAGGGTGAGGCCGACATCCCGACCATGGTGCGCGCGATCTATATCGGCATCGATCCGAGGCTCACGACAGCGGCCGGGTATTCCGTGCTGGCGCATCTTGAGGACCTCGTCGCCCGCGGCGTGGTGGCGACCGACGGCGATCCCGTGATTTCGGGGACGTACAGGATGGCGAACGCCTAGCTTCACCGTCATTCCGGGGCGCCGCAAAGCGGCGAACCCGGAATCTGGAGATTGCGGCGCGAGATTCCGGGTTCGGTCCTGCGGACCGCCCCGGAATGACGGAGTGCTATTTCTTCACTGTCTTCGCTGGCGGCTTGACCGGCACGACCGGCGCCTTCTTCGCCGGCTTCAGCGCGTCGGCGTCGGCTGCAGTGTTGAGATCGTCGATGAACTTGCTGACGCGCGCGGCGTTACTGCCGAGGTCGCTCTCGAAATAGCGTGAGGCCGAGCGGATATCGACGCGCGAGTCGTCGCCATCAGGCACGATGCGGATCGAGACATCCTCGCGGAAACCCATGATCGGCGTGCGCGCCACCGCCTCGATGCGGCCGATGCGGCGCGGCGGCTGCGGCGGACGCTCGTCGATGATCAGCCATTTGCGCTTGTTGGCGATCTGGAGCGACAGCGCATAGGCGCGGTCGACGGAAATCTCGAGCTCGATCGGCTCGATGTCGGGATAGAAATGGCGTTGCTGCTCGGCCGAATAGAGGCCGGCATAGACGGCTGGATTGGCGCCGTCGCCGGTGCGAAGGCGCGCCAGCGCCTCGAAGCGCGGCGGGTCGATCGGATCGGTGGTGATGTCGTGGATCGCCGGCAGTTTCCGGTACTGGAAGGCGAGATAGGCGGGATAGGCAAGGATCAGCGCGTTGATCACGAAGGCGAACAGGATGCGCGCCATTCCGCGCGAGCCGTTCTGCCAGATTGCCGCAAAGCCCGCGAGCCCGAACAGGATGGAGAGCCCTGCGATCGCAAGCCCGCCGAAGAAGGTAGCGAGCGCCGGCTTGATCTCCAGAAAGCCGAAACGGACGATGATGATCGAGACCAGGACCGCCACCACCGCGAACACGGCCAGATTGCGCGCCCAGCTGGCGAGCCCGGACACGGGCTCCGACTGGTAGGGAGCGGAAAACCTGCGGGCCATGCTGTTCCATCACCGATGTCAGTCGCCGGTTGCGGGGCGCGGGCGACGGGGAGCAAGCTGACCTAGCGCATTTTCCGCAGGCCTGTGAAGCGGTTTATCCCCGGCCTTTATCCCGTTCCGGATCTTCTGCGGTGCTCGAACCATTGACCTCCGCGAACCACCAATTGTGTATGGCTGTTCGAGGGGGGCAGGAAGCATGGCGGGGCGCGACAATCGGCACAATCCTTTCGGCGGCCCGGCTCCGGCGAAGAGGCTATTTCTGCTCCGCCTGACCATCCTTGCAGCGTTTTGCGTCGGGCTGTTGATGTGTCCGGCCTTGTGGATCGGGCCGCGTTCCTATCCGGAGGCGCCGGCCGTCCCGATCCTGCCCCCGATCGAGGGCGCTGTCGCGGTCACCCTCTATGGCGCACTGTTCGTGCTGGCGGGGCTCGCCGTGCTGGCTCCTCGCGTGCGCTGGTCGATCGCCGGCTTCCTCGCCATCGTCGCAGCGTTCTGCCTCGCCGACCAGACGCGGTGGCAACCCTGGGTCTTTCAATACAGCTTCCTGCTCGCGATTCTGGCGCTCGGGCAAAGCCACAACGCGGATCCGGCCGAGGACCAGCGGACCCTCAACGTGGCCCGGCTGGTCATTGCCTTCACCTACGTCTTCTCGGGTCTCCAGAAGATCAACCTCAACTTCATGGAGAATGATTTCCCCTGGATCGTCACACCGATCACCGGCCTGCTTCCGTCGCTCGGCAGCATTCTCGATGCCTTCGGCTTCGCCGTCCCCTTCATCCAGGTGGCGTTCGGCGCCGGCCTGTTGACCCGGCGTTTTCGCCGCGTCTCGCTGGTCGCAGCGGTCGCCATGCACGTCTTCATCCTGGCCATGTTCGGCCCGCTCGGGCTCAACTGGAACAACGTCGTCTGGCCGTGGACCGCGACGATGGCGGTCTTCGACGTGCTGCTGTTTTCGGGAGAGGCCGACTTCGCCTGGCGCGACGTCGTCTGGAACGTGCGCGACTTTCGTCATGGCGCGGCCGTGGCGCTGTTCGCCGTGCTGCCGGCGCTCAGCTTCTTCAATCTCTGGGATTCCTATCTGTCCTCGGCGCTCTATTCTGGCAATCTGACGGAGGCGCAGATCTATCTCAGCGATCTCGGCGCGGCCTCGACTCCGAGCAGTGTCAGGTCGCACCTCGTCCATACCTCCGACAACACCAACGTGCTCAATCTGCAACGCTGGGCGATCGAGGATCTCAACGTGACGCCCTATGCGGAGACGCGCGTATTCAAGGCCGTTGCCAGAGGCCTGTGCGGCACCTTGCGCGACCGCAATCAGCTCGTGCTCGTCGTGAAGGAGCAGCGGATGTTCTTCAGCCGGCCGGAGGCGGGCTTTCGCTGCTCGCAATTGTGAGCGCTCCAAAACGACGCGGCCCCTGCCGGTTCCGCAGGGGCCGCGCCGCCAATGCTCTCGCGAAGCCTCGCGCTTACGCTGCCGCGTTCGGGAAGCGGTAGTCTTTGAACTGGTCGCGCAGCGCCGTCTTCAGGATCTTGCCGGTCGCGGTGTGCGGGATGCCGTCAACGAAGGCGACGTCGTCGGGCATCCACCATTTCGCGATCTTGCCGTCCATGAACGTCAGGATGTCCTCGCGCGTGGCGTTCTGGCCCTGCTTGAGCTGCACGATCAGGAGCGGGCGCTCGTCCCATTTAGGGTGGTAGACGCCGATCACGGCGGCCTCCGCCACCGCGGGGTGGCCGACCGCGAGGTTTTCCAGATCGATCGAGGAGATCCACTCGCCGCCGGACTTGATCACGTCCTTGGAGCGGTCGGTGATCCGCATATAGCCGTCCTGGTCGACGGTGGAGACGTCGCCGGTATCGAAGAAGCCTTCTCCGTCGAGAATATTGGCGTCGAGCCGGTAATACGCCTTGGCGACCGCTGGCCCCGAAACCTTCAGGCGGCCGAAGGTCTTGCCGTCCCATGGCAGCTCCTTGCCGGCATCGTCGGTGATCTTCATCTCCACGCCGAACGGCGGATAGCCCTGGGTCTGGAGCACGTCGAGCCGCGCATCGCTGGTGGTCTCGGCAAACGGTGGCTTGAGCGCTGCGACCGTGCCGATCGGGCTCATCTCGGTCATGCCCCAGGCATGGCGTACCCGCGCGCCCATGTCGATGAACGACTTGATCATCGAGCGCGGCATCGCCGAGCCGCCGCAGATCACCATCTTCAGATGCGGCAGCTTCAGATTGTTGGCGGCCATGTGCTGGAGCAGCATCAGCCAGACGGTCGGCACGCCTGCGGTGTGCGTCACCTTTTCGGTCTCGAGCAGCTCGTAGACCGAGGCGCCGTCGAGCTTGGCGCCGGGCATCACCAGCTTGGTGCCCTGCGAAGGCGCGGAGAAGGCGATACCCCAGCTGTTGGCATGGAACAGCGGCACCACCGGCAGCATTGTCTCGGAGGCGCTAGTGCCGAGCGCGTCGACATTGTTGGCCATCAGGGCGTGCAGCACGTTGGAGCGATGCGAATACAACACGCCCTTGGGATCGCCCGTCGTGCCGGAGGTGTAGCACATGGCGGCGGCCGTGTTCTCGTCAAAATCCTTCCATGCGAACTTGCCGTCGGCCTTTGCGATCCACTCTTCATAGGCGACCGCGTTCTTCAACGTGGTCTGCGGCATATGCGCCTTGTCGGTGAGGACGACATAACGCTCCACGCTCGGCAGCTTGTCGGCGAGCTTCTCCAGGATTGGAACGAAGGTGATGTCGGTCATCACGATGCGGTCCTGCGCATGGTTGATGATCCAGGCGATCTGCTCGGGGAAAAGGCGGGGATTGACGGTGTGGCAGATGGCGCCGATGCCCATGATGCCGTACCAGACCTCGAGGTGGCGCCAGGTGTTCCAGGCGATCGTGGCGACGCGGTCGCCGAGCTTGATGCCGTCGCGCTCCAGCATCTGCGAAACTTTCAGGGCGCGGGCGTGGATTTCGGCGTAGTTGGTGCGATGGATCGGTCCTTCGACCGAGCGCGTGACGACCTCCTGCTTGCCATGAATCCTGGCGGCATGTTCGATGATCCGGTGGCAGAGCAGGGGCCAATCTTGCATCAAACCAAGCATTCCGACGTTCCTCCGAATAAGGCTGGACTTGTTATCGCTCTCAGCTCTGGGCCAAAGAATTGTCATGAATTTTAGCCTGCCGGACTTTTGCCGCAAATGGTCTTGTCGCGGCTATATGTCCGCCGGTGCGGCAATGGTTACCGTCGCGCTGGGGCTGTCGCTTGCGCCTGCCGAGGCGCGGAAATACGCCGCGCCGCTCGACCTGTTCGGCTTCGGTCTGCCGCGGCCTCGCGGCACGGTTCATCCGGCCAGGATTCCGGCCAAAATTCCCTTGCCGAGACCGCGTCCCGAAGATGCGCCCAAGGAAGTGGCCAAACCTGCGCCGGAGCGGCCGGCAGTCGAAGAAAAACTTGCTGCCGACAAGCCGGCCGAACCGACCGCGCCGCCAGCAAAGCAGGCCTCGGCCTGCCGCCTCGCCCTGACCGAGGAGATCGCAATTGCGCCCTCGGTCCCCGACATTCATGGCCCGGGCAGCTGCGGCGGCCAGGATCTGGTGCGGCTCGAGGCGATCGTGCTGCCGGATAAGCGCAAGGTCCAGGTCAAGCCGGCCGCGATCCTGCGCTGCGGCATGGCATCGGCCATCGCCAACTGGGTCCGCTCGGACATGGCGCCGCTCGCGGCGAGCCTCGGGAGCACCATCAGCGATCTCGACAATTTCGATTCCTTCGAGTGCCGCGGCCGCAACCGCATCGTCGGCGCCATGCTGTCGGAGCACGGCCGCGCCAATGCGCTCGACGTGCGTGCGTTCAAGCTTGCCAACGGGCAGTCGATCGGCCTGACCGACCGCACCGTGCCGCGGGAGTTGCGCGAGCGCGTGCTGCATTCGGTCTGCGCGCGCTTTTCAACCGTGCTGGGACCGGGATCGGACTGGTATCACGAGGACCACATCCATCTCGATCTGATGCAGCGCCGCAACGACTACCGGATTTGCCAGTGGAACGTCTGGGATCCGCTGCCGCAGGTCGCCCCGCTGCTGCCGACCGAGCGGCCCGAGGAAGCCCCACCGCGCGAGGTAGCAGCCAAATCGGGGGAGACCAACGAGGGCGCGGAGCAGGGCGATGCGGCAAAGTCCGGCACGCCACAGCCGGACGAGCCTGCCGGCGCCGGCCAAACGCCCCGAAAGCCGGCAACAAAAAAGCGCCGGTAGCGAGCCGGCGCTTCTTCGAAAGCCTTGGGGAAGCTCAGTACTGTGAAGTGCTGTTGCCGCCGCCACGCAGAGCTAGCTGCGAGTTGTACGGGGAATCACCGTGCTTCGGCTCGAGCACGACCACGATTGTGCCGACCTTGACGCGGTTGTAGAGGTCGATCGCGTCCTCGTTGGTCAGGCGGATGCAGCCCGAGGAGATCGAGGCACCAATATATTCAGGCTGGTTGGTGCCGTGGATGCGGAACAGCGTGTCCTTGCCGCCCGAGTAGAGATACATCGCGCGGGAGCCCATCGGATTGTCAGGACCCGGCGCCACATAGGTCGGCACGCCCAGGCGCGAGATTTCGCCGGGGGTCGGATGCCAGGCCGGCCATTCGGTCATGCTGCCAACCTTGGCGATACCCGACCAGGCCATGGCCTCTTCACCGACGGTGATGCCGTAGCGGATCGCCTTGCCGCCATCCATGACGTAGTAGAGGTAATGATTGTCGGAATCGACCACGATCGAGCCCGGCGACTCCTTGCGGTGGTAATCGACGATGGCGCGGCGGAACGGCTCGGCGACGGGGGTGTTCTCATACCGAATCTTGGCAAGGAGTTCCTTGTCCTTCGGCTTAAAGGCCTTGGTGTCGGTCGCCTCGAAATGAGTGGCCTGCATGCAGCCCGTCAGCATCAAACCGGCGGCCAGAATTCCCAACTTAACTTTCAGCGACGACATTGGCTTGGTTCCAATCGAAACAAATACCCATGCGCAGGCCCTGAGCGTATTGCCCAAGTTCCACGATTCCGATGGGCCTATTATCGGTTGAAACCCGCCACAATTCCAGCTTTTAGGGCTTTATCCCGCGCTGCAAAGCCCAAGCTGTGGCTTTTTTGCCGCAAGTTTTGAGGCTCTGGGTCGATTTTTGGGCAAGGGATGCCGAGTTGTCGATTCCGTGCCACAGTTACGCCGCTGGCTGGCCACAAATGCAAACGCCCCGTTAATGTGATTGTCATCCCGTACCTGTCAGAATCGCGCTAAGGGCCGTGCGCCGGCCTTTTCGGTCCCCGCTGGAGTAGTTCATGTTTTCGGTGTTCGTTCCGTCCGAGTCCTCCCTGAAGAAGGCGGCCGTCGAAGACCTCGCGGTGCTGCCCGAAAATGCGGTGTGGATCGACCTGTTCAATCCCACCGGCGCCGAGGACAAGGCGGTGGAGCGGCTGGCGGGGATCGCGATCCCGACCCGGGAGGACATGCAGGAGATCGAGGTCTCCAGCCGCCTCTATATCGAGAACAGCGCGCGCTACATGACGGCGACGCTGATGTGCCACTCTGATACCGACATGCCCCGGACCACGGCGGTAACCTTCATTCTCGGCGACCATCGCCTGGTGACGGTGCGCTACGACCTGCCCAAGCCCTTCGCCCTGGTCGAGGCCAAGCTGGCCCGTTCCTGCACCCCCGCCATCACCGGCGAGATGGTGCTGATGGAACTTCTGGACGCCGTGATCGACCGCTGTGCCGACATTCTGGAGCGTTGCGGCGCCGAGATCGACCAGGTCTCGCACGATATCTTCGAGCCGGAGAGCGAGCGCCACGGTCACGCCAAGCAATATTCCCAGATCCTGATCGCGATCGGCCGCAAGGGCGACCTGACCTCGAAGGTCCGCGAGAGCCTCGTGTCGATCGGTCGCGTCGTCACCTTCCTCTCGGCGATCGTCGAAGGCGTGAAATGGTCCAAGGACATGCGCGAGCAGCTCAAGACCATGCAGCGCGACGTCGCATCGCTGACCGACCATGCCTCCTATCTCTCGAACAAGATTACCTTCGTGCTCGACGCCATGCTCGGCGTCGTCAATCTCGAGCAGAACAACATCATCAAGCTGTTCTCGGTGATGGCCGTGGTCCTGATGCCGCCGACGCTGATCGCGTCGATCTACGGCATGAACTTCAAGGCGATGCCGGAGCTCGAATGGGCGCACGGCTATCCGATGGCGCTGGTGATGATGCTCGCTGCCGCGATTGTTCCGTACTGGATTTTCAAGTGGAAGAAGTGGCTGTGAGATAGCTACCGAATTGTTACGCCGTTTGCAGGGAGACGGTGAACGCGCGTTGTGAAATGTGGCGCTGTGTAGACAAGATCTGGGTCACAATCTCTGCCTCATTTCCTCAGCTAAAATTTGAGCGTTGGGCTGAACGTTTGGGCGAAACTTGTCTGCGATAAGCAGCGAGTAGCCGCGAGGAACAGCCATGGTTGAAAAACGCATAACGACGCCCCGTAACGTCATCGATCTGGCGAGCTATCGTCGGGTCCTGGCGAACGGCAAGGCGTCGTCGATGTCGGCACGGCTGTGCCGGCACTGTGGTGCTCCGCTGCTCGACGGTGAGAACGACGACGACTGCTCGACCGCATCCAATGTAGCCGCTCCGCGGCTGCGCGAGACGTCGCGTCGGATTCGTGCCGATTGAGAAACGGGAGGGGTTAAGGCAATCCGGGTCTTGCGGCGGCTCTGTCTGGATTGCCTTGCTTCCGTTTCCAAACACCGATCGTTCCTGGGACAGCCCGCCGCATCGTCGCATAATCCCAGCGCCCTCAGCGCCTCACGATCTCTGCCACGGATACCAGCGTCTCGATGATCGCGCCGTCGCGGCTGAAGGGCGCAAGACGCTCCTCGACATCACTCAGCATCGCCTCGACATTGCCACCCAGTGCTTCGGGCGATGACGAGGAAAAGGTGAGCACGCGCCGGGCCAGGTCACGCACGCTGATCTCGTGCCTCGTCTCGACCCGGATCACGTCGATCGGGCGAAACGCGCTGCCACGGAAGAAGGCCGGCAGGTCGCGGTGCGTTCGCTCGCCGCGGCCGGCCTCCTCCCACAGGCCGGCTGGCGACCAGTTGCGGCGCACCGCATTGTAGTCGTCGAGCCACGGATTGCGACCGTCGGGGGTTGAAAACGATGCGCAGATGGCGATCGCGCCGTCCTGCGCAACCAGCCGCTCGAACACTGCAAGGATGGACGCACGATCCATCCAATGCAGGGCGCGCCCGATCGTCACGACGTCGAAGGAGCCGATGTCGGCGGGAAGCATCTCGGCCTTGCCCTCAATCAGCCCGAGATCCCGGCCGGCGCGCGCCGCCGCACGCCGTGCGGCATCGAGCATGTCCGGTTCCGGGTCGACGCCGACGATGCGGCCGACAAAGGGGGCGAAGCCGAGCGCGAGCAGTCCTGGCCCGGTGCCGAGATCGATCAGCGCGGATCGCTCGGTGAGGGCGAGCTTCTGCGCGACCCTGCTGAAGAATTCCGGCGGATAAGGCGGCCGGAATTTCTCGTAGAGCGCCGCCGTAGTCGCGAACCGACCCATCGCTCCGCCCGCAGTCCTTTCCTCACCTAAAGCGCGATGAGATTAGGATGAATCGTTGTTTGAGCATGATCTTTTCGGAAAACCGCTCCACACTTTTCCGGATCATGCTTTAGACGTGCTGGCCGCCATTGATGTGGATTTCGGCACCGTTCACGTAGGACGACGTCTCGGTGCACAGCACGTAGATGATCTTGGCGACCTCGTCGGGCGTGCCGAGGCGGTGCATCGGGATTTGCTGGTCGACGATCCTCTCGGTGCCCGGCGACAGGATCGAGGTGTCGATCTCGCCCGGCGCGATCGCGTTGACGCGCACGCCGACGCGGCCGAAGTCGGAAGCCATCTCGCGCGTCAGCGCGGCGAGCGCGGCTTTCGAGGTGGCGTAGGCCGCCCCCGCAAAGGGATGCACGCGCGAGCCGGCGATCGAGGTGACGTTCACCACCGATCCCTTCGCCGCCTTCAATTCCTCGATCAACCCGCGCGCCATCATGATTGGCGCGAAGAAGTTGACGTGGAAGACATGCGTCCAGGTGTCGAGATTGGTGTCGACCGAGCCGAGCCTGGAGCCGCCGGGTCCCTTCGGCGAGATTGCGGCGTTGTTGACGAGCGCATGCAGCGAGCCGCCTTCGAGGCGGTTGCGGATTTCATTGATCGCGCGCGTCGTGTCCTCGGGATCGGCAAGGTCGACCTGGATGTGATCCTCAGGACCTGCGTCCCACGGACAATCTTCCGGAAACGCATGTCGCGAGCAGGTGATGACGCGCCAGCCTGCGCTTGAGAAACGGATCACGGTGGCATGGCCGATGCCGCGGCTTGCTCCGGTCAGGAGCAGGGTGCGTCGCGGCACGTTGGACGAGTGCGGCATGGAGGTCTTTCAGAGCTTAAGGATACATCCGCGTCTTGGACCACGGCTGGCCGGCCCCGTCACGGCGAAATTCGATGCGGTCGTGCAGCCTGAATGGGCGGTCGTGCCAGAACTCGATGCGCAAGGGCGTGATGCGCCAGCCGCTCCAGCCCGGCGGCCGCGGCACCTCGCCGATGACGTATCTGGCCGCGACCTTGGCAATCGCCTGCTCGAAGGCGAAACGGCTCTCCAGCGGCTGCGACTGCTTGCTCGCCCAGGCGCCGATCTGGGCCTGCTTGGGGCGCGTGGCGAAATAGGCGTCGGCCTCGGCGTCCGTCACCGGCGTCACGTTGCCGCGGATGCGCACCTGTCGGCGCAGCGACTTCCAGTGAAAAAGTAACGCCGCCTTAGGATTTGCGGCGAGTTCGCGGCCCTTCTGGCTCGCAATGTGGCTGTAGAAGACGAAACCGTCGGAATCGAAGCCTTTCATCAGCACCATGCGCACATCAGGCAGCCCGTCGGGGTCGACGGTTGCGAGCGCCATGGCATTCGGATCGTTCGGCTCGCCCTTGATCGCCTCGTTCAGCCAGGCCTCGAACAGCGCGAACGGCTCGTCGGCGGCGGTGAAATCACCGGATGTTAAGGGTGTCTGGTGTTTCATCGAGGTCGTATCGGTCATGTCTGGAGTCCGAGTTGCGTTCCGCGGCCCAAAGCGCGTTGTTGTCCGCTTCTGCCCTATATAGGGCATGGGGGAGCGTTGGCCTATCGGCGATCCGGCCTTCCAGCCTCGTCATGACAATGATTCTAATCGGGCTCGGGACGGCTGGCTGTAGTCTCTCCCGCAACGACGGCGGCGCACTTGCCAAGGGGCCGTTCGCCAAGTTGGTCGAGGGCGATGTCACCGGCTCGATCACCACGCAGGCGCCGACCGAGGGCGATCTCGCCTTCGCCCGCAACGCGGCCTCCGACGTGCTGAGCCAGGGCGACAAGGATGCCAGCCAGCACTGGGAAAATCCGGAGACCGGCGCACGCGGCTCGGTGACCCCGATCGCGCAGTCCTATGCCGCCGAGGACGGCCGCAAATGCCGGGATTTCCTGGCGAGCTACGTCAACGGCCGGACCGAAAGCTGGCTCCAGGGCGCCGGCTGCCAGAGTGGCCATGGCCGCTGGGAGATTCATACGCTAAAGCCATGGCGGAGCTAGGATTCGCTCAGCGACCCTAGTTGCAAAAATGCCACGGGCACCCCAGATGATTGACAGGTGGGGCGGGGAGCCCTTTTGACACTATCGATTTCCGTGAAGGGAGACGTGACGGATGCGCGACCCCTATGAGGTCTTGGGGGTGCCGCGGAGCGCCAACGCTGCCGCGATCAAGAGCGCCTATCGCAAGCTCGCCAAGAAGCATCATCCCGACAGCAACAAGAACGATCCGAAGGCGGCCGAGCGCTTCGCCGAGATCAACACTGCGAACGAGATCCTCGGCGACGAGGACAAGCGCAAGCAGTTCGATCGCGGCGAGATCGACGGCGAAGGCAAGCCGCGCTTCCAGGGCTTTCCGGGCGGCGGGGGCGCGCGCGGGCGCGCCGGCCCCGGCGGCTTCGAATATTCGTTCCGCTCCGGCGGCGGCGGTCCGGGCGGAGGCGCGTTCGAGGACATTCTCAACAGCATGTTCGGCGGCGCGGCGCGCGGTGCGCGGTCGGGTAGCGGCGGACCCCAGTTCGAGTTCGATACCGGCGGGGTCGGGGTCGATCTCGACCTCAACGTAGCCATGACGGTGTCGCTGGAGGAGGCGGTTCATGGCGGAGAGAAGCGTGTCCGCCTGCCGACCGGCAAGGAGCTCAACGTCAAGATTCCGGCCGGCGTCACGAGTGGCCAGCAGATCCGGCTGAAGGGGCAGGGCGAGACCGCGCCAGGCCATCCGCCCGGCGACCTGCTCATCACGGTCACCATCGGCGCGCATCCGTTCTTCAAGGTCGATGGCGCCGACTTGCGGATTGATCTGCCGGTCACGCTTTATGAGGCGGTGCTCGGCGGCAAAGTCCGTGTGCCGACCCTCGGCAATGCGGTCGAGCTGACGATCCCGAAAAACACCTCGAGCGGACGGACTTTCCGCCTGAAGGGCAAGGGCCTGCCGAAATCGGGTGGAACCGGCGACCTCTTCGTCACCACCCGCATCATGCTGCCGGACGGGAACGATGCCGAGCTTGAAGCATTGATGCAGAAGTGGCGGGACCAGCATCCCTACAACCCTCGCAGCGGGCTCGGCTGAGGCGTGATCCGCGCAAGTGGGGCGGTTAGCCCTGGCGACAAACGCGCAAGCGTTTGCGCCGCGATCACGCGCTAAGAGAGCATTTTCCCCGACAGGTGGTGCTCCCATAGACGCATGGAGCGCGATGGCGCTTTGACGCTATCGTGTCCGGCGTGTCGGCCGCCGCAAGGCGGCCGCGAAAAGAGTGCGGCCTCGAGAGGGGGACCAGCGCGGTACCAAAAACCCCAATCGAGGCCGCCTGCGCCGATCGGCGGATCGAACGCCACTCATTTTCGCGTGATCATCCGGTGCGATAATGAGACGCGTCGATGTCTTGATTCCAAATTTTCAATGTCGGAATCTGGGCGAGCGCATCCAGCGCGTTGTCTAGGTGCCGTTCTTCTCGGCCTGGTCGTAGACGGCGCGCGCCACCTTGGTCAGCCGGTCGCGGTCGTTGCCGCCGCTCACGACATAGCCGACGCCGCGGTCGGCCCAGAACAAGGCGCCATCCCTGTCCATCGTGGTGTAACGCATCTGCGTCTCGCCGGTCTCGGTCTTGGCAGTGTAGATCGTAAACCGCTCCCCGGAGGCGCCCTCATACATGAGGAAAGAGGCCGGGCCGTTCGGCCCCGGCAGCAGCCGGCCGCCGACGAGCTTCAGCCCGCTCGCCTCGAGGTTCGGTGCGAACACCGTCCAGCCGCACCGCTTGGTCAACCAGGCCTGGAGATGGTCGCGCTCGTTGCCGGGGACCTCGACGGGGTGGCGGATCTCGACGACATAGAGGCGGTGGGCGTCGAGCGCGTCCTCGGTGAAGCTCTGGAAGGCCGAGGGCCTGTTGGCGGCGCCGTGCGCCACCCAGCCGGCTGCGCCGCCGGCCACGAAGGCCACCAGGGCAGCCGCCGCTGCGCCATAGAGCCACTGCCTGGGGCGGCGCACCAGCCGCTCGAGCTCCAGCCGCCTCGGCACCGGCTCCTGCGCTACGGTGTCATAGCGGGCGTGCAGCATCTCGGCCATCGCGCGCCAGGAGTTGACCCGCTCGGCCTCCTCGGGATTGGCGGCAAGCCAGGCCTCGACGTCGGCGCGGCGCTCAGCCGGCAGCTCGCCGTCGACATAGGCGTGCAATTCGTCCTCGGTCACGGAAATCCTGCGCTCGGTCATATCGCTCGTCTCTGACTCATCGGTCCGAAATATCGTTCGTCGTTCAAATCCATTCGTCCCCGCTGCGTGCACAGGGCGCTGAAAATCCGATGCGTGGACCCTGCCATCATTTTACCCTTCTCAGCGCCGGCCGCTCACCATCCAGCGCCGCCTTGATGTGGGCCCGGGCGCGCGCAAGGCGCGACATCACCGTGCCGATCGGGACGCCCTGGATGTCGGCGACCTCGCGGTAGCTCAGGCCTTCCAACATCACGAGCAGCAGCACCGAGCGCTGCTCCTCCACCAGCGTCGTCAACGCCTTTTCTATGTCCCGCCCTTCGGCTTCCGTCCCGCTGGCGTCGGGATTGTTCTCGGAGAGCTGCATGAACTGCGGCCGCCTCGCGAGGGAGCGGCGGCGGTTCTTGTTGAGGTTGGTCAGGATGGTGTAGAGCCAGCTCCTGACGTCGCCCCCGAGAAACAGCCGCTCCGAGCGCAACGCCCGGACCAGCGTGTCCTGCACCAGATCGTCCGCGATGTCGGCGTCGCGTGCGAGCGCCCGCGCATAGCGCCGAAGCGCCGGGATCATGGCTTCAACACTCTGGCGAAACGCGCTCATGCCGCCTCGATTGTCCTTCGTTCGGCGCGAGCGCCTTCACTCATCATAACACCCGAATGGAACGGCTATTCCGGCAACCGAAACAGCGTTAACGCCGCGGATTAGGACTGTACCGCAGGGAAGCGCTGGTGTACCTCCAGACCTCTTGACCAGCTCGATTGGATGACAGGCATGGCGCAGAATTCGGGTCTGATGCAGGGCAAGCGCGGGGTGATCCTCGGTGTTGCCAACAACCGCTCGATCGCCTGGGGCATCGCCAAGGCATGCCACGCCGCCGGTGCCGAGCTCGCATTCACGTATCAGGGCGACGCGCTGAAGAAGCGGGTCGAGCCGCTCGCCGCCGAGATCGGCGGCCTCGTGCTCGGCCATTGCGACGTCACGGACGCTGCGACCATCGATGCGGCGTTCGCCGTCGTGCAGGAGAAATGGGGCAAGATCGATTTCGTGGTGCACGCGATCGCCTATGGTGAGCAGCTCGACGGCCGCTATGTCGACACCACCCAAGAGAACTTCACCAAGTCGATGCTGATCTCCTGCTACTCACTGACTGCGGTCGCGCAGCGCGCCGAGAAGCTGATGACCGACGGCGGCTCGATCATCACGCTGTCCTACTATGGCGCCGAGAAGTGGATGCCGCACTACAACGTCATGGGCGTGGCGAAGGCTGCACTGGAGGCCAGCGTGCGCTATCTCGCCGCCGATCTCGGTGAGAAGAACATCCGCGTCAACGCGATCTCGGCGGGGCCGATCAAGACGCTGGCCGCCTCGGGCATCGGCGATTTCCGCTACATCCTGAAATGGAACGAGGTCAACGCGCCGATGCGGCGCAACGTGACGACCGAGGACGTCGGCGGCAGCGCGCTCTATCTCCTGTCGGACCTGTCGCGCGGCGTTACCGGCGAGGTGCATCACGTCGATTCCGGCTACCACGTGCTCGGCATGAAGCGGCCGGATGCGCCGGATATGGCGCTGGGCGGGAAGGACTAACTACTCTCCGACAATGCCCGCCCCCACGATCTACTATCTTCGCCACGGCGAAACCGAGTGGAATGCGCTCGGGCGTCTTCAAGGCACGCGGGACATCCCGCTGAACGCGCGCGGCCGCGGCCAGGCCGTGCAGGCCGCTGGCATCCTCGCCGATCTCTTTGCGCGCGAGGGCCGCGACAGGGCTTCGCTGCCCTATGTATCGAGCCCGCTCGGGCGCGCGCGCACGACCATGGAGCTCGCGCGCGGCAAGCTCGGCCTGCCGATTGCCGACTATTCGCTCGACAACCGCCTGCGCGAGATCGGCTACGGCGCCTGGGAGGGACTGACGCTGCCGGAGAGCGAGGCCGCCGATCCCCACGTCTACGCGCGTCGCCTGGTCGACAAGTGGAGGGTGGCGCCCGCGGACGGCGAGACCTATGCCGACGTCCAGGCCCGCATGCGCGAATGGTACGACCAGGTCCGGACCGACACGGTCGCGGTCGCCCATGGCGGCACCGCGCGGGCCCTGATGGTGACGCTCGGACTGGAGACGCCCGCGAGCGCCGCCGAGCTCTATATCGAGCAGGGCGTCGTTTACGTATTCCGCGATGGCCAGCTGGAGAAGCATAGTTAACGGGGGTACGGGGTACCGCCCCGAAGGGCATCTCGGGTTCCGGGTAAAAAATCGCAAAACAACCCCATGCAAAGGAGCCATGGGCGGGTTTTGAGCCACGTTCGCGAAGGCGATCGAGGTTACGATCGTCCCGCGACGACGAGTTGCGAGGCGCCATTTGACCCTTCTTCGAGGGCGCGTTACCACACGCCGGAACCGATCCAGCGAGCAGCGATGTCCTTCAACACCTTCGGCCATATGTTCCGTGTCACCACCTTCGGCGAGAGCCATGGGGTGGCGATCGGCTGCGTGGTCGACGGCTGTCCGCCGCTGATCCCGCTGGTCGAGGCCGACATCCAGCGCGACCTCGATCGCCGCCGGCCCGGCCAGTCGCGCTTCACGACCCAGCGCCAGGAGCCGGACCAGGTGAAAATCCTCTCCGGCGTGATGGCGCATCCGGAGACCGGCGAGCAGGTGACGACGGGCACGCCGATCGGGCTTCTGATCGAGAACACCGACCAGCGCTCGAAGGACTATTCCGAGATCAAGGACAAGTTTCGCCCCGGCCACGCCGACTTCACCTACGAGGCCAAATACGGCTTGCGCGACTATCGCGGCGGCGGGCGCTCCTCGGCGCGCGAGACCGCGATGCGCGTCGCCGCCGGCGCCATCGCGCGCAAGGTGCTGCCCGGTGTGACCGTGCGCGGCGCGCTGGTGCAGATCGGTCCGCACAAGATCGATCGCGACAAATGGGACTGGGACGAGGTCGCCAAGAATCCGTTCTTTTGTCCGGACAAGGACAAGGCGGCGTTCTTCGAGAGCTATCTCGACGGCATCCGCAAGAGCGGCTCCTCGATTGGTGCCGTCATCGAGGTGGTGGCCGAGGGCGTGCCGGCAGGATTGGGCGCGCCGATCTATGCAAAGCTCGACTCTGATCTCGCGGCGGCGATGATGACCATCAATGCCGTGAAGGGCGTCGAGATCGGCGCCGGTTTTGGCGCGGCCGAATTGACCGGCGAAGAGAACGCCGACGAGATGCGCACCGGCAATGACGGCACGCGCTTCCTGTCCAATCACGCCGGTGGCGTCCTGGGCGGCATCTCCACGGGCCAGCCGGTGGTGGTGCGCTTTGCGGTGAAGCCGACCTCGTCGATCCTGCAGCCGCGCCTGACCGTCGATCGCAAGGGCGCAGACACCGAGATCATGACCAAGGGCCGCCACGACCCCTGCGTCGGCATCCGCGCGGTTCCCGTCGGCGAGGCCATGATGGCTTGCGTGCTAGCCGACCACTTCTTGCGTGATCGCGGGCAGGTGGGGCGTTAGCGTCCGGCGCTAGCCGCCCGCGCAGCTTGACGGGGCGGAAGGTTCGCCCGCAAATTGTGGTGCCATGGATGCATCTGAAATCAACGCCATCACCGACTGGCTGATCGACGGCGCGCGCTCGGCGCCGATGCCGAGCCAGATGATGGCCCAGGCTTGCGAGCGCATGGTCGCAGCCGGCCTGCCGCTGTGGCGGGTCGGTGTCTTCATTCGCACGCTGCACCCCGAAATCTTCGGCCGCAACTTCATCTGGCGGCAGGGCGCCCCCGAGGTCGAGGTCGGCACCGTGGACTTCGAGATCCAGGAGACGCCGGAATTCAAGAGGAGCCCGTTGAGCCTCGTCTTCAACCGCGGGCTCGAGGTGCGCGGCAATCCCGACAACCTCGCCGACGTCGAGCGCTTTCCTTTTCTGTTGGATCTCAGGCAGGAGGGCGCCACGGACTATGTTGCGATGCCGCTGCGCTTCCTCGACGATACCGTCCACGCGATGACCTTGACCACCAAACAACCCGGCGGCTTCAGCGACGCGCAGGTCGCGGCGCTGCGCGCGTTGACGAAACCTCTGACGCGCATCACCGAGATCATCACGCTGCGCCGCACCGCCACCACGTTGCTCGACACCTATGTCGGCAACCGCGCCGGCGAGCGCATCATGGGCGGTCAGATCCGTCGCGGCCACACCGACACCATGCAGGCGGTGATCTGGCTGTCGGACCTGCGCGGCTTCACCGCGCTGTCGGACCGGCTGCCGGCCGAAACCGTGGTCGAGATCCTCAACCATTATTTCGACTGCCAGGTCGCCTCGATCCGCGCCCATGGCGGCGAGGTGCTGAAGTTCATGGGCGACGGCCTGCTCGCGGTGTTTCCGATCGACGAATATATCGGGGATGCGAACCACGTCTGCGCGCGCGTGCTCGAGGCCGCGCGCGAGTCGCGCTGTAGCGTCGATGCGCTGGCATTTCCGATCGGCGAGGCGATCGAGCGCTTCCGCTTCGGCGTCGCGCTGCATGTCGGCAACATCCTCTACGGCAATATCGGCGGCGGCAACCGTCTCGACTTCACCTGCATCGGCCCTGCCGTGAATCTCGCCGCGCGTCTGGAGAAGATCGCCGGCCGGATGGGGCGGACGGTGGTCGCCTCCGAAGGTTTCGTGCGCGCCTGCGGCGCCGACTGGAACGAGCTCGGCGAATTCCCGATCGCCGGGTTTTCGACGGCGCAGCGCGTCTACGGGCTCGCCGACGAGGCGCCGGTGGTGATGGCTTAGGCCGTTCGGGCGTGAATGCGAGCGGAGAGCATTACTTGAGCGACATCATTATCCGAACCGCCACCGAGAAGGACGCGGCAGTCATCGCTGCGATCCATGTTGCAAGCTGGCGTGATGCCTATGCCCATATTCTTGCGCCGGAATTTCTGAGCGGCGGCATCGAGACCGACCGGCTTGCCGTCTGGTCGCAGCGACTCCGCGATCCCTCCTTGACGCAGTTCGTCAACGTTGCCTGCGACCCGGGCGGGCTCGTTCAGGCGTTTGTCTGCGGCTATTGTGATTTCGATCCTGTTTGGGGAAGTCTCATCGACAATCTACACGTTCGCCCGCAGGCTCGCGGTCAGGGGATAGGTGAGCGGCTCTTTCGTGCCGCCGCCGGTCAATTTTCGGCAACGGCGACCGGCGCCGGACTGCACTTGTGGGTCTTCGAGGCGAACGCAGCAGGTCTTCGCTTCTACGAACGGCTTGGAGGTAGCGTCGTCGAGAAGGACCGTTCCGGTATTCCCGCTGCGGGAGGAAAGACTGTCCTGCGCGTCCATTGGCCGGCCGCGGCGCGGATTGGTTGATCGTCCGAGGGTTTCGCAAACAGCCGCGGCGCTTCGCTGCGGTCGACAAATGTGCGATCTGCTTCCCGAAAAGGATCCCCTTCGACTGCCGTCGCCAAAATAGAGCGCGGCTTGTCACACAACCATTTTCTTCCTGCACTACCCTTATTCGACTCTGAGCCGCCCGTCGGCCAGCCCTCCCGCGGATTTTCCAGCCGACCATTTCGATTGTCATTTGCATCGAGGATAGTCATGGACGCAAAGCTCGCCGACAAGCCCAAACAGCCCGCATCAGGTCGTCCGCCCGCTCGATCGCCGGTCCCCGTACGTTCCGAATTTGACGCGCTCTCAATGTCGGACCTGCTCGACGCGCGCGAGCAATACCACGTGCATCTGATGCGCCATCCGAAGGTCGTCGCGACGGCGATCGGCTATTACCGGATTCGCAAGGGCGATACGCCGCCCGGCGTACATCCGCCCGTGCACGGCACCGGGCCGCGGAATTTGATGAACTCGGAGGTCCGCTCGTATTCCTGGCCGGCGGTTCTCGTGTTCGTGGAAGACTGGATCGCGGCGACCGACTTCGGCAGCGGTCGACCCTATGACGCCGACGAGATCGTGCCGAAGACATTGTATCTGCCCGACGGCCGGCGCGTTCCCGTTTGCGTCATCGAAGCCCCGAAAGACCCGAAGACTCCAGACGCGCCCGACGTCAAAAGGCATCCGCTGAACAACATCGGCAGCGGCCACCCAGTCTTCGTCGAGGTCCAGAACCGCAACCATTTCGCGACGATCGCGTGCCTTGTGACCGACGGGCACAGGACCTACGCGCTGACCAACAGACACGTGACCGGCGAGCCTGGTCTCGAGCTATCGTCTCAGCTCGGTGGGCGCTCGCAGCCGATCGGCCTCTCATCACCGCATCAGGCGACGCGCGTGCCGTTCACGGACCTCTATCCGGGCTGGCCCGGCAAGGCCGTGTACGTGAACATGGATGCCGGGCTGATCGATGTCACGGATGTCAATTCCTGGACAGCTAAGCTCCAGGACAATTCCGTGATGGGGCCCATGGTCGATCTCTCCGTGGCAAACTTCCCAATGTCGCTGCTCGGCCGCTATGTGCGCGGGTACGGCGCGGCCTCGAACCGCTGGGTGTTTGGCGAAGTGCAGGCGCTGTTCTATCGCTACAAATCGAAGGGCGGCTTCGAATATGTTGCCGATTTCTTCATCGGCCCCCGGACCCCGACGCCGGACCGTCCCGAGCAGCCGTCCTTCGCGACCATGCCGGGTGACTCCGGCACACTTTGGCTGCTCGAGCCGAGCGGCGACAAGAGCCGCATCGACGGCAATGATGCGGCAGGCACGATGCGGCCTCTGGCGCTGCAATGGGGCGCGAACCGGCTCTACTCCAGTCTGAGCTCGCAGCCGCATTCCTACGCGCTCGCCACGTGCCTCAGCACGATCTGCGACCGCTTGGATGTCGACGTGGTTCGGGACTGGAATCTGGACCAGCCCGACACTTGGGGCGCGGTCGGCCACTTCGCGATTGCGAGCCGGGTCGCCAAAGCGCTGTCCGAGGACGTGCCGACGCTCAAGGAGCTGATGGACAACAACGCTGAGATCATCAGCCACGACGATCAAACGATCCTTTCCGATGAATTCAAGAAGATGGGCGATCTGGACTTCATTCCGATGGCGGACGTGCCGGATTTCTTCTGGAAGCACGGACATCAAGGGCACAACCGGCCGTTCGAGGGACCGAACCATTTCGCCGATATGGATCAGGTCCGCGAGTCCGACGGCATCGACCTTCTCGAGCTGTGCAAGGATCCCAAGAATATCGATCCGAAGGTGTGGAACGACTTCTATTCGAGCGTCGAGGATCTGCTGGACGGTGGGCCGATCACGATGCCGCACCGCGGACTTCTGCCGTTCCGCGTGTGGCAGATATTCGAGGCCATGGTGCAGTTCGTCCGCGACGACGACATGCCAAGCTTCGTCTGCGCCGCCGGCGTTCTCACGCACTATGTCGGCGATTCATGCCAGCCGCTGCACATTTCCTATCTGCACGATGGCAACCCGATGAATTCAACCAGCCACACGGTCCATCACCACGACGGCACGACGAGCATCACACATATCCCGGAGGGGCGGGGACTGCACGGTGCCTACGAGGACGATATGGTGAATGCGCACCGCAAGCAGATCCTGGACGGCCTGGACGAGACGCCGGCGGTGCAGAAGTCGGAGCTCATCGCCAGCGGACGGGACGCGGCGCAAGCGACGATCGAGCTCATGCGGGCGACGTTCGAGGCCCTGCCGCCGCCGGACATGCTGCGGGACTACCTGGCCGCGATCAAGAAGAACCAGGATACGACTGAGATGTTCTGGAAGAACTACGGGCTCGCAACGATCAAGGCGATGCAGGACGGTACGCATCTGCTCGCCGTGCTCTGGGAGAGCGCCTGGGTTACGGGTGGTGGAGAAGACGCGAAACGGTCCACGGCGCGGCTGAAGCCCGAGCAGGCCATGGGGATTTGTGCGCCCGCGGAGTTCCTGCCATCATGCAGCATTACCACTGTCGGCAAGTTTCTCGGCAATGCGGCGGCGAAGTCGAAGCCGAAAGGAAAGCCGAAGACAAAGAAGAAGTAGCGGAACTTCGAGCTCTGCTTCATTTGGGCGGCCTTTGCGCGATGACGATTGATCCCCAATCTCATCGCGCTTCAGGCTGGGATGGCGTGCTACGTCGCGGCGGGCGGCCCGAACCAGGTGGTAAGCGCGTCAGCGAGCCCTGACCGCGTCCGGTCGCCCACCCAGGCCACATATCCATCGGGCCGAACCAGCACGGCGTCGGGTGCCATGACCGCGCCAATCACCGGAAGCTCCCACGTCTCGGCGCATCTGGCATCGATCGCCTGAACGCGATCCTGCCACGGCGTGACGTCGAGGCCGCCGGACTCACCGAAGTTGAGGAGGACCGGCCGTGCATCGTGTAGGAGACTGAAGACTCGCAGCGAACCGTTCGCTGTGACGAGGTCGAGATCGGGCATGCGGCGTCCGAGCAGCGGATGTCCCGCGCCGAGATCGTAGTGAATATCGAGACCTGACATCATCGCGGCGACGCGCTTGCGCGGTTCGTCCATGCCCAAGAGTTCGGACACCGCCTCGCGCAAGGCCTCGATGCGGTCGTCGTAGCGAAGTAGCGCTGTCTGCGCCATCGTGTTCCGCAGCGCGCGCTGTGCGACCGGGTGGCGCTCGGAATGGTAGGTGTCGAGGAGAGTTGCCGGCGAAGTGCCGTTCACCACCTGCGCAAGCTTCCATCCCAGATTCACCGCATCCTGCACGCCGATCTGGAGGCCCTGTCCGCCCATCGGCGGATGCACATGTGCGGCGTCGCCAGCCAGCAGGACCCGTCCGTCACGGTAGGAGGCTGCCTGCCGCGTCATGTCGGTGAACCTGGAGATCGAGGTGGGGCTGTGGATCCCGTAGTCGGTCCCGTATATGGCAACGAGCGCCTCGCTGAGATCGCGCAGCGTGGGCTCGGCGGTGCGTCCGACGTGCCGTTCGGTCACCATGACGCGCACCGGGCCGTTCTCCACGCGAGAGAAGGAATGGATGCCCTTGTCATCGCGGCGAAGGCCCCACTGCGGCTCTTCGGCCGCTTCGATCTCGGCGAGCAGGCAACTGATCGTCGGATCCCAGCCGGGGAAGTCGATGCCAGCGGCTTTCCGGATCGTGCTGCGTCCGCCGTCGCACCCGACGAGATAGTCCGCCCACAGGGATTGGCCATCGACGAGCGCGACGTCGACGCCGGTCTCGTCCTGAGTGATGTCCGTCACTTCGCGTCCGCGGTAGATCGGCACCCCCAATTCATCGACCCAATCGGCGAGGATGCGCTCGATCAGGTTCTGCCGCAATGCGAGCCCGTAAGGGTGCCGGGTGGGAAAGTCGCTGATGTCCAGGCGGATCCAGGCAAAGCCCGCGACCTGCGCCACCTGGCCCTGTGCGAGGAACCGGTCGGCGAGTCCACGTTGATCAAGGACCTCGATGGTGCGTGCATGCAGACCGCCCGCGCGCGAGCCGGTGAGGTCCCGGCTCAATCGCCGTTCGATGATGGCGACGTCGACGCCCGCCAGTGCCAGTTCGCCCGCCAGCATCAGTCCCGTCGGACCTGCTCCGACGATCACCACCGCATGCCTGGTCGACAGCAATTCAGTCATTCGCAACTCCCGTAGGTTCTGGCTTGGGGCCGCCGGTTCTACGGGATGGTCGGGGTCTTGAAGCAAGCCCCTTGCGCGCCACATATTAAGCTGGGAGGAGAGTGTTGCCGTCCTCCGTCTGTCCGCGACTGAGCGAGTTATCTGTCCTCGACCGTTAGGTCTGGGTGTGGCGTTCGTCCGTCCCCTCCGGATAATCGCGCACGCGGTGCTTCAACTGGGCGCCGCAACTAGCTGCGGTCCCTACGAATATACGACCGCTTCAATCCGAGTGTCAGGATCGTCAGGGTGATCCATAGCCGCAGCATGGCGAAGCTGAAGATGAAGACGAAGTAGATCAGGTTCTTGGTGAACTGGCTCGCCGTTGAGGTCTGCCAGAAATTCCAGATCGCACTGCGAACCACCTCCTGCCCGTAGAAAAGTGCGATATTGACCACGCCGAGCACGATCACGGCGGCCCCGAGCCACAGCCCGCGCCGGGCGAGCTCGGCAATCGCGGCAAACAGCGCGATCTGGCCATCGTTGCGCTCGGCATGGACGATGATGAGCAGCACCAGTGCAGCGATCAATGCGCTCCAGAAGCGTCCGATATGGGTGAACTGGTCGAAAGCCATGCCGTCGAGGCCGGCCATCAGATGTCGCGACAATCCTGCATAGCCGATTGCTTCGGTGCCGAGGGACACGGCAATCATCAGAAGCGTGATCCGCCAGAAGATCGCGAAGGACAGCTTGAACTGTTCGCCCATCGTCAGCTCGCCGAGGGAAGACTGACCGCCCGCGGCTTCGATCGAGCGCTGCGCGGTCGCAAAGAAGGCCAGCAGCACCGACAAGTCGGAAATGATCGTCGCCGGCAGCGCCGCAGGACCGCCGCCGAACGCGATCACCCGCATGGCGGCCGCCAGGATCAGCCAGGGCAGGGCATGCAGAAGTTTGAAGGGGCCGAACGAGGTCTCGGGGCGGGCGGGCCGGAGCTCGAGTTGCTTGCGCAGTGCGATTGTCATCGCGTGGTGGTGACACAGGAGATTGAACCTGCGGTAGCAACGATCGGTAAAATTGACGCAAAAGCGTGCGGCAGACTGGCGCGCTCTATTCCTCCGGCTCGGTGGTGAACAATAGCGGATAGCCCTTGGCGCGGCCGGCGTCGGTGGCGCGCGTCGCCTTGGTCTCGGCGACGTCCTTGGTGAAGACGGCGACGACGCAAGCGCCCAGCTTGTGCGCGGTGATCATGACCTTGTAGGCCTGATCCGCCGTCATGCGGAATTCGGCCTTCAGCACCAGGGTGACGAAGTCGCGCGGCGTGAAGTCGTCGTTGAGCAGGATGACCTTGTGCAGCCGCGGCCGCTCGACCTTGGTCTTCGTTCTGGTTTTCGGCTTGGTGACGGCGTCGTTCATTCCGCCTCCGAAAAACGCGAGGGGTTCCAGCCGCTTAAGACGCGGCCTTCTCACCATATTGCAGGACCTGCACCTTCTCCAAGGTGATCAGCCCGCTCGACATCATGCCATCCAGGATGGGCAGGAATGCGTTGATGTTGTCCTCGCTATCGACGATTTCGATCAGCAGCGGCAGGTCTTCCGACAGCCGCAGGATTTTCGAGGTGTGCAGCCGGCTCGATTTGCCAAAACCCATCGGCCCGCGCAGCACAGTGGCGCCGGCAAGGTGCCGTTCGCGCGCGCTGATCACGATCGCTTCATAGAGCGGCTTGCCGTCGAAATGGTCGTTCTCGCCGATGAAGATGCGGAGCAGCACTGCTTGACGGGGAATTTGCATGATCAGCTCCTTTTCAAGCGGTTGTAGCGGCTTGCCATCATATGACCGAGCCACACCGATACCAGCCAGCAGATGAGGGAGGCGGCGATATAGGCCAGCGCGGTGTATTTCATGCCGCCATGGAACAGGCGGAAGGTCTCCAGGCTAAAAGTCGAGAAGGTGGTGTAGCCGCCGCAAAAGCCGGTCATGACGAACTGCCGGTGCTCGGGCCGCGCCAGCACGCGGCCGTCGGGGCCGGTCAGCGTCGCATAGAAGCCGATGACGAGGGATCCTGTGGCGTTGATGAACAGCGTCGCGAAGGGAAAGCCCGGCCCGGTTTCGAGCAAGAGCCCAACGAAATAACGCGCGAGCCCGCCAAGGATGCTGCCGAACGACACCCACGTATAGAGGATCGCGCTGCGCCAGCGGGCATTGGAGGTGAGGGTGGTCATCGCCTCTAGCCTCCGAGCCTGTCCGCGAGGAGAAAGCCGCACGTCACGGCGGTGAGGCACAGGCCGACCGAGAAGACGATGTTGCCGAGCGCATGAAGCTGCTCGCCGTTGCGCGCGAGGGTCAAGGTCTGCAGGCTGAACGAGGACACGGTGGTGTAGCAGCCGAGGAAGCCGGTCACCGCGAACAGCCATGGTGTCGGGGCGGCGAAGATCGAGCCCGGATGCGTCGCCAGGGCACCGAAAATGCCGATCAGGAAGGCACCGGTGACATTGATGGTCATGGTGCCCCAGGGAAACGTCTCGCCGAAGCGCCGCGCGATCGCGCCGGAGAGGAAATAGCGCGCACAGCCGCCGAGCACGCTGCCGATTGCGATTGCCAGAACACCGCTCACCACGTCGAATGATCCCCCACTTGTCCAATCATTGCCCCACCGGTTTCGCAAAGCTCTTGCCGATTGCAAGCAGTCCCGCAAGCGAGATCAGCGCAAAGCTTAAGCCGGCGAGGAAGGTGGCGGCCGGTCCATAGGCGTCCCACAGCGCGCCTGCGAGGATGCTGGCCGCGAGCGTCGCAAGCCCCGTGAACAGATTGAAGTAGCCGAATGCGGTGCCGCGCAAGCTCGGCGGCGCGGTATCGGCAACGAGCGCCGCGAACAGCCCTTGCGTCAGTCCCATATGCAGGCCCCACAGCACGACGCCGAGCGCGAGGCCCGCAAGGCTCGGCAGCGTCGCAAGTGCGAGATCCGCACCGGCGAGAAAGACGAGGCCGAGCACCAGCAACCCGGTGCGGTTGATGCGGTCGGACAAGGCGCCGGCCGGATAGGCCGAGAGCGCGTAGACGACGTTCATCAGCACCAGCACTGCCGGCACCCACATCGCGTTCAGCCCGATATTCTGCGCCCGCAGGATCAGAAAGGCCTCGCTGAATCGTGCCAGCGTGAAGACGATGCCGACCGCCACGACGCGCCAATAGGCGGTGCCAAGCTGCCGCATCGCGGCGGTGTTGAGCGGATTTCGCGACGGCACGCGGGTCCCGTCGGGTTCGGGCTCGCTGACGGCGAACGCGATCAGGGCAAAGGAGAGGAACGCCGGCAGCACCGCGGCCCAGAACACGGCCGTGAAATTGTCTGCCGTCCACCACATCAGGCCGATCGCCGCGAGCGGCCCGACGAAGGCGCCGATCGTATCGAGCGACTGGCGCAGGCCAAAACTCGCACCGCGCAATTGAGCCGGCGCGATGTCGGCGATCAGCGCATCGCGCGGTGCGCCGCGGATGCCCTTGCCGACGCGGTCGATGAAGCGCGCCGCGATCAGCCATCCGGCGCTGGGCGCGAGCGGAAAGAGCGGCTTGGTGCACGCGGCGAGCCCGTAGCCGAGCGCCGCGAGCAGCTTGCGCCGGCCGAGCCAGTCCGACAGGGCGCCCGAGAAGATCTTTGTAATCGAGGCGGTCGCCTCTGCGATGCCCTCGATGATGCCGACCGTCACGGTGGAGGTGCCGAGCACCGTGACCAGATAGACCGGCAGCAGCGCGTGGATCATCTCGGAGGAGACGTCCATCAGCATCGAGACGAAGCCGAGCACCCAGACACCCCTGGGGACCGCGGTCACGGATGGATTTGGCGCCGTCGTCACGTCTTGCCCTTCGCATTCAGGCAACAAAAAACCCGCCACCGGCGGGTTGTCCATGCTCCCGCCGAAGGCGAGGCTTTCCAAAATGCCTCACCTCAAGCAGGAGTCATCAGCCCATACAATGTGACATCGCCGGGCGGTTATCGGGGGACTCCATCCCCATCTGTATGACAAGCCTAGCATGGAAATCGCGCCGCACAATAGGGCGCGGAAAGCGACGTGTCATTCCGGGGCTCGCGAAGCGAGAACCCCAATGCGCAATTGCGCATTGGGAATCTCGAGATTCCGGGTTCGGCGTCGCGAGCCCCGGAATGACGCGTGCTTAGGGCGCGAAGCGGCGCGACCGTGGCGGAGCTGCGGCGGCTTTGCGCAAGAGCGTGCAGCCCTAACTCGAATGTGAAGCGAGGTCGATCTTCGCGCTTTGCGGAAATGCATTTGCATGTCACCATCGCGACATACGACGGGAGGGCGCGATGCGCTTGCTGATCTCGATCGGGGCTGTGCTGGTGGCCGGCGTGCTTGCCGGAGGTGACGTCGCGAGCATCGCGGCACCGGGGACCAGGTATCAGCAGCAGGCGGCGGACAAGGACGCGCAGACCGTCGATGTCGAGCTGATCCTCGCGGTCGACGTCTCCTACTCCATGGACATGGACGAGCTTGCGATCCAGCGCGAAGGCTACGCCCAGGCGATCCAATCCAAGGAATTCCTCCAGGCGCTGAAGGCGGGGCCCAACGGCCGGATCGCGGTGACCTATTTCGAATGGGCTGCGTCCAGCGACCAGAAGATCATCATCCCCTGGCGGCTGATCGACGGGCCCGAGACGGCGGATGCAGTCGCCGCCGAAATACTGAAGACGCCGATCCGGCGCGCCTCGCGCACCTCGATCTCCGGCGCGATCAATTTCGCGATGCCGCTCTTCGACGAAGATCCGTATAAGGGCCTGCGCCGCGTCATCGACATCTCCGGCGACGGTCCCAACAACAATGGCGGCCCGGTGACCGTGTCGCGCGATATGGCGCTGGAGAAGGGGATCGTCATCAACGGCCTGCCGATCATGGTCAAGGAGCCGTCTTATTCGACCATGGATATCGACAATCTCGACTATTATTACGAGGACTGCGTGGTCGGCGGCCCCGGCTCCTTCGTGATCGCGATCAAGGACCGCGACAAGTTCAAGGAGGCGATCCGCACCAAGCTCCTGATGGAGGTCGCCGGCCGCACGCCCGAGCGCAAGGTCGTGCACGTCGCCGACAAGGAGCCGCGCGTGAGCTGCCTGATCGGGGAGAAGATCTGGCAGGACCGCTGGGGCAGGTAGGCGAGAACCGGTCCGGTTCTCCTCACCATTTCGGCGGACGCTTCTCCACGAAGGCTCGCAGACCTTCCTGAGCCTCGTCAGACGTCGCAACGTTGCAGAAATCCTCGACCGCGTTCGCAATGCTGCGCCGGTAGTCGAGGTCGATCTGGCGCATGAAGGCAGCGCGGCCCATCCGCAGCACGGTCGCGGATTTGGCGGTGAACTGCTGGCAAAGCCTGTCCACCTCCGCTTCCAGCTCGGCATCGGCGACCACCCGGTTCACGACACCGAGCTCGTGCGCCTCAGCCGCGCTGAAGACGCGGCCGGTGAATAGCAGCTCGAAGGCACGGTGGCGTCCGACGATCCGCGGCAGATGCGCATAGTGGATCGCGGGGATGACGCCGACGTCGATCTCGGGATAGCCGAACGTCGCGCTCTCGGATGCCAGCACGACGTCGCAGGACACCGCCATGGTCATGCCGCCGCCACGCGCCGCGCCGCCGACGGCCGCGATCGACGGCTTTCCGAGATCGTACTGGGCGTCATAGAGGTCGATATAGAGCGCCTGGAGAAATTCGCGCACGCTTGCCGCCGGCTTGCCCAGGAGGATGTCGAGATCGAGCCCGGCCGAGAAGCGCTTGGCGACCGCGCTTGCCAGCACGACGACGCGTGCGTTGGGGTCAGCGGCGGCGCGGCGGAAGCCGGCGACCACGGCGCGGATCAGTTCCAGGCTCAGCGCATTGACGGGCGGCCGCCGCAGCGTGAGACGGGCGACGTTGCCGGTGAGCTCGTAGCTGACGATATCGTCTGGTTTGTCCGTCATCTGGTCCTGTGCGCTATTTGGCGAGCGGCGGCAACGGCGGGGTGCTGTCGTTCGGCGCCTCGGCCTGCATGGTGATCAGCGTCATCGAAACGAGGTCGTAGTAGCCGATGATGCCATCCTCCCTCGTGGCGGGACTGCCGCTGCGCGGCAAGCTTACGTTGCGGCGAGGGCCGAGCAAGAACGCTTGCGCCGGGTCAGGTTGCAGGACCGGCATGTCTGGGCGCCACGCGTAGCGCGCATGTCCGACCTGGCTCGATCGTTCACGCGAACGGACACGGGGCGCGAAATGGATGATAAGGTCGCCCCGCGGGCCGGTCGCCCGTCCACGTCAGGAGCATACGATGACCGACAATGGCGCGATGATGGTCGGTGCTGCCACCGTATTCGCGGTCGCCGACATGGCGAGGAGCGTGGCCTATTATCGCGACATGCTCGGCTTCGACGTCACGTTCCAATATGGTGAGCCGACTTTCTATACCTGCCTCTGCCGCGACGACGTCGCGCTGCATCTGAACGCGTCGACCAACACCAAGAGACTGCCCGGCCATGGCGGCCTCTGCGTATTCGTGCGCGACGTCGACGGCGTCTATGCCGAGTTCGTGGGACGCGGCGTGCGACCCGTCAGCCAGCCGCAGAACTACGATTACGGCATGCGCGACTTCGACGTCCTCGATCCCGACGGCAACCAGTTGACGTTCGGCATGGGTACCGACAAGGCGCGTTGAAACCGTTCGTGGCGATTCCAAAAATATCGCTCAATCTGTGGTTTAAATCACTATCGGCGCCACCGAAGGGGTGTTTGCTGTCGCGCACCGTCCCGATGCGGGATGGCCGTGCTGATGCCACAGGTTCTGAGACTGTTTGAATCCGAGCACAAGGGAGTGTCGCCATGACTGATCGCAGAAAGCCGCCCGGCGCAGTCCGTCATTATGGTGTCCTGGTCGGCTCGGTGGTGGACGGGTTGCAGCGCGCGGACGGCTCGTCGCCGCACTACGAGATTCACATCAAAGGCGGTGGGGACTACCGGATTGCCGTCAACGTCCAGTCTGTCGACGACAGCGAGGTGCTGGCCTATTTCGACGGCGACTTCGCAAGATCGGGAACTCTGGACCTCAAGCCGTATCTGCATGGCGGGCGCGGCTTCCGGCGGCTCGAGACCGGCCCGTCTGGCTCGGGCGGGCTCGACTATCTCCGCGACAAGCTGTTCCCGGTCGATGCGATGCAGCCGATTCCGGCGACCGGCCACGGCGTGTCGCTGAAAAACCTGCTCAACGCCAACGTCAAGCGGGCGAAGGCGGACCACAGCGCCGTCGTGGTAGCCTTCGGCGAATATTTCGAGGACCACGGCCAGACCGACAAGTATTTCCACTTTCGGCCCGAGCGAGGGATTCACGACATCCACATGATGCAGGGCAATCGCGGGCAGTTCGCAAGCGACAATCGGACCCATGGCGACGGCGCACTGTTCCTCTGCTTCGGCAATGGGGCGGAAATCTCCGCGCTGTTCGTGCGCTTTCAGACGCAGTCGCTTCACACCGATGACCGTACCGGTGCGCCGCTCGATTAGTGCATGATGCGCAGAAGCATGAATCGGCTCTTCTGAAGAGAGTTCGCGCGGCACGAGTTCGTCCGCGTTCCTGGTCAACGTGATTCGAGTGCCGTCAGCGACCGTTCCATCGTGCGCAGATTTGCGAGCGCCGTTCCGAACGCGTGGTTTCCGATGCGCCGCCAGATCGCCGAGGTCTGCTCCATTAGGTCCGGAATCGTCAGCCGAAACTCCGCGGCCTGCTGCAACGCCGCCTTTTCGTTGATGAGATATTCCCCGTTCAGCGCGAACAGCACTTGCGCGACGCAGGTGAGCGCGCGGTAGGCGCAGCCGGCGACATGGATCTGATCCTCGCGCAGCGCGGCAAGCTCGGCATTCTCGATGCTGAACAGGATCTCCCAGCGGAAGCGCCGGATCAGCGCCTCGCGCAGCGGCTTTGGATAGGGCAGTGCGATCGACTTCAGCTCCGCGATCACCGCGCGCTCGTCGCGCAGCGCCTGACAACAGGCGATCTCGCCCATCCAGATTGCCGAACAGAACCCGTGCGGATGTCCGGGCTGATAGTTCATGCTGACCTGTCCCGCCCGGCATGCCTCGATCGTACGGCGGACCGCATCGATGTTCCGGTAGAGCAGGTCGACCTTCTGCCCCTCGATCGTCAGCCAGGCGCCGCCGACGATCCACGGCCCCCATTCGCCGATCGATGTAACAGCCGTTGCCTCGGGATCGTCGGCGAGCCGCCGCGCGACCCGTTGCAGACCATCCGTGTCGAGCATTCCGTTGTCCGAGAAATACAGCCCGATGTCGTAGTCGGAGTTTTCGTGCGACGTCCCCCGCGCTCGCGAGCCGCCGAGCACGATGGCCTCGACGCCTGCGACGTCGCCAAGCGCCGATACCACCCGCTCGATGAGCGGATCTTGCTGGATGTCGGTCTGCGCTGCCATCGGGTGAAGCCCCGCACGGTGCTGTGTGCTTCCGGCTGCGGGTATGGTCCTCTTGCGGAGGATGGTCAACTCCCGGGCGGGTGACTGAGTTTGCATTGCCAAGGGGGCTGCCAGCAGGCAAGACTGGCGTGTCGTCCTGACCGGGTGAAATCGATGGCGAACGCCAGACTTGCCGAAACGTCGGATCTTGCAGGATTGCTCGAACTCTTTCGCGTCTCCGACGTCAGCTCACCTGCGGAGCCGGAAAGAGCCGCGGAGATCTGGCGGCAGACCCTGTCGCGCGACGACCTCGCGGTGTTCGTATCGCACGCCGACGTCCGGATCGCCGCCAGCTGCATGCTCATCACTGCGCCCAATCTGCTGCGTGGCGGCCGACGGCACGGCTTTCTCGAGAATGTCGTGACACACCCAGAGTTTCAGGGGCGTGGACACGGGCGTGCGGTCGTTGCCGCTGCGCTGGAGGCTGCCTGGGCCAAGGATTGCCACCACGTGCTCATGCAGAGCGGCCGCAAGGACGCACGCGTGCACCGCTTCTACGAGCGCTGCGGTTTCGTGCCGGGCCTGCGCGTCGGTTATGTGGCGCGCAGGCCTGGCCCGGCATGATCGACGTCAGATCCGTGCCTCCAGGATCAGGTTGAACGGCGTTTCGGCGGCGCGACGGAAGCGCGTCAAGCCGCCCTCGCGCGCGACCTTGCGCAGCCTTGCCTCGCCAGCCTGGGCACCGAGCGCGAGACCGACTTCCTGATCGAGCGAAGCGGGCGTGCAGATCATGGTCGATGCCGCGTAATAGACGCGCCCCACCGGGTTGAGGTTGTCTTCGAGGCGGTCATTGGCGAACGGCTCGACCAGCATGCAGGTGCCGTCTTTCGCCATGGATTCGCGCACGTGGCTGATGGCGCCGACGGGGTCGCCCATGTCGTGCAGGCAGTCGAAGAAGCAGACGAGATCATATCCTTCGGCCGGATAGGTCTTGGCCGAGTGAACGGCGAAGCTGACGCGATCGCCGAGTTTCGCTTCGGCGGCCGATCGGCGCGCGGCCTCGATCGACCCCTCGTGGTAATCGAAGCCGTAGAAGCGGGAGTTCGGGAAGGCTTCCGCCATCAGCCGTGTCGAGACGCCGTGCCCGCAGCCGACATCGGCGACCTTGGCGCCGCGCTTGAGCTTTTCCACCACGCCCTCGAGCGCCGGCAACCACTCCTGCACCAGGTGATGCTTGTAGCCGGTGCGGAAGAAGCGGGCGGTGCCGCAGAACAGACACTCGCTGCGCCGGTTCCAGCCGACACCCTTGCCGGTCTTGAAGGCGTCCGTAATCTTTGGCTCGTCGAGGAACGTTGCCGCGACGACATTGCCGAACGCGCCGAGGAACACCGGGCTGTCCTCGTCGGCAAGCGCCATCGCCTGCTCCGGCTGCATCGAGAACTTGCCCGTAGCGGAATCGTACTCGATGTAACCGGAGGCCGCCTGGCTCGCCAGCCACTCGCGGATGTAGCGCTCCTTCGTCCCGGTCGCGCTCGCGAGCTCGGCCGAGTTCATCGGACCCTTGGCGAGGGCGCGGTAGAGACCGAGTTTGTCGCCCAAGAGGACCAGCGATGCATTCATCGCCGCGCCGAGCTCGGTGACCATCTTACCCATAAAGGCATTCAACCTGTCGGAATTGACTTCCATCACAGTCTCCATGCAATGCGGGGGTATTTACTTGTACTAGCAGTTGCGCTTTGCGCGGACCGCGCGCGAGCATCGGCCGCGAGGAGAGGGACGCTCTCGAAGTCCGCGGGTTCTCTATGTGGGTCAATCCCGTGCGCGGCAGGTTCAATGCGTAGGCGCACACCTCTCCGCGAGCGCGACAGGAATCGCCTCTCGGAGAAGATTCAGCTGATCTCACCGCCCGCAGGTATCAAGACAAACCCGCCACCAGCGGGCGTTGCAGGTGCTTGGCCATCAGCTTCGCCGCCTCGGCATAGCGCCGCGCTTCCAGGACGTCGAGCAGACGCAAATGCTGACGCACGTGCCGTCGCATGCCGTCGCGGTCGGCGAAGCTGCGATAGGCGAACAGGCGCCTGATCGAGTTGACGCGCTTGAGCGCTTCAACGAAGAACGGATTGCCGGCCCCGCGGATGATCTCCTCATGGAACTCGCAGCCGGAGTGATAGATCTCGCCGATCGTCATCTTCTCGAGTTCGCCTTCAAGGACGCGCAGCTGGCGCTCACGCAAACGTGCGATCACCTCCTGCGGTAGCGTGAAATCGGGCTGCGCGATCGCTGCCGGCTCGATCACCGCGCGAAACGCCATCGCCTTGGCCTGTGCTTCGGGGCTGGAGACGGTCTCCGCAAAGCGCCAGCCATAGCCCGGCAGTCGCGCGATCCACCCCTCGGCCGCGATGCGGTCGAGCATCCGCTGCAGCTCGGCCCGGCTCAGATCATAGCGGCGCATCAGCTCCGCCTCGGCGATGTCAGCCGGCAGCCGGCTCGCGAGAACATCGCCAGCGATGGTCGCATAGACCTGCTCGCTGCGCCTGACCGCCGCGAGCGCCGGTTGGGCTGCACCGCTGGTCGGGTTCTTCGCCAGCACGAAGCCGCGATTCGGCTCGCCGCGCGCCAGCCCCGCCGCTTCAAGAGCCTTAAGGCCGAGCCGGATCGGCGCGCGTGAAAGGTCCAGCGCGTCCGCAAGCCTTTGTTCGATCAAGCGATCGCCGGCCTTCATCCCTTCGCGCCGGGCGAGCGCCATGATCAGGCCGGCGAGGTGCTCGGTACGCTCGGAACCGCCGCTCCTGGCGGCGCGCTGTCGGGAACTGTCGGACGTGGTCATTGCAGTGCACGCAAAGTTTAGGACTTGACAGACTGTCCCATGGATTGTTCTTTTGTGCAATAATATACAATCCAGCAGGGAGAGCCCGATGGCGCGCGCGCCGGATGTCCATATTTGCGAGGTCGCTCCCCGCGATGGCCTGCAGAATCTCGACATCTTCGTTCCCACTGACGCCAAATGCGCGCTGATCGACACGATCGCTGCCGCCGGCGTGCGCGAGATCGATGCCGGATCCTTCGTGCCGCCAAAGGTCGTGCCGCAATTCGCCGACGTCGATGCAGTGATGGCGCATGCACTCGTGCACAAGACGGCGACCATCGGCGCGCTGGTGCCGAACCCGAGGGGCGCCGAGCGCGCCATCGTCGCCGGCGTCAACGCCGTCTATTTCGTCATTTCGGCAAGCGAGACGCACAATCGCGCCAATGTGCGTCGCTCGGTCGAAGAGCAGCTCGACGGGTTTCGCGCCGTTCGTGCCGCGATCGACGCCCGGCCGGTGGACCAGCGGCCGCAACTGATGGGTGCGATCTCCACCTCCTTCGGCTGCTCCCTGGAAGGCGAGGTCAGCGAAGCGGCCGTGTGCCGGGTTGCGCGCGCCTTTGCCGAAGCTCGTGCCGACGAGATCGGGCTTGCCGACACCGTCGGCTACGCCACCCCGAAGCTGATCGGGCGGATCGTCGGAGCTGTCAGGCGCGAGGTCGGATCGCAGATGACGCTGCGGCTGCATCTGCACGACACGCTCGGCGCGGGCCTTGCCAATGCCGTCGCCGGCCTCGAGGCGGGGATCCGCCGTTTCGATGCAGCAGTGTCCGGGCTCGGCGGCTGCCCCTTTGCTCCGGGCGCACGCGGCAACATCGTCACCGAGGATCTCGTGTTCATGCTGGAGCGGATGGGGCTCTCCACTGGCATCGACCTCGATCGCCTGATGCAGACGCGGGAAATTCTCGCCCGCCATATCCAGGCCAAACATCTGACGGGGCATTTGCACGAGGCGGGTATTCCCAAGGTGCTGCGGAGGGCGGCATGACGGCGGCTATCCACGAGACCGTATCGGAGCTTCGTCCGCTGGCCGGCCTTCGTGTCATCGAGTTCAGCCAGATGGTGATGGGGCCGAGCTGCGGGCTGATCCTCGCCGATCTCGGCGCCGACGTGATCAAGGTCGAGCCGCCCAAGGGCGACCGCACCCGCTATTTCAAGGGTCCCGCCGCCGGCTTCTTCGCCACCTACAGCCGCAACAAGCGCAGTATCGCGCTGGACACGTCGACTGCGGAAGGCCAAGCGATCGCGCGTAAACTGATCGAAAATAGCGACGTCCTGATCGAGAATTTCCGGCCGGGCCTCTTGAAGCGCGTCGGCCTCGATTACGAGAGCGTTGCGGCCTTTGCGCCAGGCCTGATCTATTGCTCGCTCAAAGGATATCTTCCCGGCCCATACGAGAACCGCCTCGCGCTCGACGAGGTCGTGCAGATGATGGGCGGCCTTGCGTACATGACCGGCCTGCCGGACCGGCCGATGCGCGCCGGCGCTTCGGTCAATGACGTCATGGGCGGCATGTTCGGCGTGATCGCGATCCAGGCTGCGCTGGCCGAGCGGCAGCGCACCGGCCGAGGTCGCTACATCCAGAGCGCACTGTACGAGAACAACGTTTTCCTGATGGCGCAGGCCATGATGTGCGAGGTGGTCAGCGGCCAGCCCTCAATCCCTTATTCGATCAAGGACAGCCCCTGGCCGGTCTACGACCTCTTCGACACCAGGGACGGCTCAAAGCTGTTCGTCACCATCGTCGGTGAAGAGCAGTGGGAGGCGTTCTGCCGCGCCTTTGATCGCGAAGTCTGGCTTGCGGATCCGCGCTTCGCGACGAGCAACGACCGCGTCGACCATCGCGGCTGGCTCATCCCCGAAATCGCGAAGATCTTCAAGGAATGGAATAAGGCCGATCTCGCCGCGCGCCTTGAGCAGCTCGATCTGCCCTACGCGCCGGTGAACAAGCCCGGCGATCTCTTCGATGACCCGCATCTCAACCAGTCGGGCGGGCTGACCGACATTCACCTGCCTGATGGTGGCGAGGCAAAAACGCCGCTCTTGCCAATTTCCATGGACGGCCGCCGCCTGCCCAACCGCTACGATCCGCCGCAGATCGGCGAGCAAACGAGCGAGATCTTGCGCGAGATCGGCCTTTCCCCGAAAGAAATCGAAACGCTGCGGCAAGCAGGAACGATCAAGGTCCCGCCGTCCTGACTGATCGGCGCGATCAAAGAGAATACAGGGAGGAGCTCATGAGTATCACCAGGCGCCAGGCGCTGATCGCGGGCTCCGCATTGGCGGGCGCATCGCTGCTGCCGGGACGATTGCACGCGGAGGGCAAGCAGGTCTCGCTCGCCTTCGGACCGGTGTCGCCGGTCTACGCCATCGGCATGATCGCGGAGCTGAAGGGGTACTTCAAGGACGAAGGGCTCGATTCGAAGCTCGTGACCGGCAACGCCGGTACGTTCGGTCGCCAGACGCTGGCGGCAGGGCAGGCGCTGTTCGCGCATGGCGATGCCAGCCATCCGCTCCAACTCAGCGCGCGCGGCAAGCCCTGCAAGATCCTGCTCGCGACCGAGATGGTGTGCTCCTATGCCAACATCATGGTCCGGCAGGACCTCTACGAGAGCGGCATCAATTCGGTCGAGAAGCTCGCAGACTACAAGCGCGCGGACGGGGCCAAGCCGATCGTCGCGGCCACCGCGATCGGCTCGGGCACCTGGGTGTTCGGCACTTATGTGTTCGAGGCGCGCGGGCTCGGCGACAGGGTGAACTGGGTCGCCGGCGGCGGACCGAATACGATGTTCCCCTCGCTCCAGACCAAGCAGTTCGACGCCATCATGGCGCCGCCGAGCTGGATCGTCGAAGTCGAGAAGAAGGGTTTTGGCAGGACGATCTACGATACCTCCAAGCCCGGCGTATTCGAGAAGGATTTCGGCGGCACGCTGCCGGTTCTCGTGATCTACACGCTCCAGGACACGGTCGAGCAGGACAAGGCGCTGGTGCAGGCCTACGTCAACGCGATCTACCGCGCGTTGGCCTTCGTGAAGGCGACGCCGCTCGCCGACGTGCAGGCGCTGGTCACGCCGAAATATTTCTCCGGCATCGATCCGGATGCTGTCAGCGCCGAGCTCGGCTTCGACAAGTCGACCTGGGCCTATGACGGCGTTATCGACAAGCCGTCGTTCGAACGTGGCGCCAAGCCCTGGTACCGCAAGGGCACCGACATTCCCGAAACCAAGTACGAGAATGTCGTCGACATGAGCTTCCTTGAGGCAGCCAGGGCGAAATACAAATGATGGCCGCCCCCAACCCGGGCCTCGCGCGCGCGAGAGAGGACGATGACAGGGCCGCGGCTCGCACGCGCATCGCCGTGCAAGGGCTCGCCAAACGTTTCAACACGTCCGGCCGCGAGTTCGTGGCGGTCGATGACGTGTCCTTCGAGGTCAAGCAGGGCGAGTTCGTCGCGCTGCTCGGCCCATCCGGCTGCGGCAAGAGCACCATCCTCAACATGGTGGCAGGACTTTTGCCGCGCTCGGGCGGACGAATCCTGATCGACGAGGACACCATCGAGACCGGCACGGTCAACCCCAGGGTCGGCTATGTCTTCCAGCGCGACACGCTGTTTCCCTGGCGCACCGTGGAGCAGAACATCGGCTATGGGCTGGAGATCGCGGGGTTGCCGAAGGCCGAGCGCGCCCGGCGCGTCGCTTCGGCCGTGGAGAAGGCCGGGCTCACAGGTTTTGCGCAGAGCTTCCCGCGCATGCTGTCCGGCGGCATGCGCCAGCGCGTCGCCTTGATGCGCACGCTGATCCTGGAGCCCGAAATCCTGTTGATGGATGAACCGTTCGGCGCGCTCGACACCCATACCAAGCTCGAGATGCACAAGACGCTGTTGGAGATCTGGGAGCGCGAGCGGCAGACCGTGCTGTTCGTGACGCATGATCTCGGCGAGGCGCTGACGCTCGCAAGCCGTATCATCCTGCTCTCGGCGCGGCCCGGGCGGCTCAAGGAGGATTTCGACGTCGCCATCCCGCGGCCGCGCGATCCCGTGGCCGTGCGCGAGACCGCCGAATTCGGCCGCCTCTATTCCCACATCTGGCATTCCCTCGGCGAAGAATTCCGCCGCACCAGGGCTGACTGACCATGGCCAAAAGCCGCACCGTGATCCTGTTCTGGCAACTGGCCATTCTCGCAGCCGTGCTCGTCATCTGGCAGTGGGGCTTCGAATGGAGCAAGGCGTTGCTGCCGAGGGCTTACGTTCCAAAAATCCTCGATCCTTATTTCGTCGCCAAGCCGTCGCTGATCTGGCAGAGTTTTCTGCGGCTTGGCTGCTTCTCCGACACCGCCGGCTTCACCACGTGCATCAAGGGCAACGACAATAATTTGTGGCTCGCCACGCTGGTCACGTTGAAGAACACTTGGTGGGGATTCCTGTTCGGATCGGCGAGCGGAATCGCGGCCGGCCTGATCCTCGGCCGTTCCGATTTTCTGGCCCGCGTGTTCGGCCCCTACATCGTGGCGCTCAACTCGATCCCGCGCATCGCGCTGGTGCCACTCGTCATCCTGATCTTCGGCCTCGGCGATCTCTCCAAGATCGCGACCGCCTGGTTGGTCGTATTCTTCGTGGTGTTCTTCAACACCTTCGAGGGGACGCGCGCGGTCGATCGCGACCAGATCGCTGCCGCCCGTCTGCTCGGTGCCAGCGAATTCACGGTGCTGCGTACCGTCGTGATCCCGTCCGCGCTCGCCTGGGTGTTCGCCTCGCTGCTGCCGGCAGTCTCATTTGCGCTGATCGGCGTCATCGTCGGCGAGTTCATCGGCGCCGAGCGTGGGCTCGGCAAGCTCATCATCGAGGCCGAGGCACGCGCCAACGCCAGCGAGATGATGGTCGCCATCTTCGTCATGATGTTCGTCGGCATTTTGCTGGCGGTCGCCGTGCGCTCGCTGCAGTCCTACCTGCTGCGCTGGCAGCCGCAATTCGAGCCTTCGGCATAGGGGCTCGCGGCTTCCGTCGTCACCGGCTGAACCGCGCCACCAGCTCGACGTGCGGCGTGTGGCGGAACTGGTCGACCGGAACCACGGTCTCGAGCTTGTAGCCGCCGTCGGTCAGCAGCCGTGCATCGCGGGCGAATGTCGCGACGTTGCAGGACACCGCGATCACGACCGGCACCTTGCTTGCGGCGAGTTTTAGCGCCTGCGCCTGCGCGCCCTGGCGTGGCGGGTCGAATACGACGGCATCGAACTCGCGCAGTTCCTGCGGCACCAGGGGGCGGCGGAACAAGTCACGCGGTGCGGCCGCGATTGGCTTCAGGCCTGGCGTCCGCGCGGCTTTCGCAAGCGCTGCGACGGCGCCAGCGTCGCTGTCATAGGCGGTGACGCGCGCCTTCTCGGCAAGCCTCAAGGCAAATGGGCCGACGCCGCAGAAGAGATCGGCGGTCTCCTTTGCCTTGCCGACGCGCTCGCTCACCAGCCTGGCCAGCGTTTCCTCGCCGGCCACGGTTGCCTGGAGGAACGAGCCCGGCGGCAGCGTCACCTCGGCACGCCCCATGCGCAGCGTCGGTGGCAGCCGTTGCAGCACGAGCTCGCCGTGCCGTGTCAGCCGTGCCAGACAATGCTGCTCGGCGACGCCCGAGAGCGCCGCGACCATCGCCGCCGGCAGCGGACCTGAGCCGCGTACGTCGACATCGAGGCCGTTCTCGGTCGCTGTGATCTGGATGTCGAGCGGCTTGGTCACCGCCATTTTGGACGTCAGCGGCTCGGCGACCGCCCAGGCGGCATCGAGCGCGCCGTCGAGGGCGGGATCGAGGATAGGGCAGCGATGGATCGGGATGACGTCATGCGAGCTTGTCGCGGCAAAGCCCACTTTGAGGATCGCATGCGTGCCGAGCCGGCCATGCAGCGTGATGCGGCGGCGTCCCGCGCCGTGCGCGTCGACCAGCGGCGCCACCTCGCAGTCGACGCCGGCCTGTGCCAGCGTCTCGATCACGATGTTGCGCTTCCACGCCTGGTACGGCGCGGCCGCCCAATGCTGGATCGCGCAACCGCCGCAGACGCCGAAATGCGGACAGAACGGCGCGATGCGCTCAGAGCTTGCCACATCCACCGCGAGCAGCTTCCGACGGTCGGGATGATGGCCGTGGACCTGCTCGACCTCGACGGTCTCGCCTCCGAGCGTATAGGGCACGTAGATCGCCTCGCGCTCGTCGAGGCAGACGCCTTCGCCGCGATGGCCGACGTGATCGATTGTCAGGCGCTCAACCACGGCGCGCGCCCAGGAAGAATTCAATATTGCCGTCGCCGCCCGTGATCGGCGAGGGGAATACCTCGATGCCGGTGCAACCGAGCGAGGCAGCGAAGGCTGCGATGTCGTCGCAGATCTCCTGATGCACGGCGGCGTTGCGGATAATCCCCTTCTTGTTGTGCTTCCGCTCGGCCTCGAACTGCGGCTTGATCAGCGCGAGCAGGCTCATCGGTGCAGCCGCCAGCGACAGTGCCACCGGCAGCACTGTCTTCAGCGAGATGAAGCTGACGTCGATAACGACGACATCAGGTCGCGCCGGCAGACGCTTGCCTTCGTAAGAGCGGATGTCGGTCTCCTCCATCGAGACGATCTTGGGATGCCCGCGCAGCGAGGGATGCAGCTGCTCGCGCCCGACGTCGAGCGCGAACACGAGACTCGCGCCATTGGCCAGCAGTACCTCGGTGAAGCCGCCGGTGGAGGCACCGACGTCGAGGCAGATATGGTCTTCGATGTCGATGGGATAGCGCTCCAGCGCGCCGGCGAGCTTGACTCCGCCGCGCGAGACATAGGGATGCGCCGGCTCGGCCTGGAGCACCGCGTCCTCGGCGATCGTCTCGGATGGCTTTGCGACAGGCTTGTCATTGGCGGTGACGAGCCCGGCCTCGATCGCAGCGCGCGCCCGCGCCCGGCTCTCGAACAGGCCGCGTTCGACCAAAAGAACATCCGCGCGCTTGCGGGGAGGGGACATCAGGCTCTCCGGGAGAGTTTGCTTGAGCATGATCCTTTCGGAAAACCACTGCACACTTTGCGCTAACGCGGCCCTTCGGGTCCGGATCATGCTCTAGCGCTTATGTAGCGAGCAATCGCGCGGCCGCCATCCGGACGCAAGTCTCGAACGCGGCAAGATCGTGCCAGACGTCGATGGGCATCTCGGCGGGCGTCACCAGCGGGCAGCCGTGCAGCTCCAGCGCGTGGACCATCATGAGATTGTCGACCAGGCCAAAATCCTCGATCGTCAGTCCCTGCGCATCGATCAGGCGGCCGTCCTCGTTGGCGATATCCATGAAGCGGCCGACGCGGTCGGCATAGACGGCGGGATCGTTGGAATAGGCGAGACACAGCTTGTCGCGGCCGGCCATGTAGCCGAGCTCGTAGACGGTGCCGGGATCGGCGCCGGCACCGCGGAACGGTGTGAGATTGGCGATGATGGCATCGGCCGCATCCATCATCGCCTCGTTGGCGGCGAAGATCTGGCGCGAAGCATCGCTCGCTGCGAGATCGATCGCGTTATCGAGAGGATAAAGGCCGTCGAGCCCGTGCGCGGCGCAGATCGCGGCCTTGCGCCGGCCGATCTCAACCGCATCCGGCAGGAACACGTCGGGGCCTGCCAGATAGATTTTCATGGAGGTTGCGCTGCTTCGCCGAAGGCCGAAGCCCGCCGTCAGGCGAGCTTGACCGTCTCGGTCTTGACGTCCTTGCCGAGCGCCTCGAACACCTTGGCAACGATGCCCTTCGCGTCGAGTCCGGCGCGGCCGTACATCGCGGCCGGCGTGTCGTGGTCGAGGAACACGTCGGGCAGCACCATCGAGCGGAACCGTACGGCGCCGCTGTCGAGCGCGCCCTGGTCGGTCAGGAACTGCGCGACATGCGAACCGAAGCCGCCGACCGAGCCTTCCTCGATCGTGATGAGGATCTCGTGCTCGCGGGCGAGCTTGAGCACCAGGTCGGTGTCGAGCGGCTTCATGAAGCGCGCATCCGCGATCGTGGTGGAGAGGCCGTGCGCAGCGAGCTCGTCGGCCGCCTTTTCGCAATCGGCAAGGCGGGTGCCGAAGGAGAGCAGGGCGATCTTGCTGCCCTGCCGGACGACGCGGCCCTTGCCGACCTCGAGGGGAATGCCGACCTCGGGCATCTCGACGCCGCGGCCTTCGCCACGCGGATAGCGCAGCGCGCTCGGACGGTCGTCGATTGCGACCTGGGTTGCGACCATGTGCACCATTTCGGCTTCATCCGCAGCCGCCATGATCACCATGTTCGGCAGACAGCCGAGATAGGCGTTGTCGAACGAGCCCGCATGCGTGGCGCCATCGGCGCCGACGAGGCCGGCGCGGTCGATGGCGAAGCGTACCGGCAGGCTCTGGATCGCGACGTCATGCACGACCTGGTCGTAACCGCGCTGAAGGAAGGTCGAGTAGATCGCGCAGAACGGCTTGTAGCCCTCGGTGGCGAGACCGGCGGCAAACGTCACAGCGTGCTGCTCGGCAATGCCGACGTCGAAGGTGCGATCGGGGAATGCCTTGTTGAAGATGTCGACGCCGGTGCCTGACGGCATCGCCGCAGTGATGGCGACGATCTTGTCGTCCTTCTGCGCTTCCTTGACGAGGCTCTGGCCGAACACGTTCTGGTAGGCCGGCGCATTCGGCTTGGCCTTGACCTGCGTGCCGGTCGCAACGTCGAACTTGACAACAGCGTGGTATTTGTCGGCGGAAGCCTCCGCCGGGCCGTAGCCCTTGCCCTTCTGGGTCACGACGTGGACCAGGATCGGGCCGGTCTCCATGTCGCGCACGTTCTTCAGCACGGGCAGCAGGTGGTCGAGATTGTGGCCGTCGATCGGGCCGACGTAGTAGAAGCCGAGCTCCTCGAACAGCGTGCCGCCGTCCATCATGAAGCCGCGGGAGTATTCCTCGACGCGGTTGGCGCGGTTGGCGATGATCTTGGGCAGGCGCTTGTTGATCTGCTTGGCTGCCTCGCGCAGCGTGCGGTAGGTCTTGCCAGAGTAGAGCCGCGACAGGTACGCGCTCATCGCACCGACTGGCGGAGCAATCGACATGTCGTTGTCATTGAGGATGACGATCAGACGGGAGTTCATCGCGCCTGCATTGTTCATGGCCTCATAGGCCATGCCCGCCGACATCGCGCCGTCGCCGATCACGGCGATGACGTTGTTCTTGCCGCCAGCGAGGTCGCGCGCGACCGCCATGCCGAGGCCGGCCGAGATCGAGGTCGAGGAGTGCGCCGCGCCGAACGGATCGTAGTCGCTCTCGCTCCGCTTGGTGAAGCCGGAGAGGCCGCCGCCGGTGCGCAAGGTGCGGATGCGGTCGCGCCGCCCGGTCAGGATCTTGTGCGGATAGGCCTGGTGGCCGACGTCCCAGATCAACCGGTCGCGCGGCGTGTCGAAGATGTAATGGATCGCGGTGGTGAGCTCGACGACGCCGAGGCCCGCGCCGAAATGACCGCCGGTCACGGAAACGGCGTCGATGGTCTCCTGCCGCAGCTCGTCGGCGACCTGGCGGACCTGTTCGATCTTGAGCTTGCGCAGGTCATCCGGCGTGCGGATGGTGTCGAGAAGCGGCGTCTTGCTGTATGCGTTCACGGCGATTTCCAATTTTAAGGGCCGAACGACCGTCCGGCGCGAGATGGGTATGCACAATATTGGCGCAGCGCGAGCCCTGACTGTCGGAGCCACCTGCGCGGGGCAAAGCCCCTTCCTTCAAGCTTAAGTGAGCCCAAGTGCGCTCCGGTTCAGTCTATGTGATCTCTGTCACCCAGCTCGGCGTCACCCGTCCCAGCCAATTTCATTAGCGATTTGAAGCGCTTGCCGTCAGCAATACTTGCTCACGAAAGGCTCTCAAATAGCCATAGTCCGCGCAGCTTTACACCAAAGCTGCCGCCAAAGCCAACCCGTTAGGCCCGTGGACGGGTATGCGCGTGCAAGCCTCGGGCCGGTTTGGTTAACCCCGGCTCCGGGCCGGAGGTTCCATCTTGCCGAGTTCCTGGGCAGGAATTTGTCCACGGGGACAGGAATTTTCCAACTCCAGCCGCCGCCAGGCAAACTCGCGGGCGGAGGTGTCGCCGGTCGCGACCGCAAGCGCCGCGTCCGGCAAGGCCATCCGTTCCCGCAAGGGAACCGGGCCGCACACGATCATGAAGAAGTCGTAGGCATGCGGCCGCTCGTTGGCCATCACGAACTGGAAATGGACGCGGAAGAACTGCCAGCGGAACAATTTGTAGTGCTCGGGCGCGATGATCTCTCGGAAGCGCACCGGCACGATGGCGGCAGGATTGCAGCGCGCCGCACCGACGTCGATGCCGTGGGCCGCGATCGGATCGAACTGGAAGAAGTTCATCACGTCCTTGCGGGCCTGGCAGTCGATCCACTCGATCGAGGGCTCGACCGCGAGCTCGCGCAAACGGTCGCGGAAATCCTGTGCCGCCGCGTGATAGCCGACGACCGGACAATTGCCGCCGACCGTGAGCAACATGACCCGGGCGCCGCGCTGTCCGAGCGCAGGATCAAGCTTGAGCGCACGCGCCAGGATTTCGATCGCGAGGAACGAGCCCGAGGAGTGCCCGACCAGCACGATCTCCTCTGCGCGCGTGGTGCGCGCGACCTTGCACAGATGCTCCGCAAAGCGGTCGATGCGCCGGTCCCATTCCGGCTGGCGGCGATGGGCGAATTCCCAGGTCCAGATGTGGTCACGCAGGAGATAGAGCACATAGGTCCTCTCCTCCGTGTATTTCAGCGTGGTGCCGAGCAGCGCCACGAACAGTGCGGCGGCCGCGAGGAGGCTGAAGGGATCGGGGACGCCGAACGCATCCAGCCCTTTCCGGAACAGCCATGCGACGCTGGCCGCGCACAGTGCCTCCACGAGCAGCACCAGATAGGGGTAGCTGACGAAGGTCGCGAATCGCCAGTTCGCCTTGGCGAAGCGCGCGATGGTGCCGCCGAACACGAGCTGGCAGTAGACCCACAGCGCCGCGAACACCGTCTTGCGGATCGGCTGGGCGAGGTCACGCTTGATGAAATCCTCAAAGCGCAGGAAGTCGTAGGCCGTGCGGGTCTGCCAGTCGTCCGCGCGGGTCTCGATGCTCCAGGACGCGATCTCGCCTTCGCTCACATCCTGCGGCCGGCTGATCGTGGTCTTGAGCTGGTAGAGCCGGTCGAACTTGCGCAGCTCGGTGCGGAACATGCGATAATATCGCGCGAGTCCGCGCGGATCGTAGCCCTGCACATAAATGATATGGCGGTTCTGAACGCGCACTGACCCTGTGATCCCGCAAGCCGGCCTGGGGGCCCCGACAGGAGCCTAAGCCTCTCTCCCCCGATTAACGCGCTTCCTCGACGAAAAACCGTCGATGTTGGTCCGGACCGCTGGCCCGGTCCGCATTTTCTGCCCGGGACTATAGCAGTCCGCGGGACAGGCCAAGAGCTATTTGCAGCCTGGCTGCGCGACCTTCGGGCGCATTCCCTGAATATTCTGAATGGGTTGGGGGTATCGGGGAAGGGCGGCTATTGAACGTCGAGGGGCGCGGTGCCGCTCGCCTGGCCGCTGGCGTCCGTGGTGATCTTGTCGACGCGGGCCTCGGCCTGGCGCAAGAGTTCCTCGCAGCGGCGCTTCAAGGCCTCGCCGCGCTCATAGATCGCCACCGATTCTTCCAGCGGCACCTTGCCCTCCTCGAGCCGCTTCACGATCGTTTCGAGCTCCTCGATCGCGCGCTCAAAGGTCAGCCTGGTCACGTCGATTTGGGTGTTTTCGGCCATATCCGTTTCCGATTGCCCGCCCTTCGCTAGGTTACGAAGCAATATTTTGCGGGCGCAATGTGGCGGGTGTCGTCAGGCGCCCATCAGGGCGCCGACATGCGCCGTAACAGATTCTTTCAGTCCTTGCAGGTCATAGCCGCCCTCGAGCACCGAAACAACGCGCCCGCCCGCGGTCTTGTCGGCGAGGTCCATCAGCTTCCGCGTGACCCAGGCATAGTCCTCCGCGCGCAGGTTCAGCGAGGCCAGCGGATCGCGATAATGCGCGTCGAACCCTGCGGAGATGATGAGAAGCTCGGGGCTGAACTTGGTCAGCCGTGGCAGGATCAAAGTCTCGAAGGCGTCGCGGAATTCAGGGCCGCCGTCCTCGGAGGCGAGCGGCGCGTTGACGATGGTGTCGTGATCGCCGCGCTCGGAGCGCGCGCCCGTACCAGGAAACAGCGGCATCTGGTGGGTCGAGCAGTACATCACGGTCGGATCCGACCAGAAGATGTCCTGCGTGCCGTTGCCGTGGTGCACGTCGAAATCGACAATGGCCGCGCGCTTGATGCCGTATTTGCGCTGCGCGTGGCGGGCGGCGATCGCGACGTTGTCGAAGAAGCAGAAGCCCATCGGCTTGCCGATCTCGGCATGGTGTCCGGGCGGGCGCACCGCGACGAAGGCGTTGCGGTGCTCGCCCGCCATCACGGCCTCGGTCGCAGCAACCGCGCCGCCGACCCCGCGCATGACTGCTTCCCAGGTGCCCGGCGACATCGAGGTGTCGCCGTCGATGTAGACCTGGCCGCTGGTCGGCGCGATGTGGCGCAGCTCGGTGACGTAGTGTTCGTTGTGGCAGAGCGTGACGAGGTCGAGATTGCCCTCCGGCGCCTGATCCCGCACCAGGAACTGGAAGCGTTCGTGCGATAGCGCTTCCTCCACCGCGCGCAGGCGGTCCGGCCGCTCGGGATGGCCTTGCGGCGTGACATGGTCGAGGCAGGCCTTGTGGGAGAGAAGAAGCGTGCTCATCAGGTCGGGCTCACTGGACACGGGCTTTTGACGTCGCTTGGCGCATCCGGCGCCAAAAGGCAATGTAAAACGCAATGTAGGGGTTTGGCCGGGAATGGCAAAGGTGGTCCTGTTCCGGGCCGTTTGATCCGGATCAATTGACGCGCAGGATGCGGCTCGGTGGCAGCGGGCCGATCGGGCCGTGCGCCCGGAAGAAGGCAAACAGCGCATCCGCATCGTAGCCGCCGTATTGCGGCGAGGTGCCTTGCTTGGCGACCGTGAAACCGTCGCCACCGACGGCGAGATAGTCGTTGAGGGTGACGCGGTAGCTCGATGCCGGATCGACCGGCTTGCCGTCGAGCGTCATCTTGTCGGCCACGACGCGCTCGCCGAACGGCTTTGAAGCGTCCCAGACATAGCTGAAGCCGTTCGACACCTGGAGGATCCGCGGCCGCTTCGGATCGAGCCATTGCTGCTCGAGCATCTCCTTGAGCCGGCTGCCCGTGAGCGTCAGGGTAACCAGACGGTTGCGGAACGGCTGGCTCGCGAACACTTCGCCAAAGGACACCGCGCCGTTCTCCTTCGGCACGATGTCGGTGCGGATACCGCCGGGATTGGTGACGGCGATGACGGCGCCCCCGTCCTTCGCATCCTTCGTCGCGGCCAATTGCGCATCGGCGATGACGTCGCCGAGCGCGCTCTCGCCCGCCTCATTGGGCACGCGCGACAGCGTCTGTGTCACCGAGCCAGCCGGACGGTTGGCGATGGGGGCAGCCAGCTTGTCGTAGGCCTCGATCAGCGCGGTCTGCTCGGGATCCTTGGCGAGCGAGGCGTTCGCGACGATCACGTTCTCGGCTTTCGCGCTGACGACGTCGCGCGTCGCGGAATCGAGTGTGACGTCGATCGCGGTCACCAGCGTGCCGTATTTGTCGCCGCTGGTGACGAGACGGCCGTCGATTTGGCAGACGTAAGCACGATGCGTGTGGCCGCTCACGACGACGTCCACCGCGCGGTCGAACTTCTTGACGATGTCGACGATCGGCCCTGAAATGCCCGGGCATTCATTGTAGTCGCCAGTCGGCTCGCCGCCTTCGTGGATCAGGACCACGATCGCCTCGACGCCGCGCGCCTTCAGTTGCGGAACAAGCGCGTTCACCGTGTCGGCCTCGTCGCGGAATTCGAGTCCGGCAATGCCTTTTGGCGAGACGATGCCAGCGGTGCCCTTGAGCGTCAGCCCGATGAAGGCGACAGGGATGCCGTCGAACTCCCTGATCTCATAGGGCGGCAGGATACTCTTTCCGGTCGCGGTCTCGATGGTGGAGGCCGCAAGATAATGGAATTTGGCACCCGTGAAGGGATGCGGCCCCTGGCATCCGTCTTCCGGATGGCAGCCGCCGTTCTGCATCCTGAGCAGCTCGGCCTTGCCCTCGTCGAACTCGTGATTGCCGACCGAGGTGATCGCAAGCCCCATCATCGACAGCGATTCGACCGACGGCTCGTCGTGAAACATCGCCGACAAGAACGGGCTCGCCCCGATAAGGTCACCGGCCGCCACGAAGATCGTATTCTTGTGGCCCTCGCGCAGTTGCTTGACCAGCGTCGCCATGTACTCGGCGCCGCCCGCCGCGACCGTCACCTTCTTCGCCTTGTCCTCGGGATCGCCGATGCGGATGCCGCCCGGCGGCGATCTGAGATTGCCGTGGAAATCGTTGATCGCAAGGATGCGCAGTTCGACCGTCGCGGAGCCCTGGGCAAGAGCGGGCGGGGCACAGCCGAGTGCAAGGGCGAGAGTAGCCGGGATCAGGCGAAGCAGGTGTCGCATGGAACAAGCCTAAACGCTCCGCGCGAAGATTTCACGAAGCTTGTGACGAAGTCGCCGCGAACTCCACTTCCTTCTCCCACAACAAGGGGAGAAGGGAGGGAAACGCGCGCCCTACCGCTTCTTCCTGGCGGCAAAGGCGTTGAAGGCGGCGACAGCTTCATTCGACCGTATGCGCTCGCCGAACAGGTGGCCCTCCTGGTCGATGCGGCGGGTGAGTTCCTCCGGCGGCCCCCGCAGCAGCTTGCGTGAAATCGCGACCGCCTCGGCCGGCAACCTGCAGATCTCGCGAGCGACCTTGCGCGCTTCGGTTTCGGTGTGCCCCGGCGAGACCACAGCATTGACGAACCCCGCCATCTGAGCCTCCTCGGCTGTGAAGGTTCGCCCCATCACCAGCATCGCGAACGCGCGCTGGTGACCCATGGTTCGTGGCATCAAGAGGCTCGCGGCCCCCACCGGAACCAGACCGAGGTTGATGTAGGGTGCAGAGAACGTCGCAGCCGTCGACGCGAGCACATAGTCGCAGTGGAACAGCAGCACGGTGCCAATGCCGATGGCGACCCCGTCCACCGCCGCGATGATCGGCTTGACGTTGAGTGCGAGGGAGTAAAGGAACTTGGCTCCGTTCGACAGCGCCTCCGGGCGCGACGTATCGGCGTTCAGGAAATGGTCGATGTCGTCGCCGGCGGTGAACACGCCAGAGCCGCCTGTGATGATGATGCAGCGGACGTTGGGGTTGTTCTGCGCGGTGTCGATTGCGTGGCCCATCTCGCGATACATGTCCTGTGTGATCGCGTTCTTCTTGCCCGGCCGGCGCAGCGTGATGATGCGCGTCGCGCCTTCGTTGGTGACGATGATCTGGCCGGTCATGCTTCCCAGTCCCCAATAGCAGCCCGCGGCACCGTTGCCCCGGCCTGTCGTTTTCCCGTCAGCCTACATCATCTTGCGGAGCTGCCAAACCTGCGGTGGCTGTTTTCAACGGTGGCGCAGTTGCATACCACCCCCGGCGCCACCGCGGTCGCATATGCGGGACAGGCGATGCAACAAAAGGCTACAATGATTTGGTTGAAAAACCAGGGCGTGTACGGCAGAATCGATCCGATCCGCGCGTTCGGCCTCGTCGGCTTCGTGCGCAGCCTGACCGGCGACGACACGGCAGCGCTGACGCTATGCGTGGTGCTCGACCTCGTCGCGGCGGTCGCAGTTTTGATGCGGCCTAGGCCGGTCCGCGCCTCGGGATGAGGGCGCGGACAGTTCAGGCGTTACCCCAGCAACACCGCGTCCGCCGCTGCGACCGACTCCGCGCTCTCAGTCACGGTGCGCTCCAGCGAGCTCGCCTGCACCGTGATGTTCTCGGCGAAGAAGCGGGCGAGCGAGACGTAGCGGGGCGCATCAAGGTTGCCGTCGCTCTTGGCCGCGAGCGCCTCGCTTGCCAGCATGCAGCCGCCGAGCGTCGCACCAAACTGCTGGAGATAGGGCGTGGCGCCGGCGAGCGCGTCGTTCGGCGCCTCGGCCAGCCGCTCCAGGAGCCACTTGCTGGTGCGCTTGAGCGCGTCCAGCGCCTCGCGCAATTTAACGCCGGTGGTGCCGAAGGCGGGATCGTTGGAGGCCTCGACCTGCTTGATGATGCCGGAGAGCTCGCCGAGCAGCGCGAAGACCGCGGTGCCGCCGTTGGCCGCGAGCTTCCGCGTGACGAGGTCGATCGCCTGGATGCCGTTGGTGCCTTCATAGATCGCGGTGATACGCGCGTCGCGATAATGCTGGGCCGCGCCGGTCTCCTCGATGAAGCCCATGCCGCCATGAACCTGGACGCCGAGATAGGCGACCTCGTTGCCGACGTCGGTCGAATAGGCCTTTGCGATCGGCGTCAGCAGCGCCGCGCGCGCCGCGGCCTCGACCCGCACGCCGGGATCCTTGGCGCGCGTCGAGACGTCGATCGCGACCGCCGTCGCATAGCAGATGGTGCGCGCGGCCGCGGTCTGCGCCCGCATCCGCATCAGCATGCGCTTGACGTCGGGGTGCACGATGATGGCATCGGAGCCGTCGCCCTTCTTGCCGAGGGCGCGACCCTGCTTGCGCTCCTGCGCGTAAGCGAGAGCCTGCTGATAGGCGCGGTCGGCGACGCCGACGCCTTCGAGGCCGACGCCGAGGCGCGCCTGGTTCATCATCGTGAACATGCAGCGCATGCCCTGGTTCTCTTCGCCGATCAGAAAGCCGATCGCGCCGCCATGATCGCCCATGGTCATGGTGCAGGTGGGGGAGGCGTGCATGCCGAGCTTGTGCTCGACGCCGGACGCATAGATGTCGTTGCGCGCGCCGAGCGAGCCGTCGGCATTGACCATGAACTTGGGAACGAGAAAGAGCGAAATGCCCTTGGTGCCGGCAGGGGCGTCGGGCAGGCGCGCGAGCACGAAATGCACGATGTTGTCGGTCATGTCGTGCTCGCCATAGGTGATGAAGATCTTCGTCCCCTTGATGCGATAGGTACCGTCGGCCTGCCGCTCGGCGCGGGTGCGCAGCGCGCCGACGTCGGAGCCGGCCTGCGGCTCGGTGAGCTGCATCGTGCCGGTCCATTCGCCGGTGACGAGTTTCTCCAGATAGATCTGCTTCAGCTCGTCGTTGCCGTGCGCCTCGAGCGCCTCGATGGCGGAGGCCGTGAGCAGCGGGCAGAGGCCGAAGGCGACGTTGGAGGCGCTCCAGATCTCGGTGCAGGCCGCGTTGATTGCGAGCGGCAGGCCCTGGCCGCCGAAGCCTTCCGGTCCCGAGACCGCGTTCCAGCCGCCATCCGTCCAGCGCTTGTAAGCATCCGGCCAGCCTGGCGCGGTCGTGACCTTGCCGTCGTCGAGCTTGATGCCGTTCTCGTCCCCGACGCGGTTGAGCGGTGCGAGCACGTCCGAAGCGAACTTGCCGGCTTCCTCCAGCACGGCTTGCACGATATCGGCGTCGAAATCGCCGTAATGGCCTGCCTCCACGGCGGCCTTGAGGCCCGCGCCGTGATTGAGCGAAAGCAGCATGTCGTTGATCGGCGCGCGGTAGGTCATGGCGTACTCCCGGAAACCTCGTTGGCGCCGTATTCCCACGAAACCGCCGAGGTCTCAATGGCCGGGAGGGCCAAGTTTCGTGACTGGGAGGCCAGGCTGGCTGCGGGGCAGGGCGCCGATATCAGGGTGGCGCAAACCGTGCCCGGAACGGGCGAATTTACGCGCCGAGGCGGTTGAAATGCTCGCCTTCTCTCTATAGACCGGCGGGGCAAACGGGAATCTGCGGTGGCCTGTGCTTTCCGCCGATCCCCGGAGAAGCGCCGTTGGGGCGTAGCCAAGCGGTAAGGCAGCGGATTTTGATTCCACTCGGAATGGCCGGTTTTGCGCCTTTTCGCTCTACCGATTTCTACGAAACCTCAACAAAAACAGGCAAAATCCGCGAACCCTTACTGCAAATTCCAATGCCGTGAGGTTCGCAAAAATTCCCGTTTAATTTCAAGGACTACCAAGCAGTCTCGGCGGCTCCACGCAGCATGGACGCAGCATGGAGGTAAAGCAAATCGAGTGTCCTTGGCGATGAGCCCGGAGCAGATGCTCGTTAGCCAGTCGGGATTTTTCTTTGCAGTTTGAACTCGGCAACCACGCCGCGTGTATCTTCAAACCAAGCATCGACTGCCGCAAATACGTCACGCTGCATGACACGCGACCATTCCTGGACTGTAGCATCCAGTGCTCGCGTGTTTGCCCGTACAAATTCGGGCCGATCGAGCCATTCCTCGCCCTTGCTCAGCAAGTAATCTGTCGCAACGCCGCCCGTCGCTCCTAGGACCCAACCCGCGGCCGTACCAAGGCCTGGTTCAACCATCGTTCCTGCGGCGGCACCAATGATCTGCGGACGCATGGCGGTAACGACTTTGGTTGCGGCCTTTGCGAAGATCGGAGCAACGGCTCGCTCGAAGGCCGGCGCGGCGCTCCGGGCGACCAGGACCGAGACGGACGCGGCCCCTGTTCCCCTGAGAACCGTCCTGAATCCTTCGTCATCCACTGCGTCGCGCGGCGCTTTCCATTTTTGTTGGTCCCATCCGAGCGAAACGTCCAACTTCGCCAGCGGATCGATATGCTCTAGGTGCTTGGTCTCGCGGTTGAGATAGTCTTGAACGCGGTCATCAAGTGTCGTGACCACCCTGAGATATTCCTCGTGCGCCTCGGCCAGAGTGCGCGCGATACCGGCTTCGAGTATCCGAAAAGAACAAGTGCGGCCGTCGTGGACAAGAGCCCCCTGATCGATGCGCGTCTTTGAGAGCGAAACGGCTTGGGCCCAAGCCACCGTATCGCGCGGGAAAGACGTGAAAATGCGTGTTCGCTTCGTGGCGCGATCTCGGGTGCGGCGATCTCCGTTAGATGATCGCGCGGGCCGGCAATATCTGAACTTGGACGCTTTATCGCCACATTCGTCTCCATCGCGGTATTTGGTACGATCGAGATAGGCCATGTAGCCTAGGCGATTCCGCTTCTGCCGGCAATGAAGTGCAGCCGGCCATCCCGACGATCCGGCACGCAAGCGTTCGACCGTGTTTAATCGTCTATCTCGATTCAATCGCGCGAGAGGCCGAAGTCGAGAGGATAGCGCGCAGCAGGTTTCCGCTCGTTGACGGGTATACCTGCATCAACGAGCTGGGTGCGCATCCAGCCGTTACGTTCAGAAGGCCCTTGATGATTTGCAAGCACCACGCGTGCGATACGGATGGCTTCGCGCAATTCTCGCGCAGATTTGGATGTACCCTCCACCCTCTCTTTCGCCAGTTCTGCAAAATCGATCCACCACTGATCGTTGTGCCCCCAATGAAGGAACGTTCCTGGATAAACATCCCCCTCCCAGAGGCGCATGAAGTCAGCCTTTTCGAGATGCTTTCCGTGAAGAGTGCACGCCCCCGGATGGTCAAAAGTCCGATAGAGCCTCCGGGCAGGCAGCAATACTCGAGGAGTTGATATTTGCCCGTGCCGCCGACATGGCTACTCGTTGGATGGTCCCAATGGAAGGTGACCCAACGAAAGTCATCAATCTCAGCCGCCACGATGGATTCAAAATCGTCTTCGCTCTGCCGCACGAAGACGATGCGCCGTGGATTGAGCCGTTGGATGGAATCAAATTGCTCTTCTGCGCCTCGATAGTCTTCTGGATCAACGCGGAAGGGGGTCTGTTTTCCTTCGAGCAGCCACTGCTCGTTTATGCCCAGCGCCCGCGCGAGATTCACCAGCTCCGATGCAATCACATCGGAGCGGCCCTCTGTAATGTCTTCGAGCTTGCGCCAGTCTGGAAATCCAAGGTGCTTCGAAATGCTCTGCAGAGTGAACCGCTCGTTCACGCTGCGCCGATCGTTCATCAATTCGACCGCCGTTGCTAGGCGCGCACCAATTTGCTTTGCAATTGTTGATGCCGTCGTTGCGTCGTGAAATACCGGGCTTGCGACAGCGATGAGGCCGTACCGGATGGCAAGGTCGGCGTGCTCGCTCAAGCGGCCTTCAAGCCAATCCCAACCATGCACTTGCACCTCAAAGCTCCCGTCGCGCGCATGGCGCTCGCTTATCTCGGCGGCCGCCTTCTTTAATCGCACGTCGTTCGGGCCCGTTGTGAGGACCACAAAGACGTCGAGCCTTGGATAGAAGCTGCGCGCCTTCGCCACTTCTTCGCGCAACTCCTTCTGTGTAAGCCGACTATTCGTCCAAGCTGAACCGTCACCACGGCCACGACATTGAATGCCGACTTGGACGCGCGTTCGCTGATCAATGCCCGATACGTCGACACCTGATTGCGGCTGGCCGTTGCGGCCATGCAGGTCCATGTGGACGTCGCCCGTAATCCTAGCGAACAGATCCCGAGTTAGTCGTTCGAATGCCTGCCAATCCTTGGGACGATTGAGCGAGGTGGCACTGCTTAATCCGGCGGCAAAGGCTCGGACTGCTTGACGACGTTCACGTTCGGCGAGTGGTGCCATATTCAAGTCGCGACTTTACGCGCCCCTGTGCCCATGGATGAACTCAAGCCTTACTCAGTCATTTGTCGTGTGCTCCGGAAATAGTCCCGGCATCCAGCGCGAGGCGAGGGTGGCGGGGAAAGCCAGCAGCAATGGGTCGCGCGGGCCTTTTGAAACGAGGACTCCTCGGCTGAGGAGCTCCGAAACAATACGCCGGGCATGACGTGGTGTCAGATCGAGAAGATTGGCAACATCGCCACGCGGCAGCTCGCCGCGATAGAGGATCGCTTCAACCACGGCACCTGCTTTCGGGGGAAGTCTGCTGAGGCGCGTTTCCTCCTCCGCCCACAGCAATATGCGCGTGCGCAACCGATCTGGCTGCATCAGCGATTCCATAAAGTTGACTTGGTCTATGCAGGTCTCCAAGAAGAACCGCGTAAACGAGGCGAGTGCTTCTTCGCTGAGGTTGCCCCGGCCGTCCAAGTCATTGCGCCGCGGAAGATCGCACTGGGTGAGATGCTGTTTATATGCGCCATCACTTCGAGCAAGCCCGCGAGCGACTGACCACACGGCGCCGGTATCGAGCCCGTCCAAAAGCATTGCGTGCGACATCAGGCGTGTGACGCGGCCATTGCCGTCGAGGAAGGGGTGAATCCACAAAAGGCGGTGATGCGCGGCAGCGGTGGCCAAAATCGCGTCGGCTTTTCCAACGCCGCTGTATGTTTTCTCGAAATGGGCGAGGAAGCGCGGAACAGCGCCAGGGCTGACGGCGATATGACGTCCCACTTTTACGTCGCGAAGCCGCAATTCGCCGGGTACAACCCGAATTCGTTCTTTTGTGTCGGGCTCCTCGATCCACAACATCGCGTCGGGAAGGTGCTCGCAGAAACGGCGGTGGATATCCCGGATGCCGTCCGTGGTCACAGTGCGACCGCGCAGATGGCCTTCGTCGATCCAGCGCTGCACCGCGATATGTGCCTTGGCTTCGAGCTGAAGATCGCGCTTTTTGGGATCGGCGCTATAGTCGTTCTTCAGGGCGCGTTCGATATCGACCGGGTGCGTATCGTGCCCCTCGATAAGGTTGCTGTAGTAGCAGTTCATGGCTCGGACGAGATCGGCCAAAGAGCCCAGCAGGCTTTGCGGCAAGCTTCTCTTGAAGCCGGCCGATTTGCCGACGAGCTCGACCGCCAAATCGGTCAGCTCGCCCCGATGGCGGGAATCCTCTCTGATAAGGAGCGGTTCCATTGAGAAGACCGCCTCGCCACGATCAGCAGCCGTAGAAATGTCCTCTTTTTTGTCCTCAATGTTCTTTGTCATAAGTATAGTTATATCAGATACATACGAAAAAATCATCTAAGAAATTGAACGAGCTAAAGTCCTCATAAATGTCCGTCTTGTCGATAGGTTGAGGTTTCCCAACCTTCGCCAATACATTGAAATTGTTCTCAAAATGTTCTTTAGGTCTACCCTCAACCCAGATAGTGAGTCGAAACAATCGGTCCATGTCTGACGAACAACTTCATCCGCCGGCAAGCTGGGACAAATTCGAAGAGATCTGCGCCGATCTCTTTTCGCGCATTTGGAACGACCCAGAACTCGTCCGCTACGGGCGAAGCGGCCAGCGGCAAAAGGGCGTCGACATTTATGGAAAGCAAAACGGCGCCGACTCCGGTGTTCAATGCAAAGGAAAACGCATTTGGCCGCCGACCAAGCTGACGATTTCGGAAATTAATGCGGAAATCGAGGAAGCCAAGAAATTCCGTCCCGCCCTCAAGACCTACATTATTGCGACCACCGCGGATAATGACGTTGCCGTCACGGACCATGTCAATGCGATTTCTGAGAAACATGCCGCTGAGGGGCTTTTTCGCGTAACTGTTTTTGGCTGGCGTGAACTCACGCGCCGCATTGATGATTTTCCTGAATTAAAAGAAAAGCACTTTGACATTATCACGCTTCGCGGAATGAAGCGCACAATGCCGGGCGAGATTGCCGAGCGCCTCGTCGAAGAATTGAAAAATGCGAATATTGTCATTCCGCCAGGCGCAGATCATGGGACCAAGCCCCAATCCAATTTCGTTGATGAAGGCCTCGCCGAAGCTATCGAACGCGATGTCGCGCATCGTTATGAACGAGCCCTTCAACGATCGGTCTTTCCCGAATTAAGTAAACAGGATGAACTGGCGCAGCTTGCGGCTGAAATCATTGACGCCAAAGGCGCAGCCCCGTCACCCGGCTTACGACGAACCATCTTACTGCGGGCCGCAAGATCCGCCGCCGCTCACGGCAACCTGACAAATGCGCGCATTTTTCTGACTGCCGGCCAAAATTTATCAGGCGCCGATTCCGACGCACCAGCCCGCGCGCGCGTGGCAGTCGCCGAGGGCAATATCAACGAAGCGATTCAGATACTGCGCGACCTCTCTGACGCAGATTCACGCTCGGTTCTTCTAAGTATTCTGGCGAAAGAGCGAAGCGAGGACCAAGCCCTAGCCTGGATGACCGAGAACAACGTGTCGTCCGCGCAGCTAACTGCCTTGGGCATCTTTAGTCTCTGCACGATCTATCTGAAGAGGGGCGACCTGGACGCAGTCAGCCGCGTTCTGGCTCAAGTAACGCCGGCGCAGCTCAAAGAACTTCCCTATTTGCATTTTCTGAGGGGGGTTATCAGTTTCGCGCGGCTGCTGCCAGTAATGGAACAGGCAACAGTACTCAGCGGCCTCCCCATGGACGTGCGCAACGCGCGTCCCGTTATCGGCGGGCAGGAGCTTTCCGTCATCCTCGATGCCGCGATCGACGATTTTCGAGAGGCGCTTCCCTACGCAGTAACGCTCGGCCTCACGCATGCTCCGCGGCTTATCCAATTTTACATCAGGTGGTGCGAGTTATTGCATCCGACGCGCAAGCCTGCTGCACTCGCGCAGCTTCGCAGCGACATGGAAGATAACATGCGCGCTGTCGCCAATGTGCAATATGCGTTCGCCTATCTCGATGGCTATTCGCCAGAAGCGCTCGAATCCTATCTTCAGCGCCGCGATGCTCTCGGTGGGCTGAATGACGACGAGCTCCGCGCGGCCTTTGTCGTCAGCTTGAACAAGAACGATGCGTCCGGCCTCGCCTCGCTGATCGCCGCGAAACGGCAGCAGGCCGAGGCCTCGTTTGGCAAGAGTGGCATTCTTTCCCTTGAAATACAGGCACTCGCAAAAAGTGGCGATGCGACGTCGGCGAAAATAGTTCTCGAAGATAATCTCGCGCTCTTCGATGCAAGCCAAATCGCCAGCTTTCGCGCGGAGATCGCAAAAGCTGAAGGCGCCGATCCGGTTGCCGAACATATGCGTCTCTATGAAGAGGAGAAGACGCCCGAAACTCTACGGACGCTCGTCGATGTTCTCGTTTCGAAAAGAGACCATGTCGGCATTGCGAAATACGCCAAATTACTGTTTGCCGAGACCAAAGATCCGCGCGACATCGCGATAGCCGCGGAAGCCGAAAGACTCGCCGGCCTTGGCGACGATTTCGTCCGTACGTTCGATCTGCATCCTTCACTGCAGGATCATCCGCCTTTCCTGAGGTACTATGCATGGCAATTGTTCCGGCTCGGCCGCTTGCCTGAAGCCAAGGCAATTGCAGAACGTATCGAGAAGAACGACTCTGAACATCGCGATCTGCAACTCGAGGCCGCCATCGCCATCGAAACCGGCGAATGGGAGACGCTTGCGGGGCCACTGGCAGCCACTCTCGATCTCTCACAGGCCTCGGACGGCCTCACGCTCATCCGCGCCGCCCACCTCTCGCAGGCGTCGAGCCAGGGGCCTCTAATGGATCTTATCACCGCGGCCATCGCAAAGGGCGGCGACGATCCAAATGTCCTGCTGGGTGCTTATTTCCTTTATGTTGAACAAGGACTCGAAGAGGAGCGCCCGGAATCCCATGAGTGGTTCCGAAAGGCGCTCGCCCTGTCCGGTCCTGACGGGCCAGTTCAATCCTTCGAGATCAAGGATCTCCTCGCGCAGCAGACGGATTGGAATCAGCACACGCGCTTCGTTACCGATAAGGTGGTCGCGGGGGAGTTTCCGCTTGCGGTTGCCGCACCGGGCTTGCGAACAACCATCGTCGATGTCGTACTACGAAATCTGATCCGTAATGCGGCGATGACTGATAGTCGCCGAAAGGTCGCCCTGCCACTCTTTACCGGCAACCGGCTTCCGGCGCCGCCTGGCTTGACGACGTCCCTCGCTCTAGACATCACGGCTCTCCTCGTACTCGGCTGGCTCGGCATCCTGCCCCTGATCCTTGAGACCTTTCCAAAAGTCATTCTACCAGGCGGTGTCTTCGCGGAGCTCTTCGAAGGTCGGCGCCGGATACGCCGCGGCCAGAAGACAAGGCTGCGGAAGGCAAACGAAATACGCGAGGCCATTGCAAAGGGACAGATCAAGGTCTTGCGCTCGCCGGTCCTCGTTCACGACGCTTTGACCGCTGAAATTGGCGTTGAACTCAGCGCGCTCCTTCGCGAAGCCAAAGCAACAAATGGAATTGTCGTCCGGCCCGCACCGGTAACGCGTGTTGGCCTCGCTGAGACCGGCGTCGCCGATATGAGCGCGCATGAGGGCCACCTGTCCGACATGCACAGCCTGCTGAAGGTGCTGACCGATCAGAACGCAATCGATGAAGAGGCGGAGACGTCCGCCAAGCAGTACTTTACTCTCCAGGACAAGATGTGGGCATCACCTGCAATTCCCGACCCCGCACGCCCGATTTACCTGGATGGTCTGGCCCTCTCTTACTTGCAATATACCGGGCTGTTGGTCGCGCTCCTTCGCACGTTCCCCAACGTCTATATCCATCAGTCGGCCGAGGATGAAGCCAACGCCTTGATCGAAGACGACCAGAACGTGGCTGAAGTCTTTCGCGTCATCGATGATATTCGCTCGGCTGTGCGGCAGGCAAATGCGGCCGGGCATATTACGTTCGGGGCCCGGCGTGCGCAGGCCAATGAGTCTGAATTTGACGGCATGCAATCAAGCTTGAATCTGATTTCAGACCTGACCGATGTCGATGCTGTCGCAGTTGACGATCGTGCGCTTAACAAGGAGTTGTTTGCGGCCGATACCGCGGGGCGCCGTGCGCGCATGGTAACGACCCTCGACCTGCTTGAAGAACTCCGTGTTCGCGGTACGTTGACCGATGAGCGGAGCCGGGTATTGCGCTATCGCCTGAGAGCCGCTGGCGCCTTGCTGATGCCGGTCACGGCGAGCGAGCTCGTGGCAGCAGCAAAACGTAATCGTCAGAACGAGGCCCCCGAGTTCAAGGCCATTCGCGATAGCCTTGATCTGGCACGGGTTTCCGAGACGCCACAATTTCCCGGTGAGATGCGCTGGTTCATGAGCCACGTCCAGGCGACCCGTATATCTATCGCTCGCATCTGGAATGAAGAACCCGACGAGCAGCGCGCGCGGATACTTGCTACAGCTATCTTCAATATGCGGATCGTACCAGACGACTGGATCGACCGTTGGGGCGATCATCCGCCTCCGAATTGGGTGGACGCTGTCCGAGGCGCTTTGCTCGGCGGATTTGCGGTGCCGATCGAAATCGGGGATGACGAAAAAGTAGCTGCCTACCAGAAGTGGCTCGACGACGTCGTCATGGCTGATGTTCGCTCCCTATCGCCGGAGTTCTATCAGCGGGTCGTCACCTATCTACGCAGCTTTGCGCTTACACCGTGGAGCAAAGACGAAGAAGACGCGGAGGATGAGGATGAATAAGCCAAATCTCTCGCCCGCCCAACTCGCGCAATACAAGGTCGTGTTCGCATTGCGTCGTCTCGGCTCCACGCTGCAGAGCGATGTCCTGGCAGATGGTGCCATCGCCCGCGAGTCCAGTATCGGAATTTCGAATCCGGTCCATTTGCCCGACGGCGTGACTCTCGATCGCAACAGCCTTTTTGAAGCATTTCAGAAGGCGACTGACGGTGAGGCGATTCCGGCCCTCAAAGACACCGATGGCGCCGAGCGGAACCTTAAGCTCGAAATTCAGAATGAAAACGGGGTTCTTTCCTACGGAACGAACCGTATTGCCTTTCCGCAAGCAGGCCTGCTCTCCAAAAGTCCCGCCAAGAGGCGCTCCCTGCTCACCGGGATTCTCAAGGGTATCACGTTGACGAGACGAGCCGCGGAGCAGCTTGAGCAAATCATAAGCAAGCAAGACTATTCTCAAGCCGACTTCTTCGCCGTGCGAAAGATACTGGCCGGCACTCCGGAAGGATTTGCCACCAGCCTCCACGAAGTCGTCCGCAATAAGGGTGAACTTTCGAAAGACGATTTTCTTCCTTCGGAACCTTCGCATTGGACGAACCTCACCGCGGCCCACCAGGCATCCGAACGGCTCGCCGATTTTATCAGCAACGAGCTTGCCGAGGAACGTTCCTGGCGTATTGCTCAAGATCCTGTTGCAGCAATCGACACAATCTCATTGACTTTCGGGAGCTCAGAGACGGTTCCTTTCGAACTTATGCGGGCAATCAACATAGACGACCTGCTAGCAGGCCTCCGGTCGCTGCTTGAGGTCTCAGATCCCGTCGCACTTGCAGGAGCCTTCGAAATCTGCGCGGATCGGGCGGCTGATGATCTGCGGTTTGTCGAGATGGGAAGTGCCCTGCTTGACCGGCTATTGAGCGACACAGCGCGCCTTCTTCGTGAGCTTGAAACTTTTGCTGCGGCATTTGTCATAGCGACCGCGCATCTTGCCGAACACGAAGATCTTCGCAAGAAGCCCGTATTCTGGCGCCGAATTGCCGCAGCATCCCATGCCTCCCTCGTGGCGCGAATACTTGGCAGCTCACCGGATGACAAGAGTTCGCTCTTGAATTGGGCCATACGAATTCGTGGCAAGACTTACTATCTGTCAGTCCTGAATGACGCTCGCGCCGGAGCACGCTGGCGCGCCGACTGGATCACTCCCAAACATGTAGCCGCAGATCTCTACGGCCGCCTTCTTGGTGCCTTGCAGAAAATAGGCGAGGCCGCGCCACAAGTCTGGCGCGACAAAATCAAAGATGCAGAAAGTACTATCCTGAGCGATAACCTGCCTTTGGCCCAGTCGTTTCCATCCCTTCTCCAAGGCGCAGCCCCCAGTGCGGAAAGACCTCCGATGGAGACGGATGTCGGGCGCATGTATGCCGAGTTCATGAGCGAACCGACAGTCGAGATGTTTCTCTACTTCATGCCCATCGTCTATGCCTTTGGCTTTTCGGCTGACGCGCGCAATGCTGTCCTCACCTCGATTCAAATGCTCCGGGAAAAACTGTCGGCGACGCTGCCAGAGATGGCGCAGGCCGCTCTTGGCCTCGCGGCCACGATCGCGGCACAAAACCGCGACACCGAAATCGCCGATGCTGTCGCGATAATCGCTGTTGAACGCGTTGCCTTTGATCACGGTATCGATCATCTGTTGTGGACCGTGACGACGCTCGTGGAATGCGCAGCAGCACGCACCGATCGCAAAGAGGCGCTTACCGCACTGGCCCGACGGCTAGAAAACCTTGCCTTTGTGGCACCACCCAAATTCCTTGCAGAAGCGGTCGATACGTTGCGGATTTTGCAATCCCTCGATCAGGAATTGGCAGTGTTGCTTGGACGGCCGATTGCAACGGCTCGGCTTGGGCTGTCCGGTTCGTCCAATTGAGGTTTGCTGAGGTGGCACGGAATCCTTCTCACGGGTCTCTAGCCTGAATTGATTGAAACGTTCCATGGCCAAGAAGCAGAGAGAAACAACGAAGGTCCAAGGCGACGACACGCTCGCCGGCGGCCCCATATTGGAAGCCGTACCTGTCAAGGTATTCGATCTTACGCCGGAACAGCGAGATACCGTGGCGCTACTCGATCGTCTGCTCGGAACGGCGATTGCGGATCGTTACACGGACTTTTGTCGGCTCTCCGCCGGAGCGGGCGAGCTGCGGGTAGCGAGACCTATTGCCGCTCACGCGCTTCGTGAACTGGATTCGCTGTTGCGTCATGTTCTTGAAGTGCCCATGGATGCCAAAGCTGCGGAAGACCAAAAGACCACCGAGCTGATTGCGAAAGCGCAGCAGAGCTTGCTGGAGCAAGGCTTCGATGAGCCCACGGTTCAACGTGCCACGAAGGCTCTGAGGCCGCGCTTCAGCCACAAGAACCAGATCCGCAAAATTGTAACCCGCCTCGGTCTTACTCCGGACGGCGATGTTGCGAAATGTTGGGGTGCACTTAGCGATAGTGCCGGAAAGGCTCATCAGCGCTCTTTTCATCATTCGCTCGCGGTCGATGACGAATTCCGAACCCAATATCAACAGCCTCTCGACACAGTCATACGCGCCGTCGCAGTCGCTCTGGAAGGCCGCTACGTCGTGCTGATGCGCCGTGTTGAAGAATTGGCGGCGTTACCAAATCGGTCCGAAGCGGTTGCTCTTTTTGCCAGCGAAATTCCAGGTGCGTTACCTCTTCAGAAGCATTTCTTTGAGAGGCTTCAGTCGGGCGATTGGCTGCCACATCTTGCCAGAGCGCGGCTCCTGGGCGAGCCGCTTGCCGATTCAGCGACTGGCGGTGAAATGCGCTTTCGCCAATGGCCTGCGGGAGGTTTCCTCCTCAGAATGGCCGCATCGGACGATGCTGTGACGCGGAAGGGCGTCGCCGATGCCTTAAGAAGCGTGGCGTCGTCCCTCCATCCTGACATCCATGAGAACGGATTGGAGATCTTGGCAGCGCTTCCGGCTGAAGAGTCAGCGCCGCTTTCCGATCTGGCCGTCGGTTGGCTCAGCCGCGAGAACAGATCATTCTTTCTTCAGGCTCCTGAAAAGCTCCTGAAGAAACTCGCTGAAGCAGGGCAGAAGAGCGCCGCGCTCACCATCGCCCAGTCTCTTCTCCAGATTTGGGACCGTAACGGGGAGATCGCCAGCCTCTATGGCCACCATATGTATGAGCATCATTTGCCGTCGATGGTGGTCCCGCTGACCAAGGCTTGCGGCGAAGATGCGCTCAGGCTGTTTATCGAGCTGCTTCGGGAAGCCACGCGCGTTACGGATCGAGATACATGGGGCTTTCATTCTTCTGATCCCATCGCGAACGACGACCGGGCTCAGCATGATATCTACGACGCACTCTTGAGCGCTGTACGCCGTTCGGTCGAAACGCTTGTTGCGGATAATCCTGGCGAGATGCGTGCCATCGTCGGCATTCTAACTTCTCAAAACTCGAAGATCTTCACGCGGATTGCGTTACATGTTCTGGCCCAGAACCCTGTCGCCGCGCCGGAATTGGCAACACAATATTTGCTTGATCCGGAACTAATCGAGGCATCGTGGGGCCAGCACGAGTATGCCTCGTTAGCGCTCGCATGGTTTCCCTCGCTGACTCCCGAGGAGCAAAACACCGTATTGGCCGTGGTTGACGGCATCCCCGCAAAATATGGCCCTGCGTGGAAGTTAAGGTTTGAGGAACACACCAAGGCACCTCCGACAGCCGAGAATGAACGCAAATTTGGCGCGTCGTCGATCAGGGACGCCGTATGGAAATGGCGTGCCGTTTTGCCGCCCGAGAGACAAGAAGCCCTGAACAAGATCGTCGCCGAACTCGGAGACCCGGACGCCTGGAAAAACCGGATGTTCCCAGAAGAAGTAAGTCCGCTAACGGGAGCGGACTTCTCATCGAGGCCCGTGCCGAACATCGCCGCCTTTCTGAAATCCTGGCGCCCCGAAACAGGGCCACAGCGGCAAACCGTAACAGCACTAGCGCAAGAACTGCGAAACGCGGTAGGCAGCGATCCTAAGGCTTACGCCGCCAGCGCAGACCAATTGATCGGTTTAAAGCCGATCTATATTCGACGAGCGCTGGAAGGAATTCAGAACGCGGCGAACAACGCTCAAAGCTTTGACTGGGGCAACGTGCTCAAGCTGATCGAACATGTCTTCGCTCAGCTTCATCAGAGGATTGATCCAGCGACAGTCGCTGATGGCGATGACAAGGATTGGGTTTGGGCCTGCAAGGCGGCGTGCGATACGCTTGCATCAGGACTGCGGCGCGGAGCCACTGGTATCGGATTTGAGCACACCGCCGCTGTTCGCCTCCTCGTACTTACAATCGCAAAATCGGCTCCACGGCAGCCCGAATTGTCCGATTTCGAGGAACGCTTCGCAAGGGAGCCGTTCTTTGCGGCCCAAGCCACCTTGAGGGGAATTGCCCTCGAGCTCTGCATCCTCCTGATGTTCTGGCTAAGCAAAGACCCATCCAGCACGTTTGGCACGTTGCCACGGCAAACGCTGTCTAATCTCCCTGAAATTCAAAGTATCCTGGAAGTCGAGCTGGCGGATCGCTCATCGAGCGGACGAATCCCCTATGCCATCGTGGGGTCGTATCTCCGCTATTTGCTGTACTTCGGCGAAGATTGGCTCAAGCCGAGGATGAAAGCGCTCTTCCCGACCGACGATGGCGCCTTGCGTCAATCGGCATGGCTGTCCTTTCTTGGATTTGGCCGAGGCCCGCTCATAGATCTAGTTTCTGATCTGCACGATTGCTATGCGGAAGAAATTGCTCGATCCACAACGCCCGACAAGGGGTCGGACCGCGACTTCCGTCAGGAGAGCCTTTGTCAGCATCTCATCATCTTACATCTCTGGGGTGGGTTGCCGGACGATCTGCTTGAGCAGTTCTGGCGCGATGCGCCCGAGCGCATGAAGCGGTATGCGATGTGGTATCTCGGCACTCAGTTGGACCTGCCGAGCTCGTCACTGCCGGACGAGATGCGCGCGCGAGGACTCTCGTACTGGGAACGAAGGCTCGCGGCAGCCATTGCTGCGCCCGACCCCGACCCATTCCGCGAAGAGGTAGGCGCGATCGGGCAATGGTACGTGCGTCGTCAGATCGACGATCAATGGCTCCTCGACCAACTAACAAAAATGCTGCACGCCGGGTTCGTGCCAACGGATGTATTTAGCGTCGTCGATCGGCTTCACAAGATGTCAGAAAATCATCCGAATGAGGCCGTTGCCGTGCTTTCGGCGCTCCTGAAGAGTCCGCGTGTCGAGCGAGCAGCCTATGTTACCCAGAGGGATTTCATCCGAGCGATTTTGAAGGCGGGCCTTGAAAGCGACCTCGCAGAGAGCAAGAAGCTGGCGGAAGAATTGATTGGATTCCTTTCGACGATCGGTGAAACAAGTTACATCGATCTCCTCCGCACACCAGATGCGTAAGGTATCCACGATCATGCGGCCAGGATCTCCAGCAGTTCGGTACGGCTGAGTTCGCGGCGTTCCAATAGCGCTGTGGCTACTTTTTCCACCAACGGCCAATTCTTTTTGAGCAGGTCCTCTGCCTCCTGTCGTGCGGATGCCAAATAGGCGTCGCGGTCGTCTTCGAAGTGCACTCCCTCAGTAACGAACTGCCTCGCCGAGCGATCATCATTGGCATCACCTTCGTCGTGAGCGCGCCCCGGATACTTGATGTCGTGCGCTATGGTCCCTGCGACTTCGATCAGGACACGGGTCCGTATGTATTTTTTCTTCGTCTCGGACTGATCGAAATGGCGAAAGACGCTCGGCGGCAGGTCGTCTTCGAAATCTGTCCTCCCAACTACGCCTTTGCCGTCCCCAACAATTGACACCGAGAGCGGATAACGTTCACGCACGCAGCCCATCACTGCATGTCCCGCTTCGTGATAGGCCGTCTCTTCCTTGTTCTCTTCCATTTGCTCGGACATGGTCGTGCGCGTGCTGGGTGGACAGCGTCGAGTTTAGCCTGTCACTGCCCCTTCGAAAACATCCAGATCAGCCGAGACGTGTGTGGCCGTCAAGGCCGCTCGCTTCCTGCGGCGCTACTGCAGGCCAGGTCGAGCAGCTTCTGACAGTCCCGCCTTCCGATTGGATCGATGCGCTTTTCGTCCACCTATTGACGTGGCGGATCGGGCGAAGGGCGTTACTGGCCGGATTCGAGAACCCTGTTCTCCTGGGTGGCGATGAAGTCCAGCAGCTTTGACTTGCGAGCGCAAAGCATCGAACCAAGCCGAAAGATCGGTAGCCGGGACGACTCCACCAGATAATACACCTTGCGCCGATTGCGGCTGCGTTGATCGTCGCTTGTGCCATGAAAGAGGAAATCGGCGATCGCATCGGCGCCTTTGAGGATATCGTCGGCAAGGTGAACTTGTTTGTTCTGGGGCGCGGCGTCTGGCTGCATTTGTCCTCCTGATGTTGTTGAATCGGCCTCCTGTGAATACGGAAGGCATCCTTCGGCACGAGAGATGAAAAGCCCCCCATGAACGGCCTCTGTGGTGGTCGCTACGGCCGACTGCCAGAAATGGGTAATCCATCTCTTGCGGGGCGGCGCTTGCTTCGAGAAGAGGCTCGAAAGAATATTTCGATTGTCTTTTTTTGGTAGCCCGCAAGTCAATTTGAAAATGCTGCAACGCAAAACATTCGCAACGGCTCCGTGTAAAATATCCCCTGTGCACACCCGGATATTCGACGCACATATCATCGCGTGAGGTGAGGGCCGTGCTCGGGACGTCTGCGAATGCCCGCACGAGGTGCGATCAGGTAGCTGCGGGCGTGTCGTGTTGGTCAAAGAATCGCGCGACGCTGCTCAATGAGCATCGCCGCGGACACGAGTCCGGTTCGCAGTACAAAACCTTCCCGGTATTTCCAGCGCGATTCCCAACCCTTCCTGTCGGGAAAGCTGTGCGCTTTCGCTACACCAGAAGCTCCTCAACCACGAAAAGGAGATCTCCATGAAAGTCCTCACACTCGGGAAAGCGAAAGTTCTCACCATCGGTAAAAGACTTGTGCCTCTCGAACAGGTCGCGTGTGTCGAACCGTTCGACCCGGCAGCTAACCCTGAGTTCAAGCCCGAGAAGGAGTTCAAGTCGCGCTTGATCCTGCTCAACCGCGATATCGTTCTTACCGTGCAGTCGCCGCAGGAATTCGCAACCGAGCATGGCTTTCATCTCTTTACGGAAGATAATGTCGCCGTGAACCAGGCGATCGTCTTTCGGGTCGAAATGTTCGAGCCCACCGAAGACTTCAACCCCACGAAGCCATACAAGACCCGGCTCAAATGGCGCGACCTCGCGGGCAACGAGCGGAGTAAGCTCCTCCTGACCACACCTGAGGCAGTCATCCAGGACCTATTGAAGAGCAAGGTCGAAACACGGGCGAACCCGACGACCAAAGCCCGGCGCCCTGCTCGCGGTCGCAGCGGATCCCGCCGTATGGAAGGATTCCAGAGCTAGGTATCGGATGATTGCGATAGAGGGCCCTGCCGGACCGGATCCGGCAGGGCTTTTCCATGCCGATCAGAAATGAAATCCACGCATGAGCATCACGCGGCGGATGTTCTCCAGCGTCGTGATGGCATCAAGTCGCCCGATGCTGCCTGCATCAAGGCCGTATAGCGTGAGTTCGGTCTCAACAGCCAGATTACACAGCTCCATCCGCGTTAGCATCATCAGTTCACTGACCGTCCACGCCTGCATCTTCGCCTCCATCGTTTCGGCCGCGCCAATCGCGGCCTTCGAGGAGGCCGTTGCGCCGGAGGAGGCGGATGCATCGCTTGCGACCGTAACGCAGTGAAGGAGTGCTGTGCACTTGCATCCGGCCGGACGATCGGTGCGACAATGCTTGGAAGGGCTGCGAAAGACGGTTGGCACGCAGGCCCGGAGTCAGGTTGATGACGCCCCACTGCCCGGACGAGCGGTTGCTTCCTGCGACAATCGGCTGCTAGTCTCTGTTCACAACTGGGGCGGGTGCAAACGGTGACAGACGAGGTTGATCTCGAAACGCGGCTGGCGGCCGCCATAACCGATCCGGACTTCGAGAAGCTCGAGCTGGCGATGCGCGAGCCAAATATTTTTCGGGCGCTTGCAATCGAGCGGCAGGAAATCCGCCACTCAAATTTCTTCGCCTACCTGCTCGACCCCGGGGAGAACCACGGTCTCGGCGATATTCTGCTACGCAAGTTCCTGCGCGACATTTTCGCCGATAGCCGGGCGCAAGGGCGCACCCTGTTCGATGCAGATCTGATGGATTTCAGCGACGTCGACGTGCGGCGCGAGTGGCGAGGTATCGATATTCTGATCGACTTTCCGAACGATGTGATCGTCGTCGAGAACAAGGTCGACTCGTCGGAGCACTCGCAGCAACTCAGTCGCTACAGAGGCATCGTCGATGGAGAGTTCGGCGGAAAGCAGAAGCACTTCGTCTTCCTGACCCCGCTCGGATCAGACCCCGCCGATGAGAGTGATCGAAAGGTCTACATCAACTATTCCTACGAGCAGATTGCGAGCATCCTCGCCAATGTGCTCGAGCTCTACCGGGACTCAATAAGCGACAAGATGGCGCTCTACATCGAAGACTATCTTACAACGATCAATCGTGAGCTTCTCATGAACGACAAGCTGAATGACCTGGCCCGAAAGGTTTACAAGGCCCACAAGTCCGCGTTCGACTTCGTGTTCGAAAATCGCCCCGACCCGGCCAGCGTCCTCTATCCATATTTCGAAGAGGAGCTGAAATCCCGAGGATTCGTCATCGGCTCACGCAACAAGGGATATATACGCTTCACGTCGAAGGAGTTGGCGGAGAAGTTACCGCGAACAGGCGTGGCATGGCCTGACAAGGAGGTGTTTCTGTTCGAAATCGATTACTTCTGGTCAGACAAGAACGCCGTGGCCAAAGCGATCATTTCGCCTGGCAACGAAGTAATACGTGAAGCGATCCTCTCGGCGGCCACTGACTTGAAATTCTTCCGGAAGCCGGAAGGAAAGAAGTGGTCTTCCTTCTACCTGAAGAAGTCCAAGTTTGTTGCTTCGGAGGTGTACAATGAGGATGAGGGTGAGATCAAAGCCAAAGTAAAGCACGTCGTTGAGAACATTGAAGCCGATGCGAACGAAATATTCGGTACCGTGGCCAAGGCCGTTCCGGCCGGTGCATAGCTGCTGCCACGCAGTTGGGGTATGCTAGGTGATCAGGTGGAAATTGGCCGCTGTCAGGCTCGCGAGACTGATGCCCTTGAGCGTGATGTGATCGGTCGGGCTCTCATCGACGATTGTGTCGGCACTGCCGGCTGCCTGGTGCAGATGCGTCGTTGCCCAGGTCGCGAAATCCTGGAAGGCGCCCTGACCGGCTAGTTCCAGGATATCGGCGTTCGATCCGCTTCCAGCATGGAAGTGCGTGACGGTATCGGTGCCTGATCCCGGTTTGAAGACGAAGGTATCGCCACCCGCCGAGCTGCTGGTGAAGAAATCCGCGACCCCGGACGTAGAGGTCAGCTCCGCATTCGCCACATAGGCCGTCTGCTGATGCGAGCCGTCAGTTTGCGTGCGATCAATGCTCACCAGCGTGCCTGCGGAATTGTAGGCATCGTGCTCGGCTGTGTACGTCTTGCCGGTAATATTCGATTGATAGACATCCTTTGAATGGTCGGTATGGACGACCGTTTCGCGTGTCAGAACACCTGCGACATAGCTGAAGCTATCCGAGCTTCCATCGGTATCGACGACGCTGTGTGAGGTGAGGGTGCCTGCCGCGTCATACTGGTTGGTGGTCTTTGTGCCGTCCGGAGCGAGATTGTAGTCATAGTCTTCCGTGCCGTCGGCATGGAAACGGAACACCAGATCCAGCGTGCCCAAACTGTTATAGCCGTCATGTTCGGTGACGTAGGTCTTGCCGGTGATGTTCGACAGGTAGACGTCCTTCGAGTGGTCGGCATGGACAATGGTTTCATTGGTCAGCAGGCCGGCGGTGTATGTTTTGCTGTCAGAGATGTCCGGTGCACCTGCGGCATATTTGATGACGTCACTGGTCAGGCTGCCGTTCGCGTAGTTCGTCGTTTCCGATGAGCCATCGGTATGGACAACGGACTGGGTCTTCAGATTGCTGGAGGCGTCATACTGGTCAGTCGTTTTCGTGCCATCGGCAGCCAGGTTGTACGTGTAGTCGATCGATCCATCAGCGTGGCTACGAACGACGCCCGTGAGCGTACCTGCCGCATTGTACACGTCATGCTCGGCGACGTAGGTCTTGCCGGCAATGTTGGTCTGATAAACATCCTTCGAGTGATCGGCGTGAACGGTCGTTTCGCTGGTCAGGATGCCCGAAGTGTAGTTTTTGCTGTCCGAGATGTCCGGCGCGCCTGCGGCATACTTGACAACCTCGCTGGTGATCACGCCGTTCACATAACTCCATGTATCCGACGAGCCGTCGGCATGGACGATGGACTGCATCTTCAGAAGGTCGGCAGCATCGTACTGATCGGTGGTCTTCGTCCCGTCAGTTGCGAGGCTATAAGTGTAGTCGACAGAGCCATCGGCCTTCGTGCGAACGATGGAAATCAGCACTCCTGCTGCATTGTAGCTGTCATGTTCGGCAACATAGGTTTTGCCCGTGATGCCGTAGTACCAGACGTCCTTTGAGTGGTCAGCGTGCACGATTGTTTCGTTTGCCAGTACGCCCGCCGTGAAATTCTTCGTATCGGAGATATCCGGTGCACCCGCGGCATATTTGAGGACTTCGCTGGCTATCACGCCATTGACGTAGTTCCAGACTTGCGAGGAACCGTCAGCATGGACAACGGAGTGCGACTTCAGAAGGTCGGAGGTATCGTACTGGTCGGCCGTTTTGGTGCCATCCGCCGCCAGGCTGTAGCTGTAGTCGGTAGAGCTGTCGGCCTTAGTACGGATCACGGATAAGAGAACACCGGACGCGTCATAGACGTCGTGTTCGGCAACGTAGGTCTTGCCGGCAATGTTGGTTTGATAGACGTCCTTCGAGTGATCGGCATGAACGACGGTCTCACTGCTGAGGACACCGGTCGTGTAGGATTTGCTGTCTGAAATATCCGGCGCACCAAGGGCATATTTCAGTACGTCACTGACGAGGACGCCGTTGGTGTAATTCCAGACATGGGACGAGCCATCGGCGTAAAGCACGGTGTGGGATTTAAGCGCGCCACTTGCGTCATCAAGATCCGTCGTCCGGTTGCCCGACGCATCCAGCACGTAAGTGTAAGCAAGGGAGCCGTCCGCATGCGTGCGCGTGACGGCGATCAGCACGCCTGCGGGGTTATAGGCATCGTGCTCGGCAACATAACTCTGGTTCTGGTTCTGGTAGATATAGACGTCTTTGGAACCATCGGCGTGAACGACGGTGTCCCGGGTTAGCACACCGGCCGTGAAGGACCTGGTGTCAGACAGATCGGGTGATCCCGATGCATACTTGATGACTTCGCTTGCAATGATGCCGTTGCTGTAGGTCGCCGTATCGGTCGTGCCGTTGGCAAGGACCGTGACCACGCTCGAAATGACACCGGATTTGTAGGTGGTCGTTACTGTTGAGGTGAGGTGACCGTTGGCGTCATAGTTGACGACCTTCGTGGTGGTGGACGTAACCGTGGTCACCGCAAAGGAATAGCCGTCGACAATCTTTGAAAGCGCTGCCTGATCGCTGGCGATTACCTGCGCTATGATGCTTGAAGATGGTTCAGGCAGGACGTGCGTGTCGGTAAGCCAGATGGCTGCGAGGCCCGTCTTTGCGGCGAGGGCATCGAGTTGACTAGCGATACCCCCCGCCGTCCCGACCTCAATCAGGCTTGCAGCAGTCTTATCGCTGACGCCGCCAGTGGCTGAGGTAGCGACCGCCGTGATGGAGTGCTCTCCCGCGGTGAAGGAGGGCAGGTTGGCCGTGAAGGTGCCATCTGCGGCGCTGACAACGACTGAGGAAATCAGCGAAGCGCCGTCATAGAAGTTGACCGTGTTTCCCGATTGCGTCGTGCCCTGAACCGAAGTAACGGGGCCGCCCGCACCTGACGAAAGTCCGGCGACTGACCACGACAGGGTCGGCTTGAGAAGCGCATTGATCTGCTGGGCCGTCAGGTTCGTACCATCGGCGAATTTGACGCTCGCTACCTGGTAGGCGCTGCCAGCGAACCAGTTCTGCACCGTGATGGATTCGTTGCCGATCGCAATCGCAAGGTCACTACCGGACTGGCTGAAATGAAGGCTGGATGACGTAATCCCGGTACCAAATACGATGTTCGAATGGCTGCCGTCCGTGTGAAAATCATTGATGATATAGTTGCCGGCCGTGCTGGCGTAAGTGAAGTCATAGGTATTGTTGCCGTTGCCGCCGGTGATAGCGGCGTTGCCGTGTCCAATCAGGAAATAGTCGCTGCCATTACCACCATTCATGGTGGTGAAGCCCTGGCCCGACGAAAAGTAGTCGCCGCCATTGCCTCCGGTCATCGTGACGGTGCCGGTGCTGTGGCTTGCATCCAGCAGGCCATTCAAACCGTTGCCGGCGATCAGGGTGTCGTTGCCGCTCGTGCTACGGGCCATCAGTTTGTCGTTGTTGCCATTGCCGCCATGCAGCGTATCGTTGCCCGATAGGCTCGCCGTCAGGACTTCGCCGTTGGCGTCATTACCGATCAGGATGGTGCCGCTGTTCGATGCGGCAGTCATGTTGATGAGATCAGTGCTCCTGCCAGCGAGGGAATAAGTGCCGCCCGTGACTGCCGTGATGAGGGCTGTTGGGGCCGGAAAACCTGGAGGAAACGAGCCGTAGACACTCTCGATAGACGTAAAGCCGGCCAGCTGGCTTGCCGTCAGGGAAGTCGCACTGGTGACCCCGAGAGTCTGGATGTTCGTGTAAGTGAGCTGCGAGATATCGCCATTCGCAAACAGCGTGTTGGTACCGCCGCCGCCATCAATGCTCGTGCCCGGAACGGCCGTTCCGTCCACTTCAAAGCCGTCGTCGCCCGCGCCGCCTCTGGCGATATCAACGCCGCTGCCGAGAACAAGATAATCTCCACCATCCCCGGCGATCAGTGTGTCATTGCCACTGCCAGCCATCAGGGTCTGGTTTTGTCCATTCCCTCCAATGAGCGTGTCATTGCCGGACGACTGCGTGGCATTGAGTTGCACGTTGTCGGCATCATTGGCGATGAGTGTCGTATCGGTCGATGAGGTTGTTTGCAGCGCGTAGCCATAAGTGCCGCTGATGGTCTTCCCGACCAGAGACCAGGTACCGCCTGTCGTCAGGGTGAGCAGCAGATAGCCATTGCCTGCAAAGGAAGTGAAGCCATTGAACTGGTCACCGGTAAGCGTGGCATAATTTGTTTGGAGGGTTTCGATGCCGGTGATCGTGTAACCGGTGAGATCTCCGTTGGCTGAAAGGGTATCTATGCCCGTTCCGCCATGAAACTGGCTGCCGGCAGCGGGCGTGCCGTACATGCCGATATTAAAAGTATCGCCACCGTTGCCACCGTTGAGGATATCAAGACCTGCCCCAGCATTCAGCACGTCGCCAGCGCCGTTGCCGGCTGTCAGCGTGTCGGCCCCGGATGTGCTGGCCGTCAGAACTTCGCCATCGGCGCTATCACCGATGAGGGTAGTACCGTCAGAAGACTGTGCGGTCAGATTGATGGAGGCGCTGGATTTGCCCGAAAGATCATAGGTGCCGCCAGTCGTCCCGAATATTGTGCCGGAACCCTCAATCGTGATGTAGGAGTTGAACTGCGCGGCCGTCAGCGAGACGCTGCCATTGACCACAAGCGGGGTTCTGGCCGCGATGATGGTCGGATCCCACATGGTACCATCGGCAAACTGGATGGCGTCGATCTGGTTTGTGGCGCTGCCGAAGTAGTTCTGGACCGTGATGGGGTCGGTACCCTCGGTGATGACCAGATCGGTACCTGACTGGGCGAGGGTTACATCAGACGCCGAAACGCCTGTTACAAATCTGATGATCGTATGATTTGTGCCGGTATCATCGTTGATGATCGTGACATTTTCGGTCGCAGCACCCGAAACAATGTACGTATTGTCGCCAGCGCCGCCGTAGATGGTCGAGCTGCCGGCGCCGACGATGAAGGTATTGCTGCCGGTGGCGCCCGTGGCGTTCAGGACGTCGTTCTGACCATTACCGGCCCTGAGAATGTTGTTGCCCGTGCTGTAGTTCACATCGAGGACATCACCATCCCCGTTGCCGGCGGTGAGGGTATTATCGCCCGAGCTGTAGGACGCGTTGAGTGTGTCGCCGCTTCCGTCGCCGGCCGTGAGGCTGTTGTTGCCGTAAGAGCCAACAGCGGTCAGTATGTCTCCGGCGCCATTGCCGACGGTCAGGGTGTTGTCACCAAAACTTGGAGAGCCTGCCATTGTCGGAAGCGCCATCATCGCGGCGTTCCCCACACTGAGGGTGTCGCCGTTCCCGTCGCCAGCCTTCAGGACATTGTCGCCAACGCTGTCGGCTGCATTGAGAACATCATAGTTGCCGTTGCCGGCTGTCAGGGTGTTGTTGCCAAAGCTGCTCGATGCATCGAGCGTTTCGTGGTCGCCATCGCCGGTGATCAGCTTGTTGTCACCGTCGCTGTTGCTGACGTCCAGACGGTCATAACCGGAGGTGTTGGTCACATCGAGATTATTGTTACCCGAGCTTCCGCTTGCATCGAGCTTATAGCCCTGGCCGGTACCCGCCTTCAGGGAGTTGTCGCCAGTGCTGTCGCTTACATCGAGATCGGAACCGAAACCGGCGCCATTGCTCCCGGCGACGGCATGGCTGGCATCCAGTGTATTGTTGCCGCCTGTTCCGCTCGCATCGAGCGTGTAGTACGCGCCGGAGCCCGTGATCAGGTTGTCGTTGCCAAGTGCGCTGGCCGTCAGGACCTCACCAGCGTTGTCGTTGGCGATTAGCTTTGTGCCGGCATTCGTTTCCGCAGTGAGATCGAAAAAGTCGCTCGTTTTGCTCGATAGATCGAAGGTACCGCCGGTGCCGGCAAAGATAGTCCCGTAGCTGCCCTGGATCGCGTTAAAAGCGGCGAACTGCGAGGCCGTCAACGTGATGTCGTTCGTCTGAAGCGTCTGAATGCCAGTGATCGTGGCGCCAGTGATATCGCCGCTAGCTTGCAGGACATCGTTTGTTCCATACCCCTGAACTTCGCTGCCATAGGCAAGGCCATCGGCTGCCACGAATGTGTCGCCGCCAGTGCCGCCGATTAGTTTGTCGACGCCTTCACCGGCCACGAGGGTAGCACCAGCGCCGTTGCCGGCCTGCAACGTGTCATTGCCGAACAGGCTCGCGGTCAGGGTCTCGCCATTGGCATCGTTGCCAATCAGTGTGGTTGTACCCCAGTCGGTAGCGGTCAGATTGTAGCTATCGGTGGTTTTACCAACGAGCGAGAACTCCCCTGAAGTTGCTGCTACGATCGTGCCGCCGCCGACGATGGTCTGAAAGCCGTCAAACTGAGCGGCGGTGAGTTCTATGCTTCCGCCACCCCCAAAAACGAAATTATTGCTCCCGGTGCTGGGTGATCCGAACACGCTATCCAGTGACCAGCTAACATTCGTCGCGGTGTTCAGCGTCTGAATGCCACTGATGGCAAGCTCGCTGATATCACCGGTGGCAACGAGTATGTTGTTGGCGCCGGCTCCTTCAAGCACGCTCCCAGCCGCTGGAGTTCCTCCCGTACCTCCAGCCGAACCTCCAATGAATGGAGATGCCAAAGTTGCATTTACGATAAAGAGGTCGCCGCCAGTGCCGCCTGTGAGAGATTCGATGCCGGTACCCGCAATGAGCACTTCGTTCTGGCCATCCCCGGCGATTAGCTTGTCATTGCCCCCACCCGCAATAAGCACATTACCGAACCCACCGCCGGCCATGAGGGTGTCATTGCCATAAAGGCTTGCCGTGAAGGTGGTGAGCGTAGCATCAGTGGCGCCGATGAGCGTTGTGCCGGTCCACGAGTCTGCTGTGAATCCGGCATAACGACCGTGAAATTGTGAATCGGTTTGCGAATATGTGCCGCCATCAGCGAGCGTAAGGACATCGGCCCTGCTGCTGGTCGGATAGATCGTCTGAAATGCGTCATATTCTGCGCGCGTGACGATGGTTGTCGAATAGATCGACAATATCAGTTCCTGGACGCCTGAAATCGTGTCGCGTGTGAGATCGTTCGTCCCCGGTCCGGGCTCGATGATATTGTTGGTTACCGTTTCCGTCGTCCCATCCGGCAAGGTGTAAGTCGTCAGGCCGGTCATGATAGCGCCTGGAGCTATCGGCCCATCTTGGTTTGAATTGAAGAGATATTCATGTCCCAAAGGGTACGAATATCCCGTTCCGTTGTATGAGAAGCTTCCCTGATATGTGTATGGTTGGGCCGCAGGATGTGCGGTGTCGAAATGCAGGGCACTGAGTTGGCTCGTTGATAGTGGTGAGCCAAGTTGGGCGAGGTCATTTTCGATGACATCCAGTGGAGGACTGCCGTTACCCGCCGATAGCGTAGTTGGCGCGGTGATCCCGGAAATCTCGATAGTGCTACCGTCCAGCAGAGTCATGGAGCCGGCGGCAGTGTTCGCATTCAGTTCGAGCGTACCTATCGACGCCCCGCTCGCGGTCGTCAGATTGATCGTGTAAGTCCCGGCAAGAAGACTGTGAGAAGCTGACGAATAGGAACCCCGATCGAGCGTTAGGGTCTGTCCATTGCCGAAGGTGATGGTTTGTGTTGCCGGGAGTTTGGATAGGCTGGCATCATGCAGCGTATCGAGTTGTTGTGATGTCGCGACAGATGCGCCGAGCTGTGCGAGGTAGTGGTCGAGCGTCGCCTCGGGTATCGCCGCGGTATCCGTGATAGCGGTCAATTGAGAGGCGGCGCTCCCAGATAGATCAATAACCTCCTGGTCAGTAAGTTTGAGGGACGTCGGTATGCCCGTTGCACTTAACGTGAGGATGCCAAGAGGTAGCCCGCCATCAACCAAGGCAATGTCGATTGTGCCATCAGATTGAAAGCCGACGTTGCTATAGGTTCCAGTAGCGAGAGTCAGAAAATGTCCCGTCGCATCCGGCGTATCGATGATCAGGGCGCCGCTGTCGTGACTGTCGAGGCTCGCTCCGACATAGTAAAAATGGTTCGAGCTGGTAGGATCGATCACGAGTACCTGCCCCGCAGGCGCAGGCGTTAGCGTACCGAAGAGAGCAGAGGAAACAGCTGAAACTGGGACATGCACTAGCGCGCCTGTCTGGAGTGTTGTAGCGGACAAGTCTACGCCGAACACGGCGTTGATGCGTGTTAATGTCGCCCCATCATAAGCGGAATTGAATACAACTGACGGGCTAAGCGCTGCTGCAATACTGTCTGCTGTATCGCCAGAGTTCGCGATATAGTATCCGGCTTGATGCAACGCGTCCGCGGCTACTGCGGAAGTAGTATCTTGTGCGAGTGACGTGTCGTTTTGACCCGTCGTCAGAGTTGGCAAGGCAGGTGCTGTACTTAGCCATGCATCAGCCTTCTCCTGAGTGATGAGTGTCTGAAGAGAATGATTTTCATAGGCGTCATATGCCGCAATTGCTTTGCCAACAACACCTGCCAGTTTCAGTAGTGCTGGCTCTCCTACATGACTACCGAGAAGATTGAATAATTTGGCCGCACCCTTTTGTACGTCGGACACAGGGCTCTTCAAGACCGACGGCTGTGAGTCGAGATAAGCGGCGCCTACAACCGACGTTACCGACGGATCATGTGAAGGAGGCAAAGTTGCCCCTGTCAGGCCGGCCGCAATGTCGGCCAGGGTACCACGCATGTTGGCTTCGACAGGATCATCCTGGACATAGACGTCTTTGAAAATTCCGGTGTATCCGGCGACTGTTTTTCCCTGAGCTGCTAGGCTGCTCACCGCGGAAGGCGAAATCGGCAGTGAGTTCTGGGCGAACCCGCTTAATCCATTCTGTAAGGCAAAGGTTTGCGCCAACCCACCGCCCAGACCGTAGCCATCAGTAAAGACGTTCGAGTCTGGATATTTCGCCTGGATACTTGCCAGCGCTTCATTCGCTTGCGCTTGAATTGCAATCCAAACGCGATTCCCTGCGGTAAGAACGTCCGAAGCCAGGTCGGCGTAGTTTTGTGTGCTACCGAAGACAATGGCTACCTGATGCGTGCTGTCATTGTAAAAAACGAGGAAGCTGCCCAGGCTGGGCACCACGCCCTTGGGCGGGCTGTATTGCGAAAGGGCTCCGTCATATGTCCAGCCATCAGGTATCGCATCGGGATTCGGTAGAAGAGACGGAGGCGTAGCTGCTTCGGCGGCTTGCGAAAGCTGTGCTGCAACAAGTGAATCAATTGGGTTGATACCCATTACCGTCCCCTAAAAAGCGCTTCGCTATCAAAACCGGTTCGATCGACAACGTAAAAAACTCACCTAACGTGAACGAAGTCCAATACTAGGTCATGGGTCACGGCTGGCTTGTCGATGATCCGGATCGCGGCAAAGTCGTTTGTTCCGGATGTGGGAGTCGCGGCCTCGACCCAGGCGGAGTTATCTTTCGGTACGAAATAGAAGTCCTGGCTGTGTTGCAGCGTCGAATCCAGAATGGAAATTCTGGTGTTGTAATCGGGTTTGTCAGGAATGATGGCATCGCCAAACAGAACGAGAGATTGATCCGACGACCGGTACGCGATTTTTGCTTCCCCAACTTCATGATCGACCGAGAAGCGCTTTGTTTCATGCAAGTTGCTGTCCAGGGTCACAGAAACAACCTTATCTGTAACTAAGGCTGTGAGTTGGAGGTCGGGAGACGAGAACGTCGGTCGGGCAATTGAGAACATTCCATCGAGCACTGTCTGTGCCCGCATGTCACCTTGCAAACTCATGCTGACGACTTCAGTCATGCCGCGACGCGCCGCTGCAAAAGCGAAACCGTTTTTGGTCTCTTGAATTTGGCTTATATCGTGCGGTAATCCAACCAGCTTGCTCGAAATAGGAAAAAGGTGCTCCCACTTAGCGTTTCCAGCTTCGTCGAAAGCCATAATCCAGTAAAAATAATCGAGCTTACCCGGAGGGCCTTGGGTACCCGCAGGTTTTGGCGTTGCGCGAAAAGCAATTCCAAGTGCAAGAACAGTATCTGCAACATGAGCGCATCTAGAAAAGCTACCGTAGGCATGATCAGGTTCACTTTGAGGATGAAGCACCTGCTCGCCGAGTAGCCTGCCATCGGCATCGAGGTGAGTTAGCATGGCCAGAAGGCTCTCATGACCAGCGATACCGGGATGAAATCCCGGCTCCTGTCGAACCATTTGGCCACATTCAAAGCTGCTACTGTCGGGCATGACGATCGCCCCATGAAATTCCGGGCTCGCCGACAGGTTTTCCGGGAGAACTTGCAGGGATGCATAGTAACGCCATTTTACTTTACCATTGCTATCAACACGCGTGACGGACGCTTTGTGAATCGGATGGTTCTCCGCGGCGGTAATCAGAAGATCACCATCACCAAAGGAATTGATTGTGAAAGGCTGACTCGAAGCGCTGTTGCGTTCAAGGATGATTTCTTTTGTGAGCGCTATACGATCCGACTTGGATGTGTCGCCCGTCACCGCTGCCGTGGCGGCGTTGGAGATTTTGAAAATCAGAACAATGGCTACAAACGAAAGGAGAAAACAGAACCTGAGCATAAGCCTCCGATGTGTGTCCCAGCCGCAACGGCATTGCGAGATTTGCAGCCATCCTGCTCAACTTCAGGCTGCAAGCAAGGGCGAAATTACTTTCGTCGTAGCGGCGGGCATAGGGGAATGTTTGGTAGGAGATGGGACTAACGAATTTTGGCAACAAACTGCGACTACGGGTTCAGCGAGTCTGCCTGATCATTGGGCAGATGCAGCATGTATGAAACCTGACTGCGGTATGACGCTGGTCGCTTTCTTGTCCGAACGCTTGGCGAGATTCTCCGAAATGGGCCAGTTAGTTCAGGCCCGGTACATCGCCACGCAGCAGGTGTCGGTAGGCCCTGCTCGGTCATCCATCTGGCGCGTGCAAGGTGGCTCTCATGAGCCTGACGCGTGCGTTGGGGCGCGCGTTCAGGATCGATGTGCAGCGCGACGCGAGCAACTTCGCGCCAATCCGCACCTTTGGCATCGGCATACAGCAGGCGGAAATAGGTAATCAGGTGTTCGAAGCCATAGGGCGTCAGTATCGTATCGGCGGGCGCCACGTCGGCGACGTCCGGGTCGAGCGGCAGCTTTCGCATAACGTCTCCTGAGATGGGCCAGACAGTCCCCGCCGGTGAGCTGTGCGGGAAAGTGGGTGATGACGGTCTGAGATTCGTCAATCAAGGGTGGCTCGGATAGTCCCCAAAAGCGCACCACGTGGTGCGCCAGGAGCACCGCCGGACCTGTTTCTCATTAAATGCGGCGCGTCCGCTTTGCGGACCGGGCTCTATGAGCGCGCTCACCGAGCCCCCAGAAGGAAGTAGGGGTCTCGGCCCTCCGGGTAACGATCCCATCGCGCAAGGGCTGATGTGCTCCTCGCCGGGGGCACTCGGAAAAGGGGCTCGCCTGCGGCGACCGCTATCACTGCCCCGTTCCCGGGTGCCCTTTTAACCGGTCTCGTCGCTGCACTCGTTGCGCGTGCCGGCTTCGCCGTCGCTATGCTCACGCGCCCCGGGTGCCATTTCGCGGGACGATGCGCTGCGCGCACGCCGGTTTCAGCTTCGGCTTCTCGTGCCGCTGCCGCGGCGTTGGCTTAGGGCTCCGCCCTCGCGCGCCACAAGGGCAGGCCCTGCGGGTTTTGGCTCCCCCGCGCGCTTTGATTTTTTGCGAGCGCGGTCCCCCCAAAAAAGTTGCTACGCAACTTCCTTCGACCCTTGCGCCTTGCGCACCCGCTGCTCGCCGCGAGGCAGGGGTTATGGCGGCCTTTCGCCGCGCACAACCCCAGCCAGGAAGGATATCATGAACAATCGAAAGACCGTTCCCGCCGAGCGTCTCCTCACCTCCGCCCTGCGCCAGAAGCTGATCGAGAATGGTCGACGTCAGGCCGCGGTCAAGGGCACGCCCGACGAGATCGACTTCGAGCCCGTCGTGAAACTGTTCAACCCGTGCGGAGCGGGTACCTGGCTTCTCACCGAGATCGATCCGTCGGACGAGACCGTGGCGTGGGGCCTCTGCGATCTTGGCATGGGCTTCCCGGAATTCGGCACCGTCAGCCTGACCGAACTGGGCGAGCACCGTGGCAGCCTTGGCCTTGGCATCGAGCGTGACCTGTACTTCAGGGCACGCGGGCCGATTTCGCGCTACATCGATGCCGCGAACAAGGCGGATTGCATTGCCAAGGATATCGACAACTAGGGCGTCGCCAGTGGAGGCGCTTCGTGCGCCTCCCCAGCGTCCTAGCGACCGCGTTCGCGCTGCCTTTCCTGCTCATCCGCTATGTGGCGGCTGACGATCCTGTCCCACGCGTAACCGTCAAAATATTCGATCGAGCCGCCGCCGCCATTCGCGTACCAGCTCCAAGCCTCGGCGCGCTCCTTCTCGACTTGCTGGGCGGCATTGAGACCGCGAAGGGGCTCCCCGGTTGCCGTCAAAGCCTGCGGTTGGTTGTCGCCACTCATTGAAAACTCTCCGTTCGAGGCCGAACATCGTTGGTCGCGTTGCTGCTACTGCTGCGGACGCCGTTTCTCCTGCCGGGCGCGCTGGTGGTCCGTCGAGACGTACAAGGACTGACTTCGGCGCTTCTGGTCGACTTCGTCTTGCCGCTTGTTGGGCTGTGCCGAAAGGTAGGTCTCGCTTGCCGTGACCAACAGATAGCCGCTGTCAAGCCCGCACAGGATTCCCAATACCCACGCGAACCAATTCTGAAAGCCGAACACGAGCCAGAGCGCTAACGTCGCGAACACGAGGCCCCAAGCAAATTGCCAGACCGCGGCGATAATCCGGCCGCCGGATACGACGAACTGAGCAACAGTGCGGAGCGGTTCAGTCATGTGATGCCTCGGAATTAGTCCACGGGTGATGGTCAACGCCCGCACATCAAGGCCCCTCAGCCGCGATGCGGCGTGGTGCCCCGGAGTTGCGGGCGGTTATTGATCGAGAACATCAGCGGACCAGTAGCTCCTCGATGTTCTTGCGCGCCTCGTGCAGAGCGGCCTTGAGCTTGAACTCCGGATTTCGCCGGGATTGGATTTGCTCCAGCAGTGGCAATGCGGCATTCAGAGCGACATGGACCCGCACCAGACGCGCATCCAGATCGTCCATCGCCTTGAGCTCCTGGGCCCACACGTAACCGAGCAGCGTCGATTTTCGGATGCTGAGGCGGTTCTTGAAGTGGAAGGACGGGATATGGCTGCGTTCGAGGGCGAAGTAAGTCGCGCGCAGGGCCTGCGGGTCGCTGCGCGCCTTCCAGTACGTCGCGATGGCCCTGGCACCCACCAACATGTCCTCGGCGAGTGTGGGGTAGTAGACAGCATCCGGGGTCCGGACGCGCACCCTCGCTTCCTCCGGAAGTTCGGATGGATTGACGGTCTTCAAGTCGATGTCGTCGTTCGTCATTGCATCACCTTCGCGGTATGATCCAAACCATTCTTGCGCGGCCGGCCGGGACCGCGCTTCTGCGGTGCCGCCTGTGGGCCCTGCGGCTCGGGCCGCTCGGGCATCTCTGGGGTTTGGTCTTCCGACCGTTCAGCTTCCGCCAATCTGGCTTCATGCACGAGCGCCCTCAGATGTTTTCTGGCTGCCCCCATGCAGTAGGTTGAGGGTCTGCCGATTCCTTTGAGCGTCAGAAAAGCTGCATCGACGCCTAGGATGAACAGGTCGATCAGCACGGTCGGTACGGCCGCCCATGGGTCATCGTGGACGACCTGGAAAAGCGCCTTGATCCTCGCGACCAACGACAGATCGCGCGGCACGAATCCCGGCGACGCTTCGATCGCCGCCTCGATGTTCGACGGCCGGTTGGTATCGAGCCTGTCGAGAATCTGGCGTTTCTCCTCCAGCGCCGCTCGCACCTGTGCTAACCGGCCGTCGTTGGCAACCAGCTTCGACGTCGTGGCGTCCGACGTCTTGCGGTTGGACTGTTTCAAGAGGCGGTCGACCTCAGAGGCGAGGGAAGCTTCCGCACCGAGCGCGAGCTCATACTCCTTCTGCACCCGCGCCCGCTTGGCATCTTCGTCCTTAGCCGCCTTCTGCGCCGCAACCGCATTCAACGAATAAAACTGTTTGGTCAGGACCGTACGGACAGCATCGCCGTTCAATGAAAGGCCAACGAAGATCGCTGTCAGAAATGCCAGCAGCAGCATCAACGCAACCCGGATGGTCTTGCAGACGCGCGAAATCGCGTCGGCGCCGATCGTCACATTCGCGCCAAAACCGCCCCGGCGCAGGGAACGCATGCCCGCCGGAAAGATGGCGGACCGAATGAAGGCGACGTGGTCAACCAGGCCGATGAAGATCGCGACCAGGATCGACATCATCGTGATCAACACGCTGAATGCAGTCTGGAGCAGGTTGTGAACGAGGAAAATGAGCACGATCGTCAGCAGGACGACGTACAACAGGAACAGGCAGCCCTCGGTGATGGCCGTGATCTTCTCGCCCTTCGAGCACTGTGCGAGCAATTCAGGATCATCGTAGCCCGCAACGCGCAATGCGAGCGTTGAAACGGAGTCGAGGAACGAAGACGTTTCGAGTGATTGCAGCGAGGACGAGATCTTTCGATCCTCGTCCGGTTGCGGCTCTGATGTCACAGTGTCGGTCATGCTGGTTCTCCGCTGGTGGATAAAGTGGACGTGAGGAGCCGTGCGGCGCCGAGAGGACGGCGTCGTTGTTCGGTTTCAATGGTCAGGGTTGTGCCCCCCTAGTCGGCGACACAAACTCACAATCGGTCGGGGGCTCTGACCGATTGATTTGGAATAACAAACGGGAGATGCGTGTCGCCGACCTATCAGTTCGGCAACCGCCAGCGCTGCTTATCGTCGGGCCGCCTCAGCTCGGAAGGCCCTGAGCGAGGTTGGCTTGGCGCGGTGGGTAACCTAAGCGATTACGTCGGCGCCAAAGTAAACGCTAAATGCATCATGTATTGCCGTATTTCGGCCGTACGAAGCGCTGGAGAATCTCGATCAGCTCTGGCACCGCCTGATCCGATGTCTGGGATAGAAGCCAGCGGATCAAGTTCAACCTTTCCTGCTCCGCGACACCGCGGGTGAGCAATTCGACTGATTTAGCAATAGGTATCGGTTGCTCGGCTTTTTGAGTTCTTTTGACGAGAGCACAAAGTCCCAGGAAAAAGAACTCTTTGGTGGTGCCTTTCGCACCCTGCGCTTCGGCAGGCGCGTGACCGAAGTGACGAGCGAGATCGGCAACTGATGTCGCGCGATCGGAAAATTGTTCGGCAAGGTATGCGACGCCGGCTTCGATCGACTGAAGCTTCGCTGCATGCAGGGCAAGCGGCCAGACGGTCTTGTGAGCGGCAATATCGAGGCTAAGCTTCGTGTATTTGTAGCGGGTGGCACGCTTTGCATTTGAATTTGGGAGCTCCAGCTCGCCAAAGGACTTCGCTACAATTACTCGCAATTCCTTGATCGACTTTCGGTCGGCCTTCGAGGGAGTCCAAACCGTCGCGGAGTAGATGTAGAGAACAGCGGCGGCCAATGCGTGGAAATTGGCTTCGCGCGCGGTTCTGGCGCTCCGCTCAAGATAGGCGAGCCAAGCGGCTGGCATGGTCGGGTCGCAAATCGCCTCCAGTGCGGCGACCGGCAGATTGGCGGTGATGGTGAGTTCGGTATTCACGCGCCCTCCGATTGTCCACGTCGCGGATTCGCGACCAATTTCGACAAAGAAGTCACTCGCCGCTGAGCCAAAGCTCGGGCGGGAAAATCGTGAAAAGCTGATGAAGAACAGCGCAAGTTCGCCAGCCCCTCGATGTAACCAATAACCGAGTGGGCTTCATAAGTAAATAGGTCTACGACATAAATTTATGTCGGTTCGGGTTTTTTGCTTCTTGGCCTACCTCTTGGTCGCGACGACGTTGTTCGCGATTTTCGCTGCTGGCTGCGATAGCTCCGCTTTTGGTCCCGCAGAAATTCTCGAACTACTTCCATTTTTGTTCGCTCGATGGGATCAGTGATGGAGCGGAGCTTTGCTTCTGATCCGGTTGGAAGGTCGAGCCATGCTGGAAGACCTTCAAGACTAATCTTCCGAGTTATTTGGATGTGCAACGATGAGTCGGCTCGCGCGAGGATTTCTCGCGTAAGACCTCGGTTGAGCCATCGATTATAAATGATGTGGACGTACTTGAAAGCGTTCGTGTGATAGGACCAGTCACGCTCTGCACGCTCGTCCCACGAGTTTCTCTTTCCATGCGCGATGATCGCCTTCACATCCTTCTCGGATAAGATAGGGAAGGGCTGATCCTTTGGCTGGCTCAGTCTCTCAGTAAGTAATGTTGCTTCGTCTCTGATTATCTCGCGAAGCTTTTCCTCTGGGATAACGCGTCTAGGCAAGTCATAGCCGGGGCTCGGGTTTTCGTGTTCTGGGCTGATACCGTAGTACTTTAGAATCCGAGTCTCAATGGCTTTTCGTATTTCCAGAATAACGGCATCCTGGTGATCGAAGCCATCGTGATGAAGGTAGCTTCGAGCTGCTTCGAAGTCTGCTTGGGCAAGTTCCAAAAGAAGTGCGCAGCGTATGCCGCGCACTTCTTTGAGAGTTACCTCCTTGTCAACGTCGGCGCGTAGCCATGCAATCAAGTGTCCGTAGGAGTCGAGCGCCTTATCGATGTGACCGAGTTGACGCTGTGCGTCAGCCTTCGCGTGATACGCATTGCGCAAGAGCGGTAGGATCTCATCCCCGTCTGTGCTGCGTAGAAAGCCGATGAATTCATCACAAGCGTCGATTGTCTTGTCGTGAAGCTCTTGTGCTCCTCTCGTTAGGATAAGTTGGTACATGGCTAAAAGTAGCCAGATGCGCATATCAGCATCTAACTCATAGACTTTCGTTTCAGCGACTGATCCTAGGAAATCGACCGCTTCTTCGAACCTTCCAACCTGGCACAGCGCAATGCCAACCAATGTTGAAGCGACGGCGCCAATGGCTCGCAGCTCGGGATCTTTTTCATCGCGAATTCTTCGCTGTGAGCCAAGAACGATTTGCTGACTGAGATCGGAAAGAGCCGCCCCGTATTCTTCAAGCTTGAAGTACGCCCATCCGCGATAGTGATATGAGTGCAGATCGTTGGGACTGAGCTCGATCGCCTTCGTAAAGTCTGCGATTGCAGCTCGAAGATCGTTCCCTTCGAACTGAGCGAGACCTCGGTTAAACAGCGCGAGTGCGTTATCAGGATCACGCCGTACTACATCGGACAGACGCTCAGTATGGGGGCGGCCCGAGGCGATTTCGAAATTGATGATCTTCGCGCCTTCTAGCTTGTCGAGCGGGTAGTCCTTCGGCAGATCTGCGAGATCTATCGGCCTGTATAAGACCCTGACCTTTATCGACGAGAGGACTTCTCTGGGAAGTTTGAGCGGTCTCACTGTGGCTAAACTGGACACTTGATGTGTTCCATATCCTTCGAAGTCGGCAAGAACCTATCAGCTCAGAGATGGGCGGCCGCATTTTTCAGAATCATTTGTAACCTTTTGAAGGGCCTAAGTAAGCCGTTGACCGTCGATATGAATAGGAACAAAAAGGGAACTTTATCGCGCGGCAAGTAGCACCCTTAAGAGAACTGCTAGCCCGCGGGGCTAGCCTCAACGCCGTGTTCTAGGCACGCCATCCCACTCTGCACCCAAGTAGAGAACCTCGGAGATACGGGTAGACGTTCATTCGCTCCCCTTCGAAAAACTTTCGCACGCATTGAAAGCATTTGAGACAGCCTGACCTCGCGACGCGCGAGCCGTGTTATACTCAGGCATGAAAGCATCGTGGTCAGTCGCGCTCGCTTCGCCGCGCTTCAAACCGTCGTTGGCGGACGAACTCGCACGCCACGAGAGGGAGAGGGCGCCTGCGCCGCTCGCGACATTTGTCACTCGCGATCCATTCGAAGGCTACGCGCGGGCGCTTACGACACGCGGTGGCTTGATGTTTACCTACCGGGACCAGGCGGCGAATGCGTTTCTCGACGCGTTGCGCTGGTCGGTCTGGCTTGGAGCAAATGGCGCTGTTGGCTGGTGGCTGCTGCAAAGCACACTGTCCTGGACCGGGACGGCCGGTGCTTTCGCGGGAGCAGCCCTGATCATCACCTTGCTTGTGCGTTGGAAATTCAAGCGGTGGCACAGCATCGAAATCCATCCCGACGGTATGATTGCCGACGGCCGATTCTTCACCCTGGATGCGATGGGTGAACAATGGCCCCAGTTGCAGCCCAAGAGTGATAACGGCGATCGCCTCGTCTTGAGCGGCGTCTACGGCACACGGTTCATCGAGTTCTGTACAGCGAACCGTCTTGGCCGCAAGGATCGAAGTCCCGAGCGCCTGGCGGAAGATCTTGAGATGGCAATGGAGCAACTATGGGGCCGCCGGGACGCCTTTGCCCCGGCGGCCCATGCTTCAGAGATGTAAGCCGTTGGCGAAACGTGCCCGAATGCGTGCCACGTCTTCATGGGAAAGGCGCGAAGCTACCGCCGGCGGCCGGCCTTTTATCATGAGCAACTGGCTCTCGTGCTCACGCGCGAAGCCCTGCTCGAACTCCCAAGGCGTGATCAGCTTGCCAAGCCGTTGAGCGACGTAGTTGAGCGTTTGGCCGTCACCATTCGCAAATACCTGAACCAGTCCGGAGTTGCCGAGGAAGCTTTCCCAGGACTGGGGATACGTCTTCTTCAACTGGGTGATATCCTGAACTACGAAAAGGGGCCGGATTCCGAAGCCTGGGAAGTAGCTTGAGGCGCGCTCCATGAACGGCATGTTCAAGGTAGCGAATTCCTCAAGGACGAACAGCACAGGAAGCCGGTCTCTGGGGTAGGTCCCCAGACTTTCAAGAACTGTGCAAGCAAGCTGCACGACGACCCGCAACCAGCGTGAATGAGATTCCATCTGACCGACCGGCAGACAGAGATAGATGCTCGTCGGCCGGTCACCACGCAGGTCCGCAAGCTTGAAATCAGAATGGCGGAGTGTCCGCTGCAACAGAATGCTGTCGAGAAAATCCGTATGCACGGCAGCGGTGCTGAAGATTGATCCCCGTTCTGTCGGCGGCGTTTGACCGAGACGGCCAGACATGCCGGCTGCAGCTCGGCCGAACGGCGCGTCGAGGTTTTTCATGTTGTCTAGGAGTGCGCCCATTAGAACGGCTTGCATGTCGAAATGGCGCTTTTTGTCATGCTTGGAGGCAGACGCCATCATGGCCGCGGCTGCCCTCTGTCCTTCAGTGACAAGCGGTCCATAGGTCAAACACAGCAACTCACGCACGGTGATTAGGTGCCGGTCGCGCTTGGGTCGCGTGAGCGTGATGAAGATCAGTCCGGCCAGCAACGTGCGCGCGCTGTCATTGAAGTGCTTGGCGTTGCCACCGCCCTCGACATCCGGCACCAGAGCGTGCGCAACCGCCATCACATCGCCGACGATGCGAGGGCTTTGGGGATCGAGCTCGGCCAGCGGATTGAATGACGCACTGGGCCCATCGTGGACACCAAACGGATCGAGCACATGCGTCACATGGCCCATTAGACGTCTCAAACTGGCCGTCTGCGCAAGCTCTCCCTTGGGGTCAAGCACTAGCATGGAGCCGGAATAGAGATAGAAATTGGGTTCAAGAATCGTTGAGGTCTTGCCTGCACGTGTGCCGGCGATCAGCATCATCGGCCGGTCGTCAGCGTAACCAAGAAATGTCTGGCCGAGCTTGCCAATCATGAGTTGCCCGAACTCATATCGATAGCCCATCAACTCACCCGGAGACATGTAGTAGTTCGTTCGCTCGCGGTCCTTCTTAAGCCGGGCAATCGGTATGCCGCGCCTTACATGTTCCTCCATGAGTGCCCGCGTCCGTTCATCCATGTTGGGCAAGCTTGGATAGGGGTGAAGTGATGTCCGCTCGATCGGCGCACCGTATTTGCTGAATTCGTCCCATGCGAAACGCATTCCAAATCTCCTTTGTCCGAGATTGAAACTGGTACGCGCTCAGGCTCGATCTCGGCGCCGGAATGTTTCGCAATCCGACAAACTCCGTATCCGTCGTACTCAGTGTGGGTGGCCGTGGATCAGTCAATGTCTCAGCCTGATTCACGACGTGCCCTCGATGCTAATCGCTCCAAGCGGGCTTGCGTTGGCGTTCCTTGGCGAGCGTATCGGGCCGGTTGGACTGCGGTGTCGCTCACGCCGTTTCCTTTCGGTGAAGCCCGCGGGGCTTGAAGGATGCGGGTTCTAGGGCCGTCGTCGGCGCGAAGACCGTCAATCGCTTTTCCCCAAAACGAAGAGGCGGTTGCGCTTAAGGGTGCGCAGACCGCCTTTCGTTTCGGGTCCACTCAAAAGCGATTGACGCGCGCCCGGAACGCCGCCCCTCGGAACCGCATCAAGCCCCGCGTCGGGGCTTCACTTTGTGAAAGGAAATACCATGAGCAGCCAACCACACTTCATCGCCTACAGTGTCAAGGAACGCGACGGCAAAGCCATCTGGACCAAAATTGGAGCCGGGTTCCTGCACCAGAAATCAGGTTGCACGATCCAGCTCGACGCATTGCCGCTGGGGGACCGCATCGTCCTCCTCGAACCGAAGGACGACAAAGCTGGTTCAACAGCAGCCGGCAACGGAGGTGCTCCATGAGCACTTCTTTCATCACACCCGGTCACGTGCGCGCCTTCCAGGCTGTTACGACGCAGCTCTATGGCGAGGTGACCCTCGCCAGTTGCCGCATCGACGGCAAGCCGGGCGTTGCAATCGTCCTGATGGAGCATGTCGGCGAGGGCAAGGTCGGTGTCATGCCACTGTTCGTGGCCATAACTGAGAATATGAACATCGTATTCGCAGGTGAAGCCGAGGGTGACGGAGGCGAGGGCGGCGGCCCGGCCCGCGGGTTTAAGGCCGCTAAGAACGTCACCACGCCAAATCGCGACATTTCGTAACCGCCGCGGGTCCCCGCCGGGTAACTGGCGGGGCTTGCCGGCATGTTGCAGCTGAAGCGCCGTTGCAAGTCTGTCGTTATGAATACGGCCGTCTCTTCTCATTCGAAGAGACTTAGCCGAAAGACAACATCGATGATGACGAGAGGGAATTCGCATTTCTTGGCGGACTCTTTTTGGCTGGGTTTACATGAGCGTTGCGCGAGCGAGTGTTTTCCGTGGTCATGCCAATGTTCGCTACGGAACGGTTGAGAAACATCGACAATCGTTCTCGATAGTTCTACCGAGCTCGATTTGCATATTTCAGGATGAGATCAATACGTAGGGGCATTGTGCGCCAGACCGCGGCCTTAGTGCGTCAAGGGGGCTTCCACCCAGAACGCAAGAAAATGTCCGCTGCGCGTCAATTTTCCTGCGTTCCGGGTCCCTGCGAACCCCCCTTTGACGCCGGCCGCGCTCAGTCGCCCAAAGCCCCTACGATTGTAAAACTCAACCCATACGACGGACATCAAGATGATAAGCCTTCTACAGCAGATACCGACCATCTTGGCTCACATCCTTCTGGGCGCCTTATACATCCTGAATCTTATATTTGTCCTATTCGCTCTCGTGGATGCGGCCTTCCGCTTTTGCGCGCGAGTTCAGGAGTGGTGCGAGTATGAGGCATCGCGTGTTCGTCGAACTGATCCCGAGCCGAAGATTGTCGTAAAGGCGCTATTGATTGCACTCGGTCATTCCTATTTCTCACGATCATGGAACGATGCGGCGAATGACAATCTTTGAGAATTACAAATCCTTTCGATGGTCGGGTGACTCATGACCAGTACAATTGTCGGCGTCTACATGGCGGGGAAAAGGCTACGTAGGCGAGATGTCCGTTTCCCTAGGGGAAACGGTTCTCGTTGGGGGCCGGAGAGGTGGCCCCCAAACCCCAGGACGCATGCGCTCTGCCAAGAAAGGATGACATGGGTCGACCGAGAAAAACTGAACCGCGTGACAGGCAATTTAATCTGAGCCTGACAGCGACTGAATATGAAAGCATCGTAAGGCGAGCAACCGCACTAGGCATGCGGCCGATCCATTTTGGACGGGCTATTCTGCTCCGCGTAGACGGCGGGGCCGTTTCCAAGCCGCAGCCCGCAGATAATGGCGCCCGCCTTGTCGCGCTACAGCTATCGCGGCTGGGGAATAATCTGAATCAGCTTTTGCAATATCTCCACACGACCGGAGATCCGGTACCTGCCGATCTCGAGCCCCTGCTCAACGACATCCGCAACCTGATCACCAGGGTGCGCGGATGATTGTGAAGAATTCCGGTGACGGGAAATCCTTCGGGCCGCGCGCCGAATATCTGACCCATGACAAAGATGCGAGGACCGACGAGCGCGTCGATTGGACCAAAACTCATAACCTTGCCAACGAAAATGTGCATGCCGCAATCGACGAGATGCAGTTGACGGCTGAAAATGCCGAATTGCTGAAGCAGGAAGCTGGAGTCCGTGGAGGCGGCCGACGCGCGGAAAAGATATCAAAGCACTACAGTCTGAATTGGGCCATTTCGGACAGCCCAAGTCAGGAGCACATGATCGAGACTTGCCGCGATTTCCTTCGCCATATGGGATGGCATGAACATCAGGCAGTTTTCATCGCCCACAACGACAAGCCATATAAGCACGTCCATATCCTGATAAATGCAGTGCACCCGGAAACCGGTTTGCGCCTCAATGACGATTTTGAACATGAGCGGGCACAAGCGTGGGCGCTCCAGTACGAACTCAGCCAAAATCACGTTCATTGCACCGAGCGGCTGAAAAATGCGAATGAGCGCGAAAAAAATATGCCGCGAAATATCTGGATGAGTTTTCAGCCTTACGAGCAGGAATTTCTGAAATCGGAACAACACTGGCAACAGAATGTGGAGGTTCCCGAATATCAGCCCAAAAATCGGAAAAGCGCTGAATGGGAGATCTTCAAGGAAATCCAGCGCGATGAGCGCGATCAGTTTTATGCTGACGGAAAAAGGGAATTCAAAGCGTTGCGAGCATCGATATATCGCGAAGTTCGTGAAGAATTTCGCGAGCGATGGGGCGATTATTACAAGGCAAAAAAGCTCGGAAGGAAAGAGGACCAGCACAGCCTTGAAAAAGTGAAGTCGGAAATCATCGCCGATCAGAAGGCAGCGCTCGAACCGCGCCGCGACGCCGCGTGCGCGGAGCTATTGCAAGCGCGAGAGATCAAACGTCAAGAACTCCGCGAACGCCAAACGAAGGAGAGGGCCGAATTCCGTGGGCGGCTCGAACTTGGAATAGACAATTCCGACTTCTTCCACCATCTGACCACCGGACGCGAGCGTCGCGAGGAGATCGGCCTAGGCTTTCGCGAGGCTGCCTCCGAGGTCACGCGGAGTACAACGGTTGAGCAGACGCGATCGTCGGAGTGGGCTGAGGTCGAGCATGACAGCCGGAGGCGCCTGTCACGAGTGGGCCTTCTGCAAGCCGCGGAGTTTGGGCCGCGCAAGGCCGCGCGCGCAGCGGGGGCGCTGGTCGACGGAGTGTTTTCCTTTCTGACGAACTTGGGGTCGGCGCCGCCCGAGCCCATCTCCTCGCAAGAGAGGGCAGATCAATTCCGGGAAGCGGCCGAAAATGCGCTCAAGCAGGAGCAGCATCGTGGACGTGAGGAGGAGGATGCCGGATGGCGCGAGCGTCAAAGGGCGATCTCCCGAGAATGAGCCAGGGGCCGGCCCCGCCACGGTCGAGCCCCCATCTTTCTTGGCGAACCAATTGGCAGATGATGCAGGCATTGACAGGCTGGCGGAAGAGACCGAGGCGGAGGAACTGGCGCTCGAGTCCGAATTCCGTCGCAAGCTGAGAGGTCTGCGGTGGTTACCAAGGCAAGCCCGGGCGGGAGCGCGGCGCGAACTCCATGAATGGCTGAGAGCGTCGCTCAGGGCTATGAAGGAACGAAAGGCAACCGATCGGCGTGTGGCGGCCAGTTGGCGGCGCAAAAGGCTTGCTGAACGCAGCCGCCAACATAATCGACTTTCCGGGCCACACCCCTGATAGGTCAAGGACGCCGTACTAGTCGGCTGGAAACGGCGCCGAGCCAAACAAGCGTTTCCAATTGCTGCGGAGGCAATCTTCATATTTCACATTGATGTCCTTTCCCCCGGCTGCCGCCGGCACGGCTCCTTCAAAGAAGCAGCGGTATTGCAAAGCAGGAGGAATGCGATCCCGAAGTCGAGCGCTCTTGGCTCCATCGATTATTGCCAATGCCTCCTTTGCATTCGCATTTCCCTGCGCCGCGGATTTGTTCAGCCATGACTTTCCCTTTGCGATGTCCTGAGGCGCTCCCATTCCGGCCACGTACATCGCGCCAAGAAAATATTCGGCTTGTTCATCGCCGGCTTCGGCGCCACTCTGGAACAAACGCATTGCTTCAGCTTGATCTTTGGGGACGCCTTTGCCATCGAGGTAGAGAGACGCAAGCATCGTTCGCGCATCTATTTGGCCAGCATCGCTTGCATTACGAAACCATTCGGCTGCAACCGCATAGTCTTGGTGCACCCCTTTTCCTTCATTGTACATGAGCCCAACGTGCAGCTGGGCAAACTGATCGTTCTGATCTGCAGCCTTGCGGTATAATTCCATCGCTTTTGCATAGTCCATCGGGGCCCCTTCGCCGTACTCGTACATCCAGCCGAGATTCGCCTGAGCGTCAGAGTCATTTTGAGCGGCGGCCTTACTAAAGAAGTCAAATGCTTTGGCTTTATCGACCGACACTCCCCAAAGACCTTCCCGGTAGGCGTGCCCCATCCTCGACTGAGCCAGTGCGTCGCCCTGCTCGGCGGCCTTTCGATACCAGAAGACGGCTTGCCGCCCATCTTTCGCGGTACCAAGTCCGCCAGCGTAAAAATTGCCCAGTATCGCTTGGCTACCTGCATGCCCCCGATCTGCCAGGATTCTGAGATGGATAAATGCTGTCGCCCAATCGTGCTTTCTTGTGGCCTCCACCACGCGACGCGCCGCTTCCTCGGTCGACATGGAAGCTGCTGCCGGTGAGCTTTGTTGCGCCTTGGCTACATCGATGTGCCAACGAGCGCTCATTGGAATGCACGTGAAGACGATGGCTAGCGAGGCAAGACCCAGAACATATGCGCGGTGCCCGGCTTGCGAATTTGAAACAGTTCTCACGCCAGTGAGACTGTATGGCCGATAGTGTTTCAGCCTGCCGGAAAAGGCTTGATATTGGCTCTCGGGAGACGCTAGACTCTAAGACGAATTTTCTGCCGATCGCACACTCTTCGCAGATTTTTAGGGGACTTCTCGTGCTTCAACACTATCGGCCATTTTGTTTCAGGCACGATGATGCAAGCACCGAGACATACCGATCTGACCCTGTACGGCTTAAACGGTGACCGCAAATATCTGAATGCGGTTGAACGGCGTCGGTTTATTCGGGCGACTAAAGAGTTCTCGACCGATGTCCGCCTTTTCTGCCTGACGCTTTGCTTAAGTGGTGGTCGGATTTCAGAAGTTCTCGCTATGACCCCGGCGGGTCTCGATCTCGAGGCCGGCACTGCCAACCTGATTACACTCAAGCGCCGCAAGCGCGGAGTCATCCGGCAAGTACCTTTGCCAAGCGATTTGCTTAGCGAGCTCGACCGCACCTTCGGCATCAGGGATCGGCAGCGTTACCCTCCCAAAGCGCAAGGTCGGATCTGGAATTGGAGCCGCAGCACCGCCTGGCGGCGCGTGAAGGAGGTCATGGCCGAAGCCGAGGTCATGGGCCTAGCAGCCAGCCCCAAGGGTTTGCGCCACGCGTTCGGAGTGGCTGCATTTCAGTCTTCCGTCCCGCCTCATCTGGTTCAACGCTGGTTTGGTCATGCCTCGCTCCGTACGACAGGCATCTATTGCGACGTCAGCGGGCCCGACGAGCGCAGGTTTGCCGAGCGCATGTGGGCGAACGGGTCTCGTTGGTGGCTTGGTAGCCGGGCCGGCCGAAGCAGCTGTGCTGCACTGATCAAGCACATCTTGAGACTAATAAGTCTGACCACAAGCACTCTGCTCGTCGTTGCGCGCCGGCCAGTGTCATCGGGCGAGCTGCGCAATCGAAAGAATGAAAATGTTTTGTAATGGCAGCCGTCCAGGATTCTCAGCGCCGCGGACCGATGTTAGAATCCGCATGAGGGTGTCTCATGTCAGTTCGCAAGCGTAAATGGATCTCTCCTGGTGGCCTCGAAAAGGAGGCGTGGGTCGTCGACTATGTCGATTTGCGCGGCAAACGGCGAAACAAGCAATTCATCCGCAAAAAGGCTGCTGACGAATTTGATACGACCGTAAAAGGCGAGATGCGGGCCGGAACGCACACCGCTGAGACGGCAAGCATAACGGTCAATGAGGCCGGCGATCGATGGATCGCGAATTGTGAAAACGCCAGCCTTGAGCGCACAACGGTCGACGCCTACCGCTCCCATCTTGAACTTCATATCAAACCATTCCTCGGCGTTCGCAAGTTGACCCAGCTCACGGTACCGATGATCACCGATTGGGAGCGAAAGCTCAGGGATGGTACCGCAGATCAAAAGCCGCGTTCGACAGCAATGATCAAGCGTGTCCGCAACGACCTCGGAGCGTTGCTCAGCAATGCGATGGATGAAGGCCTGGTTGCCCGCAACGTTGTCGCAGAGATGCGGTCCAAACGCAGGCGCAACGGTGCTCAGTCTGAGCGCCGGGCCAAGCGTAAGCTACAGGTCGGCGTCGACATTCCTACGCCGGAAGAAATCAAGGCCATGGTCGGCGCCATGGAGGAGTATTGGCGACCGATTTTGCTGACGGCAATTTTCACCGGCCTTCGCGCATCCGAGTTGCGCGGCTTGCGATGGGCAAATGTGGATCTGTCCCGCCGTGAACTGCATGTTCGGGAGCGGGCGGACGAGTACAAGCAGATGGGCCGGCCCAAATCGGAGGCTGGCGAGCGAACGGTACCCCTGCCGCCGCTTGTCGTCGCAGAACTCCGACGGTGGAAGCTGAAGTGTCCCAAGACCGACCTGGGGCTGGCCTTCCCGAGCCCGGTAGAGGGGGTGGGCATCGTCGGTCTGACCTACATGGTCAAACGGGGACTGTGGCCGACCCAGATTGCCGCGGGGATCACCAAGGTGGGCAAAAACTCGAACGGTAAGGTCGCTACCGTAGCCAAGTATTCAGGTCTGCACTCGCTGCGGCACTTCTTTGCAAGCTGGTGCATAAACCGCAAGGTCGATGGTGGTCTCGAATTGCCCGTCAAGATGGTCCAGGAGCGCCTTGGGCATTCGACTGTGGCCATGACCCTGGACATCTACGGCCACCTGTTCCCCCGGGCAGACGACACCGAGGAACTAGCCGCGGCAGAGCGTGCTCTATTGGGTTGAGCAAGGGCGCGCTAACTTGAAGCTTGGCCCGTCCAGAACTCAGTAAGCTCCTCTAACGCCGTCCGCGCGGCTTGGTAGACCTTCGATCGAAAGGTTGGGACGTCCCAGCGCGCATCTGAAAAGCTGTAGCCATGAGGCTCAGCAAGCTCGTATGCAAGCCGCGCAATCAGATCGTCATGGCGTGCGGTTGCGCGAAGTCCGAGGCCGAGCGACGTCCCTCGAAGCCAGAGGCGAACTGATTCCGGCGTTTCGCCGTCGAACGTAATATGCTGAATCCGCCCTAAAGCTGAATAGATCATAGCCTCGGCGAAGTCGGACGAACCGTAGCGTTCGACGCCGAGCCGGTGAACAGCGCTCGGGGCATCGTCATAATTGAGCAAACAGGGTTCAAATTCTGGAAACTCTTCGGCCGCAGCAATCATGAGTCGGAAGAACTCGTGAATTTCGTCTTTACCGCTCTCCCCATCAGCAGGAGGTGTGCCGTCAACGTTAGAATGAGCGATGACCAACAGTAAACGGCCAGGGGTGCTGGACCGCGGTACCAACTGGCCCTCCGGGTCGACAAAGTCAGCCTCGGCCAGGATTCGCATGCTAGTGTCCCCAATCGCGGCAATTAGAGTGACCCGCCACGAGGCAGCTCCTCGGAGGAGAAAGCCGTCTCAACGATCGAGGATTGTCGCGGTGCTCCTCTGTCGCCGTCCTAGACTATACCCGCCGTTCGCTTGGCAGCTGCCCCTGGCTGGCAAAATATGGTGGAACTAGCCCTCGGAGTGGGTGCTCTGCTATAGAACATGAGTCTGGGCAGAGCCTGGACGCAGCATAGACGCAGCATGGCGGGTTTTTCGAAGACCATTTGCAAAATCCAGTCGTTGCGACTATACGCATAACCGCCTAAAAGCACTGAGCTTTTTAGGATTTCCCGAGCACTTTTTGGGGCGTAGCCAAGCGGTAAGGCAGCGGATTTTGATTCCGCCATTCGGAGGTTCGATCCCTCCCGCCCCAGCCAGCACATAAGCTGCAGCACTATTTCCGCCAACCAGGAGGGCCGAGGTCACGCTTGGCTGGGCGATTGCCTCTACCAGGCGGCTGCCGCCACTTCAATTTGAGCTGCTCGCGCCACGCGTGCAGCAGCATAAGGTCCCTCGGCGGCTGCGGTTCATGCTGACCTGATCACGTTCCTTCTGGTGCAGACGTTGCCGCCGAAGGGATCGTTGCGATGACATCGGGGAGCGGATCGTTATACTGCTCAAAACAATTGCGATGGGAGCCGGCCCGAGCGGCGCTCTGCGACAAGGACAACGCGATGAACGAGACGATTGGCTTCCCCGATCCCGGCCTCGACCTGTCGGACGGCTTCAAGCCGCACACCTCGCACTGGGGCGTGTTCTCGGCGCGCAACAGTGAGGCCGGGCTAGAGGTCAGGCACTATGCGGGGGATCCCGATCCGAACGGCATCATCGACAATTTTCCCGGCGCGCTCCGCCACCAGGCGCGCATCGCCCAGCCCGCGATCCGCCGCGGCTGGCTCGAGCGTGGTCCGGGTCCCGATGATCGTCGCGGCCGCGACGAATTCGTCTCCGTGAGCTGGGAGAAGGCGCTCGACCTCTTGAGCGGCGAGCTGTCGCGCATCCGCGACACGCGCGGCCCGTCGGCTGTGTTCGGCGGCTCCTATGGCTGGTCGAGCGCGGGCCGCTTTCATCACGCGCAGAGCCAAGTGCACCGCTTCCTCAACATCGCGACGGGCGGCTATGTACGGTCGGTCAACACCTATTCCTCGGGCGCATCCTCGGTGCTGCTGCCGCAGATTTTGGCGGGCTACGAAGACATCACCAAGCGCAACGTCACCTGGGAGCAGATCGCAACCGAGACCGAGGTCTTGCTGGCGTTCGGCGGCATGGCGCTGAAGAACTCCATGGTGGCCGGCGGCTCGATCAGCAAGCATGTCGAGCGCGGCGCCATGGAAGCGGCGCGCCGGCGCGGCTGCGAGTTCGTCCTGGTCAGCCCGCTGCGCGACGATCTGCCAGCGGAGGCCGGTGCCGAATGGATGACGTGCGTGCCCGGCACCGATACGGCCCTGATGCTCGGCATCGTCCACACGCTGGTCGAGGAAGGTCTGCACGATCAGGCCTTCCTCGATCGCTACACCGAAGGCTGGCCGGTCTTTCTGCGCTATCTGACCGGCGAGAGCGATGGGCAAGCCAAGAGCGCGGAATGGGCGGCCGCGATCTCCGGCGTCGATGCGCCCACGATCCGCGGGCTGGCGCGTCGCCTTGCCGGGAGAAGAGTGCTCATCACCGTGTCCCATTCGCTCCAGCGCGCCGAGCATGGCGAGCAGCCGGTGTGGATGGGCATGGTGCTGGCGGCTGCGCTCGGGCAGATCGGCCTTCCCGGTGGCGGCTACGGCTATTCGCTCGGCGCGATCGGCTATTACGGCCGCCGCGTCAACGACGTGCCCGGACCGACGCTGGGTCAGGGGCGCAATGGCGTCGCCGATTTCATTCCGGTGGCGCGCATCGCCGACATGCTGCTCAATCCCGGCACCACCTATCGCTACAATGGCGAGACGCGCACCTATCCGGATATCCGTCTGGTCTACTGGGCCGGCGGCAATCCCTTCCATCACCATCAGGACATCAACCGCCTGCGCAAGGCCTTCGCCAAAGTCGACACGCTGGTGGTGCACGAGCTCGCCTGGACCGCCACGGCCCGGCATGCCGACATCGTGCTGCCCTCGACGATGACGCTTGAGCGCGAGGACATCGGCTATTCCACCAACGATCCCTTGATGGTCGCCATGCACCGCATCGCCGAGCCGTTTGGCCTTGCACGCGACGACTATGAGATCTTTGCCGATCTCGCCGATCGGCTCGGCGCCCGCGAACCCTTCACGGAAGGGCGCGACGCACGGCAATGGCTGGAACATCTCTATGAGCCGACCCGCGCTTCGCTGAAAGCACGCGGTCTCGAGGCCCCAACGTTCGAGGAATTTTGGCAGCGCGGCAGCCTGGTCGTGCCGCAACAGCCCGACGATGGCGGCAGGTTGCGCCGCTTCCGCGAGGACCCGGTCGCTCACGCGCTGCCGACGCCGAGCGGACGCATCGAGATTTTCTCGGCGAAGATCGCGAGCCATGGCGATGCGGACTGTCCCGGCCATCCGGTCTGGCTCGAGAAGACCGACGTTCCGAAGCCAGGAGCGCCGTGCTTCCTCGTCGCCAACCAGCCGGTGACGCGTCTGCACAGCCAGCTCGATTTCGGCGGACATTCGATTGCAGCAAAGCACCGCGGCCGCGAGGTTGCGCGCATGAATCCGCGCGACGCGGATGCTCGCAGGATCAAGGATGGCGACATCATCCGCCTGTTCAACGAGCGCGGAGCCTGCCTTGCCGCGGTGCATGTCACCGACGGCATCGCGCCCGGCGTCGTCCAGCTACCGACTGGCGCGTGGTACGACCCGATGGATCCGGAGGAAGAGGCGCCGCTCTGCGTTCACGGCAATCCGAACGTGCTCACCCGCGACATCGGCACCTCATCCTTCGCGCAAGGCTGCACCGGCCAGCTCACGACCGTCGAAGTGGAGCGGTTCACCGGTAATTTGCCCCCGATCCGCGCTTTCGATCCGGTGTAGCGGACGCGGGGCGCGTAGGGGACAGGCAGGAACTTGAAACCTGGCTCCCACCGGCCCTTCACGAAAGCATCCACCGGCTTCGATGTAATGAAGAAGACGGCTGCCATCTCACCCCACAGACTCGAGACTCGGTAGCTCGTAGGGCTTCGGAGCCACCACAGATCGATAATTTGCGACCAACTGACATAGTCGCTTTCATCGCGGCATGGGTGGACCTACGCCTCGAAAATCGCACCTGTCTGATCGCTGCGGGACCGCCGCGCAATCCAAGAAGACTGGGATCAGATTGGAATTTGGAAGCGCCTCAATCAAAAGTCGCTAGCCGGCTTCTGCAAGCCGCGGGGAGCGACGCCCGCCGGAGGCGAAGAACGTGCGCTTGAACCTGTTGACGGCGCGGATTGCGAAACCGAACCCGATCGGAGTGGTTTGGCGCAAGAAAGCGATCTTCTTCACATAGCCCTCGACATGCCATTTCGCGTGCGCACCCTTGCGGAAAAAGATCACGTCGCCGACGCCGTAGCGTTTCGGGGGCATGCCCTCGCTCTCGAGTACGATCGATCCTTCGAGGATAATGATGGTCTCGTCGAGGTCGTAGTACCAGTTGAACTTGCCCTCGGTGCAGGACCAGATCATGGTCTTGGCAGTGGCGCACGCGCTGGTCGACAGCACGTGCTCGCGCGCTTCCGGATTGCCTTCAATGATCTGTGATGCATTGATCGGCGACGACTTGAGATCCACGTTGCAATGGCCAGCTTCAATCAGTGCAAGCGACATCAATCACCTCACAAAATTGGATAAATTGTGCACGGCTTCAAAAGCACCTCCGGAGAGAGGCCTAGTTGCAAAAGCATCCCAGTGAGAGGCTTAGTTGCCGCTGTAGGATCATATGTTGCGTAAGCAATATGAAGACGCCATTTTGTCGCAACCCAAAATCGCGGCGACAGATCAGCAGGCCCGGTATCATAGCGCCTAACTGCTCCGATCTAGCACAAAAGGAGTGCTCCTTTTTAGCAATCTTCCAGCCGGGCTCATTTCGTTTAGAACTGCTTAGCCGGCTTTCGGTACCCACTACGGGCCGGGAGGGCAGTGCCGCGTTCTTGGCGGGGTCAGGTTGCTGAGCTGGTAGATTGCGGCGGAGGCAGAGCCACGCCAGAATGGCCCCGGGCTGAGGCTGCGGCTTTATCGGAGTTGTTGCCGATGCCCCGTTCGCCATCGATCGTGCCGCAAAATGCGAACCATGACACGTACCTCGTATTGCTGGAGGCGTTTGGGGGTGGCTAGGCCGTGCCTGGCGCGAGATCGGACGCGAACAGTATGCCTATCGCGAGATGCTGATCCGCGACCTCTTGGACGGAGTGTGCACTGATCCCGTGCGCATCGTCGCCTTCAACAGCGCCGAAGGTTGGTCGCGGGATGTCACGAGCGAAATCGCCGCCGAGCTGAAGCAGTGCTTGGTCAAAGGGGAAGATATCCCGCCCTCTTTGCAGTATTTGTTAGAGATGGCCACCCAGCATTGATCTTTTGCCGCTTGAGGCCCGCATGAAGTTCTCGAACGAACGGCGGCAGATCATCCCTCGCGCGGCTTAGTATGCGCGCCCCAGAGCGGACCGGATCATCCAAGACGCCCGCCGCGCGACACCGGAACCGCCCCGACGGGGCGGCCCGATGCCGCGTGACCTTGGTTGGCTGGTTAGTGCAAAGGCCTAGCGAGGAAGTTGGCCTGCTGCTGAGATGATGCCGACAATGCCGTCTCTGCCTGCGCGAAATGCGACTCGCCGCCGAAATCGCCCGCCATCATCTGATTCAGGACGGCGTAGGCCTTCGCGACGGCGCCTGCGGCAGGATCGGTCGTCGTCATGGTGGGAGTGGACGCGACGTGCGATGCTCCGGTGTCGCTGAGCGTTGTCGCCGCATGTGCAAAGTCGGGCCGATGGCTCAACCAATGAGCGACGTCCGCGAGGTGGTGCGACTGCCCCCAAGACCTGCCGTCCCCCGACACTGTCGCTGACGTAGTCGACGATGTCGTTGACGTTCCCGAACTTGTCGTGGTCGCCGGTGGATCGATCACCGTGATGGTCTGCGCCGCGCTGGTGATGGGCGTCCCGGTGTTGTCGGTCGCGGTGACCGTCAGCGTCGCATGCGGTTTACCGTTACCTTGGTAGGAGGAGCTCAGCGAGAGACCGCTGTTGACCTCGGCCGCGGTCAGTGTGACCGAGCTTCCGCTGAAGGTCTTACCGTCCAGGTTGTCGGTGATGGTCTCGTATTTCGGCAATCCGGAGATGTTGACCGTCACATTGTCGCCCGCATTGGGCACGCTCACCCCCAGGCCCAGCGGGATGCTGCCGCCGGGGCTGACATAGAGCGAATTACTGGCGACTGTGAGCGTCGGCGCGGTGGGGGCCGCAGGCGGCGGAGGCGGTGCCGCAACCGTCACGGCGTCGGCTGCCGAGGCGGCGCTGGTGTTGCCGGCGATGTCGGTGGCGGTGGCGGTGAAGCTGCGGCTGCCAGGGGCAATCGTGCCGGTGTCGAAGCTCCAGGCCCCGGTGCTGCCCGTGGTGACCGTCCCGATCTGAGTGTTACCGTCATTGACCTTGATCGTGCTGCCGGCTTCCGCGGTCCCCTTCAGGACAAGGTCGGTGAGAGTCGTGCTGCTGCCGACCGCAGCACCTGCCTGCGAATAGGCCGCCAGCGTTGGCGTGACCGGCGCCTGGGTGTCAACCGTGAAGGCGAGCGGGGCGCTTGCTGCACTGCTGCCTGTTGCATCAGTCGCTGTCGCGGTCAAGCTATGGCTACCGTCGGCGAGATGGCCCAGCGCATAGCTCCAGCTGCCGTCGCTTGCGGCGGTCGCCGTGCCAAGCTTGGAGCTTCCGTCATAGACGCTGACCGTGCTGCCGGCTTCTGCCGAGCCCGTCAGCTGCTGCGTCGTCGTGTCCTGTGCGGCATTGACATAGCCGTTGACGATCGCCGCATCGGCAAGCCCAGTCGGGGCCGTAGGCGGCGGAGGCGGTGCCGCAACCGTCACGGCGTCGGCTGCCGAGGCGGCGCTGGTGTTGCCGGCGATGTCGGTGGCGGTGGCGGTGAAGCTGTGGCTGCCACGGGCAATCGTGCCGGTGTCGAAGCTCCAGGCCCCGGTGCTGCCCGCGGTGGCCGTCCCGATCTGAGTGTTACCGTCACTGACCTTGATCGTGCTGCCGGCTTCCGCGGTCCCCTTTAGGACGAGGTCGGTGAGAGTCGTGCTGCTGCCGATCGCAGCACCTGCCTGCGAATAGGCCGCCAGCGTTGGCGTGACCGGCGCCTGGGTGTCAACCGTGAAGGCGAGCGGGGCGCTTGCTGCACTGCTGCCTGTTGCATCAGTCGCTGTCGCGGTCAAGCTATGGCTACCGTCGGCGAGATGGCCCAGCGCATAGCTCCAGCTGCCGTCGCTTGCGGCGGTCGCCGTGCCAAGCTTGGAGCTTCCGTCATAGACGCTGACCGTGCTGCCGGCTTTCGCCGAGCCCGTCAGCTGCTGCGTCGTCGTGTCCTGTGCGGAATTGACATAGCCGTTGACGATCGCCGCATCGGCAAGCCTAGTCGGCGCCGCAGGCGGTGTCGGCGGAACTGTGGTGCCGCCCGATGATGACGTGCCGCCCACACCCTGCCAGCCGACTGCCGTCGACCCGGTCACCATCGTGAAATTGCGAAAGTCGGCGGTTACGGTCTCGGTAGGACCTGCGTTGCGGTAGAGCCCATCCATCCAGTAGGTGCCGGCCCCATAGCCGAGCAGGCCGGTGTAATTCACCACCTGTTTGCCGTCGATCGAGACATCGAGATAACCGCCCGCGCCGGTGTTCGAGAGCTTGGATTGGATATTGATGTCGTAATAGCGGCCGGGCACAATCGGGTTCGGGTCGGTCCAGAGTACCATGTTGACCATATTGGACCCCGCCCCGTTGCCGGGATTGCCGCCGGGCGGACAATAGCGAGCGACAACTTGCAGATGATTGCCGGCGAGCTGGATTGCGAACGGCGGTGACGTCGCCACACCACTCACGGAGTCGTCGTTGTGCATTTCCCCAGTCACAAACCATGACGCCGTGTTGGTGAACGTGTTGTTGGGCCCGTTCGGCTGCACCATGAACTGGTAGTCGATGCCGATGGGAGTCCCGACGGGAATGTCCTGAGCACCGCCTGGCCCGGCGTTCGCGGCACAAATCTCGGAGCGATCGACTGTTCCAGAAGTATCGTAGGGGCCCGCGTCGCCCGGTTGAATTGTAAATTGCAGAGTTTGCGAGTCAGGATTGGTCAGGCTGTAGCTCTTGCCCGCAGTGTGCACTCCGTAGATGTCGCCGCCGATGGTTACACCGCGGGTCTTCGGAATGGGAGAGAACGACGTGATCGTGCCGGTAGTATCCAATTCAGGACTCCATCGAGTTACAGAGTTGTTTCTCTTGACGTTGACAAAGGGATTCTGCTGCCGCGCATCGTGAAGGCGCGCGACCTATTGCATGCTCGCAGCACGCGAACACATTCATGTGCCGCGCCCCGCGAAGGCGCGAGACACAGCGCACGCCCGCAGCGCGAAGCACCGCGAACCGATTTCAAAGCAGTGGGAATTTTGAAGCTGGCCCCCCCGACTGCTGGGCCAGATGGCTAATTAGGAAGTGTGGCGAAAAAAATAGGTGAGCATGGCGATAATTTGCAGTACCGGAGTCCTACGGACGTCACCCCGCAAGTGGAATGCTGAGGGCGGAGGCTGGATGATTCTTTTCAGGCTCAAGGAGCGCCCTGTCGCACTCGGCTTTCCGCGGTCGTCATACCGGAGGTGCGCCGGCGCGCGGTTGAGCGCGCCCCCTCGGTGTCACCACTGGCCTTGCTCTCCTGCCTTTGGGCCAATCGATGGTGCCGTAGCGCCCAATCTTTCCTGCTCGCCCGGTTGCCCTCTGCGCTGGTCGCTCCATTCATTGGACGTCGATCGAATTGCCACGGCTGGTGTCCGGCCTACGGCTTGACGTAGGTCCAGCCCTTCTCCTGCAACTCCATCACGCGCACGACGCCGGACTTCACGACCTCCGCCTGCCGCACAATCGGGATATCCTTGCTCTCGGCCTTCCGCATCCTCTCCTGGGTGTTGCCGCAGGCTTTGAACGAAACTTCGGGCGTGCTGAGGGCCATCTCCTCGATACGCGACTTCACCGGTGACGTGTCGTCACGGAGCATGTTGAGGCCGGGCCCAAACGTGACGACCTCGATCTTCACCTTCTCGCCGGCGTCTTTGTAGTACTGGGCAACGTTGGTCGCGTTGTTGAGGGCGAGATTCATCGCGGCCGGGTCGTTGGTATTCACCTGCAGGATCAGGTGATGCTCTTTCTTATTCGTTGCAGTGGGATCCTCCATACGGGCTAGCGCGGTTCGCATCTGCGTCGCCGTCGTTCGCTTCGCTATGTGGTGCCGCGCAGGGCTTGCCTTGCGTGCGACGGGTTGTCCGTCTTCGGGCGTCCAGTATTTTCCGCCCTGGTCCGCGGCCGCGAACGACGCAGAAACAAGAACGGCGATCGCTCCCACCGCGACCGTCCTGGCAATATGGTGAAACCTGATCATTATGCTCCTCCATCAAAGACAATCATTTTCACATCATCAATGGTTGGGCGTTGCGATGGCGCGCGGCCATCTGCACGCCGCGGCCATCTTCGCGCGCGCTGCGTCCAGCCCGGCGAGCGAGAACGTCCCGTCATGGGCGGTCCTGCCCCGAGGCGAGAGAAGGACGATGAGTTCCCCATTGTCCGGAAGCGACTGGAGCAAGCGAACGACATCCCCCGCGAACGCGACACCGGGACCGAATGCCGGCACGGTTGCTGCGACCTGCACCGCTGGATTATCGTTGACACGATAGGAGATTGCATCGTCACCGCCGCCGCGGGCGATGTCGGGTCCTGCGAGCACCAGCTCTGTCCGGCCGCCGCGGCAGCGTATGGATAGCTGCATCGCGGACTCGCTGGTTCCGCTGCGGGACGATGTCGTCGCGGTCGCGATCAGCGAGTAGTCTACCGGCGAGGTCGTCTGGCTGACGATCCACTCCTCTTCGGGCGTCGGACGGCGCTGAGGCGCGACGGTGCGCGTCAATTTATCCAGACACCCCAGGCGCTCGGCGTGTTCCTTCTGAAGGCAGGAACGGAGCTGCGTCATTGGATCCTCGGCGAACGCAATGCTGCCTGTACTCCCGAGTGCAAAAAGAAGCAGGATGGCGGCGCGTTTCATTGCGATGCATGTGTTGTGCGAGGCTGACGATCGAGCCACGCCTGCGCCGCAGGGACGCGCGTGAGACCCGGAACCGTCGCAGCGAGGTTGATGGATTTCCACTTCGGATCGAAACCGGGCGCCTGCAATCTGTCGATCCGGGAGAAGAGGTGGTCGACGAAGCGCGCGACGCGCTCGGAGCGGTTCGATTTGGCCGGCCAATTGAAGGCGACCAGAGCGGTCGGCACGGCGATCGTCGAAACCCGTTCGCCCTGCTTGATCAGATTGGGATAGTCGGTCGCATCGAGAGAGGCGGGAAGATAGTAATCCTCGAACTTGCTGTCGTACGGGACAGGCAGGAACTTGAAACCTGGCTCCCACCGACCCTTCACGAAAGCATCCACCGGCTTCGATGTAATGAAGACGACGGCTGCCATCTCACCTTTGCGCATCTGCTCAAGTGCGAGCTGGTGCGGAATGAACGTTTTTTCCACCTCGATATTGAGGCGGCTGAAGATCATCGGCCCCGAATAGGCCGCAGCGGTACCCTGGTTGTTGAAATTGACCTTCTTGCCGGCGAGGTCGTTCAGACTCTGAATCTCGGGTCGAACGAAGATCTGAAGCTCGGACGGGAACAGATTCATGACATACGCAATTCGTTGCTGGATGTCCGGCACCTGGCTCTTGTATTCCTCGAGCGCGTCGGAATTGATGATCGCCGCGTCGATGCCGCGCAAATAGAGCAGGGAATTCAGGTTCTCCGTGGCCCCGCGTGTGACGACCGGAAGAACATGGAGGCTGTCCCCATCGTCGACGACGCGCGCGATCTCCGCCGCCAGACGGATCGGTGCGCCCTCGAGGAGACCCCCGGCCAGGCCGACAGTCCAGGCGTTCATGGCCATCACTTCCGGCCTTGGCTGCGCCGGCGCGGACCGAACCGGGTGAGGCTTCTGGGGCCGCAAATTCAGGGGCCGCGCATCCGCCGAAGGCTGAATGGCCAGGAGCAATGGTGCGAACGCGGCCAGCAAGAGCAGCCGACGCCATCCTGCAAATCTTTTCATCGACCCACTCCTCTACACATGCTGCATCCGTGTCGGGGCTTTCGATCCCCGATTGCGCATTGCTGACCTGGAACATCGGTGCACGAGATCGCGCTATCGACGCAGCGCTTCGAATCGCGCCTTCGCCTCCTTGATTCCTCCAGCTTCGGCCCGCGCGTAAAGAGTTCGCGCTTTAGTGAGATCGCCCTGCGTTCCATACGTTCCGAAACTTGGAAGGATCAACGGATCGTAGGTTTCCGCGAGTGCGAAGCTTGCTTGGGCGCTGCCCATCTCAACGGCGCGCTCCAGCACGATCCGCGCCGCGCCGATGTTTCCCTGTTCAAGCAGTACGCTCGCGCGCGCGATCAATTTCGCCGCTTGCACCCCGTCGTTAGGATTGACCGGAGCATCGCCCTGGCTGCGCGCCGCCATGGCCTGGACTGGCTTGTCTTTGACCGGCTTGTCTTGGGCCGGTTTGTCTTGGGCCGGTCTGTCTTGGACCGGTCTGTCTTGGACTGGCTTATTTTGGACGGGCTGGATCTGGATTGGTCGTGCCGGCGCTGCGGGCGGCTCCTCGCGGGCCGCCTGGCCGGTGGTCGCGGGCTGAGACGCTGCCGAGGGAATTTTCGCCACGAGCGCGCCGTTGGCTTGACGCGCCAGTGCGAGATCCTTCTCCAGTCCCTCAGTCCGCTCGCGTTCACGCAGCAACAGGCTGCGCAGCTCGGCCGTGTCGCGCTCTCCGGCCTGCTTGATCCGTATGACTTCCTCGCTTGCCTTGGACGCGCGCTCGGTCTGCGCGTCGAGATTGCGGCTGGCTTTCGCGAGATCCCGGGCCAGCTGCTCAGTCCGTTCGCGCTCGCGTTGCTGCGATAGCCGTAATTTGGCTGTATCGCTCGCTTCCTCCTGTTTGAGCTGCGCCGCTTCCTCGCTGGCTTTGGTCGCCTGAGCCTCGTACGCGTAGATCTTGCTGCGTGCCATGGAGAGATCCTGCGCCAGCGCATCGGCTCTCTCGTGCTCCTTTTGGATCGATCGCCTCTGTTCCGCAGCGCCAGCTTGTGCTACCTGCGCCAGCCTGGCGACCTCGTCGCTCGCCTTGGTCGCCAGCGCCGTCTGCGCATCGATATCTCGTCGCGCGGCAGTCAGCGCCTGCTCCAGCTGGCCGGACCGATCCCGCTCCTGTTGCAGGGATTTCTGCAGCTCCGCCGCGCCGCTCTCCCCTGTCGCTTTCCGCAGGGACGCGTCCTCGCTGGCTTTCACCACCAGTGCCGTTTGCGCCTCGTATGCATAAATAGCGCTTCGCGTCAGGGAGAGATCCTGCGCAAGCGTGTCGGCCCTTTCGCGCTCCTTCTGCATCGATTGCCTCAAGTCCGCGGCACTGGCCTCCGCCGCCCGACTTCGCTGCGAAACTTCCTCGTTTGCCTTTGCCGCCAGTGCAGTCTGGGTTTCGGCATCGCGCCGCGCGGCCGCGAGATCCTGTTCGAGCCGCGCCGACCGCTGGCGCTCCTGCTGCAGGACCTTGTGCGACTCCGCGACGCTGCTCTCGCCCGCCTGTTTCAGCCGGGACGTTTCCTCACCGGCTTTCGTCGCCAGCGCAGTCTGGGTTTCGGCATCGCGCCGCGCGGCCGCGAGATCCTGTTCGAGCCGCGCCGACCGCTCACGCTCCTGCTGCAGGACCTTCTGCGACTCCGCCACGCTGCTCTCGCCCGCCTGTTTCAGCCGGGACGTTTCCTCACCTGCTTTCGTCGCCAGCGCAGTCTGGGTTTCGGTATCGCGCCGCGCGGCTGCGAGATCCTGCTCCAGCCGCGCTGACCGCTGGCGCTCCTGCTGCAGGACCTTCTGCGACTCCGCGACGCCGCTCTCGCCCGCCTGTTTCAGCCGGGACGTTTCCTCACCTGCTTTCGTCGCCAGTGCAGTCTGGGTGTCGGCATCGCGCCGGGCGGCCGCGAGATCCTGCTCCAGCCGCACAGATCGCTCGCGCTCCTGCTGCAGCGATGCCTGCAGCTCAGCCACGCCACTCTCGCCCGCTTGATTCAGCCGGGAAGCTTCCTTCAGTCGGGAAGCTTCCTCGACAGCCTTCGCTGCCAACGCCTTTTGGGTTTCGGCATCGCGCCGCGCGGCTTCAATACCCTGCGCCAGCCACTCGGCCCGATCATGCTCCTGCTCGAGATGTTGCAGCAACTCGATGTCGCGCCTTGCAAGGGCAAGTTCGCAGGACAGTGACTCTGCCCAGTCGCGTTGCTGTTTCGGAGGCTGCGGTGGGGCTCCGGTGTCGCTGGTCGTCGCTTGCGCAATGTGCAGCGATTTGTTGCGGCCGCCCAGGCTCAGCGGCAACGTCTTGAACTCGTCTGAATCGAAATAGCGGGCAGTCGTCGCCTGTCGCGCCTCTGCAGGGTGTCGCAACTGATCCGGCGAAGCCTCCGCTTCCGACACCCATGTCATGGCGAGCATGACCGCTGTCATCCACAGGAGTGCACATCGTCCCCGCGTGAGGGAGATCTTCACCACTTCCTCGTTGAGCATGACCGTGCGACTCATCTGCAATCACCTGTCGCTTGGCGATACGAATTCCTTCAGATGCCTAGGCTACGGATTGTGATCATCGAAGCCGTGAACTGTTCTAAACTGCCTTCCCATGTATTTCGCGAATTGATCTGATCGCCGACGAACTATGGCGGTCCGGCCGTCTTCGCAAATGAGACGACCCCTGTGGGCTGGAGCCTGGCGCCGTCCATTCCCGCGCCTGTCTTCAGGACGCACCAAGGACAAGAACCGCAAGCGCTTCTATTGCGTCCCGAAAAGGGACGCGGGGCAAGCACTACAGGTTGGTACTCCGTGTGGCCGAAACAAAACGGGTCAACAATTCTCACGTGCAACCACAATCAACCATGCTAGAAGTCTCGCTTTTGCTGCTTGAAGAACGGTAGCAGCTTCTCGAAAATCTCATCCCGATGCCGTTCGATTTCCCGGTTGAGTGCATCACTAAAGCCGGGTGCATGGGTATGGATCGTTTCCCGGTCTGCTGAAACTTTTGTCGGCGTTCCGTCGAGGTCTACCCAGCCGCTCAGGGCCTTGCCGTCCCATTCAATCGTCTGCGTGTGACTAATCGACAAGCTGGCCTCCAAGTAGCGCCTTCCTGGATCGCCATTGCATTACTATCAACCCTAAGGAAAGCAGAAGCTATTGTTGCCAAGAAACAGGGCTTTAGAACAACTGCCATGGATGGGTACTCCCTATGCGGGTCAGCCGGTACAAACCGCTATTTGAAATCATAAGTCGAGCGTTCAATGATGCTTTGCATCTAATCGGCCGTGTGCCGATCCAGAGCGAGCGCGGCCCGCAACGTCGAGGCGTTGGAGGAATCCGGAGTTTGGCTCAGTGTCCGATCACTTTGGAGTACTCTCCTTTCGTCCATGCACATCAGGAATTGTGCACGCCTGTGTCAGGAGGAGGTGGTAACCTTTGACCGAGTGTTCGACCGCTTAGGTGGGGCATGAATTTTGCCGAAGGGGTTTCCGCAGCAGGACATCGGAATTGCCCCAGAGCAACCGGCGCCGCTACCTAGATCAATGCTACATATGAACACGCCTTGCAGACCCGTAAGCTCAGCGTAGAAACTCGCAGGTCGATCTCGCTCAAGCTGGATGCGCTGCAGCCGACTGAATCGTCCAAGGCTCGCGGCCTGGGCGCGGCGTACGAAGAAATATTTGCTGAAGGGTTACGAGTATTGATGTTGCCGTTTGCGGTGGCTGGAGGGAGCAGGCTCTTGAAATCGAGTCTCAGAAATGAAGAGCCCCGGCTGGGGCTGCCAGTCGAGGCGCTTTAGTGGTTACTAACGCGCTTCTTCGGCTCGTAGCCTGGTTGCTCGCGGCCGCGGTCACTTTCGTAACGCTCGGACCTCAAGGCGCTCGGCCTTACCCCGTTCTCGGACAGCAAGGCGATCACGCGCTCGCCTTCCTTCTGGTCGGGATTTTCTTCGGTCTTGCCTATCCGCAGCGGCGGTGGACTGTTTCAGCAGTCGCCATTGCCCTGATCGGCCTGCTTGAGATTTTGCAACTATGGGTGCCGGGACGGCACGCGAGGTTTGAGGATTTTGTGGTCGATGCGCTCTCGGCCTCCGTTGGCTTCGCACTGTCCGCAGCGGCCAACTGGATGATGGCGCAATTTGGCCAAGATCCCGGCGCGGTGACGCGCCCACGTCCTTAGTGAGCACACTGATCTGGCTCGCCCGAGGCTTCTTGCGAGTCACATGCCCAGGGCGGATCGGCGCCTTCTCTGAACCTTTCTTGCTTCGACGTCACAGTGCGCGAGGGGATCTCCGACGCAATGGCAAACGCGGTGCGTCCGCTACGTCGTATGTCGGCGACCGCGACGGTCGTGCTGCGTGCGTCCACTGTCAGCACTATGCGAGTGCTGTTCCTGCGGCCATATTTCACGGAAGCGACGTCGTCGGCCCGGGGGCGGGGGGCCACACGCTACGGTCGGCGATGCGCCGGTGGCCGTCGTCGTGCAAGGACCTGATCAGTTAGGTGTCGATAAAGACAGGTGCGATCGCATTATGGTCTGCCTCGCGGGCCTGGCGAGTTCTCCGTAGGTGAGGATTGGTCACCCGAGAGCAATGTAAGGCCTCCGAACCGCTGCTGTGCCTATTCGCGCACGATGTCGGCGAACAACAAGTGTGGCTGGGCCTCGACCCGCGAAGTCAACACGATGGCGTGCTGCCAGGCCGATCCACATTCGCGGGATCGCGCTGCAGGTGATGCAGTTGATCGAGCCGTCACCGACTGCAACGCCTGCGCCGGTCCCTCGGCAGCTTGCTCCCGGAGCTGGATCTCGGTCGTTCTCGACGCCGATGGCAGAATGGAGGACCTGGTCTGCCTCTAGCGCGGGCGCAGGGGGTACGCGAGCTGACCGCGAGACGAAGCGGCTCTATCAATCGGACCTAGTGCATTGGTGCGCGGGCACTCCGCCGCCGCTTTGGTCGGTGCCGCGGATCGTCGAATTTGAGCTCGGCGACCAGTCGCCAAAGCTGAACCTCGTGACCGTCCGCTAACCGCCCGGCCCGCTCGGTTGCGGACGCGTCGTCCGGGCAGTGAAGGTTGACCACGCCCCCCAACTGGCCGTGTTCGTCCAGTACGTATGCACGATAGTGCGGCATCGCTATTCCCCACGCGTGACATATCCTACCTTCCAGCCTCGTCCGCAGCGTGGAGATTTTGGGTCATTACGAGCTACCTCTCTTGGACAGCATGTTTGCTGCCCGTCTCGCCAGGAACCGCTCAGGCGGTCCGACCATTCGGTGCCCTTTCAATCATTTTGGGAGCGCCCGCCAAGCCGTGACGGCGGAGACGCCTGGATTCCCGGACTTTCGGACGCGCGCTAGCTTGATAGCCGCTGGGGTTCTGCAATTGCCAACGCCAATGGTCTGTACACATTGCTGCAACGATCGGGTCGACCTCCAGCCCTAGGCCGCCATCGCAAAGGTCGGGTCGGCATAGCAGACGGCGACACCACCGGCCCGGCGCGCCTTGATTTCACAGGGCACCGCCAATGGGATCAAATGGGTTCCGGCTCGTGAGCTTCGCCGATTTCTGCTTCGGGGCAGCGCCCCGCCGCATTGGAGTAACGGAGCGAGACCGAACGAAGATTGTGAGACGCATCGAGCCTATACCTGCCTAGGCAAAGGCAATCTCCCGTTGCAGAATTGCGACGGCGCTTGTTATCTCTGCCCGACGCGCACCGAACCGCCAGCTGTCGAATCGGTCTGGCCTGTCCCAGGTGAAATATTTGAATTGCCTAGCCTTCGGGGAGGGACGGCAGGACCATCCTGGTATTGGAGGCTGACCTCGACGGCGTCACCCGGCTGCAGTTCGGTATCTTCGCTTGCGATGATCCGTTCCTGCCCCTTAGCGCCCTTCCTGATGATGGCAATCTCCGCGTTGTTGCCGGCTCCTCGCACGAGTTGCGATCGAATCATCGCAGTGTACTGAAGCTTCTCGCCGACGCTCTGCAGCTTCTCGCGAATTTGATTGAGCCTTACGCTGGTATCTTGCAGCTCACGGAGCAGGTCGAGCCTCCGCTGGTCATCTAGCCTTGCCAGCTTTCTGACGAACTCGTCCTGCTGCTTCTTGACCTGCAGCAGTTGCGCAGAGGTTTGCAGCTTCCTGGTTGATGACAGCAGCACCGCGCGACGTGCATCCGTAACGCGAGGGCTGATCAGGGAGCCCTTGCCGAAGAGCTCGGTCGCTTTCTGCAGTTCTTCAAGATCTCCCTGAAGTCCCTCTTCGTCCTTCTTCTGCTGCTCTGACAGCACACGGACCTCGTCATCTCCCTGCCGAATGCCGTGCTGAAGGAACGTCTTTTCCTGCTGATAATCACTCTGCTTGGTCTTCAAATACTCCGTTTCTGCATTAACGATTTCCGAGATCGCCGATCGAGCTAAGGGCGCATCCATCAGAGCGCCTGGACTGATCTGGGCTCCCTCTCCAAGTTCAGACTTGATGCGCCACATACGCGCCTGTTCTTTGGCCAGCTCTGTCCAAAGCGAACCATACTCGCTTCTCAAGTCAATTGACTCGAGATACGGGTTGTTCATTCTGATACGCATGGTTTCGTAGCCGCCTGCCACGGCGACGAGCTGGCGTGCGGTGATAGACGGACGATAAGGGTACTCACCCGGCTTCGATACATCCCCATTTACGTATATGGGCTTGTATTCCGCGATAACCGTCGTGACCTCGTCTGCGTCGATCACGACAACCGTCTCACGGCCATCCGGTGTCCTCGCCCGAAATACCTTGCTCGCCAGTGCAGCCCCGATTTTGGCTCGGATCTGCGCTAAGGGCAGGCCGGCCACTGGAAGCGTTCCGACCAGTGGCAACGAAACGTTCCCGTCAATTTGGACGGCAGCACGATGCCGCAGATCCGGCACGCCCGCCACGGCAACCTCCAGCACATCTCCAATGTTTACCAGATATTCGGCCTTTACTTGAGTGGTGGAAATTGTCAGACCAACAGCCACCAAGCCCCATTTGATGCAACGAACGAGGTCGCTGCCAGAGACGTCGATGTGGAAGCTATTGCGCAGTCTGGAGTTCGGCATGGCGGCAATTCCCTGTACGAACGTGGTCCGAGTGAAGTCTTTCAAATCTCTCGCGGAAGGCAGCACGTCAACATCGCTTCCGTCCGAGCAACCGACAGGCGATCTGCAAAACTACGTTCTGTTCTCTCATTGACGCCGAACCGCTCGTCGCCGTCTTCCGCTCTGTCCGACTGATCGGTCGTCTATTGATCATACCCAGCGAACCCATTGGGACGGGCGCTTCGATTGCTGCCCGAATCTAATCCCGCGCTGTCGCGCCTCAATCGACCATCGTAGTTACCCACTTATTGCCCCGTCCCATCCAGTTATTGCCAATTTCCATCCAGTGACCCGGACTGTACTTATTCAGCCAAAGTGACGAGTGATTGGGTGGCTGACTGCTATGAACTATGCGTCCTTCACCAATTTGCCGGCCTCTACCAAGCTCCCGGCACATGCGGTCGATGGCGGCAGGGCGATCGAAGGAGGCGTTGGAAGGAGCAGATTGACTGCTCTATTGGTATTGGCAGCAGGTACCGAGTTCCTGCTCGTAGCCGGGTCGGCCTATTTCGCAGCTGTCCTCTATCATCGAGTGGTCTTGCTGGGGTCGCCGGATTCCGCCAGGTACATTCCGGAATCCTTTCTGATTTCCACATTGGCGTTGCTGGTTTCCATAGGACTTCGGCAATATTCCCGAATCCTGACGCAGCCCCGCCACGTCTTCCTATGGAGCGGGGCCAGCAGCGTCCTCCTCGTATTCTCCTTCTTCGTCTCAACGATATTCGTTCTGAAAATCTCCGGGGATTACTCGCGCGCGACCGTCATCGTCCAGGCTGGGTGTGTCCTCCTCACCGTGCTCTGCACACGGGCAATATGGTTTTCAGTGCTACAGCCCGCTATTGCGTCTGGTCTGATCGATGCCAGGCGCGTCATCCTTATAGGAGACCCGGCTCACTGCTTGCAGTTCTCTGCACGTGCTAAGGGTACCGGAATTCGGACCATCCGCTCGTTCGACTTTCCGCGGGCCCGCGCCGATTCCTCGGTTCCGGCTAACCTCGACGCCGTCCAAGCGCCACCTGATGTCCGCCAACTGCTCGCGGACTGCCGTCCCCTCCGAGCGGATGACGTTGTCATATTGCTTTCGGAATCAGATGTTGGCTCTGCTCTCGCGCTTGCCGGCGCCCTGTCAGACCTGCCAATAGACGTTCACGTCGTCCCTGTTGGATCCATCGATCTGATGGCCGTGTCGCGGATCACTCAGTTCGGCAACATGGTGACGATGCGGATATTCCAATCCCCGCTCACTCCCTTCAACCGAGCCATCAAACGGGGAGTCGATATCGTCGTTGCAAGCGCGGGCCTTGTTGTGACCAGCCTCCTTTTCGTGATTGTTCCGCTCGCAATCAAACTCGAGTCTCGTGGGCCGGCGTTTTTTCGACAGACGCGGCACGGCTACAACAACGAGCCCATTCGCGTGTTGAAATTCCGATCGATGACCGTCATGGAGGATGGCGACAACTTCAAACCGGTCACCAGACACGATCCGCGCGTGACCCGTCTTGGACGCCTTCTGCGCCAGACCAATGTCGACGAGCTTCCGCAATTGTTCAATGTTCTGGCCGGCAGCATGTCGATCGTCGGGCCCCGTCCACACGCGACCTCGCAAAACGAGCTGTTCAATGAGCTGATTTCGTCATTTTCCCGCCGCCACAATGTCAAGCCTGGTATTACAGGTTGGGCTCAGGTCAACGGGTATCGTGGCGACGTCGACACGCTCGAGAAGATGCAGCGTCGGGTGGAGCATGATCTGTATTATATCGACAACTGGTCACTCATTTTCGATCTTAAGATCATAGTCATGACGTTCTTTTCCAAAAAGGCGTATTGGAACGCTTTTTGACGCGACCCGATCTGCAACTCCTTGTGCTGACTGATTCGTTTCGTTTGGCTTGGTAAGATCGCAGGCCGTATTGGACGTGCACACCGATACTCTGCGGCGGTCCTGTCCCTCGTTTCCTTCAGCAATGCAATGGCTGCGTCGGCTTCGCGGAGCCAGCTCTGCTGGAGGACGAGGGTCCTGCTGAAGACGGATCGGCTCCTGATAGTCGGAGAGATAGACGCGAGTGCCCTATCGACGAGGTGCTTGCGGATGCGGAGTATCGGGATCGTCGCCCTGGAGCTTCGCCACGCTCGCCGACGTGATCGCGCGCGCATCCGAGCTCAAAATCCGCAACCGGACGGTGCCGGCGGCGCTCGCGGTCTCCGATGTTGGCAAAGGTGCGGCTTTTGCTCGCCGCACGTGTCCTTCGCACGCGCAATGGCTGCACGCGTCAAGCAAGGCGCCGGCAGCACCTTCGTACCTCGATGTGTCGCAGCTCGGGCTCTTTCCTGCCAGGAGGAGCCTCATTCGGAAGGAGTACCCTAAACGGGATAGTAGCGCCTCCGGCCGTAATGAGTTTTGCCAACCTGCTGCTTCTGAAGCGCACCAGCCTGCCACGCGCCAAGCCAAACGGTCGTAAACCGTTGCGAGAACGATAGGGCCAACTGTTGGCCGTTCGATGTCTCGAACGAGATGTCCCGTTCATGAGCGGTGGCGCCTTCGGTCGTTCAATTTTCATCCGACCATAATTCCAGATTGGCTCGGATAATGCGAAAGATTGAGACGGTTAAGACGATCATCGCTATGGTCGCTGCTGATACAATTGCAGTGAACATGATCGACCTCCCTTAGAGAGAGGGAGCGCTTCTGCGAGGGCACGAAGAACTGCCCCGAGAATCGATGCTCCTGGGCAGAGAAATCTGCCGGCACCGTCGCAAGGGATGGACGAAACAGCAGCTTGCTCGCGGCGTAATCAGACGACTAATCCAATGAGCTCGCAATTGAGAAACTGGCTTACCTCCTCAGTGATCTATTCTCCTCCGCGAGTGTTGGAATCGAAAGGGGCCGTGCGCCGCTCCTGCCAGAGCGAAGCTCATCCGAACGGGTCGCGCAGCCAACGCGTCAGGCCGACCGGTCAAGCGACGCCGATGGCGCCGTTGCCTTGCCAAGGGTAGTGCGGCAGAGAGCACTTGCGCTTTATTGTCAATCAGCTAGCTGCAGCGGGCCCTTCGATGCGAAACTGGGCCTTGTATTTGATGAGGTATGGCGGCACCGCACCGCGCGATCAAGCAGCGCTTGATTGATCCGATCCGTGGCCAGAACCTGCAGATCAGTGGGGAAAGGCGGCGCTGACCTGCAGGTTCGCCCGAGCCGGGAGAGTCGGTTTGCGGATGATAAAGATGACGTCGTTGTAATCGGAGCTCAGGCGGCCGAGGGACAGGACCTGAAGCGTTTTCTTGTAAGCTTGCAGCAGCTTCTTCTTGAGGCTGTAGTTGTTCAGGCCGCTGGCGCCAGACAGCCCGTATTCGGCGGCAAGGACCAGTCCGTTCTCTCCGCAAAAGGCCCGAATGCCTTCGCGCGAGACCACCTTGTCGTAGGTGACTGGGTAGGGGCCGTAGCCAGGCTTGCCGGCGTTCTTGTATCCGAGGATCAGGCGATAGAAGAGCACGTGAATCCAGTGCGGCGTCATCCTGGCGGTGAAGCCGTGCGCGGAGAAGGGGTCGGGGATCATTATGATGATCAGCCCGCCCGGCTTCACCCATCTGTTGAAGTTCTCCAGGACCTGTCGCGCGCCCGGCACATGCTCCAGCACGTAGGAATTGAAGATGACGTCGAAGGTCCGCTGACCGAAATCAGTCGTGCGCAGATCCCCGACGATGCCTTCGTGGAGGTCTTTCGTTTCGTCGCGGCGGATGCGAAGGGCTTCGGCGTCGAGGTCGATGCCGGTCAGAACATAGCCGCCATCGCCGATGTCAAGGCACCACCTCCGGCCACATCCAGCTTCTAGGATCTCAAGAACCCTGCCAGGATTCTTGATTGAGCGAATCTCGCAGGAGATCGTCTCCATCGCGTGATCCCAATCGGTCGTCAGCGGAATTCGGGTTCGTGCTTTCATCGACTTGGCTCCGGCTGGCCTCTCCGATGCGGCGCACTCAACTGTGGCGTTTCAGCTCCGGCGACCTGGGCAACGGTGTGCGGAGAGTCCAGGGTAACGTGCATATACGCTCGTCTTCTACCGTCAAATTCGCCTCAATTGCCGGCCCTTTCGGATTACCCCGTGGGCTTCCCTTGGACTTCGCGTTGAAGGCGAGGCTCATCATGCGGGCCGTCGCGGGAAGGACCGGCCGGCCTTCGTGGACATTGATGGCCCGAACGACGCCGGTCTCCAGCGGTTGGATCAGCTTGGTCCTGCCGCTGGAGATGATCTTGCCGGCCGTGGCGACGATGTCGACTCCGCCGAAGATAGCCATACTATCGCGACGTAGAAGATCCGCTTCGCCTACCGCTCCCGCAGCGATTCTTGCTTGTATCTCGCCAGCGGCGAGAGAAGATAGCTGATGATGCTGCGCGCGCCGGTCTTGATCTCGACCGTGACCGCCATGCCGGGACCGAGCTTGACGAGCTTGTCCTCCACCTGCATGTGCGTGCGATCGAGTGAAACGCGCGCCGCATATTCCAGCTCCTGACCTCTCGGCTCGCTGCTGCTTTGCACCGCGCCCGACGCCCGGTCATTCAGACCGCCTTGCTGCCTGTCGTGCGTTATGGCATCGGTTGAGACGCTCAACACGTCCCCATGGAGGAGTCCGTAGCGCGTGAAGTTGAACGTATCGACCTTGATCTCCGCCTTCTGCCCCGGGTGAACGAACCCTATGTCGCGGTTGGAGAGCATGGCCTCGATCTCGAGCTGACTCTCGCTCGGGACGACGATGGCGAGCGCCTGCGCCGGCGTCACCACGCCGCCCACAGTATGAACGGCGAGCTGTTGCACGACGCCGTCGACGGGTGCAGTCAACTGCTGGAGTTTGGTGCGCCGCTCTGCCTTGACCACTTCCTGCGCCGCGCTCGCCGCCTTCTGATCGGCTTTCGCAAGTGCGTCATAGGTCGCGCGCCGATACTCCGCGGCGGTCCTTTCTTTCGTTTCCTTCAGCAGGGCGATGGCCGCGTCGGCCTCACGGAGCCGGCTCTCCTGCAGGTTGAGGTCCTGCTGGAGAGCGACCAACTCCTGGTACTCCTGGAGATAGACCACCTTCGACGCCAACGCCTTGTCGACGAGCCCCTTGCGAATATCGACCCGCTCCTGGAGCACCGGAATCGTCGCCTGGAGCTTCGCGACGCTCGCTAACGTGGTCGCCCGCTCCGCTTCCTTCTGACCTTGCTGGCGCTGGATCTCGGCGAGCTTGGCGTTCTGCTCGGCGCGCTGGCTGATCAGAAACTGGCGATGCATCTCGATCTCCGCGGCACTTGCGCTCTGCGGTGGCCGGAAGGCGGCAAGCGGATCCTCGGCGAGCGCCGCGCGCAGCCGCGCGACGTCGAGCTCGGCCGCTAACAGATCGCTTCTCTGCCGCTCTTGATCGGCCTCCGTCATGGTCGGGTCGAGCTCGATCAGGACGTCGCCGGCCTTGACGGTTTGTCCGTCGCGGACGTGGATGGCCCGGACTACGCCCGTCTCGAACGGCTGGATCAGCTTGGTGCGCCCGCCCGGCACGATCTTGCCCGTCGCGGTCGCGACGATATCGACGCTGCCGAACGATGCCCACAACAGCGCGATGCAAAAGACCGCGATGATGCTCACCCCGATCGCGCGCCCGACCGGCGACGGTGGCGTTTCGGTGATCTCGAGCGCCGCCGGCAGGAATGCGATTTCGTGCTCACGGCGGCGAGGCTCGCGTCTCGGAAACGGAACGATATTTCGACTAGCGGACGTCATGGATCCCGGCCTGCAGATAGTGGAGGTTTGCGTAACGCCCGTTCGAACGGATCAGTTCGTCATGGCTGCCGTCCTCGACGATGCGGCCATGCTCGAGCGTGATGATCCGGTTGGCGTTGCGCACGGTCGAAAGTCGGTGCGCGATGACGAACACGGTCCGTCCAGCGGAAATCCGTCTCATGTTCTGCTGGATGGCGCGCTCGCTTTCATAGTCCAGCGCGCTGGTCGCCTCGTCGAAAATGAGAATGCGCGGATCGGTGATGAGCGCGCGGGCGATCGCGACACGCTGGCGTTGCCCGCCGGAGAGAGTGCTGCCGCGTTCGCCGACGATGGTGTCATAGCCCTCCGGCAGCTCCAGGATGAAGTCGTGAGCGCCCGCGAGCGACGCCGCCTCGATGACGCGCTCCATGGGCATGGCCGGGTCGGCGAGCGCGATGTTCTCGCGGATCGAGCGATTGAAGAGCACGTTCTCCTGCAGGACCACGCCGATCTGGCGCCGAAGCCAGGTCAGATCGACCATCGCGAGGTCGACGCCGTCGACCAGCACGCGGCCGCTCTCCGGTACATAGAGACGCTGAATCAGCTTGGTAATGGTGCTCTTGCCTGAGCCTGAAGAGCCCACGATGCCGATCACCTGACCGGGCTCGACGTTGAAGGACACGTCGTGCAGCACTTCGGGACCGTCGATGCGGTAGCGGAAGGTCGCGTGCTCGAAGGTGACCTTGCCGCGGATCGGCGGCAGGGCAGCGCGGGCCGGACTGAAGCTCGGCTCGGGCATCGTGTTGAGGATGTCGCCGAGACGATCGATCGACAGACGAGCCTGGTGGAAGTCCTGCCAGATCTGCGCGAGCCGAAGCACCGGCATGCTCACCCGCCCTGCCAGCATGTTGAACGCGACGAGCTCGCCGACGGACAGGTCACCGCCGATCACCAGCCGGGCGCCGAAGTAGAGCGTTGCGGCGGTGACCAGCTTGTTGATCATCTGGACCGCCTGGCTCGCCGTGTTGTTCAGGCTGAGCACGCGGAAGCTCGCGCCCACATAGCCGGCGAGCTGCTCCTCCCAGCGTCGCTGCATCTGCGGCTCGACCGCCATCGCCTTCAGCGTTTCGACGCCCGTGACGCTCTCGACCAGGAAGGCCTGGTTCTCCGAGCCGCGATTGAACTTCTCATCGAGGCGCCGGCGAAACAGCGGAGCGGCGCCGGCTGAAATACCGATGTAGAACGGGAACGAGGCAATGACGATCAGCGTCAGCGATGTCGAGTAGTAGAACATCACCGCTAGGAAGACGAAGGTGAACAGGAGATCGATAACCAGCGTGAGCGCCGAGCTCGTCAGGAACTGACGGATGTTCTCCAGTTCGCGAACACGTGCAACCGAATCGCCGACGCGGCGCGTCTGGAAATAGGCGATCGGCAAGGCCATCAGGTGACGGAACAGCCGCGCGCCGAGCTCGACGTCGATTCGGTTCGTCGTGTGCGCGAACAGATAGACGCGCAACGTGCCGAGAACGGTCTCGAACACGGTCAGTGCGACGAGGCCCATGATCAGGACGTCGAGCGTGCTCATGCTTCGATGCACGAGCACCTTGTCGATCACCACCTGGAAGAACAGCGGAGCGATGAGGGCGAAGATCTGAAGGAAGAACGACGCGGCCAGCACTTCGCCGAGCAGGCGGCGATACTTGTGGACAGCACCGATGAACCAGTTGATATCAAATCGCCGGGAGAGATCCGTCAGGGCCGCACGCCGGGTCATCAGGATGATGTCACCGTCCCAGACGGCCTCGAGCTCGGCCTGGCTGATGGATTCAGGCTGGGGAGACAATGGGCGCTGAACCAGAAGCTTGTCGTCGACGACCTTGCCCAGGATCAGGAAGCCGCCGTCGCGCAGCACGGCAATTGCCGGCAGTGGCGTGACCGCAAGCCTGTTCCAGCCCGACCGCTGAACCCGGGCCTTGAGCCCGAACTCCCTGGCACAGCGCAGGATTTCGGTCGTACCGATTCGCGCCGTGCCCATGCGATGCCGAATTTGCGCCGGGTCGGCCGCAATGCCATGGCAACGCAGCAATATCGCCACCGCAATGAGCCCCGACTCATCGCCGATTTCAGGTTCGGCGGCCACCGCCTGGACGGCCATGTCGGGCTGATCGGGTGTCCACGTGCGCATCGCGATATCGCGGGCACGCACGAAGACCTCACGGGCGTGCGTCAGCATATTGCCGGCGTGCCTCAGGGCATCGCCGGCACGCCGTGCCAGATCAAGCGCCGGGATATTCATGCCGGCAAGGGAATCAAGCAACCGGTGCACGAGGCTCTGTGAGCCGGCCAGGATCAAACGGCCGTCCCAGACTTCTTCAAACTCCGCGCGCGTCATCATGTTCGGACGCGATGCGGTTGGATGCAGCACAAGTGCCGTCTGGTCATCGACCTTGCCGAGCAGCAGGAATCCGCCATCTCGGAGCGAGGCGATTCCGGGCAGCGTGGTGCTCGCAAGTCGCTTCCAACGCGTCGTGCGCGAACGGACTTTGACACCGAATTCGTGGGCACAGCGAAGCATCGCGCTGATGCCGATATCGTTGCTCCCGCAACGGTCGCGGAGCTGGTCAGGCTCGGCGTTCACGCCATGAAGGCGCAGGAACAGAGCCAGGGCTCGAAGCCCGAGGTCTGCGGCATGGGCATTTCCATTCTGGATCGCCATTTATTTTACTCAACCCTTCGCGGCTACCGACCGCGTGTGATGTTCCTTCTCATGCATTCACGATCATTGACGGCGCCGCACCCAGGCGCTGAGCCTGGGTGCGGCGAGGCGAGGCGCTAATGCGGTCTGGCCAGCAACGATTCTTGCCCCAAACCGGTCGCTTGCGACACGGCCGACACGATCTGACCGGCATCCACCCGGCCGGAATTGCTGGCCAGATACTGGTTCAGCAGTGCAAAGCTCTGGCTCGCCAGGGACGCCGTGCTCGTGCCGTTCGCGACCGGGTGATCCGTCACGGAGATCTGCTGCGGCGCGGAGGTCGCAACGCCGCCGCCGGTGATCACATCCCTGATCTGGCTGAACAGCGCAGAGCCATGACCCGCAAGGTCCTGACCTGCCAGAGACGTTACGCTTGCTCTGAGCGCAGATACGCGATCCGAGAGGCTGGTCGGCAGTGACACGGAGGTCGTGCTGGTGCCGCCCGACTGGACTACCGGCGTCGCTGTGCTCGTGCCGGTCGGATGCGAATGATCCGTTACCGTCGTCGTCGGCGACGTTGTGGTCGTTGTGGTGGTCGCAGCAGGTCGGGGATCCACCACGGTGATGGTCTGCGGCGAGGCCGTCGCAACGGCACCGGTGGTCGGATCCTTTGCGCTTGCGGTCAGCGTGAGCGTTGCGGTCGGATGGGCTCCGCCGCGATAATACGAGTGCAGTACGAGCCCGCTGTCGACCTGCGCTGCCGTCAAGGTGATGTTATTACCCCGGAACGTCTGACCATCGAGCTTGTCGGTGATCGTCTCGTACTTGGGTAACCCCGTGATGTTCAGGGTCACGACGTCGTTGGAGTCGGTCGTTTTCACCTTGGTGCCCAGGTCGACGGTACCGCCTCTTCCAGCCACCCAGAGCGAGTGATCCGCAATGGTGAGGACCGGCTTGGTCGATGACGGCGTGGTGGTGCCGCCGCCGGAGACCGGCGTGGTGGGAGAGGTCGGCGTGGTGGTGCCGCCGCCGGAGACCGGCTTGGTGGGAGAGGTCGGCGTGGTGGTGCCGCCGCCGGAGACCGGCGTGGTGGGAGAGGTCGGCGTGGTGGTGCCGCCGCCGGAGACCGGCCTGGTCGGAGAGGTCGGCGTGGTGGTGCCGCCGCCGGAGACCGGCGTGGTCGGAGAGGTCGGCGTGGTGGTACCGCCGCCCGAGACCGGCGTGGTGGGAGAGGTCGGCGTGGTGGTGCCGCCCACACCCTTCCAGCCGACTGCCGTCGACCCGGTCACCATCGTGAAATTGCGAAAGTCGGCGGTTACGGTCTCGGTAGGACCTGCGTTGCGGTAGAGCCCATCCATCCAGTAGGTGCCGGCCCCATAGCCGAGCAGGCCGGTGTAATTCACCACCTGTTTGCCGTCGATCGAGACATCGAGATAACCGCCCGCGCCGGTGTTCGAGAGCTTGGATTGGATATTGATGTCGTAATAGCGGCCGGGCACAATCGGGTTCGGGTCGGTCCAGAGTACCATGTTGACCATATTGGACCCCGCCCCGTTGCCGGGATTGCCGCCGGGCGGACAATAGCGAGCGACAACTTGCAGATGATTGCCGGCGAGCTGGATTGCGAACGGCGGTGACGTCGCCACACCACTCACGGAGTCGTCGTTGTGCATTTCCCCAGTCACAAACCATGACGCCGTGTTGGTGAACGTGTTGTTGGGCCCGTTCGGCTGCACCATGAACTGGTAGTCGATGCCGATGGGAGTCCCGACGGGAATGTCCTGAGCACCGCCTGGCCCGGCGTTCGCGGCACAAATCTCGGCGCGATCGACTGATCCAGAATCGTAGGGGCCCGCGTCGCCCGGTTGAATTGTAAATTGCAGAGTTTGCGAGTCAGGATTGGTCAGGCTGTAGCTCTTGCCCGCAGTGTGCACTCCGTAGATGTCGCCGCCGATGGTTACACCGCGGGTCTTCGGAATGGGCGAAAATGACGTGATTGTGCCGGTAGTATCCAATTCAGGACTCCATCGAGTTGCAGAGTTGTTTCTCTGTGACGTTGACAAGGGAATTCTGCTGCCGCGCATCGTGAAGGCGCGCGACCTATTGCATGCTCGCAGCACGCGAACACATTCATGTGCCGCGCCTCGCGAAGGCGCGAGACACAGCGCACGCCCGCAGCGCGAAGCACCGCGAACCGATTTCAAAGCAGTGGGAATTTTGGAAGCTGGCCCCCCCGACTGCTGTGCCGGATGGTTAATTAGGAAGTGTGGCGAAAAAAATAGGCGAGCATGGCGATAATTAGAAGATAATTAGGATTAGAATCGCACGACGCACCTGTGGCACCTACGGCATATGCCTGCCGTTGCTGCGGAATTCGGAGACGTCCCCTTTTGGGGGAAGCGAAAAAGATTTCCACCGTTGATATCAATGTATGTGCTCGCCGTCGTGAATGATCTTGTGGCCTCGCTCCAAGCAGTTCGTCACGACGCTGGCAAATGTTGTGGGTGCTGCTGGTCGAGGCGTCTTGTGGCACCCGATCTCGTCCTTTCCCGCTTTCGAACCGAAAGGCACTTGGTTATGGACCCAAGCACTCGCCCGCAGACCCATCAGTCGCTCTCTTCGCGAGCGAATCGTCGGCAGCTCAGCTGTGACGCCTGATCAATGAGCGGATTGCGATCGCTTAGCTTCCGCCGCGATTGGGATATGGTCGGGCTCGTTCGCGTTGCGGGCTTACAGAGCAGTGATAATGGCTTGATGCGAGATTTCCGCCGAGCCCAATGAGAGCCGCTTTGATCAGCGGCGGCTGCCTAGTTCGGCAATCAGCGAATATAGCTGGCTGTAAGCAACTTTGCCCTTGTGAAGCAATTCCAAGTTCGGACCGCGCTCAATGGCGTTGTCGAGGATCTTTAGCGCTGTTTCCGCGTCAAGATCCGGCCGATGCTGCATGCAGCCACTCCGCAGTAAGTAGCGATCAACGTCGAGCAGGTCCGATCGGTAGATCGAGACTGTTGGGATACCGAGCACTGCCATCTCCCGGGTCATCGTCCCACCAGCGCCAATAAATAAATCGCAATCGGGAGCAATGTCTGCCAGGTCGAGTGCGGTGTCGATCACGCGTATGCCTTTGAACTTTTCGGCTCTGTAGTGTGCCCCCTGCGCGCGCCCTCTTGGTAGGACGGTCAAAGCGACATGATCGCGAAGCCCAAGCAAAAGACTATCCAAGAAATTGATTTCACTCTTGTAGTACTGGGCGGTCCAGGGCTCCGGCCTCACGTACACTGCTCTGCGCTGATCCTGCATCGTTTTATCAGTGCGTCGCGACATGAATTGATCGGCAAAATACCATAGATACATGCCTTCCTTTATTCCAGGAAAGTGGCGCACCTTGGCGGCGCGAGCCCCCTGCCAGCGCACTCTGCTGATGTCGAGGAACTCAGGCAGCATGATCACATCGGCGAACAGAAAAGCTGGCACGTTTCCAAGAGCGTGCTCGTTGTCGTTCAAATAGATTGATCGGGCACCCAGAAGTCGCGCGACGACCGGCGAATGGAAGGAACTTTGCGAAACTGCGAGGTCAACTGAACGGTCCTTGAGAAAACGGTACAAGTCGCGCACTCGCACCGGATACCCTAGAAACTTTCTGCCGACGTTGGCCCCGTAGTGCTTACCGACGATTTCGTAGTTGAGCCGATGCAGATTCAGCAGATCAACCGTGTTCGCGAGCGCTCGAGCCGTTATGATTACTTCATGCTCCCCTTGAAGCTCGCTTATAAGCCTTCGAAACATGTTGATGTGGGGCGAGTTATGTAGATCAAACCAAATGTTCATCATCAGTCCAAACTTGCTTGCCGGCCCAGACCACGAAACCGAACTCCGCGTCCTTCCAATTCGGTCCTCAGTCTTGGAAAACTGGAGTTCTGCACATGCTTGGAAAGAGATCCCGAAGACGTCAACGCGTGGCATCCGAACTCACACCCACAAGCATAGTCTTTTGAACCGGTCCGCAGTTCTACCCTTTTGGATTACCGATTCTCGACCTCCAGAAGAAGCCGAGACCAGCCGATCGGGGAATGGACGGCCTTACCGTGATTTCGTACGGTACGGCGCCCGCGTTGGAAATGACGGGCTTAAACCTGACGTCCTGGTAAACCTGACGTCCTGGAAGGTGTCGTTTAGGTCACCAAGATTCGGTTGTCGCGAGAGTGACAAGCGTATTGACATCAACCATGTGAGGCGTTTTTGAAATCCGTTTTAGGCCGAGCCGCCTGGTACCGTGACCGCCTGGCGGCTATGAGTGCGGCGGAGATTGCTCACCGCCTGGTCGAAACTGCCAGTAAGCAAACGGCGCGGTGGCATAGTGGCGGCTGGGATGGGGTTGAGTCATTTGGTCCGCTGACTACCATACCCGGCATTCGTTCCCGGGTTATCGCCTCTTCATCGGATCTATCCGCTCTCATAAGCTGCGAAGCCGACAAGGTCCGTGCGGGCCGTTTTTGTTTGCTCGGTGCACGCTGGCCGAAGCCGTCTTCGATTCCACCGGATCCGTCGTTCTGGCGTATCGATCCTGAGGACGGCGGGCCACTTCCGCAATGGGACGCCTATGCCTTCGATATTTCATTCCGGCACGGCATGAACACGCGAGATATGAAGCCTATTGTGGAGCTCAATCGACTGCAATTTCTGGTTCCTCTCGCCGCCGATGCGTTGGTCGAGAAACATGACGAGTTCGTGCTTTTGGCCGGTATGATTAGGTCATGGATGGCAGGCAATCCACCCTTTCGTGGACCAAGCTGGATTTACGGTATCGACGCCGCACTTCGTGTCATCTCGGTCGCGGTGACGCTCTCGATCATCGGCGCCGATCGTCTTGACCGCGTTACACGCAGTGCGGCGCTTCGCTTCTTCTTCGCACATCTCGACTGGATCAAGCGATTTCCGTCACTGCATTCCTCCGCTAACAATCATCGGATCGCCGAGCTTGCCGGACTGGTTGTCGGTTCGATCATGGCTCCGGGATTCCCCGATGCAGCGGCATTGCGCGAGAACAGCTGGCGCGCGTTGCTCGCGGAGATTGATCAGCAAATTCATCCGGATGGCGTGGGGGCTGAACAATCTCCCAGCTATGCTGCGTTCTCGATTGAGCTGTTTCTTGTTGCGGCCACCGCCCTTGGACGCGAAGGCAGCTTGCCAGCAACTACCGTGGATCGGCTTTCCGCGTGGTGTGAGCATTCCCTTTGGTTGATGGACGCCGATGCAAAGGTGCCTGCGATCGGAGATTGCGACGATTGCCGAGTTATTGCGACAACACAGGCGCCTGAGCCAACATACGTCGCCTCCGTTGTCGCAGCCGTTTCGGGCTGCGTTGGCCGCCCAGATCTTGCCCCACCGGCCAAAGATCCAAGCATTCGCGATGTAATCCTGGGATCCGCCGCGGTAGCACCGGCACAACGTGTAGGAATGCGCTCATTCACGAACGGGGGCTACTCGATCATCCGAAGCAGGCATAAGGATCCTGTCGTTCTGACATTTGATCATGGACCAATTGGCTATCTGTCAATTGCTGCTCATGGCCATGCAGACGCGCTTTCCATCTGGCTGTCTGTAGGCAGCCAACCTGTTATCGTAGACGCCGGAACGTATCTGTATAATCCGAATAGGAAGCTGCGGGACCAGTTCAGGGACACCGCCGTTCACAACACTTTGAGTCTTTCCGGAATTGGATCAAGTCGTCCGTCTGGGCCGTTTAATTGGGCGAGAAAGGCGAATGCGCGCCTCGTATCATCCGAAGCTACTCCAATTGCGCGGGTTGTGGCAGAGCATGACGGCTATGTCGGGCTATATGGCGCAAGGCACCGGCGTACAGTGGAGTTTGATGACGTTTCGCGGTTTACGATTATCGACGAACTCGTCGGAGCTCCCACAGATCGAAGCGTTACAGTATCGTTTCTCATAGACCCGAGTTGCCAGTCAACGGTCGAGCCGGATCGGAGCGGGGTGCTGATCACACGCAGCAATCTTCAACTCGTTCGAATATCAAGCGCGGGCCCATTGAAAGCTAGAGTAGTTCGGGGCGACCAGGCGACAGGACTTGGTTGGTTGTCGCCATCCTACTGCGTGCGCGTCCCTACCGATCAGATCCTTTTTGAGGGGCATCTCCGCGATAGAAGGTCGACCATCACGATTGACGTCCTCTAACTAATTTAAAGCGGGATGAGCTTAGGTTGAATCTTGGGATTCCGAAATCAGTGTGTTTTCTGAATCGCCAGGTATTTCAGCGACGAATGAGGCCGCCGGAGCCGCTGGGGTAAAAGTTGTTCACGCGGATCGATGCCGGGCAGGGATTCGAGTGTCTTCTCAACTTGGTGAGGTGAGGGACAATGTTCAGGTCGAGTTGATCGGCGGTGCGGCCGCCGGTGGCGCGTTGCCTTCGAGCCGCTCCAGGAAGCCGCGCAGATATCCGATTCCACTCGTCCAATGGTAGTAGTCTCTGCCGTGCGAAACACGCGCGAGGAAGTAGTCGACCATGGGTGCGACGTCGACGAGGACAAACGGGATATATCCCCGCAGATAGGCACGTTTCACGATGCCCAGGCGTTCCATCTCCGGATAGCAGTGGCGTGGGTCGATCTGTGCAGCGAACACCGGGTTGTGTAAGAAGACGCTGACCGTGCGCTGCTGACCGCTCCAGTCTACGACGCGCATGTCGGCAGGCCGTTCGAGATAGGCCTTGACCGGGAATTGGTCGCGCAGAATGCCTTCGACTATGTGAATTTCGGTCAGGTGCGAGCCGTCCAGCTCCATGAACAGCACTTTCCCGCCGTGGCGATAGAGGCGGCCGTAGGGACCGTTGAGGTGAAACGGCACGGGATCGTCCTCGTGCCCGGCGGCCCACTCCTCGGCATCGCTTCCCCACAACGCCACCGAATGAGTGGGGTGCACGCTGCGCGTCGTGCCGCGGCTGCGTCGGAATACCTCGTTGATCAATCCCATCTGCGAAGGCGTGCGGCGCACGTCAAAGATAGGATCCGTCGCTGCATACTCCGACATTGAGCTGCGGAACGGCGACGTCGTCATCCAAAGCAGCCCCCTGGGCGTTACTCGTTCCTTGAGGTGCTCGAGCAGCGCAGGTATTCCTCCCTGGATTTGGGCGAGCACCGCGCTATGCGAGTGGATGCTCAAGCGATCTCCGCTGCCAATCCTGAGTTGATCGAGCACCGCTTCGACCTCTTCCAGCTTGAGCGGGTGACCCGCTGCCAACTCGCGCCGGAAGCGTCCTACGTGTCTGTTTCGATAGAAGCGACGCGCCCGATTGAACAGCGGTGACATCAGGTGTCGATTCGCATTGTTGCGCCGCGTGGCCGCCTCGACTCGCGGGAAGGCCTCCTCGAGGAAACAGCAGACCGGCTCCTGGTCGTCCAGCCCCCAACCAGCCTGCTGCTCCGCCATTGCGTCAGCGCCGCTAGACAGTATCGTGGCCAAGCCTTCGACCGACGGCGCCGACAGAAAGGCCAAAAGGGGCATGGGACGCCCAGCATAACCCTCGATCTCGAGCAGCAGGTTCACCACTGCTAGCGAGTCCGCGCCGAGGCCAAGAAGATTATCGGACCAGCCGATTGGCGAGACGCCCAGCACGTGCTCGCAGATCGCCTGCAGCTCCTGGCGAAGCCGGTCACCATCCGGGATCGCTCCACGGTCCGGCGCCGGCGCTCGCGATACCCTGACGGCTGCAGGCGCTAGGACAGTCGGATGCTTGGCAATCGTTTCGAGGCATTCCGGGTTCTGCAGGGCGTCACGGTTCCGTACAGTGCGGCCATTCACCGCATCCCGCGCCGCCGCCTCGGAACGCTTGCCGCTAAAGGTGACTGGAAGCGCATCGACCTGCGCGATGCGCGCCGGCGCGAAGGCGGGAGAGCCGCAGCGCGCAAGCTCTGAGCGGATGTGCTTCGCCAGCACGTTGTCGAGTACCAGGCCTTCGCGCAGCACGACCAGCAGAACCATGCGCGAGCCGCCCGCCTCCTCCTCGGCCTGCTGCTCGACCGCCATTGCCTCGCGGATCTCCCCGATGTCAGCGAGAATGCGGTAGATTTCCGCGGTGCCGATGCGGATGCCGCGCACATTGAGGACCCCGTCGGAACGGCCATGCAGCCGCCAACCGCCATGGGTTGTGGCCTCGATCAAATCGCCATGCGTCCAGAAGCCGGGGTTCTGGGCGAAATAGGCGGCGTGGAAGCGCGTGCCGTCGGCGTCACCGTGAAAGCCAAGGGGGCGCGAGGGGAACGGATTGGCGCATACCAGTTCGCCGATCCGCGCCTCCGGATCGTCAGGCGGCGGTAGCGAGCGCACGTCGAGGCCGAGACTGCGGCACTGTGCTTCGCCGCGATGGACAGGCAGATTCGGATTACCCAGCACAAAGCAGCCGATGATGTCGGTGCCGCCCGAGATCGACTGCAGCGGTATCGTGGCCTTCACCTCATCGCGGACCCAGTCGTACTGGCGGGGATGCAGGATGGAGCCGGTGGAGAGCATAGCCCGCAGGGCAGAAGGATCGAACACTCGGCCCGGGGACAAGCCTGCCTTCTCGCAAAAGTCTAGATAGGCAGGGTTGGTGCCGAACACGGTCACGCGCTCCTCGGCGACGATCCGCCAGAAGGTCTCCGGCGCTTCGAGCGGCCCATCATAGAGGACGATCTCCACGCCGGAGGCGAGCGCGGAGAGCTGCCAGTTCCACATCATCCAGCCGCAGGAGGTCTGGAAGAACAGCTTGTCGCCGGTGGCGAGATCGCAGTGCAACCGGTGCTCCTTCACATGCTCCAATAGAGTGCCGCCAGCACCGTGCTGAATGCATTTCGGCGGCCCCGTGGTGCCGGAGGAGAACATCGTGAACAGGGGCTGGTTGAACGGGTGGCGCAGCCAGCTCGGCCGGTCCTCGCCACCAACGGTGTCGCGGAGCAGATCGGCGAGCCTGTGCAGGGGCACCGTCCTGTCGCCGGCGGGAAGCGAGCCGTTATCCAGCGAGATGATCGCGACGAGGTCCGGCAGGCCGGCTGCCGCTCCGGCGACGCGCTCGGCGACGGGGACGCCCAGATCCCATGGCTCTGCCCGGAGACAACCGAGCAGCACCACGGGCCCGAGAGGGGCGAAGCGCGCGAGGATAGCGGGAACGCCCATGTCCGGCGCGCAGCTGGCGAAGGTCGCGCCAAGGGCAGCGGTGGCCAGGGCGCCAATGACCGCCTCGGCATTGTTGCGTGCGATCGCCACGACATGGTCGCCACGGCGCACACCCAGCTGCTGCAGCGACGTCGCCAGCCGGGCGACCGCGACGCGCAGTGCGCCACGCGCGAACCGGTCGCGGCTGCCGCCGGCGTGGCAAGCCGTCAGGACAGGCTGGTCGGGAGCGCCAGCGAGAAGGCACTCGGCGTAGTTGAGACGGAGATCCGGGAAAAAGCGGGCGGTCTCGCAGATATCGCCGACACAGACCGGCTCGACCGCGCCGTTCCTAGGTAGCTCGCACCACTCCAGGAAGAGGCGCCAAAAGCTGCGGAACTCCTTCACCGAGAAACAGTCCATCGCAGCATGATCGGGCAGGTTCTGCCCAGTGCGAGCCTCGCACCATTGTCTGAAGGCGGTCAGTTGCGAATGCCCGACAGCACTGTCATCAGGACGGAACACCACTTCCCTCCACTTCCGCTTGCGGACGGCGAGCCCTTCCTCGCGATAACGCGGGTAGATCCGGTTGATCCCCGATGGCTTTCCCTCGCCGCAGCAGCACGAACAACCGGCGGTAGCCGAAACGCCGCCGCTCGTTGTCGAGGTCCCGCAACCGGCCGTGCGGAGGCGCGTCCGCAGGCTTGAGCGATAACGAGCCCGATGCTGCCCTCGTATCGGCTGCCGTATTCGGAGGCAGAAGGGCCTTTGAGTACTGCCGGACAGGCCATCCGCTCTCCGACCCTCGATTGATCCTAATCCCGCACTGCCGCGGCTCAATGGACCATTGTAGCTACCCCCCATACGCTACCCATTTATAGCAATATCCCCTCCGCCTTATGCAATGCAGAAGCGCCTCGCTGGTGTTCTCATCGGGTGCGTGAACTTTTAGGGCATTGAAAGCCGTGGCCCTTGTTAGGGAGACCGCTATGGTCAATGTTGGTTTGATCGGGCTTGGCAAGATGGGACTCTCGCATCTTGCGATTGTCAACGCGCATCCCGAGGCTAAGCTGATCGGCATTTGCGACACCGCGAGCTATATGTGCAGCATCCTGCACAAATATACAGGCATCGAAGTGTTCTCCAATTATCGGGAGATGCTCGATCAGAAGTCGCTCGACGCGGTGATCATAGCGACGCCTTCGCGATTTCATGGCGAAATGGTCCGCGAGGCTCTCCTGAGAGGCCTGCACGTGTTCTGCGAAAAGCCGTTTTGCCTGGATCCGGCCGAGGGGATCTCCTTGGCCGAGTTGGCTGACCGGAGAGGTGTCGTCAATCAGGTGGGATATCATTATCGGTTCGTTGGGGCGTTCAACGAGGCCAAGCGTCTGCTCGATGCACAGGCGCTTGGCCGAATTCATCACCTCAGGGTCGAAGCCTATGGCCCGGTGGTCTTGCGGCCCAAGGGCGGGACGTGGCGAGCGAAGAGCATCGAGGGCGGCGGTTGCCTCCATGATTACGCGTGCCACGCAATCGACATTGTGAATTATCTCGTTGGCAGGCCCGATGGCGTGAGCGGGACAGTGCTCAACAAAATATTTTCCCGCGACGTGGACGACGAGGTCTACGCGACGCTGCATTTTCCAGATGGCATGACGGGTATGATTGCCGCCAATTGGAGCGATGACAGTTTGCGCAGAATGTCGACGCAGGTCACGCTCTGGGGCACGAATGGCCGTATGATCGTCGATCGTCAGGAAGTGAAGACATATATTCGAGGTGCTGCGGGGAGCACTGGTGCGGCAAAAGAGGGGTGGGACATTCGTCACACAACCGATTTTCACAGTGACGTGTGGTATTACCTGCGGGGCGAGGAATATTCGGCGCAACTCGACTACTTCATCCGATGCATTGCGGAAGGTCGCCGGGAGAACATCTCGTCTTTCGCGTCTGCGGCGCAGACAGATTGTGTCGTGTCCGCGATGTTGCAGGATGCCGGAGGCGTGTGGCGACGAGTAGTAGATGCCGGAGCCAGGACCCCAGCTCAAAGCCGAACGGACGAGGGAGGCTTGCTGTCTCTCGTCACGGGCGCACTGAGGTAGAACCTATCTCCGATAGGGAAGGGCAGGAGGACCGATGGATCGGATACTGTTCGGCGACAACCAGTTCTTCGGCATCAATCACATGTCCGAGGAAAAGGCGCGGGCGCAGGCTATCCGCTTTGCAGACATCCGGGAAATTATCAATCTGCTGGATGTCGCCTATGACAGCGGAATCCATGTCTTCATGTGCACGACGCATGATCGAATCGCCGAGCTCTGCGCGCACGTCCGTGCGCACCGGGAGCGATATTCGGAGTTGGAGTTTTATCCCTGCATGCCGTACGCCCACAAGTACGCAAATGCCGTGACCGAGCACGGAATGCTTGAGGCATTGAAGCGGTTTTTGCCCGCACAGAACGCGCTTTCTGCGCTGGTGAGGGGTGGTTTATCGGTCGCGACGCGGGATGTGGAGGGAATGGCGCGACTCCTGATCGATGCCGAGATGAAAATGTTCAGCGGACTGAGGACCCCTGTTATCTTCCTTCAGAACGTGGTCACCGACCTGTTGCTTGGGATGGGAATTAAAGACGCATTCCGCATTTTTGCCGACCACGTGCGAGACCGCTACAACGCCGAGCCGGGCTTTATAACGATGAATATGCCGCGTCTGCTCGATGTGCTGGACGAGATTGGCATAGAGAATCCGATCGTATGCGCGAACATAAATAAACTGGGCTTTCGGATGTGCGGCGGTATCGATCTCTATGAGAAGATGATTGCGTCGCGCAGGTTCAGGCCCGTGGCAATGTCCGTCTTAGCTTCCGGAGCGATCGACCCGCGCGAGGCCATCGAATACGTCTGCAGTCAGAAGAAAATAGAATCAATCGTGTTCGGCGCATCCAGCAAGGGCAACATTCTGAACACGAAGAGGCTCATCGAGGAGTGTAGCGTCGCGTAGGCTTGGCATGTCTCGGCCTGCGGGCCAATTCGCGCGAGACCGACGTCGATCGACTCACCGAAATTCTTGCGCTCTGTGCAAGGGAGGGCTTCAAACCGTATTTTCTCGGAGCGACTTCTGTTCCGCTGATTGATGACTTAATCGCAGCGGGCTCCAGAAGGGCATCTGTGGCGGTTATCATCTGATTGTCGTCGAGGTTAAGGCATTTAGCATGTGTGGGATCTTTGGATGGGCTCTTGGGGCCGCGAAGCGTCAGGATCGCCAGACACTTATCGGCCTTACGGATCTGATGTTTCATCGGGGGCCGGACGGCTCGGGCTACTGGCTTCACGAGACCTCTGATGAGCGATTTCAGATCGGCTTCGGCCACCGCCGGCTTTCGATTATCGATATCGGTGGCGGCGGGCAACCAATGTCGAGTGAGGATGGTCGCTTCACCTTAATCTTCAACGGCGAAATCTATAATTACCTCGAACTGCGACAGGAGCTCGTTGCCCTTGGCCATCGTTTTCGCACGAACTCAGATACCGAAGTGCTTATCGAAGCTTATCGCGCTTGGCACCTCGGCGCAGTGGGTAGATTTCGCGGCATGTTCGGCTTTGCTCTGTGGGATGAAGCAGAGCAGCGCCTAGTATTGGCTCGCGATGCATTCGGCAAAAAGCCGCTGTTTCTCGCCGAGCTGCAGGGCGGTCTTCTCTTCGGCTCAGAGATTGAGCCTCTCGTTCGGTTTCCCGGCTTCAGCCGAGCGTTCGATGCCGAAGCACTGGGCCACTATCTTCTTAATCGCTATGTTCCTGGGCCTCTCACGTTCTTTCGTGCAGTGAGAAAGCTGCAGCCTGGTCACTACGCCGTATGGCAGAATGGAACGCTTAAGACGACACGCTACTTTACGCCACCAGTTGCGACGACGATGCCGGAAGTCAAGTCATTCGGTGACGCAGTTCGTTTGTTCGAAGGCACATTCGATGAGGCTGTCCGAATTCGGATGCGTAGCGACGCACCTTTCGGAGCCTATCTTTCGGGTGGTGTCGACTCGTCGGCGGTCGTTGCGACGATGGTTAAGCATAGTACGGAGCCCGTGCGAACGTTTTCTGTAGGATTTCGGGAAACGGAGTATTCGGAGCTCGATCATGCACGTGCCGTTGCAAGTCAGTTTGGTACCTTTCACAATGAACTATTCGTCGAGCCCGATGCCTTCATGGAGCATTGGTCAACTGCCGTCTTACGCCGTGGTGCGCCGGTCAGCGAGACGTCTGACGTTCCGATCTTCATGCTTTCGGAGATGGCCTCTCGTAGCGTGAAGATGGTACTAACGGGAGAAGGCGCAGATGAGTTGATGGGGGGATATGCGAAACATCGGGCTGAGCGGTGGATCGGTCTGTATCAATGGCTGATGCCACACTTGCTTCACGAGCGGGTAATCTATCCACTGGTACGTTCATTGCCGTATGGGATGCGGCGCGTAAAGATTCTTGCATTGGCTGCGGGCGAACGCGACCTGGTGAACCGCATGCGGGTCTGGTTTGGCGGCACTTCAGTTGCTGAAGCTGAGGCGATGCTCGGCCGCCGCCTCTCGGCAACGCCGCCGGACATCTATCCATATTCGTCGGGGCTCGAATCTAGTCTACGGCGTACATTATTCTTCGATCAGACATCCTGGCTTCCTGATGATCTGTTGGAGCGCGGCGATCGAATGATGATGGCGGGGTCGATCGAGGGGCGGATGCCATTCATGGATACGATGCTGGCTGGCGTCGTAGCGCGCTTTCCGGACGAGTTTCTGACCGGAGGCAAAGGCGGTAAGACGGTGCTGCGGGCAGCAATGGACAAGATCCTTCCACAGTCAATCCTGCGGCGGAAAAAGGTCGGATTCCGTGTGCCCGTCGGAGAATGGTTTAGCGGCCCTTACCAGGATTTCGTACAGGACATGCTTGTGAGCGAAAGCTCCAGTGTAGCGCGTATGATAAGCGGCCCTAAGCTGCGTAGGCTTGTCGCAGAGCACCTCAGCGGTCGACAGAACCACGAAAAGGTTCTTTGGTCGGTGATAAATCTCGAGATGTTCTTGCGTGCATTCAAGATAGCAACATGAAAGGAGCCGGCTCCTGCCTTTTGTATCGGTCTGCGGAGCTTGGCCGAACGAATTATTTCGACACCAACCTCCAAATCACGTCGGAGTACCGACGTGGCATGATCTTGGATATGAGCGCACATAGATCATCGAACTTGGCGCTTGAGCTTCGGGGGATAAGCGTTTGAACAGCCCGATCTCGGTGGTTCGCTGCCGGACACAGACAGACAAAGCTCGCGTTAGCGAAACGAAACCCATTGAGAAGATGGCTGGTCGGCTTCAAGTTGTCATCTTTACTCCCGCCTCCACAGGTGGCCAGGGAGGCATAGTTCGTATGATGGACGAATTGCGTTGTGCGCTTCAGGTGGATCGCTTCGCAAACATAAAGATCCGTTTTGTCACAACTCGAGGTCCTGGCTCGATACTACTGTCGCCCCTATTTCTTACGCAGGCAATTGTACGTCTGATGCTGCTTCGGCTGCTCGGACGAGCGGATGCTGTGCATATAAATCTGTCGGCCTTCGGCAGCACGTATCGCAAGCTCATCTTAGCCCGCATCTCAAGAATTTGCCGATTGCCATATGTGCTCCATCTACATAGCGATCAGTTTGATCAGTTTTGGGATTCTCGGGGCAGTATTCTGAAGAAAGAAATAGATCTGATGTTTCTCAGGAGCCAAAAGGTTATTGTGCTTGGCAATTACTGGAAGCAGGTTGTTGCTGACAGAGTACCGGCTTGTTCTGCAAAAATTGTCATTGTTCCGAATGCCACACGAACAGCTGACTTCAGAGATCCAAACATCATGAAGCAGGCAGCCAACATTCTCTTTTTGGGACGACTCGGGCCAAGAAAAGGTGTGCCTGAACTTGTGAGGGCGTTGGCGAGCTTGGGTTCAAAGTCCGGCTGGAGGGCTACGCTCGCAGGTGACGGGGCGGTGAGCGATACGAGAGCCGCAGTTGAGCGAGCGGGGCTTGGCGATCGTATATCGGTGCCAGGTTGGGTCGGTCCAGCGCAGGTTGAGGCACTTTTGCGCGCGGCTAATATTTTGGTGCTCCCATCCTATAGCGAAAATCTTCCGATGTCGGTGATTGAGGCCTTGGCTCACGGCGTGGCCGTCGTTTGTACCCCAGTAGGGGCACTTCCGGATCTCATCGAACACGAGAGGATTGGACTGATCGTCGAGCCCGGCGATGTCGAGGGGCTTGCTTCTGCATTGGGACGCGTCATTGACGATCCCGAATTGAGACAGCGCTTGGGAGAAAACGGGAGGACGCTACATAGAAGCCGGTTAGCCATCGAAATTTGTGCTGAACGCTTCGTTGCGATTTGGACTGAAGCAGCCCACCCGGGAGAGCGCTGACATGCGTATATTGCACCTTACTGAGTCTCTGCGCCGGGCAGGGAAAGAACGACAAATCGTCGAACTGTTGAGGGGGCTTTCCCTTCACCGTGACATAGAGTCATTCGTCGCGGTTACGGACGAGGACGAGGTTCGTTACGAAATTGATCGTGATAACGCGCAAATTATTCAACTCGTTCGGAGAGGCAAGAGAGATTTTCGGCTTTTCAAGAGTTTGTACGAGCTGGTCTCCAATTTGAAAATAGATATCGTTCACTCCTGGAGCCCGATGTGTTCCGTTTATGCAGCTCCGGTTGCGAAACTGTGTGGCGCAGCCTTCGTCAATGGCTTTGTGCGAGACGCGCCGTCGCATATGACGCTGTGGAATAAAAACTATCTCATGGGCAAGCTGACTATCCCATTTTCAGACATCGTCGTCGCCAATTCGCGCGCGGGCCTAGCTGCGTACCTTGTTCCCAAGCGAAAAGGTCTATCGATCTACAATGGCTTCAATCCTGCAAGAGTCCTTAACTTGACGGACGAGGCAGAGCTGCGGAGCACGTTGGGCATCACGACCCCCCACATTGTCGGGATGGTTGCCAACTTCACGCCCAGAAAAGATTACGCAACCTTTGTCGAAATGGCTTGCCGCATTTGCCATCTTAGGGACGATGTTACTTTTATCGCTGTCGGTGACGGCGAAACGCTGTGGCAGGTGCGCGATAGCGTCCCACCAGAACATTCGCGGCGCATACAGTTTCTGGGGCAGCGGAGAGATATAGAAAGTGTCGCGAATCTCTTCACTGTGGGAGTTCTCGCTAGCAACAGCCGTCTACACGGGGAGGGTATTTCCAACGCAATAACGGAATGCATGGCGTTGGGTAAGCCAATTGTGGCAACAAACGATGGGGGCACTCCTGAATTGGTCATGGAAGGGCAGACGGGATTTCTTGTGCCGAGCCACGACGCTGGAGCGTTGACGGATCGTGTGCTCAAACTCCTCAACAATGCTGAGCTTGCCAATGATTTCGGTATAAAGGGGCGGCGGCGTATTGAAACGGCGTTCTCGCTCGATACGATGACTAACGCGTATCTCTGCCTTTATCGCGGGTTGGCGGATAAGAGGGCACGCGCGTCGCGTGACCCGAGCCCAGCGACTTCGGGTGAACATCCGCGTCGATCGCGGTCCTCTCGAGGATGCTCCTGACAATGGAAAGCCCGCGGTATTGGACGGTGGCGGCAAAGACTTCCATTTCAATTCGACCTATCGCGTCATAGTGAGTGGTGTCTCCATACCCGATGGATCAATAGCTCCGCTTCGGAGGTACCACATTCGGGTGCGCGGGCCTTCCAACATCCACTTCTGCGCCGCCGACTTCGCGAGTGCCGTCGGCTAGATTGCCAATGGACTCAGGCGGAACATCTCAAGCGGTTCGCGTCATCGAACAATGAAATGGGAAGACCTTGGCCTTGAATGTGCGGGAAGTCTGGTCCCGCAACTTCGCTCCGGCCACCAGGAAGGATGAAAGGAATTGAGCCTCAAGAAAGAAGCCTTCTACCTACTGCGCCGGGCGACCTCCATATCGAAGCGTCAGTATCTCAAGTCACGCCTATGGCGGCTACGCCTGAAATGCGCCCCCCTGATCCAAGCGTGGAACGGGACCTTCTCGACTGCCGAGCTTGAGCTCGAGATTCGCCGGCATCTGCCGGATGATTTCGACATTCTTATGGTGCATTGCTCTTACAATAGCCTGACCCCAATGTATCGCGACGATCCCGGCAAACTGCTCAAGACCTTCCTGCGCATCGCAGGGCCCGATCGAACATTGGCCATGCCAGCCTTCTTTTTTGGGACTTCTGAGAAGTACTATCTCGACTACTATCGCGCCAATCCACAGTTCAACGCGCGGCGCACGCCGTCACAGATGGGAATTGTGAGCGAGCTATTTCGTCACTTAAGAGTCGTCTTGCGTAGCCTTCACCCGACCCACAGCGTCTGCGCGTTGGGGCCTCTTGCCGAAGAACTTACGCGTAGCCATCACCTGAGCTCCGCAGAGTGTGGGCCACTGTCACCGTTTGGGGTGATGGCGCGATACAAGACGGTGATTCTTGGCGTCGGCACCGAATATTATCGTAGCCTCACGCAGGTTCACGCCATCGAGGATCACATGGGTCCCGACTTCCCCATCCCGCGCGAGAGCGAGGAGCCCATCCGCGTTACCCTGATTGACGGTGCCGGCCGGCATATTCCGTACGTGATGTCGCCGCCTCTCTCGCACAAGTTCGTGCTCAGGATTGAGAGACTGGCCGGATTCCTTCGCCCGGGCGTGCTAACGGCGTGGAAATACAAGGGCGTTCGGCTCTACTGCGTTGAGGCCTCGGAGATTAACCGCGCGCTCGGAGCTGCCGCCGCGTCCGGCAAAACGCTATATATCGCGGCCTAGGCGGCCTCGCGACAAAGCGCGCCTTTTCTGTATTGCGAGCAGGGACAACCGATCATGATGTTGACTTATTTTGCCGCTGAGAGCGTTCGCGACTTCTTCCGCATTAAGTTCCCGGGTCAAAAAACGTCAGAACGATTGACGGATGATCGACATCACCTTGAGGCGGCGGTCGCGTTCATCACGCGATCCATAGAGCAGGGGAAAGGGTCCGCGTCCTCGAAGGGATATAAGGTAGGGAAAGGATGGCTGCCTCCGTATCGAGAGACCACCGGGTACATCATACCGACGCTCCTCGATTTGGCTGATCACCTCAAACGACCTGATTTGGCCTTGACCGCGGAGCGCCTGGGCGAACGGCTCTCGGAACTGCAAGAACCGAGTGGCGGCTTTGTCGAGCGCGATCTCTGGCCGGACTCCAAGCCGGTCGTCTTTAACACCGGCCAAATCCTTCACGGATTCAACGCGCTGATTTTACGTCGTGAACGGAAAGATCTCATCCCCTACGCGCGGCGGGCGGGTGACTTCCTCGTCTCATCTGCTGACGAAACCGGATCCTTCGTGCGCAACGAGCACTACGACATGGTGCACTCGTACAACGTCAGAAGCGCCTGGGCGCTGCTGACGTTAGGTAGGCTGCTGGGAGAAACGAAGTATGAAAATGTTGCGCTCGCCAATGCCGACTGGACGGTGTCGCAACAGGTCGACAATGGTTTCTTCCTCAACAACGTCTTCCAGCCAGGCTGGAACGCCAACACACATGGCATCGCTTACGTGTTGCAAGGGCTAATCGAGATCCACTGCATTTCGGGGCGCGCGTCCTACCTCTCTGCCGTTCGCCGCGCAGCCGAGCGCATAGTTTCGGTCTATGACACCAAGCATTGCATGGCTTCCGAGATTGGCGAAAACTGGGAGTTTCTCGCGAGGCATTTGTGCCTCACGGGGTGCGCGCAATTGGCGATCGTGTTCTTCAGGCTCTATGGCCTGGAAGGTGACAAGCGATTTCTCAACGTAGGACTCAATCTGCTCGACGACGTTGCTGCGACGCAGAACGTGATGTCGCCGGCGAAACCCTACTATGGCGGGATCAAAGGCTCATTCCCCATCTATGGCCGCTATGCCCCGCTGCAATATCCGAACTGGGCAACCAAATTCTTCATCGACGCACTGCTCGCGAAGCAAAGAGCGCTGACTGGTCCCACTGGTCGGTCGACTCAACTGTCAGCTAGTTAGATCGCCGGAAACAGCGCCCCATCGCGTGCACTCAGATGTTCGTGGTCCGATTACAACAACACACGATCGGACTGGCATCCGTCTGCATGGTTTGCCCGGCGCGATGTAGCGCCGGTCGACGCGGCTCTGCTCGACCCGGGTGAGGATGGCGGCGCCAGGCACTCGCGCGCGCCTGGCGTGCATTCTCTGCTCGGGAGGAAAAAGCCGCCCGCCTGCCTTCCTAGGATAAGCGGCAGGGAGCACTGGAGCTGGCTGCCTATCGCTTTGATTATAACCTTGTCCCTCGAGAGAAAAAACCTCCGCAAACCCAACCACCACGACTGCATGGATCGTACGGGGGGCGCGAGCGGGCACGTACACCATGAACGGAGCGTTGTGCCGTTCCAGAATCGGAAGCGCCACCGAGATATTGTCGCGGTGGCCATCGTCGAAAGTTAGAACCGCATAACGGCGCGATCGATCGTCCCATGCCGGCTTCTCAAGGCATTCATCGAGGCTGACGATTGACCGTCTCTCCCGGCGCAGCCAACTAGGCGCATATTCGAAATCGACGCTCCGATCATCAATTCCGACTGACAATCGCGCTGCATTTCATGAAACAAGATAATGGCGGCTCTAGCAGCGAGGCGTGCGAGAACAAAGGGCCGTTCTCAAACTCGGCTCGCGCCGTAGTAGAGGCAACTTTCTAGAATATGGTTCATTGCAGCCTGCTTAGCGGAGCTGCAGCTCAAAAATCATGGAACCGCGTTGATCATTTGGTCAAACGAAAGCAGCGGGGAGTCAAACTTCTTCGATGAGTAGACCTTATGACCGGAAAGGATAATCAACACGTCCGCCCAACCGTCCACTTTTTCGATGGGGAAGAGTTCGAAATCCCAATCTTTTACCAGGGGATCGTGGCAGCGGATTTCGTATTGTTTTGAAAGAATCTTTGCAATTTCCAAAACCGGCGTCTCGCGAGCATCGTCGACGTCTGGCTTGTAACTCACTCCCAAAATGCCGATTTTCTTAACAGATGGGTCAATCTTGTCTTGAATTCGCGCGACAGTATGCTTCGGCATCTCGTCGTTCAGTTCGCGAGCGGCTCTAATAACATTCAGATCGTTGATGTCTTCGGTTAAAAACCAGGGATCGATGGCGATACAGTGACCTCCGACGCCGATTCCAGGCTGCAAAATACCGACGCGCGGATGTTTGTTTGCAAGCTTAATCGCAGCGGAAACGTTGAATCTGAACTTGTCGGCAATCAGGGAAAACTCATTCGCCAAAGCGATATTGACGTCGCGGAAAGTGTTTTCCATGAGCTTTACGCACTCGGCGGTCACCAGATTCGTCCGATGAATCGTCCCCTTTGTGAAGGTCGAATAGAGGCGCGCCGCTCTTTCCGCCGCTTCCGGCGATTTGGCGCCGATGATTCGATCGTTGTGAACGATTTCATGTAAAGTGTTGCCGGGAATGGCACGCTCGGGGCAGTGCGCAACATCGACCTTGAGATGTTTCGATCGGAGGATCGGAAGTACGATGTCTTCACACGTTTTTGGTTTGATCGTTGATTCAATGATGAGCAGATTGCCGTCCTTCATGACTGGAAGAAGACTGTTGACGGCCGAAAGAACGAAGGACAAATCGCATTTCTTGTTGTCGTGTGGAGTCGGTACGGCCACAATGAAAACATCCGCCGCCACAGGTCTCGTTTGAGCCTTGAAGTTTTCAGTCTTCAAAGCCGTCGTCAATAACTCAGGAATACCTTTTTCATCGAACGGGCAGTGACCTCGGTTGATCTCATTCACTTTCTTTTCGCTGAGATCAAAGCCGGTAACCTTCACGCCCGAGTTCGCCAAGAGGAGGGAAGTCGGAAGTCCCATGTAACCAAGACCTGCAACGCAAACAGCATCCTGAGTTTGCGGAGCCAACCGAAAATGCTCGCCCATGACGATGTCAAGTATTCTCTCGGCGGTGTGGCCATCTCCAAAAGGATTCGTCCAAGGTTTAATCGGACGATTGAGAGCCGCGACCATCGCCTCAGCGTTTCGGTGTACCAAAACATTTGCGCCGACGTCGACGGTTTCAGGCCGTTCCGTGCGATCGCGAATGGTCACGCAAGGTACGCCGAGGATACAGGCTTCCTCCTGCACGCCGCCGGAATCCGTAATGACGGCCGTGCAATTCGAAAGCAAGTTCAAGAAATCCGAATAGCCAACGGGCTCGGTCCAGGCCAGGTTCATCGGCAAATCAATCTTGTTTTCTTTGAGAACCTTCTGGGTTCGATAGTGTATCGGCCAGCACACTTTACCGGGGATTTTCGCGATCAGTTGGATGATTTCCTTCAAGGCGTCCGGGTCATCAACGTTCGCGGCGCGGTGGGACGTAAGAAGGTAATAGCCGCTCTTCTGCAATTTCAGTTCGGTGAGAATCCGACTGCTCTTCTCCGCGTGAGCCCGATGAGAAAGTAGGGCGTCGACGATCGTGTTGCCGACCTGGAATATCTTCGAGTCTGGCAGGCCTTCGTGTTTGAGATGACCGACCTGCAAATCGGTAACGGCAAATAAATAGTCCGAAATATGATCTGTGATGATTCGGTTGCTTTCCTCGGGCATCGTTTGGTCGAACGAGCGTAACCCGGCTTCGATGTGCCCGACCTTAATATGAAGTTTGTGCGCCGCGAGTGCGCCAGCCACCACGGTGTTCGTATCGCCCTGAACGAGTAGTACATCAGGGTGTTCCGACATTAGGATCGGCTCAAGCTCAATCAGTATGCGACCCGTTTGGTTCGCGTGACCGCCGGAGCCGATATTCAAATTGTATTTTGGCGAGGGAAGAGCGAGTTCCGAGAAGAAGATCCCGTCGAGTTTCTCCGAGTAATGTTGCTTCGAGTGGATAATGAAGTAGTCGAGCTTTCGCTTCCGGCATTCGCGAATGACCGGTGCCATTTTGATGATTTCTGGACGGGTTCCCACGAGAATTGCGATTTTCATCTATTCTCCTTGAGCGGCTTGAGCATGACCAGGCTCATCGGCGCATCAACGGCTATCGATGTGACCAGCTCGATGTCGGTCGATTTACTGGCCTGCCGCTCCACAATGTCTCGGCCGACATGACGTCCGTTAAAGGAGAACAGCCTATGTTCGTCGTATTCGAACATTGCCCTACACGTCTCGAAGCACTGTCGTTGGCGTTACGGGTGCACTATCCCATCGCGCATGTACTCACGCACCAGCATAGTCTGTGATCCGGTTCGCGGCGCGACCCTTTAGGGTTACCAATTTCGATGGCAAGAGGAGGCTCAGACCGCTCGTGCACGCACCATGTCGGACAAATAGCTTATGGGTCCTGATGGGGCAGCCCTGGAGTTTTCCGAGCCAGCACAAGCAAAGAGGATTGTTGCTGGCGCCAGAGTGGCTATCCCGATTGCGAGGCTCCCAGCGTTCCGAGATACTACGCTGCCGAAGACAAGATCGGGATCGCTCATTGATCCGGCGTACAGCAGCGTTTGACGAAGAGTGTAGTCGCCGAAGCAATTTGCTGTTGCCTCCACTCAAGCGGAGCGGTTCGGCGTCGGCTGAGTCCGTTTTGGAGTATCGACGTATCCAGCGGCGGGCGGCAGCGCCTGAGCGCTTCAATCCGGATCATTTTGCGAATTGCTCGGACTGCAAGACGAAACCATGCAGTCAGGGAAGGTAGACGGTGATCTCCTCGTAGACGATAATGGCCTCGATGTCGCGAGAGCGCTCTATCGTGATCTGACCGAACAGACGGTGCAACACTCCGGCTGTCTGCTTCGCCAAACTACTGCGGGAAGGCAGCTCTACACGTCACTAGACCGGATGGACCTTTATCCGATCTCGCCACCGACCGCATTGTGTCGGATCGTCTGGCCGGCTTCAGAGGAATCGAGCTTCGATCCTTTCCCCCACACACGGGGATCACGACGTCGGGCAGATCCTTGGGTGGACCAGAAAACGATATCCGAAATTACCCTGGTGCGCGCGAACCCTATTGTCCAAAACTGGCGCCCGTGCGGACCCTTTTGGATTACCCCTATCGGCACCCGTCCTTGTGGGCGGACGGCGCGCGCAAGGCGACGAGACCCTTCGGGCCTACGTAGATCAGGCACATCTGCAGCCATAAGACGTTAGTCTATGGCCGTTGCTTTCTTAAGCGATCATGTCAGCGGTGGCACAGGCAACGGGTTGGAGATGCGCGACGCAAACGGCTGCGTGCCCGAGATATCGAACTCAAGGTTGGCGTACCAAACGGCGGTCGGACCAGCGCCGGTCACACCTTGGTAAAGACCAGTGATATTCCACCAGAACGGCGCACCTGTGGAAGCGGCAAATCGAATGCCCGTCGCATTCAGAACCTGCACGCCATCGAACCAAGCCTGACAGAACCCGTTCGGGCTATCGTCGAGTCTGTAGGTGGTCCTGACATGATGCCATACTCCTTTTGCGCATGGCGCACTGGTCACGACTGGATAGATGTTGTAGTGGGTCCCGTTGACATAGTACCACACGAGGAAATTCCCGGTGGCGGGATCAATCGCATGAGTCGGTCCGCAGTTCACGCCTCTCGTCTGGTCGTGCATGTTGGCTAAGTCGCAGAAGCCGGTATCAAAAACTGTCCCGTTTTCAATAAAGAACGAGAACGCCAGGTCGCAGGTCGTCTGCCATGGGATCGCAACAAGATTCGCCGTATTTATTTGCACCCGCGTGATGGTGGTGCGATCGAATGACGGACGATCCCCGGCGTGGGCCTCCAGTCTGATGATGGAATTATAGTTGGGATCGTTAACCTTGATCATGGCGTAGGGATAGGCGCTGGCTCGTCCCTGAAAACTGCCTGCAGGAGCGGGAAATGAGGGCGAAATCGGATAACCAGTCCCTGAAAAAGTGGCACAGTGCTTATAGGGGGCGACGTTGGTCGGGCCAGTACTCAACCCGGGGGTACCCGCCATCGGTCGTACATCCATCGCCGTCAGGAAAGCATAGAGTGCCTTGCTCAGCGCCAACTGTTGCGGAGCCGTCAGCTTCGAACCGTAATGCACAAAGGCGACTTGCCGCGTCGTATATGAGCCGCTTGCGCTCTTCAATAACTGCACGGCGCCGCTATCCGCACTGTGCGTTTGGGTGCTCGTGCCAAGCGATGAACCATCGACAAAGGCCTGCAACTGTGCCGTGGTATCATTCTGTTGAATGACCCAATGACCTACGGTCGAACCCCATAGGCTGGAGAATGATGCCTCTGCCGAAGTGTTGAGTGCAGCGAACAAGTTGGCAATCGCGGCGCCTGTACTGTTCGCTTGCAGCGCCATATAATGCTTTCCGCCGGCCGTCTGGAATGGCGAGATATTGTCGGTTGTACATTCGTTCAGTGTAAAGAATCCGTACTCGGCGTTACCATCCTGCGCCTTGTTTGAGTTGACGTCGAACGTCGTGGTAAAATAGCCAGTCGAACCGTCGCTGGCCACGCAGGCATTGGCACTGTAGGTCAGGTTGCCGTTGGCGGTCAGTCGTCCGCTTGTCATGTTGACCCAGTTGTAGGTACAGGCGGTCGAGCTGGGCGCGGCGAAACAATAGAAGAGGTCCAGCGTCTGCCAGACCCCGGCCGTCTTCAGCGAGGAAATCAGGGTATCTGCGGCCGCCAGCCACGACGCGCTCGGGACCGGCGTTATGGTTGCCAGCGCATTGGTCTCATCGTTGGTGAAAGGCGTCGATAGCCCGGCGGTCGGCAGGGCGCCCGCCGCCGTCGTGGCCACCAATCCGGTAAGAAGATCGCGCCGTCGCATGTGCCGCCCCCTCAAGGATCAGGCCTTTGTGATACGAAGGAAGCCTAGCACTTTCCCACGCTGCCCGAGCGGTAAAGTGACGGACCGCCTTTCCAGCTATTGGAAGGTGACCAGAGAGGTTGACATCGCGACCGGCTGTCCTTCTCGGCAAAACAATCACAAACTCTGTCGCAGATCCACGACCGACACGGCACTGATGTAGGGACCACCTGTCTGACCAATCTAGCCGATTTTGATGTGCCAGGCATGTCTACGACACCCGTCTCACGATTTAGGTAATCCTGATTGGTAAGCCCGCCCGCGGGGGGTTTGCTATTAAAGTACTGCTACGGTCAATTTTCGTCCCTCGGTGTCTCGCACCGGCTTGTTGGAGGAGAATTGATAGCGTGCGCGCGCTTTCTGCTGGCGCCTATCAAGCGTGGCCGTGGTGGCATTGCGGATGGATCGGCAGCTCGCGCGGCGTCGTACCAGTGCTGGAGTGGGATCGTGTTCAACGAGGTTCTTGTCGTCGCATCGGGAGGAGGGCACTGGATTCAACTGCGCCGGCTTCTCCCCGTGTTCGACGGATTTGATGTCGCTTATGTAAGTGTTCGCGCCCGTTTTGCGGTCCGACGCGCTGGCGAAATGACCCGGGTTGGACCGTTCAAGTCGAATGCCGCACGCCAATCGACAGGCTGCCTTAACACTTGGTCGAGCGGCGCCAATGGCGCACGGACGTCTGGACATCAATCATGATGCACGGCCGAAGAATAGCGGTGATTGGGCTCGGCTATGTGGGGTTGCCCGTGGCTGTGTCGTTCGCGCGTTCCGGAGTTCCGGTTGTCGGATTCGACGTGGACCCGCGACGTGTCGCTGAACTCAGAGAGGGAAGGGACCGGACCCATGAGGTTGATAGCGATGATTTGCACCAGGAAACGCTACGTTTTACCGCCGACCCAGCCGGAATGGTGAAGGCCGACTTCTTCATCGTCACAGTGCCGACTCCGATCGACGAGGCTCGGAATCCGGACCTGCGCGCGATGATAACGGCGTCGCGATCGGTGGGTGAGGTTCTAAAGAGGGGCGATATCGTCGTTTATGAATCAACCGTGTATCCGGGCGCCGTGGAGGACGACTGCATTCCGGTTCTTGAGCAAAACTCTCACCTGAAGGCTGGAGTAGATTTTGCAGTCGGCTATTCGCCTGAGCGGATCAATCCCGGCGACAAGCAGCACCGCTTCGAAACGATTACCAAGGTGGTCTCGGCGCAGGATGCCAGAACGCTTGAGATCGTGGCGGATGTCTACGGATCTGTAGTCAGCGCTGGTATTCACCGTGCTCCCTCGATCCGCGTAGCAGAAGCTGCAAAAGTCATCGAGAATACCCAGCGCGACCTGAATATCGCCTTCATGAACGAGCTGTCGCTGATCTTACAGGCGCTTGATATCGATACTGGCGACGTCCTAGCTGCGGCGCGGACCAAATGGAATTTCATGCCGTTCCAGCCGGGACTTGTCGGCGGCCATTGTATCGGTGTCGATCCCTATTACTTAACTTATCGCGCCGAAAAGGCTGGCTATCATCCCGAGGTAATTCTCGCCGGGCGGCGCATCAACGACGGCATGGGTCAGCGTGTGGCGCGCGAATGCGTTCGTGGGTTATTGCGCCGCAAGGCCCAGAATGGGATCGTGACCATCCTCGGGCTGACCTTCAAGGAAGACGTTCCAGACACGCGCAACTCCCGCGTCGTCGACATCGTTCGCGAGCTTCAGTCTTTTGGGCTCACGGTGCAGATCCATGATCCGTTGGCGAACGCTGCCGATGCCCGCCATGAGTATGGCGTGACATTGACCGAACTGCACGCACTGCAACCTGCAGATGCCCTCGTTCTCGCCGTCGCCCATCAGCCCTATGTCGATGGTGGCTGGCCGTTCGTTCAGCGCCTGCTGCGCGACGGCTCTGGCCTTGTGCTCGACGTCAAGACAAAGCTCGATCGTGCCGCAAAGCCCGCCGTCATTGACCTGTGGCGGCTCTAATCCGGAGATAAGATGCTGAACGACAAAGTACTGGTGACCGGGGCTGCGGGCTTCATTGGTTTTCATGTTGCCCGACAGCTCTTGGCTGATGGTCGCGAGGTGGTCGGTGCTGACAGTGTTAATGCCTACTACGATCCTAAGCTGAAAGAAGCGCGCATCGAGCTTCTCAAGCGCGATCCGAAGTTCAGTTTTGTGAAGCATGACCTAGCCGATCGTGCGGCATCATCAGCATTGTTCGAACAGCACCGATTCCCAATCGTGATTCACCTGGCTGCTCAAGCCGGCGTCCGCTATTCACTGCAGAATCCGCACGCCTACGTCGATGCGAATCTCGATGGGTTCATCAATGTGCTGGAGGGCTGTCGTCACAATGAGTGCCGGCATCTCGTGTTCGCATCCTCGTCGTCAGTGTACGGCGCGAATACGAAGCTACCCTTTTCGGTAAGGGACAATGTCGACCATCCGATTAGTCTCTATGCCGCCTCCAAGAAAGCCAACGAGCTGATGGCGCATGCGTACAGCCATCTCTATCGTATTCCAGCGACCGGCCTGCGGTTCTTCACCGTCTATGGTCCCTGGGGGCGCCCGGACATGGCGATGTTCATCTTTGCCAAGGCAATCCTTGCCGGCGAACCGATCAAGTTGTTTAACCATGGAGAGATGCGGCGCGACTTCACCTATGTCGATGACGTGAGCCAGGCTGTCGTACGCCTGATCGACCGTCCACCCCAGGGGCGGCCGGGCGCGCCTGCGGATCCCGCAACCAGCAGCGCCCCATGCAAAATTTACAACGTCGGCAACAATCGTCCTGAAAATCTGATGCATGTGGTATCGCTGCTGGAGAAGGAGTTCGGCAGGACGGCGATTAAGGAAATGCTTCCAATGCAGCCGGGGGATGTCGAAGCAACCTACGCCGATATTGACGAGCTCGAACGCGACATCGGCTTTCGCCCGTCGACGGCTCTCGACGAGGGTGTTGCACGGTTCGCGAAATGGTATCGTGAGTATCACAGGCTCTAGCGTAGGCTGCGATGAGCAAAAGTTCATTCCACTGATCATGTGGGGCGCCCGCAGGCGATTGTGGCCTGCCTCGCGTTCATCGCGGCGTGCCGGCAGGGAGCGGCTGCGGCAGGGCGCACCGTGGCGCGCTGCCGACACCGGGTGTCGTCTACCGTGCAGACCAAAGGCCATCGCGTTCCCGATTGAGGCCAAGCTGGCTCATGCGGCGATCAAGCTGCTCAACCGCCGGCTCGCACGCACAGCCTGCGGCAATCGAATCTGCGTATCGCCAAACGCGCCGAGATGATGGCGGGAGGCCCATGCCAGGCACTTCAAGCGCCGTCGTCGGCAATTGGGCCTGCTGCGGCCGCGGCTCCGGACATCCGTGCACGTTCCAGCCGATCGTGATCACCCTTGAGCATCGTGACCGGGACACCCAGGAGGGCGCGCACCCGCTTCATCGACAACGGCAGGATCGGGAATCAGCAGGTTGCCGCCGACCAAACACTGTGGCGACCGCTCCGGAAGCGCGTGGGACGCGTGGTCAGCGACGCGTCGCGATGAGCTGGACATCAAGGATATGGCGTAGGATCGGCAGGTTGGAAGCGCGCCATCCAAGGCGCCGCGGTAGCCACCCGACGGCGGTTTCGAGGGCGGTCACGACGCCTAGCGGCAGCGTCGTCTGGAAGTTGCGGATGCGCACGAAAGCCTGCACGCGCGCGAAGCCCACTGAGCGGAACAGGCCCGCTAGTTCGCTGTTCGTGTATTCGTGTAGGTGAAAGCCGCGCGCCACTTCATCGATGCCGCGCGAGACGTCGTGCGGACCGCTCATACGGTTCGGCGTGATACAGAAGTATTTGCCGCCGGGCTCCAGCGCGGCGAACACGTTCGCGAGTTGGTCGCGCGCGTCATCCGGATGGAGGTGCTCCATCAGCTGGTTCGAGAAGATCAGCGTCGCCTTTAACGGAATGCTGACGCCGTCGGAGAGCACGAGTTCGAGATTTGGCGCGCTCGCGCCGTGTGTTACCGTCGCGGAGACATCGATAGCGTAGGCCTTCCGCACGTGCGGCGCAACGAGCATCGTGAGCGCACAGTCGCCAGCTCCGATCTCCGCATACACTGTGTCAGGATTGAGGAGCGGACGGAGCGTCTCGAACAACCCTTGCAACTCGGGCCGACTCACCGTCTCCTGGCTCTTAGACACCAGCTGCGGGTGGTACGGCACCTCGCGAAGCAGCTCTTCGTACACCGAGCGGTAAACATGCTTACGCTCCGCACGGGAGGAATTACGCAACCGCTCCGCAAGCCCAATCTCCACCTTGTAGTGGTGTGCGTGCTTCGGATCCATCTGAGAGACCATCATGGCCTTTCCCTTTTTTGCTTGCTTCTTGCCACTAACGCTATTGGCGCATTTTCTATCTTCCCATTATTCCCTGTTTTTGGGGTATCTGTGATGGCACCCAGATAGCGCAACCGCGCCAAGTTGATCATCATCGCAACGATCGGAAATGCATACATGTTTTGGATTGTTGGAAGAATGTCGCTCTGAGTCGCCATACTAATCCCACAACCAAAGATGCACACGAACAGAGCCCAATATAGGTCACTATTCAACCTTCGCCCAACCCGCCAGGCGGTAGCTGTTCCAAGGAGAAGGAAAATTAGAAGCACGCCGGTTAAAATCACCCCGCAATCGAGAAAGAAGTTGATAATTGCATTATGCGCTTGGTTGGCCTGATACAGCGCTCCTGTGTCCCAAAGTTGGCTCGTCCCCATTCCGTAGCGACCAGCGCCAAACAGGAACAGGCCGATATTGCTCGTCCATTCACTTAGCAGCGGAGCCCAAACATAATCGACACGGCCCGTCAGCAAGGCATCGGCCGAGGCGCCGGAATCGCCATCAAAGCCGACGGAAAGAAGAGCTTGAACGGTTGGTCCAATCCACAGGAGCGATGTGACGCCAGCAGCCGCAGCACCAACGACTAAGATGGCGAACCTGCGCCGCAGGATCAGATATAGGGAACACGAAGCTACGACTGTGACAAGCGCGCCGCGGGACTCGAGGAGAAGAATCGCCAGGAGCGATAGACACAGGGATGCGATCCCGAGAGCATTGCGCGTAAGAGCTCGATAGACCAACAAAGGCACAGTGCAAATGTACATTGTTCCGATCGTATTGTAATGGACGCCAAAATAGGTTTCGCAGAACTCGGTCATCTTGTCCCGGCTAGCTGGAACCGGCTCGGCCATTCCGCTAACGGACGGATTCGTCAGGACGAGCGCGACGAAAACGATTGATAACAACAGCATTGAAAGGCAGATCACCGTCGTGATCCTCTCGATCTCCTGAAAGGAGCGCATGCGCTTAAGGACAAACAGGAAGGATAAAGTGTAAAAGATCGGCACAAGGCAATTCGATAATACAAAGTCAAAGTAGGACTCTGGATATGAATCGGGGAAGCGACTATGCAAAAGGGGCGCGTTTGGAACTGATCGAATGAGGGCGATGGCAAAAATTGCGAAGTACAGGAGAAATATTCTGATGGATGTTCGTTCGATCCTGTCGGTCGCGTGTAGGGGCGCAGTGTCGAAAACCAGATAAGCCAAGACTATTGCTGATAATAGGTTAAAGGGTTTGAGCCCTTGGACGCCGAACAAATTGTCAGTCAGAAATGGTACGCGCTGGAATGGCCACATGAAAACGAACAACAGAAAGAAAAAGGTTCCAGCCTGCGCGACTGAATCTGGCAAAGTGGGATGATAAGGCGTTGGGGCGCTATTGCTCAGAGATGTACTCATCTCGACCTATCGGAATTGGTTGCTCTACTCTAACCGTCCATTAGATTTTGTCGCATCTAGTCAGGTCGCCGCGAGGAAGCTCCAAGTCAAGAGGATCCGGTCGTCAGCATCGAAGTTTCGAAAATGGGCAGCAACAGTTTCGGACGTAGGTGACGGACAGAGTCCTTCTGGCCAATGGGTGCGCGGCCCAGAGCCCAAAACGCTGTGATCGCTTCGCTTCGAGTGTGACCAGTTCAAAGTAGTTGCCCTGGGTACTTTGACTTATCCATAAGGGGCTTCAAGGCCGCAATTAACTCGCGAGCTTTTGCCGTCGGCGAGTGATTGGCCTTAACGTAGATCTGACATCGTGTCGCGACCGCGTTGTATTCGTTCGCGTCCATGTCCCAAATTGCGCTCACGGATTTTGAAAGCGCCAACTCGTCCTCGGCCGATGCGCCAAGGGCATGGCGCCGAACGATCAGATCTGGGTCGACAGTTCGCCGAGTTACAACAGGGGTGCCGGTAGCCAAAGCCTCCAGGAACGTGTTCGAGAAGCCCTCGACATCCGATGTGCAGAGAAGCATCGTCGCTTCCGATAGAAATCGTTGAACGTCTGCCCGCCGGACACAACCAACCAGTTCCACGTTTGGCAGATGGCGCAGGCTATTCAGGGCGTCTAGCGTCGATTGATCAGTATCTCGCTCTGGCATCCCTGCTACGCGGAATTGGACAGCCGGATGTTCCCGGGCGATTCGAAGCAGCATTGGCAAGTTCTTTCCATGGCGGAAGACACCCAGCCAAGCGACATATCTGCGTTCTGCGCGCGGCAAAGGAGCGGCCGCGTCCTCTGCCACGGCAATGGCATTGTGAATGACGTGAATGGGTGTGCCCGGAAAAAGCGCTGCCAATTTTTCGCGTTGATACTCATTTTGACAGAGAAATGCGGCTGTTCGATGCCGAGCCCAAGAATAGGATAACCATTCATAATGTCGAAGCCCGATCTTGTATCGCTCATCGACGTCTCCGTCGCTGACAACGCGGTGAACGAACGGAATCCTTAATTGGTCGGCGACGAAAGCCATGATGGCAGTGCCCGCCCCACGTGCGCCCTGGATGATGATGTCGGGACGATAGGCGCGGGCGGCTGCCAACACCTTGGGAATGTATGAGTAGAACCACTTCGCAACCCGCACTCCCGTCGCGGGATCATAGGTCTCGATAAGTTTGATTTGCTGGCCCGAACCCACATGCGCCAAAGCACCCTTCCAGGTAAGGAAAGCGGCTTCGTGACCGGCGCTTTCAAGCGCGCGAAGCCAAAGTGAAAGTTGAACGGCCCAGCCGCCGATCGGATAGTCATCATCTTTCAATAGATATGGAATGGAAAAATCTATCGAGAGAATTCGCACCTGACACCCCGAGGTTGATGGGACCGCAAGATGAACAGCAGTTCGGCGGCTTTCGAGTGGACACGGCCGCATGTCTGAGGATGCGCATTTGATATTGTCAGGAATCGCATCGGCGTTCTCCACCAACAGCCCAGTGGCTCGGCCAGACGTGATTGTCGTCTGGCCCGTGGTGACTCAGGCTTCGCGTCCTTGCAGATGTGCGCCGTTTCAGGTCTTGCAGACTGCAACCATAGCGCTCACAAATATCGGAAATTACGTACATCGAGTTCCCTAATGAGGGCGTCAACGCATGGCAGCCACGCTCACACTCTAGCAGCATAGTCTTCTGAACCGGTCTGCGGCTCGACCCTTTCGGATTACCTATTCTCGATCACGGGAGAGGACGAGACCAGTTGGTCGGGGAATGGTATAGACGCCCATGGCGCGATTTCGTGCACCAAATGCTAACGCGTACACCGCACATGAATACTGCTACTTTGAAAGGTCATTTGCATGGGAGCGCTTTTCGGCCACTAGTCGTCAAACCCGGTGATATCGAGGGACGCCTGCATTGGGTCGCAAGAGGCAAGAGAGATTTGCGCTTTTCTAGAAGCTAGACGAGCTGGCCGCTAATTTGAGGATAGATATTGTTCACTCTTGGAACCCAACTTGCGCGCCACGCTGAGCTCATTTTGGAGGGCAGAGGATGCTCAAACACGGCATTTGCACGCTCGAACAACTAGATCGCTCCGGGCTGGGACGTTTGGCGGAGACGCGACGCTTTTTCCACCGACTTTGCGACATTGCGCTTTATGAAGCATTGGCGCGCCGTGGCGGCTCGGACGATGAGGCTCTTCAGGCGGCAGTGCTGAATTTGTTTCCTATTACCAACGGCGCTTACAAGCGCACAAGCCGCCAGCGTTTTGGCACGTTCGACCGCGAGGTGCTAAGTATATTGGCGCAGCTTTTCTCGTCAAATGCACGGCTGAGCGTCCATGATGTTGCAGTGTCCGATGGGCGGACTGCCTGTGACTTCTATCGTGTCCTGTCGGCGCAGTTCGGCGGGCTTGATTTCCTGGCGAGCGATCTCTGCCTGCGTGTCACCAGACTTTCTTTTCCAGAGGCGCGGCTAAGCGTCGTGGTCGACGAGAACGACGTCCCACTACAGCTAGTACGGCCGCCATTTGTACTAAATTTGGCACGTACAGAAAGTTGGCTCTACCCTGTCAATCACTTATTGCGTTTGTTTTGGCGGGCTCGGGCCATGGCTGTGCTCGATGCGGCTCGCGCAGGTGATGAGGCCTTGATCCGGGACCATATCCTGCTCTTGTGCAGCGAGGCGCGAAAATATCTCGATCGCTGTGCCAATTTTCAGATCAAGAACTATGATATTTTTTCGCCGCCGGTCGACCGCTATCACGTGGTGCGGGCCATGAATGTTCTCAATCCAAGCTACTTCTCGCCGGCCCAGCTTACTCAGGCAATCGCTAATTTGCGGGACGCGTTGCATGAAGGCGGAGTGCTGGTGCTGGGCTCCAATGGCGAGGCGGGCTCGACGGTGCATGGCGGCGCTTACCAACGGCGCGATAATCAGCTAGTAGAGATCTGGAGCTGTGGTGGCGGTCCACCTTTCTCTCCGGTGCTCTCGAGCGATCAGCGGCCCAGCGCTGATCAAGGCCGCGTGGCGGATATTATTGTTCGATAACTCGGAACGGATCCGATGATCGCGGGAGCCGCCATGGCGGTTGGGAGTTCGCGGGTGCAAATCATTGAACAAGCAGCATACCTATAGCGGAGTTGGTACGCATCGCTGCGCAATCGCAATCGGGGGCGGCTCGTAAGCGCTCGTGTAAGGTCGCACGCCCCGCTGGAGTCCGGCAAAAAACGACAAAGGTGTCATCGCCATATCTTCAATTCAAAAGCGATGCCAAGCGTCTTGTTCCGGTATCCGGCACCGAAGCATCGCCCCACCGACGATGCCACGACTGAAACATCAGAATATTCCAAATGAGGAAATCTTGCTCACTATCTCCGTTCAAGAATGCGGCCCAGAGCGAGCGAATGGCCTCAACGTAGAAAATATCACCAGTGCTCAGGCAAGCTTCGCTCATCAAGTCCTCGGCCCAATTCCGTAACGGACCGCGCAACCAATCTACGAGCGGAATCCCGAACCCCATTTTCGGGCGCTCGACCAAACGATCGGGCACATGGCGGGCAAGAACACGCCGGAGCAAATGCTTGGGGCGTCGGGCACGCGCGTTGTGGAAAGACGGCAGCTTCCAGACCCATTCAACCAGGCGATGGTCGAGGAACGGAACACGTACCTCAAGAGCGACAGCCATAGAGGCTCGATCAACCTTAGTCAGGATGTCATCAGGCAAATAGGTGCACATGTCCAGGTAGCGCATACGGTCCACCGGATCTGGCAAGAGGACCTCGAGGTTTTGACCCCAGCAGGCCGTCCGCACCTCTTGTGGTCCCTTTACAAGATTGTCGTGGTTCTGCGAGAGAATTTTATAGTACACGGAATCGATCGACGACATTGAGAGGATTTGCGCCAGCCGGTGGGCCTTTTGGCCAACACGTGGCACGCGCCGATAGTATGGTACATAGCGGGCTATGCTGTTGTAAGTGCTGGGCGGCACAGCGCAGATGCTTGAAGACACGAGGCGGCGGAGCGCAAGCGGAATCTTCGCACGCGGTCGCCAAAAGTTATCCGTCGATTGATACCGTGAGTACCCGGAAAACAATTCGTCTCCACCATCTCCTGACAGAGCGACCGTGACGCGTTTTCGCGTCAACGCGGAAACAATATGGGTCGGGATCTGGGAGGAGTCGGCGAACGGCTCGTCATACATCTCGGCTAATTTCGGCACCACATCGAGAGCGTCAGCGCCGCTAACGGGAAATGTTGTATGGTCGGTCCCGAGATGTCGCGCGACTGCCTCAGCGTGTTTCGATTCATCGAATGTCGGGTTCTCAAAGCTGATGGTAAACGTCTTGACCGGTCTCAGAGAAGCTTTCTGCATCAGCGCGACGACGGTGGATGAGTCATAGCCGCCGGACAGAAAGGCGCCAAGCGGAACGTCCGCAATCATGCGGCGCGATACTGCATCATGCAGCAACGCCTCGAGCTCATCGACCAGTCCCTCTTCGTCGGCTCGAAGCGAATTGCATTGCCCCTGCGAGACAACACTGGCCAGATCCCAGTACGCGCCGACTTCGGGGCCGCCGCCGCTCGCAATTTTGACGAACCCGGCGGGCGGCAGCTTGTAGACATCTTCATAGATCGTGAATGGACCCGGCACATAACTATGCTGAAGAAAGGCGGCGATCGCTCCACGATTGAGACTTGGCTTCCAACCGGGATAAGCGCGCAGCGCCTTCAATTCTGATCCGAACAAAACTAGTCCATCGAAAATCGCCCAATAAAGCGGCTTTTCGCCCATTCGATCACGAGCCAGGAATAGTTGACGTTCTCCGGCGTCCCACGCTGCAATTGCGAACATCCCATTCAGACGGGCGATGGTCGATTTGACGCCCCATTGGGCGAATCCTTCGACAATGACTTCTGTATCTGAATGTCCACGAAACCGAACTCCGCAACGCTCCAGTTCGGCCCTCAGTTCTCGGAAATTGTATATCTCACCGTTGAACGTAATGGCATATTGCCCGTTGGCCGAGACCATTGGTTGATGTCCCATTGGGGACAAGTCGATAATTGCTAGGCGACGCTGCCCGAAGGCAATGCTGGCTTGCTCGCTTAACCAAATGCCGCTGTCGTCCGGTCCGCGGTGGTTCAGGGTTTGCGTCATTGCAGACGCCCGCCTTTTCAGGTCTTGCAGGCGGCAACCATTACGCTCCCAGAGACCGGAAATTCCGCACATGCTTGAAAAGGGCTCCCTAATGAGGACGTCAACGCATGGCATCCAAACTCACACCGAAGCAGCATAGTATTTTGAAGCGGTCCGCGGCTCGACCTTTCGGATTACCCATTCTCGTGTCGCCCTTTTTGGCGAGTCCAAGCTACTTCGCGGCCCTCACGGCCCTTCCGGAGGGCTACGGAAAATGGCCTACCGAAGATGATCCGGGTCGACCAGGCGACTGGGTTCGCGTGCTGCGTCAGTATTTTCAAGCGTTCCTGAAGGCGCTTCTTCACTCGCGCCGCGAACGAGAGATATCACGGAGTGATGGAGCCTCGTGAGCACGAACCCAAGCAGCACAATCGTCATAAAAGCCGAAGACTTTGCCACGAGCCGCAGAAAAACGGATGTGTCTAGCTCGGAGGAGACGATGTGAGCGACCAGCACACCAGCCGCAACCACAAAGGCGACTTTCAATGTCTGATACAGCGGTATCAATTTAGCGATGCTGGTTCCGAGCGCCTTGGCGACCTTGATCAACGCCCACCACTCCCAAACAACGAGACCGGCGATGGTTCCTGCCACCGCGCCGGCGAGGCCGAATAACTGGACACCAAGGATGCTCAAGGCAATTGTGAGCACAAGCGATATCGCGCCGATCGTCGCGGCCAGTCGGCCGAATCCAAACGCCCAAAGCAGCCAGCTGGCTCCGAATACAGTTGCGATCTGTCCCAACGAATAAATCTGCATGAGCGGCACTGCCCCGAGATACTCGCGTGTATAGATTAGTTCCACAAGGTCGTCCGCGGTCGCTATCACCAACCCGAAGGCTGGCAGCACCATGCATCCCAGCAGCAGATTCGCTCTCAATATCAGCTTGCGGGCGCCGTCAACGTTGCCCTCGGCCAATAGGGAACTGATATTGGGCAGAAGCGCATAGCACAGAGGTCCGCGGGTCAACGTACCGACAGCCATGACCACTGATGCAATCGAGATGAGTGCAAAGGCCGAGCTCGGAAAGTTCGCTGCCACGACCCATTGACCGGCTTGCGCGCGCAAGGCGAAAAAACCGCTGGCCATCGCAAAGGGCAGCGAATACTCCAATTGCACGCGGACCAACTGGCCGTCGAATCCGAGCCCCCGTTCCTGCGCAGCAAACAGGGCATACGTCACGGCTAACCCGACCTTCAGCATGGCCAGGCCGCATAACACCACCAGAAGCCACCCGACATCGCCAAATGCGACTGCCGCACCTGCCAATGTCGCTGTTCTGACGATCGCAAACCCGATCGTTGCGCAGGCTCCCCACTCCGCCTTTCCGTCCGCCGTCGGCAGGTGATCAAGAATCGACGCCAATATCCAGGTGCCGACGCAAATCTGAACGAGGGGCGAGTGACGCTGGAGGCCTGCAATCGAACTCGGCAAAACTGGCATGAGCGCTAGGAGCAACAGAGTCGCGAGCCCCCCAAGAACGAAGAGACTTGCGAACGTGTTGCCCACCAGCTTTGGGCGGGTTCCGGGAGCGGCGCGCGACAGGAAATAGAATAGAGACTGCGGCAGGAACAGCGGAAAGAGGATCAACCCTGTTTCGACGATAAACCACGCCAGGCGATAGTCCCCGAACTCCTGCGTGGTCAGGTGGCGGACCAGGATGATCGGCACCCCCAACTGCAGAGCATAGTCGAACAGCCCCGCAGCGGCGAGAGATCCTGCCTTGCGGCGAATCCCCGATCTCGTGCCGCGTGCGCGCCTCCTGTGTGCGGCCTGCTCCCGCAGGCTTTCGTACTTCCTGCGTAGTGGAGCAAAGAAAGAGGGCTCATGGACGCGCTGATGATCGCATCTTCCGAGGTCGTGCCTGATCTCGCGGGATTCCCACATGGTTCGCCGGGCCTTGCTGACGTAGTTGATGCAGACTCGTATAGGCAGAGGGCAAAACGGACCTTCTCAAGAGTTCATTTCCTCACCGCGATAAGGGGATTGCGACCGAGTTCGTCAATGCGCTTGTCAACGTGTTGGTCGAGATGGAGGCGGAGCTTGTCGACGTGCCGAGCGCCTTTCACTTTTTGACGTGCAGAGGATAAAGCGGGAGAGAGGTTCAGAAAGCCGCCTCCAGCCTTGAGAGCTTTTCGGCTGCAGTCTCGATCTATTCCATTAAACGATCCGCGCTCTCTCCTTCTCAAGCGTCCAGACGAGCTTGCCGACTCCCTCAGTGAGACACGGGGGGCTCCACCGCTGGGGGCATGCCGATTGTCGGTCGAGGTCGCTTTCACCCCGAACCCGCGAGGCGCACTGACTTTGCCTTTGCCGATGCTTCATACTGATGATCTGGCCGAAGCTCGTCCGGAAGAGATTGCTCGGTCCTGTCATCCTCTGCGCTGGGACGAGTGTTCGGACCGCTGGTGCGAATGCGAACGGACAGATCGCGCACGATTCCCATTGCTATTCCAAGAAGCAGCCCGCCAACGATCGCTATTACAAGCACGCTTCGAGGTCTTGGCGAACTCGCCCTCAAAGGAGGCGACGCCCCGGTGACGAGACTCGCCTCAAAGCCTGGTGAGGATTGTTGTTGCGTGGCTTCCATCTTACGCAGCATATGGCGAAAATTATCATAGGCGTTTTTGGAAGAGTCTACAGCGGCTGCCAATTTATCGATGGTAGCAGTGGAATCCGCTGGCTCTTTCCCATTCTTGCTATAATCCTCGAATGCCTTTTGCGCCGCCAATGCTTGAGCGCTCAATTCGTTCAATCGCTTTTTAACCCATGTCTCGTCTAGTAAAGCGGCGTCCATTTGACGGGAAATATACTTTTCAGCTACAGCGTTTAGGATCTGCGCCGCTCGATCAGGATCTTTGGAGTCGAAGGCAATCTCGACAAGAAACGTAGGGCCAAGACGCTTGGCCGAAAACTTGCGTTCGAACGATTCCAAGGCATAGCGCGCGCCACTAACTTTTGTCTCCCCTCTAGCCCAGCCGAGCACCCGCGATATCATGCCACTACCTTGGCCGGTCGTAAATTCCGGGTCTTGAGCAAGGCCGAGCTTCTCGATGACGGCGTTAGCGATGCTCTCAGACTTGATGATTCCAATCTGAGTTTCTACGACCGTTGACACCGCCGCAGCGTCCACCCCTTTCGCGTTTACGATGAGTTGCGCCCTGGCGGTGAACGTCGGCGTCACGATGACGAGGTAAAGTATAGCAACGCCAAGCGCCGCAAAACATGCCAGCAATGTGATCAATAGATGTCGTCGTATGAAGGCCAGCACGGCCAGCACTTCTGTCAGCGACACGACCGGACCTGGACGAAATTCAGGCGCCACATTGTCGCGATCTGTCCAATTATCGGTGCTATTGGTCTGCAGCATTTTCGTACCAGCGCTGGTAGTTGAGGCTCGGCGACTGACGTGTGTCGCGATTCACCAGGGGAGGGTCGGTTGGCGGACGATGCAGCACACAGAGTCGCATCAATAGGCAACTAACCTTTCCGGAATGAGGTAGCCGGGAGCCGCCGAGCAAAGCAGGATCAAGCCATAGTGGACGATCGCTGCCAAAACAGAAGCCGCCTTGGGCAACTGACGAGCCGACTAACCGGCCCCTACCGACGATTGCTGTGGCCGCCATGCCGCCGCCAACCAAATTTGCCGGAAGCTTGGTGGACGCCGGCAAATCAGTGAAAAACGCGTAACCCATTGCACTCTACGACCCGATCGCTCGTCTCCGGCTGAATCAGTACGCTCCGGGTCACTGGATGGGAATTGGCAATAAATGGGTAGTAACGATGGTCCATTAACTCGCCAGGACCGTCGGTCGAGCGGTCGGCATGAGTTTTGGCCGTCAGAGTCATCACCGCGTCCGGCTGGTATCTTTCGTACAGTTTTCGCGGGCCCGCGCCCTCGCAGATGTACTGTTTCTCGAAGGAGTAATGCGGATTTCCCTCGGCGCCCGGCAGCGAGTCGAGATTGGCCACATAGGTCAGCTTGTCGGTGTTCACCACCCGTGCGTGAGTAAGGCGCGAACTTCATGCGCCCCCATGATCCGGCTTGCCATCGAGCGCAAGTCGGTGCGCGTGGCCGCAGATTAGCGGGGAACGCCGACCACCGCGCGCACGATCATCAGCTACGTTCTCTCGCCGCTGGCGAGGTACAAGCAGGCATCGCTTCAGGAGCGAAAAAAAGAGACGCGCTCCTGCAGCCTAAGCGTTGCGCGTCGTCAACCCGAGGAGAGTGCCTACTGCACTCGCGTGCTGTTCACGCAAGTGCAGTAGGGAACATCCTGGACGTCGGGAAGTCGACGAAAGTGTCGTAACTCACTCCGCGATGGGATCGTTCGCGCGACGGCAGTCGTTTTTCGGATCCCTGCGCCTACTTGTAGAGCCGTGTCGCCGGGCGAGTCCCTCGATCCACGCCCTTGCGGAGTAGACCGTCGATAGGGGGTACTGCGACGTGACTAGACTGGGGGACCAATGAAGCCGGCTCGCTGATCTGCTCCATCTCGGAGATCACCTCGAGAGGCTTCGCGATCCCCCGGCCTGGATCGACGGCCGTGAGCGCGCGACTGTTTGCCGCTCGTACCAGCGATCCATGGTTCATTCCCCAAATCGCCGCCTGTGTCCGGTTCTGAACCCGGATCTTGCGCAGGATCGCCTTGACGTGGACCTTCACGGTAGCTTCGGCGATGTCGATCTTTCGGGCAATGCACTTGTTGGAATCGCCCTCGATAAGGCAGGATAGGATCGCCTTTTCGCGCGGCGAGAGCTGCGGCGAGATCGCGTCCTCCGACGTGACGAGGATTGCGTGCTCGTTTTCGCTGAGCGGCGTCGGTTCGCGTTCGCGATTGCCGTCAAGAGCGAACGACAGAAATGCCGGCGGGAAGACGGTCTCGCCCATCGTGACGAGCTCAACGGACTTGATGAAAGCGTCACACGAAATGACGTTGACGAAGTATCCGTTGGCGCCTGCACGAAACGCAGAAGCGAGTTCGGCCGGCCGATAGTTGTCCGAGACGATCGCGACGCGAGCGTCCGGATACCGATCTTTCACATGTCCGATTTGTTCTCTCGCGAGATCGAAATCATCGCCGGTGTGGACGATGAGAAACATCAGTTGCTCTTCTTGAAGTGAGCTTGGCAATTCCGCGGGGCTCGACGCCGATGCCGCGATACGAAAATTTGCTGCATGCAATATTTTAGCAATACCTTCTCTAATCAGAACGTTCTTTCCAATAAGAACCGTTCCGTAAGATTGCCGCCTCCTCATTTTACCCTCCAGCCTACGCAATGACACAACAGCGACGGACGGTTGAACTCAATTTGGTCCTTCGACGGACGAACGAATCGTTGTTGTTAAATTGGTCGTTCTCCATGAGTTTGCAGTCTTCAAAAATATCGAGTTACTGCGATCGTGATCCTCCCTTTTTGCCTGTGGATTTCGATCAATCCATCTTGCTTAACCTTTTATAAATGTTAGATGCGAATTTCCGATCGCCCTATATATCGTTGGTTATAGGAGCGAGCCTGCGTATACCCGGTCGGTTACGGTGGTTAAAAACCGCTTTTGGCGCAGTCTCTGCGTGAATTAGGTCGGAACGTTCATCATACGTTGAAAACTTTTCGCTGAATTTCTTCGTCGATGCTACGTCTGCGCGAACACATTCCTGAAGCGAGTTAACGTCGCTGCGCCTATCGCGCGTTGAGGTGATTCCAAGGCCCGCGCCGTTAATGGCTGCGCCGTCATCCATGCGCGCCGAAATCTGCTTACCGGATTCTTACGGAGGGCGTTTGGGTCGCAAATTGGTGACGAGAGTCGGGAAGCGAGCAGACCGGTGCGCCTGCTAACCCCTAACTATCGCGCTGCGACATCAGCTCGCTTGCGTTAATGGAAATTTCGGATGATTCTATCAATAGTAGTTGAGTTAGAAGGGGGCGTACGGAGTTTATATTTGGGGGGCGACACGCTTAGGAGCGCCCAATGCGACGTACCAGTGTAGTCATTGCAGACCGGCATCCGGTGGTCTTGCAGGGGCTGAGCAACGTGCTTGGTGCGGTGGCCGATTTCAATATCGTTGCATCTTGCAGCGACGCCGCAAGCTGCATCGAAGCGATCCGGAACCTGGCGCCCGATATTGCGATCGTCGATCCGGCAATGCCGGAGCTCGGCGCGCTGAGAATACTTTCGACCGTCAATTCAGAAAATCGTTCGACACATTTGGTGTTTTTCGCCGCGAGTGAAGATTGCGAACTGGTGCTCGCGGCCACGCCCGTGACCTCAAGCATCGTCCTCAAGGACACGGCGCCCGAAGCGCTGGTGCAGTCGTTGCGGCACATCGCCAATGGTCACAACCTGCTGCCGGCCGCCCAATCCGGTTCGATTGCGTCGCACGAGCAGGGGGCGAATTCGGAGGGCGCGCTGACGGCGCTGACGGACCGCGAGCGGCAGATCATGCGCCTGGTCTCCGAGGGATTGTCGAACAAGGAAATCGGGCGGCGGTTGAACATTGCGGACGGCACCATCAAGGTGCACCTGCACAACATCTTTCAAAAGCTTGAAATCAGCAACCGGACGGTGCTCGCGGCCCTCGCCATCTCGCAACATGATCGCGCGACCGCCTCGCGGGAGAAGGCTCCGCCGGATTGAGTCCGGCCGGTGGAGTTGTCCGGGAAGACCTTCACGCACAACCAGTCTCGGTCGGCAGTCGCGCTGCGATGGGCTTGCGGTTGCCCAATTGGTGCGCCGGCCCCCGGCAAAAAGGTCCTCGTGGGGCTGGTTGATCATGGCGACGTCAATGTCGGGAAGCTCAAGGGAGTAGTCCGTCGGGACTGGCGGCTGATCCAGAATCGCAGCCGACGTATCGGGAGGGAAGTGTAATCTATTCGTCATCTGCAGCTCTGGGTCCATCGCGCTTTGTCCGTTGTCTGGTAAAACGAAGTCGCGGGCGATAGCGAACGGCTCCGGATGCGGTCGCAGAGATGTGCCGAGTGGATCTGGCACATCTGGAGCGGCGGCCCTGGCCCTCCCTGCTGCCCCCTATGGTCAGGGCCGTTTCTCCACAGACGGCCTGCCGACAGGACTGGACTCTGTGGTTGAGCTGACAGCGCGTAAGCGGGCGCATCTTGATGTCTCTTCAGTTTCACCGTGCCGTCGACGACATGGAAATTTGGAGTGCGACCGGCGACGGCTTTTCCTTCGTGATCACGTATGAGAGCCCTGCGGGTTCCGGGTTTCATGGACTTGCCGGCTATGTGGCGTCGTGGCGGCCGCTCTATCGGAGTAACGGCGCGATCAAGATCGGCGGTTTGACGTTTGCGACCTTCACGGAGGCCGAGGAGGCTTGCAACACGATGTTTGAGCATCTGAAGGGGTCCGCGCTGGAATGAAGTGCCACAGCCTGCGGTCGGGCTGCGTCGAGATTCCCGTGCTTTTGAGCGGAGAGGAGAGAGCCGCCAGACTGGGGCGGCCTTAAGGGTGAAGCTCATCGTCCGTTGAGAGGGGGCAATCGTCCCGCCACGACCGCGGATGCCTGAGTTTCAGCGGTCAGGCGGTGTTGCCGGCGTCGACCGTCAGCACGGTGCCGGTGATGTTCCGGCCGCCTTCGCCGAGAAGGTATTCGACCATGGAAGCGACGTCGTCGGCTTCGGGCAGGCGGCGCAATGCGCTACGGCCAGTGATGCGTCGACGGCCTTGGTCGTCCAAGGAGCTGGTCAATTCCGTATCGATGAAGCCGGGCGCGATCGCGTTCACGGTGATGCCGACCTTGCCGACTTCCCGGGCCAGCGAACGCGTGAAGCCGGTAACCGCAGCCTTGGACGCGGCATACACGGACAGGCCGCTGTAGCCGGTCGAGGCGACGATAGAGGAAATGTTGACGATCCGCCCCACACCGTCGGCCATCATATGCCGCGCCACGTATTTAGTCAGGATGATCGGCGACAGTACGTTGAGGCGAATCAACGCCTCGATTTGGGAATTGCTCATGGTGGCCAGCAGCCCATCGGTGCCGATCCCGGCATTGTTGACGAGGCCGTAGATCGCGCCGAATTTGTCGCGCACTGATTTTGCGAAGGCCGGGATCGCATCAGTCGCCGCAAGGTCGCAGGCGCGGAAATGCAGGCACCGCTGTGCTTCGCGGATTGCAGCCGCAAGCTCCCCGCTTTCGCGACGCGCTACCGCGACCACATTGTAGTCGCCGGATGCGGCGAGCCTGCGCGCAATGGCAAGACCGATACCGCGGCTGCCGCCGGTGACGAGGATGTTACGCATCGGTGCGCGCCAGTTTTCCCGCTTCTGTGACGTCCAGCCGTTCGACGAAGCGGATCACCGCAGGCACCTTCCATACCGTCAGGCAGTCCTTGCACTGGCTGAGAATCTCCTTGCGGATCGTCTCGTGGCGCTCCCGATTGGTGCCGTCGACGAGGATGACATCGGCGACCACGATGGCGCCAGTGATCGGGCTTCTGCGCGATCGCGCGCGCGACATCTGGACGGAGGCGTGCCGGTTGATCACGACTTCCACTTCCTCCGGGTGTACCTTCAACCCGCCGATGTTGATGATGCCGCCGCGCCGGCCGACAAAGTGGTATCGTTCACCGCGCAGCTCAACAATATCGCCGGTATCGACGAAGCCGTCGGCGTCGGCAAGCGGCGGCGCATCGGCGCCGACATAGGCGCGCGCGGTACGCTTGGAACGGATCCGCAGCGAGCCGTCGACCACCTTCATCTCGACGCCGTTGCGATTCCGTCCAATCAGGTCGGCAGGAAAACCTTCGCGCCCGTCGTCAACGCTGAAACCGACGCCAGCCTCGGTCGAGGCATAGGCGTGCCCGATCGACGCTTGCGGAAAGGCCCGAGCCAGGCCGTCGAGCACTGCCTGGTCGGCGATTTCGCCCGACAGGCGGACATAGTGCGGTGAGAAGTCGGCGGCCGCGCCGCTCATCAGGAGCTTGCGCCAGTGCGACGGCGTCCCGGAAATGTGGGTGACGCCGCCCGTGCGCAGCCGCGCCACATGGGCCGCGATGGTTTCGCCGGGCTCCGAAAGCACCATCGATCCGCCGCCGATCAAGGCTCGCAGGAAGATTTGCAGGCCGCCGTAGCGACGGATGTCGTAGAACGTTGCCCAGGTTGCGTTCCGGTAGCGCGCAGTCCCCTCGCCGATGATCGCGCCGGCGAGCCCATCGAGCGTATGCCGGACAATCTTCGGCAGCCCTGACGTCCCCGAGGTCAGCATCAGCCACTCGGTGGCGCGGTCGACCTTCCATCCCACGGTCCTCCGTTCGGGCAGGTCGATGCCGATAACGATGTAACTGCCGGCACTGCATTGGGGTAACGGCCGATCGGTGACGATGGTGTCGATCTCGGCCTGGTCGAGCAGGACCTGCAGGCGCTCCCAATCGAGGTCGGGCGGGCATAGAAGTATGCGGCGCGCGACGCCGTCGAGCTCGATCATTGCAAGCGCGGACAGCAGCTGTCCCGACGTCGCAAGCAGCACCGAGCGGCCGGACAGCTCGCTGGATCTGCGGGTCAGGCAGCTGTGCTGAGTAATGTCGGTCAGCGATACACTGTGCCGGGCGTCGGAAATCGTGCGGTCCGTCAGCTCCGGGCCGAGATATTGGCGCAGCGCGAAGATGTCAGGCGGGGACATTCTCGTAGGCTCTGACGAACTCACCGAGGGTTGACGGGAAGGCTGCGTCCTCCGCGACGGTGAAGGGATCAATACCGAGCTCGTCCTCCAGCCGCGCAACCAGGATTGCGAGTGCCAGCGAATCGAACCCGGTGTCGTTCAGCGGCAGATCGTCCTCAAGGGGCGGAAGCGCGACCTTCTGTTCCTCGGCGATCTGCTTCATTGCGGAGAAAATCTTCGACTTGACCGACATGGTACACCTCACATTTCGGCTTTCCGGGCCGATGTTAGAGCCTGATCTCGCCCTCAACGATGCGCGCGTAGACGGCCCGGTCGATCGAACGATAGTCGCCGGTCGCTGGATCGCGCAGGAACAGCGGATCGTCCACGACCGAAGGATCGAATCCCTCGCGGATCAGTCGCTGCTTCTTCTGCTTGAAAGTATCGGTCGCCTCGAGCGCCAGGCACAACCTGACGAAGGCTGGAACCGCATAGGGGGGAAGCCGGCGCGAAAGGTGGTCTCTGAATGTGCGGAAATCGAAACCTCGGTCCACCACCAAAGCCGCCATGCCCGCGCGGCCATCGGCCCCGGAAACGGCAACTCCATAGGTCGAGGCGTCGAGAACGCCGGGGCAGTCCCTTATTGCGTCGTTCACTTCGCTGGTCGCGACGTTCTCGCCCTTCCAGCGAAAAGTATCGCCAACGCGGTCGACGAAGTGCAAGTATCCCTGCTCGTCGCGCAGCATCAGATCACCGGTGCGGAACCAGGCATCGCCCTCGGTAAAGACGTCGCGCAGGATCTTCTTCTCCGTCTCGGCGGGATCCGTGTAGCCCTCGAAAGGTACGCCGTCGCGACCGGCGCCGCCGATGCGTCCGACGGCCTCGCCCGTCTCGCCAGGGGCACAGGCGATGCAGAGCCCGGCGTCGCTGCGGAGTGGGCTGCCGGTGTCGGCATCAACCTTGACGATCGAGGCGGGAAAGCGATGCGCCAGCACCGGCGGAATCCGACCGATCGCGCCGGGTTTTCCTTCGACATTGAACAGCGAAAAATTGCTTTCCGTTGCGGCATAGAATTCGAGGATCTGCGGAATCGCGAACCGGCTGGCGAAAGTCTCCCAGATGTCGCCGCGCAATCCGTTGCCGACGGCCAGCCGCAGCCGGTGTCGCGAATCCCGTTCAGATGCCGGCGCCTTCAGCAAATAGCGGCAGAGCTCGCCAATATATTGGAAGACGGTGCAGTCGAAACGCACGATGTCGTCCCAGAATCTGCTGGCGGAGAACTTTTCCGCAATCGCGACCGAACCGCCCGCGCAGAGCATGCTGCAGGGAGCTGCGACGCCGCCCACGGAGTGATGGAGAGGCAGGCAATCGTAGAGACAATCTCTGGTGGACGCGTTCGTCAGCCCGGCAAACCATCCGCCCCAGGTGAGAATGCGGCGATGACTGACGTTCGCCGCCTTCGGTAGCCCCGTCGTGCCCGAGGTGTAGATGAGGAGCGCGCGTCCATTGATCGTGACGTCGCCGCGTTCGGCAGAGGACAGCGGGCCCGGCTCGAAGGCGGCGAGCGTCGCGTCCAGATCGCCGCTTGGGCCGCCGGTGCCGAGGCTCCAGCATTGCGGCACGCGGTGCAGGTGCGGACGTGCAGTCTCGAATGCATCCAAGCAATCGGCAGTTAGGATGACGTGGTCGGCCTGCGCGACATCGATGCAGTGGGCGAGCGACTGGCCGACCAGCCTGGTATTGATAAGCGCCACCGTCGCGCCGACCCTGCTGATGCCGAGCCAGCAGGCGAGGTAGTCCGGCCCGTTCGGCATCAGCAGGCAAACGGTGCGACCGGCATGGAGACCGAGGCTGCGCGCCCAGCGCGCATACCGGTTGATCCGTGCGGTGAGTTCTCCATAGGTGAATGATTGGTCGTCCGAAAGCAGGGCAGGTCGGTTGGGCTGGCGCTGTGCCCATTCTTCCACGATGTCGGCGAACAACCGACGCGGCTGCGCTTCGACTCGCGCGGTTAGCGCGAAGGCTTGCAGCCAGGTTTTGGCGGCGGAGCGTCTAGGCTGCGGTGCCTCGGGTCTGGTCGTCACGACCTGATCATGCAGCTGCGTTGGATCGACATCCGCGCGCGCCTGCTCGCTCGTCGGCAACGCCGCGGCCAGCGCGACCGTGCAATCATTGTCGGTGCGGACCGCTTGGTCGTCGACGCGGAGTCTCTGTTCAACCACCTTCATCCCGGCCCGGGTCCGAGCTGGTTGAGGATCATCCGCTCCATCGTCTTCACCGATTGAAAATTTTCAGGTGTGATCGCGAGTTGCGGAAGGATGAGATCGAACTCGGCCTCGACCTTGAGCATCAGCTCGACCATGCCCATCGAGCTCAGTCCGATATCCACCAGCCGCGACTCCGGGTGGACGTCGGCGGTGATCGCGTTCTGCTGGAGGACGCTTCTGACGACGGCTAGAACACGGTTCTGAACGTTGACGGTAAAGTCGTGCATCTCAACGGCCTCTGGCCGTGATCGGGCGTGATCACAATTGGGCGACGATACCCAACTGCTCTTCCGGTCAATAGCTCTGCTTCGGAGGTACCTCGCTCGGGAATGCAAGCTCCTTGACACCCACTTATGCGCCAACGACGCAGCCGGGGAAGTGGGCTAGTTGTCGATTTTGAGCGGAATTCATATCGACCTGGTTCGCGTCGTCCAACCGTGAAATGCGAAGGCTTTGGCCATGAGTGTGCAGGAAGTCCAGTTCCGCGACGTCGCCACCGAAATTGGCCGAGTAGGATTCTCCCCCGACGGCTCCTCGTTCCGGCAGCGGACGGCGAAGGTCGCGGAGGTCGCTGCGTCGGAGGCCGAGGCGGTCGATCGCGAGGCGCGGTTCCCGCGGAAGGCGATCGACGCGGCGCGCAAGGAGAGACTTCTCGGCGCCCAGATTCCGATCGAGTTCGGCGGAGAGGGTGCATCCATCTCCGAGGTGACCGATATGTGTTACGGGCTCGGCCGCGCCTGCGCGTCGGTCGGGATGATCTTCGCGATGCATCAGACAAAGATCGCGTGTCTGGTTCGCCACGGTGCGGGCAGCGGCTGGCACGAAAGTCTCATGCGCCGCGTGGCTACCGAACAGCTGCTGCTGGCATCGTCGACCACGGAAGGCCAGAACGGCGGAAACATACGGTTCAGCTCGGCCGCTGTGGAGCGCGCTGGCGCCGAGATTTCGCTGGTGCGCGATGCGACGGTGATTTCGTACGGCGCAGAGGCAGACGGCATCGTCACCGTCGCTCGCCGTTCCGACTCTGCCGCCGGATCCGATCAGGTGCTGCTGGCCATCACCCGCGACGATTATACGCTGGAACCCACTCTCGCGTGGGAGACGCTTGGCATGCGTGGGACCTGCAGCGCCGGGTTCAAGCTGAATTTCAGAGGCGCCGCGGACCAGATATTCCCGGTGGCATACGAAAGGATCCATGCGCAGACGATGACGCCCGTCGCCCACCTGTGCTGGTCTTCGGTCTGGGCGGGGATCGCGGCTGCGGCGGCGGACCGAGCGCAGCTCTTTATCCGCAAGGCCGCCCGCGGGGCGGGCGGCAACATGCCTCCCGGCGCGGCGCATTTCACCGCTGCCAAGATGACGCTGACGAAACTGCGCGCCATCATTGCCGCGAATCTCCAGTTCTATGAAGCTCGTGAACGGGACGAGCGCGCGCTGTCGTCCGTCGACTTCCAGTCCTCGATCAATCTTCTCAAGGTGGAGGCTTCAGAGCTCGCGGTCACCGCCGTCATGCACGCGATGCGCGCCTGCGGCCTGTCCGGTTATCGCAACGATACCGACGTAAGTATCGGTCGCCACCTGCGCGACGTGCTTTCCGCTCCCATCATGATCAACAACGACCGCATCCTTGCCAACGTGGGTACCGCCACGCTGATGAGCGCCGTCCCGGAGACCCTGCGCGATTGATATCTGGTCCAACGAAAGGAAATGAGGCTCGGCATGAACCTAGCTATGTTTGCAGCACCGCCGCAATCCGCTTCGCGTCCGTCCGATCCGCTCGACCATCTTACCGATTTGCTGTTCCACGAGATGGGCTCCCCTGGGGTCTATGGTCGTACCGCGCTCTATGAAGACGTCGTCGAGCGACTTGCAGTGCTGATCTCGCGGCATCGCGAGCCCGACACCGAGGTGATGCGTTTTCCCCCCGTCATGAATCGCGCACAGCTCGAGAGGTCGGGCTATCTGAAAAGCTTTCCGAACCTCTTGGGTTGCGTTTGCGGTTTGCACGGCACGGATAGTGAGATCCACGCCGCAGTCAGCCGCTTCGAGGCCGGCGGCGACTGGACGCAGTCGCTTTCACCGGCCGACCTCGTGCTGTCGCCAGCAGCCTGCTATCCGGTCTATCCGATCGCAGCGAGCCGCGGTCCCATGCCCGCAGGCGGTTGGCGTTTCGACGTAGCCGCCGATTGCTTCCGCCGCGAGCCCTCGCACCATCTCGACCGGCTGCAGTCCTTCAGGATGCGTGAATTCGTCTGCATCGGCAGCCCTGATCAGGCCTTCGCGTTCCGGGAGCGTTGGATCGAGCGGGCACAGCAGATCGCTCGCGATCTCGGGCTGACCTTCAGGGTCGACGACGCCAGCGATCCGTTTTTCGGCCGGGTCGGCCAGATGATGGCGCTGAGCCAGAAGCAACTGTCGCTGAAATTCGAACTGCTGGTGCCTCTGCGCTCCGAGGAGCAGCCGACAGCCTGCATGAGCTTCAACTATCACCGCGAACATTTCGGCGCCACCTGGGGCATCGTGGATGCGGCCGGCGAGCCGGCCCATACCGCCTGCGTGGCGTTCGGAATGGACCGTCTTGCGGTCGCCATGTTCCACACCCACGGCGGAAACACGACCCGCTGGCCGACCGCGGTGCGGGATCTGCTGGGCTTCCCGCGCAACGACCGCTAGGCGGCGTCGGAATTGGAGGATCTGCGATGCGCCAGGGACATCCCGAGATCGCCCGGGATCGGCGAGCCGAAGGACCCTCTTCCATGAGACGAGAGACCATCGCCGTCCACGGCGGCTTCAAGGACGATCCGGCCACCAAGGCCGTCGCCGTACCGATCTATCAGACCGCCTCGTACGCATTCGACAGCGCCGATCATGGAGCCGCGCTCTTCAACCTTGAAGTGGACGGCTTCCGCTACACGCGGATCGGCAATCCGACCAATGCGGTGCTTGAGAGCCGCGTAGCCGCCTTGGAAGGAGGCATCGAGGCACTCAGCGTGGCCTGTGGTCAGGCCGCGGTGAACTACGCGGTCGTCAATATCGCGGAGATGGGCACCAACATCGTCTCGGTCCCGCAGCTCTACGGAACCACGCATACTCTGTTCGCGCACATCCTGCCGAGGCAGGGCATTACGGTCCGCTTTTCAGAAGACGACGGGCCGGCGAGCGTGGAAAGACTGATCGACGACGATACGAGGGCGGTGTTCTGCGAGAGCGTCGGAAATCCGGCCGGAAACGTCTGCGACATCGAAGCGATGGCCGAGGTCGCGCACCGGCACGGCGTGCCGCTGATCGTCGACAACACGGTGCCGACACCGATCCTGCTCCGGCCGATCGAATATGGCGCAGACATCGTCGTGGAGTCGCTGACGAAATTCATGGGCGGGCATGGCACTACGCTCGGTGGAATCATCGTCGACGGCGGCAGGTTCCCGTGGGCGGAGCATCGCCGGCGCTTCCCGATGATGAACGAGCCGGAGAAATCGTACCACGGGCTGGTCTTCGCTGAGCGCTACGGAGCTGCTGCGTACATTGCGCGTTGCCGCGCCGTGTCCCAGAGGACCACCGGCGCCGTCCTGGCGCCAATGAACGCTTTCCTGCTGCTCCAGGGCATCGAAAGCGTCGCGCTGCGGATCGAGCGGCACGTCGATAATGGCGAGAAGGTCGCGCAGTTCTTGCGCAATCACCGCGGTGTCGGGTGGGTGAATTATGCCGGCTTTCACGACAGCCCCTATTACGCGCTGACACAGAAATATCTGGGCGGCCGGGCGTGTTCGCTGCTGACTTTCGGCGTGGCTGGCGGCTTCGAGGCGGGCAAGCGGTTCTACGACGCGCTGAAGCTCTGCAAGCGGCTGGTCAATATTGGCGACGCGAAATCGCTCGCCTGCCACCCCGCATCGACCACGCATCGGCAAATGTCGCCCGGAGAGCAGGAGAAAGCCGGCGTGCGGCCCGAGATGATCAGGCTGAGCGTCGGGATCGAACATATCGACGACATCATCGCGGATCTCGATCAGGCCCTCGGTGCTGCGAATTGATGTTTCGTCAAACATGAAGGCATTCCGATGCCAGTTCTAATCGATATCGACTCCGACGACCACCATCTCTTTTTGCGAGCGCGGAGCGGAGCCGGCGCCGCTGTTGCGTCGCCGGCAAATCGGGTGGAGTGCCTCGACATCGGGCTCATCAACAATATGTCGGATGCTGCCTTGATGTCGACCGAGCGCCAGCTGTTCGACCTGCTTGATGCGGCGGCGGGACGCCTTTTCGTCAGGCTGCATTTCTACACGATGGAGGCGACCCCACGTCTGGAATGGGGGCGCGATTACGTGCGTCGATATTACCGTGGCATCGACGAGCTGCTGAGCCGGCGCCTGGACGGGATGATCGTGACGGGGGCCGAACCCAGAACCGCCAGCCTCTCGGACGAGCCATATTGGAACACGTTCGTTCAGGTCGCCGACTGGGCCAAGGAGAATACCGTGTCATCGGTGTTTTCCTGTCTGGCCGTCCATGGGGTCGTCCTGCATCTGGACGGCGTTGCGCGCCACAAGCTGCCTGCCAAATGCATCGGTGTCTTCGCCCAAACGAAGAAAAGAAATCATCCCCTGATGCACGACGTTCCGGCGACTTTCAGAATACCGCACGCTCGCTGGAACGGGGTGCAGGAGGAAACTCTCGAGAGTTGCGGATACTCCGTTCTCACAGAGTCGGCGGAGGCCGGCGTCGACTGCTTCGTCAAGCAGCAGAAGAACAGTCTTTTCGTTCATTTCCAAGGCCATCCGGAATACGAAACCCGGACCCTGCTGGGCGAATATAGAAGAGACATGGGTCGTTTCCTCCGCGGGGAGAACGAAGTCTGTCCGACGATACCGACAGGTTATTTCAACGAGGAGGCGGCAGAGATACTGATCGCTTTCCGACAGAAAGCCTTGTCCGACAGAAACCCGGAGCTTTTCGCCGATTTTCCAGCCGATCAAGCGGCGAAGGATCTCAGCAACGCCTGGCATCTGCCGGCCAAGCGCATATACCGCAACTGGTTGCAGTACATGATGTCGCAGCGAGTTGGACGTTCAAAGCCGTTGGGGACGCGAGAAGCGGCTCTCTCCGCAACCGGAATGCCGGCGCGTCGCCATGGACGCAAGTTGGTTGCCGCTCGATCCGCGCGCCTGGCGCGCTCGCCAAGCCTGATGACCAAGAGGCAGCCCGCTGTCAGCAGTGAGAGCTCGGATCATGATCCGATGCCGTGAAATAGGAACAGCCGATCTTGGCGCCATCGTCGATCTTCTGACATGCTGTTTTCCGATCCGCTCGCGCGACTACTGGATCGACGGACCACGGCGTCTGTCCGTGCGCGAGAGGCCCGCCAGTTTGCCGCGTTTCGGCTACATGCTCGAGCATGACCGGACGCCCGTCGGCGCTCCGTTGTCGATTCACACCGCACGGAAAGATGGCGGCCGTACCTCGATCGGCCACTTCCTGCTCTGGCGCGGCCGAATCTCCGTCGCTCTCGACGCCAACGGCCGCATGAAGGGCCTAGTCGGGCTCTACAGGGAACGCCGCAAATACTTCAAGGGTCCGCATCGCCCCAGGCTTGCCGATCTGTCGGATTCTGAACTGGCGATCTACGGACCATAACTCGGTCGTCCCAGAATGGAGGTTCGTCATGGTTCCCGACGCCAAGTCCGTCAGCCATTCGAGGACACTGACATTCTTCCAGGGCAAGTGGCACGAAGGAAACGTGCCGATCATGGGGCCGCGCACCCATGGGCTCTGGCTCGCATCGACCATCTTCGATGGCGGGCGTGCTTTTGAAGGCGTTACACCCGACCTCGATCGTCATTGCGCCCGCGTCAATCAATCTGCGGTCAACTTCGGGCTCAAGCCGATCGTCGATCTCGGCACGTGGCTCGGACTGGCGCGTGAAGGCATCGCCCGTTTCCCGGCCAATGCCGAACTCTACATCCGTCCGATGTACTGGCCGCAGAACGGCATCGGCGGCGGCGTGCTGTTCGATCCGGAAACGACGGACTGGTGCCTTTGCATCTACGACGCGCCGATCCCGCAGCCCGTCGGCAGCGCGATTACGCTGTCGCCGTTCCGCAGGCCGACCGCCGAATGCGCACCGGCCGATGTCAAGGCCTCCTGTCTTTACCCGAACAGCTCCCGTGCGCTCATGGAGGCCGCCTCGCGCGGCTTCCAGAATTGCCTGATGCTGGACATGCTCGGCAACGTCGCGGAGTTCGGCAATTCCAACGTGTTCATGGCGAAAGACGGCGTTGTCTATACGCCGGCGCCGAATGGCACCTTCCTGAACGGAATCACGCGGCAGCGCGTGATCGAACTTTTGCGCGATGACGGCACCACGGTGATTGAGGCAACGCTGCGCTACGCCGACTTCGTCACTGCGGACGAGATCTTTTCGACCGGCAATTTCGCCAAGGTCGCACCCGTGATCAGGATCGACGACCGGCAGCTCATGCCCGGGCGCTTTTATGCGCGTGCACGAAAGCTGTATTGGGACTTCGCCCACGGGGTGAAGCTCGCGGCGTGAGGGGGGATGTGCCGCTGAAGTGCCGGCGATTGGTCATCGCGGCGTCGCCCGTTGTCCATGGTACAGAATTACCGGATTCGGCAAATCAATATGATACCGTGCGCGCTGCAGGGAAGGCCGCCCTGCAAGCGAGAGTCGACGCTCCGCTTTGCGCCGTAAGACCCTACGCCATCGCAACAGGGCGACGTGTGGCTGGCTCTTGCAATCGGGAAAAATATCCAGTTGCGATGCAGGCATGCCTCCATCCTCTGCGCGTGTCCCATGCCCAGGCGCGTCGTCTACCTTGCCCTTGCCCCTTTCAGCTGCTCAACGCCGCCATGCAGAGCTCCGTATGTTTACGGTGAAGGGATTGTTCTCCCGGTGGTTAACGGCAGCCGACGCGCGCGTTCAAGGAGATTTGCAATCTTCATTTGTCATGCATGGCGACTTCCTCGCAGCGAATTTTTCGCCATTCCGTGAAGCTCTTACGCGCGTTGAGCGCAACGCGGCGAACACAAGAGCTCCGGCGCAAACACCTCAAAACAGTTGAGGTGGGAATATCCGGCAATTTCGGGCTACTCCCGGAAATCACAGCCGTCGTGATGATCGCCAGCTTATAAATACATCTGTCGGCACCGGCCTTTCTCTGCCGTCGATGTGCAAATTCATCTTCAAAGAAGGGATTTTCTCCTATGTTAACGTATTACATCAAGACCACGGAAGCCCTGAAGCGTCTGCGCGAGGACCAGGACGGCGTGGTGTCGTTCGAGTACATCATTGTCGCGGCTTGCATCATCGGCGCGGTGGTTGCTGCATTCGGTACCGGTACTGGTGGTGCAATCGCGACGGCGCTGACTGGCGGGATCGCCGCTATCACCGCTGCTTTCACTGCGGCCGTGTAACACAGGCATCTCGCCCCAGAGGGGGGCATGGGAATCTGCCCCCCACTTTATGCGGCCTGCATTCAAGAATTGGATTGCTCCCATAGCCTCGCTTCTGAACGTCCTGCCTTCGGGCAAAGAAGGATTCCTCCTATGTTGAGTTATTACGTTAAGTCTGTCGACGCATTGAAGCGTCTGCGCACGGACGAGGGCGGCGTGGTGTCGTTCGAGTACATTATTGTCGCGGCTTGCATCATCGGCGCAGTGTCTGCTGCGTTCGGTACCGGAGCTACTGGTGGTCTCGGGACCGCGCTGAGTGGCGCGCTCGCCGTTGTCACCGCCGCTTTCACTGCAGCCGTATAATGCAGACGTCTTGCTCCCTAAGGGCGGCATCGGAATCTGCCTCCCACTGTTTTTGAGGCATGTATTTGAACGTGCCCCGCTGTTTTTAAGGCGTGCGTTTGATGAGTTGGATTGTTTCCATAATCTCGTTTCTAGAAATCCTATTGTTGCTGTATGTCGCAACGATCGATGTTGCGACACGATTGATCCGAAATGAGATCTGCCTGGCTCTGGCGCTGCTCGGGATTGCGGGCCAATTGACCAGCCCGACGCACTTCGTCGAATCCCTGATATCAGCGACGATCCTGTTCTTGCTGCTGTTCATGATCTACCAGCGGGGACTGATCGGCGGCGGCGACGTCAAGTTGCTGGTTGCTTTGGCGATTGGTCTGCCGCTCACGGGCGTGATTCAGTTGTTGACCATCACCGCGCTGGCCGGCGGCGTTCTTGCCCTGGTGCATCTGATGATGCGCCTTCTGCCATATCCCAGGTTAGCGCCCGCCGGATCGTCGCTCGTACGCCGCGTCTACGCAGTGGAGCGTTGGCGCCATTTGCGACACGCACCGCTACCTTACGGGGTTGCGATAGCGTGCGGCGGCATCTGGACCATTTTCAGCAAAGGATTTTGACATGTCATCCGCTTTGCGTCTCTCAATCATCATGGTGTTTGTGCTCGCGACCGCTGCGCTCGGGCTTATCGCCTACAGCATGTACCCGCCGAAAGCACAGGCCCCTGTAGCACAGGTCACGGAGAATACTCCAGCGCCGGCGCCCACTGTCGGGTACTTTGTCGCGGCACACCCCCTACCGAGAGGGACACTGGCGCGCGATGAGGACTTCGAGGTACGCACGTCGCCGCCGGGTAGTGTTCCGACAGAGGCGATCCTTGATACGCCCGACGCCAAGATCGGACTTCGCGGATCTCTGGTTCGCAACTTCCTCGACACTGGTAATCCCGTCACACCGAAAGACATATTGCGCCCGCGAGAACGGGGGTTCCTCGCCAGCGTCCTGGCACCGGATACCCGTGCCATCAGCATCAACGTTGACGCTGCGTCTGGTGTCTCGGGCCTGATCTGGCCGGGTGACTATGTGGATGTCGTGTTGACCCTGGAGTCGACGACAGCGGCCGAGAAGATAAATCCAGACTACCAGCATGGCACGCTGAGCGAAACCGTCGCTCACAATGTTCGAATCGTCGCGATTGATCAGGAGATTGTGCAGGGTGGCCCAGCCAACAACGCCACGGCCGGCAAGGTAGCGCACACCGTATCGTTGCAGCTTGCGCCGGAGCAGGTCAAGAAAGTCACAGTCGCAGCAGCGCTCGGAAAGCTCTCCCTGGCCGTACGGTCAGCGGTCGATCGACAGGACACAGAAGACACGGCCGCGACGGTAGTGGTCTATGCGCGCAACTTCGGCACGAAATACTCGGTCAGAAGAGACGGTACGGAGAACACGCGCACGCTGTTGAGCGGCGATGTGTCGTCGGGAGTTGCCCCGTCAACGCCGGTCGCTTCGGTCGCATCTTCACGTCGGTAAGGGGAGGTAGTGGTGATCGCTAACATGGCAGCAGTTAGTCCGACTGAAGAGGCCGCGTCTGTTGTAACGCGCGACCGGATCGTCTGTTTCGTAGATGACGAGCTTAGTGCCGCGACTCTGCGCAAAGGCCTCGAAGGCAGCAATCTATCGATCAGGCGCGGCACGATCCGCAATGCCATACGGATGCTCGAAACTGACACCGAGTTGTTCGCGTTGGTGACGGACATCAGCGGCATCGATGATCCATTTACCGAACTGGAAAGGTTGGCCGGCGTCTGTCCACCCGATGTCCGGGTGGCTCTGATCGGCGAGAGCAGGGAGATCACCTTCTACCGCGAGCTGATGGAAATGGGTTTGACGGAGTATCTTCCGAGGCCGCTCACGCGCGACATGGTGCTGGACAAGCTGCGTCCGAAGTTACTCGGCGACGTGGCGCCCGGTCCCGATCGTGGCGGGCATGTGATCTCGATCTGCGGTGCGCAGGGTGGCGCCGGAGCAACGAGCATTGCCATCAACCTGGCGCTCCAGGTGGCCGAAACCACGAAGGCGAAGGTCGCGCTGCTCGACCTTCATCTGCAAGGTGGCGAAGCAGCCGTGATGTTGGGCGTTCAGCCTGGACCAGGGCTGCGCATTGCTCTCGAAAACCCGATGCGGGCCGACACGTTGTTCCTCGAACGCGCGGCAATTGATGTCAACGAGCGAGTTTGCCTGATTTCCGCCGATGAGGAATTGGACGCGCAACTCGACATCACTGAGGCGGGCGTGAGACACGTGCTCGGTCTGCTCCGGCAGCGGTTCAATTACATCGTCGTCGATGTACCCGTCCCGTTTCCGCCCTCAATCTATCCGGTGATCAATCTTTCGCGTCACGTGATGGTGCTGCTGGAGGCCGAGGTGACCGGACTTCGCAATGCCCATGCACTCCGCACCGCCGTCACCAATATCGCCGGCAAGGATCGAGTTTTTACCTTGCTTAATCGTGCCGATCGTGCCGGAGGACTTCCCAAGGCAACGATTGTCAAGGCCCTGGGCGCAGAACCGGACATGGTGATTCCCGATCTCGGGAAGGGGATGACCCAGGCGGTCAATCTCGGAATTCCGGCTCTCAAGCACGTATCGGGACTGCGGCGTCACCTTGCTCCGATTGTACGGGAGATCACGGGGGTCGGCGCCGAACGGAAGGGACGGCTGAGGAGGCTGCTCGGGCTATGAAAAAGTTTGGTAGGCGCGAAGACGACACGCCAGCTCGTTTGCCTGCATTGACGCCAAACTTGCCTGCGTCGACGCCGAGCTTGCCGGTATCTACGCCAAGGCGCGATGAGCCTTCTACCCAGCGGCCGGTGATGCCAGCTTCGCTGCGCGAACGGGTCATCGAGCAGATTGAGCCGTCAGTGGCCGCGACTGTTACGCGCGATGTTCTCCGGCGGCAGATCGAGGAAATCATCCACGGCATCGCCAACGAGGAACGGCTCGAGCTGTCGGGCCGCGAGCAGCTTCAGCTGGCGGACGAGATTGCGGACGACATGACCGGCTACGGGCCGCTCCGCCCGCTTCTGCTGGATCAATCGATCAACGACATCATGGTCAACGGGCCGAGCAATATCTATGTCGAGCGCAGCGGCAAGCTGGAGCGGGTCGCGGTGCGGTTCCGCGACAACGATCACATCGCGTCGGTCGCGCAGAAAATTGCTGCGCAGGTCGGGCGCCGCGTCGACGAATCCAGTCCGATGGTGGATTGCCGCTTGCCGGACGGCAGCCGCGTCAACATCATCTTCCCGCCGCTCGCGATCCACAGTCCCTGCATATCGATCCGAAAGTTTCCGAGCCGCCGTTTGGACATGGCCGGGATGGTTCAGAACGGGTCGGTGACCGCGGCGATGGGACAATTGCTGGAGATCGCCGCCCGATCCCGGCTGAATGTTCTGGTCTCCGGCGGTACCGGTTCCGGCAAGACGACGCTGCTCAACGCGCTGAGCCAGTTCATCGATCACAGTGAACGCATCGTCACCATCGAGGATGCCGCCGAGCTGCAGCTTCAGCAGCCGCATGTGATCAGCCTGGAGACCCGGCCTCCCAGCCTCGAAGGCACGGGGCAGGTGACACAACGCGACCTGGTGTGGAATGCGCTGCGAATGCGTCCGGACCGGATCGTCGTCGGCGAGGTGCGCGGCGCCGAGGCGTTCGACATGCTGCAGGCGATGAACACCGGCCATGACGGTTCGATCTCCACGGTGCACGCCAACAGTGCCCGCGACGCGATGACCCGCATCGAAAACATGGTGCAGATGGGGCAGCCAAATCTGCCGCTGCGGGCGATCAGGTCCCAGATCGTCGCTGCGCTGGATCTGATCGTGCAAGTCGAGCGCATGCGGGATGGACAACGTCGCGTCGTCCAGATTTCCGAAGTGATCGGGCTGGAAGGCGATGTGATCACGACCAACGACATCGCGGCGTTCGAGTACGAACAGGAGGATGCTCACGGGCGGATATCGGGCTCCTACAGGTCCACCCACGCGGTCCCGAAATTCAAGAGCCGTCTTGTCTATTTTGGGCTCGATCGGGCCTGGGCCGAAGCCATGAGGCAGCTGTGATGCCGGAGTTCCTGACCACGATTGACCTGGTGCTCCTGGTATGCGCGGCAGCTATGACGCTGTGGCTCGACGCGGCACAGCGACGCATCGATCGGCAGGTAGCAAAAGCTCTGCCGGTTTCAGATCAAGCGACACTGCCCTCCATTCGTCGTTTGGAGGCCGGATCCCGATGGCCGCTGTTCTTCCGCTTGATCGATTACAAGCCCGGGATCGACTACGCTTTCCAACCCGCCTATGTGGTATTTGCCGGCGCGATTGCCGCGGCTGCAATCCTGTATGCCAATAGCCTGCTGCAATTCTCCAACGTCTATGGGTATCTGGCGGCGGCAATTGTAGGGCTCCTGATGGTGCGGGGCCTGTTTGGCTGGCAACGACGTCGTCTCGCCAATCAACTGTTTCGACAGCTTCCTGACACGATTCAGCTGGTGACAAGCACCGTTCGATCCGGGCTGCCGGTGACCGAAGCATTTCGCACCATTGCGCGCGAGATGCCGCAACCGACAGCCGGGCAGTTCGCCGTCGTATGCACCGAAGTGAGTCTGGGAAGACCTCCCGAGGAGGCCATCGAAGCCATCTATCGGCGAACGCAAGTGACGGAATATGGAATCTTCGCGGTCACCCTTGCGGTTCAGCTGAAGTCGGGCGGCAACTTGACCGAAACCTTGCAGACACTGGGCGATACGGTGAGGCAGCGCGTTGCGCTGGCTGCTCGCGCGAAGGCGCTGGCCGGAGAGGTGATCTTTTCCTCACGCGCGCTGTCGGTGTCGCCCGTGATTGTGGGTGGGTTGCTGTACCTGATCAATCCGCAGACCGTCGATCTGCTGATCTATGATCCGACGGGAAACAGGCTTCTGGCCTACGCCGCAGCCTCGGTGATCATCGGATCTCTCGTCATACGTTGGATGGTCAGAAGGGAAACAGAACTATGACCCTTGGTCTCAGTCTGGTGGCCCTCGCGATCGCACTTGCGGCCGTGACCGCGGTCCTGATGATCCACGAGCTGCACATTCGGGCGTTGAACGTGCGGGTATCAAACGCCGTGCTCGGCGTTCCCAGTCGGTCGGCGTCCTTCCGGGATGTGACCGGTTGGCTTTCGTCGCTCGGCACGCGGTATCGGCGCTTTTACTCCGCGGAAAATCTGGACCAGCTCCGGACAATCGTTCAATCGTCGGGTTTGAATCCTCATCGCACCATGTCGATCTGGATCGGCCTCAAGACCGTCAGCATGTTCTTGTTTCCGGTCACTGCGTTGCTCGTTGGACAGCTTCTTGGCAAGCCGCTGAGCGATGTGCTGATCTTCAGCCTCATCGGCGTGGTGATCGGAATCATGGGGCCGCGGTTGATCCTGCTGGTGCTGAGACGGCGTTTCAATGCCGCCATCCGGCAAGGCACGCCTGACATGATCGACTTGCTGGTCGTCTGCAGCGAAGCGGGAATGGGCCTGGAGAGCGCGCTGGAACGCGTGGCGGAAGAAATGAACCAGACCAATCCTGCCATGGCCCGGGTCCTGTACGGACTTCTTGATGACTTGCGGATATTGCCAAATCGCAGCGAGGCTTTCGAGAAAATGGCGTTGACCTCGGAGGGGCTCCGGCGGTTCGGCACCATGGTCAGCCAGAGCCTCCAATACGGAACGCCGCTGGGTCAGGCGCTGCGCAGTATCGCCATCGACCTCCGGCGAGAACGCATTACCAATTTGGAGGAAAGAGCGCACAAGCTCGGCGCCAAGCTGACCATTCCGATGGTGCTGTTCCTGCTTCCGGCCATGTTCGTCATCCTGGGCGGCAGTCCGTTTCTGCACCTCGTGCGCACATTCTCAAGCATCTCGGTGAAGTAAGCCATGAACACGCTGATCCTGTCGAAGAACCGGTCGCTGTCGAAGAGCCGGCCCTATGAGTGGACGATGCAATTGCTCGGCAGCATGTGGTTCATGTTGCTGGCACTCTGCGTCGCCATCAGAGTTGGATCATTTGCCGATCCCTGGCCATCGCTGCTGTCGAGTTTTTGCCTGGCTATCTTCTACATGCTGCTGGCACTGCTGATCCTGACGAGATCACCGGCAAAGGCGCATGCGGATGGGATCATGCCGAGAATAGCTGCATTCGTCGGCTCCTATATGCCGTGGACGATCTCCTTCTTCGGCAAGACCGACGAGGCGTTGCCGAACCTGCTGTCGACCGGCTGCGTGCTGATCGGCCTGGTCATGATGCTTGTCACGATCCGGCACCTGGGGCGGTCGTTCAGCCTGGTGCCGCAGGCGCGCTCAGTTGTGCAGACCGGTCCCTACCGCTGGATCAAGCACCCGCTCTACTTCGCGGAGGAAATCGTGATCGTGGGTGTCGTGCTGCAATACCTGACGCCGGTCACGGTGCTCGTGCTGGTCCTGCACATCGGCGTCCAAGTCTGCCGGATTCTCTACGAAGAGGATCTGCTTCGGCGCACTTGCCCGGAGTATTCCAGCTACGAAGCATCGCGCTGGAGATTGGTCCCGTATGTTTGGTGAGCGGCTATGCGTGGGCGAACTGACATCATTCAAATTGCTCGGACTCGGAGCCGGCATCCGAACGTGCTAGGTGCTCGTCGCGGCGGGCGCGCGAGCCATAAAAAATCTCTCGTCGCCGATCAACGCGGCGCCGTCGCGTTTGAGACAATGTTCGTCTACGCGTTGATAGTGGCGTTTCTGCTGATGCCGCTCGCCGATGTGGCTGCCGCGGGCTTCCGGTTTATCTCCGCGTGGTCGGCCCTGCGATCCTTCGGGCAATACATCCAGTACAAGACTCCGCTCGGTGCCGACGGCTCGGTGAACTGGGGGACAGGCCTACAGACAACGGTCAATGGCTATACGATCAGCAACATCCAGGTTTGGTGTGGAAGCAGTGTGTGCTCCTCAGGCAACCTTACCCAGATCCCCAAATACTTCACGTTTTCGACGACTGTCACTCTGGCTCCGATCGTGTGGAGACCGGTGCTGTGTCCCAGTTCTTGTACGTACACGCTGTCTCACTCAGAACGCTTCCAGTAGGTGTTCCCATGCGTAATCTTCTCCGTTCGCAACGAGGCTCAGCCGCATTCGCAACGGTCCTCGCCCTCGTGCCGCTCATCGGAGCGGTTGCGCTCGGGGCCGAGGCCGGGTCGTGGTACGTCACCAGGCAGCAAGGGCAGAACGCCGCCGACGCGGCGGCCTACGCGGGCGCCTTGCGGCTTTCCTGCACGATTGCCGGTGCGACCTGCGAAACATCATCAGTGGATTATCGGAGCAGGCAATTCGCGGCGCAGAACACGTTCTGCAACTCCGGCGATTCCTATCCGGGCTGCGCGACCAGCCTTCCGAGCCGAATTTCGCGGGCCGTGCAAGTCGATATCGGTAATTACAGCTCGGGCACGTTCACGACGCCGGCTGTGGGCATCGGTAACGCCGTTCGCGTCAGGGTCAGCCAGCAACAGCCGGCCTATTTGGCGGCGGTGTTGGGGGCAACCAACCCCGTCAACATCCCCGCCCAGGCCATTGCTATGGTTCAGAACCCGAGCAAAGTGTGCGGCCTGGCGCTTGGTCCTGATCCGAACGGTGGTGGGGCGCTGAAAATTGCTGGCAATGTCACCAACAACGGCACGGGTTGCCCCCTGATGTCGGACGCGAGTGTCCAGCTTGCCAGCACGCCATCTTTCACCGGTCCGGGGTGGGGCGTCTATGGTGCAACTGGCTGTAGTCCAACAGGCACCTGTGGCGCTGTCAGCGTAACGCACAACTACTTCATGCCTCTTGCGACGGACCCTCTACAGGGGCTGCAGACTGCGTCGTTCAACACGAGGACCGGCAATACCAACAGCAATTCTACAAAGGTGACATGCCCCGCCACCAACCCCCTCACGAACCAACCATACCCCAACGGCAGCAAGTGCTATAACCTCCCGCCCAACACCGGCAGCGGCGCGTATAGCGGGAATTTCAACTGGGGCAACCAGGACTATGTGACGTTTACCGGGTCAGGGACGTATTTCTTCTACAATGCATCGATAAACATCACTGGCGCGACCGTCACGGGCGCGGCTGTCAACATCGTGTTGCTCGGTACTTCGAGCCTCACGATCAATGGCGGCAATGTCAATCTCACCGCCTACGCCAACAACACGACATACCCTGCTCTGGATGGGGTTCTGATTGACGATCAAACGACCGCGAACGTCAACATTGGCGGCAATGGCGTGATCAAGCTCGCGGGCGCGATGTACTTCCCCAAAGCAGATGTGTCGTACGGCGGGACGACCCAACCCACCAATTCGACCTGTTCGCAAGTGATTGCCAAGACGCTTAACATGACCGGTAGTGCTTACCTGAGCACCGATTCATGTCTTCCGTCCACGATCGCCTACACCCAAGTCGTCGCCTTGGTGCAGTGATGAGAAAACTCAACAATCGCGGCATGGCGTCGTTCGAATTGATCTTTATCTTCGTGCCGCTTTTCACGTTGATCTTCGCGATTTTCGATTTGGCGCGCTATGCGATCACCATGCAGTCGTTACGCACGCTCTCGAGCGCCGGCGCGCGGGCGATGATGATCCAGTGCTACACGCCTGCCATAACCGGTTTGACACCTGGCATATCGCCCTCGAGCTGCACCGGTAACTACCTGTCTGCCACGCAGAAGCAGGCTGCTGCCCCCTTCCTGTACAGGAATGGTAGTTCCGCACCGACAGTCAGCATCACTTCGGGATCGGGTAAACTGACGGTGACGGCCTCGCAGGCCGGCTTCGCCATGGTGATGCCTATCTGGGGCGCATCATTGAACGCGCCGAGCGCGTCCACCACGATTCCTTTTTAGTGGTAGCGGGCAACCACTCTGCGATGCGTGCGGATTTCGGGAAGCGGGTCCCACTTGTCCGAACGGATCTTCAGAAAATCGATAGGGAACTTGCCAGGCGAAGCGGCAGCAGCGGGAACTCGTCCGCGGTTCCGCTGCGGGATAGTTCGAGCAGCAGAAAAAGTGGTGCTCGCTGGCAACATCGGAAAGTTTTCTCTGCACTTGCCGCAGTGCGATAAGCGTCTCTTGTTGCAAGGAGGCGGCATGAGGGAAATGATCTCGGAAATACGAAGTAACGATTTGTAATCTGACAGATTGTAATCTCTCCGACGTGGTGCGCGGAGGGGAACTCTAAGGGGACATCGAGTGCGTAGATTTGCGGGGGCAGCCGCGGATCGCAGCGGGGGGACTCGAATGGGTGGCGGTCGCGTTGCGGGTAATTCGGTAGGGAGGCTTCGCGCCTTCGGCGTGATGGCTCTTGGCGCGGCGCTCGCCGTGTTCGGGCCCGCTGGCCGCGTGGAGGCCGCGGAGCGAGGCTCCGGCGGCGTCTTCGTCAGCGAAATGAACGACGTCCAGCGGGTCAAGGTGGTCGTCAACAAGTCGCGCACCTTCAAGGTCGACACGCCGTTTGCGACGATCGTCGCGGGCTCGCCTGACATCGTCGACGTGAAGTCGCTGAGCGATCGCATGATCTACGTCCAGGGCAAGCAGACCGGCACCACCAACGTTATCCTGTTCGACTCGTCGATGAAGCAGATCGGGATCCTCGACGTCGAGGTCGTGATCGATACCGGTAATCTGCAGCAGAACATCCGGGCCGGCACCGGGATGCAAGGCATTCGCGTCTCGGCCTCCGAAGGGCAGGTGGTGCTCAGCGGAACCGCCACCGATGCGGTTGCGGCTGAGCGGGCCATGGCGATTGCCACCGGCAGCGTTGCGAAGGGCGGTACCGTGGTCAACGCGATGAGCGTCGCGGCGCCACAGCAGGTGATGCTCGAGGTGCGCTTTCTCGAAGTGAATCGGGACGCCGGTCGCAACCTGGGCGTCAACCTTTATGCGGCGAATGCCAATGGGACGAATGTAGGGAATTCGGGACTTGGCAATTTGAATACCGCAGCCGGCCGAACACCGATTGGTGGTATTAACACCGCCAACGGTCCCCTCGGTACTGGCGGGGGCGCTGTCGGTTCCCCTCCGACGGGTAGCCTTCCGCTACTCGGAACCGTCGGGACGCTCGTCGGCACCGCAGGTGGTCTGGCACCTACACCATTCGGGAGCTTGTTGACCAGCATCGTTCGGACGTCCAACGGCGGCTCGATCGACCTGCTGATCTCTGCTTTGGAAACCAAAGGATTGGCTCGCCGCTTAGCGGAGCCAAACTTGACCACGCTTTCCGGCGATGCCGCTCGCTTCCTGGCGGGCGGCGAGTTCCCCGTACCGGTCGCCTCGACGGCGGTCGCGGGTGCTCTGCCGACCGTAACCATCGAATTCAAGAAGTTCGGCGTCGAACTTGCGTTCGTGCCCACCGTTCTCTCGCGCGGTGTGATCAACCTTCGGGTCGAGCCGTCGGTCAGCGAGCTTGATTTCTCCAATGCGGTGCAGATTGCGGGGACGATCGTTCCGGCGCTGACCCGCCGCGACGCGCGCACCACGGTCGAGTTGCGCGACGGTCAGAGCTTTGCCATCGCCGGCCTGCTGCAGACTCGTAACCGGCAGGACGTTTCGCAATTGCCCTGGATCGGCTCGGTGCCAGTGATCGGAACCTTGTTCAGCAGCAAGTCGTACCAGCAGCAGGAAACGGATCTGGTCATTATCGTGACGCCGCGCCTGGTTGCGCCGGCGGCGCCCGGTCAGCAACTGGCCTCTCCGCTCGACTCCCGCCTTCCGGCCAACGACGTCGATTTCTTCCTCAATGGTCAGATGGAAGTCCGCAAGCGTTACGATGACTACGTCAATTCCGGTGGCGACGTGAAGGGGCCGTACGGCCACATCATCGCTCCCGAGGTCAGGGCGCCAGTTGCGGCACCGGCTGCCGCTGCCAACCAGCCGGTCGTAAAGACCCTGAACTAGAGGAGCGAGAGATGACCATCAGGTATCTGGTTCTGTTCGCGCCCTTCCTGCTCGGCGGATGCTACGGGCTCGCCGGTCATGACGAGATGGACCGCTACGTCCAGCGTTCCGACACCATCACGATGAGCGCCGGCAACGCCAAAGAGGTCAACGCCGTCACTCATACGATCCATCCATGGCCGCGAAACGTCGGTGATCGCAGGATCGCATACGACGCTCGGCGCGTCGGTGCCGCCGTCACACGCTATGGCAATACAACACGTCCGGTGGATCAGCTTCCCGATATCGGACCGGCGACGGAAGCGATGGGCCAGCGGCCTCCCACCAACCAGAATATCAACATAGAAGGATTGCCGCCTGGATCGAACGCCGGCGTATCGGTGCCGGTCGGGGGAGCCGGCGTAGCGCCGGGCAGATGAAGGAGCCAGGGGGCCTTGGCTTTGGATAATTCAACGATGATATTTCAATGCGTCCGCTGAGCCGGGCGGGGACAACGATTATGCGGCGCATCTTCTTAATGCTGACCTGTTGCTTGTTGGGGACGGGCCTTGCGGCGTGTGACTACACGACGAGGGAGGCCGCCATCGTCGCCCCCGTGGATCCGCCAGGCGGCGACCCCGTGCAGGAGCCGACCGACGTCAAATACTATCCGTCTGACGAACCCGTCCGGGTGGGGCTCGAGCATTTCAACCGCGGCAGTTACGGGCTTTCCCAGCGCTATTTCAGGGACGCCGTCGAGAAATCGCCGAAGGACGTGACGGCCTGGATCGGGCTCGCGGCAAGCTATGATCGCCTGCGTCGTTTTGACCTGGCTGATCAGGCCTATGCCCATGCGATCAAGCTTACGGGCGAAACGGTTCAAATCCTGAATGACCAGGGATACTCGTACATGCTGCGCGGCAATTTGAGCGCGGCGCGGCGGAAGTTTGAGAAGGCCTATTCCCTCGATCCAGGCAACCCGGTGATCGCCAACAACCTCGAGCTTCTCAACGGCAGTCGCAGGTTCATCGAAAGGCCGCCGAATAATCAGCCGTAGCTACTAAAGCGTGATGGCATTAAGTTCGATAACCTGAATTTTTGAGGTAGTTGGCGCATTCCTCGGATGTGAAGGCATCGAGTGCGTGGCCGATTGCGGCG